>CAMAQH010000005.1 GCA_945860295.1 Prosthecobacter debontii
CTTTCTTGAACCATTGGAAGGTTTGTCCTGTTGCTGTGCCTACATCGACAGATAGTGTCGGACTCGCACCTGACAGAACCAATGCATATGAATAAGAAGTTCCAACAACATCCACATTAGCAGCCGCACTGGTCACAGTGATTGCTGAACCACTTACTGGTGTTAATGTTACCTTGCAACTGTATGCGCCAGCACTTGCTGAAGTAACATTGGTAATTGTATAAGCCGCATCAGTCTCTAGCGTTGTAGTAGCAGCTGTGCTTTTACTCCAAGCATATTTCAACAAGCCTGCTGTCGCTTGATCCGCCCCAGCCGGCACAACTGTCAGAGTGGCCTCACCACCGATTGACGCCAATTGAGAAACCGGCGCAGGTATGATTACCAATTTTCTAATTCCTCCCGAGATAGTTTGTAAGTAATTAGTTACTTTGCAGTAATAATTTCCAGCGTCAGTGTCAGCTAAAACTGAATTAACAGTTAGCGTTTTTGTGGTCACGCCTGCGTACTTGGTGGTGTTTGCAAGTTGAGTGTCAAGACCGACATCAGCTTCCTTGAACCATTGAAAAGTTTGTCCGGTTGCTGCGCTTACGTCGGCAGTTAGTGTCGAACTCGTTCCTGACAGAACCATTGAATAGGCAGTAGATGTTCCAACAACATCCACATTTGCAGCCGCACTCGTTACGGTGATTGGTGAACCACTTGCTGGTGTTAGGGTTACCTTGCAACTGTACGCTCCGGCACTTGATGTATTAACATTGGAGATAGTATAAGTGGCACTAGAAGCTAACGAAGTCGTATCTGTGCCTTTGGTCCAAGCATAAGTTAACAAACCTGCTGTCGCCTGATCCGCCACAGCTGGCTGAATTGTCAGAATTGCATCCCCACCGACAGAAACCAATTGGGAATTCAGCGCAGGAATGATTACCAAATTTCTAATTCCTCCTGAAACTGTTTGTCCGTATTTACTTACCTCGCAGTAGTATCTAGCAGCGTCAGTGTCAGCTGAAACTGAATTAACTGTTAGCGTTTTTGTAGTCACACCTGCGAATTTGGTGGTGTTTACAAGTTGGGTGTCAGGACCGACATCAGCTTTCTTGAACCATTGAAAAGTTTGTCCTGTTGCTGTGCCTACATCGACAGATAGTGTCGGACTCGCACCTGACAGAACCAATGCATATGAATCAGAAGTTCCAACAACATCCACATTAGCAGCCGCACTGGTCACAGTGATTGGTGTTCCGCCTAGTGGAGAAAGAGTTACTTTGCAACTGTATGCTCCGGCATTTGATGTAGTAACATTGGTAATTGTGTAAGTCGCACTAGTTCCTGATGGAGTCGCGGCAGCTGTGCCTTTATTCCAAACATAGGTCAACAAACCTGCTGTGGCTTGATCCGCACCAGCCGGCACAATTGTCAGAGCAGCCTCACCACCGATAGACGCTAGTTGAGAAACCGGCGCAGGTATGATTACCAAATTTCTAATTCCCCCCGAGACAGTTTGTCCGTATTTAGTTATCTTGCAATAGTACCTACCAGCGTCAGTGACACCTGAAACTAGTTTAACTGTTAGCGTTTTTGTAGTCACACCTGCGAACTTGGTGCTGTCTGAGAGTTGGGTGTCTTGACCGGCATCAGCTACCTTGAACCATTGAAAAGTTTGTCCGGTAGCTGTGCCTACATCGACAGATAGTGTCGGACTCGCACCTGGCAGAACCAACGCATATGCAGTAGAAGTGCCAACAACATCCACATTTGCAGCCGCAGATGTTACTGTGATTGGTGTTCCACCCGGTGGAGAAAGGATTACTTTGCAACTATATGCACCAGCATCTGCTGTAGTAACATTTGGAATTGTGTAAGTCACGCCAGTCCCTAACGTAGTCGTAGCTGTACCTTTACGCCAACTGTAGGTTAACAAACCTGCTGTAGCTTCATTCGCCACAGCTGGCACAATAGTCAATGCGACACCCCCACCAATAGACGCCAGTTGAGAAGCCGGCGCTGGTACTATTACCAAATTTCCATAACCTTGCGAAAGAGTTTGTGCGCTCTTAGTTACCTTGCAGAAGTATATACCAGCGTCAGTGTCTGCTGAGACTGATTTAACTGTTAACGTTTTAGTGGTTACGTTTGCAAACTTCGTATCGTTTTCAAGTTGGGTTTCAAGACCGGCATCATCTGCTTTGAACCATTGAAAAGTTTGTCCGGTTGCTGTGCCTACATCGACAGTTAGTGTCGGACTCGCACCTGAAAGAACTAATACATATTTAGTACTTTCAGGCCCCGTTAAAACTACCAGTTTTCTGATACCTGCTAACTTGGCTAAATTATTATATTCCGTGGTCCCCTCTACCAAATCACCATAATTATTCGCAATAATCTCACAACGATAATCGTATTCAGTATCAGCAATCGAAACCGTCTTGATCGTAAGAGAAGCAGAGGTTACACCTGAATATTTATCTGAATCTAAAGGATCAATTAAAAATCTATCGTCAATTTGATCATCACTTGTCCCGTCGGGAACTTTATACCATCTGAACGATAAGTCAGATGAATTAACTGCAGCAGCTGACACTGGTCCTAAAGTCACAGCAGCTTGGCCCTCAACAGCCGTAGATGTCATGTTTTGCCTCAGATTCGCTGCGGCTACTTTCAGAGAAGCACTGGTTGTTGTGCCACCAATGCCACTGACAACACAGGTGTAAGTTCCCACGTCAGCGATACTTGAAGGCTTAATGACCAAATAGGCCGTTTTAGAAGTATCGGTTGAAATACCATTACGGACCTCAAAACGATTGCTAGCGCTTACATTAATTCCATTTTTTTTCCATTGGTAGCCAGTTGCTCCATCAGCAACAATACTAATCGCGAGCTCACAATCCACATGCCCATCCTCAACAAAAGCATTTGGATATGTAGTATCAATGGAGACTCGCCAATTAGGTTGTATCGTAATTGGAGGCCCCGCCCCCTGCAGCGTTGAAAATGCAGCCAGTAAATAGACACAATAAACTAAATGTGCCTTGTTCATAAACTTGTTAAGCTCAACTTTATACATACTATAAAAAAGGTTTTAATTCCCTAAAAAATGCATCACACACTAAGGTGCGCGACTTGGATAATCACATTGCATAAGTCTAACGTTACGTCGTGGACGATGGCCGGAAGCCGGTGTAGCCCGTAATGAACTCACCAGATTACTCACCGCGCTAGATATTTTAGAACTCAAACTTTTCTGTTTCATGGGATCGCTAAAATTAGAATTCAGAACACCAGATCCGATATTGTATGCAACTATCGGAGCATCATTGTCGCGCAAAGTGTCAATGGTAATTGTGGCTTTAACCATTTTCGAAAAATCTGAACCCGACAGCGAATTTGATGCCTGATGCTCAATTGGAGTCACCGAAGCCATGCCCGAAAGGCCAAGTCCATATACGATTAAAGGTAGCGATGATTTCGATTGCAGATCTGTTTGCCACTCGACTACATAATATCTAGAAATAACTGAGTCAGGAATATTTACCTTTAAATCATTTCCCCCAACCGATGCAGTAATAGCAACTTGCTCACTGCTTTTCACTAAATCATTTTTATCGAGGTTTAGTTTTCCCTTCCAATTTGTTTTCTCTGGTAAATTTTTTACCGCGAACACCGACAATGATTTCACTCCAGTAGAGTGAACGGATGTTATCTCGGTTAGTTTAATCGCTGCTCGCATATCACAAACAACCATGTAGCTACCTTGGTCATTTGATTCAAATTGAAACGCATGATCAATAGAATCAGAGCGGCTCTGCAATTGCCCCTTTGAGTCACTAGCGTATATTATTCTCTCAGCTCCATAGCCCGAAGCGAAATTTACTCGCGATCTGCTTGTTGCATCCTGGACAACCTTGTAATCTAAATGTGTTTTTTCACCATAGATTTTCAAAGCACCCAATTTGCCGGCTGTCGGCATTTTAAAGGAGAGTTTCAGATACTTACTAAAAACAGAACCTGTTAACAATTTAACAATCTCATCATGCGAATTGAAATTCATTTTTGCAATCTCGCTCCATTTCACCCGATCGTCACTGACCTGAGCAGTGAGCAAACCCTCACAACCTTGATTCGTTAAGGAAATCTGTCTAAAAACTTGAAAACTTGAAAAACCAACCTCGATGTGAGACTCACCGACATTAGTAGGTGCCAGCTTCGCGCTACTGAAAGCAAAGGTATCTACATCATCGATGCCTGAAGATGACAAGATTTTGCAATCTCCTAGAGAGTTGCAAATATTGACAGGAATCTCGCCAATGTTTTGGTTATCAATTGGAAAATTATTAGATTCCGCCACTGACAACGATTCAAGCAAGCTCAAAGTCGCAACCATTAAAAATGCAAATCTAATTTTAGGCGTTTGAAGGGCAATTAAACTCATAATTGCAGATTATGCATTTTAAATGCTTTTATGCAAGGCCCGTTCTTGTGAAATCACGTGGTCGCTAACAGCGAACCGCCCGTCACCTCAATCTATCGATTTCAGTCTAGCGATCCCTGTTCCCAATCATATCAATTTCAGAGGCTTTACAGGGGGCGGGGTAAATCAATCGCTCACCCCCGAAGGAATGGGCCGCAGATCATTGATTCGAGCAGTGGCACGGCGACCTGTTCCCAGATAAGTGACTCTAACCCGGCTGCCCATGGACCAAATCCTGTGCGCAGCCGAGTAGGCAGAGGTATTAATACGGCCCCTCTGTCCGTTCGGATATCTGTATGAATAGAGGCAATTTCATGCTGGGCATCATCGAAGGCGACAGTCCGCCCGACCGTTCAATGTCTATGAACCGAGTGCTGGCAGGCTGGGATGAGTCTCGGGAAAAGTATGCTTATGAGGCTGCCCAAGCATTGCATCCCCATTATTTCATCGAAAAGGCAGATGCATTTCAATCTCCATTTTTAGTCAGTCGGAGAAAAGCGGTCATCACCTTTTTCGTGATGGACCCTGGAGTCGGAAGTTGTCTCTCGTCGATCTGTTCGATGGGGTGGACTTCCCGAGTGGAGGAGGTTAGAAAAGCTTCCTCACATTCTTGCAGCGCTGCCACGGGAAGGGCTTCCTCAAAACAGGAAATGCCCGCCTCACGGCACGTCTGAAGCACCAAGCGCCGAGTGACGCCGGCCAGACAGCCGGAGGCAAGCGATGGCGTGATGAGTCGGCCACCTATGACGACGAATACATTCGAGCCAGTCCCCTCACACAGTTCCCCACGAGTGTTTGCCAAAAGTGCTTCCCCACAACCGCGAGACCGAACATGAGCCAGCGCGCGGACATTTTCGCCATAAGAGGTGCTTTTCACTCCCGCCAATGCCCCGGTCTCGTTGCGGGTCCATGGAACCAAGCAGACGCGCTCCGCCGCTGGCCAGGGCTTGTAGGTCGTGGCGGTGACAAACACCGTCTGCGCCGAAGCTCCACGCTCTGAACCGAGCGGCCCCTCGCCACTGGTGATGGTGACGCGGATACGAGCTTCATTGAGTTGATTGGCTTTCAAGACGGCATCCATCGCAGCGAGATAGTCGGCCTCAGGCAGTGGCGTAAGGCCCGTGACCTCACAGGAATGCACCAGCCGCTCCCAGTGTTCGCGTGCCGCAAAAGGACGACCCTGATGGGCAACCAAGGTTTCAAAGACTCCGTCCCCAACGAGCAGACCGTGATCGTGCGGTGAGATGTGGGCTTCTTCTCGGCGGCAAAGGCGACCATTTAGCCAAATGAATGCAGACATGGACGAAACAACCGCAACTCGGCAGCAGATGCAAGTTGTCAGGTGGCGCTTGTGTCCGGCCACATCTACGCCTACAGGCCCCGTCCATGTTTGTTGACCAGATTAAAGTTTATGCCCGAGCCGGAAAAGGCGGCGACGGCTCCGCGCATTTTCACCGAGGCAAGTTCCGTCCCAAAGGCGGCCCAGATGGCGGCGACGGCGGCCGCGGCGGTAGCATCATCCTGCTCGTCGATAACAGTACCAACAGCCTGCGCACCTACTTCTACAATGCCAAGCTCCTGGCCCTTGATGGAGAAAAAGGCAAAGCCAACCAATGCACCGGCATCAGCGCCGAAGACGTGGTTTATAAAGTACCCAGCGGCACCGTCATCTCCAGAATCATCTCCGAGGAAGACCCTGAAACCGGTGAGATCACCGAGACCTTTGAGCCAGTCACTGACCTGACCGAGGTAGGCCAGACCTTCATTCTTTGCAAAGGGGGCAAGGGAGGCAAAGGTAATGTTCACTTCAAGACCAGCACACATCAGGCCCCACGCGAATTCACGCCTGGTGTGGATGGCGAGGAAGGTCGCTTCCATTTCGAGCTACGCAGCATCGCCGATGTCGGACTTGTAGGCTTCCCGAATGCGGGCAAATCAACTTTGCTTTCCAAGCTCAGCGCAGCCAAGCCCAAGATCGCGAACTACCCCTTCACGACTTTGCAGCCGATGGTTGGTGTCATTCACTTCAATGACAACCGCCGTGGCACGATGGCTGACATTCCCGGGCTCATCGAAGGCGCGCATCAAAACATCGGCCTCGGCCACGATTTCCTGCGCCACATCATGCGCTGCCGCGTGCTGCTTTTTGTCGTCGATGCCGGCGGCACTGAGGGGCGCGACCCCGTGAGTGACCTGGAAACCGTCCGCAAAGAGGTCTCTCTCTATTCCAAAGAACTCTCCAAGCGCCCCTGGTGCATCATCGCCAACAAGCTCGATGTCGAAGGCGCCGAGCAAAACGTCGAGAATCTCAAAGAACGCTTCAAGCGCGTGAAGATACTCCCCATCTCGGCTGAGACCGGACTCGGCATGGAAAAGCTGCGCACCTTTCTGAGTAAAGAGATCGGCAAGGACATGGAGCACATCTTTCCGGGTGCCGAGTGAGATAGATCCTAAACGCTGAGAAGAGTATGCGCCGTCTGCACCCCTTCTGGCTTAGCCTAGCCCTCATCACCACAGCCTATCTGCTGTTTTGGCTTCTACTTCTGGGAGCCACCGCCACCTACAGTACACCGCAGGCTTGCTGGGAGACTTTGATGAAGCCCGAGATCCGCTACGCCACCGGACTCAGCCTGCTGACCTGCACCGTAGCCGCTGGTTTTGCACTCATCATTGCCGTGCCCATCGGCTACCTCATGGCGCGCTGCCAGTTCCGTGGCAAAGCCCTGCTCGATGCCGCACTCGACATCCCCATCGTCCTGCCACCAATGGTCATTGGCATCTGCCTGCTCATCTTTTTCCAAACTCCGCTGGGCCAGGTCATTGAGGGCGTGGTTTCCTTCACCTACACCATCGCGGGAGTCGTACTCGCGCAGTTCGTCGTCGCTGCCGCCTTCGCCATTCGCACCATGCGTGGCACTTTTGATCACCTCTCGGCTCGGCCTGAGGAAGTCGCGCTCACCCTTGGAGCCACAAGATTTCAATCACTCTGGCATGTCGCCCTGCCCGCCGCAAAACGCGGGATGCTCGCCGCCTTCTGCATTGCCTGGGCGCGTAGTCTCGGCGAGTTCGGGCCTATCCTCGTCTTCGCCGGAGCCACCCGCATGAGGACCGAAGTCCTGCCCACCACCGTTTGGCTCGAACTCAGTGTCGGTAATCTCGACTCCGCCGTCTCCGTCAGTCTTGCCATGATCGCCATCGCCGTGGCCGTACTCGTCGCCGTTCGAGCCACGGGTGAAAAGGTATGAAGGGGGGAGGAAGAAGTTGACGGTTGTTTACGGTTGTTGACGATGGTTTACAGTTATTTTCCGAGCCTTCTGCTAACAACCATCAACGACTGTCAACGCTCGCGCAGCGAGCCTCAACCACTGTAAACTTTCCCCCGTGATCTCCCTCGAAAACATCTCATGGAAAGCCCCTGGCGCGGGCTTCAGTCTGCGTGACGTCACCCTGACCATCCCTGACAACACCTATGCCGTGCTCATGGGAGCCACCGGTTGCGGCAAGACCTCGCTACTCGAAATCCTCTGCGGTCTGCGCCAACCCGATAGCGGTAAAATCGTCCTCGATGACCGCGACGTGACCCATCTCGAACCGCGTGGGCGGCGCATCGGTTATGTGCCGCAGGATCTCGCGCTTTTTCCAGGTCGCCGTGTCCGTGATCAAATCAGTTTTGCCTTGCAAATGCGTGGCCAAAAGGATGACCACCTCATCACCCAGCTCACCATCGATCTCGGCATCACACATCTCTTGGATCGTCTGCCCGATCTTCTCTCCGGCGGAGAAAAACAGCGTGTCGCCCTCGCCCGAGCCCTGGCCGCTCAGCCCCGCGTGTTGTTGCTCGACGAGCCCCTCTCAGCACTCGATGAAACCACCCGGGATGAAGCCATGGAACTTCTCCGCTCCTTGCAATCCAAGCACGCTCTGACCGTCCTCCACGTCACCCATTCCCGCAGCGAAGCCCATGCCCTAGGCCAACTGCATCTGCGACTTGAGCAAGGCCAGATCGTGCATCTGTGATCACTCCACCACGCGCTGCACGACGTCTGAGCCATCAGCCACCACATCGGGCGGATGCATCAGCACCAAATCGCATGCTTTCAGGCCATCGAGGACTTGAGTCAATTTGCCATCCGTGCGGCCCGTTTGCACCACTCGTTGAGCAGCCTTGCCAGCACTCAAAACAAAAGTCTTCCAGTCGCGGCCCTCACGAAAAAGCGCACCGCTCGGCACAAGCAGCACATCCTTGTCATGCCACACCGCCACGCGCACCTCGACACGATATCGATCTCCCAGCACGCGCGCTGACTCCGGTGGTGCGTCCAGATCACTCAGCACAATCACCCGCTGCTCCTCCACACCAAGCGCCGACACTTTCGTAAAGGCCGCTGGTTCAATCCGCCGCACTCGCGCTTTCAGCGGCACCTCACCGCCCCATTGCTCCACCTGCGCCTCTGCCCCGACACGGATCGCCACCGCATCGCGAGATAAAATTTCCGCCTCGATCTCTAAATCTGCTGGATCACCGATCTCTAAAAGCTGTGTGCCGGCCGTCACCATCATCGCACTTTCCTGCTGCACTTTTAACACACGGCCACTCACCGGAGCACGCACCTCCACCGTCGATCCCGCTGCCAAAGGCGTGGACAATTGCAGCAGCGCCGCTTTCGCCTGAGCCAGTTCAAAGTCGGCCACCTTCAGCGCAAACTCCCCCGCCCGCGCCTCACGATCCCGCATCAGCGCCTCACGCTCGATATTGTCCCGATCTGTGATCGAAATACTGCCCTGAGTGGCATTCGACTTCACACGCGCCCAGCCCGCTTCCGCAAATTTGGCCGACGTGCGCGCCATCTCCAGTGACTGCTCCGCCTGCATTCGTGCCGCATTGGCTCCAGCGATCCGCGCCTCAGCCTGCGCTTGGCTGCGAGCATCCAGCAGCGGGGCCAAACCCGGCTCGATCAGCGTCAGCACCGTTTCATTCGACTTCACTTGATCACCCGCCTTTAGAGTCACCCGCCGCATGTTCCCCGATACCGGTGCCGCCACCACGTAGCGATTCCTGATCCGCGTTTTGCCTTCCTCCAACACACTGACGGTGAGCGGCCCGCGTGTCACCGCCGCCGTCTCGACTGGGATCGGTTTCGCCTTTAAGCCATAGGCCACAAAGCCGATCAACCCGATAAAAAAACTCCAAAGTAGGAGCTTCCGCAGCAGGCCACGTTTGGCCGTCTTCTTCTTTGCCTCCCAGGGCGGGGTCGCTGCACTTTCCATGATGTCAGGCATTTAGCCCACCCATGTAGATTCTCAACCTCAGACAATGCGAGCTTTCACACAATATCAGCCATCAGATGCCGCCCCTTGCATTCACCAAACAGCCGCGCTAGGTGCCAACTCCTTACACATTGATGAAAGCAATTCTGGCACTTGAAGACGGACGGTATTTTGAAGGCGAATCCTTTGGCGCTCCTGGCACCTGCATGGGGGAGGCTTGCTTTAACACTTCCATGACCGGCTATCAGGAGGTCCTCACAGATCCCTCCTATCGTGGACAGATCGTAGCGATGACTTACCCGATGATCGGGAACTACGGCATCAACGGCCTCGACCCTGAAAGCTCACAGCCGCACGTTCGCGGATTCGTTATCGAAGAACTCTGCACTGTGCCGAGCAATTGGCGCAGCACTCAGACACTCGACGCCTATCTCAAAGACCACGGCATCCAGGGAATCCAGGGCATCGACACCCGTGCTCTGACCAAGCATCTGCGCACACGTGGGGCTATGCAGTCGGTGATCACCACGAAGCTGACCGTGGAACAAGCCATCGAAGCTGCGAAGGCAAGCCCAGCGATGAGTGGCAGTGATTATGTCAAAGAGGTGACCACCAAGAAAGCCTACCTCTGGGACCCCGAGGACACTGAAAGCCGCGAGTGGGAAATCCCCAGCCCAAGCCAGAATCGTGAAGGCGGCCCATTGGGTGCCTTCCTCGATCTGCCGCCGACCAAGCATCAGATCGTCGCTTATGATTTCGGCGTCAAAACGAACATCCTGCGCCGACTCCGCCAGCATGGCTTCCGAATAGAAGTCGTGCCCGCCACGACCACTGCCGAGCAAGTGCTCGCCAAGAATCCTGACGGCGTCTTCCTTTCCAACGGCCCTGGTGATCCAGCCGCTCTGGGCTACATCCATCAGGAAATCAAAGCCCTCATCGGCAAGGTGCCGATCTTTGCCATCTGCCTCGGTCATCAGCTCCTCGGCCACGCTTATGGCGGTAAGACCTTCAAGCTTAAATTTGGTCATCGCGGTGGCAATCAGCCGGTCAAAGATCTGCGCAGCGGACGTATCAGCATCACCAGTCAGAATCACGGATTCGCCATCGACCCGGCCAGCCTGCCATCAAACATCGAGGTCACGCACATCAATCTCAACGACGGAACGGTGGAAGGCATGAGGCACCGCGAGGCACCTGTGCTCAGCGTTCAGTATCACCCCGAAGCCGCCCCCGGACCGAACGATGCGAGGTACTTCTTTGCGGAATTCGCGAAGATGATCGAAAGAGGCAGCTCCTCAGGTAAATCCTCGTCCGAGCGTACGCGATCATAGGTTAGTCGGAAACGATTTTAAAACCACAATGCCGCTCACACTCGACGACATCCTCAACGCTGCCGACGAGCACAAGGCCAGCGACGTTTTTCTCATGGAAGGCGAGTTGCCGCGCATGAAGATCAACGAGCAGCTCATGCTTTTCGGGGACGAACCCATGCAGCTCAATCAGATGGTCGGCCTCTGGCAGGCCTGCGGCGTCGCTCCCGAAGGCGAGACAGATCGCGACTCAGGACTCGTCTCCACCAGTCACACTCGCTACCGCGTAAACATGCACAAGGCCCTGGGCCGACTCGGCGTCGTCATGCGCCGGATCCGCACCGATCTGCCTGTGCTGGCGAATCTTGGCGTGCCCGAGTGGCTGCTCACGAAATGGGCCATGAAGACCCGTGGCCTCATCCTCATCACCGGTCCCACTGGCATGGGAAAAAGCACGACCATGGCCGGCATCCTTCAGTGGATGAATGAAAACACCGCACGGCACATCGTCACCATCGAAGACCCCGTCGAGTTCATCTACCCTAGTAAGACCAGCATGTTCACCCAGCGTGAAGTCGGGCGCGACACCGCTAGCTATGCACGCGGCGTGCGCGGAGCCATGCGTCAGGCCCCCGATGTCATCATGGTTGGCGAGATTCGTGATTTAGAGACCGCGCTCACCACCCTCCAGGCCAGTGAAACCGGCCACCTCGTCCTAGCCTCCATCCACAGTGATAGCGTGGTCGATGCCGTGGATCGCCTCGCCCATCTCTTCCCGCCAGAGCAGTCGGGATTGGGTCTGCATTTACTCTCCCAGCAGCTCATCGGTGCCCTTTGCCAAAAGCTCATCCCGCGCATCGACACAGGCCTGCATCTGCTCGTCGAACATCTCGAAAACGGTGGTGCCGTGAAGCAATGGATCGCTAAACAGGACATGGACAACATCCGCACCTACATGCAGCGCGGCAATGATCCCAACTGCTGCACCTTCCTCACCAACATCATACGCGCCTACGAGTCCGGTTACATCAGTGAGGCAGAGGCCATCTCTGCGTGCGGCAATGAGATCGAGTTCAAGCGCGCCGCTCGCGGCATCTCGTAACACACTCTCTGTTTTCGGCACCGAAGCAGATAGATATTAGAGTCTGTGATTGCCAGAGTAAGGCGGCTGCATGTAGCTTAGTATTCCTCTCGTATTTAGTCGCCTTACCACCACGAACCTCATGAGCCAAAAGAAAGCCGCCAAGCCCGCAGCCAAGAAGCCTGCCCCAGCCCTAAAGACCGCAAAAACCAAGGTCGCCGCTAGCAGCACCAAGTCTCACATGACCGAGAACCGGGTCTTTAAGCCAAGCGCTGAATTTTCTAAAAACGCGCGCATCAGCAGCATGGCGCAGTACAAGAGAATGTATGAGGAGTCGATCAAGCAGCCTGATAAATTCTTCGGACGCGAGGCCAAGGAACTGCAATGGACCAAGCCCTTCTCTAAGGTGCTCGATTGGAAATGCCCTAACGCCAAGTGGTTCACGGGGGGCAAACTCAATGTCAGTGAAAACTGTCTGGACCGACACCTCAACGGCCCGCGCAAAACCAAGGCCGCACTGATCTGGGAAGGTGAACCCGGTGAGAAGCGCGTGCTGACATACCAGCAACTCCATCGCGAGGTATGTCGCTTTGCCAACGTGCTCAAACGCCACAAAGTGAAGAAGGGAGATCGCGTGGTCATTTACTTGCCGATGATCCCCGAGGCAGCCATCGCCATGCTCGCCTGTGCTCGTATTGGCGCCATTCACAATGTCGTCTTCGGCGGCTTCAGTGCTGAGTCGATCAAGGACCGCGTGGTGGACAGTGGCGCGACACTCGTCATCACCGCTGATGGTGGCTACCGCCGTGGATCAGTGGTGCCACTGAAGAAGAATGTGGATGACGCGCTGAAGGGCAATGACACAACCGTGAAGACCGTGATCGTTTATCGCCGCACCTGCCAGGACGTGCATATCGAAGAAGGCCGCGATGTCTGGTGGCACCGTGAGCTGGAGTATGTGGACGCGCATTGCCCTGCGGTGGCCATGGATTCCGAGGCTGCTTTATTCATTCTTTATACCAGCGGCAGCACGGGCAAACCCAAAGGTATCCTGCACACCACTGGCGGCTATTTGCTGCACGCGCAGATGACCTGCAAATACGTCTTCGATATGAATGATCAGGACGTGTACTGGTGCACCGCCGATGTCGGCTGGGTCACCGGTCACAGCTACATGGTCTATGGGCCGCTGGCCCTGGGAGCGACCTCCCTCATGTATGAAGGCGCACCCAACTGGCCTGAAAACGACCGCTTCTGGCGCATCATCGAAGAATACGCGGTCACCATTTTCTACACTGCTCCGACTGCCATCCGCGCCTTCATGAAATGGGGAGACGAGTGGCTGAAGAAGCACGATCTCAGCAGCCTTCGCCTGCTCGGCACGGTGGGTGAGCCGATCAATCCTGAAGCCTGGATGTGGTATCACAACAAAGTCGGCGGTGGTAAATGCCCCATCGTCGATACTTGGTGGCAGACTGAAACCGGTGGCCACATGATCACCCCTATCCCTGGTGCGACTCCGACCAAACCCGGCACCGCTACCCTGCCCTTCTTCGGTGTCGATACCGCTATCGTCGATGACCTCGGCAAAGAGGTCGGAACCGATGAGCAAGGCAAGCTCGTGATCCGCAAACCTTGGCCATCCATGCTGCGCGGCATCTGGGGCGATAAGAAGCGCTACCAGGACACCTACTGGAGCGAATTCAAAGGCTGGTACTTTGCTGGCGACGGAGCACGCCGTGATAAAGACGGCAACATTTGGATCATCGGCCGCATCGACGACGTGCTCAACGTCGCCGGTCACCGCCTCGGCACTGCTGAGGTGGAGAGCGCTCTTGTCTCACACCCCTCAGTCGCAGAGGCCGCCGTCGTTGGTCGCCCTGATGAGATGAAGGGCCAGGGCATCGTCTGCTTTGTCACCGTTAAGGAAGGTATCCAAACCAGCCGCGACCTCAGCGACGAACTCAAGAAGCACGTCCGTAAAGTCATCGGCCCAGTCGCCACGCCGGATGAAGTCCGCTTTGCCGCCGCACTGCCGAAAACCCGCTCGGGTAAAATCATGCGCCGCCTGCTCAAACAGATCGCTGCTGGTGAAATCATCAAGGGGGACACCACCACGCTCGAAGACATCAACGTCATCGCCCAGCTCGTCTCCAGCGGAGAAGATTGATCTCGTCATCAGATCGACCATGCGCATCGCCATCTACTGCGGGTCCAGTCGTGGCCTTGATCCCATCTTTTCAAACGCCGCCGCTGAGCTAGCACGCTACCTAGTGCATGAGGGCATAGGCATCGTCTATGGCGGTGGCAATGTCGGTCTCATGGGCGTCATCGCCGATGCCGCACTTGCGGCGGGTGGTGAAGTGATCGGTGTGATTCCAGAGTCGCTAATGGCAAAGGAACTCGGGCACGGTGGCGTCAGCGAGCTCCGCGTCGTGCGCTCCATGCATGAGCGTAAGCAACTGATGGTGGATCTGAGTGATGGCTTCATCGCCCTGCCCGGCGGCTTTGGCACGCTGGACGAGTTATTTGAGACACTGACTTGGTTGCAACTCGGCTTTCATGACAAGCCCGTGGGCCTGCTCAATGTCAGCGGCTTCTTCGATCATCTGCTCACCTTTCTCGACCACATGAGTGGCACCGGTTTCCTCAAATACGAGCACCGCGCCAGCCTCCTCATGGAGACAGATCCCGCCACCCTGCTCACCGCCATGCGCAGCTTCCAGCCCCACACCTGTGGCAAGTGGATCAAAGAATTGGTTTAAGGCCTCAACTGAATGGCGTGAGCCTTCCAGCTCGTCATTAACAGCATCAGCGCCACCTGCATTATTCCGGCTACACACGCCGGGGAGAGGGCTGCGAAAGAAGGCAAAGCTGGCGCTTGAGCGTTTCAATGAGAGTCACTTCTCGTGAGTTATTTTGTCAAGCAGTTGCACCCTGACCCCGTTCTGGGTCCACAGCACGGCTCTGAGTGGCCGGGGTCTTCCACCTCGGAAGATCGTGATGCTCTACAGCGCACAAGAGCGGCAAGTGCTCCAGCCGCCTTCAAAGAACGGCGCGCTTGGCGGACCAACCAAGCACTACTAACCAAGTCTGAGACCCCAGTCCGCAGACAGCTCTGGAGAGTTATCCTCCACTACTGCATCCGGTAATAGCTATCCGGATTATACAGCCAGTAGGCATCCAGCGGGTTCAATCTTGGCAGCAGGGAGATCGGCTTGCCGCGCTCATCTTGGGAATCGACTGCATCGGTAGATGGCGGTCCGGGCATCAGACGATTAGGCGTGGCATTTGCCTGCTGCGGCAGGCTGCTCGGATCACGCAACAGCGCGGTTTCCTCGATCTCCTCCACGATCACGTCCACCCATTTGAGCTTCTGGGCGTTGTCGGCAAATTCATTCCAGTCGCCCGTGGATGACTCGGCATACATGCGTTTGATGAACTCGTCCCGCGTGATGCCCATCTTCGCGGCGACTGGATCGGCGAGGCGTTTCCACCACTCTTCTAGTTCGGCCACATTCTCGCGGTGCTGTGTGAGATTGCCCATCACCCCCATGCTGAGCTGATGATGTAGGATGATCGCATTCGGGTAGGCAAAGGACTTGTTCGACAGCGTGGTGATGCACGCCGCCATGCTCGCCGCCATCGACTTAACCACCGTGTAAACGGGCGCTTTCGAGCCGTGCATGGCTTTGATTATCTTGTAGCCCGCCATCACGCTGCCACCTGGGCAGTCGTCGATCACGATGAAGATCGGCGCTTCGGGATCGCGATTATTGAAGTAGGAAATGCGGTCTGCCACACTGTCGGCGGTCTTACCCGTGATGACACCATTGAGCGAGATAGTGCGGTCAGAAAGCACCAGCTTTTTGCCGATCAGCGGCTCCTTAGGATAGGCCGGTGCCTTGCCCACGGCGTAGCTGCGGGACTCGCCTTCCTTCTGCTGAAGTTCCATCTGCATGGTCAGCGCCGTGGTCTTGCGACGCACGGCATTTTCCTCACGACGCATCGCAAAGCCTTCCGTATCCACCTCATTCTTGGCGATGGCATAGTCCAGCATCAGCCGCTCATTGGTGCGGCGCAATTCCATCAAAGTAGGATCATCTTTGAAGCGTCGCTCTGCCTCAGCGAGATCGAGCTTTACCTTCATCTCTTCCATCTGGATCTGCATCTCTGCCAGCGCCCGCTTCCGTGGGGAAAGCTTCTCATCGAGCTTCGACTGCTCCAGCGCGATCTGCGCCACGATCTTCTCGCGGTCTGCATTTAGCTTCGCCGTCTCCGCCTTGATAGCCTCCAGTGGATCAGGCTTGGTCGGCTGTTCGGCTGGCTGTTCAATGGCAGGTTTCGGAGTCTGCACCTCGGCAAAGGCGAGGCCAGAGAAGAAAAAGGAGATGATGATGAAGGCGGTGCGGTGCATGGCGTGAGCACTATACACCCGAAACCCCCGGCTTTTTCAACCCATCACTTCAGTTGCGCATAACAGCTACTTCAACTGCGCCCGAATCGCTTTCACGACTTCGGTGGCGAGAACTTCGGAACCGGCTGGGACGAAGTGAACATTGGCAGGCTGGATTTGCAGTTCCTTCATGCGCGGCTTAACCAGCGTGTAGAGATCATTCACGGCAATGTGGTTGTCCTTCATGACGCGCAGCGCGGCTTCGTTGTAGCGGATGACATCGGCATTGGCGCGATACACTTTCATCGGCTCATCAGGCACGGGCGTGGTGGCGGCGAAGACGAGCTTGGCGCCCGTGGCCTTAAGCTTGGCGACGATTTGGCGCAGTTGCTTTTCATACACTTCCACCGTGGCCTGCGGCGGATCAGTGGCGAGTTCGGAGGTCGTTTTGCCATCGGCCTTCATGTGCTTGAGATCGTGCAGGCCCCAGTTGAAATGGATGACATCCCACTTGCCGCCGTCGATCTGAAGCCAGCGGTCGATGTTGGCCACGCCTGACGTGGTGCCGCTGCAGTTTTCCGGTTTGTTGTTCCGTGTCGGACGCAGCACAGTCATTTCATCTGCCAGCATCTTTTGCACCACCGGCGTGTAGCCGATGGAGATGGAGTCGCCGAGGATGAGTACGCGTTTTTTGGCGGGGGCATCGGCGGCAAAAGTGGCGCTAGTGAGAGCGAGCAGGACAAAGGTGAAGAAGGTGTGGCGGTTCATGGGGAATCTGAGAACGAATCCACACGGCACGCCTTTCATCAAGCCTTCGTGCTCAGGGTCACTCCATCGGCGGTGACTGTCGCTTTCTTGATGAGTTTCAACACGGTGCCCAGAGGCTCGATCTTCCGATACGGGGCGACCCAGGGCCAGATCTCCATGCCGGTGATGAAGCCTTCGGCGACGACCTTGTGAGGCACTTTCACGTCCACGACTTTGGCGTCGATGCCTTCGGCATGGACATAGATGAGGAACGCGATCTCGCCATTCAAGTAGCGCTTCTTGTTCTCCCAAAACTTGATGCGATTCATCGGCAGACTGACCTGGCCGCTCAGGGTGTTCTTGGTGGGATCTGCTTTTTCAAAACGCAGCAGCTCGGTGTAGCTGCCGTAGCCGCTGTCCGGCGCCATCATGAGCAACGCATTGAGTTCGGCGATGCTCAAGGATAGCTCTACCGCTTGTCCAGCCTTGGCCGCTGTGGCGAAATCACTGAGCCGTTTTTCCAAAGCCGCCTTCACTTCCGCTGACATGTCGATGGCTGCCATCTTGGCTGGTTCATCGACCGTGAAGACCGCAATCGCCTTGTCCTGAGTGATCAGCGAATACGCGCTCCAGGCGATGATGCCGCCAAAAGTTAGCGCCGCAAAGGTCATGATGGCACAGCCATAGAAGGGGCTGAATTCACCGGTGGGGACTTTTTGAATACGGGCCATGATTTTGTTAACAGAAGAAAACGGAGGGATCAGAGATTCAAACATTCAGAAGGCATGCCGTTCAGTCTCTGTTGCCTTTATTACCTCCTGTTCAAAAGGGTCTTAGCTATGCATCACGATCTTGATCTTACCTGCGGTCTTGCCAACAGCGCTGAGACTGTCGGCGAGGGTTGGGCCTGTCGCACGGTTTTCTAAAATCGTGCTCTTTGAAGTCGTGTTGCTTTCCGCTTCAAGCGCTGCCTTGAGCGCGCCTTCCACCATCTGTCCGCAGTGGATTTTCATTGGCGGCAGCGGACCGAGTGGCGCACTGAGTTCTTCAGCACTCATGAGCAGGGCCTCCTCCTTCGTCTTACCGCGAATCAACTCAGTGGCGAGGCTTGCAACGGCGATGGCAGTCTGGCAGCCGAAGGACTGGAAGCTGGCTTTGTCGATGACCTTCCGGCCATCCTGATCTTTATACTTCAGCCACATGCGCACCATGTCCCCACAGTCGGGTGAACCGACTGTGCCGACAGCATCAGCATCGGTCATCTCGCCAAGATTTTGTGGGCTGCTAAGAGCAGACTGGAGTGTGGCTTCGTTCATGAATGTCAGGGCGGGTAAAGTCACCCGCTCACGGGTTACGCGATACGACCACAGCAGGCTTTGAACTTCTTACCACTGCCGCAGGGGCAAGCATCATTACGACCGACGTTGGCCATCGGCTTTTTCTGTGACTGCGCGCCTGGGAAGATGAGTTTAGGGCCGTCGCTGCTTGGATTGTGCGGTTTGGGCTTTTCAGGTTCATCACTGGACCTGAGCGGCGGCACATTGTTGGCAGGAGCCTGTTGCATCATGGCCATCTGAGCTAGGAACTGCTCAAAGGCAGCGAGTTGCTGGGTGCTCTTGAAGAGGTTGTTGAGAACCTCTCCGTTGATGTTTTTCATGAGGTCCGCAAAGATGGCGAAGGCTTCTTGCTTGAACTCGATGAGCGGATCTTTCTGTCCGTAACTACGGAGGCCGATGCCTTCCTTCAATGCATCCAGCGCATACAGATGCTCCTGCCACAGACGGTCAATGGCATTGAGCAAAATCATCTTCTCGACTTCTTGCAGTGCCTCAGGATTGGCGCCGCCAACCTTCGCGTCATAGGAGAGGAGCACCTTAGCTCTGATAAAGTTTGATTGGCCTTCAAAGTCGAGCGCCTTGAAGGCATCATCGAACTCACGAAGACCGATGGGGAAGGTGATGTTCACCCATTGCAGAAGGCCGTCGTAATCGGGTACGACATCGCTGCCTTTTTCATTCGGGAGAAACTCACCCAGTCGCTCTTTGAGGCCCTTCTCGACCGCATCATTGATGAGGATACGCGGGTCATTGCTTTGCAGCACGTCGTTACGCCATTCATAGATGACTTCACGCTGCTGATTCATCACGTCGTCATATTCGAGCACGCGCTTGCGGCCGGTGTAGTTGCGCTGCTCAACACGCTTCTGGGCGGTTTCGACGCTACGGTTCAGCCATGGATGTTGGAGTTCTTCTCCCTCTTCCATACCGAAACGCTCCATGATCTTGGTCATGCGATCTGCTGCACCAAAGTTGCGCATGAGATCGTCTTCAAAAGCGAGGAAAAATTTACTCTCACCCGGATCACCTTGACGAGCACAGCGACCACGAAGCTGGCGATCCACGCGACGTGATTCATGCCGCTCAGTAGCGAGCACCATGAGTCCACCGAGCTCAGCCACACCTTCACCGAGTTTGATGTCGGTACCACGACCGGCCATATTTGTGGCGATGGTCACCGCACCGCGCTGTCCGGCTCGGGCGATGATTTCCGCTTCCTGGCGGTGATACTTAGCATTGAGCACGGCGTGCGGGATCTTTTGCAGCTTGAGCATTCGACTGACGGTTTCAGAGGCGTCAACACTGGCGGTGCCGACGAGCAGCGGCTGGCCTTTAGCGTGCCGCTCATGAATCATGGCGATGGCCGCATTGTACTTCTCACGGCGAGTCTTGAAGATGCTGTCGTTTTGATCGAGGCGCTTCACCGCCTGATTGGTCGGGATGGTGAGCACGTCCAAACCGTAGATGTCGTGGAACTCCGATGCATCCGTCTCAGCCGTTCCGGTCATGCCGCCGAGCTTCAGATACAGTCGGAAGTAATTCTGAATCGTGATGGTGGCCAGCGTCTGTGTCTCGGCATCAATCTGCACGCCTTCTTTGGCTTCTACGGCCTGATGCAAACCATCGCTCCAGCGGCGGCCTGACATTTTACGACCCGTCTGCGCATCGACGATGACGACTTTGTTTTCTTCGACGACGTACTCGACGTCCTTCTCATAGAGGCAATAGGCGCGCAGGAGTTGGCTGATCTGATGGATGCGCTGACCCTGATGGGAGAGGCGGTCCTGCAGTTCGTCCTTCTTCTGCGTCTTTTGCGCCGTGGTCGTGGCTGGGTCACCATCGATCTCTGAGAAAAGCGTAGCCAGGTCTGGTAGCACGAAAGCATCTGGCTCATCCGGGTTGAGGAAGGCTCGTCCCATCTCGGTGAGATCGGCATCGTGGCTCTTCTCTTCGATGAAGTAGTAAAGCTCTTCTTTCAGCGCGAAGAGATCCTTCTTCTGCGTGTCCTCGTACATCTTCAGCTCGGCCTTTTCCAGGGCACGGCGCAGTTCCGCATCTTCCATGCAGCGCATGAGTCCACGGTTTTTTGGCTGACCGAGTTTGACCTGATAAAGCTTACGCCCAGCCAGATCGAGATCGCCCTTGGTGACATCTTCCTTCGCCTGACTGACGAGGCTGTTGCAGAGCGTGTTCTGGCGGCGAACCAACTGTTCGACTAGCGGCTTGTAGCGCTCATACTGATGCGTACTGTCCGCCCCGGCGACCGGGCCGCTGATGATGAGTGGCGTGCGGGCTTCGTCAATGAGCACGGAGTCCACTTCATCCACGATGGCAAAGTAGTGGCCGCGCTGCACCTGCTGCTCACGGCTTGAGGCCATGCCGTTGTCACGCAGGTAGTCGAAGCCGAATTCGCTGTTCGTGCCAAAGGTGATGTCGCTCTCATACTGCTCACGGCGGTAGTGGCTTGGCTGGTCGTTTTGAATACAACCAACGGTGAGGCCGAGGAACTTGTACAAGTAACCCATCCATTCCGAGTCACGACGCGCGAGGTAGTCATTCACGGTGACGACATGCACGCCGCGTCCAGTGAGTGCATTCAAAGTGACGGGCAGTGTGCCGACGAGTGTCTTGCCTTCACCTGTGGCCATTTCAGCAATCATACCGCGATGCAGGGCGATGCCGCCGATGAGTTGCACGTCGAAGTGAACCATGTTCCACTTCAGCGGCATGTCGCAGACGATGTGCTCCTGACCGCAAAGCCGACGCGCGGTATTTTTCACTACAGCATAAACTTCAGGCATGATGGCTTCGAGCATCTTAGTCTCGATGGCGGGGAACTTTGGCTGGATCTCATTCCAAGCGTCACGCGCCTGGTCGATGCGGGCCTTCTTATCATCCAGGCTCTTACCGGCCCAGGCGCTCTCAGCCAGATAGGCACCATCCAATGATGGAAAATGCTGCTTCAGCGCGCCGAAGTAACCGGCCACATGAGACAGGCAGGCATCCACCTGCTCTTCCGTGGCGATACGCAGGGACACGCCGCCGAGAAACTTAGGCGTATGAAAGGCACGGAACTGAGCTTTCCAATTCGCACAGCGCTCACGCAGCGCCTCGTCTGTTTCATTTTGAAGATGGGCTTCCAGGCGGTTGATCTCGGCCACTATAGGCTGCAAGCGCTTGACGGTGCGCTGGTTCTTGGTGCCGATAATTTTTTTGATGATCCATTCAAACATGATGCGTGTGGGCGGGTTAAGTCCGCGAGGGTCGCCACAGTGGACGGGATGGGCCTTTTGGCAAGCGCAGAGGGGGAAGCGAGCCGTTGGCGGTTGTTTGCCGCAGTTGAGGCTCTCTACGTGACCATTGACGATGCTTTCCAGAATCTGAACTCAATCCACCGCAAACCACCGCAAACTCCCCGACCCTCAACGCACCATAATCTTCACGCCAATGGACTTGTAGCCATTGATGATTTCGGCGGCGATCTTCTCATAGCCGCGCTCTTCGACCAGGATACCAAGATTTTTAAATGGGGCCGACTCTGACTTCATATCTGGCGGGGGAAAGTCCTTGGGGTAGCTGAAGCGCCCACCTTCAAGGCGCTTCACGCGCGGATCGGCAAAGAAGGCCCGTAGCTCGGCGACTTGAGCGTAAATCGCATCCATAAATTTGATGAAGCGAACACCTTTCTTGTCGCCGTCCAGATGACAGAAGTAATACACCAAGAGCTGGGAGCGGTGGTACATGTCGCGCATTTTTGTCGCCGTCGCACACTCGGCATCCCACTGGTCGCGGTTCATGGTCATCAGCGACTCTAGCTTGCCTAGATCTAACGAGAAGCCTTCCTGCTGCTGCCATTGATCCACGTCCTCCTTGATCCCGCTTTTGTGGCTATCCGCACGAAAGGTGCCGGACTTGTAGGGCAGCATCTCCGTATATTCCGCCGTGCCCTCGATCACCCATTTCGGCAGAAAGCCCAGGTAGTCGTCCATGAGCTGATGAGTGATTTCATGGACCAGCGTGCCGTTGCTGTAATTATCGTCTTTGAAATAAGTCTGGCCGCGCTTCTCCATGCCAAGGCTCTGGAAGGGGATCTTGAAAATCTTGTCCCCGCTGCTGTAAACGCCGCCCGACATCTCAGGTCCGCCAGCGGCCACGTAATCTGCCCGCGTTTCATAGAGCGCGGCGATAAAACGCGGCCTTCCCTCAGGTGGTTTGCAAAGGACACCCCATGGCAGCGCCTCGATCAACGATTTCGTGGATTCAAAGGTGCGCGCCACTTCCTTCATCACACTGCCGGCCAGTTTCGCCTGCGAGCTAAATTCAAAGGCCTCCGACTGGTAAATGTACTTCCGCGCCTCTGGGTTTTCAGACGTCACAGCAATCTCAATCGAGCGTGCTGGCACCACGACATTTCCCGGCCAAGTGCGCTTCTCGACAGGCTGTCTATTTGCTGTAGCAGCCGCCGGTGCTGCCGGCGTGGCTGCTCCGCCGCCGCCCGCCTGTGTTTTAGCAAAAGCCTGATCATCCGCGCTCAGCCGCGTCAGCGGAAACGGCACCGTCTGACCATTGACCAGCTTCAGCAGCACACTGTCATCCTTCATGCCGACGAACTCAGCCTCGACCTTGCGCCCGGTAGAGTCAGTCCATGGCCGTGGCCCCGCCACCAGGGCAGATGAACCCAAACAAACCAGCAACAAGCTCAGATGACGGGGGGATTTTTGCATGTTTCATTAGGTCTATCACGATGCTCCGCCAAGTGGCAAGCCTGACGAAGCAAAATTGACACATTCCACAATCGTGCTGGCAGCAGCTCCCGACATCGCTATCACCCTGCGAGCATGGCCCCTACTCCTTCACATGTTTTTGAGCAGCCCGCTCCCGCTTTCAATGTCGCCTCAGTCGAGACGCCCGCTTATGTCGTTGATCGCGGCTTGTTGAAAAAGAATCTGGAGAAGCTAGCGCAGGTGCAGCGTGACTCAGGCGCGAAGATTCTGCTCGCGCTCAAAGGCTTCTCGATGTTCTCCACCTTTGATCTGGTGCGCGAGTATCTGCATGGCTGCTGCACGAGCGGACTGCATGAGGCCCTGCTCGGCCACGAAGAGTTCCGCAAGGAGCTGCATGTCTATGCCCCGGCCTTCAAACAGGCGGAAATGGAGCAGATCATCCCCATCGCCCATCACATCAGTTTTAATTCACCGACGCAGTGGCAGAAGTGGAAGCCCATGCTCGATGCCGCGCGCGCCGCCGGCCTGCACGCGCCGAGTCCCGGCATCCGCGTGAATCCCGAGCACAGTGAAGTGGAGTGCAGCCTCTATGATCCATGCTCGCCTAGCTGCCGCCTCGGCACGCGCTCGGAGACTTTGGACAAAGAAGATCTCACCGGACTCGAAGGGCTGCATTTCCACGCCCTCTGCGAGCAGGATAGCGATGTCCTAGAGCGCACACTTGCCGCCGTGGAGAAACGTTTCCCTAAACTGCTCGCGCAGGTGAAGTGGGTGAACATGGGCGGCGGTCACCACATCACGCGCAACGACTACGACGTGGAGCGACTCGTGCGCGTCATCCGCAGCTTCAAAGAGCGCTATGGCAAAGATGTGTACCTTGAGCCTGGTGAAGCCATCGCTTTGAACACCGGCTACCTCATCGCCAGCGTGCTCGACATCGTCCCGACCGACATCCCCACCGCCATCCTCGACACCTCCGCCACCGCGCACATGCCCGACACGCTGGAGATGCCTTATCGACCGCACATCATCGGCACCGATCTGCCCGGCGTGCTTTCCCACACCTATCGTCTCGGCGGAATGACCTGCCTCGCAGGCGATGTCATCAATGAATACAGTTTCCCCGCACCGCTGGAGATCGGCCAGAAGCTCGTCTTCACCGACATGGCCCACTACACCATGGTGAAAACCAGTACCTTCAACGGCGTCCCCCACCCCGACATCGACCTCTACGATCCCGAGACCGGCGTGCTCCGCGTGGTGCGTCGCTTTGGTTATGCGGATTTTAAGAGAAAGCTGTCTTGAGCTATGGGATCGCCTCCAGCACCTCCCCCACCAATCCAGGGCCGCGATAGACGAGCCCCGAGTAAATCTGCACAAGTGAAGCACCAGCGTTCAGCTTCTCCACCGCATGTGCTCCGCTGAGAATGCCACCGACACCGATGATCGGCGTTTCCTCACGCAGCAACATGCGGAAGGCTTGGATCACTTGCGTCGAGCGCTCACGCACTGGCGCACCACTGAGGCCACCGGCTTCATTTTCCAAACGATGGCCAGCCACGGCAGCGCGATTGATCGTGGTGTTCGTGGCGATCACGCCATCGAGGGCGAGTTCATTGAAGACACGCGCCAGAGCCTCGATCTGCTGACCTTCCAGATCCGGGGCAATCTTCACCAGCATAGGCACCTTCTTACCATGCTCCTTTTGTAGCGATGCCTGCTCCTTCTTCAGTGCAGCGAGCAACTGCCGAATCGAATCCTCCGCCTGCAACTCGCGCAGGCCTTTCGTATTCGGCGAAGAGATGTTCACCGCGATATAATCCGCCACCGGATAGGCCACCTTCAGGCAATACAGATAGTCATTCACCGCCGCGTCATTCGGCGTGTCAAAATTCTTGCCGATGTTCACGCCGACCACAGCCTTCGTGCGACGTTTCTCCAAACGCTTCACCGCCGAGTGAATGCCAGGATTATTAAACCCCAAGCGATTAATCAGCGCCTCATGTTCGGGCAGACGGAACAGACGCGGCTTTGGATTCCCTGGCTGCGGGCGAGGTGTCAACGTGCCCACCTCAACAAAGCCGAATCCAAGCGCCGCCCAAGCTTCGACAGCGGACGCCGATTTATCCATGCCAGCCGCCAAACCAAGAGCGTTGGGAAACTTCAATCCGAGGCACTCGACGGGCGACTGACGCAACGTCCCCTGCCCTGCCGTGAGCAACCCAAACCCATTCGCGATCCGCATCATCCGTGTCGTCCATTCATGGGCGCGCTCGGCATCCATTTTGAAGAGCCAAGGTTTCAGGGCGGGATAAAGACTGGCGACGAGTGACATGCTCTTTCCATGCCGTGACCTGAGCCGGTGTCAATCCTCGTCATTTTACACCCGCTTTACAGACGTCCGCCGAGACGCTTGGCAGACTGGCTTTGCTATGAAAGCTCTTTCACCACACCCTCGACCTAATCGCCACCGCAATAGGCGGCAATAACTCAGACGATTGCCTGAAGTCTCTCGAATTCGTCGAGGAGCAGCTTGTAGCGTTTTTCCAAACATGGCTCGGCGAGGAGGCTCTGCATCGTTTCAGGTTCACGCACGAAATGGTAGGACAAGATATCGCAAGCGAGATCGGTACACTTCATGTCAATGAGCGTGGCGCGGAGTATTTGCATGGCCTCACCCGTCTCGGGCGTCTCGACAGGCAACAGCGAAAGAGCGCGCACTTTTAATTCATCAAACTCAGCGGCCGAAAGATTAAAAAGTGTCGGGATGGGTTCAATCTTGGCTATGCGGAAAGGCTCTTCTTGAACCCAGCCGGTGAAGCGAATGCGGGTCACGCCGTAGAGCATGACATGAGAGGTGCCGTCTGCCTGCTTCTTGCTGGCTCGGATCAGGCCAGCGGTGCTGATAGGCAGGATTTCACCCTCGGAAAGTGTGCCCACGCAGAACATGCGACTCGTCTGCAAAGCATGATCTAGCATCTGGCGGTAGCGCTGCTCAAAGATGAAGAGCGGCATAAAGCAGCCCGGAAACAGATGACATTCCTCAAGCACGATCATGGCCATGGTGTCTGGCAGAGCGAAAGGTGGCTGAGAGGTCGAGGTAGACATGAATATGAACGCAATACCTTACGCACCAACTCCGGGAAACGAGGCATTCGTTTTTCAACGTGTGCACACAATCACAATCCAAGCATCGTCACCACCGACTCACGCTTCAGTCGTAGCTCGCGCCATTCGTGATCAAAGGCACTGCCGCCAACGATGCCGCAGCCGGATGGGAGCTGAGCTTCCTGACCGATCCAGGAGATGCCGCGGATGGCGACGACCATGTGGCAGAGATGCATGTCACCTGGCTCGACGAACCCAAACGGTGCACCAAAGAAGTCAGGCACTTTTAATTGAGTGCGATACTCACGCAAGCGTTGCAGCCAGGCTTCTTCACGCGGCAAGCAGCCAACCGCTGGTGTCGGATGCAGCTCACGCACGAGCGTGTCGGGATCGGATTCGGCGTCTAGCACGATATTGATATTGGATTGGAAATGCAGCAGGCTCGCAGCCTGACACAGCCCTCGCGGGTGTCGGGTCACGGAGCCTAGATGGCTGAAACTATCCACTAAATAGCGCACCACGATTTCGTGTTCGTCGATTTCCTTCACGTCCTGCAAAAAGGCCTCCTGCGCGCCGGGCTTGGCGGTCCCAGCGAGCGCCATCGTTTCCGCCTCGCGCCCTTGAGTGCGGAAAAGCAACTCAGGCGTGGCACCCAGAAAACCACGAGTGCCATGCACCCAGCCGTAGCCCCAAGTATTCGATGGAGCCGTCATCACACGATCCAGGAGACGGATGGGATCGCCATCCACAATGATGCCGCGCTCGGTGAGCACGGGAACCATTTTTTCGAGCCGCTTGGCCAGCACCTCACGGCGGATACGGCGAAAGGCCATCTTGAACCATTCAGTGGCAGGCTTGGCCCACTGGATGTGTGGCGGTTGCGCGCCACTCCAGCCGATGCTCGCAGCTAGTGTGTCGGCGGCCACGGGGATCAATTTTGTTGGACGCTGCCACGGGGCTGGATCGGTGAGGTCGAAGTCGTTCACGTAAAAAGCCCCGCCATCGGCTGGCATGTGTGCGAGCGACTCGAAGGGTCCCTGTCCGATCCACGCCCTTCCGTCGGGCAGCCTAAAAAATGCAATGTCTGTCATGTCTGGGTGTCATAATGAAACGCATGAACGGGGGTGCAAGGATGAGGCGTTTTGATTTCAGAGTTTGATTTTCACGGATCGTGGTAGCATCTGAAAGCTATGCGCCTGACTCATTTCGCTTTTGCCCTCACTCTTATTCTACTTTGCATCACTGGCTTCCTCGCCTGGGAGGGCCAGGAGGCCAAGCGTGGAGCGATGGCGGAAGTAGCGTTTCTCAAAAAAAAGCAGGCCGCACAGGAGATGGCCTCACCCAATGTGAGCAGCATGATGCCACTGCCCAGCGCTCCGGCCACCTCCATCACGCCACCTGCGCCAGGCACGATCGCTTTGGCCACTTCGACGAACATGACAGGGGCAGCCACACTACCGGGCGGCGGACTCACTGTGCAGACGTCCATCCTCGAAGCCGAGGCCAAGGGCACCAACACCCTGACACCGCTGCAAAAGCAGGTCCAAAATGCTAAGCCAGTCGCCAAGGTGAAAACGGTGGTGAAGGAGCAGGGCTTTGTGATCATCAATGCAGGCTCAAAACAGAGTATCACAAAGGGACTCGCCTTTGATATTCGCCGGGGTGATGCCGTGCTGGCAAATATCCGCGTGACCGACACAATCGAGGAAAATGAAGCCGTGGCCGATCTCGATCTCGCCTCCATCCCAGCCGGTGTGAGCATTGAACCCGGAGATGAAATCATCCAGCCAGTGGGACGCTGATGGCGCGCATTCGACTGGATCTGGCGCTCGTTCAACGCGGACTCTGCCCTTCACGTGAGCAGGCCAAGCGGCTGATCATGGCTGGAGAGGTGATGCTGGGTGATGAGGTCATATCCAAACCCGGCTGGCTCGTTCGTGATGATGCCGCTTTGAAAGTGAAAACGCCGCCACGATTCGTGAGCCGAGGTGGCCTAAAATTGGAGGGCGCGCTGGAGCATTTCGGTATCGACGTCATAGGCCTGATTGCGATGGATGTCGGAGCCTCAACCGGCGGCTTCACCGACTGCCTGCTGCAACGCGGGGCAGTGAAAGTGTACGCCTTTGATGTGGGCACCAATCAGATGGTGTGGAAGCTGCGCAGTGATCCGCGTGTCATCTGCCGTGAGAATTTTAATGTTCGCCACCTACAGCCTGGGGACGTGCCAGAGCAGGTGGAAATTATCGTGGCGGATGTTTCCTTCATCTCACTCACCCTTGTACTTCCCGGCGCACTCAGCGTTCTGAAGCCTGGCGGTCAGGCCGTGGTGTTGGTTAAACCGCAGTTCGAGCTTTCGCGTGAAGAGGTGGGAAAAGGCGGCATCGTCCGCGAACCTGAACTGCACGAGAAAGCCTGCACACGCATCTGCAGCTTTGTCGAAAGTCACCTTGAGCTGGAGTGGCGCGGCATCACGGAATCCAGCATCCAGGGCACGGATGGCAATCGCGAGTTCCTGGCTTGGTTTATGAAGCGAGCCTGAGCGGTCTCACCACAGAGAAAAGTAAACCGTACAGGCTTTCTTCACCCTTTGGCTGATCAGCATGCAGACACCGCCTGCGGCATACAAGATATTCACCAAGCCCAACCAAAAGGGCAGTATGACATGAGGCATGAGTGGCGGCGTCTCTGGCTTTAACTGCGGCAGCACTTGGCCAAGAAAATAGACACCGAAGAAAGTGAAGAATAGAAACGTCGCCCCCAAGAACACGCGACAATTTCTGGCAGCGGAAAGCATGCCCGCCACTAGCAGCACCGTCACCAGATACCAGCCAGCGAAGCCCACAGCCCAGCCAAAGATTTCATGCAGCAGCAGCAGCAGTAAAACCACGAGCCCAAGCCCAAGATGCCCCCACAAAACCACTCGAGTGAAATGAACTTCCGCTCGGCAAGTGTTCGCTTTGTATCGTTGTGCATCGAGCATTCTCAGGTTTGAAATTGGCGTCGATTACAAGTCCGTCAAATTGTCCTTGATGATGCTTGATTCAGCCTTAGCCACATTGATCCAAGGTGTTCCCTTGGGCACTTTCCTGCCGCAGTCCGCGCAAAGATTATTCATGATCAGCAGACTTTGGCATGGTGAAGCGCTCCAGATAGCGGGCGTCGAGAGGCCTGAAAAGGTGTTACCAGAAATGTTGCAGTGGCTTGCTCCATCCAGCAGCACGCCGGCACCTTCGTCGATGGCCATAGGTGTAGCCCCCTCACCAGGCCGCTTGTCCTGACCGCCGCCGATGTGGCTGTTGGTAAAGCTGTTGGCTGAGATGGTGTTTCTTCCCGAGTCCTTGCTGACCCGCACCGAGAAGCGGTGGGCCAATACAAAGGTGTTCGCACTCACCGCACAGCCATGCGCATCCCGTAGGTCGATGCCGCCTTCCAAATGATGGGCGATCACGTTCGAACTGAGCGTGATGCCGTAGCAGTCGCGATCCAAGATGATCGCCGTGCCATTGCACTCCTCGATCATGTTGCCGCTGACCACGGAGCCGTAGGTGTTCTCGATCACCACGCCGTGGCGGAGATGATCATCGATGTTGTTGCCATTCATGCAGAGATTGAAGGAGTCCGTGCAATGTAGCGCGTCCTGATTCTCCTCGAAGTGGTTCGCATTTACGACGATATCGTGACAGTTCACGATCTCGATCCCGCACAGCTTGTTATAAGTCAGGATGCAATCGGCGATGCGTGGATCTTCATAGCACTCCAGGAGGTGGATGCCGTGCCCGCCATGGTGATCGATGGACATGCCCTCAAAATAAATTTCCTGAATGCCCTCCGCGAAGACGCCGTCACCGCTCTTCTCTTGTCCTGTGATGCGAAAATCAGCGAGCTGCACGCGCCACAGTTTCGCTTTCTTGTCCTTGTCCAAGGTCGGCGGGCGCAGCACCAGCGCGGGTTTGCCCTCCTGGTTTTGATTCACAATGCAGGTCGCAGCACCAGAGCCTACCACGCGCGTGTCTTCCGTTTTAATCTGGAGTGGCTCCGTGATCTCAAAGCGGCCCGGCGGCAGATGCACAATGCCACCTGATGCAGGCACGGCATCAAAGGCAGCCTGGAGATTTGGAAACTTTGCGGCATCCAGTTCCACTGGCTTCACCGTCTGAGCCGAAGCGTGAGTGATCAAAAGAAGGGATAGAAGAAGTGTCGGGCGCATGAAGACCAAACGCGCCACCCAGACATCCCTGTTCATCACAAGTGACCGGACTTGATGCTTTCATCGCAAGATCGCCCCACCACTGAGCGAGATGCTGAGATGCGTTTTCTGCCATTGCTGCTCCTTTTGTTCATCAGTCATCTCCTGGCGGCGGAACCCGCGCCCATCCAGCAATGGATCGACGAAGCCATCAAGGCTGGTGGCGGTGTAGTCACAATCCCCGAAGGTGTGCATGTGCTGCCACAAGGCCTGCTCATCAAGAATGCCAAAAAACTCGCCCTTCGCGGCATCGACAAAGAGCGTTGCATTCTGAAACTGCCGCCGCTGGCGTATGCTGAGTGCACTAAACTCTCCCCTGCAGGAAACACCACGCTGCCAGTGCGCGGTGAGCGCGGATGGCAACCGGGGATGAGGCTGCGCATCGAGTGTGATGGTGAGCCGGACAGCTTCACCAAAAAACCGCGACCTTATGTGCTGGCCATCATTCAGGAGGTAAAGCCAGGTCAATTCGTGCTGAAGGAACCTCTCAAATTTCCCGTGCCAGCGGCCACCCTCATCCGCCATGAAGATGCGCCCAATCTCATCGAAATCCGTGAAGCCTGCGACACGCTCGAGATCGCCAACCTCACCCTCGACGGCGGACGCATGACCACAGATCCTCAGGTGCAAGGGCACGCACAGCTCTGCGCGATCTTCATCACAGGCTCTTTCAATTATGAAACAGGCCCCAGCGGCCCAAAGCCCAAAGACCTCATCGTGCGCGACTGCATCATCCAAAATTGTTTTGGGCGAGGTGTAGCCCTTTATAGTGTCGAAAAGGCAGACATCGCGAGATGCAGTTTTCGAGACATTTGTGATGAAGCCATCGACTTCGATCACTTTACCACGGGTTCCAGGGCGATCGGAAATCGAATCATCCGCTGCCGCATCGCCTTTGAATTAAACGATGCCAACGACTGCTTGGTCGAGGGCAACGAAGCACGTGATTGCTGCATCGGCCTCAGCCTCTGGCGTTGGTGCAAGCAGCCCGGCCTGAATCAAGGCAACATTGCTCGTGACAACAGCTTCACCTCCATCACTGGCAATGCCTTTCAAATCGGCACGAGCACGCGCAGCAACCGCTTTGAGGACAACGAGATCGAGAAGCCGGGACGTAATGGCTTCTCACTATCCGGTGAATCGCAGGTGCTGAAGAATAATCGCATTCGTGGAGCCGGACTCAAGGCCATCGCTATCCAGGAAGGCATTCACGACATTCAGGAAGCCGCCCACTGAGGATGCGGTGCAACATCAGTCGATGAAGCTGCAGATGTACTCGCAGATGCCTTCGCTGACCGCGATGTCGAAACCAGACTTTGCGGACACATCGAAGAACTCGCCGCCGCTGTAGGTTGTCTTGGTATCGCTGCCATCTAGCTTCACCTCACAGCCACCAGCCACGATCTCCATGCGCTCGGCTTTGTCCGTGCCGAAGTGATAGCTACCTGGAAAGATCAGACCCAGCGTCTTTTTGCTGCCATCGGCAAACAGGATGCTGTGACTGACCACCTTACCGTCGAAATAGACATTGGCTTTGGTGACGGCGGTGACGACGTTAAATTCGGTGGGGATGGCGGACATAAGGCCTCTCAGGATGGCCAGACTCCGCCCATTCTCAAGTCCGTTTCTAGGCATGGAACTCCCCGTTTTCTTCGGTTGACCTCCTCCCACATCGCCCCCACTCTCGCGACTCCTCACCCCTCATGAAAGCTACTCTTAGCATCGTCTGTGCCGCACTCGCGGTGACCTCCATCGCCTCCGCCCAAACCGCTGATGCGAAGAAAACTGAACCCGCAAAAAGCACCAGCGAAGCCGCTGCTCCTGCCGCAAAACCCGCCATGGACAAAGTTAGTTATTTTATCGGCACCAATATCGGTGGCAACATCGCCAACAACTTCAAGCAGCAGGGAGTGAAAGTCGATGTCGAGAACTTCCTCCAAGCCATCCGCGATCAGTTCGAAGGCAAGCCCAGCAAATACAAAGAAGAAGAGCTGAAATCGGCCATGGAAGCCTTTGAAAAAGTGATGCAGGCCAAGCAGGGTCAAATGAAACAAGCCCAAGCTGCCAAGTCTGGCGAAGTCAAGGCCGCTGGCGCCAAGTTCCTCGCTGAAAATGCCAAGCGTGAAGGCGTGAAGACCACGGCTAGCGGTCTGCAATACGAAGTCATGAAGGCCGCTGAAGGAGCCAAGCCAGTGCCGACCGACAAAGTGAACGTCCATTACCACGGCACACTTGTGAATGGTAAAGTCTTCGACAGCTCCGTGCAGCGTGGTGAGCCGATCACCTTCGGCGTGCAGGAAGTCATCAAAGGCTGGACCGAAGGTCTGCAACTCATGACCATCGGTTCCAAATACAAATTCTTCATCCCTTCCGATCTCGCTTATGGCGACAACGGAGCAGGCGCTGACATCGGCCCGGGTGAGACACTCATCTTTGAAGTCGAGCTTCTGAAGATCGAGAAATAAACCCTCTCAAATCTTGATTCCAAAACGGCTGCCAGTTTCCTGGCAGCCGTTTTGCTTTTCTAGCAAGCTCGCCTCTTCCACACTCGTTCACAGCCGCCCATGAAGTCCCTCCTATCTCTTCTGACCTTCCTGTCATTCGCCTCTGCGCTCTGTGCGGCGGATCGGCCCAACATTCTCTTTCTTTTCTGCGATGACCTCGCCAGTCAGGCCATCAGTGCCTACGGGGAGAAGCGGAAGCTGCTGGAGACACCGGGCATGGATCGCATCGCCAAAGAAGGCATTCGCTTTGATCGCTGCCTCGTCACGAACTCCATCTGCGGCCCCATGCGTGCCGTCATTCAGACCGGCAAATACTCGCACGCGAACGGCTTCTATAACAACAGCAACAGCAAGTTCGACAGCAGCCAGCAAACCTTTCCCAAGCTGCTGCAAAAGGCCGGTTACACGAATGCCGTCATCGGCAAATGGCACCTCATGACCGACCCTGTCGGCTACGACTACTGGAACGTCCTCCCTGGCCAAGGTGCCTACTACAACCCAGCCATGATCGACAATGGCAAAACCGTGAAGCATGAAGGTTACGTGACCGACATCGTCACGGATCTCGGTATCGACTGGCTGAAGAAGCGCGACAAAACAAAGCCCTTCATGCTCATGCTCCAGCACAAGGCCCCGCATCGTGAATGGGAGCCGCCGATCCGCCACCTCGACCATGACAAAGACCGCGTGTATGAAGAACCCGCAACCCTCTTCGACACCTTCGAAGGCCGCAGCAAAGCCGTTAGTGACCACGACATGGGCATCGGCCGCACCTTCACCGAGCGTGATGCCAAGCTTGTGACTCCCGGCAATCTCACCCCAGACCAGCTCAAGTATTGGAACGAGTACTATGAGCCACGAAACGCCAAATTCCGCGAAGCCAACCTCACGGGCAAAGAACTCGTCAAATGGCGCTACCAACGCTACATGCACGACTACACCGCGTGTGTGAAAGCTGTGGATGAGAACATCAAGCGCACGCTCGACTACCTCGACCAAGAAGGCCTCGCCAAAAACACCGTCGTCATCCTCAGCAGCGACCAAGGCTTCTACCTTGGCGAGCACGGCTGGTTTGATAAGCGCTGGATCTTCGAAGAGTCCCTGAGCACGCCCTTCCTCGTCCGCTGGCCTGGCGTGGCAAAGCCCAGCACCACAAATGGTAAAATCGTTTCCCTGCTCGACCTCGCGCAGACCTTCCTCGACATCGCTGGCGAGCCACAGCCAAGCGACATGCAGGGCCGAAGCCTCGTTCCACTTTTTAAAGGCGAAGAGCCTGCCGAATGGCGCAAGTCCTTCTACTACCACTACTATGAGTTCCCCGTGCCGCACCGCGTGCGCCCGCATTACGGTGTGATCACCGACCGCTACAAACTCGTGCATTACTACAAGCCCGATGTCGATGACTGGGATCTGCTAGATCGCCAAACCGACCCGCTCGAAGTGAAGAATTTCTACGCCGATCCCGCTTATGCCGACACCGTGAAGGAACTCAAAGCCGAGTTGACCCGCCTACAAAGCGAGGTTCATGAGACTCTTCCACCGCCACGCATTGCTCATGGAAATGCACCCTTTGAAGGTGAGCCCGCACAGCCCAAAAAGGGTAAAGGCAAAGGAAAGAAGAAAGCCAAGTAACCACCGCCATGCGTCCCTTCCTATACGTCATCTTCGTCTTATCAGTCCTATCTCTGGCCAGCGCTGCGGAGAAACCCAACTTTCTCTTCATCCTCTGTGATGACCTCGGCACCGGTGATGTAAAATGCCTGAATCCAGAAGGCAAAATCGCAACGCCGAACATGGATCGCATCGCGCGAGAAGGCATGACCTTCACCGATGCCCACACGCCCTCCAGCGTTTGCTCGCCCACTCGCTATGGCACGCTCACCGGCCGCTACAACTGGCGCACGAAGCTGCAGAATGGCGTGCTCGGCGGACTCAGCCCGCGCCTTATCGAACAAGGCCGCATGACCGTGGCCTCCATGCTCAAAGCGCAGGGCTACCACACCGCCGCCATCGGCAAGTGGCATCTCGGCATGGACTGGATCATCAAGCCAGGACAGACCGTCGCCGAACTCAATATCGAATCCCGGGAGCAGGCATGGAGCGTGGACTTCACGCGGCCGCACACGAATGGACCGCTGAGCGTCGGTTTCGACAGCTACTTCGGCATCGCCGCCTCACTCGACATGGTGCCTTACGTCTTCATTAAAGACGACCGCGTCACCGTGCAGCCCACCGAAGATCGTGAACTCGAAATGGTGCAGGGCGAGCCGAAAAAATTCACCCGCAAAGGCCCTGCCGCACCCGGCTTCACCGGCTACGAAGTGCTACCCACCTTCATCGACAAAACCGTTGCCTATCTCGACGAAAAAGCCGCCGATGCAAAATCCGGCAAGCCCTTCTTCATCTACCTGCCGCTCACCGCACCACACACACCCATCCTGCCAAATCCTGAATGGCGCGGCAAAAGCGGACTCAATCAATACGGCGACTTCGTCATGGAAACCGACGCCAACATTGGCCGCGTTCTCAAGGCGCTTGATCACAACGGTCTCGCTGAAAACACCGTCATCATCCTGACCAGCGACAACGGTTGCTCACCCAGCGCTGACTACCCTGCCCTGCTCGCTAAAGGTCACAACCCGAGCGGCAAGTATCGCGGTCACAAAGCCGACGTTTATGAAGGCGGACATCGAGTGCCATTCCTCGTCCGCTGGCCCGCGAAAGTGAAGGCCGGACAGACGACGAAGCAGCTCACCTGCCTCATCGACTTCACCGCCACTGCCGCAGAAATCGTGGGAGCCACACTGCCTGAAAACGCCGCCGAAGACAGCTTCAGTTTCCTGTCCACGCTTCTCGGTCAGCCTGCCAAAGGCCCACAACGTGAATCCTTAATCAGTCACAGCATCGGCGGCTACTTCGCCATCCGTGAAGGTCCCTGGAAACTCGCCCTTTGCCCCGGCAGCGGCGGTTGGAGCGAACCACGTCCCGGCAAAGAACCCGCAGGCTCTCCGCCAGTGCAGCTCTTCAATCTCGATGATGACCTTAGCGAAACCAAAAACCTCCAAGCCGAGCATCCCGAGATCGTCGCCAAGCTCGCAAAGCAGCTCGAAACCCTCGTCGCCAATGGTCGCAGCACTCCCGGTGCGAATCAGGCGAACGCTGTCCCCATCGACCTCTGGAAGAAGAAAGCCGCTGCTCCGAAGGCCAAAGGCAAGGGTAAGAAAGCAGCGGTGAAGTAGTCACTTAGCGCTATCGGCTCACTCTTCCGCCACCATCGCCCTGTATCAGGGCTTCGATCTCTTCCCGCGTGCTGTAGTTATAATCGCCTTCAATGGAATGCGCAAGGCAGCCCGCCGCTGTTGCAAAGGCGATGGCAGTTGGAGTGGTGGAATGTTGGAGGAATGAAAAGACGAGCCCCGCCGTGAAGGCATCACCTGCACCGAGACGATCAACGACGTGAGTGATCGGATACGGCGGTGCGGTGTGGAGCGTCTGTGTGGCAGCTTCGTAAAGCGTGCCGCCGAAGCATTGCATCGTGGCGCTGGATCCATCGCGCACGGTCATGGCAACCTGCGTGAGATTGGGAAACTGCTGCACGATCTGCGCCGCGAGAGCATGGTGGTCGCCCGTGTTTTCGACGCCGAGCATCGCGGTGGCATCACTGGCACCGCCGACGAAGACATTCACAAAGGGCATCAGCGTTTTCATGGTCCGCGTGGCGAGATCACGGGCGGCGAGCGGCGGCTCCCAGCGCCAGAGCTTGGTGCGGTAGTTCAAGTCGCATACGACTTTGATTTTTCTGCGCGCAGCCTCCCGCACAGCAATCAGCGAGACCTCGGCGGCGTTACGCGAGATGGCGGGCGTGATGCCGGAGATGACGAACCATTCGCAGCCGGTGAAGATCGCGTCCCAATCATAAGCCAACGCGGGCGTGATCGCCACGGAGGATCCGTCACGGTCGTAGATAACATTGCCACCACGTTGGTTCGCGCCGTGTTCGAGGAAGTAGATGCCTAAACGGCCTTCGAGCGTGCGCAGGATGTGTTTCGTCTCGACGCTGAGGCTGCGCAGATCAGCGATGCATGCATCAGCGATGGCATGTTCCGGCAAAGCGGTCACAAAAGCCGCGTCGATGCCGAGATAGGCCAGCGAAGCAGCGATGCTGGCCTCCGCGCCTGCAAAGGTGACATTCACACTGCCCGGCATGGCCTGCTGAAACCGCGCAAAGCCCGGCGTGGCGATGCGGGCCATGATTTCGCCGAAAGTAACGACGCGGCTCATGGGCGGACTTGTTTGACGATGTCTTTGGCCTCACGAGCTAGCTGCGTGATGGTCGCCCAGTCGCCTTTAGCGATCAAATCCTTTGGCGCGAGCCATGAACCACCGAGCGCGAGCACCGACGGCTCCTTCAAATACTGCGCCGCGTTCGCCGGCCCGACGCCGCCGAGCGGAATGAATTGAACGCCGAGATGCATGAACGGCGCGGAGATCACTCGAAGGTAGGCGAGACCGCCGCAGGGTTCGCTGGGGAAGAACTTGAGCAGCTTACAGCCAGCCTCGATGGCGAGTTCGATGTCTGTGGGCGTACAAACACCCGGCGCGAACGGTAGGCCGATACGTTTTGCCTCGGCAACGACACGCGGATTCATGCCCGGAGCCACGCCGAAGCTCGCTCCCGCGTCCTTGGCATCGCTCGCCTGCTGCGGCGTCAAAATCGTACCCACACCAACGGTTATCTCCGGCACCTCAGCGCGAATGCGTCGCAGCGATTCGAGCGCGGCATCGGTGCGCAGCGTAAGTTCGATGCAATCGACACCACCGGCGAGCAAAGCCCGTGCCAGTGGCACGGCATCGTCAGCACGATCGATCATGAGCACGGCGATGACGCCGGTTTTTTGGAAGTGGTGGTGAAGTGATTCAGTCATTGCCTGAAGCAGAACGGGAGCGGTGCTTTTGCAACTGGCTTGTGTCGAATGGACCAAATCGTCTCAGAATAACTTCATTTTCGGTAGCGGCGTTTCCAATCGATGGCTGGAATGCTGATGCTTTGATCGGTCGTCCCACTCCAATCGATTTTGAACCCCACACGTTTCTCGTCGAGAAAGAAGGTGGCTTTGCCGTCAGCTTTTTGGGACCAGCGGATCTCGACGGCGATGCTGTGCCACTTGCCTGGCTCGATGAAGACGGGGCCGTAGGCGATGCCGATGCCGCTACCGAGTTTGCCCTGGAATTCACCGAGACCGAGGAGCACGGGCAGATTCCCCGAGGGAAATCCATCACATCTTTCGCCACGTGCATGATCCGGCTGATCGTGCCATTGGCCGATGATCCACCAGCGGCTCTTTGGTGCATCGGACACGGAACTCTTTGGCGCTATGAAACGCGAGGCGTAGCGCACGGTGTCGCCATGTATATGAGGCAAATCGACGCTGACTTCGGCACGGACCTTACACCATTGCGTTTCTTTTAGCCGGGAATCAAATGTAGACCGAGGTGCTGGGTCGCGCCGTCGCCCATGATGGCGATGTTTTCGAAGGCAGGGACTTCGACGTTGGCAAACTCCAACAAATCATCAGGTATGACGCAGAAAAAGAGGACGGAGAGAAGGCGAAAGTTCATGGTTTAGGCCGATGAGAGCATTTCGCAGAATGGATGTCGAGCCTCACCGGGCAGTGCCTTATCAGCCTACTTTACCAGACAAGCCACCGCCATGGCGGCGATGCCTTCTTCTCTTCCGACGAAGCCCATGCGTTCGTTGGTGGTGGCTTTGACGCCGACTTGATCGGGCTGGATGCCAAGGGCGGCGGCGAGCTTATCTTTCATGAGCGGCGCGTGCTTCATCACGCGCGGTGCTTCGGCGATGAGGGTGGAGTCCACGTTTTCAATCGTGTAACCTTTTTTGGCGGCGAGTGCGGCACACTTTTCTAAAATGCGTAGGCTACAGATGCCTTCGATGCTCATGTCGTTAGGCGGGAAATAGAAGCCGATGTCTGGCAGACCCATGGCTCCGAGCACGGCATCAGCGATGGCGTGGCAGAGCACGTCGGCATCGGAGTGGCCTTGCAGCCCGCGTGTATGCGGGATTTCCACACCACCCAGGATTAAAGGGCGGCCTTCTTCAAAGGGGTGTACGTCATAGCCAATGCCAACTCGAGTCATAAGGTCATGTAGAGTGCCCGACGAAACTTTCCAGATAGAACTCACGCTTACTTTCCAAGCGTGCGCATCTGGGCGCGGTAATCACGAGGTGTGCTGCCGACGACTTCACGGAAGCGGCGGTTGAAGTTAGCGAGGTTTCGGTAGCCGCAGTCGAGGGCGATATCGGTGATGTTTTGCTGATCCTCACCGATCATGCGACATGCGCGGCCGATGCGCACTTCGTTGATGTATTCGGGCACCGTCTTGCCTGTGCGTGAACGAAAGAAACGACTGAATGCGCCTTCACTTAGATGCGCAAGCTTGGCGAGCTGAGCACGGTCGATGTCATCGACAAGATGTTGATTGATGTGGTCGCACACGCGCTGCATCCGATCCTGATCACCAGCATGAAGAGTCGGCTCATAGCTAGCACTGGCAAGCGGACGTAGATCCTTGGACCGCGACAGTTCATCGAGAATGGCGAGAAGCTCGACGACCCGCGTCAACCCATCTACCTCAGCAAGACGGCGCATCCTCTGGGTGATTTTTGTGCGTGCCGCACCACGCACTTCAAGCCCGCGCGCCGAGCGCCGCAGCAGGCGATGCACGCCTTCCATCTCCGGCAATTGCAGGAAATCTTTGCCAAGGAAGCTGTCCGTGAAGCGCACGATCACGGCATCCACTGAGGCACCGACGCCTTCATCCTGGTGCCAGACATGGGGGAGATTACAGCCGAGCAGCACGAGATCGCCATCGGTCAGTGGCGCGATGTTGTCACCCACCACACGATGGCCGCGACTACGGATCGCCAAGGTCATTTGGAACTCGGGATGGAAATGCCAGCGCGTGCCGTAGTCAGGCCCGTGGACTGTCTCGCAGTGAAAGGATTCCCAATCACGACATGGCACTTTTTCAAAAACAGGTTTCATAAGAGCTTTATTTAACCGCAAAGAACCACGTGAACACAAAGTAAAATGCTGTCTTTGCGTGCTTTGTCGTCAGTCCAGACAGCACCACCGACGCGGCACTTCCCATGGCGCAAGGGCGGCGCAGGCTTTGGCCTTAAACTCCTGCGTCAGTGACTCCGGTGGCACGGCCAGATGACATACGATGTCTTGGACCCGCTCTGGATCACGGCTGGGTTCGCCAACAATGCGCACATCAGTTACCTGCAAGCTAGCGCTGATCTTGGCAGCGATTTCAGAAGGACTCAGCTTTCGGCTCGCGACATTTATGCCTGCGCCGATGCACCGCTCGAACATGAGCTGGCGGCCCACGACTTGAATCTCGTCAGACGTCAGATGTTCAGATGCGGCAAAGACTTCACCCGCCAATATTTCATCGTAGCCGAGGCCTACCGCATCACTGCTGACCTGCAAACGCTCACCCACGATCGTGACCTCAACTCCTGGCATAAGTGCGCCGAGATGAGGCTCTGAAAGTCGCGCCGTTTCGGTGGTATCATAGCTGATCGCGCCGCACTCACTGGTGCCATAGAGATTGTGCAGTTTGAGATCAAAGGCAGCCTTTACTCGCGACTCCAGATCCAACGTGAGCACTGAGCCCGCAGAGACAGCGAGATGGACGCGACTCAAATCCAATTCCGAAAGCAGCCAAGCCTTCCACATCGCTGGGACACCGGGTAAAAAGACACTCTCATGTTGTTTCAGCGCCTCCGTCATGCCTGTGGGGAAAGGCGTGGGCAGCCAGTGGGTGGGCAGGCCATGGAGCAGCGTTTGCAAGACCGTGGTCGTGAGACCGAAGGAATGCGCCACACTCAGCGGCGCCAGTGCGACGCTGCATTCATCGAGACGCAGCGATGTTTGAAGCCTGTCCACATCAGCAGCGATTTGATCATAGCTGAAAAATTGGCAGCGCCGCACGCCAGAACTGCCAACCGTTTGCTTCACCAAGGCCGTGCGTTTGGGTGGCGGAGAAACAGGCACGCGCCGCTGACGATCTTTTTCCACCACCTGCACAGGGAGACCGCTGAGAAAACCCGCGAGCAAGGCAACCGTCACTTCCAGTCCATCCCCCTGCGCGAGGTAAAATTTACCGAGTTGCGCACAGGACTTTGCTGGCAACTCACGCGCACGTTTTTCCAAGCCGTGATAAGACACAGGCCCGTCAAGATACCAGAGAGCGACTTCGTCACCCTTGGCGCTCAGGATTTGTTGCCAGCGTTCACCAAACATTTGCACTCAATGCCGCATTCCGTTAAACCAAAAAAAGCGGGGCGTGATAGTGCCAGTTCGTGCAGGGTGTTCAAGCGTGGGAATCCATCACAGCGCGCTCGTCGTTTTCTCTTAATCTCCACCGTGCCCACTCCCCTCCCCCAGCGTATCCTCATCACCGGTGCCGGCATCGTCTCACCGCTCGGCTTAGACTGGCGGGAAAACGCAGCATCCTTCCGCGCCAACCGGATGAATTTCACGCCAGTGACGATGTTTGATGTCAGCCAGCGCATCGCCAAAACGGCCGCACATGTGGACCTGCCAGACCAGCGCCTATTCACCAAAATAACGCGCCGCCGTGAACTCCTGATCGACCGTGGCACGAAGATGCTCATGCTCGCCATTCGCGAAGCTTTAGCGATGGCGAAGCTGCCAAGAATGCAGGGTATCGACGCCATTATCATCGGCACCTCAGCAGGAGCTATGAGTATCGGCCAGGATTACTTCCGCCATGCGAGAAGCAGTCCATCGCGGCAGCCGGGACAGCTCGCGCGCATCGAATATTATCAGCCCCAGAAGCAGCTCAATGCCATCGCCGCCGAGTATGACTGGCATGGGCCGATCATCGTCGTCACCAATGCCTGCGCTAGCGGAGCGAATGCCATCGGCGATGCCATGGCGATGATCCAGACAGGCAAAGCGCGGCGAGTTCTCGCCGGGGGTTACGATGCGATTGCCGAGCTTGTGTTTGCAGGCTTTGATACTCTACGAGCACTGGCTCCAAGCGGTATTCCCCGTCCCTTTGACGCCGCTCGTGATGGACTAGCTCTTGGTGAAGGCGCGGGTGTCGTGTTGCTGGAAAGTGAAAACGCGGCCGCAGAACGCGGAGCTGAGGCACTTTGTCATGCTGCTGGTTATGCCACAGCCACGGATTTACACCATCTCACACAGCCTGACCCTGAAGGTAAAGCCGCGATCCGCACCATGACTGGCGCTTGTCAGATGGCAGGCATCTCACCCGCCGAAGTGGACTACATCAACTCCCATGGCACTGGCACACCCTACAATGACGTGGCAGAAGCCAGCGCCATCAAAGCCTGGGCTGGCGCTAATGCAGCGCGAATCGCGGTCAGCTCAACCAAGTCTGCCATGGGCCACCTACTCGGTGGCGCCGGCGCTGTGGAAGCTGTGATCTGCCTCATGGCCCTGCGCGGTCAGTGGCTCCCTGCCAGCCTCAACGTGCGTGAAGCCGATCCAGCCGTTTGTTTCAATCTCGTGCGTGAGTTTCGCGAAGTCAGCATCAAGTCAGCCCTAACGAACAGCTTCGGATTTGGCGGCACCAATGCGACACTGATTTTGAAGCATCCCGATGCGCCCCCTTCGCCATTTGTCATTCGGAATTCATCACTCGCTCTCCGCATCACAGGCAGTGGTGCAGTCTCCGCCGCAGGCTGGGGTGCAGAAGCAATGGTGGCAGCCGTCACTGAAAATCGCGATCTGCCAGCGACTGATTTAATTCGTAGCATTGGCAGTCGCGACTGGTCCTGCCCAGTGCGTCTTGCACCGCCACAACCCGCAGATCATCTGCCCAAATTCCCACGTCTGCGCCGCGCTAGTCCGATCACGAAATTCACCCTGAGTGCAGCGATCGAGGCTCTTGAACATGCAGGCTTCCCGAACGGGCAAGGCGCAGGCCGACTCGGCATCATCCAGCACATGTTCAATGGCTGCGTGCAGTTCAGCGGCAGGTTTTATCACGAAGTCATCGAGACGCCGATACTGGCCAGCCCGCTCATTTTTCCGGAGACCGTTTACAACGCACCAGCCTCACACATCGCCGCCTTCCTCGGTGTCGATGGACCCGCAACGACTCTCATCGGTGAGTCCAGCGCCATCATCGAATGTGTGTCGATGGCTCATACATGGCTCGTCCAGGATCTCGTCGATCATGTGCTCGTCATCGGAGCCGAGGAGTGCGACTGGGTCTCGGCTGAGGCTGCCACTTATTACCATCCTGATCTGAAAATCTCTGAAGGTGCAGGCGCACTGCTGCTCTCACTCAGCGATGTCGGTCTAAAGCTCAGCTACAGCAAAGCGCATGCTTTTCATGATGAAGCGCAACACGTGGAGAGGCTGCATGAGTTAGTACAGAGCACCGGCTTCAGCCAGTTCTCCGAGCGCGTGACCGCAGAATCTGGCATCGCCATTCTTGATGCGGCTGAGATCCGTGCGCAGGCAACCTTCAAAGAACCGTCTGAAGCCGGTGCTCCGAACGAAAATCCGCTCCGTCCACGCGCGGTGCTCGGGGAGTGCATGGGCGCTGGTGGAGCCTTGCAGCTCGTGCTCGCCGCTCGATTGGCTGGAGAGCGACAAAGCCCCGTGCAGGTGCTCTTGCCCGGCAGTATGAGCGCCGCCTATACAGCGACGGTTGGCGATGATTTGTAATAGTTGCCGACTCAACCACGTCTCTGATCAACCACCTCAAACCATGTCCAAATCAAGCCCATATCTTCTCCTCTTCCTCGCTTTCGCCAGCATCGCCTCAGCTCAAAAAGCACCGGACGTCTCCAAGCTCGATCCGGCGATGGGCGTCAACAAAAAGGCCTCTGATAATCTCGAATGGCATGATGTGACGAAGTGGGGTGTCGAAGGTCGCATCCTGCCTGAGCAGACGCGGCTGCGCTGGTTTGACCGCCTGCCTGCCAGTGCTGAGAAAAGCGTCACGCCAGCCGTGTGGAGCCTGAGCCGCGACAGCTCGGGCATGATGGTTCGCTTCAAGACCGATGCCACAGCCATCAGTGTGCATTACAAGCTGAGCAAAGACCGCCTCGCCCAGCCGCACATGCCAGCCACAGGCGTCAGCGGTGTGGATCTCTATGCTCGTGATACTGACGGCAAATGGAAATGGGTGATGGTCACCAAACCTGCCACTCAAGAAGTGAAGGCTGAGATCATCAAAGATCTGGCTCCTGGTGAGCGTGAATACGCTGCGTATCTACCACTCTACAACGGCGTTGAGTTCATGAGCATCGGCGTCGCCAAAGGTTCTAAGTTTGAAGAGCTGGCCCCACGCGAAAAGCCTGTCGTTTTCTACGGCACCAGCATCACGCATGGAGCCTGCGCCAGCCGTCCAGGCATGGTTCACACAGGTATCCTCGGTCGCAAACTCGACATGCCCGTCGTAAATCTTGGGTTCTCCGGCAATGGCCGCATGGACAAGGCCGTGGGCGATTATCTCGTGCAGGTGGATGCCGCTGCGTATGTCATCGACTGCCTGCCCAACATGGGACCTGCGGATGTCGCTGCGAAGTGCGTGCCGCTCGTCAAACAACTCCGCGCGGCCAAGCCTGAGACGCCGATCGTGCTCGTCGAAGATCGCCGCAACACCAATGACTGGATACTCCCAGCAAGAAACAAGCATCACACCGACAACCACGCCGCGCTCAAAGCAGCGTATGAAACGCTGCTCAAAGACGGCGTAAAGAACCTGTCCTACATCCCCGGTGACAGCCTCTACGGCACCGACACTGAAGGCGCGACCGATGCCTCCCACGCCAGCGACCTCGGCTTCATGCGCCAAGCGGAGATCTTTGAGCCAGTGCTGCGGAAAGCTCTGGGGAAATAGGTGACGGCTCATCGTTCGTAGTTCCGCCTTCAGGCGGCTTCTTTGAATCTCAATAACGGGCTAAAGGCCGAACTACGAACTCAGGCTCGCGGATGCGCGGCCTGATAAACTTCCTTCATCCGCTGAGTCGAGACATGGGTGTAGATCTGCGTGGTGCTCAGGCTCGCATGGCCGAGTAGTTCCTGCACGCTGCGCAGATCAGCGCCGTTGTTCAGCAGATGGGTGGCGAAGCTGTGACGAAGTTTGTGCGGCGTGACGTGGATGGGCATGCCGCTGGCTTTCCAGTACTTGTCCACCACATCAGCGAGTGCCTGACCCGTGATGCGCTTCTTGAGCTTGCTGAGAAAAAGCGGCCCGCCATGCACACCCGCCTTTTGCCGATATTGCTGAATCGCGAGCATGGCATGAGATCCCACGGGCAGCAGGCGCTCTTTGCGGCCTTTACCGATCACACGCACGGTGTCGCTGTAGGCATCCACATCTTCGACATTGATGGAAGCAAGCTCGGCTAAACGCATCCCAGTGGAGTAAAACAACTCTAGGATCGCTACATCGCGCTCCGGTCCCCATTCAGGCGAGCGCGGACTCTTCGGCAGCGACAGTGGCAGCGCCAGCATCTCCAGAACTTGCGTGAGCGTGAGCACGACAGGCAGTTTCTTTTCCTGCTTCGGCAGTTGGACATCCAGCAGCGGATTCGTCGTCCAGCCTTGGCGTCTCGTGAGCCATTTGAAAAAGGAACGCAGCGCCGCGAAGTGCAGTCGGATCGTCGACCGCTCTAAGTCGCGCTTCATCATCTCGAACAGATACTTGCGAAAATCACCCGCCGTCAGCGCCTGCCAATTCGTGAAGCCCGTGTGCCGCTGCCGGAACTCAGACAGCGCGTGATCATAAAGATCCAGCGTGCGTGGTGAAGAGCGCCGTTCCACCTCCATGAACTCGATGAAGCCCGCTGAGAGCGGATCGTCTGGGAGCTTGGTTGGAGTTTTAGCAACGGTGGCGCGTTTCACCTTGAAATCGGGAAAAAAGAAAAGAGTGGGTCGGCCTTCATAAGCCGGATTTTGTTCCTTCGGTCTTTCGACTTCCAGCGTGGTCATTTATCTGACGACTCCTTGCGGAGCCGACTCCTGCTTGCGCAGGATGCGACTATTACCCGGAGTTATCCGCCCCCTTGCGGGGGCTTGCGGCCAGGCGGGCCTTTCTCCTGTTCTGTCTTGCACCGCGTGGGGTTTATCTTGCCTCCTTCATTGCTGTCGGAGCGGTGGGCTCTTACCCCGCCATTTCACCCTTACCCTCATCTGCCAAAGCTTCAGAAGGCGGTTTATTTTCTGTGACACTGTCCATTGCTTTGGGTTGCCCCAAAACCTCCAACGCTTGCGCGCGGCACGCTGCCTTACGGTGTCCGGACTTTCCTCTCGTCCGCGCCTGACCGAAGCCAAACCGACGAGCGACCACTCCAGCCGACCCGCTTAATGCTTAAAACAAAAATGAGAAAGCCGAAAGCAGAGATTCAGGCCATGGTTACTTCTTCTTGCCTTTGCCTTTACCCTTCTTGGCATCGCCTTCCCCCGTGTTGGCTTCCATCAAATCAGGCAGCGGGAGGTAGTCCCAGTCGAGGATCATTTTTTTGGCGAGGGCGGCGCGGAGTTCACGCTCGGTGGCTGCGAGTGAGGGGTGGCCGCTGAGGTTGTTCAGCTCGGAAGGATCAGCTTCGAGGTCGTAGAGCTCATAGACGGGGCGCGGCGTTTTGAAATAGGTGGCGCTCATGCCGGGTGAGAGTTTGCCAGCAGCGTTGGCCTCCTGCATTTGCTTCCAGGCCTGACCTCCGGCGGAATCGACAGGCGAATAAGGAATCCATGGCGTGCAGTTGTAGATGAACTTGAAGTGATCACTGCGGACGGCGCGGGCGAGGTCGTAGCCGGCATTCGTCATGCCGGCCTGCACCGGAGCGGAGCCATGCGGGCCACGCTCGACGAAGAGGTGCTTCCGTGGCGTATGCGCTTCGCTTTTGAGCAAGGGCAGAAAGCTCACGCCACTCATTTTAGAGCCAGCTTCGAGTCCTGCGGCAGCAAGCAGAGTCGGAGCAAGGTCCTCCGCACTGATGAGGACCCGCGAGTCGCCACCGGGCTTCACCACACCGGGCCAGCGGACAAGGAAAGGCACGTTCGAACCGGGATCGTAGAGCGAACCTTTGCCGTGCGGCATGGCCATGCCGTTGTCGCCGCAGAAGACGATGAGCGTGCTGTCCATGAGGCCGCGTTTTTTGAGCACGTCGAGCACGTCCGCCACGGTGCGGTCCACACGGTTCACCTCGGCGCAGTAGTCGGCGAGTTGCTCGCGCACGCCGGGCAGATCGGGCCAATGCGCGGGCACTTTTAGCGAGGCCGGATCAGGACGAAACTCGGCGGGGGCATTCCAAACGTGATGCGGGTCGCTGAAGTTCGCCCACATGAAGAAGGGCTTATCTGCGGGCTTCTTATCGAGGAAAGCTGAGACTTGTGCTGCCACTTCAGCATCGCCGCATTGATTCAGCGAGTCCACGCGGTCGATGAAGCTCTTCAACTGATGCTCCTGGAAAACCTTTGCCGTCGTCGCACCCGATTTATTGGAGCCGTCGAGGTGAAAGCTGCGTCCGCAGACACCGGTGAAGTAGCCGCCTTTATCGCGCAGCAACTCTAGCAGCGTGATCTCATCTCGCGGCAGCGGTGCGGAGAATCGTGTCATGCGGGCAGCCACGGGCGAGCGACCTGTCATCAGCGTTGCACGCGATGGAACGCACTGGGGTGCACCTGTGAAGAAGCGGTGGAACTTCATGCCCTCCGCCGCGAGTTGGTCGAGTGTCGGCGTCTTGACATTCCTATCGCCGTAAGCGCTCAAGAAGGGGTAGCTGTGATCGTCGCTGAGTAGAAAGAGTATGTTCGGCTTTGCCGCGAAAGACGAAGCGGCGAGGACGAATAACGAAAGGAGGATGAGGAGGTGCTTCATGCTGTGATAAAACGCGGCGAAGCATCTGAGATTTCGGCAAGCTTAGAGTAGCCAATTATCGTTCAACGGAGCACAGCGGCCTCAACAACTGCAAACGGCCGCCCTGCGCCACCCGCCATAGCCTTCAATCCTGACCTTCCCGCCACGAACTCGTCGAACACCTCAGCGGGGATGCGCAGCCAGCTCAATGGCACTCAAAGCCCTGATCGAGTGCCATCGTCACGCTCGCCGCAGCGCAGATTGAAAGCGTGACACCCATGCCGCCGCTCACGGATCTCAGGCGAGTAGGCTGCGCCCTGCTATCTGTCGATAATCCCTACCTGTTACGGACTGAGTGCGGCGGGAGCGGCTTCGGCGTCTTCCTTCTTCTTTTCTTTCCAGGTGCTCTGGACGTACAGCTCGCGCAGGGACTTGAAGTCCACGTTGGTTGGGCTGTCGGTCATGAGGTCGCAGGCTTTGTTGTTCTTGGGGAAGGCGATGACTTCGCGGATGCTTTCCTCACCACTGACGAGCATGGCGATGCGGTCGAGTCCGAGGGCGAGTCCGCCGTGCGGTGGAGCACCGAATTTGAAGGCCTCAAGGATGTGACTAAATTTGAGCTGCTGGTCCTCTGGGGTGACACCGAGGACGCTGAACATCTTGGCTTGGAGATCGCTTTCGTGGATTCGGATGCTGCCACCGCCGAGTTCGTAACCATTCAAAACGACGTCGTAGGCTTCGGCGCGGACTTTGCCGTATTCACCGGCATCAAGCAGGGGAATGTCTTCGGCCTTTGGGCGGGTGAATGGGTGGTGGACGGCGACCCAGCTCTGGTCTTCGGGGCTGTAGGCGAGGAGGGGGAAATCGACGACCCAGAGGAAGTTCAGCGCGGCGCTGCCTTCGGTGAGCTTTTGCATGGAGGCGATCTCAAGGCGGACTTTGCCAAGGATGTTGCAGGCGTCGTCCCAGGTGCCGGCATAAAAGAAGACGATGTCGTTTTCCTCGACGCCGAGTTTAGCGATGAGTGCTTTTTGTTCTTCTTCGCCGAAGAACTTCCAGAGGGGGCTCTTGTATTCGAGGACGCCTGCTTCGTTGCGCTCGACTTTGATGAAGGCAAGCTGCTTGACCTTCATGCCGGCTTGGATGGCGAGTTCGTTCAGGCGAATCATCTGGCCAGTGGTGATTCCGGCGAAGCCTTTGGCGTTGATGGCGCGGACGACACCCCCGCCTTCAAGAATGGTGCGAAAAATTTTAAAGCCGCTGTTGGCGAAGACGTCGGCCATATCGACAAGCTCCAAGCCGTAGCGAGTGTCGGGTTTGTCGGAGCCGTAAACGTCGAGCGCGTGCTGATAGGTGATGCGCTGGAATGAGGTAGGGATGTCCACGCCCTGGCCGGCTTTGAACATGCTGGCGAGGAGGCCTTCGACGAGCGCGATGATGTCGTTTTGCTCGATGAAGCTGGCCTCGATATCGATCTGGGTGAACTCAGGCTGGCGGTCGGCTCGTAGGTCTTCGTCACGGAAGCAGCGGGCGATTTGGAAGTAGCGCTCAAGACCTGCGACCATGAGGAGCTGCTTGTACTGCTGCGGGGCCTGCGGAAGGGCGAAGAACTTACCGGGACTCAAACGAGCAGGGACGAGGAAGTCGCGTGCGCCTTCTGGCGTTGGGTTCGACAAGATGGGAGTCTCGACTTCGATGAAGCCGGTGCCGTCGAGGTAGTTGCGAGCGGCGGTGGTGATCTTGTGCCGGGTGCGGATGTTGCGCGTCATACGCTCGCGGCGCAGGTCGAGGTAGCGATACTTCATGCGCAAATCTTCGTTCGACATCTCGCGGTCGAGGTGGAAGGGAAGGACATCAGACTTGTTCAGCACTTTTAGTTCGGCGGCGACGATCTCAACTGCGCCGGTGCCGAGCTTGGCGTTCTCAGTGCCGGTGAGGCGGGCGGCGACTTTGCCGATGATTTGAATGACGTCTTCATCACGCAGTTCGTGACTTTGCTCAGCGAGTGCGGCGTTTTCTTCGGGGTGGAAGACGACTTGGGTCAGGCCCTCGCGGTCGCGTAAGTCAATGAAGATGACTCCACCGTGGTCGCGCGCCGAATTGACCCAGCCACAGAGGGTGACAGTCTGACCGATGTGCTCAGGGCGTACGGCGTTGCAGTGAAGGGAGCGATAGGCGTTCGGAATCATGGCTAAAAAAGGGGCGCGGAAAGTCGGGGAAAAATGCCAGAGTGCAAGGCGGAGTTGGGGTTCCGAGCTTTGACATCCCCTGCCCTGCGCGGCACGGTAGCGCTTATGCCTGACCTCAAATCCCAGCTCATCACTCAAGCTCTCGCGCTGGGGTTTGCCGACTGCCGAATCGCGGAGGCGAAACCCGCAGCGCACAAGGCGATCTTTGAACAGTGGGTAGCCGATGGCAAACATGGCGACATGGCCTGGATGGCGCGGAATCTGGAGCGACGCACGGACCCGCGTGTGGTGCTGCCGGGAGCGAAGAGTATGGTGATGCTGGCGCTAAATTATTTTCAGGGGGAGACACCATCTGGCGACGGCGGCTATAGGATCGCGCGCTATGCTTGGAATGATGACTATCACGATCTGATCGAGAAGAAGCTGAAGGCTCTGGACGCGTGGATGGCCGAGCAGGGCGGCACGCAGCGTTACTATGTGGACACGGGGCCAGTGCTGGAGCGTGACTTTGCCAGTGACGCCGGGCTCGGCTGGGGCGGCAAAAGCACGATGCAGATTCATCGTCGGTTAGGCACTTGGTTTTTTTTGGCCGAGCTGATCACGACACTTGAACTCATGCCAGACACACCTGCCAAGGATCTGTGCGGCAAATGCACGCGCTGCATGGATGCCTGCCCGACCCAGGCGATCACCGCACCGCAGCAAATGGATGCGCGGCGCTGCATTAGCTACCTGACCATCGAGAGTAAAGGCGGCATCCCGGTGAAGTTTCGGCGTGCGATGGGCGACCGCATCTATGGCTGCGACGACTGCCTGACGGCCTGTCCCTGGAACAAGTTTGCGCAAGTCTCCCACGAGGCAACCTTTCAAGCGCGTGAATCCGTCTTCAACAAACGGCTGCGTGATTTTCTGACGCTGACGGATGAAGAGTTTCGCATGTTGTTTGCTAAGAGTCCGATCAAGCGCATCAAGCGCCCAGCTTTCCTCCGCAATGTCTGCGTGGCACTGGGAAATACGGGGAATGCGGAGGACCTGCCTGCGCTGGAGACCCTAATGCAGGATGAGCACCCGCTCATAGCCGAGCATGCGGCCTGGGCTGTGCAGGAGATCCAGACCAGACACAGAGCCTGAGTCCAGCGTATGTTTCGGATTGTTTTGTTGCGCGGTGAAGCGTCAGCAGCATCATGCTTTTGTCTGCTACTTCCCTACCTTGAAATCGCTCTTCGTTACCCTACTCATCCTTGCTGGTGTCTTCGCGGCCTATGACTTTTATTTGGCCAGACCCTGGGAGCGAGTGATCTTTGAAAAAGGTCCGCGCCCTGCAGCTACAGTGAATCCTGTGATCCTTGATCACGTCGTGGAGGATGATGGCCCGATACCTGTCGCGACTACGAAGCCTGCGGAAGCAGCGACAAAGCCAGCGGATAACTGGCAGCCGAGCATCCCGAAGATCCCGACGAATGAATTTGTGGCACCGGCCATTCAGTCCGTGGAAACGATCACCAAGAATTGGACGATGATTCCGAAGCAGGCTTTTCCACGCTCGGTTATTTTGAAAAAGGATGTGCAGGTGAAGATGAGCGTGGGTGCCGCCACACTGAGAGCTGGAGCCACCGCTCATGCGCTGGCTGTTGACAATGGAGTCATCACAGTTGCACCAACTGAGACATCAACCGCGAGAGGAGCGGTTGCGGTGATGGACACGGACTTTCCAGATCAGATCCATGTGAGCTATGAGAAGTGGAAGGTGGCGCGCATTGAGCAATCACGTCAGGCTTGGCTTGCAGGAAAAACCAAGAACAATTCAGTGGTCAAAGATAACAGCACGATGGCCAATGGCGTGGGCGTCAGTTTTGGCGCCGACGGCAAGCCAGGTCAGAATGCGGATGGCAGTTACAACTTGCTGCTAGCAGTCATTTCCGCCGGGAAAGTCAGTGATGTGGACCCGAAGAAGGTCGTCAGTTGGGGGAAGCCTGAAATGAAAACTGTCGATGGCAAACCCACCTGGGTGATCGACGTGCGCTACGAGGCGAAGACGATCTTTGGCCTGATGGAGGTGAACAGCCATGCGCATGTCCGGGACGGCAGCTACGTCCGCTGGGTTTATGATTCGGGTGAGCCGTTGCCCTGAGGCTCAGAGGCCCGACATTTCAAGCATTACCACCTTTGGGATGGCCCATACTCACGCCTTATTTCGTGCCCTGCTATATAGGCTATAAAGGTCGGGATATCACGAATGCCATTCTCAGCAGCAAGTTCCGTCTGGTGATCCACATTGATGCGAATCACGCGCGCCGTTCCTGAAATCTCCTCTGCCAGTGCCTCGGCGACAGGCCCAACCTGCTTACATCCAGCGCGTAATCGCACGGCATGAGGTGGATATGGTCATCGTAGCGGATTTGCCGCGCCAGCAAATGGTGGAACTGGCCAATCTGTGTGAGCGCGAGATGATCCAATTTAAACTCGCGCCGTCTGTTTTCAGCATCTTCGTCTCAGGGCTATCACTCGAAACCATCGCAGGCACACCTGTTCTCGGCGTGAATCGCTAACCTCTGGACTCTACGCTCAATGTGATAGCCAAGAGAGCTTTTGACATCGTCGGGGCTATCGTCGGACTTAAGATCAGCGCGCCACTTGTTGCCTATTTTGGCCTGACGGTCTGGCTGGAATCTCGTGGCCCAATCTTCTAACGCCAGCGCCGCTGGGGAATGAACGGGGTGCCATTCAGCATCATCAAGATCCGATCCATAAAACTGAATGCTGCGACTGAAGGTGCGCAGTGGTGCACTCTGGATAATCCGCGCCGACTGCGTGTGGGGGCCTTCATGCGGAAGTGGAATATCGATAAAGTGCCACAATTCTGGAACGTGCTGAAGGGGGGAATGAGCCTTTTTGGACCGCGCCCTGACAGCCTGAAATCATTGCCGACTTCAAGCATGATATCCCGCATTACAATGCCCGGCATCAAGCCAAGCCCGGCATGACTGGCTGGGCCCAGATCAAAGGTCTGCGTGGTGACAGCGATCTCTCGGAGCGTATCAAATGCGACCTCTGGTATCTGGAGAACTGGAGCCTGATGCTGGATATTCAGATCATGTTCCTGACCTTCTTAAGACGCAACAACGCGAACTAAAAGGCTCAGCAAATGCTCAGTGCTTTGGCCACGATCACGTCTGGGGTCGGTATCTGCATAGCCTCAAGCGGTGGGCTATAAATGGCAGGTGCATCAAGGCTGTTTACGCGGAGCACTGGAGCATCGAGCTCATCAAACACCTTTGCCTGAATCGTGTAGGCGATCTGGGCACCGACACCACAGAAGGGCTTACCTTCTTCCACATAAATGGCACGGTGAGTCTTGGCCACGGAGTTGAGTATCGTTTCCTCATCCAACGGACGGATGGTGCGCACATCAACGACTTCAGCACTGATGCCATGCTCCTCATCCAAGATGCGGGCAGCCTCCAAGCAGGTGATCACGGCTCTGCCATGAGCGATGAGTGAGATGTCTGTGCCCACGCGCTTAATGTCAGCCGTGCCGAGTGGGATGAAAAGCTCGCCGCCAGGAAGTTCATCATTGGACGGCACATCCCATGACTCGCCATAGAGAACGGTGCTCTCCATGAACATGACTGGGTCATTGTCACGGATCGCTGCCTTCATCAGGCCCTTGGCATCATAAGCATTACTCGGGACCACGCACTTCATGCCGGGAACATTGGCCATGATGTTTTCAGGCGTGTGACTGTGAGTCGCTCCCACGCCAGTGCCGCCATTGGCTGGGCCACGGATCACGATCGGGCAATTAATCTTCCCCCCAGACATGTAGCGAACCATCGCCGCATTGTTCACGATCTGATCCCATGCCACGGTATAAAAACTCCAGAACATGAGCTCCATCACTGGACGCACTCCGAGCATCGAAGCCCCAACTCCCATGCCGATGAAACCGGCCTCACTGATCGGCGTGTCCACGAGACGTTTGTCACCCCATTTATCCCACAATCCTTGGGTTACCTTGTAGGCCCCATTGTATTGGGCGACTTCTTCGCCCATGACAACGACCATAGGGTCGCGGGCAATTTCTTCATCGAGGGCTTCACGGATTGCGTCGCGGTAGGTGATTCGGCGGGTCATTTGATGGGGGAAAATAGAATCCGTCAATGAACCTCAGAGCGACCAGAGTCAAGGGCGGGAACGTAAGACATCTGACTCTCATTTCAGAGTCTGCAGCAGCCAGATTAAATCACCCGCGTTAGCAGCTTAGTGATTGAACGAGATACGACTTAGCCGACACTGCCAGAGTTCACCTTTTCAATGACCCCCCCGGCATCAAACCCCCAACCTGTTTCTCGCAGCCCTTTTGTGTGGCTGCGAAATAAGTTTTTTGCGGGCCTAGCCATCGCCCTGCCACTGTTGATCACCTTTTGGATCGTGAACAGCGGCTACCACCTTCTGCATGGTTGGAGTGTGCCTGCGCTGGATTTCATTGCCAGCATCATCAATGACATCGCGGGTCAGACGGTTGTGGATACAGTTAGTGCTACCTACCAGCACATCGTTACTTTCGTCGGCTTTTTGATCCCAGTGCTCGCTTTCGTCTCCCTCGGTGTCATGGCCACCAACGTTCTCGGCGTGCGCGTCGTCGCAGCCATGGACCGCCTGTTACTTAACGTGCCCATCGTCTCCTTCATCTACAAGTCGCTAAAACAAGTGATCGATGGATTCAAAGGCCTCGGCGGAAAGCAAAACTTCAAACGCGTAGTCTATGTCGATTATCCCTGTGGCGACATGAAGATGCTCGGCTTCGTCACCGGTCAATATCTCGATCCGCAGCAAAACAAAATCCTCGCCGCCGTCTTCATTCCCGGTGCGCTCAGTCCGATGACTGGCCTGCTTCTCGTCGTCCCCATCGAGCAAGTCACTGATGCCCCGCTTACCGTGGAAGACGCGATGAAACTCATCTTCTCTGGCGGACTCATCGTGCCATCACGCCTTGCCGCACCCGCCGCGCAGCCAGATATTAATCCCGCTCCGCTTCCAGCGTTTATTGAAGAAGCAGCCATCATCGATGAGTCGCCTCTTCCCATTGGCCTGCCACGCGCTGAAGACTTCGACTCTGGTGATCCAGATCTCTTGTCATTCAGCGAGCGCGAAGGCACCCAACTCCTCACTTCCCGCTCGCCCGCTCGGCGACTACTCCGCTCGCTTCCCTGGAAGCGCTGATCAAAAAAAGTCTCAGGCGTGACGCCCCTTGAAAGTCAGTTCAGCGATCCCTGACTTATCGAGTCCTCCGAGTCCTAGCGTGATCATCTTTTCATACTGCGCCTTTGTCGCGTCATTCAGCGGCAGAGTCAGGTCAATCTCACGCGCCACGCCTTGAGCAATGCCGCTGTCCTTGGCGGCATGTTCAGCAGAAAACCAACAGTCGTGCTCACGCGCCACCATGTCTCCGCCATCCGTTTCCAGCACACGACTGTTCGCGCCAGTCTGTGAGAAGACCTCACGTATCATGCTCAAATCATGTCCCAGAGCTTCAGCAAGACCCAGCCCTTCAGCGAGCCCTGCGGTGTTGATATTCATCACCATGTTCACCAGCGCCTTCACCTCTGCCGCACGGCCTGGGCTACCGATGAAGCGACGGTTCACACTCATCTGCTCGATGATCGGCAGCACACTCTGATACACGGCCTCATCACCCGCCAGCATGAGGTAAAGTTTACCCTCACGCGCATGGCTGATGCTTGATGCCATCGCAGCTTCCAAGCTGTGTGCGCCCACCGCCGCAGCCGCCGCATAAACCTTACGGTGCATGGCTGGGGAAAGCGTCGCACAGTTGATGAAGACCTTCCCCTCCGCCCCGACAATAAGACTGTCCTCATCTCCAAAAAAGATGCCGCGCATCGACGCATCATTCGTCACCACCGTGAAGATCACATCTGCAGCCGCCGTCACTGCCGCCAGCGTCTCCGGTGCCGCACAGCCCAACTCTTCCGCTAGGCTCGTCGCTGATGGGCGATGCGAGTCATAGACCGCGCTGATCGTGTATCCGCAATCCTTCAGACGTCGAGCCATGTTGGCTCCCATGCGTCCGACTCCGACAAAGGCAATCTTTTGGCTCATATGATCTATCAAGTAATGGGTTGAGGAGCGCACACTGACCAAAGACAGCCAACACGCAACCGTGCAGACATGCCTTCTTGCCAAAACGATCCGCGCTGCCCACACTTCGCGCCATGCTTTTCCTGCGGCCACTCCTAGCCATCTACCTCTGCTTTTTCGCAGTGCCAGTGGTCTGGGTAGCTGCTGAGGAAACATACTCGTCAGGAGATATGTCGTGGACGGTGGATTCCTATGGCGTGCTGAAGACCAAGCAATGGCCTCTCGTTTCTACGCTCTTGCTAACAATCGAGGAGTCCATCCGCAAAGACCAGAAAACAGCCAAGCCCGCCGCTCAAAAACCACTGCCAGAACTCCACTATGGTTCGGATCGTAGTGTGACGCTGCTCGCCATGTCAGAAGATAAAAAGAAGCTGACACAGACCATCCAACGCAGCGTGCGCTTTGATCAGGAACGCAAGGCCGTGCGTGTGCTCGATATCATCACCAGCGCCACTGACGAAACTCAATATCTCACTTTGCGCTATCAAACACGCTGGCAGCCAACCATCGTGCCGAAGCTCGCCAAACCACTTTTTATCAGCAAGCCTCCTGAAGCCAAATCACCCATTGCGGCACTCATTGCCGCGCAGGAAACCACGCTGCCGGTGATGTACCAACTCTTTGGAAATGATGCCAAAGGCTGGAAGCGCAAGATCACCGTTCATCAGGATCTGCTCGACTGGACTTACACCGGAGTTCTACCAGCTAAGCAGCGTGTCGTATTGCTTCATTGGCTCACCTTTACCAATGATGTCAAAGCCGACACCGTGGACAAAGTGATCAGCACTTTGACCTCAGGTGGCATGCCAGAGGAAGACTCGCTGTCGGAAGATATTTTGAAGGAACTAGCCAACTTTCCCATTCCCGTCAAAGCGCCAGCCAGCAGCAAGATCGCCACGAACGAGAGCAAGCCGAAGCTCGCTTTTGTGAAAGCTTTCGCTGATGCAATTCACGTCGATTTTTCCACTGAAGTGGATCAACTCATGTTCACGTCCGGGGCCGTTGTAAAAGGAACATTTGATGCAAAAAAAGTGCAGTTGGAAAACATGGGGCGAATGCGTGAGCTACCGCTGGCGCAGATCGCTGCCATCCGAGTTAAGCCCTCGCCGTCACGGGTATTTCTGCGGGATGGAACGGTCCTCAGTGGCCGACTAAGTTGGGCGTCCGCCACCTTTCAAAGTCAGACACTCGGCAAGCTGGCGCTCAAGCCCGAGCGCCTAGATCAGCTCGTACTCAGATCTGCTGCTGCCGATGGCAAAATGGACTTCAAACCTGTCGCTTGGATCGCGGAAGACATTGATGGTCAGATCATCGCATGGAAGACATTTCCACTAAAGCCATTGCAGACAACCTGGGCTGGTGGACGACTCATTTTGCAATGGAGAGACATCGCGAGCATTCATCGACTGCCAGCGCCAGCGATGGAGCACTCACTCATTCTGCGTGATAGCAGTCATCTACATGTATGGCTCGACCTTAAGGAGTCTGACTCAGCGCTCAATGACTGCGCCGGACTCGCCAGCACACCCGAGGCACTGCTTTCAATCCTGGACGGCAATGCGCCGACTTCCGCGATCATTGACTCAGCCCTGATGCTTGCAGATGGCAGTGTGCTCGTCGGTGATTTTGCAGAGCCGAATCTTTCTTGGATAACTAAAGATGGCGTCATTCAAATCCGAGCCACTGACATCCAGCAGATCAAAAGCAACGCACCGCTTTATCAAATCAAGACCACTACTGACACTCATCTGTCAGGCCAGCCCGTCGCCCCCACACTTTCCTGGAAGCGCGACAACCAAACCATGAATGTGCCCTGGCGTCTGATCACCGAACTCAAACCAGCCACCAAGCCATGAGGTGCGGACTCCTCCTGTCCTTGTTACCCCTGCTGTCCGTGACCGCGCAGCAGGCCACGGTGCCCTATCAGCCATCTGTGCTCACTGATAAGAAAGGACACGAGTGGTACATCGAACAAAACGGCGGTCTCCAGCGCAATAGCAGCGGAGCTTCGATGATCGGAAACTGCATGATGCTACAGTTCGGCAATCAGCAGTTCTACAGCCAGCAGCCGATGACGACAGCGGATGGCAAAGAGCTTTTCATGAATGCTCAGCAGCCGATCAATGGACTCAGCATCACCCGCCGAGTCACCTTCATGGAGCGTGATGGTGGCCTGCGTTATGTGGATGAATTTCTCAACACCACGAGTCGTGACATCAACGCGACGGTGGAGCTGCGGCACAGTTTTAATAACACCGCCAAGTCACTGCTCACAAACCTTGGCCGCCTCATGAAAGACACGCTTGAGCCTACCGAGACAGGCTTCATCGGCCTACCAGGCGAATCAGATACGCATGCACCTGCGCTGCTTTTCACCGTCCGCGCGCCGAAGTCACCCCTACCAATGCGACTGACGGTGCAGAATAATAATCAGATCTCCGTCTTCCACACGCTGACCATTCCGGCAGGCAAGTCACAGACACTGGTGCATGGCATCGCTCAGATCAAAGTCGGGGCCAAGAATACGCCGGAGGAAATCACCAAAGCCTGCCAACCCTTCAGCATGGATCGGCTAACCAAAGGCTTATCCAAAGCTACACTCAAAGCCGCTGCGAATCTCGGTGGTGTAATCGGCAGCTTTGGCTTGAATGAGTGGTTCCCAGCTGAGTTCTGGGGTGTAACCGCTAGCAGTTCAGATCAGCTCGCTCTCGGTAAAGACTCGCTCCTGAAAGGCAAGGCTACTTCAACCAGCGTGGCCATGATAAGAGACTCTGAAAAAACGAGTATCGAGTGGGATCGCATCGCTGCAATCGCTGGCTCAAGTCACACTCAAGAGCCACGAGGCTGGCTCTGGCTGCGCGATGGACAACGCTGGCAAGGCACGCTGGAGATGACCGACCTGCACTTCACTCTCATCAGCGGAGCCGATCTACCTTTGACTCAACTGGATCGTCTCATCCTGACTAAATCCAGCGAGGCAACCCCTGCCCTGCTCAACACACTCATCGAACTCTGGAGCGGTGAACGTCTGGCGATCAAGCCACAGGGCGATCTTGTAGGCAGCTCGCCTTGGGGTCGCTTGGCCGTGCCCTGGCCGGAGGTCGTTGCCATGCAGAGTCAAAATAGTGAGACTCTCGGCGGCATGTTGTTTCTACAAAATGGCACTCACGTCCGCATGATGCCTGAGCCTGGAAAGGTCACGCTCCAAACCACCAGCGTTGGCGCGCGGGACATCGACCTCAGCCAACTCCGTCACATCATCAAGCCGCAGGCAGCCAAGATGACTGAAGAAGACAGCGAACCCGCCAGTAGCTTCGTGGAACTCACGGGTGAACAACGTCTCGTTAGTCGCGTCACCACCCCTTCGCTGACCCTCATTACGACTTCTGGCCCGATCAAACTGGCACCCTCGAATCTCCGTGAGATGAAGGACATCAGCGATGACGCAGCTTCTGGCACCCAGCTTTTTAAGGCCGAACTATGGGGCGGAGGCCACATCACCGGCAGCCTTGAGGAAAGCCACATCCGTGTCGAAGAGCGCGGCTTCGCGTGGGACATTCCAGTGCGCCATCTCAGACGTCTATCGAATCCCATTCCTGTGACCGACAACGCGCTGATGCTCCGCATTGGCCAGCTATTACAAGACCTAGCGAACCCGCAGTGGAAAGTGCGTAAGACTGCCAACTCTGCTCTCCGTGAGTTGGGACCGCTGGCTAAAGGTAGTCTGCAAGAAGCACTCAAAAACAGCCACCGACGCCGAAGTCGCGCGCCGTCTTGAAGACCTACTTCAGACAGAAGAATGATCCGAAGATACTTTCCCTATAATCACACATGACTACAGACACTCCCGACAACACCGAACGCAATCTTGGCACTCAACCCCTTGACGCCATCCTTATTGAGCAAGCACTCGGCAATCACGAAATCGTCGCCGCTAGCTCCGAGCCAATCACACACAAAGCCGTGCAGCGCGCACGCAAAGGCCGCCGACTGACTGGCCACATGCAGCGCCGCATCACTGCCGCAGTGAACAAGGCTGTCGCACTGCAAGGCAAGACGCTGGAACGCGAATGGCAGGTGAGTGACTTGTTCACTTACTAGACCCGTTCATTTCTTGGATAGGATCGTCATTTGGACTTCAAGTCCACTTGGCTCAAGTAAGCGGGCCGTGACGCTGCCTTTGCAAGCTTCGATGCATCTTTTCACGATAGCGAGACCGAGTCCGCTGCCGCCTGTGTGGCGGGCGCGGGCGACTTCAGGACGGTAAAATGGCTCAAACAAGCGCGGCAAGGTTTCTGGTGGGACCCCCGGCCCTTGATCAGCAATCTTAATGATCGTTTGGCCATTTTCCTGAGAGGCCTGAATATGGATCGGCCCAGCGTGAGCCGCATAGCGGACTGCGTTGCGCAGCACATTGCCGAGCGCGCGATCAAGCGCTTTGTACAAAGTGTGAAGGGACAAATTAGCAGGCACATCGACAACCACACCGATCCCGGCAGCTTCGCGAGTGATGATTTGCTCGATGAGTTCGCGCAGATGAATTTCAACAGGTGTCTCACGATCAGGCAACGCCTCGGCTTTTGAAAAAGTCAGCACTTCCTCAACAAGCTTAGCCATGTGTTGGAGTTCACCGTCGAGCTTCTTCAGGTAAGTGGATTGATCTGGAGTGCTGCGTTGCTCGACGATGCCTAGCGCCATCTGCATCCGGGCGATGGGCGAGCAAAGCTCATGAGCAACATCAGCCGTAATACGCCGCTGCTGCATGACATAGTCACCGAGCTGCCCAGCCATCGCATTCACAGAAGTAGCAAGTTCACCAAGTTCATCGCTGCGTTTCTCTGGCACCCGCGCCTGAAAGTGACCATGCGCGATTGCATGAGCAGAACGATTGAGTTGGCTAATGGATCGTGTGATGCCACGAACGAAAGGCAGCCACAAAAGGGCAGACACGACTAGACAGGCAGCACCGAGTCCGATCCATGGCCAAAGGTCGATAAATAGCCCACCGCCTGTGACCGATTCAGAAGCCATCACCAGCGTCAGCGGCATGAAATCAGGGCCATAGGCCAAGTCGAGATGGATACCCGCCCAATACCGCGCCGGACTTCCAGTGCGCTGCATGAATCGCGGCTTTGGCGGCGCATCAGGCGGGCGGCCTTTGGCTTGAGGAGACTGCTTCGGAGGTGGTCTCCGAGCCGACGGCCGATCACCAGCAGGTCGCTTATCAGCAATTTTTGGCATCAAATCGGTAGGCACATCTAAAGGCTCTCCCATGACCTGAATTCCCCCACGATTAAACAACGCGAAGGCGACTCCATAGGCCTCGTCATACTGCTTCAGTGCGGCTGCCCACTCTCTTTCAGGCATGTGTGTAAGCTCATTGGTAACCTTATCACCAATCAGTGAAATCTGATCTCCTGCTGGCCCGAGAAGCATCCAATCGAGACTCATGTGAAACTGCATTTGCAGGAATCCAACCACGAGCAAAACAAGGATCAGCACATTTACCCCCAGCCAGGCCAACACTTTAATATAGATGGGAATTCCGCGACTCATGTTAGCGGGTGGGAGCGATGAGTTGATAGCCGTATCCACGCACCGTCTTGATAAACTGTGGATTTTTTGGGTCATCACCGAGCTTCTTACGGAGCGTGGAAATGTGCATGTCGATGGCACGATCAAAGACATCCCATTCTCGATCAGCGACCTCTTCAATGAGCTGTTCGCGAGTCTTCACGCGTCCGTGCGCCTTGGCCAGCGAGATGAGTAGCCCAAACTCCGCTGGTGTGAGCGTAAGCGCTTCGTCCCCCAAAACGACACCATGGGATTCGGGATTAATGCGCAACGGACCGAAGATGATTTCCTGCATCGGAGCCTGAGGTGTGGTTTCCGCCACCCAACCCGTGCGCCGCATCACCGCTCGGAGCCGGGCCAAAAGCTCACGCGACGAAAAAGTCTTCGGCAAATAATCATCCGCTCCCAGTTCTAGTCCGACTACACGGTCCACCTCATCACCACGCCCTGTCAGCATCAGGACGGGCACTTTGGATTTAGCTCGAATCCGGCGCAGGACCTCAAAGCCATCAAAGCCCGGCATCATCACATCAAGAATAATCGCGTGCCAGACCTCAGCCGTCGCACGAGTCGCCCCATTGATGCCATCGTGCTCAGCTTCGACCTGGAAGCCCATCGGCCCAAGATAGTCTGCCACGAGCTGGCAGAGTTCCGCGTCGTCGTCGATGATCAAAATGCGCATGAAGGAAGTCACATACCAACTATCACCAGTCCCATCTTTCAGAGCGAGTTTCTTTACCGCATACTGACAAATCTCTCCTGACAACGACTCCATCAAACAGTCTCATCAAGACCCAATTTCCCCAGCCCGTGACAATTCTTTAATTTAGTTTTGACATGCCGAACGCAATCAGACAGTCTCACTCCACGATATGAATAAATATCTCCTGCTCTCCATCCTCCCTATCCTCGCCTCCTGTTCTTCAACCCCGACATCGACGAAACTCTCAGACATTCCTGAGCGCCCGTCTCAAGGTTTCGCTCAAGATGGCGAGAGACATACGAACAACGGCTTATCTTACCCTCACCGTGGTGTGAATCAGGCGGCTGTTTCATCTCTTGATGTCACTGAGGATTCCGCGGGCTTCGTCAGTGGTGTCGGCACGCGTCAGGTGCGCAATTACGCAAACACCGGCTTCCACACTGCACGTCGCGGCAGTCATATCGTTCGCAAGGAAGGCACCCGCTATGCAGAAGTCGTCTATGATATCGATGACCAAGGCACCCAACTCGCTCACGATGAAACGATCGCTTACAGCAACTTCGTCGGAAACGGCATGGAGCGCACGATGCATTCCGGTGGAACTCTCGTTTGTGGCGTAATGAAGACATATTCTAATGCAGTGGACAGCACGACTCGCGGTATCTTCGGTGGACTCCTTCGTTGTACTGTCCGTGACACCAAGAACTACATGGTAGGCAGTCTGAATGATGACTATCCAGTGGCAGACATGCCTGGTTCAGGTTTCAGAGGCACACTTCGCATGCCGGTGGCAGAAGTGCCAGTTGCTGAAACCAGTGGCAAGGCGGTTTATACGGCCTCGAAATAATCTCCGACCTCTCTTCATTTTTTTGGAAAGGCGACTCTCATGAGTCGCCTTTCTTTTTGGCTAACGAGCGGAAACAAATCCTAAAGCAGCAAGCTCCTCGGCCAGACGCTCCATAGGTAGCCCCATGACATTGGTCCATGAGCCTTCATACCCGCTAAGAATCATCTCACTGCACTCCTGAATGCCATAGGCCCCAGCTTTGTCGAGCGGGTTCACCTGCGCATGATAGGCAGAGATGACCTCATCACTGAGATCATTAAAAATCACATTGCTGATCACATGAAATCCCTTGCCCTTATTGCCGCCGGACCATGCCAAATAAACTCCCGTGCAGACTTCATGAGCACGTCCAGAAAGACGCCGCAGCATCTGCAAGGCTTCCGCGTGATCCTTGGGCTTGCCGAGCGGTTCCCCATCCAGATAAACGAGCGTGTCTGCGCCGATGACCAGTGCCTCAGGTTTCATCTGCGCTCCGGCCACAGCCTTGAGTCGAGCATTCTCAACGGTTAAAGCCTCGGGACTGATCGTCGCATCATGTGCTTCCTTAACTTCAGGCACGACCATTTCAAACTCAAAGCCTGCCTCCCGCATCAGCTCAACTCGCCTCGGAGACTGTGAAGCCAAAATCAGTGCTCTATTAGCGGTTTGTTCTTCATTCGTCATTTTCATCAAGCCCCCTGCTCCTCAATCATGAGCACCTCATCAGCACGCAAAAGCGCATCTCGATCCTGAAAGGTCTTGTAGCGATAGTAACCCGTTTTGCTGACAAACTCTGGCTTTCCCCTGCATAGATACTGACGACCATCCTTCAAAGTAATCTTGTAACTCCCCGTGGACTGGCAATTGCTCATGAGGAGGAGCATCGCAAAAAGACAAAGAAAGCGCAGAAACATGATGAGATTGGAGACAAAGAATAAAGGGAAGCAATCGGGCCGTTTGGCAAGTCTAGTCATACGATGTTCAAAAACGCTGCGCCTTGCCAGATAATAATCTTCACCTAATTTCATTAACGAATGTCCACCGTCACCTTTCTCCAAGAATTCACTCGCAATTGGAAGACCGTAGGTGCTGTCGCACCTTCCAGTCCTGCTTTAGCAGAGCGCATGATGCAGTCTTCGGAAGTTTCAAAAGCGCGCCATATCCTGGAACTCGGCCCTGGCACAGGTGCCTTTACCGCAGCAATCCAGGACTCGATGCCAAAAGACAGCAGCTATTTAGGCATCGAAATCAATACCATCTTTGCTTCTCAGTTGCAGACTCGCTTTCCGAAGATGCCCTTCACTGTATCAGGTGCTCAGGAGTTTGATTTCGTCAGCTACCTTAAGGACCGCGAACCGATAGATGTGATCGTGAGTGGGCTACCATGGACGGCTTTCCCACGTTCTTTGCAGGAAGCTATCTTGGGCAATGTACTGCCGCATTTGGCCCCAAACGGACGCTTCGCAACCTTTGCCTATTACGGCTTTCATCAGCTACCTAGCGGTCAGCGTTTTCGTGATCTATTGCATCAAAAACTCACAGGGGTGGAAACTAGCCGTGTCGTCTGGGCAAATCTGCCACCAGCCATTGTTTATGTCGGGCGGATGTAAGTGATCAAGCGAGGAGACCTTTGACTACGTGCCCCTCCACATCAGTGAGTCGATAGCGGCGGCCCTGGAATTTATAAGTCAATCGCTCGTGATCAATGCCCAGCAGATGCATCAGTGTGGCATGAAAATCGTGGATGTGCAGAGCGTCTTTGATTGTGTTGTAACCAAAGTCATCCGTTTCTCCATAAACTGATCCCGCCTTGATCCCACCACCAGCGAACCACGCGCTGAAACAGCGCGGATGATGATCACGCCCGAAGTTCGCACTAATCTTACCCTGGCAGTAAGAAGTGCGACCAAACTCCCCGCCCCAAACGACGAGCGTATCGTCCAGCAGTCCACGCTGCTTGAGATCTTTAATAAGCGCCGCAGCGGGCTGGTCAGTTTCCTTGCACAGCCTTGGCAGCGCACCTGGCAGACCACCATGATGATCCCAGTCTTGATGATAGAGTTGGATGAAGCGTACGCCTTTCTCCGCGAGTCGCCGCGCTTGCAGACAGTTCGCCGCGAAGCTTCCAGGCGTCTTCACATCAGGGCCATAACTATCCAGCACATGCTGTGGCTCATCACTCAAATCCGCGACCTCTGGAATACTCGACTGCATGCGATAGGCCATCTCATAATGATCGATCCGACTCGTAATCTCAGCATCGGGTGTTCCAGCAAATTGATGCTCATGCAGCTCCTTCAGACGATCCAGCATCAGGCGGCGACTATCCGCACTCACACCCGCCGGATTGCCGAGATACAGCACTGGATCTTTGGCTGCGCGAAACTGCACCCCTTGATGCTTCGTCGGTAAAAAACCACTGCCCCACAAATGCGAGCCAAGCGGCTGACCACCTTTACCCTTCGTGATCAGAACTGTGAACGAAGGTAAATTTGCATTTTCCGCACCTAGCCCATAACTCAGCCACGCCCCCATACTCGGCCTACCCGCGATCTGTGAACCCGTCTGAAAAAACGTCACTCCAGGCCCGTGATTGATCGACTCCGTAAACATCGAGCGTGCCACACAAATATCGTCCGCGATGCTCGCCGTATGCGGCAGCAATTCACTAAACCAGCCACCCGCTTGCCCATGCTGCGTGAACTTGAAAGGAGATCCCACCATCGGGATCGACGACTGATTGCCCGACATGCCCGTCAGACGCTGAGTCCCACGCACCGAGTCGGGCAACTGTTCCCCATTCCGTTTATTCAGCAGCGGCTTGTAATCAAAAAGGTCCAGGTGCGAAGGCCCTCCCGACATGAACAAATAGATGATGCGCTTCGCTTTGGGCTGCCAGTGAGTCGATCCCAAAAAACCACGATCCACAGGCGGAGCCGCAGCTTGGCTTTCCTTGGCCAGCATTTCATTCAATGCCAGACCACCCAAGCCAAGGCCAAAGCTGTTGAGTAAAGTTCGACGGTTAAACATGTTTGATGGAGTATTCATGAAGGAAAGATTCAACGTTTCACCACACAGGCATCATGGTTCAGCAAAGCCTGCGCTAGCACAGTGGCCGCAGCCGCGTCAGGCACCGCAATCAGGGCGTCCCGCTTTGAGCTACCGATCTTCAGCAGTTCCTCAGCTTCTTTTGGCGCAGCTCTAAAATGCACGAGTTGCTCCGCATAAAGCTTTGTGCAGATATTAGTTTCACGCACATCAGGCTTGCGGCTCAGGCAGCGCAGAAAGCCTTGTTCGATCATCGTTGCCACATTGCCCTTGGCGTCTTGATGCAACTTCTCACCAAGCACACGCGCCGCCTCCACATACTGCACGCCATTAAGTAAAATCAGCGCCTGAAGAGGCGAGTCCGTGCGCTCGCGTTTTGAAGTGCAGACCGCACGTCTTGGAGCATCAAAGGCCACCATGGCTGGCGGCGGGCTCGTCCGCCGCCAGCTTGTGTACAGGCTGCGACGAAACACTGCATCCCCCGCACTCGGGCCGACCGGCTTGAAGGCCTCCGTCATCTCATAGGGATACACTGGCGCACCACCCATGGTCAGCTTCAAAAGACCAGACGCAGCCAGCGCATTATCCCGAATCATCTCTGCCGATAAACGGAAGCGTGGCCCCCGTGCCAGCCATTGATTCTCGGGATCATCCGACATCGTCTTGGCTTCGGCGATGCTTTGCTGCCGATAGACTTGGCTCATCACGATCTCCTTCACCAGAGCTTTCACATCCCAGCCACTCTCGATAAATCGCATCGCCAAATAATCGATCAACTCAGGATAAAACGGCCGCTCTCCCTGACTGCCGAAATCCTCTGCGGTCTTCACCAAGCCCCGGCCAAACAAACTTTGCCAGATCCGATTCACCGTCACACGCGCCGTCAGCGGATGCGCAGGAGCCGTCAGCCATTGCGTATAGCCCAGCCGATTCTTCGGCGCGTTCTTCGGGAAAGGTGAGAGGAAAGCAGGCGTCACAGGCACCACTTCTTCAGTCCGCTTATCATACTCGCCGCGTGTCAAAAGGTAGGCCTTCTTCGGTGTCTGAAGCTCACGCATGACCATGATCTCCTTCTGCGCATCCTGAAAGGCGTAGAGTTCCTGCCGCGCCTTCCGCAGCTCCACATCACTCACCTTCGAGGTATTCGACACATCTCGATCAAACACACGCAGGTCATCAATCATACCGCCTTTAAAGCCACGATCACGCATCCGCTCACCCAGGCTGATGTTGTCATGGCCACCACCCGCGATGGTCTTTGTCAGATTGTCTTTGATGACATCCACTGCCGCCTCTTTGCCATCCACAATAATCTTCAAGCCATCTACGCGACTGCTTCCGTCATACGTCACCACCACTTGCACCCATTGCTTCAGCGGCAGGTTAGCTCTAGCTCGGATGCTGATCGCATTGCCTGGCCAAAAGTGGATCAGCGACCACTTCAGTTTACCCTCTTCAATTAGAAGCTCATAGCCACGGCTCGCCGCATCCGTCCAGGCCTGTGAGCGGTGCAGCACCACCGCACGTGCCTTCACATCGGGCGTCTGCATCCAGAACGAAAGACTGAAGGGTTCGTGCCTCTGGAAATTGCCGAGAGGCGTGTCCACAGCATCATCTCCCGTGAATAGAATGGCCTGACCGATCTTTCCAGCCACCAGTTTATTTTCACCCTTCAAAACAGCAGCAGGTTCAAGCGGCCCCTTGTCCTGCTTAGCCTTCTTGCCTTTGGCGTCCTTTGATTGAACAACTGGCAGAGGCGATGGATGCAGTGCGTCAGCTAGCTTGTTTCCCTTCATCTCATCAAAGGTGAAGTGCGCTATCGGCTCCTTCGATATTTCGGAATTTCCCAAAACTCCGGCTTTCTCCATGTCGGCAACTTTTGCCTTCAGCACAGCCATCTTGTCCTTAGCCGGCTGATCCATGAGCATCATCGCTGGAGTCGGTGGTGATGGTGTAAAAAAAGAATACAGGCCCGCTTCGTCGATGTTTTGCAGCATCGAAAAAAGTCCGTAATATTCCTTCTGCGTGATCGGATCAAACTTGTGATCATGGCAGCGTGAACACTCAAAGGTCAGCCCAAGAAATGCCGTCGCTACAGTCTGCACACGGTCAGCGATGTACTCGACGCGATACTCCTCCTCCACACTTCCACCTTCATTCTCCTGCTGATGAAGTCGATTAAATGCCGTGGCTAGGATCTGCTCGTCTGTCGGATTTGGCAACATATCCCCGGCAAGCTGCCAGGTGATGAATTGGTTATACGGCAGATTCTCATTGAAGGCTTTGACCACCCAGTCACGCCAGGGCCAGACATCACGCTCACGATCCACCTGGAAGCCGTAGCTGTCTGCGTAGCGCGCGCTATCGAGCCAATCCACCGCCATGCGCTCACCGTAGTGTGGGGATGTTAAAAGCCGATCCACCTGCTGCTCATAGCTCACCTTTGAAAAAGCCAGCACCTCCTCAGCCTTTGGTGGCAGACCTGTGAGATCAAAGCTGAGCCGACGAATCAGCGCGCCTTCATCAGCCTCCTTCTGCAGCTTCAATCCCTGCTCATCTAAAGCCTTCGTCACGATCTTGTCGATCGACGTGTCCTTTGCGGCATTCGCGTTGAGCGAGATGAAACTCCAATGCGCCTCATACTCAGCACCCTCTTTGATCCAGCGAGTCAGCGTCGCCACCTCTGCTGGCGTCAGCGCACCCAGCTTCGACTTTGGCGGTGGCATCATTTCATCATCATCATGCGAGAGGATGCGCTCGATCATCAAACTCTTCTCCGGCATTCCCGGCGTGATGTGTCCATCCTTGACCGCCGACGCCCGCTCATCCAGCCGCAGTTCGGCCTCTCGCTTCTTACTATCCGGCCCATGACAGTGAAAGCATTTATCCGAAAGGATAGGCCGGATGTCTCGATTGAATTGCAGTTTAGCCACGGCAGACACGGATTGCCCGCCAGCCAAAGACAGCAGCAGCACCAAGAGAATAGACAGTCGTAAACGCATCGGCACTATTAACGCACATCTGCCGTGCCGTATTCCGGCAAGTCTGTGTCTAATCGTGAGGCACACCCAGCTTCGCCACATCCTCCACATTCAGCGCCCGGTTAAAAATAGCGATCTCATCCAGCCGGCCTTCCCAGTTGGAATCATTGTCACTACGACCTCCAAAGAAACACTGCGCGATGCCTGATCTCTTCGCTTCACCTTCGATTTCAAGCACGCCATTCAGATAAACACGAACTTTCCCACTCTCATGGACGAGGGCGAGATGCTGCCAGGTCCAGCGTGAGATCACCGTCTTTCCAGCCAGGATCGTGTCGGTTTGAAAGATCAGCTTACCCGCGTTTCCTCCTTTACCGCCAATGCCAAGATGCTCACCATAGGCACTCACACCGTGATTGTGATCGCGTGAATAAAGCCAGCCACTTACATCACGCCCGTCATTCGGCATACCGTTCCAGAGCCAAAGTGAAACTGACCACGCCCCACCCAAATCGGCTTGCTCAGAGCACAAACGACCGCCAACAAAGTGTGGGGCACGATTTTTCTCTCCATCACAAAAAGCCGCTGAGTGCGGCCCTTCGAGATAATAAGCCACACTCGTTTCATAACTCGCATCTCGATGATTCCCACTCGCGTCTGCCGCCAGCGGACCTGTGAATTCATTCAATCTCCACCACGCGACTGGCTTCAGGCCAGCGATGGCCTTCGTCGCTGGTCCAGCTCTCAATCCATAAGGTCTCCGTGGCGCAGCACTCACCTTTTCCAGCAGCTCGATAGCTGCGCCAGTGATCTTCGCTTCTGCCATCACCTCTAAGCCTGCTGAACGCGCCGCCCATGTATTGTAGCCGCCCCACGCATGCATCTCCGGCGGCGGGATGTAGCCATCACCACCATTCGCGAGTTCGATCACCATGTTGTGCGGCAGCGGACTCGCCGCCTTGATTTTCAAACCCGTGATCGCATACGTTTCATTTGGTGTCGTCGCGATTCCGATGTCCCCGACACGCAGCGCCTGCACCACGATCTCCGTCTGCTGCCGCTCATGCAGGATGATCTGCTCACGCGCATAAACCTCTGTCGGCGTCTTTGCCAAACGATCCCCCATCTCTGCGACGATGCGCTGCGCCCATTCCAGGCGCTGCTTGTCAGGCGTGCGATACTTCAATGTCATGCGCCGCTCCTCCATCGCGATGTCCGCATCGTCACGATACTGGATACCCGCATACGCTTTCATCGCGATGTCGAGCAACCCGCTCGTGTATTCATCAATCGTCGGCTTCGGGCGCTCCTTCTCCGGCACCGTGTAATCGACACGATAGATGTCACCGCTACAGCCATGCGACATCAGGCCGACGAACTTTCCCTCAGATGCAATACGCAACTTCAAGCCTTCAGAAAACAGGCCGAAATAGTCAGCACTGATGTCCTTGTCGCCGAAGTAGTGCATCGAGAAATTGCCCATCACCGCTAGCGGCTTGCCAGCCTTCGTTTGGATCGAGATCAGCGACAGATCAGGATCTTCCGGCCCAGCCTCACCCACCGCATCATCCCACTTGGCACCCGCGTGCATGGCTGCGCGCACCGTCATGTTGCCGAAGGGATCTTCCGCCAGACGATCCGGCCTGCGAATCCACTGCCGCAGCGCTGTAAATGCCGCCGCATCCGCTTTGCCAAAACCAATGCGTGCAGGCTCCATAGCTGCCTGCGCCGCAGCGATTGCCTCGACAAGCCTCTCCTTCAAGAACGGTACATAGTTTGGATCTGGATCAGTCCCCAGACAGCCCATCGAAGCCGGGACCGAGTGTGCATGAGTCGCTGAGATCAGCATACGATCCGCTGATATGCCCGTCTTTTTGGCTGCCATCGCTTTCGCGTCATCCAGCACCTCACGGCTCATCATGCAGCTATCTGCCACCACGATGGCGAGCTGCGATTTCCCATCGCTCATCAAGATGGCCCGCGCATGGATCTGCGTTTTAATCTTGTCCACATAGCGGCTCATCATCCCGCCATTGACCAGCACTGGCAGCTTCGGCGGCGTGATGTCGATGACCGCAGCTCCAGCTTTGAATTCAGCGTGAAGTGAGTCGGCGAGAAGCAGCGTGAGGAGGATGAGGCGAATCATGACGTATCAGATACGGACTCAAGGCCGCGCCTTCATCGCTAAAAAAGCCTCTGCGTATCTCTTTCCAAGTTCGCGAAACGAAGCCGAGTCGAAATGAATCTTATCCCCCTTATGCTTCAAGCCCTCAGCACTCACGAAAGCAGCGCGTGGCACCTTCTTGGCAAGATCTTGATGCGCCTGATCCACCACGACCTTCTCCGGCGTCCACGGCACATCATCGAACTTCCCCATCTGTCCCGCGATGAACGGCACCTCAGGCGCATTCAATTCCTTGCGCAAGCGCACGACGAGATCATGCAGTTTCAGCTCATAAGTCGGCGCAAACTCCGGTAGCGAATCAGCCTCACCCTGATGCCAGAGGATGCCCTTCAAGGTGCCCGCAGGACGGGCCACGGCCGCACGCTTCGCCATGTCATCCCACGGATAACTTTTCGTCGCAGGATAAAATACGCCCGGCTGCCACGCATCCATGGGCGAGCCACCGACCGCGCACGGAATCAGGCCGATAGTCACACCCGGATTTGCCTCAGCAATGATCTGACCAAAGATCTTACCGAGTCCCACACCCGCCGCCGATTTATCGAAATGCATCGGATCAATCGCTGGCACCCACTTACCCTCCTTACTCAGCATGAGCACACGCGGATGCGGCGTCTTGTCCTGCTCATCCACCACACCACGCCCCGCCATATTCGACTGACCCACGAGCAAGAAAATGTGGAACTTCTCTTTGGATTGAAGCGCATCGTCCTGCCCAGTGACCATTCCTAGTAGAGAGAAAAAGATGAGAGCTAGTTTCATGGATCGTTGTAGATTTGACTGGCAATCGAATGGTTTGAGAAACTGGGAGTTTCGATTGCGAATCAAAGCTACTCCAGCACTGGCTTACTCTCCACCAGGGCATAGACTTCGACAGGCTCAGGCTGGCCTTTGACCATGTGGATGCCGACGTTCTTGTAGTGCATCTGCCCCTCTGGCCAGCCTTCCATAAAGGACGCACTAACGAGCACGGGGACTTGCAGCTTGCGGGTAAGGCTTTCGATTCGGAAGGCAACATTCACGGCTTCACCCACAGCGGTATTCACTCCACGGCCCATCGCCCCAAGGGCCACTTCACCGATGTTTAGCCCGATGTGGCAGTGAACTTCGAGATTCATCTCTTCGCGCATCATCTTGCGCACTGGCGAGTCTGCGGCTTCTGGATTGCTGAGCAATCGCGCGGCTTCAGTGGCTTTGACACGCGACTCATGATTGTCCCCCGGCCAGTAGGCGAAGACGCCGTCACCAATGAACTTGTCTATGATAGCTCCGCGCGATTTGAGCACGGTAGTACACTGCGCGTACCATTCACGCAGCATGGCCGCGACTTCCTCTGGGCTGAGCTGCGCGGAGATGCTGGTGAAGTTCCGCAAGTCTCCGACGAGTAACGTGGCCTTAACCGTCTTCATCGGCAGAGCCACGGTATGTAACATGTTGTTGCTGCTGCTGGTGCCTCCGATGTGCTCACCATCATCCGTTTCAAAAATAAACAGGCAAGTGCCGAGCTGAATACGATCCCCTGGGCGCAGAGCGCGGGCGGTGGTCACCGCCACGTCATTGACGAAGCTGCCATTGGCGCTGCCAAGGTCGGATACCCAGTAGAGATTACCATCGCGCCGCACCGTGGCGTGCTGGCGTGAGACACCGGCATCCGTCAGGCGAATGGTGGCATCAGGACTGCGGCCAAGGAGATTGTAATCCTCCAGGGTGAACTCCAGTCCTTTGTCGTGCTGTCTCAGAAATGCAGGCATGTTTTTTTGGCAGAAATCTTTTCAAGCAACTGGCGCGCAATAAGTCAAGCGTCCGCGCACAAGATTTCCGAATTCGACACGCATGACGCCAAAATCGTGCCAAACTGCGCTGCAAACAGGTCTGAGCTCCGGCTTGCACCACTGCGCAGGCTTGGGATGATGGCTAACGATGTCTGCCACTACTTATGACCAGCTTTGCGCCACCTTACGCGAGGTCTCCCTACTGAGTTCCACTGAATCCGCTCTGTCCTGGGACCAAGAAACCTACATGCCTGCCAAGGCGCTGGCCTTTCGCGCCAATCAGATGTCCTGGCTCAGTGGCAAGGCACACTCAATCGCGACAGGGCGCATGATGCAGAAGCTACTGGATAAAGCGCATACGATGAAAATGCGTGATCCAAAAGCAGCAGCGAACTTGAAGGTGATGACCCATGATTTTAAGCGCGCCGCCAAGATCCCCAGTAAGCTCATCATCGAAGAAAGTGACACGGCTTCTCATGCCAAACATGCGTGGATCGAGGCACGGAAGCAGTCGGACTTCACCCCCTTTGCACCGCATTTGGAGAAGCTGCTAAGCCTCGCCCGACGCAAAGCTGATCTCTGGGGATACGCAGACGAACCCTATGATGCGCTGCTGGAAACGTTCGAGCGCGGCGCGCGCACGCGTGAGATCGCGGCACTCTTTGCCAAGCTAAAACCCGACCTTGCCCAGATTGCTCGCGCGGCTGTTGAACACGGAAAATCCATCAGGCCTAATTTACTGCGTGGCAACTATCCGATCACGAAGCAGCAGCAGCTCAATGCCGAGATTGCCGCAAGTATTGGATTCGATTTTGACGCTGGCCGCATCGACACCACCACGCATCCTTTTTGCACGACGCTCGGTCCCCGTGATGTGCGCCTGACGACACGCTATGACGAGAAAGATTTCACGTCATCACTCTTCGGCGTGCTGCATGAGGCAGGTCACGGACTCTATGAGCAGGGCTTGCCTGAAGAAGACTTCGGACTGCCCTCTGGCCGAGCCTGCTCACTGGGTATTCACGAGTCTCAAAGCCGACTGTGGGAAAATCATGTGGGGCGCTCCCGCCCATTTTGGCAAAGATGGTTACCGCGTGCTGCCGAGATTTTTCCACAGTTGAGGAAGATCAGTTTGGAGGACTTCCTCGCGACCATCACTCGGGCTGAATATTCATTCATCCGAGTCGAGGCTGATGAGGCGACTTACGACCTGCACATCCTCCTGCGTTTTGCCATTGAGCGGCGCATGGTGCGTGGTGATCTGGCGGTGAAAGATGTGCCTGAAGCGTGGAATGCTGAGTTCAAAGATCTCTTCGGCATGACGCCACCCGATGCTGCACGCGGCTGCCTGCAAGACATCCACTGGAGCATGGGCGGACTTGGCTACTTCGCCACTTACACGCTTGGTAATCTCAATGCGGCCCAACTTTACGCCACGGCTAGTAAGCAGCGCAGCATCTCCAAGGCAATCGAACGGGCAGATTATGCGCCGCTGCTAGCGTGGCTGCGTGAAAAGGTGCACGTGCATGGCGGGGCCGCATTGCCTGGCGAAATCATGGAAGGCGCGACAGGCAAGCCAACCGACGCGCGCCACCATTTGAAGCATCTACGCGAGCGCTTTGTCGGCTGAACCGCTGAATCATTCCTTGCCAATTCATCTGTCCGTATCTCATCACTGCTCATGCCTAAACCGCCGCATATTGCCCGACAAAATCGCCACAGTTCCTCGAACTCTGACCTGCCGCAGACTTATGAGGAAGGTGATCTGCCGATGCTGCTCGATGATGTCGAGTCACCTCTCGTGCTCGTGCTCGATTGCATCCAGGACCCGCACAATCTCGGCGCCTGCCTGCGCACCGCAGATGCCGCCGGCTGCACCTGCGTCATCATGCCCAAGGACAAGTCCGCACCGATCAGCGAGACCGTCATGCGCGTCTCCTGCGGCGGCGCAGAAAACGTGCCGCTGGTGCGGGTCACGAACCTGGCGCGCGCGATGGATAAACTCAAAGATTTGGGCATCTGGCTAGTGGGCACGGCGGATGAAGCAAAGCAGTCGATTTACGACATCGATCTCAAGGGCGGTATCGGCATCGTCATGGGTAGTGAGGGCGATGGAATGCGACGCCTCACTGGCGAGCATTGTGACTTCCTCGTCCAAATACCGATGGGCGGCAAGGTGCCCTGCTTGAACGTGTCAGTAGCGACTGGCGTTTGCCTTTTTGAAGCCGTACGCCAGAGAATCAGAAAGTGAGTAGAACGAAGTCTCATCCACAACAACAGAAACGCATTTTGCAAAAGAATGTGCGGAGTGTATGCTCAACAAACGTATTCTAACGCGTCCCCCATAATCTCTCATGTCCGACGACCCAACCCCCCGCAACGAAAGCCCGAACCGACGCAATCAAGAGCCTCAATTCAACTGGAAGGGCTTACTCCTTATCGCAGTCGTTGTGCTACTCGTTGGCTCAGGACTCAAACTGGGTCAGGAGTCCACACGCGCTCTGGAGATCACATACAAAGTATTTAAGCAGAACGTCGAAAACGATTTGATCGACAAGACAGAGGATCTGAAACTCATCCAGCAAGACACCACGTCAGAGGAGGTCATCGAAGGTTACGTTTTGAAGTCGCTACCGAGCGAGCCCCTCGGCAGCACGCCAGTCATTGAGTCGGTGCCTCTGCCGACAACACCCGGCGCCACGGCTACGACACCTAAAAAGAACTCGCTGAAGTTTCGTGTTCCGGTCAGCATCCAGTATCAGAAGGAAGAACTTCAGGCGCTGATGAGCAAGCACGGCTTGGTTCTTATTCCTCATTATGACAACGGGCAAATCGGCGCGATGCTCGTCTCCTTGCTGCCTATCTTGCTGTTGTTATTCTTGCTCTACTTCCTCGTCCGTCAACAGATCAAGACCGCAGGCCGTGGTGCGATGAGTTTTGGCAAAAGTCGGGCCAAAATGCTCTCCCAAGATCGCAACAAGGTGACTTTCAAAGACGTCGCCGGTGTTGAAGAAGCCAAAGAAGAAGTCTCCGAGCTCGTCGAGTTCCTCAGAGATCCCAAGAAATTCCAGCGTCTAGGCGGCAAGATCCCCAAGGGCGTGCTCATGGTCGGGTCACCCGGCACAGGCAAGACCCTGCTGGCTAAAGCCATCGCTGGTGAGGCCGACGTGCCTTTTTTCAGTATCAGCGGCTCTGACTTTGTGGAAATGTTTGTCGGTGTCGGTGCCAGCCGCGTGCGCGACATGTTTGAGCAGGGCAAGAAAAACTCCCCCTGCCTGATCTTCATTGATGAAATCGACGCCGTTGGACGCCACCGCGGACACGGTATGGGCGGAGGTCATGATGAACGTGAACAAACGCTCAATGCCTTGCTCGTCGAGATGGACGGCTTTGACACCCAGGAAGGCATCATCATCATCGCCGCTACCAATCGACCTGATGTGCTCGACCCTGCGCTTCTACGCCCAGGCCGCTTTGATCGTCAGGTCACCGTCAGTCTGCCTGATGTCAAAGGCCGCGAAGAAATCCTGCGTGTTCACGCGAAGAAAGTGAAGCTCAGTGAAAATGCCGACTTGTCTAAAGTCTCGCGCGGCACGCCTGGCTTCTCAGGTGCAGAACTAGCCAACGTGATCAATGAGGCCGCACTCTTAGCCGCGCGCAGAAACCTCAAATCAATTGGCACGCCCGAACTTGAAGAAGCTCGTGACAAAGTCCGCTGGGGCCGTGAGCGCCGCAGCCTTGCGCTCAGTGAAAAGGAGAAAGAAAACACGGCCTATCATGAGGCTGGCCATGCCATTCTCATTGAAGTTCTTGAGCACACAGACCCGCTGCATAAAGTCACCATCATACCGCGCGGTCCATCTCTGGGCTCTACAATGTGGCTACCAGAAGAGGACAAATTCACCCATCGTAAAAGCGAACTTCTCGACGACCTTGTCGTCGCCATGGGCGGGCGCGTGGCCGAAGAAATCCAATTTGGCGACGTGACCAATGGAGCAATGGGCGACATCCGTCAGGCGACCAGCATCTCACGCAGTATGGTTTGCGCCTGGGGCATGAGCGAAAAGATGGGCATGGTGGACTACGGTGGCGATAGCGAGCAGCCAGTCATGGCCCCTGGCCGCAGCCGCAACTACAGCGGAGCCACGGCTCAAAAGATCGACGAAGAAGTCAAACGACTCATCGACGAAGCCTACAGCAAGGCCAAAGAGATACTTCTCCGATACAAGGACAAGCTAGACGCCATCGCCGTAGCACTCCTCGAATACGAGACGCTCGATGGCATCCACATCAAGGACATCATGCAACACGGACACATGCTCAATCCACCAAATAACAAGCCGCCTGCACCACCTGCACTCCCCGTAGTCAAGGTTCAGGAATCTCGCACCGTGACTCGCGAAGATGAAGGAGTGGATGGCTTACCCGGCGGACTCATCGGAGTGCCTGTTTGACCGTAGCATGAGTGTGGGGAAAGTCCTATCGCCTCAATCTCAAAACGGCGCACGAACGGCCACTCAACGCTCATAAAGGCGATCAGCTTTATGGCGCAGATCCTAGAGTTTAGCGGCTTCGTCGCCCAGCTTACGGAGATAGTCGAAGCTGTAGATGCCGGTGTTGTGGCCATCACTAAAATCGAATTGGAAGGCATATCCGCCAATGGGGCGCCAAGTACGAACCATCACGCCTGGAAAGGATTTCTGATCAGTCCCACCATACTGCTTTCCAAGGAGGTCACGTTCTCCCGTGTTCTCGGCGCTAGGTGACCAAGCGCGCAGTCTCTCACTGGGAATGTATTGCTCTGTGCCATCAGGCCAGATGAGAGCGATCTCAGTGCCTATCATTTCAATTCGTGTTGGGGCATTCATGATTTGTCGTGTATTTCAGGTACGAAGAAGGGACGCCTCTGGGCGTCCCTTCCAGGAAGAATTGAATCTCAGGCAGAATACTAGCGTGAGTAAAGCTCAACTACCAACTGCTCGTTAGCGATCGGATTGATCTCGTCACGAATCGGAGCACGATTCAAGATACCGGACATCTTGTCACGATCCACAGTCACCCAGTCACCGACTGGATTACCGAGGGTCATTTCGAGGAAACGACCGACGAGTTGCTGCGAGCGCGGGCTTTCCTTGGCGGCCACCACGTCACCCGCTTTTACCTGATAACTGGCAATGTTGACGATCTTACCATTGACAGTGATGTGTCGATGACTGACGAGCTGACGGGAAGCGAAGCGCGTGTTGGCGAAACCCATGCGATAGACGACATTGTCGAGGCGGAGTTCAAGCATCTGAAGCAGATTTTCACCGGTCACACCTTTGCGGCGCTGAGCTTCAGCAAAGAAGCGGCGGAACTGCTTTTCGAGCACACCATACTGAAAGCGCAGCTTCTGCTTTTCGATCAAGGCGACGCCATAATCGGAAACCTTGCGGCGTGCATTACGGACACCGTGTTGTCCTGGTGGGAAATTGCGGAGTTCGAGGGCCTTGGAAGGACCAAAGATTGGAATACCAAAGCGGCGTGCGATTTTTTCGCGAGGACCTGTGTAACGTGCCATAGAAGTGAGCTAGAAAAAGAGAGGGGAGATTAAACGCGACGTGCCTTGGGTGGACGGCAGCCGTTGTGGGGGATCGGAGTAGTGTCCTTGATGTTGGTGACTTCCACGCCCATGGCCTGAATGGCACGGACAGCGGACTCACGACCTGAACCAGGACCACGGAGATGAACCTCGACCTCGCGGAGACCGTGACTCATGGCTTGGCGGCAGGCATCCTGAGCAACAACCTGAGCTGCGTAGGCGGTGCCTTTGCGGGAACCACGGAAGCCCATCTTGCCAGCAGTGGACCAGCCGATGACGTTACCGACGCGATCTGAGATGGAGACCATCGTATTATTGAATGTAGCACGCACATGCACCAGTCCGGCACTGACGTTCTTAGAACCCTTGGCCTTGATGACCTTGGTTGTTTCTGTGCCATCACCGCCACCGATCTCGGCCCAGACGCTTTGAGATACGGCACGGTCACCGGAAGTGGGTTTATCAGAAGCTCCAGGAACTGGAGCTGCGGCGGGTGCGGCCGGAGCCGGGGTGGGAACAGCAGCTTCAGGAGCTGGTGCTGGGGTCGTTGTTTCTTCGTCTGCCATACAGATAGTGATTGAATTCCTCGTGGTTTGCCGTCGGGATTAGGCCTTGCCTTTTTTGGCTGTAGGCTTGCTTTGAGCACCAACTGTTTTACGCGGCCCCTTACGAGTGCGGGCGTTTGTGTGTGTGCGCTGACCATGCACTGGCAGACCACGGCGATGACGATGAGCACGGTAGCAGTTGATACCAAGAATGCGCTTCATGTGCATTTGGATCTCACGACGAAGGTCGCCTTCGATCACAATCTTCATCCCCTGAATGATCTGAGTAATTTGAGTGACCTGATCGTCCGTGAGTTCTCCTGCCCGAATATTCGGGTCAATGTTTGCATGAGCCAATATCTTGCGGCTCATGGGAAGACCGATACCGTAAATGTACGGTAGCGAGTATTCGATTTTCTTTTCGTTCGGGATTTCGACTCCAAGTAGGCGTGCCATATAGAAAGGTGCTGAATAAAAAAGAGGATTAACCCTGACGCTGTTTGTGGCGTGGGTTTTTACAGACAACGCGAACAACTCCTTTGCGGCGAATAACGCGGCAAAGTTCGCAGAGAGGTTTCACAGACGGACGAACTCGCATAGAATCAGATTAGATGGGGGAAATCCCACCGGGAGGCGGGGAGTCGGAAGTCCTACCACTGAGGAGTTACCGTGCAACTGACATTTTCGAGTTTTTCACAATCTGAAATGCTAAACATTGGTTAAGCATTCTCGATGACGGATGAGCTATGATCAGGCTTTTCGTACCATTGAGATCAACTTCTTGAAAGGCCAAGTAATCACGACAAGCAATGCCCCAACAACTGATGCGAACAGTTGCATCGGCAGCAAGAGGACGCGTAGAACAGGATTCATGAACTTCTGTAAAACGGGCTTCTGCGACCAAAGGAGTGTGAGTGCCGTGATCAGAATGATTCCGGCAAATTTGATGAGCTTTACCCTTGTTGGCCCCAGATTTTCAAAGAAATCGTGGAATTGCAATTCGGTGATCAGCAGCAATCCCACATAACCAATGAGCACAAACGCCGTGTGTTCCAGAACAGGATACTTGGTGATCATTTTCACGGCCACTCCAGCAATCAGCCTCAGTGCGATGATGCCAATGGTGACGCCCACATACACAGGCCAGAGTTCCTTTGGACTCAGAGCTATGGCTGCCACAACATTGTCCACGCTCAAACTCAGATCCATGAGTGAGATCATCGTAACAGTGCCAGCAAAGGTACGGTGATGGACATTCAACGCCTCTCCTTCATCATCACCAATTCCCTTTTGCCCTGCGAAGTGCGCGCACATCAACCACACCAAATAAAGAGCTCCAATGAACATGATCCAGTGATTGCCAATGATGTAGGAGGCAAACAAAAGAGCTAGCAGTCGGAACCCATAAGCTCCGATATAACCAATATTCATCGCCTTGTTGCGCTCTTTTTCTCCAAGGTGCGCAGCCATTGCCGCAATGGCCAAGGCATTATCTACCGATAAGAGACCCTCGATCAAAACTAGCCCCATGATCACAGGTAAAGCATTAACAAATTGGTTCCAGAGTTCGGTGGCGGAGGTGGCGAGGAGTACGGCGATCATCAGTTATAATACTGGACATGAAGAGAGATTTACCAAGCGCAACTTTTACGCGATTGCGAACTGGCATCATGAGTGAGGCAGCCAAATCGTCGCTTCATCTGGAGGCAGTCTCGGGAATAGCATCTCTCGTGGCTTTCCCTTCTTGACGCTCTCTTGGCGCATCCCCATGATGACTAAACATGACGTCACGCTAGTTGTTTGATCTTCACGCCAGTCACTAAACTTAAACACCGCTCGACTCTCCTTCACTTTCACTTCCACCTATGGTTTCTATCTTCATCCGACATCTCACGAAGCGCTTTGGACAGCAGACAATGCTGGATGATGTGAGCCTTGAGATCGGCGTCGGTGAGCTATTTTTCCTTCTGGGTCCGAGTGGTTGCGGAAAAACGACCCTACTGCGCCACATCGCAGGGTTTTACCAGGCTGATACAGGAAGTATTTTCTTTGGCGAAAAAGATGTGACCCACTTGCCCGCACACAAACGCGAGACTGGCATGATGTTCCAAAGTTATGCCTTATGGCCGCACATGAATGTGGCCCAAAATGTAGCCTTTGGGCTGGAAGAGCGGAATCGACTCAGGCCAGAGATTGAGCAGCGAGTCGAGCAGGCTTTGGAACTGGTAAAGCTAGGAGGTTTGGGCACGCGACGCATTTCTCAACTGTCAGGAGGCCAACAACAGCGTGTGGCTCTGGCTCGTGCGCTGGTGATCAGGCCGCGCTGCCTGCTCCTGGATGAACCCCTGTCAAATTTGGACGCAAAGCTCCGCCATGAAATGCGCTCGGAGATCCGGCGCATCTGCAAGCAATTTGGACTCACCGGCATCTACGTCACCCACGACCGCGATGAGGCGCTCAGCATGGCGGACCGACTTGCGGTGATGGAAGCTGGGCGACTAGCTCAGGTGGGCACTCCACAGGAGGTCTATCGGAATCCCGCATCTCGGATGGTAGCAGAGTTCATCGGCGAAACCAATTTGATCGATGCGAAAGTCTTGAACCAAAGTGCCGCGGCCGACTTTTTTGATGTGCAGACAGCTTTCGGAATTCTGCGCGCACGGGTCAACCAGTTTAATTGGCAACCTGAATCTGGCACGCAAGTAATTCTCTCGATTCGGCCAGAAGCGCTCACTTTTAGCCATGTGCTGGACTCTCCAAATTGCTTCACCGGTCACGTCGTGAACACGATCTATCTTGGTTCGACGGCTCAGTATGAGCTCCAATTGAAAGACGGGCCGTTAATGAAAGTGTGTGAGATGAATCCGACCACGATCAGAAAGCCATCAACCGAAGAGACGCGGTTGATGGCGGCCCCGGCAGATGTGGTGATGTTACCACGCTGAATTTAAGCCGTCGTCTTGCGCTCCTGATTAAACCCCATCTTGCGGTAGAGCGTGGCGATACTGACGCCGAGCATGGAGGCCGTCTTTTCGCGTGACCCGTTGTTATACTTGAGTGTTTCCTGGATAAAAGCTCGCTCTTGGCCAGTGATGAAATTGTCCAGCGTGGAGCCGATGGGAAGCTGAGTGGTTCCACCGACAGAAGCCGTAGTTGGCACTTCAATCTGTTGGCTAACTTTGGTTGGCAGATCCACTGGGCGAATACGATCTCCCTCAGCAAAGGCGCAGGCACGCTCAATAGCATTACGTAGTTCCGAAATATTGCCGGGCCACGGATATTTCTCCAAAAATTCGAGGGAATAAGAATCGATGCCCTTGACCTTAGAGTCGGTGCGCTCAGCCAGTTCTTTGAGGAAATGATCGACGAGAGGTTTGATGTCTTCGCGGCGTTGACGCAGAGGAGGGATCTTCAAGGGGACGACCGAAAGCTTGTAGTAGAGATCTTCTCGGAAACTGCCTTTTTTGGATGCCTCCTCCAGACAAATGGTGGTGCTCACAACAAGCCGAAAATCGGTGCCACTGGTGTTCCAAGCACTGCGACGCGCCTGAGCCGCATCCATGAAAGTATTGAGCTGAGCTTGAATACGCAGGGGTAGAACATGAATCTCGGCAAGATGGACCGTCCCTCCATTGGCACGACTGAAAACACCCCCTTGACCGCCTGTGTGACCGAAGAGTTCGGCTTCAAGCGTGTCCTCAGGCATGGCGCTACACTGGAGCTCTTTGTAGGGGGCACTACTGCGGCGACTGGCCTCGTGTAAAGCTCGAGCGACTATATGCTTGCCCACACCAAATTCTCCTTCAAGGAGCAGCGGACTATCATTATCAGAGACACGGCGCACGATCTCGAAGATGCGCTGGATGGCCTCACTGTGGCCGATGAGTTTAGAAGATGCGCTAGGGCGAATGGATGGCACGGCTGCAGGCGCGACCGATTCGGCTGAGCTTGGATTGTTTCGAGCCAATCCTTGATTCACCGTTTTGATGAGGTCACCGAGATCGAAAGGCTTGGTCAGGTAATCAAAAGCCCCGAGTCGCATGGCCTCAACTGCGGTTTCGACACTGCCGTGGCCAGTAACCATGATGACAGCAGTATTGGGAAATTGCTGCCGGCACATACTGACTAGGTCAAGGCCGTTAACGTCGCCAATTCGTAAGTCCACGATCACAAGATCAGGTGCCTGGCTTCGAATGGCTGCCATGCCCTCGATACCGGTTGTGTAGCCAAAAACCGTGTGTCCGGCTGCTCGGCAAAGCTTGCTCATGAGCTCCAGAATTGCAGCCTCGTCATCTATGATTACCAGTTTAGCCATAAATTTTTAAAATGTGAGAGTCAAATCTGACTATCAAATACGCTAAAGTGAATGCCCTCTGAGTCAACGAGGTTCTTAATCCTCCCTAAAGCAGTGAGCCAGCAGCTGGGCTTGGGCAGTGATTACAGGCTTTTTCCTTAGCGAAAATGTCGCAACGATTTTAAAACTCGGAACCAGGCCTTCTCGGCGGTGGGGCTTTGGGGCGCTTGAGGCCATCATCTGCCTGAAGGTCTTTGTACATGGCCGAAGTCTCGACTGGGGCAGCATTGATAATCTGAAGCATGAGATCCCAAGCTCCGCGAGTATCTCCAGACGCAGCAAGGACGGAGGCCATTTCACGTTTGAGAAAATCTGGTGCCAAGGGTATTCGCATCACTTTTTCCAAGGTTTGACGGGCGGTTTTGATGTCTCCGCTGGAGCGCTGCGCGTAATAAAGCTCGATCCCCGGTAGAATATCTAAAGGGTTAAGAAGGTGGGTTCGTTCAAGCCTAGGAATGTCAGAGGCTGATAGGGTGGTGGAACGTACAGCAGGCAAGATGTGCAAAGCGGCTAGACGAAAAGCTGGCTCGAACTTTCCAGCCTGAGCCAAATCTGAGGCAATCAGACGCCAAGCGATGTTACTCAAGCGAGAAGATTTCTTTACATAATTAAGCAGTTCCGTTTTTTCGCCTCTTCGCTGCCAGGCCTCGACAAGAAAAAGAACCTGATTCTCCGTTAAATCATCAAGACCGGGATGTTCAGCGAGGAATTCTTTAAAAATGGTCGGCCAATGCGGCGACTGCGTGAATTGATTTAAACAGAAAAGTTGCATAGGCAGTTGGTCAGCTAGCCTCCAAATTGACAAGTGATGTTCTGGATAAGCCGCGAAGTTCCCGAGCATGCCCGAATACTGAGCGAACATGGCCCAACTTCCATCAGCACTGTAGCGGCGTAAAGCCTCCCGCCATGGTATCAGCGCCATTCCCGGATCGAAGTGCAACCAGTAAAGTCCCTCGTCGATGCACATTGGTCCGTAGCTTGTTTCCACAGCACGCGCTCTACCATAGTCGAGAAGCGCATATTCTGTGCTGTGACGCATATTGAGGTGGAGCTGCGCCCGCAGAACATAAGGGCGGAAATCGAGCGGAGTGAGATCGATTGCGCGACTGATCAGCGCCATCGCTTCCGCACGATTACCGCGCCCAGCTTCAACAACTGCTTTGTCATTGAGGAAGGGAGCCGTAGCCGCAAGCCCCCGATCTGTCAGACCAATGCCGATCGCTAGAGTAGCAAAACCAATTATCGCGATCAGCAGACCCGCAATGCGGAAAAGCCAAGTTTCCAGTGGCCCAGTCAAAGCTCCCAAATAGCGAGGACGAACGGCCATTGAGGCTACGAAAGCAATAGTCAAAAAATAGCTCAGGCCATGCAGGGGCACATCAAAGAATGCATGCACAAGAGGTAGGCTTGCAGCGATAGCAAAGGCCTTTCGTATCCTTCTACCTGAGCGGCTATCAAGGCTTTTCTTTCGTCGTTGCGAAAACCAGGGGCCCGTGCTGCTCCAAAGCCAAAAAACAAGCAGCAGACAAGGGACTAGAGTAAGCATACCGCCTTCAAAGAGCAGCCAAAGAACATCACTCTCTGGGTGAAGCGGGCGAGCATTCGGGTACGGCTTAGAACTCACCAAGGGAAATATCTTTTCAAAAAGACCAAGCCCCCGCCCAATCCACGGAGCATTGACAACAGCTGTCAGAGTCTCCTCGGCCAGCCACCAGCGCAAATCACGGCCGATGGATTCTGAAATGGGCTGAGCTTTCAGCCTTTCACCTAAATGTGCGCCAGAGACAAGCACGACTGAAGCCACCGTAAGAATCACTGCCGTGCTGACCAATGTCTTGCGGAGAAACCCTTTTCTCATAGCGGCCGTGGCAAGCCAAAGTAGAATACCAATAAAGAAAAGAATCAGACCCGCGCGGGACGTATTCAACATGATGCAAACGAGCATCAACACAACACCCGGCACGAGGACGAGCCACCAACGCGATCGTTTGCGAAAAGCGTCATAGGCCGCAGCCGCGCAGAGCACACTCGAGAAGGCGAAAAAACTGGAAGTGTGATTACGATTTGAAAAGGGTCCCAGGCCAGTGGTCAATCCATCCACCAGACTGCGCGGCCACCATGGAACTGACATCACATGCCAAAATTCCATTAGCGATACAATGGCGATGAACATAGCCGCTAGCGCCAAGATACGCAGGGCCATTCGGCGTCCACCGTCACTGAAGTTTTGGCCAAGGCAGGACCAAAACCAAACCACACAGGCAAGCATGACGAACCATGACTCTAAAGTTGTCCATATTTCCGGTGAAATGCTGTTAGACAGAGGCAGCGACCATTCGGTAACTAACCTTATTCGCCACGCCTCCAGAGATCCAAACCACTTTGCTGGCAACAGTCCTACACCTGGCGCTAGAGCCAGCCAGATGAGCGCCAACGCGGGCACTCGGCGAAGATTAAAATGCGGGGGTGCCAGGGAAATCGTCACCCCCATGAGCACTAGAACCATGCCCTGTGACCAAGTAGCACGAGCCGCAGCGAATAAAATCGCCAAAACTGTTGTTATCCCATAGAGCCAGGCGCGCACATGCCATCGGCTCCCATTCTCATCAGACGCAGATTCCTCACTGGAGTCGTTGTCCTCATCATTTATCTCTGAGGGCATGGCCACGGAGGCGCCTTGCAAAATCGTCTCCTCAGAGCCGATATGATTCATTGCTGGCTTCATGGGGCGACTAGAACGGAAGTCGGGGTGATCATGTCGGTGCTTCTTTCAGCCTCATGATTGGGGATAACGCAGTCAGGCAGCGCACCCCAACGTTCCAGACAACGTTCCAAAAGGCTGGAAAAAGCGTCCGCGCGATTGAACCAATCAGATTGTAATCCATCATCAATTGGGCAGTGAAACACGCACTTCACTCCTTCTTTCATGGGTATCATCACCGGTTGCGTCTGCGGGGAGGGACTGTCTTTGAATCCAATCCAGCGAAAGCGATGCTTAATTAATTCTGTAAAATCCAGAAGGCTCGTACATTTCTCGATGTCAAATTCCAGCACTCGCGCGTGAGCACGAATATGTTCCAGTCTGCGGCGGCGCGCTAGAGCTTCGTTCATCTGCTCACGCAGCTTGGACCAACTACGGATGTACCCAAGATATCGGGCTGCTCCTATTGCCATCAAGAAGAGAACTGCGCCAGCAATCGGCAAAGCGACTCCCTTTGTGAGCAAGATGCTGATGCCCACAAGACTGAGAACTGCGCAGACTGAATACATCGCCAAGAGCGCCCGCCCCTTACTGTAGCCCAACAAAATCAGCCGGTGATGAATGTGCTCCGCGTCAGCGCTAAAGATCGACACTCCGCGAATGCCACGCCTTAAAATGGCAAAGACCGTGTCGAGGATCGGCACACCAAGTGCGATCACAATAACCAACAGCGCCGCGATGATGGAGCCTTTATTTGAACTTTTCAGTGAAACGGAGGCGACAAAGAAACCGATCAAGTAAGCCCCGCCATCACCAAGGAAGATTTTAGCAGGTGGAAAGTTAAAGAATAGAAAGCCAGTCAGAGCACCTGCCATCAAGGTGGAAATAAGCATCACCTCAGGTTGGCCGGAAACATATCCGATAAAGCCCAGAGTCAGAGACAGGAAAAGACCAAACCCACCGGCCAAACCATCCATCCCATCGATTAGGTTGATGATATTCGGGATAGCGATCAACCACATCAAGGTCACCGGCAGACTCCACCAACCGAGATCCACACCACCCGTGCCAAAGGGGTTGCTCAGCACATCGATTGAAAGCCCCATTGAATACAAGATCAGAGCTACCCCTATCTGCCCGATCAGCTTCACGCGCGCACCCAGAGCCTTCAGATCATCAAAAAATCCCACACTAAACATTAGTGCATTGCAGAGCAGAATCGGGGCCCACTCCATCCAGCACATGCGCCCCATCATCAGCATCACCAAGACGCCAAGGATCAAGACGACAAAGATGGTCAGCCCCCCCAGCCGTGAAATGGGCCTGTCGTGTTGTTTGCGCCGCCCATCTGGGGAATCCATCCCGATGTTGCTATTACTGCGCACAATCAAAAGCGTTCCTACCAGGCTGATAAAGACTGCAACTGCAAAGTAAATGAACATCTCCAAAGTCTGGGGCATGGAGGGGGCTGGCGGGCCCATCATGGCATCCTCTATGGTGGCAGCATTCATAAAAATTTATGGAGATTAGCAGGGAGTTACGCGCCCCGCTGCCGCTATCACCTCGATCATTCGCGCGCGCAAGCGCGTCTGCGAAAACTCTGCTGCAAGTGCACGACTCGCCTTAGAAGGTGGTAGTGGGCCTGAAGATGCAGCCTCAGACAGTTCTTTAATTAACCCATCCAGATCCCCATACCTGGAACGGCGTGCATAGCGCGGATCTGGCAAGCGCGAAGCAAGGTCAGTGAGATGACTTTCCTCTGGGCCCAGAGCCAGAAAAGGCAGGCCAAGTGCGAGGATATTATAGATTTTACACGGGTGAACGATGCCCACAAAAGGTGCCCCCATGACCACAAGATGCAGATCCGCGCTGGAAAGAGATGCGGAAAGCTCCGTGAGAGGCTGGTAGGGCAAACAGGTGATGTTGTTCAGACCACGTTTCGTAGCGAAGGCTTTCACCTTTGCAAACTCACTTCCGCCGCCCACGAATAGAAAAGCCAACCGTTCATCAGCAGCTAGCCGCTCCGCTGCTAAGAGCACCGTGTCTAGAGGGTGACAGGGACTGTGATTACCAGAATACATGACGACAAATTTACGGGTCAACCCGTGACTGGCCCGGAAAGCATCCCGACCCGCGGCATCCCACCGCACCGCATCATCATGAGACCAAGGCGCATCCACATGAATCACCTTTTCAGAGATCCCCTTGTCCATGAGTCTCCGCGCCATGAAGCGGTCCAGCGCCACGATGCGTGAAGCACGATGAAAACTCCAACTTTGCAGCGAACTGAGCACACGCTCCATCAGACCTCCAGCCTTGAGCCATCCTGCCGCCACCGCCTCATCAGGATTCAAATCCATAACCCAGGGCACCACCGCCCCGCCTTTCAGCAGAGCCACAATTGTTCCAAGAGTAGAAATTAGCGGGGGTGAAGTCAGGCACACCGCCACATCCGCGCGGGGCAGACGAAAAAGGATAAAAGTGGCATTGATCCAAAAGACCGCGAAGTCCACAAAGCGCCGCCATTTGGCTTTCTTGCCCAACTTAGTCGTCCAAATACGGTGAATTTCAATTCCTTGCCAAGTCTCTCGAAAAGGGTAGCGACTCTGCGGATTTTCATAACCTCTTGAAGACGCGACCACCGTTACTTGATGACCAGCCGAATGCAGTCCCAAGGCGAGGTCTGTAAGATGCTGCGCCGTGGCCACATGATCAGGATAAAAGCACTGATTGAGCAACAAAATCTTCATCAATTAGTAGATTTAAACTTAGTTCGGCACGCGCGGATATGCATCACATCACGAGCCATCAGCCAAGAGTCGCGCATCAGTCGCACCGTCCCGCCTTGCATCTCCTTCCAGTCAATCGGCACCTCGTCGATGCGGCAGCCAGAATCCAGAAGCGCCACCATCAGATCGACATCAAAAGCGAAACCATGAATGCTCAGTCGATCCTTGATTTGTTCATAAGCTCTGCGCGGGATGATCTTCAGACCGCACTGAGAATCATAGACTGGGATGTCCAGAATCTCTGAAACCAAAGTCGCATAGATTCGCCCCAGAAGATGTCTCTTAAACAGTCGCTCCACCCGCCGTCCCAGCATCTTCACACGAGAGGCAAACAACGCATTCGTGTCATTGGACATTCGATCCCGCGTTACGCGATCATGCGTCATACTGATCAATCGCGCTACTTCAGCTGCAGAACACGAACCATCCGCATCCACAAACGCCAACCAGTCCGCACCACCGTGCTCAGCCCAGCCTGCATACACCGCGCCTCCCTTACCGAGATTCTTCGAAAGCACTTTCAGTGATAATAGGCATGAATGGCTAGATCGCAGCCTGTCGATAATGTCTCCCATGCGCTGAGCCTCATCAGCACCAGAACCGTCATCCACGACCTGCACACGCACACCACCCAAGTTCTGCACAGCCAAGCATAGCTCCGGCAAAAAGCCACCGATGCGCCCACTCTCGCGGAAGCACGGCACAACCAAGTGAAACTGATTATTCATTCCTCATGTTCTTTCAATCAATGTGAGTTGAAGAGAAATTCTCGACACAAAGAAACTGCACGCAGATTATTCACCGAGATGGTGGCGTTGCAGCCAAGCGTCCAGCGTAAAAACTGACCATCTCTGATACCACGTTGCTTTTTTATTGGGAATCCTGCGTGTTGCTTCAGCAAATGATTTCGTCCAGCGCTGTGAGAGCCACTTTTCAAAGGGAAACACAAAGCCTTGCTTGTTGCGCTTTGACACCCATTCTGGAATTTCGGGCACAGCTTCTAGCAACATCTTCTTGCCACTGCGCAGCCTAAGCTCAGGAGGAATTCGGCCGATACGCTGTAGCAGTTCGCTATCCACAAAGGGCACACGCAGTTCCAATCCGTGAGCCATACTCATTACGTCGCTGTCCTTTAGCAATTGATTGCGCATGTAGAATCTCAACTCGCAATCACCCACCGCCTCTCGTGCATCCAAAGCAGATATTTCTGGGGGCAGCACCTCCGGCACATCATTGGGTGCGCAGCGAAGGTACTTAGCTGCCAATTGCCGGGCATCATGCGTCGAAAAGATGCCTCGAAAGCAGGTGTGCGCACTGGCAGGCGATAGGTCGCTTCGCAGAAAAGAACCCATTCTACGCAATCGATTACCAGGACTCATTCGCTCAAGCAGATAGCCGGCTGCGTTAGCGATTCCCGGCAGATAGCTTCCAATTCTACCCGATCTCATGATCTTGGGGACAACGTCAAAACTCTTGTATCCTCCGAATATTTCATCTCCGCCCAAACCCGAGAGAACAACCTTGATCCCCTGTTCACGAGCGGCGGCAGAGACTAGATAGGTGTTGAATCCATCAATACTTGGTTGGTCCATACCATGAAGGAATCGCCCAAAGGAGTCATAGGCCCGATCCGCGTTGATGAGGGTATTGTGATGCCTCGTCCCAAAGTGGTTAGCGGTTCGCTGAGCCGTTTCTCCTTCATTGAGAGTTGGGTCATCGACCGACACAGAAAAAGTGTCCAGATTCCTTTTTCCAAGCTTGGTTGCTAAAGCCAAAATAGCGGTTGAATCGATCCCCCCACTTAAAAAAAGCCCAACAGGCACATCGCTGATGAAATGCGATTCGATGCTATCCATGAGTGCCTCCCGCACAGTGCGTACCGCAGTCTCGGGAGAGATGTCATCATACTCATGATTCAACGAGAAGAAACGATGTTTGGCGATGCGTCCCTCCTGCCAGATCAGGTAATGACCGGCCTCCAGGCAATGACAGTCTTGCAGCAAGGTCTGCGGCTCAGGCACAGAGCCGGTCTTGAAATACTCCAAGAGTGCACCAGGATCCAATTCATTTCCCGTGAGCCCCTGCTCCTGAAGTGCCTGTAGCTCTGAAGCAAAGGCCAATCGGGAACCCTTGATGCTGAAGTACAGCGGCTTAACACCGAGCGGATCACGAGCTAACAAACAACGGCGGATTCTAGAATCCCAAATCGCAAGCGCGAACATGCCGTGAAGCCTGCCGAGCATGGCACTCCCATCTCGTTCATAGAGACGCAGAATGACCTCAGTATCCGAATGGGATTTGAACTGGACGCCACCTGCTTCCAGATCAGCACGCAAGGCCTGAAAGTTATAAATCTCGCCATTGAACACGATATGCAGCGCACCGTCTGGCGTGCTCATCGGCTGATTCCCCGATGACGTAAGATCCAAAATGGCAAGCCGGGTGTGGGCGAGTCCGACAAAACCTAAGGCATCGTTCCAAGTGCCGCTGGCATCAGGACCCCGATGGCGCAGGGATGCAGCGAGCGCCTGTAGCCGTGAGTTCAACTCCTGCGGATCACTACCGCGATTTTCCAAAATACCCGCTATTCCACACATGATAAAAAAGACTTAAAAGACATCAGCTTGGCCGAACAGAAACCCTCAGAGGGGTGCGCGCCTGCCAGCGGGCGAGTGCATCACCAGCCGCATCGCGGAATTGCCTCACGCTTTCTTCAAGAGCTAAACTCTTTTGATCCTTCAATGATTGATCCGGGGAGTCAGGTGCCATTCCTGCGGGTAATCGAAGACTCCGGTAAAGTCGGCTCCCCCCATATTTATGACGCAGCAGCTCAAGCGTCTCCTGCTCATTTATCCAGAGCGGAACACCGCGCCTCAGGAGCGAATCAAGTCGTAACCGCCTCAGCCATCCAACATTCCATCCGCATGGTTGTAAGTTAGACTGATCCGCCCAAAATACCCATGCTTTTCTCGAATCAGCGCGATCCCTCATGGCTTGAAGTGCGAACCCAGAGATCTGATCAGCAAAAATAACTAAATCTGCCAATCGAACGGCTCGCATGATGTGATGGCGCTTAAAGAATTTCCTAAGTTGGAAGAAATGATGATGCCTGATCGGGTGTGTGGATTTCAGAACCGAGCGCCCAAGGTCTGAAAGATAAATCACTTCCAGATGTAACGCCCGGTTGTCTGAGACGGCGTTGAAAAACTCGATGCGTTCGGGTGATATGGATCGGCAGAATACGGTAATCTTTGGGACGTGAGGGGACCTTGGCTCTTTTTGAACAAGACTAGACTTACCAACTTTCTGCTGCGGCTCGCACTTCACAACACCAGCCAGATCTTCTGCCATCAAACGACTCACTCGAGAGTAACCAAACTCACTCCTCACAGCAGCACTCAAAGCGTGCGGATTAAACCACAAAGCGTCCTGTGGTTCATGCCGTAGGATTTTCAAAATGGCCTCGGTAATCTGAAGGCGGTCGTTTGGGTCCACCAAAGGACTCAATCGTCCTCCAGCGACGGCGTCCACGGAACCATCAATGCAACCTGCAATGACAGGTTTGCCAGAGGCCATGGCTTCCAGGAAAACGATGCCAAATCCTTCCTTACTGCTGGGCATGACAAACAGGTCACAGAGCCGGTAGTGATCAGGCAATTCACATCCCGGAATGTGCCCGGCCATCACCACGCAATCGTCAAGAGATTGGGCCGTCACGGCATCTCTAATCCCCTGAACATCGTCACCTGCGCCCACGATGAGATAGCGCACTTCCGGGAATAGCAGTCGTATGGCAGGTAACGCCATCAGCACTTGGCGATGGCCTTTGTAGCGCTCAGAAAGAGACAGTCGGCTAACTGTCATTAGAACAGGCTGGCCGGGCTTAAACCCGTAACGCTCCATCAGGTAAGCAGGCTTATCCCCAGGTGTAAAACGTGTCGTGTCAAAGGTGTTTGGCACCACATTGATACGCTTAGGATCGACACCAAAATGAGAGATAACATGCTGCCGAGTGAACTCGCTAACTGCAGTGAGATGGTTAGCTGTCCTCAGCGCTCTAATGCGACTCCGGGATTTGACATTCCAAGCTTCAATCCCGTGAAGAATCGAACTGCAAGGAATGCCAAGCATCAGGCGCACGAGGTATAAAACCGGTAAAAAGTTCAGATGCGTCGTAACCGAGCAGCAGGGTCGATCTCGGATCGCAAAAAAAATGCCATAAGCGGCAAAAGCCGGGGTTCGTAAAAACGACGGCAGTCGGGAGACCGAGTGAATACTGATCCCCATGAGACGCAGTGGATCATCCGCTTTCAGTTCGTCATTCTTCACAAACACCCTCAAAGGCAGGTGCGGATAAGCCTCACGGATGGCTTGAAGATAGATCCTTGAAAAGGCTTGTATCCCCCCAGACCCCTCTCTGATCTCTGGAACCCAGATATGAATAGGCTCATTTCTTGAATTCATAATAGATCTTATGGGTGAGAATTATCATTTCTCGCTTCAATGATTTTTAAGCGCACCTCGTCAAAATAACGTCGCTTCATTCGAGCCAACGTGAAACCTGCCGACCCATCGAAAAACCCAAGTCTAACAATCAGAGCAACAATCCAGTAGATCCAGGAAAACCACCACTTGTCGAGATTTCGATATTTGAAGTGCTGTCTAGAATTCAGTGCAGTCCAGGCTTCTTGCCCAGCCGTTTCCAGCCAAAGGAAACGTTTCACTTCCCATGAAGAATATTCATTATGCCTGTTCAAATAAGCTTTTAAATCACGGAAATCATGATGCTCGAGCCTGGTGTTTAAGAACCCATGGGTGCCAGCAAGAACGGGATGTTCATGCACCTCCATGTCTAAATGACTCCAAGCATTTTCAGGTATTCTTTCATATTCACCCGTTCCGACTCGAAACAACGCCAGCTTACGAAAAACATCTCCATGATGCAGCGGTCTTCCCATGAACCAATTGGTAAAAGTGATCCAGAAACCTGCATGAGTCGTCGTTGCAAGAGTCACACGCAATTCATTCACAAAGTCAGGATTCATCCGTTCGTCGGCATCCAAAAACAACACCCACGGATGCTTAAAAACATGATTCCGGAGAACCCAATTTCTTTTCTTGGGAAATTGACCATCCCAGTGAAATTGGAGGAGGTTCACCCCAGCTTTCCTCGCGATCTCAGGTGTCAGATCTGTGCTGCTAGAATCCACCACCACGACCTCATCAAAATCACTCAAGGCGGCAAGGCAGCCTGGTAAATTTTTTTCTTCATTGCGCACAGGTATGCACACAGAAACAGGTAACAAATGAGCGGAGGACATGACTCTGATTAGTTTACTTCCGCCGAAGTTTGGCCAGAGCAGCGCGAACGAATGATCCTCGCAGGATTCCCAGCTACGACGTTCCAAGCAGCAACGTCCTTCACCACGACTGCCCTTGCACCCACAACAGCGCCATCACCGACGTGAACACCGGGGCCAACGAATGCGTCAGCACAGATCCAAACCTCATCTCCGATCGAAATGGGAGACTTAATCAGCGGCATGGCAGGGTCCCGATAATCATGTGTTCCAGCGCAGAAATGGGTCCGCTGAGAGACGGTAGATCGAGCTCCGATAGTCACCGGACCAAGATTGTAAATCAGCGACCATTCCCCGACCGATGACCAGTCGCCAATTTTGAAATTCCACGGGAAATAGATGTGGGCTGACGGATAGATATGGACGTTCTTGCCGATCTCCGCACCAAAGAGTTGCAGCAACCAGCGGCGGAAGCCGAAACAAGGCCGCGGGCTCCACTGAAAGATGATATGGCCGACGGCCCAGCACAGGCGCATGACCTGTTCCCTGCGGCTGTACTTTGTGGCGCCTCGATTGGCTTCGATGTTCATCTTGAAGTTCTCTGAACGATGGATGCGTAGAGCTGCTTGAGTGCCTGGGCGTTGGCTGTCCAAGAAAAACAATTCCGAGCTGCTTCACGGATCTGCAGCCGCCTCTGCGGATCTTTCCAATGCTCATCCGACAGCATTTGCTGCAAACATGCGCGCAAAGACACAGGGTCAGGTTCACAGACCATACCGCCATCGAGTGTCTTGACCGTCTCGGCCAAATCAACTCCGGGCGTGATACAGACCGGCAAGCCATTCACCAGAGCCTCAGCCACCGCGATGCCAAAATTCTCTGAAGCCGAGGGTAGGACAAACAAGTTTGCGCCCTGAAGCAGGGTCTCTTTGGCAGCTCCTTTGACATGTCCAGGGCAGATGACTCGGTCAGAGAGTCCCAGACCTTGAACCTGTTGCTTCACTTTTTCTGAAAGCTGATCATTGTCCGTGCTTCCAGCCAGCATGAGCATCCAAGGCAAGCTTTTGAGTCCAGCTAAAGCCTCTAATAAAATAGGGATATTTTTTTTAGCATGCCAGCGGGACAAAAACAGAATCACTGGCACGTCCAGCGTGATGCCATAAGCTTCGCGGAGTTGGGTCGCTGCCTCAGGAATCGTCGCCCCAGGCTCCACTCCATGGGGAATAACGATAGCCTTTGCGCCAGGCAGGAGCGCACGCACATGCTCAGCCTCCTGCTCAGAGGTGCCATGAATGGCCGAAGCGCCAGCAAGATTCGCCCGCTCGATCAAGGCCCAATAAAGTCTCTTCTTGAACGCACTCTGACTGAGAGACCACGGGTGCAACTGTCCCAGAGGTCGGCAGAGGTAAGGAATGCCTTTTCGACGGGCAAGCACCATGGCCAGCGTGGAAAGATGAGAAAAAACGCCATGCACATGCAGGCAATCGTAGCTTGGCAGGTGCTGCTTCAGCCAGGGTGCCGAATCAGACGAGTACTGGAATTCGCGCAAAGGCCTGAAGCTCGGTGATCGACGAGGCAGAAAACAAACCCGCGCACCTTCATGTTGGAGGAACGATCCAGTAGGCACCTTCAAAACGCCTGCGCCGTCATCATTGCTGGTGAGAATTTCGGCTTCGACACCTTCGCGCATTTGGTTCCGCACCATCGCCAGAACGGCTTCGCTTGGCCCACCCCGGCAGGGTGCCACCGAGGGGATGACGTGGAGAACTTTCACTGAAGTGAGACGAGTGAGCAGTCTTATTTGTCGGCACACATCACCATAGTCATCCACATCCAAGGCAACCTGCCAGCTCCTTTGAACTGCGCCCCGTGAAAACCACGCTCCAACAACAGTGAAGTCAAAGTCGCGCGACTCCACAGCTTGATATGACCGCCATCCCATAGTGGGTTCGCATGACGGTCCCAGTGATTCGTCAGTGAGAGGACAAGGTTCTTCAAATAGCCATGATAGGGGGTCGTCAAAATGAGCCGTCCACCGGGTCGCAAGGCTCCGAGACAGCCATCAACAAACGAACGTGGAGCATAGAGGTGTTCGATCACCTCCGTACTCACCACCACATCGAATGGCATTTCTCCCAATGTTTCCAGCACATCTGTGATTGCTCCAAGAACTTCAAACCTAGCTTGTGGATAGGACTTTCTAGCGATGGCGACGCCCTGTTCACTCAAATCAATCCCGACGACTTCATGCCCTAATTCCAGAAGCCTTCCACACAGATAGCCATTGCCACAGCCTATGTCCAGAATGCGCAGCCCGCTCCCTTTCGGCAGAAAGTTTAACACCTCAGGCATGAAGTGCTTGTGCATGTGGGATGGGGCTTCATCGGGGAAGCCATAATCTTTGTATTCGGCACTCATTTGTAGGGGTCGGCTAAACGGAGCGGTCTAGTTTTTTGTTTCAGAGACACCTAACAGGTGTTGCAAACAGCAATCCTTGTCAGTTTGAAGAAGGCTTCAGTTTTAGATTTTGCATGGCTTGGAGAAGACCGTGCGTGGCAAAATCAAAGGAGAATTGAGCGATGTACTCTCGGGCGCGTAGTCCCATGCTTTTCAGCTTGCCCTGATCAGACATGGCCTGGGCTAGGAGTTTACCCAAAGCCGACCAGTCACCTGCGGGGAAGACCCAGCCCGTCTCGCCTTGAAGTATGAGGTCCAGGCTGCAACCGCAATGGGAACTCACGATGGCAGGCCTTGCCATGTTCATGGCTTCATTGATGGCCAATCCCCAGGTCTCACCACGACCATAGGAGGGCAGCACCAGAAGATCTCCGGAGGCATAAACCTTGGGCATAGCCGATTGGTTTTGAAAGGGAGCAAAGAAAACGGTTTTTCCAATCATCGAACCCGCCGTCTTACGGAGTTGTTCTTCGAGCGATCCACCACCGACATAAAAGATCACAGGTTGCGGCCTTGATCCAGAGGTTGGTGGCAGCGCCAAGAAAGTCTTCAGAAGATTGAGCGGGCATTTCTTGAGTTCAAACTTACCGGCAAATAAAATCACTGGTGCGCCGTCCGGTATCCCGATCTCTTTCTTCCAGACGAGAGCATCTTTTTCAGCCTGTTCAGCGGCACTTTGAAAACGCAGGTTGTCCACGCAGTGGGGCGCTCGATAAATTTTGGACTCAGGCACGCCCACCTCACGGAAATACTGCGTGTTGGCCTTACCCACCGCCAGAAATGCCTGAAAGCGGCGGAAAAGCAGACGACGCACCAGTCCACCCAAATGATAATGCCACGAAGCCTTGGGAAACAGCTCATGGGAATCACCACGGAAAAGAAAGGGCACATGTGAGAGCTCTGGAGACAGGATCAGCCTCAAGTGCGTGACGTAGCAGTAGCCGAAAATAAGCACTGCATCAGGCTGCCAGGCACTGATGGCATCGACCGCCGCCGGATTATCCAGACCTCGAAAATGATGCGTGCCAGGATCAGCGCTACGGTTAGGCGGAAATTGGGATTGATAGCCATCCAGGAGAGGGATGTCCCAGACAAACGAGATCTTAAAATCGATGTCTGCCGTCTCCTTCACACCGAAGTCCCAAAGATAGAAAACCTTCACTTCAAGACCAGAATTTTGCGCGATGTGGCGGAACCAAGGCGAAAAATACTGGGTCGGATGAGACTGTAAGATGGCTAGCTTCAAGGGTTGCTTACTCGTGATCATATCGACTCACTTTGCGACTAACTTTACTTCCCCTCATGACAGCGGAAGCGATTTGGGGTTGATTTGGCGTGTTCGTCTGGCGGCCTGCGCCAAACCAATGATAAAGGAAAAAGCCGCCAGCCGAGCTTGATACAAGCGACTGAAACACGGAGGTCACCAGAACGCTCGCCACCATCTCGTAGGAAAGCGAAATCAACATCAGCAGCACCTTCACCATGATCCCCTCCACCGAAAATAATCGAACGCGCACGCTCCAGGATTCGATGCGTCCGATGAAGATCCCCATGACTAATCCCAGAGAGACGGGTCCAAACAGCCAGCCAAAATTCCCCACGGCTTCCGCAATCAAGCCCCAGGCAATGTAGGTGTCTTCGGTTTGCTTCACGGTTTGCTGGCGACCGAAGTGAAGGTTGAGCAGGACTTGCCCCTCATGCGCTCGAGGTTTGTTGGGCCAAAGAACACGCGGCACAAGAAGCTTGGGAATCAGCGAGTAAGTTTTTCCCTCAAGCAGTTCGAATTTGCCCCGTTCAATCGCATTCAGTACGAACGTCAGGTTTTGCAGATTGTTGATCCGGTCGGTGAGGTCCTGCCCCTTATCCGACTTATCCCCATAAACAGACCTCTGCTTGTCACTGAACAAATACCAGGAACTCACTTCAGCCCACTCAGCAAAGAAAGACGGCAATTGCGACAATTCTTGCACCCGATTTTGTCCTGTATCCCCCCAGTACTTCTGGCGCATGGCAAACTTGCCTTGGTTAAAAAAACCGAGAATGAGAAACGCCAACATTAGAAACAGCCAAGGAACACGCCCTCTACTGAACAGCAGCCCTAAAGCCACTGCGACGACGAGCCCAGTGACCGCTGAGAGCAAAACGTCGGCGATCAGCAGAATCCCGAACAGCGTCACCAAACCCCAGAAAATCAGGGCTTGAACGAAAGAAGCACCGCGCCCAATCATCATGGCACCAATCAGGCCTCCAAGAACGCCGGCGGCATTCGCCAAGGATCTCAGAATCGGCGTGCCGTAAACCAGTGACTCAGGTATGATGCTAAACAGAAACCCCGTGCGGAGACTTAATTGAAAGGCTGCGGACGACGAAAGTAGCAGAAAAGCCAACGCCAACATGCGCTCGGTAGAATATTGGCCTTCCGCAATCCCAAGATTCCAACGAGAACCACGCTCATGCAGTCGGGCACTGAAAGACAAAGCCCAGCCGGCATAGAGGCAGATATAAAACAGCAACATCACGACCCCGCAGCGAGCCATGATGCTATCGGAAACAAGCAGTGTGGCAGGCGTTGCCGCCAAAACGGGAACTACGAAAATGGCAAGTTGCTGGAGAGAGATCAGAGGTAACAAGGGGAACCCGCGCACGCCCGAACCTGACCACACCCAAATGATCGTGATCGCAGGTAAGGTGAACATCAGGTAGGCCATGAGCCATTCCACATGTAGGTCTTTCAGCATCCATGCCCCAGCCAGCACAGCGGCTAACAGGGCATAACTTCCAAAGCGAAACGCCCCGCGAAGCATTTGGGAAAGCTCGCCAAAAGTTAGCGCCAAGCCATTGTAAGTAGCTCCGGCGCCCGGAGAAGGCGACCGCAACCGAGGCGGGATTAATCTTGAATCAGACATCGTTTCCAAAAACTAGCAAGTTCACTGGCTTGAAGGCGCGCAGTATGAGATTCAAAGGCCTCAGGGTCGAGCGCAATGTGTGGGATTTCCCCGGTTGCCCAGCCCTGAATTGTGCGCAGGCGCTGACTCACCGAGGCTAGGCTGTCTTCAGGCTTAAAAGCCACGATGCTGCCGCCGCCCGCCTTTCGGATCAGTTTCACCACCGAACTTGCCTCATGAAAGATGGCCAAGAGTGGCCGACCAGCCAGAAGATACGGATAGGCTTTCGAGGCCGTGTAGCCAGGATCATCCGAGCCAGGAATGATCAAAGCATCCGCGTCCAGCAAACAGCGCAAAGTCTCCGAATAGGGAATGCGGTCCGTGTGCTCACACACCTGCTGCTGAAGGCCAAACTCTGCTGCCACAGGTTCGATGGTCTTTTCCCCATGCCCGGCAGCAGCATAGGAAGTGCCGATAAAGTGCATGCGCAGAAGTTTCAAAAAGTCACCTTCCCCAGCCTCTCTCAACTGACTGAGGGCACTGAACAAGGTTCGCAGGGCAAACCACATATCCGCGCCACCACGGCCCACATAGACCCAGTGCTTGAAGCCATCCTTAGGGTCAAAGACACTCTGACGCACTGCCTCCTGCCTGACTCGGTCAAAGTCCCTACTATCCCCAGGAAAGGGGATGACGAGAGCAGGCAATGCATGCTGACTGGACACAGCTTCTGACACCACTTCCGGCACAGCAACGCTTTCACTTGGTAGGATTTTCAGCCAGGGGTAGCGCTTGGCAAGTTGTTCGGGATAGGCTGGCGAAACACTGGTGATACCTCGGCAATAGCGCAGAACCCTGGGTTCGCTGCGTCGATTCAAGTAATCCACCAAAGCATACTTGAACCGTCCGCCAGGCGGCCTGACTTCGGGGTGTTCGCGATAATAATCACTGACCCAGGGATCTTGGTAATCCATGACGAAAGGCACCCCAAATTTTTGCTGCCATTCCGGCCCCAGAACATGAATGCCAAACACTGTGGTAGAAAAATAAACGAGATCAAAATTCCCCGAGTGGAGCAAAGCATTCCCCTTTTTTCGCAGGGCAGAAAGAGCCCTTGCGCCCAGCAGCCCCAGTCCCGGAATCCTGGCCCAGCGCAGGCTCCTGGCTTTGACTCGGTGAACCGGAACTTCTTGAGGCAGACCAGCAGCCAGCCAAGGGTCCATCGGCGTCGCCACCTGCTCCGCCTCAACAGCCAGCACTTCCGCCTGAATGCCCTGCTCCTTCAGGTAGGGCAGAACCAGCCGTATGCGGTGCATGTCCGCCGCATTGCAGGGTGGAAAATGCGGAGAGATAATTAGAACGCGCATAAAGTGGCAGGAAAAACTAACCTCACTCCGACCCAATTAGAACTCGACGTCATGCAGTTGAAACTTTCTGGCGGCCTGACAGCGTTTTTCCACCTGCTCACGATCGCGGACCCAGACGTGATTGCCAATGGCGAGACCACCCTCAGGAGTCGAGAAACGCCGACTGAAAGGATCGTAGCACCACTCTTCAAAGCCGTGGCTGCGCATGGTGCTTTTGATATCGGCATCCTCCCCTTCGAGCAGCACCAAGGCGACGTCGGGGTCCGCTAAGGCTTGGGAAGCACCCGCCAAAACCTGGCGTTCAAAGCCCTCCACGTCCACCTTCCAAACCTGAGCGGTTCTGCCTCTCAGTAATTCATCGAGCGTCACGACCTGCACTTGAATGGAAGCCCCGTTGTAGTCAGCCCCTACGACTTGATTCATGGTGTCCCGGTCGGCGCTGAAGCTAAGGCTGCCCGGCGCGTCACCCACAGCAGCCCTATTTGCTTCCACGCGATCCTGAATGCCGTTGATCAAAAGATTACGTGTCAGTTTGTCGAACGTGTCAGGCACCGGCTCCAGCGCGATCACCGAGGCCCCACCAACCTTGGCGGCAAGCACGGAGTAAGATCCAATGTTGGCCCCGACATCCAGAAACAATCCGGGACCACCACCAAAGAAATGCAGAACCAGCGCCATGTCGTTGAACTCATGGAGGCCGCAATAAAGATTGCCCGTGGCTCCCGTCATGCCACTCTCCACCACCAGTGAGGCGTTCTCCAGCCAAGGCATGATCATTGGAGCCTTCAAAAGTCGGCTGCCCAACTGCCAACGCAGCCAGCGTTTCCAGGCACCGACTTTGTTCTTAGCCCCCAAGGGGTGCTGACTCACAAACTGATGAAAACGAAAGATCTGCTCTATCATATCAAAGTGCTCCTTGCCTCTGACGGGTGAGTTCTCCGTAGAGCGCCAGATATTTTCTAGTGACGATGTCAGCCGTGAAACGTTCCTCCACCCTGCGGCGGCAAGCTCCCCGATCTAGGCTAGCGAGGCGGGCCACGGCCCTGGCCCCCTCTTCAACCGTTCGGATGAGAAACCCATGCACACCCTGCTCGACGATCTCTGGCACAGCGCCGCGCGGACAACTGATGACCGGTGTACCGCAAGCCAGCGCCTCGGCAAAAACAATGCCGAAAGGCTCCTCCCACTCGATCGGCACCACCATAGCGGCAGCCTGCCCTAGCAAAACATTCTTCTGCTCATCATTCACTGTTCCCACATACTCAATACCGTCCTTACCCAGATGTGGCGCGATCTCCTGCTCCCAATAGCCTGCTGCCGTGCCAGTTTCGACCCGATTGCCGGCGATCAACAGACGGCGGCCACTGGCCTTGGCAATAGCGATCGCCGTGTGACAGCCTTTGATGGGTTCGATCCGACTCAGAAAAACCAGTGGCGCATCCTCTGACACACTTGAGACAAAGCTAAACTTACTGGGATCAATGAAGTTGGGAATCGCCTCCCACCGCCCGCCAGCCTTGCGTCCTGTGGCCGCGATGTGCTCCGAGCAACCGCTAAACACCAGACTCTTCCCGGCCAAGCGAGCGGCCCAGCCCGTCGTTCGTGCTGAGGGATCACGCTGATAACTCATGACCTTGGGCAAGCGTGTCAGCAGATGTCTGCCAAAGTATGCGATGCGCGAAAAACTGTGCACCACATCCGGCTTGAATTCCTGAATGGCACGCGACATCGCCTGCATGTTAGCCCATGTGTCCTGACAACGCTGTGAGGCAGCACCCGGCCATCCCGCCTGCCAGTCCACCACCGCGCTCGACTCAGGATGCGCCAGCAATCCGATGACATGGCCACGGGATCGCATCTCCCCGATCAGGGAATCCACGATCCGTTCAATGCCACCGTAAAGCAACGGAGGAACGGGCAACTCTGGATCTGCGGTGAAGAGGATTCGCATTCCTAACTTTCTCTTACGGCACAAATTAAATTCACGACCAAGCCCGTGAAGCGATCAGCGGCGAAGTCTCCTTCACGTAAAAGGCGTCCACTTGCCAAAGGGCGTTATCAAGAGGTCGGTAATACTGGGGAATGACGTCATACATTCGGAAACCAAGCTCTTCCAGCTGACGATCCACCTCGCGAAACACCGGCACGTCGCCAATGCGGAGCACTGAAATTTCGAGTAATAGAACCTCGATGTTGGCCAACATTTGAGTCGCCCCGCGGAGAGCCTCCAATTCATAGCCCTGAAGATCCAGCTTCAAGAAATTCGGCTTCATTCCAACCCATTCCGCACAGAGCGTATCCAAGGTCGTCATCGCCACCTTGACCGACTCCTCAGCTTCATCGTTCGCGGCACGAATACCGCTATTGGTTTCAGCCAGACTGAACTCAACGGTCCCCTCTTTTGCACCAAGCGCACACAGAGCCACCTTCGAACCCTGCGCACCCAGGGCTGCAGACTCTAACCATTTCCGGCAGCTAGGTTGAGGTTCCACCAAGAGGACTGGCACATTTGACCAAACCTTCCAGACCTCGCGGGCCCAGTCGCCGTGGTAACTGCCACCATCAATCGCAGAGGTCACCACAAACCCGGCCGACTTGAGATTCGCAAGCCTCGTGTGCATGTCTCGAACGACAAAAAGGCGGCGTTTCAGAGACTGCCTGAAATCATGAGGAATGAGCTTGGCCAAGAGAGATTTGATAACAGTAAACATAGAGAAATGCTCAAAAAGGAAATTTAACGAGTTTCCACATTAGTCGTCAAAGGCAGCCTTTCGGAGCAATTCAGCCATCTTTCCTTCAAACGACTCCCATGCCCACTGGCTTGAAGCAGCGACTAAAGCGGACTCACGGGCCTTCATCACTGATTCGCGATCATTGATGCATCTTTGAAGGGCTTCACAAAGTGCATCGACATCGCCAGGGGGCACTCGCCAGCCCACATCAGGGCAGGCGGACATGACTTCCTCCTGCCCCGCTGTCTGAGTCGCGATGACGGCAAGACCGCATCTCAGATACTCGAAGATTTTGTTGGTAGCCGTCAGATCACGGCTCGGGCAGTGGGGTTCCTCCAAAGCCAGCCCCACATCATGGCTTGAACTCGCCAAGGGAAGTTCAGCGTTGGAGACCGGCCCATGCAGCTTGACACGGTCTCGTATCATCGAAGGAAAGGCCGACTCAAACCAAGTCTGGTAATTTCTGAGATCACCGCGCAGATGCAGTTCCCAATCTCCCCTGACTTGCATTAGCGCGGCCCCCAAAGTTTCAAGGCCTCTTCCTGGCCCAATTGTCTGAGAGAACCAGTAAAAAGACCAAGTGGTAGGGCTTCGCGTATCCTGCGTTCCAGTTTCTGAACGAGGAGCCTTACTCCAGGGGAAACAATTGGGAATTACTTCGGGAAGGCGCTTTGTCTCCGCATCCTTGGCCAGGGCTTTCGCCATGACATGCGTGGTCGTCAGCGTCAGATGGGCTTCACGCAAAAGCTTGCGCTCCAATACCTTCAGCAACCGAAGAGGTCGCCCTTTTCGATCAGCCACCGGCAGGTCTTCGGAAAACCAATCTTCAAAATCCACTCCTACACGAAAGCCACGTTTGAGCATTTGATCCCCGACCCACAAACCAGCCTCGGAATGCACCATGGTGAGGTCAGGCCTGATCCTCAACGCCTCTTTCAGCATCTCCGGGGCACCGATGCCGAGAGCACGCGCGGTCTCCCAGCCCAAACGAGCGCAAGCCTCTCGGGCCAGACGCTGCCTTAGCTTCAGCAGAAGGTTAGAATAATCGCGTTTTCGCAGGTCTATCACTGGCGCAAAGTCGGCTCCGATGCTGGCAGCCAGAGCCAAGTCCTCGTCGGTCAACCGATCATCCCACCACGTTCCCCGAATCATGACTCGGAAACCCGCTTTGATGGCCGCAGCTGCCTCTTTTTGCGGTCGAGGGGCTGTTGATAGATGCCCGCCGATGAAAATGAGTAATGTGGGTTTCATCTTCATCACGAAGGCCGGGAGGCCTCTATATATAGCGACTCGATCTTACGCTTCGAGCAATCTACAAGCAGCTCAGGGTCACGCCCCTGGCCAAATTCACACTGCTTCACATCCTCGAAGCCATACTTGTCAAGCAGCGCCTTTATCAGAGCGAAATCATACATAGTGCGGTGCCCGAACAAGCTATCCCTATCCACGTAAAAAATACGGTTCACGCTCAACATCGGTGTCCGAATGTCGTCGAACTCATCCCTTTCTTCATATGGAAATGGCCGTTCTGATATTCCGTGAATTCTTGCCCAATAGGTGGCCAAATATAGTCCCCCATCCGGCACTACGATGCGCACTGTTCCTCCCGGCTCAATCACTCGGTACATTTCGTTGCACAAAAATTTCACTGAAGGCAGGCTGAAATGCTCCAGACAATGTTGAGTAAAAACGCCTTTGAGCGAACCGTCAGACAAGGGCAATCCCTTCATGATGTCCCAGCACAAATTGATGCCAGGCTTCCAGAAATAGTCGATGTTGATAAAATTGCTGTGATGAGCGTCTCCACAGCCAATGTCTAAATACTTCGAGTTCACCACGCTTTCATGCTTGAGCTGGAAACGACGATTCCGAATCAATTCGGAAATGATCGACTGCACCTTTGAATATGAGGTGAGCGGGCGGCTTAGAGATAGTGTGTTTAGTGGCATAAGAGATCACTGAAAATGGAGTATGGCCCCCACACGGCGCGGGTTAGGACTTCAGCAATTGTTTAATTCTCCGCGCCATTCTCCAGCCAAGCAACCTGCACAACTTCTGAAAACGTGGTGGGCCATCAGGAGGCAAGTCACTGCCGCCCAATTCTGTGATTCGAGCTTTCATCGCGTGAAGCAGATCGGCATGATCAGGATAGTAAGTGTAAATGAAGTCTTGAAACAAGTTGGCGCAGGAGCGCTTCGTCTCAGTATCCGCTCGGCGCGCCAGAAGATGCTCGGCTCCTTTCGTCAGAGATTTAAAGGCGGACTCCACCGCCTTGCGCGATTTCTGGCCCGACAGACTGCCCGAGAGACCGGAGCGATAATGCAGCACGGCTCCTGGCGTGAAGAGCACTTCGCTGGTGTGGCAGAGCACTCGCGTGAAGAACTCAAAGTCGTCGATCAGTGTCAGGCTCTCATCCCAACCGCCCGCTTTCCGCAGGATGGAGGCGGGAATGAGAAACATCCCCGGCTGCATCATGGGCCGCGCCTCCCGCCAGGCTTCGACCAGCCAATCCGTGGCCTCCATATCGCGCCAGACACTTTGCGGGTTGAGTCGGAAGGTGGTGAGATCATCGCCATAAAAACGCCCCCACTCGGACGACGCCACCGCATCCGTGCGACCTGCCACTCTTGCCATTTGCAGGGCAATGAACTCGGGATTGATGAGGTCATCCGCATCGAAGAATTTGATATAATCACCCGTGGCTTCGGCCCAGGCTCGATTGCGCGCCTTGGCGGCACTGCCGCATTTTTCGGTGATGACCTTCACGCCCCTGTCGACATAAGTGGCCAGCACCGCCGCGCTCTCATCGGTCGAGCCATCATCGACCACGATGATCTCCAAATGAGGCCATGTCTGGGCCAAGACCGAGTCCAACGCTGCGCCAACGTAAGGTGCTGCGTTGTGGCAGGGAATGCAGACGGAAACCTCTGGCGAATTCACGAGTTTTAGTACATCGCCAGCTTCCAAGCCGACCCAAAATACCAGGGCTTGCTGTCGGCCACGTAGTGCTGCAGCACGCCCCCTGATTTGAGCACCTGGTCGCGAGACGGAAAGGTGATGTAGTCTTGGGGCAGCATCACTGTGGGGGAATGCCGGGCGGCGATCATGGCGACCAAGGCCTGCTCCAGGTAGTAGCTGGTGCCCTCGCGTTCCCACAGCGTTCGGCACCAGTGCTCCAGTTGTTCCCAGTCGAGGCATTCACTGCGCAGCCCGCAGATGCCGACGTTCAGCAGCGGCGGAATCTCGGCTCCGGCCAGTTCCTGCATCAAGGCTCGCGAGTAGCCGTAGGACTCGACACAATCGGTCATCAGGCAGGGAGAGAAGGCTGATGGGTGAAAGGAAGAATCTCCAGCCGTCGGCCCGCTGCTCACTAGGCCTTGGTTCCTGTCCCACCACACCAACAGGGCCTCAGGGCGGCGGAAGAACAGCATGTCCGAGTCCAGCACCAGCTTCAGTCCCTCGGAACCCAAGTGAATGTCGGTGAGCTTGCGCAGGTGCACGTAATCCAGCCAGCGCTGGCGCAGGATGGGGAATTTCCAGGCTGGCAAATGCTGATCAAGCCGAGCCTGGATCGAGGCACGTGTAACAGTCATTCCTGCAGGAAACAAACGCCGCAACCCGGCCTCATGGCGAGGCTCCAAGGTGCCGTCGTCCACCAGGTTCAGCACCACACCGCGATTCGAATGCTTGGCCAGGGTCCATGCGCAGAAGGCTGTTTGATACCAGAAACGTTGGCCGGTGAGAAACCAGACTTCCAAGCTTGGAAGACCTGCGTCATCAGGACTCGAGATCGGAAGCTCCCAGGCGGCGGCCTCCATCTCCCGCGCCCAAGCGCCACAGCGCACATAAGCAACAGGGCCCCAGCGCAGCAGACGCTGCAACTCGTCCCTGGGACGGCGGTAAAGCAGCGTCTTGGTCGCGCTTAACAGTTGCCGAAGTTGTGCCATGAAAGCTCAGTTGGTTCTCTCGTCACCCGTTGCCGATGTGCTTTCGCCAAAGAACCCCCGCTTCGATCATATGAAGGGAGAGATACTGCGCGGCAAATGTAGACCAGCAAGGAGTTGCTGTTCGATTTCGCACTGCGAGGCGATACAAAAGAGGCAGTCCAAGCCGGGATCTTCTGGCAAACCCCAGTGAGTGAGATTTTGTTATTACCGGAGCTTCTGGATCAATGTCTAGAATTTGGTAGCCATATTGAAATGAACGGCGCGCGATGTAAGACAACTTCATCTTGGCGGGTGGAACGTAGTGCTTCATTGTCATGGCCGAGAAACATGCCCGTCTGATGTTTGGCTGGTTGCGCAAGGTAATCTGAATGGCCGTTTCCTCTCCAAGCCCTAACTTTCCACCGGTCATCCCCAGCTTGGGATCAAAGCCACCCACTTGTTTGAGTAGCGCTGTCCGCCATCCCATGTTGCCACCGGAGAAACAGACAGTGTCCGAAGTCATGCCATCGGCAAGCTCGAGGTGAGCAGAACCAAACTCATCCAGGAACCAGTCGGGCTTATGGCTCAGGTAATAGGGTGTATATGGACCGCCAAATACATCTGGATTGTGTTTCTCGATGCCTTCTTTTATGGCTGCACACCATGACTCGTTGGGCGCTCCGTCGTCATCCAAGAACACCAGAAACTCGCTCTGGACGAGACTGAGCGCTCGGTTGCGCGCATGACTCAAGCCCAACGTTGGTTCAAAAAAATAAGCCACTTCATGTCGTAGTGCCACCTTTGCAGTGTGGTCAGTAGAAGCATTGTCGATCACGATGATCGGAAAATTCTCATATTGGTTGGCAAGCTTTAAGGCGTGCAGACAAGAATCCAAAAAATCAGCGCGATTGTGAGTACAGATCGCGACCGTAACTCGACTTGGAGTATTCAATGGTGCTGACTCATTGCTCATGTGGGAGCTTGGGTAGTCATTTAGATAGAACGAAATTCACGAATTCGTGGAGCCGTTCGTGATATCGCGGAATCGAAAACTCTTGTGTATATAGCTGATGGTTGGGGTTGTGCTCACATGCCTGACTGCGGTCTTTGCGGCGCACCTCGGTCATGCGCTGCGCAAGTTCGGATGGCTCAGTTGAGATCAAGCAGTGTAGGTCAGCTGAGTTGAACTGGCGGAATACTTCATGTCCATGGGTGGCTGTCATGATGATCGGCGTCCCTATGGCCAGTGTCTCCATGACGCTGAGGTCGAGATAACTCTGCCGATTAGTATTCACCACACAATCCACCGAAGCGATCCAGTCGTGGATTCTGGAAGTGAACCCCACGTCAATGACTCCAGGATCACGCAAAGGTTCGCCACTGCCACACACAATCAGACGGAGATCTTTCCTGGTCTCATAGACTTTCGAGAATGCCTCTCTCACGATATCAAATCCCTTGATGGGTAGCCGACGTCCGATATAGAGCAAATAAGTGTATTGGGGGTCTAGTGGAATTAGTCCCACGTCAGACGGAATAGCCGCTCCTGACTGAATATAATGCAAATCAAGGTCTGGACCGATCAAGGACTCATAGATGCTTCTCGCTCCCTCGTTTGGTAGCACTAACACCGATGACCGAACAATGAGATCACGAACTGTTTTTTCCTCCATCTTACGCTGCTGCACGGCTTCCGCCTCGTCTCCAAGAATCTCCATCCAAGGCAGTTCGGGACAGTGGGGTTGGTAGATTACTATTTGATCGGGACGGATGAACGGTGCGAACTGCTCGTAAAACCCGTGGTGCATGAACCACAGGATGCGCGCAGATGCCATTCCGGCTTCTATGAACACGCTCTGGTTCAAAAGGTATCTTGAATTTTGTAACGTCCTCAAGATATTTGCGGGATTCAGCAATATCTCAGCCTGACCGATGAGGCGTTTCCAACGGGAACGGAGCACGGTAGGAACGGGTGCTGTGACTTCGATGCCGCGAAGTTTGAACGGGCGTATAAGTTGAGAGATGAACCCTTCCGGCCCTCCGGAGTTTTTTCTTCCTTCGTGCGGGAAAACGACCAACACTTTATCTCTGAGTTTCATGTCGGTTGGGGGAGTTCCAGAAATTGGCGGGTGACCTTCAGGGCCTCCTCAATTACCACATTCATGTCGAGGTAGCGATAAGAGCCCAATCTACCTATAAAAGTGACTCCCGGAGAGGCAGCGGCGCGCTGTTGATATTTTTCCAGAACCGTCATGTCGGTCTTCAATCTTTTGGGGTAGTAGGGGGTGTCGGCAGCAGTGGTTTCTTTGCTGAATTCGGTGAAGACGACGGTGCGATTATGTGTCTCCCAAGGAGCGAAGTGCTTATGCTCATGGACGCGAGTGAAGGGGACTTCCAAGCCTGGGTAGTTGATCACGGCATTGCCCTGGTAATCGCCCTCAGCCACCAATCGATCCCAGTAAACGGTGCGGTAGCCTAGACGTCCCTCCTCATAGCCGAAGAAGGCATCAATGGGGCCGCTGAAAAAGACATGGCCAAAGTCCCGCTGCATGGCGGGGTCCCACGGCGTGGAAACCCGAACGCTGATGCAGGGGTGATCCAGCAGGTTCTCAATGACGCGGGTATATCCCGCCTCAGGAATGCCGACGAAGGTGTCGGCATAGTAGTTGTCATCGTAACTGAAACGCACTGGCAGGCGGCTCAGGATTGAAGCTGGCAACTCTCGTGGACTACAGCCCCATTGCTTCTGAGTGTAGCCGAGAAAAAAAGCTTCGTAGAGATCCCGACCAATCATTTTCAAAGCCTGCTCTTCAAAGTTTGCTGGTGCGGTGATTGAGGAATCGGCAACACTGGCGAGGAAGGCTCTGGCCTCCACTGGGTTGAGATGCCTACCATAGAACTGGTTGATCGTGTGGAGATTGATCGGCAAACTGAAGATGCCTCGCTGCGTTGATGCCTTGACCCGATTCACAAATGGATGAAAGACACCAAAACGATTCACATAGTCCCAGGTTTCTCGGTTGCTGGTATGAAAAATGTGGGGGCCGTAGACGTGTTCAAGAATGCCTGTGTCTGCGGCCCGCACCGAGTGGCAGTTCCCTGCCACATGATCACGAGAATCGATGACGACTGAGGAGATGTTCGCACGCTCCGCGAGCTCACGAGCGACGACTGCGCCGGCAAAGCCGGCGCCCACAATGAGAATGGGCCGTTGATTGGAAGATGACATCAAGATGAAAGCGTTGCAGGAGTTCGATTCAGTGTCATCGGGAGCAGCACGAGTCCGGGTTCGGTCTCTAACCCTTTGATGGTTGTCTCCTCAAGCACGGTGAAACTCATGGCGTCTGGATTCCATGCATAGGTGCCAGGATGGCCATCACAGATGCCGAAACCTAGCGTGTAGCTTCCTGGCTTCAGAAACTCAACAGGGAGGTTGCAGGAAGCCTTTAGATGTCCTGCCTCTGCCGGTTGAAAGGCGAGACACTGCGGCTCGTGTGCGGTGCAGACGCGAACACCATCCAGGAACAAAGCGATGGTAATTCGTAACTGCTGAATTGGCTGAAGCAGCCGGACCTCTAAATCGATCACGGGCTTGTCATTCCGATGGCAGAGTCTAGGGCCAGCCTCGGTGCCAGCAAGGGCGATGCTAACTATTTCGATCTGGCTGGCCAGTGGCCCCGAGAACCGACCACTTGTGGTTGAATCGCGACAGACTTCCGCATAGTGGCTGAGAGTCACTTCAGGAAGCCCTTGGAACGTCAGCCGACCCGCATCCAGAAGCACACCCTGGGTGCACATTGCGCGCACTTGGCCAAGGTTATGACTCACAAATAGGACCGTCCTGCCGCCTTTCGCTACATCCTGCATTTTCCCCAGGCACTTCTTCTGGAATTCGGCATCCCCGACCGCGAGCACTTCATCCACGATCAGAATCTCGGGCTCCAGATGGGCGGCGACGGCAAAGGCGAGTCGCACATACATGCCGCTGCTGTAGCGTTTAACCGGGGTGTCGAGGAACTTTTCAACTCCCGCGAAGGCGACGATTTCATCAAACTTGGCTTTGATCTCGGCGCGGTGCATCCCGAGGATGGCACCGTTGAGGAAGATGTTTTCACGGCCGGTGAGCTCTGGGTGGAAGCCGGTGCCGACTTCCAGCAGTGAGGCGACTCGACCATTGAGGGTGATGCGTCCGGTCGTGGGCTCGGTGATGCGGCTGAGGATTTTTAATAGCGTGCTCTTGCCGGCCCCGTTGCGGCCAATGATGCCGAGAACTTCCCCACGTTTCACTTCAAAATTGATGTCCTTCAGTGCCCAGAAGTCCTCTTGAGAAGGCTGCGGGGTGAAGGATGCAGGATGAAGCCAACGCAACGGGGCTTTGGCGGCGTGGATCAGTGTATCACTGAACTTACGGTAGCCGCCCCTGCTGCCCTGGTGATTCAGGGTGTAGCGCTTGCCGATGTTTTCAGCGCGAATGATGACGTCGTCAGACATGTGGGGTGTGGTAGCCTGAATTCGAGTTGAGGGTTTTGAGTTGAGTGTTGAGGGCCTGAAACTGAAGCCGTTAGAGTCACAACAAGCACTCACCTTTAGATCGAGCGAACCTGGAAGACTCAAGGGGTTGCTTATCAATCACTCAATTCCCTTCGGGACTTCGCAGCTTAACGATGAACTCTCAACTTTGGTTCTTTAAGTGCGTTGTGATATGTCAGCCACCAATGGTGAGGCATAGGCAACCACTCGGTCACAGATGGCATCAAAGACTGGCTTTTGCTCCCGGCAATAAGTGAAAACTTCTGCCGCTTTCGCGCCGGCATAATCATGCGCAATGATGTTTCGCACGTCTTTCATTTCGCGCAATTCGGTGGCCCGGTTCACCAATCCGCGTTTCTCGGCACGGTTGACCACGTCCAGCAGGGTGCCATCAGCTTTTAACTCTACGCGGTCCAAACTGCGTAGCACCTTATTGACCAGCAAGTCCACCGCGCGGGCAAAGCGTCCGGTGAATGCCTCGACGCTTTCCAACTGCGCCTCAGTCGTGTCGGCCAAGGTGGCTGGCAGGTGCTCAACTTGCTGGAACGAGTAATTCAAATGCCGCCGGACATCGCGCAGGTCCGCCAATCCCTGATTCAGCAGTTGGCTAACACGATCTAATTTCATAATTTAACTCCTGTTTCTTGAGCCATCACAGACAGTGGTTCACTTATTTGATCCCGCCGCCGCACTAACAAATCCAGTTGTTGCCAGCCGATACGATCCAGAATTCGGGTGCGCAATTGCAAGACATCACGGAACCCCAGTGTGTCTGAAAGGACGAGTAGGTCGATATCACCGCCTTTGGCGAAATCGTCAGTGCGCGAGCCGAAAAGATAAATTTCGGCAGATGGGTCTGACCGCCGAGTTTCTTCGCCGATGGCTTCCACTTCTTTTGCTTCAAGTCTCATCGTTTGATATTGCCATCGGGATCAGGTTTTGCGTTTTTGAACCGCTGATATGACGCTGCTCAGACGCTCATGGATAACTTCTGCCGTCAGCATTTTATTAGCGTCATGTAAGCGGTAAAAACGGGAATGGAGGGCCTACGGGCATGCGCTGCGGCGATCCAGTGCATGTTGGAAGCTGATGAGCCGACGAATCAAAGCGTTGTAGCGGGCGTAGGCGTCGCCGCTGGTCTGTCGAAGCAGTTGGTAGAGGCGCTGCTGGGGTTCGTGCATGGAGAAGACGTGGCCTTCTAATGTCAGACCAGAACGAAGTAAGCGAGGTGCGCCGATAGCGACCAGACATGACTCGACGGTGATCTTGCCAGCTTCGCCATCGCTGATGCCTTGGCTGATGAGATCGCCTCCAGGGAGATGGTCGAAAGTGGAAGTCATGGGCGAAATGTGGAGCAGAAGTTCTCGACTTGCTCGCGGAAGACTGAGGGTGTGATGGCTGGATAACGAATGAGTTCTAGCTCGATGGCTGCGAAAAATTCCTGTAAACGTGGCAGGGTGATCATGTGCCGATCCAGCATGGCTCGGACGTCGAGCAGGTCGCGGGTATGTCCTCGTTCGAGCTTGGCTAAGGCTTGTGAATAGTAGTCGTAGTGATGGAAATCAAGGGTGCCGTGCCGAGCGATGAAAACGCTGCGCTCCTGCCAGCCTGGAAGCGGAGGAATGAACTGATCTGGTGCCGCAAGTTCGACATTCACATCCAGTTGATCCTTTAAAATGGCAATGGCTTCAAAGAAACCTTGGGGTTCGGGTGCAGCTTTGAGGTCGATGTCTAGGGTGTTCAGCCGCCAGCGGTGCAAGAGTGCCGTGGCTCCGCCAGTGAGATAGATACGACCTGGACCTTTTGTTCGAGCCGCGAGTGCAGTCATGAAGGCTTCTAGCTTGAGAATATCGGTCTCAGTTCGCACGGCGGAGGGGCAAATATCGAATGACGGTGGGGATCAGTACCGCCACCAGTAAAGCAAGAGTTTGATGACTTCGTTCTGGAAGGCCATGAGACCGGGCTCCTTTTGCCACCAATTGGTTTGATTGTATTGCTTGTTGGTCAGGGAGACAACGAGTGCCTGAGTCTCCGCTGGGAGGGTGCGGCGCATGAGCCAGTCCACTCGGCGGGTATGGGTGAAATCGGTGGGGATGATGACGGTGTGGAGCTTATGAGTTTGGAGCCAATCTCGGAGCGCCAGGGCTTCGTCGCGAGTGCTGGTGACATCGCTGCCCAAAGAAACGATGGCGGCAGCCGGGATGCCGAGTTTGTCCAAGACGGCGCGGCTGACCTCGGATTCGCGGGGCTGGATGCCGATCTGGTTCAGTGATGAGGACTCGACCTGGGCAATCAAGATGCGCGGGGCCCAGCCCTGCTGGTAAAGCCGCGCAGCCTCAAAAGGCCGAGTAGCACTGCCGCCACCCAGAATCGCAATGGCGTCAGCCTTGGCCAAGGGGTCATTGATTTCCCAAGTGGTGGCCAATCCGGTCAGCAGTGGCGCGCGATACGACCAGGCAACACCAAACAGGACTCCACCGAGAACGAGAGTGAAGCCTAGCCACTTGAGACGCTGAAGAAGTTTAGCGGACAAGGAGGAAGAGGGGAAGAGGGGAACGGTTTCTGGCCTCTGTGGCCTCCTGTTTAAATCAAAATTCAGAGATGAAAAACCACTGAAACACTAGCTCTTAGTTTGATGTGTACTTTGACAGTATAAGATTAGCGAACTCTTCAAGGCGTTCGTGGTATTGCGGAATTGAAAACTCTTGTGCATAAAGTTGATGATTGGGGGTATCCTCACGCACCTGACGGCGGTCTTTGCGACACAACTTTGTCATGCTCCGAGCAAATTCGGATGGTTCAGTTGAATTCAGGCAGTGCAGGTCGGCTGAGTTGAACTGCTGGAATACTTCATGGCCATGGGTGGCAGACATGATGATTGGTGTTCCGATGGCCAACGTCTCCATCACGCTGAGGTCGAGATAACTCTGACGGTTGGCATTTACCACACAATCTACCGAAGCAATCCAGTCGTGGATTCTGGAAGTGAATCCAATGTCAATGACTCCAGGATCAAGCAAAGGCTCACCACTGCCACACACGATCAGTCGAAGGTCCTGTCTGGATGCATAGGCTTTGGAAAATGCCTCTCTGACAATGTCGAAGCCCTTGATGGGCAACCGGCGTCCAATGTAGAGCAGATAGGTGAATTGTGGGTCGAGTGGGATAAGTCCCACGTCGGAAGGAATCGCTGCGCCAGATTGGAGATAACGCAGTTCAAGATCTGGACCAATCAAGGACTCATAAATACTTCGTGCCCCCTCGTTTGGCAGCACTAGTACTGACGAACGGGCGATGAGATCACGAACAGTTTTCTCTTCCCTCTTCCGCTGCTGCACGGCTTCCTCATCGACGCCGAGAACCTCCATCCAGGGCAGTTCGGGGCAGTGAGGCTGGTAGATGACTATTTGATCAGGCTGGATGAAAGGCGCGAACAGTTCGTAAAACGCATGATGCATGAACCACAGGATGCGCGCGGATGCCATTCCGGCTTCTTTGAATAGACTCCGGTTTGGGAGGTAGCTGGGATTCCTCAGTGTTCCCAAGAGATTGGCGGGATTCAGCCACGTCTCAGGTTGGCCAAAGAGACGCTTCCACCGGGAGCGGAGAGGAGTGGTGATCGGTGGAGTGACTTCAATACCGCAGAGTTTGAATGGGCGAATGAGTTGAGAAATAAATCCCCCAGGCCCACCGGAGTTTTTTTTTCCTTCATCTGTGAAGACAACCAACACTTTATCTTCGAGAATCATGTCGGATGTGTGAATCCAAAAAAGTCGCGGGAGACTTTCTGCGCTTCCTCAATGACCACATTCATGTCGAGGTAACGATAGGAGCCCAGCCTGCCAATAAAAGTAACTCCAGAGCTTGCAGCGGCGCGTTGTCGGTATTTTTCCAGAACCGTCATGTCAGCCTTCAGTCTTTTGGGATAGTAAGGGGTGTCAGCAGGGGTGGTTTCTTTGCTGAATTCAGTGTAAACAACGGTGCGCTCATGGGTCTCCCAGGGAGCAAAATGTTTGTGCTCATGAATGCGTGTGTATGCGACATCCATACCAGGATAGTTGATGACCGCATTTCCTTGGTAATCGCCATCAGTGACCTTTCGATCCCAGTAAACGGTGCGATAGCCTAGACGACCTTCTTCATAGTCAAAAAATGCATCAATGGAGCCGCTGAAAAAGACATGTTCAAAATCCCTCTGCATGGAAGAATCCCAGGGTGTGGAAACTCGAACACAGATGAGGGGATGGTCGAGAATATTTTCAATGACACGGGTATAACCTGCTTCTGGAAGTCCGACAAAAGAGTCTGCGTAATAGTTGTCATCATAGTTGAAGCGCACTGGCAGTCGGCTCAGGATTGAAGCTGGTAATTCGCGTGGACTGCAGCCCCATTGCTTCTGAGTGTAGCCGAGAAAAAAGGCTTCGTAGAGATCCCGCCCGATCATTTTTAAGGCCTGCTCTTCAAAGTTTGCTGGTGTTGTGATTGAAGTGTCGGCAACGCTGGCGAGGAAGACCTTGGCCTCCGTCGGATTTAGGTGCTTGCCGTAAAATTGATTGATCGTGTGGAGGTTGATCGGCAAACTGAAGATCCCACGCTCTGTCGATGCCTTTACCCGATTCACAAAAGGATGAAAGGTGCCGAAGCGATTCACATACTCCCATGTCTCACGGTTACTGGTGTGAAAAATGTGCGGTCCATAGACATGCTCAAGGATCCCTGTGTCCACGGCCCGCAACGAATGGCAGTTACCTGCCACATGATGCCGTGAATCGATAACGACCGAGGAGACGCCTGCGTGTTCGGCAAGTTCACGAGCGACGACAGCACCCGATAGGCCAGCACCGACAACAAGAATAGGCTTGTGATTGAATGATGGCATTACGCGAAGCTTGTAACTGCGCTTCGATTCAGCGTCATCGGAAGGCACACAAGGCCAAGTTCGGCTTCCAGTCCTTTGCTAATCGCGTCTTCCAGAATATTAAAACTCATGGCATCTGGATTCCAGGCGTAAGTGCCTGGATGCCCGTCGCAAATACCGAGGCCAATGGTGTAATTACCAGGTTTCAAGAACTCGACAGGAAGAGAGCAAGTGGCCTTTAGGCTGCCTGCACGGGAAGGCTGAAAAGCATGTCCTTGAGACTCATGCGTGGTGCAGATGCGAACACCGTCAAGGAACAGTGCAACGGTAATTCTTAGACGTTCAATTGGTGCACGGAGCCGGATCTCAAGCTCGATCACGGGTTGGTCGCTTCGCTGGCAGAGTGTGGGGCCTGCTTCCGTTCTTGCGAGGCTTATGCTGATCAGTTCGATCTGATTAGCCAAGGGTCCGGTAAATCGACCGGAAATAGCGGAAAGGCGCGAGTTCTTGGCGTAGCGACTCAGGGCTTCTTCCGTTGAGCCTTGGAATACTAATCGGCCATTCTCTAGCATGGCAGCTTGAGTGCATAGTGCGCGCATCTGACCGAGATTGTGACTGACAAAGAGCACCGTCCGACCGCCTTTCGCTACATCCTGCATTCGTCCCAGACATTTCTTCTGAAACTCGGCATCACCCACAGCGAGAACTTCATCAATGATCAAAATCTCCGGCTCTAAGTGTGCCGCGACAGCGAAGGCTAGACGGACATACATGCCGCTGCTGTAGCGTTTGACCGGGGTGTCGAGGAACTTTTCCACTTCAGCGAAGGCGACGATCTCATCAAACTTGGCTTTGATCTCGGCTCGGTGCATTCCGAGGATGGCACCATTCAGGTAGATGTTTTCACGTCCGGTCAGCTCGGGGTGGAATCCGGTGCCCACTTCCAGCAGTGAGGCCACTCGGCCATTCAAGGTGATGCGACCTGTGGTGGGTTCGGTGATACGGCTGAGGATTTTTAATAGAGTGCTCTTGCCAGCGCCGTTGCGGCCAATGATGCCGAGAACTTCGCCGCGCTTGATCTCGAAATTGATGTCCTTCAGTGCCCAGAAGTCTTCTGAAAGGTTCTCGGTGCGCTGTTCACTGTTCGCTGTTTTAAGCCAGCGCAGCGAGGCTTTGGCGGCGTGGATGAGGGTGTCACTGAACTTGCGGTAGCCGCCATTTTCGGATGAGTGACCTAGCGTGTAGCGTTTACCGACGTTTTCTGCGCGTATGATGATGTCATCTGGCATGGCTTCTGGCGGCGGATCTATTTCAAGAAGCAAGCGACTAGTGCTCCGGCATCCCATCTTCAGGCCAAAACGACAGGCCACCTCGGCGGGTGCGCGGGCTGTGTGGCCATTTTGTAGATGGCAATCGACCAGCCAACGGCCATGCACCAAGCCCTTTGCCAAGTGCGGATATGATAGAGCTGACTCATCAGAATAAAGGCCTGCATGACGGCGAGATCCAGCATGTCTCTCAACGTGTCTTTCCCCATGACTCGAGTCATGATGAAGTAACGATTCCGAAGCGTCTGATCGGCATGTTTGACGAAATTACTTTTGTGGTCGCCGCCTTGACTGTCATGCACAGCACGGGCGGCTCTGACATGATACATTTCCCACGTGTGCCCCACGGTGAGCGATGCTGCTAAATCTTCGCCGAGCGCTCCGGCTTCAAAATGATCAGGAACCGCAGGCTCTGGCAATGCCTCTTGACGATACAGTGTGCAGCCGCCGCCTAGCCACTCCGAAGGCATGAGTGCAGGTCCATGAGGGTCGGCATCATGAAGGAAAGTCCAGCCTGGGCCAATGCAAGAAGAGGCGTAAGTGCTGCGGGCTTGGCCGTTTTCAAAGAACCTCATGAGCCTTTGAGTCAGGCGCCCAGGCGGGTGATAAGCTTCATTGATAAGTGTGGCGGTGACACCACCGATTCTAGCTGACGAATTAACGGCATCGTAAAGTTGTCGGAGACAGCCGGGTTCAAGGATCATGTCGTCATCGAGAAACCATGCAAAAGGCTGCGTCGAGGTGGCGACGGCTTGGTTCCTCTGTGGGGCTAGTCCCGTGCGCTGGGCCTTCTGATAAACAATGGAGATCTGGGCGGTAAATCGACCTCTTTGTTTATTCACCACGGCCTCTGTTTCGCCGTCATCCGAGCTATCGCAAATGACAACCTCAGCAGGCAGGGCTTCTTGTTGTGTTAAGCTTTCAAGAAAGCGCTCCAGGATCGGCGCCCGATTACGCGTGGGAAGGATGGCTGAGACTGGAACAATCGACGGCATTTAGATGACATCAGCGAAGGTTTTTTCCATGCGACGGAAATACCACACCCCAACAAACAGCATGATCAAACTCAGCAAAATTGAGGTGACGAAACTTTGCCAATGAAGGGGTGTCGTGCCACAGATGGCCCAGCGGTAGCCGTCGATCACGCCGACGATTGGATTGATGGCGACAATCATGCGACCCACATCACCATATTTCTCCTGAATGGCCGTGGTGCTGTAAAACACGGGCGAGATGTAGAGCCCGAATTGTACGACAAAGGGAATGATGTAGCGGAAGTCGCGGTATTTCACATTCAAGGCCGTAAACAACAAGCCAGGTCCCGCAGCACTGAGAAAAGCGAGTAGCGTGAAGAGCGGCAGGGTCAGCATCCGCCAGGTGGGAGGAAACTGATACCAGACCATCAAACCGACCAAAATCAGCATGGAGATGGCAAAGTCCACAAAGGCCACCACCACCGCACTCATGGGCAAAATCATGCGCGGAAAGTAGATCTTAGAAATGAGATTGGCGTTACCCACAAGGCTGGCACTGGATTCACTGAGGGCATTGGAAAAAAAGTACCAAGGCAGCGTACCTGCGCAGACGAGGATGGCATAGGGAACACCGTCCGAAGGCATTTTTGCAAGGCCACCAAAGATGCCCGCGCCGATAAGGATGGTGAGCAGGGGCCGGATCACCGCCCAAGCTGCGCCAATATAAGTCTGCTTGTAACGCACCGAGATGTCACGCCAAGCAAGAACCTCAAAGAGTTCACGGAAACGCCACAGGTCACGCCAATAATGCGCTTCGGACTTACCAGCTTCGATGATTAGTTTTTCCATAGTGAAGTTGTCTCAAAAATTTCCAGAGTTCGAGTGGGTTGTATGACACTGAACCAGTGCGCGAGCACGCTGAGATTCATTGGAATTTGAGTGGAGTTTGGCAGAGACATCTTGCCAGAGGCTGTTCGTTTCAGCAGGCCTTAGGCATAGGTGGGCATTATCTCCCATTCGCGGTCATCGGTGGTTACTATCGGTGGCAGATGCGACCCAGTTTTGGTGATCAAGATACCAAGCCACTGTTTCACGAAGACCAGTTTCTAGTGTATGCCTCGGACTCCAACCAAGTTCTTGCTGTATCTTGGTGGAATCGATCGCATAGCGCCGATCATGACCTGGACGGTCAGCAACAAAGGAAATCAATGAGCGTGAATTTCCGCCTAGTGCAGGTCTCATTTCATCAACGAGATCGCAGATGCGCTGCACGAGATGCAGATTCGCCTGTTCGTTGAGACCACCGATGTTGTAAGTTTGGCCTGCACGACCTCGATTGAGCGCAGACCAGAGGGCTTCGACATGATCGCCAACATACAACCAATCACGCACGTTCATGCCATCTCCATAAACGGGGATGGACTTGCATGAGAGAATGCTTTGAATCACGACAGGGATAAGCTTTTCAGGAAACTGAAAGGGACCGTAATTATTCGAGCAATTCGTGATCACTGCCGGCAATCCATACGTGTGGTGATAAGAGCGCACAAGCATGTCGCTGGAAGCCTTGCTGGCTGAATAGGGAGAGTTTGGCGCGTAGGGCATGGCTTCAGTAAAGAAGCCAGTGAGACCAAGCGAGCCATAGACTTCATCAGTCGAGACGTGCAGGAATCTGAAATTCGAGATTTGAGATTTGAGATTCCAATGAGCACGGCAGGCTTCGAGTAAGTTGAAGGTGCCGTTGATGTTGGTGGCGATAAAGTCAGCCGGACCGCTGATGCTACGATCCACATGACTTTCAGCGGCGAGGTGCATGACGTGGGTGATGTCATGCTGACGGACAACTCGAAGGACTTCAGTCTTGTCACGAAGATCGACTTTTTCAAAGGAGTAGCGCGGGTGGACTTCATGGATGCCATCGAGATTTTCAAGACGCCCGGCGTATGTCAGGCAATCGAGATTAACGAGCTTCGTGAGTTCCGGCTTGTTGATGACATGGCGAACGAGATTTGAACCAATGAAACCTGCACCACCCGTGATGAGGAGATTCATAATCACAGAGACAAGTTCCCAAAAGTGCGTGTGCGCTGGATCTCGATGGCGACACTTTCTAGATACTCACGGTATTCGCAGATGGGCATCATCGAGACAAGTTTTTCAAACTGCGCCACCGAAAGAAAACGACGATACAGAGCCGCCTCCTCAGGACAGCCGAGTTTCATGCCTTGGCGTTTTTCAATGGTCTGAACATAGGCCGAGGCTTCATGCAAACTGCTGCTTGTGCCTGCATCCAACCACGCCGTACCGCGACTCATGCGAACTACACGCAACTCTCCGCGCTGGAGATAGGTTTTGTTGATGTCGGTGATCTCCAGTTCGCCACGCGCAGAGGGTTGCATGTGACGCGCGATTTCGACGACTCGATTGTCAAAAATGTAAACACCAGGCACAGCGAAATTGCTGCGCGGCTGCTTGGGCTTCTCTTCCAGCGATATCGCTCGGCCTTCAGAATCAAATTCCACGACCCCATAGCGTTCGGGATCATTGACGTGATAGGCAAAGATGGTAGCCCCGCTTTTGAATTCTGAGAAGGCCCGAGGGAAGGCGTCTCCACCGAAGAAAATGTTGTCTCCCAGAATCAGCGTCACGTCGTCAGAACCGATGAAGGATGCCGCAATCAAAAAAGCCTCGGCAATACCTGCAGGCTTCGTTTGCTCACGATATTCGATACGAATACCCCATTGAGTGCCGTCTCCAAGAAGCTGACGATAACGCGGTAAATCATGGGGTGTCGAGATCAGGCAGATTTCATCAATTCCGGCCGCGATGAGAACCGTCAGCGGATAATAGACCATCGGTTTGTCATAAACCGGCTGGAGTTGCTTACTTGCAACCTGAGTCAATGGATACAGACGCGATCCTGCGCCACCCGCTAACACAATGCCTTTCATACCAGTGGATTGAGTTGATTGAGCGACTTAAACATTGCTCATAATTCACATTCGCTAGCCTCAAAAATTCCGAGTACGCTGCCGCCCTTGGTCGCCGCCAAAAAGGTGCTCCAAAGAAATTCGGCCGGGGTTATTTTGATCTTTTTCAGAAAAAGAAGAACAACCTTTATCATGCTGAGAGTGAGCGCAAAGCATTAACTCCTAAAGTGACGGTATTGTTTGCCTTGCATGACGCGAGAGAGAATTGCGAGCTTGATACCCAGCCGCGTAAAGAAATTCAACCGAATGAGTGAGCTCAAAACATTCACTCAAAAGGTGATCCGCTTTAATTCGCTCAGCGGACTTATTTTCATCCCACAAGCAGGATCAACTCTCAACACCGATTCTAGCCAACCAGTTTCGGTAGTCCCATCCCGCTGCAATTCGGAGAAAATGGGTGTTATTTCGCTGTCAACTGCACCGCACCGCTTTGGCCGAGGCAGGTGAGCGGGTTGGAGCGAGACATAAAGTAGCCCGAGCCAACTTTCCTCCTGCCCTTCTGAATGATTAAACCTTGATTCGCTGGCTTCGTGAAATCGCTGTGGGTGAAGGTGAGTGTGGTGTTGGCGATGATGTGTTGCAGCAGACCGGGAAAGGCACTCGCCAATGGCAGCGCAGGTGGCACGACATAGCGCGAGCCGTTCACATCGACGGTGATGGCAGCGGTGCCTGTCCCGTGGTGAATGCCTGGGTTGCAGAGGCCCCTGAGAAAGGTAGTCCATAACCCTCCACGTAACCCACGTTGCTGACAATTTCATCAACCAGGCCAGCCGAGACAACGGTGAGGAGAAAGAGCGCGCTGAGCAGGCAATGTGTGGTTTTCATTGGCCGAAAATTGGGGAGGCTGGACTTTCCAAAGCGAGCTGAAAAGAGAAGACGTCTTAGTCTGCCACAAGATTTAGGCTTATGCAATTTTACCCGAAGAAACTCCTTCTCACGCCAACAACTCCGTCACCACTCTTGCACTTGGATTCTCGACGAGGACCTGCTCGGTGCCGTTGCGTTTGTAGCTGAGCTTTTTGGCGTCCAGCCCGAAGAGGTGGAGGAGTGTGGCGTGGTAGTCGTAGTGGTTCACCACATCCTTCACGGCGTGATGACCGAACTCGTCGGTGGCGCCGTGGGTGTGGCCGGCTTTGAAACCACCGCCTGCGACCCACATGCTGAAGCCGTAAGTGTTGTGATCCCGCCCAACACTGGCGCGGCCTTTAGCTCCGGCGCGATTTTGGATGACGGGCAGGCGGCCCATCTCGCCACCCCAGTGGACGATGGTGGTATCGAGCAGGCCGCGTTGTTTCAAATCCATGACGAGAGCGGCGGCAGGTTGATCGACCTGCATACAGGCAGTGGGCAGACTGGTCAGGATGCTGGCATGATGATCCCAGGTCTGGTTGCCGGTGAAGATGGAGACGAAGCGAACGCCGCGCTCGACGAGGCGACGGGCGATGAGGCAGCGCTTGCCGAACTCTTCCGTCGCTGGTTTGTCGATGCCGTAGAGCTTCCGCGTGGCCTCGCTTTCCTGCATGATGTCGAGCGCTTCTTTGGCGGAGGTTTGCATCCGCGCGGCGAGTTCAAAGCTCTGGATGCGGGCTTCGAGATCGCTCTCTCCGGTTCGGGCATCGGCGTGCTCGCGATTGAGGCGGTTCACAAAGTTTAGGTAGCGTGACTGAGCCTCACCTTTGAGTGACATGGGCGGGTCGAGATTGAGAATGCGCGGTTCTTTGGACCGGATGACGGTGCCCTGGAACATGGATGGCAGCCAGCCGTTGGAAAAATTATCCACGCCTAGAACGGGTAGTCCGCGCGGATCGGTGAGGGCGACATAAGCGGGCAGATCCTGGTTTTCACTGCCGAGTCCATATGTGAGCCAGCTCCCGAGCGTGGGGCGACCGCCGACGATCTGGCCGTTAATGAGCGAGTAGATGGACTGGCCGTGATTGTTCACGCCGGTGTGCATGGAGCGGATGAGCGTCATCTCATCGGCGATGCTGCCCATGTATGGGATGAGGTCGCTCATCTCGGTGCCGCACTTGCCGCGCGGTTTGAACTGCCACTGCGGGCCCATGACCTCAGTGCTGGCACCGGCGGCGTCGTCATACTTAATATCACCGGGAAAGTTTTTGCCATCCAGCTTCATCAACTCCGGCTTCGGCTCAAAGAGGTCGATGTGGCTCGGGCCGCCCTGCATGAACATGGAGATCATCGCTTTCGCCTGACCGAAGCCGTGGGCAGGCTTGGGCGTAAGGTCGTAGTGCTGCTGACCACCAGCGAGGGCGGGATTGGCTAGCAAGCCTTCCTTTTGAAGTAAGGTGGCGAGCGCGATGGTGCCCATGCCATAGGCACCGGAGAGAAACTGGCGACGGTCGAGTGGGAGCGACATGCTATTATCTACGCACGCTGAAGAAGATGTTTAGCGATTCGAAAGAAGCGTGTGAAAAGATCGTCACAGCGGTGAGGTGAAAGTAAAGGCGGGCGATGTCGGCGACTCTCTCTACGTCGTGCTTTCAGGCGAGTTGGAAGCCAGCGTCAATGGTCCTGAAGGCCGAATCTTGCTCTAAGAGGTACACCCCGGAGACGTCTTCGGCGAGATGGCCTTCGTCACCCAGCAACGCCGCACGGCGGATGTGACCGCCCGAACATATGCTCAGCTGCTAAAGATCAATACGATGAACTCGGCCGCCTGCGCCACTTCTCTGCCTATCTCGCCTCAGCTTGCTCTACAACATCTCAAGCAGCGTCTGCGAGAGTGCTACAAAGCCGCAGACATCCTGACCTGAGCTTTCAGTTTTGAGGGATTGGAGTGGGACTTACTGTCAAAGCAACGCTAATTCGGGTAAGTAACTCAACGCGCTTAATCGCAGTTCATCAAAATCACTTAGCGCGAATGCTTACTGAGTAACCGTGAGCATCAAGTCCTTCCACTTCGGCGAAAGCTCGCACGACAGACTCTGACTTGGCGCAACTCTCACGACTGAGGTGGATGATGCTGGTTCGACGCTGAAACATATCAACCGTTAGGCCCGGAAAGGACTTCCCTGCTCCACCGGTCGGAAGGGTGTGACTCGGACCTGCGAGGAAGTCACCCACGGCGACCGGTGAATGATTGCCGAGAAAGATGGCGCCTGCAGTGCGGATCATGGGAAGGATTTCCTGCTCACGCTCGGTGATAAGAGAGAGATGCTCAGGCGCATAGGCATTCACAAGGCGGGCACCTTCTACGAGATTCGGTGCTAGCAGAAGAAACACGCCTTTCTCTAAAACCGGACTGATTTGCGCCTGACGACTGAGCGACTGACTTTGCTTTTCAACCTCAGCAACGACCGCCTTGAGCAAATCATCATCATCTGTAATGAAGCCCGCCTGACTGTCTTTACCATGCTCGGCCTGCGCGAGGATGTCTGCGGCGATGAACCCGGGATTTCCGCTGCGATCTGCCAGGATCAGCACCTCACTCGGACCTGGCAAAAGGTCGATCGAAACAACACCGAAGGCCTGACGCTTCGCCTCTACGACGTAGCTATTGCCTGGACCAAAGATCTTCGTCACCGGACGAATGGTTTCTGTCCCATAAGCCATGGCTGCGATGGCCTGAGCGCCGCCTATTTGATAAACCTCTGTGGCACCCGCGAGTTTTAGCGCAGCGAGCAATCCAGGATTTACTTTACCGTCGCTGCCACAAGGTGTGCATACCACAATCTCCGGCACACCCGCTGCGGCGGCGAGAGTCACTGTCATCAAAGCAGTAGAGACAAGGGGTGCTGAGCCACCTGGTACATAGCAGCCGACGCGCTCAAAGGGGTGATAAACCTCACCCACTTCCCCGCCCTGCTCGTTCAGACCGGACCAGCTTTGTCGCAGACTTTTATGAGCAAAATCAAACACGTTGCGATGAGAAGCCTCAAGCGCCGATCTCAATTCTGGCGATGCCTCATTCCAAGCAGATATGATCGTTTCAGCAGGAACGCGCAGTGTCTCGGGACAGAGCCTTACACCATCAAAGCGCTCCGTGAGATCGATGACGGCAGCATCACCGCCTGCGCGAACAGCTTTGATGATGTCCGACACAACGTCGCGCACGGCATCACTGGCCTCAGCGCGCCGGTCCAACGCAGCAGCAGTATCGTTCCAGTTGGAGTCGGTGTAGCGGGTAATCTTCATGGTAGTGTGTCTGGGTGCCAAGGGATTGTCAGAGCGTCAATCCACGATTTAAATTTTACGCTGAAATCGGATCGAAGGATGGTGGTTCTTGACCACATCATGCGTTTCTGTCTTTCTTCCCATCGTGAATCCCGATACTACCCAACTCCTCTTTCTATCCGTCGTCGCCGTCGCTGTTCTTATCGCGCTCATCGCTTGGCTGCGCATGAACGCCTTTCTGGCTCTGTTGCTAGCAGCGATGGTGATGGGCCTCGGCTCAGGCATGGACCCGATGGCCATGATGACAGCTTTCGAGAAAGGCATGGGTGGCACGCTAGGCGGTATCGCGGGCATTCTTGGGCTTGGAACAATTCTTGGCGGTTTACTGGCCGCTTCAGGCGGCGCAGAGGTGCTGGCAAAGGCGCTCATCAAAGTCTTCGGCCCCAAGAGAGTGCACTGGTGCCTAATGGCTCTTGGTTTATGCATCGGTCTGACCACATGGTTTGCAGTCGGCTTAGTGATGCTGGTGCCGATTCTCGTGACACTGGCCCGTGAGACGAAGGAACCCTTTCTCAAGCTCGCGATTCCTCTACTGGCGGTGCTATCGATCATGCATGGCGTCATGCCTCCGCATCCAGGACCGGTTGTCGCACTGCAAGCGCTTCATGCAGATCTGGGTAAAGTCATGCTCTGGGGGCTACTCGCAGCAGTGCCTGTGGCAGCGATCTCTGGCCCCATCTTCGCACGTTGGGCAGTGCGGCATGTTAAGGCCGAAGTTCCAGAGCCACCGCCCATTGATCCATCTTTAGCCGCACGAAAATTGCCATCAATTGGAATTACAGTCGCCGTTCTGACGGTTCCCATTCTGCTACTGCTCACTCAGACCCTAGCTGAATTGATCATTGCCGATAAAGGGCATCCAGTACGCCAGATAACGACGATCATTGGTAACCCAACGCTTGCATTAGGTCTGTCAGTCATCTTTGCAGGAATCGCGTTCCAATTCACGCGCGGTGAGGCATTGAAGATCGGTGAAAAAGCCATCGCAGCCGTGGGCATGACGCTGCTGGTCGTCGGAGCAGGGGGCGGATTCAAAGGCGTCCTTGAAGCCAGTGGCGCAGCAAAAGCAATCGGGGAAATGGCCACCGCTGCTCACCTGCCACCGCTCGTGTTTGGCTGGGTATGCGCAGCTCTAGTTCGCGTAGCGACTGGTTCTGCCACGGTCGCAATCACCACTGCCAGTGGTTTAGTCGCGCCACTAGTTCTGAGCACACCTGGAGTCAATCCTGAGCTGGTCGTCGTCGGCATCGGTTGTGGTTCACTATTTCTATCCCATCTGAATGATGCTGGCTTTTGGATCGTGAAGGAAACGCTCGGACTATCTGTGTCTCAAACGCTTCGAACATGGACGGTGACCGAGACGCTGGTGGGCATCACAGGACTCTTTGTCGCCTGGGGTTTAGATCTCATCTTCTGATCAACTCAGTGTGAGGCATGAGTTGCGTCGATCATTTCACATCATGGAACAAAATGCTTGCGTTGAGAGAGGTCTCACCTATCCTCGCGGCCCGTTTCCAAACGGGAAAAAACGTTCCTGAGTAGCTCAGCGGTAGAGCGGGTGGCTGTTAACCACTAGGTCGTAGGTTCGAACCCTACCTCAGGAGCCAAAACATGGCAGTGTAGCTCAGCGGTAGAGCAGAGGACTCATAAGCCTTTGGTCGGCGGTTCAAATCCGCCCCCTGCCACCACTTTTGGAAACCAAGAGGACCGACCCTAAGGGCACTCGATTGAGTTAGAGTTATTGCAATGACCGAAGCCTCGTCATCACCCAACTCGGGCGATATATAGCGAGGCAATACCCAAACTGAGTTTATGAGTTCGCACCTCATTGTAGCCGCAGTCTTTCATTAGCTTCTCCATGACATGGCCAGACGGGAATTGCTCAACTGAACTGCACAGATACTCATACGCTTTTCGCTGCCCAGTGATCCAGCCAGCAACTCGTGGCATGATGTTCTTCAAATAAAACAGATAAGCGGGACGAACCAGCGGAAGTGTCGGCAGTGAAAAATCAAGCACAAAGAGATGTCCCTGCCCGCTGAGCACGCGGCGCATTTCTCTCAAAGCATCTGGCCATGACGCCATATTGCGCAATCCAAAAGCGACAGTGAGCACATCGAAGCTCGCGTCTTGAAAAGGTAGTGCCATGCCATCAGCAGCAATGAGATGGTGGAAGTTTCGATGCTGAGCCTCACGCATCATTGGAACGGAAAAATCAGCTCCAAGAATCTTGGCATCTGGACATGACTTCCGTAGGGTCTGGGCGAGATCACCACTACCTGTAGCAAGATCTAGAATACGTTTCGGATGCTTCTCAGCTACGAGCCGTGCGGTCATGCTGCGCCACAAAACATCTATGCCCAAACTGAGCACATGATTGGCTAAAACATATCGGCTAGCGATCCCTGCAAAGGCATTTTTGACAAATCCAGCGTCTTGCATATCTAAAGTCATCCTTTTTAGAGATGGTGCGCTCGAGAGGACTCGAACCTCCACGATGTGAGTCACTAGAACCTGAATCTAGCGCGTCTACCAATTCCGCCACGAGCGCAACTTTCCGAAACGGGATTAGATCATTGACCAGCATCACAACATCACAACCAGAAAAATAGAAATTGTTCTGACATCACCATTCTTTAATAGCACTGCGGCATTGTTGGCTTCGTTATCGAATAAAAAGTCGCGTTGAGTGGTCTGGGAAAGGCCACAAGCTGATTCAACAAACGACTTGATTGATTCAGGAAGTTAAGAATCCTTAATGAAATGAAAATGAACTCTCCCCTCCGAATGACTATCGTAGTCGCCTCCATGGTTTCTTTGAGCGTTGAATGTCAGGCTCAGCAGGCTCCAGGATACAGATACTCACAGGCTCCTACCTACCCGCAGCAGGACTACTCGCCGCAAAATTATCCTAGACAAGGCTACACTCAGCAACCTCAGAGCCAGCCTCAGCAAGGAGATGCCCAGCCCGGACTGACAGAGTATTTGAATCCAATGCAGTTTCTGCCCACTTTTGGTCGTAAATTTGGCAGCATGTTCCGGCGGATCTTTTATGGCGATGCGCCACCACAGGGTTATAGCCTACCACAGCCACAGCAAGGAGGTCATCTTGACCAACCGCCGAACGCCAGTGCGCAAGCCTATGAAGTTGCACCGAGCGCAGCACAGCCAGGATACGCGCCGCGATATCAGACAGCTCCAGTTCCACGTTCCACGACACCAGCCATGCCACCCACGAGCCGCATGAACTCTGGCTCCGCAAAATCTCCACCAGCTATGAAGAAGAGTCCTTCCGCGCCAAACTCTAAAAACAGCAGTTCTTCAACCAGCAAAAGGAAGTATACACCGCCTAGCATCACTAGGGAGGCACCGAAGGTAGAAGAAGAGCCTGACAAGACCAACACGAGCAGCAAGCCCTACCAGCTTCCAAGCGCTAAGCCCGCAGCGACTGCATCAAGCGGCTCTTCAAATGACAATACCAACGCAGCTGCCAGCAGTGGCAACTTCCTACGCGGTAAAAAAAGCAGCAAAGAAGGCCGAGTGATCAGCCCTTACCCACCTTATCGTGAGCTTGATGTGAGTGGTCTCTCTAGCGGTTCGCTAGCCCTTGATCCGACAACTCAGAAGGTCTTCGAGGTGCCGTAGGCTATTTTCAAAAAAAGCCCTGCGATTCACACCGCAGAGCCTTTTTTGTTTCGATCAATGAGAGCGCTTAGTTCACGAGAGGCTCGAGGTTGTCTTTGCACCACTGCCCATTTTGCTTCGTCACAGAATCTGGGTCTTCGACAGCAACATGGGCTTCATCTTCGCAGATGATCCAACCTTCGTACTGATGCAGCGTGAGCCACTCGGTGATTCTATGGAAGTCGAGCTTGCCTGTGCCCATTTGCGCCCATGGCTCTGCACCGTTGCCAGAGAAGTCCTTGTAATGAATATGGTTCACCAAATGCGCCCACTTATTCATCGTGGCGATGACATCCATGCCTCCACGAATGATATGCCCCACATCAGGCGTCCAGCCAGTTACCTTTGGATCAAGGCTGCTAAGGACGACATCGTAGTCTTCCTGCGTGCGCACGATCGAAGGCGGTGGGCTGTTTGGGTGGAAGGAACAGACAAGTCCTGCATCCACAGCACGGCGACTGACAGCATTCACATTCTTCACCAAATTCAGACGGCGATCCTGCAGATTGTTTTTGCGACCACTTGGAAGTGGAACCGTGCCCAGTTTGGCATCAGGAAAATGCTTCAGAGTTGCAATGGCATAGTCTGCGGCAGTTCGCTCTTCAGGAGTCTCCTGGTCGGCATCCCACTGGCAAACGAGAGCTAGACCTGCCAGCTTCATGTTATACTGAGCTAGGCAATCTTTGAGCTTCTCAGGATCTATGAGATCGCCGAGCCAATATTCAGACACCCCAAGGCCGCGTTTTGCGACCTCGAGCACCATAGGTTCGATGCCCGTAAAACCCGCTTCTGCGGCGACCTTGATCATGTGGTCGAGTTTGTTGTCGTAGCCTTTGCCAGTGCCCTGCATAAACCAGGTATAGACCTGGGAACCGAATTCAATGTTGCCCATGTTGGTGGATTTCTGTGTTGTTATGGTCGTTTAAATTGTCACTTATCTGATAAGCGTGCGAGCATATTGGAAACGACAGCAGGCCGACTGTCCAGCCTCGATCTTTGGGATTCCAAAAAGTCGCTTTTGACCCGCCACTCATGTTTTCTCGAAAACGCGCGAAAATTTTGATGGTACCCACAGGATTCAATCCGCTCCACCAACTGGTAAAAAGTCGGACTTCTATAAAATATAGTATATTCAAATAGTTTATGATTGAAATAATTATGATAATTAATATAATATACGCTAAAATAAGGCAAATTATATATATAAAGCTCATTCTCATCCAAAACGACTACCCGTCCACAGGCAAGAGCACGTTGGCTCATTGCTTCAGTCATTACCTCGGCCAACACGGCGTCTCCCATCAGGTCAAAACGTTGGTGGAAGAAACCCATAAAGACGAGGACAGCCATCTGTTAGACTGCACTCGGATCACGAGTCTATAGTCGATCCCTTCTCAGCCTCCTTGAAAGCTCCCCAATCACCATTCTTGAGGTCCGCTCAGGATTGGGAGAATTAATTTCCAAATTCTATCAAAATCAACAGTTAGACCTCCTACTCAGCGAGCCCGCCATCAGCCTCTCCGTCGTTTTGCCCGTCACGATCGAGAGCGACAGTTTTGACTCGGTGATCGAAGCCGCAAAAGTGTATTCAGACAATGCCGAATATCTCATCGCTCACCTAATCACCAGCAGCTATGAGGACGCCAACAAGATTTGGGACAAAAGCTATGAAGCCCGGGTGATGGACATGTTTGAAGCCGTGGAATTGCACATCCCTGAAATCGGTTTCCAAATTGAAATGGATCTGCATGCACAGCATAAAGACCTTGCCGAGGTCATCCTCGATTCAAATGCCGCGAGCAGTTTCGGCAAAGACTTCACCAAATGGCACAACCGCGTCATGGCCCAGGTTAACAGTGCTCGTCAGTATTTGTTCGGCGAGTCATTCAAGCCAACCACGCAGCCAAAACTAGTCGACAAAAAAGCACGCATCAAAGATCGCGCTGCTTGATAATTATAAGTTAGTTCGTTGCCTTTGTTCATGACTTCCCGCACGTCTCACTGATGTGCGGGAAGTTTTGTTTAAACGCCTCTAGTTGCATGGGGCAAAATCTGTCGATGCATGAAGCCTGATGTCGTTCTTGAACACACTTGCCGTCTGCGCCATCTGAGTTGCGTTCATCTTTCCTATCACCGTGATTTTTCCCCCGAACCAACTCCTCCTGAGTGCAGCCATTCTTGGCATCGTTTGGGGAGTGACTAAGTCAGCCTCTGCGCAGGCACTTGATCAGGCAGGACAGAACTCCATTTCAGCAAGCGCCGGTGAGTTTGTCACTCGGGCGGTTTTTTGGACTGCCGATCAGACCCCTGCGGATTTTCTGGAGATGGCAGGAAAGCATACGAAAGCACGCTGGCGTCAGCTTTACCGCCCCCAGCCGCCAGCTCCAACTGCGGACCGCACCAAAGCAGCATTTACACTTGGCACTCTAATTGGAGAAACCTTTTTGATCTGGGAGACCGGAGATTCACAGCAGTTTCGCAATAACAACCAAGACATCGTGACCTACTGCCGCATGTTAGGTGTCGGGGAGAAAATGATGCCGCGCCTCATGGCTCAGGCCAAGATGGCTGAATCGGATGAATGGAAAGACATACGCCAAGAGATTGTAGATGGTCACCAAGAGTTAATGCGCTTGCTAAGAGAGCAACGTGACGAAGACTTGTCCGTTCTCGTCAATATCGGAGCGTGGATGCGATCCTTGGAAATCGTTTCAAAACTGGTGGTCGAAACCCCTGAGGTGGACAAGCGCCCGCTCTGCATCGGTTCCCCTGCCCTGCTTGCCCTGTTGCGGCAGAATTTCTCGACATTGAGTGACCTGACTCGTCATTCACAGCTCTTGCAGCCAGTCATTCTCGTGCTCACTGAGTTAGAGAAAGTCTGGAGTGATCGTCTCTCTGGCCCACCGACTCAAGGCATGGTATCCCGCACTCATGATCAGCTTCGAGTGCTGATGGAAGATCTCACGCTGAAGTGATCTACAGCACGGTCGTATTCACGATCTCATTGCGCTCATTCATGAGGAGTCGCTTAGGTTTAATCGGCACCTGACTTTGACCAAACGCCATGATGGTGACCATTTCACCTTTGCCGATCAGATGCGCAGCAGCACCATTGATGACGATCTGCCCCGAACCTGCCGGTGCAGTAATCACATAGGTCTCAAGTCGATTTCCACTGGTGATCGAAGTCACAAGCACCTTCTCACCCTCCCACAGATCACAAGCCTCCAGCAGGTCTGTCGGTATAGTAATGCTTCCTTCGTATTGAACATTGGCATCGGTGACAGTGGCGCGGTGGATCTTGGATTTGAGGAGGGTTCGGAGCACGTCTCAGAGTGCGCAATGACCGCCGTTTTGCAAGACCTTGTGCATGAGTTGCCAAAACCAGAGTCGTCGGCTAAAGCTTGCCGATGCGGCTCATACCGATCTGTCTCCTCGCAGCGCTCCTGCTCCCAGCCACCTCATGCAAACGCATTGAGGCCAAATTGGATCGTCTTGCCCGAGCCGCAGGCATTACTGCAGAGTCTTCACCCCAGGCAAAAACCAAACCCGCTGAGCCAGTCTTAACCCCAGAACAACAGGCCATCGAGGCACGCGTGCTCAACAGCGCCATCTTTGAGGCGGCCAAGCCTGAAGAAGCCGCGCCCAAAGCCATCGCGTTCGAGTTGAACAAGTCCGCCGTTGTCGCCATTCTCGGTTATCACGACTTCCGTGAGCGTGGCGGCAGCCCGATGATCATCGCTGCACCCAAGTTTCGCGAGCAGATGCAGGCTATCAAAGATTCCGGCATCCCCGTCATCTCGCTGAGTGACGTCCTCGCTTGGCGTAAGGGTCAAAAAAACATCCCCGAAGAGTGCATCGTCATCACCATGGATGACGGCTGGGAAGGTGTACACACTTATGCGTATCCCGTGCTCAAGGAGTTTGGGTTTCCATTCACCGCCTACATTTACAAGAAGTATGTGAACATCGGTGGTCGCTCGATGAGCTGGGATCAGATCAAAGAGATGATGAAAAACGGCTGCGAAATCGGCAGCCACAGCGTCTCGCATGAGAGCCTCCGATTGAAAAAAGGCCGCAAGGAAGCGGACCATCAAATCTGGGTGCTAGGTGAACTGAAGGACTCCAAGGATTATCTGGAAAAGAACCTCGGCATCACCTGCACTTCCTTTGCCTATCCCTTCGGCATCTTTGATGACAGCACCAGCGAAACCGCGCTGCAGGTCGGCTATGAAACTCTCGTCACCGTCAACAATCAAAAAGTCACCTGGGATACTCCGATGGGCAAGATGGGCCGCTACATCATCCATGGGGAAAGTGACACGAACTTCAAGCTCGCCACCAGCTTTCGTGGGCGTGGTGATGTCTCCTCCAATCACTTCCTCGTGGCCAATGCCAAGGACGACAAAGGCAATCCACTCGTCGAACTCAAACCTTTACCTGAGGAGCTGATCACTGAACGCCAACCGCTCATCCAAGCCAATCTCAAAGGACTCGGTGAAGTCGTCCCTGAAAGTGTGCGCATGAGAATCGGCGGACTCGGTATCGTCCCTGCCCACTACGATCGGGCGACCATGACCGTGACTTATCAGATGCCCTACAAACTCCGGCGTGAAGACTGCGCTGTGACGCTCAATTTTAAGCGTACTGCGGATCAGCAAGATGAGGTCGTGAACTGGCGCTTCAAGGTCAATCTTGCCGCAGCTTACGTGCCCGCAAAACGACCCTAAAGACTAGAGGAATGCTCCTCTAACTTTGTGAAGCCGGCATCCTTGCCGCGAGTCACCGGCTCAATCGCTGCACCATGCCCACAAGATCGGTGCATCCTACAACAAGGAGCGCAGAGCGGCACCTGCACCACTGCGCTTCGTTCGGCGCACATGGAAGTTTTTGCCGTTACCATCTTCATGAGCATCGCATTTGCGGTGCTCTTTGGCGTCCTCTTTTTCGCTGAGCGCAGTCAACGCCAGCGCAGTTCCATGGAGCAGATCTCGCTCCTGCCACTGGATGGCGATGGAGCCAGCCACTCGACCCTGAGCCGCGAAAACTAAGCCCACCAATCTCCCATGACTAACACCTCCACCAAGCAAACCATCGAGTTCAACGACAAGGTCGTCCGCCAGTTCATGTGGGCCTCCATCATCTGGGGCATCGTCGGGATGCTCGTCGGAGTTTTGATTGCTGCTCAGTTAAACTTCCATCAGCTCAACCTCACCTCCTGGCTCTCCTTTGGCCGCCTGCGCCCACTGCACACCAATGCGGTCATCTTCGCTTTTGTCGGGAACATGATGTTTGCAGGCGTCTATTATTCCACCCAGCGGCTCTGCAAGGTGCGCATGGGCTTGGACATCTTATCGAAGATCCACTTTTGGGGCTGGCAGCTCATCATCGTCAGCGCGGCAGTCACCCTACCGCTGGGCTTCACTCGCGGACAAGAATACGCCGAGCTCATCTGGCCCATCGACATCGCAGTCGCCCTCATCTGGGTCGTGTTTGCCGTGAACTTCTTTTGGACACTGGCCAAACGTAACGAGCCATCACTCTACGTCGCCCTTTGGTTCTACATCGCCACCATCATCACGGTGGCGATGCTTTACATCGTCAATCACATATCAATTCCGACGAGTTGGACGCACAGCTACACGATCTTTTCAGGCGTGCAAAATGCGCTCGTTCAGTGGTGGTATGGGCACAACGCCGTGGCCTTCTTCCTGACCACACCGATCCTCGGCATCATGTATTACTTCCTGCCCAAAGCGGTGGAGCGGCCCGTGTACTCCTATCGTCTGTCCATCGTTCACTTCTGGTCCCTCGTCTTCATCTACATCTGGGCCGGACCGCATCACTTGCTGAATACATCTTTGCCGAAGTGGCTGCAAATGCTCGGCATGTTCTTCAGTCTCATGCTTTGGGCACCGAGCTGGGGCGGTATGCTGAACGGTCTGCTCACACTTCGTGGGGCGTGGGATAAATTGCGCACAGACCCCGTGGTGAAATTCTTCATCGCCGCCGTGACCTTCTACGGCATGTGTACTTTTGAGGGACCGTTACTTTCCATCCGCGCAGTGAATGCTCTTTCTCACTACTCCGACTGGACCATCGGTCATGTGCACAGCGGTGCTCTAGGCTGGAATGGCATGATGGCAGCAGGCTTATTCTACTGGCTCACGCCACGCTTATACGGCACCAAACTTTACTCCGTGCCGATGGCTAACTTCCACTTCTGGATATCCGTCTTTGGCATCCTACTCTATGTCGCCGCCATGTGGGTCTCAGGTATCATGCAGGGCCTCATGCTGAACTCGACGAATGCCGCAAGCACTGCGCTGACCTATCCAAACTTCTTGGAAACGCTCACCGCCATCCGCCCCATGATGGGCTTCCGCGTCATCGGTGGTGCCATGTATCTGGTCGGTATGGGTATGATGCTGGTGAATCTCTGGCTCACTGCCCGCAGTGGCAAGGCGGTCAATGAAACCCGTGAAGTAACCGTCATCCAGCGTGGCACGATTGATAACATGGACATGAAGACCACCTTCTTGGCCTATCCCGTGACCTACTTCTTTGGCGGTCTGTTTCTACTCATGGGCTGGATATTCCTCCCCAAAGGAGCAGACATCGCCGCGCTGATTTGCTCGTTCATTTTTGGGGTGATCGCGGTGAAAAAATTCGCTTCCTCGCATCAGTCCTGGTCACAGTGGTATGAGCGACTTTTGGAAAATTGGCTGCCCTTCACCTTACTCACCTTTGTCGCCGTAGCACTCGGCGGATTGATTCAGATTATCCCCACCGTCATGGTAAACCGGGCCAAGAACATGGAGGACCGCATTCAACAGGTCTATACGCCATTGGAACTAACTGGGCGCGACATCTATGTGAGTGAAGGCTGCTACAACTGCCATAGCCAAATGATCCGCACCATGCTGCCTGACGTGCTTCGCTACGGAGACTACAGCCGCATGGGTGAGAGCATTTATGATCACCCTTTCCAGTGGGGCTCAAAGCGCACCGGACCCGATCTCGCGCGTGAAGGTGGCAAGTATCCCCATAGCTGGCACTTCAATCACATGAAGGACCCGCGCAGCACTTCCATCGGCTCGAACATGCCGTCTTACCCGCATCTCTTCGCCGACAAGTTCGATCAAAAGACGCTGCCCAAGAAGATCGCCACCATGGTGATACTCGGCGTACCCTACCCCGCTATGACCGATGTCGAAATCAAAGAAGACGCCATCAACCAAGGCATCAAAATCGTCAACATGCTACAGAACGACAACCTCAGCACCTTCCCCGATACGAAGATCGTAGCCGTTATCGCCTACCTACAGAAGTTGGGCAAATACGACACTCCAGAGGTCGAAAACAAACTCAAAAACACACCCGGTACGCCACAACTCATCCCCGGCCCCGGCAATCCAGACAAGAACCGCACAGGCGGCGCTAGCGAGTAATCATCACCACACACCATCATGTTCAAACAAGTCATCTATGAAAACTGGCTCGAATGGGTTCCCTACGTCGCCTTTGGTATCACTGCCGCCGTCTTCATTACCTTTGTGATTCGTGCTATCGCCCTCAATAAAGATCGTGCGGCTGAGATGGCACGGATTCCTCTGGATGATTGATCAAGCAAGCAGACGATCCATATACCAGAGCATTCTCGGCAAGTGAAACGGCCCCTTAAAATGGCTGCCCTTAGCTGGCTGTGACACACCGCCATCACGGTGCAACCAGCCAAACCACTTGCCATGCTCGGCGTCTGGGAAATGCTTAAAACTCCAATCATGCACCGCCGCGTGCATATCACTGTATTTGGCATCGCCACTCACTTCATAGGCCAATGCCGTGGCGATGATCGCCTCACAGTGAGGCCACCAGAACTTCATATCCTGCCAGTATTCCAGAACTGATAAGCCGCATGGGCAATGCTAGCAAAGGCCTCGCTATAAACGTAACGACGCATCCGCAGTGGGCGCCCCTCGCGAGTCACTGTGTAGAAAAGTTTTCCGTCAGTCGCATAGCCATGCTTGTCCAAAAAACTAACACACGAGACTGCTGCCTCAAGAAACTCAGGACGCTTTTCGACCGTGTTGAAGAGCGGCGCAAACATCCAACCCGCTCGTCCTTAAAACCAAATGCTCTTGTCCGAGTCCATCACACTCCCATCCCGATCTAACGTCGTCATGATTCCGTCATGCTCACGGTCCATCCCATGGAGCAGCCAAAAAGGCATCACGTCATTCGCTAGCGCATCTTGGTAAAGCGCCCGCAGGTCGGCACGCCGAGCGTGATGATTAAGATAACTCATAAGTCGGATCAAACAGCAGAAAGATGCCATCTGAAATCAGAAGATCACAGATGATCCACACTCACCAAAAAAAACTCGCCATAGGTGGCAAAACTGCTTGGAGAGAGCGCAAAACCAATCCTCGGTCATAGAATCTCAACTTGAGGATTGCGGAATTACTTAACATATATTAAGTTTAATCAAGATTATGATAAATTTTACCCGCTTTTTTTCCAGCCAAATGACTTTGGCGTTGATCTGCCGAATGGGTTTAGTCCTCGCGATTTCATATCTCTCCTCCTGCTCTTCGGCACCAAAATCAGAAGTCGTGATCAGCGTCAAGGATCAGAAACTCGGCGTGTATTCAGAAGGTCATCTGAAAAAGCAATTTACCATATCGACCTCAAAATTTGGTCTTGGTGACACCCCAGGAAGCTGCCGAACCCCTTTGGGCAAGCATGAAGTCATCGCCAAGATTGGTCATGGACTCCCGGCCGGTGCTGTTTTGAAAAGCCGCTCATGGAATGGTGAAGTGCTCAAGCCCAATGCACCTGGCCGTGATCCAATCGTGTCTAGAATCATGTGGCTGCGCGGGATGGAAAGTGGCAACCGCAACGCGATGAAACGCTACATCTACATCCACGGCACGCCTGAAGAAAACCGCCTCGGCACACCTGCGAGCTATGGCTGTATACGCATGGGAATGAAGGATGTTGTCGAAGCCTTTAACGACATCGGTATCGGAGCCAAAGTGGTCGTCACTCGCGGCAGACTGCCGCTCGGCAAAAAGGAAGACGCGCCGCAGCCGACGCTCGAAGCTGGAGTAGTCATCGCTCAGAAAAAGTCTGACGCAGAAGTTCCAGTCGCCATCCCCGTGACGCTCAACAAAGCAGACACAGCCGCAGCCCAGGTGAAAACAAAGAAGAAAGTCGGACCAGAGGTACCGGACGCAAAACCAAGCGAGAAATCGCACGCTTATGCCAAGCCTATAGCCAAGTCAAAAAAGACAGCAGGCAAGCCAGAGAAAATCACCACCAGCAGCCGCCACAGAGTAGCGATTAAACGTGCGCACGGCTAATAGGCTTAAGCCATGGCAGGCGGCAAACGCGCAGGCATGATCCTTTCAAAGGCTTCACCATAGGCCAAAAGCTGCGGCTCGGTCCAAGCCCCACCAAAGAAAGAAAGCCCCACGGGTAAGCCAGCCACCAAGCCCATCGGCACGGTTAGATGTGGATATCCGGCGACTGCCGCAGGACCGCAGGCGCAGCGCACATGCGCATCTCCCTTGCTAAGCGTGATGCTCTGAATCGGATCATTAGTTGGGCAAATAAGAGCGTCGAGCTGATGCTCCTGAATGACGGCATCAATGCCTTCAGGACCGGCCAAAAATCGCGCGTTAGCCCTAGCCTGATTGGCTTCATCCGTTGCTTCTGTCGTGCCTTGGCTTTCGGCTTTTTCAAATAGGTCCTGGCCGAAAAACGGCATCTCTGAGTCGCGATGTTTGATATTGAAAGCAATCACGTCAGCCAATGATTTCATGTTTCCACCTCGTCTTTCGAGGTAGCCGTTCATATCCGCTCGGAACTCCGTGAGCATTGCCTTCCAGGCCAGTCCACCCGCTTCACGATGATTCGGAAGCGTGACTGGATCGATCAAGATCGCTCCTGCTTGCCGCAGCATTTCCAAAGACTGCTCAAACAGCGCCAAGACTTCCTGGTTCTCTCCACACAGATTACGCACCACCCCCAGACGAACGCCTCGCAGAGCATCACTTCCCATCAATGCCGTGTGATCATATTCCAAGCCATCCGGCTGCTTCAGGAACGGCACATCGCTCGAATCCAAACCGGAGATAACATTCATTAGCAGCGCTGCATCACGCACCGTGAGCGTCATGGGGCCAGCGGTGTCCTGCCAATGAGTGATGGGCATAATACCGCTGCGACTCACTCTTCCCACCGTTGGTTTTAAACCAACAATACCGCAAGCACTCGCCGGACTGATGATGGAGCCGTTCGTCTCTGTGCCGATAGCAGCCACGCAGAAACCCACCGCCACAGCGACGGCTGAGCCGCTACTCGATCCACTGGCGCTGTGCGTGAGATTGTGTGGATTCCGGGTCAGTCCACCACGCGCACTCCAACCACTGGATGAATCACTGCTACGGATGTTTGCCCACTCGCTAAGATTGGTTTTGCCAAAGATCAGCGCGCCAGCTTCTCGCAGACGCCAGACGATTTCCGCATCCTGCTTGGGCTTCGGCGCATCGACCAAGGCCAACGAACCCGCTGTGGTAAGCATTGCGTCAGCCGTCTCAATGTTATCCTTGATCAGAATCGGTAAACCAAGCAGCGAGAGGCCTGTCTTCGAAAGATCACTCTGAGCTGCCATCGCCATAGCATCAGAATGCAATTCGATCACCGCGCGCAATTCTAGCCCGACACGATCCAGTCGCTCAATTCGCCCCAGGCAGTGCCGCATCAACTCCACTGAAGTCAGAGAACCAGAAGCCATACGACTGATGAGCTCTGTCATCGGCAGAGGCAAATCATGGGGCAGTGCCAGTCTCTGAGAACAACCTGTCAGCAGGCTGGCCGCAGTGCTCTGAAGGAAACGGCGTCTCTTCATAACAAACAACGTCGCCTTATGGATTCATCCAAGCACCAAAAGCCGCGTCCACGCGTTGAAGCATTTCCGTCGTACTGTGTTTCGCATCCGTGAATTTGCTCCACCGCGTCGGGTCATAGCTTTTTCCAGAACCCTCCAACTCAGAAATAAATTCCTCCACCAAAGCCAAATGCTCAGAGTGCTGCTCACGCAGATGAGTCTTGCAGGTGGTTCCAGTTTGGTTCAGGCGATTCTTTGTACCGATGCTCATAGGTTGCCATCATTGCGCAGGAAACAGACAACGCCAAAGAGGTAAAACAGTCTTCAGGAATGCACTGGCATCAAGCGATCACATCCCTCAGCACATTCCCATGCACATCGGTGAGCCGTAAATCGCGTCCACTGAAGCGGTGGGTGAGCTGCTCATGATCGATGCCCATGAGATGCAGCACCGTGGCCCACATGTCATAGACGCTGCAGGCGTTCTCGGTGGCGTTGTAGCCAAATTCATCCGTAGAGCCGTATACGTGGCCGCCTTTAACTCCGCCGCCAGCCATCCACACCGTGAATCCGTAGGGATTGTGGTCGCGGCCGTTATTGCCTTGAGCGAAGGGCGTGCGGCCGAATTCACCGGCCCAGACGAGCAGGGTGCTGTCAAGCAGACCGCGTGAGCGGAGGTCTTTGATAAGCGCGGCGATGGGTTGGTCGATCTGGTTGGCCATCTGGCCGTGACCCTCTTTGATGGCTCCATGATGATCCCAGGGATTGGCTCCGTTACCGCCGCCGAGGTTGTAAGCGAGCGTGCTGAGTTCGATGAAGCGCACGCCGCGTTCGACCAGACGACGCGCGAGCAGGCACTGGCGGGCGTAGGCAGCTTTTTTCGGCTCGGGATCGTCGAGGCCGTAGAGTTTTTTGGTCGCCTCGGTCTCGCCGGAGATGTCGCAGAGGTCGGGCACGGCGGATTGCATACGCCAGGCCATCTCGTAGTTCGAAATGGCGGCCTCGACGTGCATGTCGTGCTGCGTGGTGCTGGCGAATCGTTTGTCCATCGCGCCGATGAAGTCGAGTTGCTTGCGCTGCATGTCGTGCGGTTGGCGCGGGCGGATATTCGTGACCGCTTCGGCTTCATCGGCCTTCACGACGCTGGCCTGATGCTGCGCGGGAAGGAAGCCGTTGCTGAACAAGCCCACGCCGCCATGCGGAGTGGCCGCACCGCCGCTTTGCAGCACGACGTAGCCGGGAAGATCGCGTGACTCGGTGCCAAGACCGTAGCTCGTCCACGCTCCGGCGCTAGGATTACCAAGAAAGGGAAAGCCGGTGTGCATGAAGAAATTCCCCTGCGCATGCTCGCTGAACTTCGCGGTCATGCTGCGTATCATGCAGAGGTCATCCGCCACGCCGCCGATCTGTGGGAAGAGATCGCTCACTTCGAGTCCCGACTGCCCGTAGCGTTTGAAGTCCCAGTGCGACGGCTGGACAGTGCCGTTGTTGTTGAACTGCGTTTTTTTGACGGCTCCCGGCATCGGTTTGCCCTCGAAATTCTTGAGCATCGGCTTGTGATCGAAGGAATCAACATGGGACACGCCGCCACTCATGTAGAGGAAGATGACCGAGCGAGCTTTGGGTGCGAAACGCTTGGCGCGATTCACAAGGGCGGCTTGAGATTCTTCCTGCATGAGGCCTGCCAAAGCAGCCATGCCGAAGCCGGTGGAAGCGCGGGAGAGGAGTGCGCGGCGATTAATGGTATTCATTGCAGGTAGATAAACTCCTTCAGGTTGATCAGTGACTGAGCGAGGCTTGCCCAGGCATTCAAAACGGGGTCCGTGCCAGCGGTTGTGCTGCGTGTCGATTCGAGTGCCTTGGCGAGAAGATCACGCTGCGATTGAAGGCGTGTGAGTTGAGTGCGCTGATCGATTGAAAGCGTGGCGAGGATGTCGGCTTCAGTGATGGTGCTGGATTCGATGCGGGCGGTCTTGGCGATGTCTTCGGGCGTCAAAGCACGGTCGTAGAGGCGGGCGCGAAAGATGCGACCAGCGAGGCCTTTGTTGCCGGTCGGAGAGCCGTGGCGGCAGCCAAGGAGGACTTGGCTGGCGTCGGTTTCGAAGACGGCGGCGGGGGCTTTGCGGTAGGTGATACCGTAGGGTTTGCCATCGCGGTAACCGCTGATGGTGCCATCAGGTTGATAGACGACGGCGACATGCACAGGGCGTGTGGCGGCCTCGGTTTCGGCGGGGCCTTCGAAGAGTTCGCTGCGGTCGAAGAAGTTGCTACCCGCGACCCATTGCGCGGGTGTTTTTTTGGCGAAGACAAGGGAGTCGAAGATGCCGCCGTTTTTTTCCTGCACAGTGAACACGCCGCCGCCGCGCTGGGTGAGGTTGTCGAGCATGACCCATGCTTCGAGAGTCTTGGCGGTGAGTTTTTTCGGCAAGAAGCCGGATTTGGCCATGGATTTGCCATCGAGGATGAGGGCACCTTTTTCGATGCGGGCTGCGCCGACGAGTTCGAGTTTCATGCGACCCTTGGTATCACTCAAATCCTTGTCGAAGGTCCATTCGGCAAGAGCTTCAGGCAGGTCAGTGGGAGCGATGGGGAGTTTGCGCTCGGTTTGAAGCTTAGTGCGTGCGGGATCTAGAATCGTAGTGATCTGGCGGTTCAATGTGGAGATTTTTTCTTCCTGCTTGGCGAGTTCGCGGGCTTGCACGCTGCTTTCCTGCTGAAGGGTGGTGAGGTAGGCGAGGCTTTGCTTCACTTCATCGTCGCTGGCATCGCGGGAGTAGGCTTGGCGGAACATTTGGCGGATGCGAACTTCATCTTTGGCATAGGCGCTGCGTAAAGCCCAACTACGAGACCAGTCGATGACTTTGCTGTCATTGAGAAGCGTGAGGGATTGCGCGGGGACGTTGGTGGTGTCGCGCTTGCCACGGGAACTGAAAGGGACGGGCAGGTCAAAGGTGGTGAGAAACGGGTCGAGGGCGTTGCGGATGACTTTGACGTAGATGCTGCGTCGTGGATCGCCACTGCCGACGGATTCGCCGTAGAGCGTAGTGTCGAGCTTGCCGGACAAGTTGACGATGGAATCGCGAATTGCCTCGGCTTCGAGGCGTCGCATGCTCCAGTGGCTGAGGAGTTTGTTCTCGGGGTCTTTTTGAGTGCTGAGCTCTGAGGACTGAGCGCTTCTCTGAAACGCCTTCGATGACACCATGAGCTTCACCATCTCTTTGATGCTGCCTCCGCTGTCGATGAAGCGTTGGGCGAGAAGGTCGAGCAACTCAGGGTGCGTGGGCAGATCGCCGAGTTTGCCGAAGTTATCCGTCGTGGCGACGATGCCGTGGCCGAAGACGTGATGCCAAAGACGGTTCACGATGACACGTGCGGTGAGCGGGTTGTGCTTCATGTCCGCCATGCACTCGGCGAGTTCGAGGCGACCGCTGCCGATGGTGTTGAAGGGCGCCGGATCGAGCGCGTCGAGGAATCGGCGTGGAATGATCTCGGCGGGTTGTTTGTGGTCACCACGGACAAAGAGCTGAGCGTCTTTGGCGTTGGCCTCGATCACGCCGGGCACGCGAGTTGGGGCGGGGAGTTTGGATTCGATGTCACGGTAGCGCTTGAGAAAATCTGCGATGGCTTTTGTCGAGAGTTTTTTGAATTGGACGAGGGTATCGAGAGCTTCGGCTTGGGCGTCGGTGAGTGTGTTGTTCTGCCAAGCGAGGATCAGTGTTTGGGGCAAATCTTTAGACTGCTCGGGCTTGGCGGGAGGTGTTTTGTCCTTGGTGATGACGGCGTTGGTCAGTGCAAACCAAGAGCGTCCACTTTTGAACTCGGCAGGCATATCGGCGGCAGTGGCCAATTGAAGGAATATCTCGTCGTCCTTCCAGAAATCGAGGTCGAGGCTACGCCAAGCGAGGGTTTCGTCCTTCTCGTCTTTGAGTTCGACTGCTTTGTGTACGGTGCCGGTGCGCGGGTAGTTCTGGACGACGTATTTGGCCTTCACACCGCCGTTTCCAGCAACGCGAAACCAAAAAGTGCCACCGGGATTCTTGAAGCGATCCGTGATGAGCACGCTGCGGTCCTGCGTGGAGATGAGATCGGAAAAATAGCCGCCGGGATAGATGCGGAGGCCTTTTTCGGTGATGGAGAATTCGCCGGGCTTGGAGCGAGGCAGGCCGTTGAAGGTGAAGGCTGGCTTTTGATAGTTCGGATAGGACTTATTGGACTTATCCGACGTATCCGACGTATCTTTGAAGGTGGTGAGCCAATCGGCGATGAGCGTGGCTTTGATCTGCGTTTTGAGCTGCTTCAACTCCGCACGAATGGCATCGCCGGTGCCGGGAGCATTGACGTCGATGACGGCGGGGTGCGTGCTAGTGAAGATGCCATAGAGAGCGTAGAAGTCGGCTTGGGAGATGGCGTCAAACTTGTGGTTATGGCAACGGGCGCAGCTCACGGTGAGGGCTTGGAATGCCTTCGTCACTGTGTCGATCTGATTGTCGGTGAAGGTGACCATTTCATCGAGCGAATCGACCGGCGAGAAGCCGTGCAACACCATGCGAAGCTGCGCGATGCCGATGGCGCTTTCATTGAGACCGTTCTTGAGACGTGGTTTTGGCAGGAGATCACCAGCGATGGATTCCTTCACGAGTTGAGGATACGGAACGTCGTTGTTGAAGGCACGGATGAGGTAGTCGCGGTATTGGTAAGCGTAAGGGATTTGGGGATCACCTTCGGAGCCGTAGCTCTCGGCATAGCGGACCCAATCCATGAAGTGGCGGGCCCATTTTTCGCCGAAGGCGGGCGATGCAAGGAGTTGATCGATGGTTCGATCGCTACTCGGAGGAAGTCCGGTGAGGATGTAGCTCATGCGCCGATGCAGCGTCTGCGCATCAGCCTGCGGCGCAGCGGGAATGCCTTGCTTGGTGAGTTCGGCATCGATGAAATCGTCGATGGTCTTGTTTGCGGACGGCTTCGAGATGGGTAGGAAGGCCCACCACTGCTTGCGGCGTTCGAGGACTGCTTTCCAATCGCTTTCTTTGGCGATTTGCTCTTTGGAGGGCGCGGTGTCACGGGGATCGAAAGCGCCTTCACGAATCCAGCGCTCGAAATCGGCGATGACCTTGTCATCGAGCTTCGCACCAGCTTTGGGCATCTTGAGATCTTCGTGCTCGTGCTTGATCGTTTGAACCAACAAGGATGCAGCCGGATCACCGGGCTTGATGACATCACCCGATTCGCCACCGGACTGCCAGCCGACACGGGAATCGAGCACAAGGCCGCCTTTCTTCTTCGTGGCAGAGCTGTGACACTCGTAGCATTCCTGCGCGAGAATCGGGCGGATCTTCGACTCGAAGAGCTCAACCTGCTGAGGCGTTGGCGCGGCGAAAATTTTGCCGCAGAGGAGCAGAGAGGCTGAGAAGCGGAGGAGTTGTTTTTTCATGCTAAGAGCCTCCGGGTAATGTTTTCTGCGGCCTGCATGCAGAGATGGCCGAGTTTTTCGAATTGATCGCGTTTCAGGCGGAAGGATGGAGACATGACGGTGACGGAGGCGACGGGATAACGGTATTCATCAAGCACAGCAGCAGCCACACAGTGGATGCCTTCGAGTCCCTCGGCGATGTCAGTGGAGAAGCCTCTTTTGCGAGTTTTCGCCAGATCCGCCTCCATGGCGCTGCGCGTGGCGAGCGTGGTCGGCGTGTATTGCTTGAGCTTCACGCTAGCGAAAAAGAAATCGAGTTCCTGCGGCGGCAGATAGGCAAGGACAGCCTTGCCTGGAGCGCAGGAATACATGGGGACCTGGAGACCGACGGTGCTGCTCACCTTGATCGGCTGCGACGAGATGCACTGCTCCAGCACGGTCATTTTGTGATTCACGCTGGTGAGAAGTTGCGTGGTCTCACCAGATTCATCGCGCAGCCATTTGAGCGACTCCAAAGCGCAGACGACGAGGCTCTTCTCGCGCACCTGAGGGCGGGAGAGATCGAAGAGCTTGTTCGTCAGCACAAAACGCTTGTCGTCCTCGCGGCGCTGGAGGTAGCCGCGATTGTGCAGCGTGCCTGTGATGCGGAAAACCGAGTTCACGGGCAAATCCAACTGGCGGGCGATCTCGGTCAAACTCAGGCCCGCACGATGCTGGCCGAGGAGTTCCAGAATAGCCAGCGTGCGCTCGGTTCCTGGAGCCAGGGTATCTTCGGATGGGGAGATGACGGCTTCTTTGATCATTCTAAATTTAGAAACGTTTCTGGATTTGGAATTCTTGCTTGTCTTTCTGCCCGCGTCTAGAAAGACTTCATCAATATGAAATCCGTCATCGCTGTTCACTCTTGTCATCTCGAAATCCTCGACACACCCGTGCCGAAACCGAGGCCTTATCAGGCGCTGGTGAAGACCGAGTGCGCCTGCCTTTGCAACCGCACGGACAGTGAGCTGCTACATGGACGGTTCCCTGGCATGGAGGACAAGTTTCCTTTTGCGCTCGGCCATGAGAGCGTGGGGATCGTGACCGCAGTTGGCGAAAAGGTGCGGAACTTCGCGGTCGGAGATCGAGCGGTGGGCGGACTGTGCTTTGATCTGCAAATGGAAGGCGTGGACTCAGGCTGGGGCGGCTTTGGCGAATACACACTGGCGAATGATCACGCAGCAATGGTGGCCGACGAAGTGGCGAATGAAGCGAACGGCTGGGTGGAGGTGTATGAGATCCAGACAAAGGTGGACGCGGACATCCCGCCGGAAGAGGCTGTGCTGCTCTGCACCTGGCGCGAGGTGCTCGGAGCCTTCTGCGACTTCCGTCTCCAACCCGGCGATGATGTGCTGATCTTTGGCGCAGGGCCGGTGGGGCTGAGTTTTGTGAAGCTTGGGCGATTGTTTGGACTGCGCTGGATTGGCATTGTGGATCGTCATGCGGACAAGCGCGCGAAGGCGATCTCGTTTGGTGCTGATGCGGTCTTTGAGCCGACGCAGATCGAGACGCCGGGCAAGCTGGATGCGGTGATCGATGCGGTGGGGCATCCTGACATTCTTCAGCAAGGATTGCCGTTGCTGCGTCGTGGCGGTTCACACTGCATCTATGGCGTTCTGACGCAGCCGGTGCTACACATCGACAAATCGAAGGGTGACTTCAATTTTAACGTGCTCGTCCACCAATGGCCGACACGGAAGTATGAGCGTGAAAGCCAGCCGCAGCTTTGTCAGTGGATTCGTGAAGGGAAGCTGACATCGGCGGACTTCATTACGCATCGGTTCCCGCTGGCTGAAATTCACTCAGCCTTTGATGAAGTGGCACGCCGAGGTGTGATCAAGGCACTCATCGAGTATCCTTGATCACTCAAATCGGAACGGTTTAAACCAGCTCGCAAGTCACTTTGGCGCTCTTGTCCATGACGCCGAGAGCGACGGCACCTACACCGACTTTGAGGGCTTTGGCGGCGTGTTTTGGATCGACGATGGCGACCCAGCCGATGCCCATATTGAACGTGTCCCAGCAATCGGCGGGATCAGCGTGGCGCAGCACTTTTTGAACGACGTCGTTCTTCCAGGTTGGGACCTTGAGATGACAACCGAAGCCGCGCTTGGTGAAAATGCGACCGAGGTTTTCGACGAGACCACCACCGGTGATGTGGGCCATGGCTGCTGGCTTGATCTTAGCCTTCTTGAGGCCCCAGCATTGCTCATGATAAAGCAGGGTTGGAGTGAGAAGTTGAGCGGCTTCTTTCTTGCTGAGCTTGATGCTTTCTTTGGTAAGGATGCGGCGAACGAGACTGAAGCCGTTGGCATGGAAGCCAGCACTTGGCCAGCCAATGAGGACATCACCCTTCTTGATCTCGGCAGGATTGAGCACGTCTTTTTTCTCAGCGGCTCCAATCGCAAAGCCTGAGAGTTCGACCATGCCATCGAGCACAGCACCGGGCATTTCGGCAGTTTCACCACCAGCCAGGATGCAGTTGCAGGATTGCAAATACTCAGACATACCGGCGATGATTCGGGCGAGCTGGCGCTTTTTGATTTGATTCACACCAACGTAGTCGAGAAACATGATGGGATCTGCGCCACAGGTGAGCACGTCGTTGACGTTCATGGCGACGAGGTCTTTGCCCGCGTTTTCGAGCAGGTCGTATTTGAGCAGGAGTTCCAGCTTGGTGCCCACACCATCACAGCCGGTGAAGATCATCGGATTCTTGTATTTGCTCAGATCGTAACCGGCGGCAAAGAGACCGAAGGCATTGGCGAGCTTGCGCTTCTTCTGGGTGGCCTTTACGAGCGCGCCGATGTCATCGACGAACGAGGCTGCTTCATGAATATCGACGCCGGCTTGTTTATAGGTGTGCTTGGACATGGGAAAGAGGGCCGACGTATCGCAGTCGGGGCGCAGAGAGTGAAGCGCAGAGGCGTGGATGCAAGTCTGGCTTGATCCTCAGATGGGGTCCAGGGCTCCACGCTGATTTTGGGTGCCACAGGCGGGGCATTGAGTAACAGCGGGAGTTTTTTTCGCAATGGCGTAGGTGCAGTTACAGATGCGGCATTGGATGGCGATACGGCGGCGATACACCTCACGCCGACGCTCGCGCCAGAGTGTCCAGATCCAAAGTGCGCAGACGAGGCAGACACCGATCATCATGACCACCACGATTAGCTCGCTAAGTTGGATCTTGATCATGGCGCGGCCCCCTTCTCCCAATCGAAGCCGACCTGCGCCCACTCAATGTCCTTTCCGCCTGACTGAAAGCGCAACTGAGTCATGGCCGCGTGGAGTTTGACCATGACGGCTGGGTCTTCTGTAGAGGCCAGCGGTAAGGCTATGACCACCTGGCCCAGCGATCCCACGGCTATGCGGAATCGCGGGCGTGATGGATCGGATAAAGGGATGTCATGAAGGGCCGCATCGGAGATCAATCGGTTCGCCATTTCTCCATCAATCTTGACCTTAAGCGCAGATGCTTGCGCCGCTTTGACGGGAATTTTTTCCACCTTTGGCAAAGGCGGCAGCACGTCCATGTCGTGAGCAAACAAGCGCGGCCTCTCACGCATGGTGAGGCCTGTATTCGGAGCTTTGAGCTTGAGTTCATAGCCAGCCAAAGCGGGCTGAAAATCTGGCAACTTCACCGAGCTAGGCACCGCACGCTGATCTGAAGACTCGGAAGGCAGCAGCGTGAAGCTGAGATCCATGGCATGATTGATGAGGGCACGCTCACCCGGCACGTCAGGATTCAAGACGATCATCTGCTGCGGTCGTGATGTGAGCTTCGGGGTCACGGGTGTCACGATGCGAAAAACAATGAACAGTGCGGCAAATCCCAAGCCTGTAATGAGCAGCCCCAAGAGCAACCAGGGAGTGGTGCGCTCACGGCGATCCCAATCAAAAATCAGGGGTGACTCATGCTGATGAGAGTGCTTCATCGCGTGGTGGCAGTGACCGCAGGAATGGTGGGCGTGGTGGAAAGAGCCAACTCATACCCCATCTCTAAAGCGAGGCTGCTCACCTCAGTAAATCGAGAGGTGGGAGCCTGACGATCTGTATGCAGGATGATGCGGCGCTCACCATCTCGACGAGCTTTGAGTTCGGCGTGTAACTCAGCCCACGTGACACGTTTTCCATCGAAGTACATTGGCGCATTATTGCCTGCAGCAAGTGTGACGATGTGGGCGTGATCAAAGCCCGTGAGCCGACTACTCGACTTTGGTTTTTCTACCGTGATGCCGCTCTGCACGATGAACCCGCTGCTGAATAAAAAGTAGATCAACAGCAGTAGGATGCCGTTGAGCAATGGCGTGATGTAGAGCCAGGGACTCTGCTTGGGCAGATGGCTTTCGAGTTTCATACAAAAGATCTGATTAGCTTTTCCGCGCACGGCCTTTCACCGGCACCTCCTCAGAAGCCTGCCGGAACTCAACGATGTTATCCGTCATCTTCGCGTCCTCGATGAGATTCACGATCTCCACCCCAGCGCGCTCCAAATCATGCATGATGGAGCGCGAGCGGGCGCTGAGAAAAGCGAAGAAGAGATAGGATGGAATGGCCACCACGAGACCGAGCGCAGAGGTGATGAGACTTTGATAAACACCACGCGCTACTTCAGCAGGAGTGGTGATGCCATTGGCCGAAGACATGTTGGTAAAACTGTCTAGCAGACCAATGACGGTGCCCAGCAGACCGATGAGCGGGCCAATATGGGCGATGGCATTGAGAATGCTGAGGTAGCGCTCCAAGCGCGGCACTTCTAGCTGACCAGCTTCTTGCACGATCTCTTTGAGCTGCTCACGCGGAGCATGATGGCGGAGCAGTGCGGCATGAATGACACGCCCTGCTGGCACACGAGTGGCCACACATTCCTGAAGTGCTTCAGCGAAGTTTCGGCGGCGGATCAGAGCCGCTAGACCGGCGAGGAACTCACCGATATTCATGCTGGCCCGGTGGTAGTAAGAGAGCCGCTCCAGGAAGATCGCGAGAGAGAAGCCCAGGCAGGCCATCAGTAGCCAGACAAGCGGGCCGCCTTTAGAGATCAGTTCAGTCATGGGATGAAAAGGGGTTGGATTTGATACTGAGAATGTGAGCCTGCTAGACCAAGTCCACGCAGATCGTTCATCCTCAGCATGATTGATGCCTCTTGATTAAAATTCTAATAACAGGCATCAGTCTAGCCATCATCCCGGCATCCGCCAACGCATTTTGAGCACACCGAACGACAGCCCGCCCGCCCGCGTCCTCTTGGCTGAGGTGCGCATGCCCTACCGCCGGGTAATCCGGGAGGCGCTGATGTCATTCCGCCATTACGAAGTGGATGACTGCCCGATGGGCGAGCGTGCCTTTGAATTAGCTCTCTCACGGCCTTATCAGCTATTCATCTTGGCCCTGCCTCTGCGAGATCTCGTTGGTCAAATACTCGACAATCTCATCTCGCGCGCCCACCCGCTAGCGCACCGCGGCATTCACACGGCACCAACCGTGATCTTCATCACACGCGCTGCCGAAGCTGCTGCGATGGAAGCGATGAAGCGCGATGTCTGGCTTCGTGGCTGCCTCAGCTACCCGCCGAAACTTGACGAGTTACTCACGATCACTGCTGGATTACTCCCAGAAAAACAACCTTCGCTGCCCCATGTTTCCTGACCCAAAACACACTGCCATCAAGATCTGCGGTATCACTCAAGAGCAACAGGCGCGCGACATCATCTCGCTAGGAGCCGATGCTTTGGGCATCAATTTTTGGCCGAAATCCAAGCGCTACTTACCCATAGAAACCGCAGCCACTTGGCTGACTGCGCTACGTGATCAGACCACACTGGTGGCCGTGCTCGTCAATGCTGACGCGGCAACGCTAGACGCGATTCTCGATCAGCATTTGGTCCACATCCTACAGCTTCATGGTGATGAAACTCCTGCCGATGTTGCTGCACTACGCCAGCGCGGAGCATTGGTCATCAAAGCTCTGCAAATACGTGATCGCGAGTCGCTTTCGCAGATCGGTAGCTTTCCGTGTGAAACTATTCTTCTTGATGCCTACAACCCCGGCCTCTACGGCGGCACGGGTGAAACTTTCCCGTGGGAACTAGCAGTCATCGCTCAAGACATGTTTCCAGAAAAACGCATCCTCTTGTCCGGCGGGCTGACACCGCAAAATGTAAGGCAGGCAATTGAGGAAGCACACCCAGCCGCTGTCGATGTCGCTAGCGGTGTGGAATCAGCACCAGGCATCAAAGACCTAGCTCTCGTGCGCGAATTTATCGAACAGGTGCGGCTGGCAGTGTAACTCGCTGCGATAAAACAAAACGGCCAAAGGCTCGCAGAGAGAGCCATTGGCCGATAAGTGTAGAAGAAAACGCTGAGCCTACTTTTTCTCAGGCACCGCAGGATTCGCATCGGCAGCTGGAGCAGGCTTCACTTCGGCCTTCGGTAGAGCAGGCACAGACACGGGTGGTGTCGTGACGCTGATGGGAGAAGTGGTCTTGATCTCAGGCTTGGCAAAAGATGGCGCAGGCGTTGGAGCGGATGCAGCGCCAGGTGCAGGCGGAGCGGTCGCCGCAGGCACATTGAGCTTCACGATTTCACTGCGCTTCTTGAGCAGATTATTGATGGTGTACTCAGAGACTTCATAGACCCAGCCTGAGAGCTTCTGCTCCTTGGCGAGCTTTTCTTCTTTGCCCTTCTTGGCGACAGCAAACTCCTCGTCTTTTTTCTTTTTGTCGTCTTCCTTTTCATCCTTCACTGGCGCGCGCACTTTCGGGATGTCGGCACTCACGCTCAGGCTAACGAAATACTTGTCGCTGCCATCCTTGGACTGCTTGGCAACCTGAACGTCGTAGCTGAAGCCATCGAAAGTGGTGATCTTTACCTTGCTGGCATCTTTGAGCAATTCAGCCGCCTTGTCCTTACCGTTCACGTCATTGAATGTCGGACTGGAAAGGATGCTGCTGGCGGGAAGTTTAGCCGCATCAAGCGTCTCACCCTTGGCGTCAGCGAGCGTGAAGTCAGGAGCGTTCTCATCGGCACGACTGACTTTCCATGAGTCATCTGCCTTCGGCGCGGTGACCGTGATCTCTTTGATTTTCTGCACATCGATGAAGCCCTTGTCCAGCCAGCTATCAGGCTTAGCTTCCAGATCAAAGAACGTGTTACTCACGACCCAGATGGTTTCGCCATCTTCGGGAATACGAACGAAGCGCTGGTTACCACCCATCATCGGCGTGCTGCTCTTACCACCAGCGATGTCGATGTTTTGACCCAAAACGAGAGTTGCCAATGGTTTATCAGCCGGGCCGAGCAATTCGACCTGTGTGCCAATACCCTCCGCGCCATCGCCAGGAGCTTTGAGTTTGTTCTTCACCCAGGCTCCTTTACCGACCTGCTGTTTAGTGGAGATCTTCTGTTCACGAAGGTCGGCCAAAGCAGAGCTAAGCTTGTCGATGGAAGCAGGATAGCCACCACGCTCAGCGACGGTGGCTGACTTGAGGTCATCACTAATGGCAATCGTCACTGAAGATTTTTCGTCCTTCAGATTGAATTTGCGCACTGCCGTGATGTCGAGGCTCGGCAGCAGTAGTTCACGCTGCTTGATGCCACGACTGGCGGCGGTATTGAGAGATGCGTTTTGCTGGTTTTGATAAAACACAGCCGTGCCGATGACGGCACCGAGAATAACTAAGAGGAAAAGGATTTTCTTCATGAATGGGATGGAGAAAGAGGGTTCAATATGGGTTCAACATCAGACCGCCGCTGTGGAAACACGACGGCGAATGGCGAGCAAGACGCCCACCGCGATAACGAGCAATGAAACACCAAAAACATTCAGGATCGTGATCACTGACTCGGTGAAGTAGATGTCCTTGTTCTGCTCCTTCTTGGTGTTGCGAATCTCACGCTGAATGAGCGTTTGCTTCTTCATGAGTTCTTCGAGCTTTTTGATCTGACCTGGGTCAGCAAGCTGCCCGTTCTTCACGCGAAGAGGTCCCATTTCTTGGGCGATCTTGTCCATCTCGGCCTGACGTTCGACGAGCTTCGGACGGAACTGCTTCTCCACGTTTTCGCGGAGTTCATCCATCTTGGTGAACGGGCGCTGAGTCGCGGCACGACTGCGAACCTGGAGAAGGTCACCACCACCAGCGAGAGTTTCTACCGAGTTCAAAACCAGCGGCAGATTAGAGTTAGTGGCGACGAGGCCACCCGTCATCGGGTCCTGCTGAACGCAGAAGGCGTCATACATCATGTCAGCATCCGCAAAGAGAACGACCACGCCCTCGCTGTTCATCGACTCCTTAATGGTGCCGTCATCGACGGGCTTCGGTTCCTCCTTCTTGGCTTCTGCAACAACAGGCGTCCCTGGTGCAGCCACTGCAGGCGTGGCGGTCGCTGGTGCCGTGACGACTGGCGCCGGAGCCGCAGGCTTCGGAGCATTGGCATCATCTTGTGCGCCACCGCCTTCTTTCGGAGCCGCAGGGCCCTTGGGTTTACCGCTGGGGAAAGCGGTCTTGAACTTGCCGCTCAAACGCACAGCCAAGATTTGCTTCTTGCCGCTTGGGGTGAAGCTGGAGAGATTTTCGCGGCGCAGCTTTTCGGCCTCAGTCGTGTCGATCATCTCGCTGGCTTCAGAAGAGGTGATGAGGGTCGCGGACTCGATTCCGTCTTTTTTTTCCACATCGAATGAGCCAGCCGACATCATAAGCACTGTCTGAAGATCTGCGGTCACGCGATCTTTTTTGTTCATTGCTTCTTTAGGCAAACGCAGAGCGGTTGGGTTCTGGCGACCCTGCATCGCTGTGCGGTAATTCACATCCGCCACGACGCTGCTCTTGTTGTAAGCAACGCCCCAAGCCTTAAACAGATTCGCGAGGTCGGAAGAAGGATTGATCGTCGCGCCGGGCTGACCCGTCATCGGGTTCTGCTGACCGCTGTAGGCCTGAGCGATCCAGCTCTGCGGATCGACAAGACCGATGACTTTACCGCCTTTGAGCAGGTATTGATCGACGGCGTACTCAGCGGACTCGGTGATGTCGGCTGGGTGAACAAGGACGAGCACATTCACATCCGAGTCGATGGTGCTGGAACTCATCGGAATATCACGCACTTCATAGTCCATGCGCAGACGCTGAATCATGACCCAGGGTTCCTGACCCTTTTGGCGCTGATAAGGATACATGGGCGATCCCATGATCGGCATCCCACTCATAACGCCGATGATGGTCTTCTTTGTAGCCGACACCTTCTGGATGGCGCGTGAAATGTTGTACTCCAGTGCGGTTTCCTCATTTGGGTTGAGGAAAGGCAGCACTTCTTTTTGGCTACCGGCATGGATGGCCATGCCGAGGTAGATGTTGTCACCTTCCTGATTGACCTGCATTCCCTGGAGATCGTCTTCACGAGCCTTATCCTCATCTTCCGAGTTTGGATTCGGAGCCAGCTTTTCGAGGATCAGCTTACCCTTGGATGCCTTCTGGTATTCCAAAAGAAGATCCTGCACGGTGCGGGCATGGGACTTGAGCATCGGTGGCATCACGCGGTCTTCGGTTGAGACATAATAACGGATGGTCACCGGCTCATCCACGCTCAGACGATCCAGGATGTTTCTCGTGCCAGTGGACAGGGTGTAGAGTCCGTCTTGCGTTAGGTCGATGCGCTTATTTAGGAAGCCCAAACCGCCCACCAGGAAATTCACAGCGATGACGATGGCGATAACCAACAGGGCTGTGAAGCCTGCCGTTCCTTCTTTGCTATTCAGATTCATAGAAATGTTCTCAGTTTCGAGTTCTCAGATTCAATTTTTAAGACCGCAATCAGGCACGTTTCGAGCGTAGGCCCATGTCAGTGACCACTAGGCCGACGATGATGACGGAGACGAAGTAGAGCACGTCACGGATGACGAAGATGCCCTTCGACATTTCATAGAAGTGGTCCATGAAACTGAGGTAACTCACGAAGCGCACGACCGACTCCAACGAGTCAGGCACGGTGCGAACAACGGTATCCACGATGCCTGGATAACCGATGAGCGTGAGCAAGATGCAAAGGGCCACGGAAACAATGAAGCACACCACCTGACTGCGCGTGTAAGCACTGGCCGCGCTGGTCACGGCAAGGCAACCGAGAGCGTACAGATAGCTAGCCACATAACCCGTGACCATCGGCCCTGGATCAGGATCACCGAGCCAGCAGACCGTGATGACGATGGAGAAGGTCAGCGCAAGTCCGATGGCCCAGACGAGAGCTGCGGCGACGAATTTACCAATGATCGCCTGCCACGGGGACAGCGGCATAGTCATGAGTAATTCGATTGTACCCAGTCGGTGCTCTTCAGACCACATGCGCATTCCGACCGCGGGAGCCAGCACGATATAAATCCATGGATGCCAGAAGAAGAAGCTCTGAGTGAGCGAGGCATTGTCGGATTCCAGAAAGCGCCCGAAAAAGAACGCAAAGCCCATCGAAGCCAGGAGGTAAATCACGACGATGACGTAAAGGACGGGCGAGTTGAAGTAAGAGAGGAACTCCCTCTTAAAGATGGCCAGTGTGTTAGCCAGATCTCTGCTTTTCATGTTGAAGTCAGGTGTTGGGGGAAAGGGTTGTTAAAATCAGGGGTGTCTTATTTTTCCAAATCAGAGCGGGTAATGGAGCGGAAAACTTCATCCATCGTGTGGCAGCCCGGCACCAGCTTCTTGAGCTGATCCGGCGTGCCATCAGCGATGACTTTGCCCCGGTCGATAATGATTGCGCGCGTGCAAGCGGCCTCGACTTCTTCCAGGATGTGAGTGGAAAATATGATGGCTTTGCTTTGACCCATGCGCTTGATCATGCCGCGAATTTCATGCTTCTGGTTCGGGTCCAGGCCATCCGTCGGCTCGTCCAGAATCAGCACATCCGGGTCGTGGATAATGCTTTGAGCAAAACAAGTGCGATGGCGGTAGCCTTTGGAAAGGGTATCGACACTTTGATTGCGTACCTTGTGCAGGAAGCAAAGATCGAGCACGCGGTCAATGGCTTTGGACTTCGCCGCGCCATTGAGTCCGCGCATCTCAGCGCAGAAGCCCAGAAAGCTGGCCACAGTCATGTCAGAATAGAGCGGAGCATTTTCTGGCAGGTAGCCGATGCTGCGTTTGGCCAGTTCAGGCTCTTCCAACATATTGACTCCACCGATGCTGATGCTTCCTGCGGTCGGCCGGAAGTAGCCGGTGACCATTCGCATGGAGGTTGATTTGCCTGCGCCATTGGGCCCGAGGAAGCCGAGCACCTGGCCTTTTTCGACGGTGAAGGAGACATCGTCCACCGCTACCTTGCTGCCGAAGACCTTTCGGAGGTTTTGCACTTGGATCATAGTGACACTATCATGGTTGGTTGGTTTATTTAAATGAAGGGAGGTTGTGGGACACACAGCCTTTTAGCGCTGTTCAGAACAGCGCGGCGCTCTATTGGTTACGCCGAGTCCTTTTGCAACTGAATTTTAGAACGCGCCTGCCACAGATCTTCGTACGCCAGAGCTTGCATTTCGCGCTCCCCGGCTAGACTCATGCCCCCTTCTTTCTTTCATTTTTTATACTATTTCTTTTCCAACACTCATGTCTCACAAAGTTCTCATCATCGGAGCCGGCGGCGTCGGCCGTGTCGTCACTCATAAATGCGCTCAACAGCCCGAAGTCTTCGGTGGGATCATGCTTGCCAGCCGCACAAAGTCAAAATGCGACGGCATCGCCGCTGAGCTAAAGCGCCCGATTCAAACGGCATCGGTCGATGCGGACAATGTGCCTGAGTTGGTGAAGCTGCTGAAGAGCTTCCAGCCTGAGGTCGTTATCAATGTGGCGCTGCCTTACCAGGATTTGACGATCATGGATGCCTGCCTGGAAGCTGGGGTGCATTACATCGACACGGCCAACTATGAGCCGCGTGATATGGCTAAGTTTGAGTATCACTGGCAATGGGCTTATCAGGACAAATTCAGAGCCGCTGGCCTGACAGCTCTACTCGGTTGTGGATTCGATCCCGGTGTCACAAATGTCTATACGGCTTATGCAATGAAGCATCACTTCAGCAAGATTGACACGCTCGACATCTTGGACTGCAATGCAGGCGATCACGGCAAAGCTTTTGCTACCAATTTCAATCCTGAGATCAATCTCCGCGAGGTCACGGCGAATGGTCGCTATTGGGAAAACGGTCAGTGGATCGAAACCAAGCCGCTGGAGATCAAACGCAGCTTCTCTTTCCCAGAAGGCATCGGTCCGAAGAACATCTACTGCCTCTACCATGAGGAACTGGAGTCGCTGACCAAGCACTTCGACATCGGTCGTGCGCGCTTCTGGATGACTTTTGGCGATGCCTACATCAAGCACATGGAAGTGCTCGTCAATGTCGGCATGACGCGCATCGACCCCGTCATGCATCAGGGGAAAGCGATCATCCCCATCGAGTTTTTAAAGACGCTACTCCCTGAGCCAGGTTCTCTCGGTGCAGATACCAAAGGCAAGACCTGCATCGGTAACTGGATCGAAGGCACAGGCAAAGATGGCCAACCCAAGCGTTACTATATATATAACATTTGTGACCACCAGGAGTGCTATAAAGAGACCAATAGCCAAGGTGTCAGCTATACCACAGGTGTCCCGGCCATGATCGCCGCACGCCAACTTTTGACGAATCCTAGCGAGTATCGCCAGCCCGGTGTGTGGAATATCGAACAGCTCAATCCTGATCCTTTCATGGCTGATCTCAATTCCTATGGCCTGCCATGGCTTGAGACTTGGCCGACCGACGCGCTGCCAGGAGAATGAAGACCCTACATCCCCGCTTGCTGCTCCACCCACTGAACCGCGTAGCGGACGAGGGCGGCACCGTCAGTGATGGATAGCTTGTCTTTAATGTGCGCACGGTGAGCTTCGACGGTGCGCGTGCTGATATTCAGGCGCTCACCGATCAGCTTGGTGGCGATGCCTTGGCCAATCATCTCCAGCACTTCGAGCTCGCGATCCGTCAGCGTGTCGATGGCAGCAACGGTGGTTTTTTGTCGATGCCCGCTCAGCAGCTCCAGCATCCGGCTGGCCATGCCATCGCTGACATAAATGCCACCGCCAAGAACTTTTCGCACCGCCGTGATGAGGTGATCAGCAGCGGCCTCCTTCATGATGTAGCCGCGGGCACCTGCACGCAGGGCACGCTCTCCGTACAAGGCCTCGTCGTGCATGGAGAGGACGAGGCACAGTGTGCCGGGATGTAGGGCTTGGATGTCTTTGAGAAGTTCCAGGCCGTTCTTATCCGGCAGAGTCAGATCAATGACGACAAGGTCGGGTTTAAACTGACCCACTGCGGCAAGCCCATCATACGCATTGCCAGCTTCAGCACAGACTTCCAGCCCCTCTTCACTTCGAATGAGCTGCGCGAGGCCATGGCGCATGATGGGGTGGTCATCGACCAACAGCAGACGCTTCATGAGCGACTGCGGCGCTGCGGAGTTTTTTGCGGAGCTGGAAGTGGGACGCGACATCGGACGAGGGTGCCGCCTGATTGATCATGCTCGACGGCGAAAACACCGCCTATCATTCGAGTGCGATGACTCATGGTCAAGAGTCCCATGCCTGTGCTCTTGCCTGTTATATTATCAGGGATGCCGACGCCGTTATCACGAATCATGAGCTGTAGCTCCCCATCCACTTCGGTAAGTGAAAGCTCGATTCGATCGGCTCGGCTATGCTTGAGGGCGTTTGCTACCGCCTCCTGAGCGATGCGAAATAGCTGTGTGGCCACTTTGTTATCAGGCACCTGTACGGGTCGCTCACAGCGGAAGCGGCAGCTCACACGGAAGATACGTTCTGTGCCCTGCGCCAGTTCAGCGAGTGCCGCCATGAGCCCGGCAGAATCCAGCACCACAGGCATGAGACCACGCGACATTTCGCGCGCTCTGACATTGGCATAAGTCACTAGCCGCACAATTTCCTGAAGGCTCTGCGCCTGCTCGGAGCCACCTTTAGTAAGCTGCTGGTGCGCTACTTTAGCCAGGCAGCCAATTGCGGCGAGTTGCTGACAAAGATCATCATGAATGTCCTGGCCGATGCGGTGCTGCTCCTCTTCACTGATTTGAAGGATCTTCTCCTCCAATTGCTTTCGATCCGTGAGGTCGCGGATGATGCCAGTGAAAACACGGCGACCATCCTGAAGAAGCACTTCGCCCACGGAAAGCTCGAGCGGGAAGATCGTGCCGTCCTTGCGTTGACCAACGACCTCGCGCCCGATTCCGATGATCTTCTTCACGCCCGTCTTCAGGTAGTTCTGCACATAAGTGTCATGAGCATCACGATAGGGCTGCGGCATGAGAGTGCTGATATTTTGCCCGACCAACTCCTCTTTGGAATAACCAAAGATACGCTCCGTGGCAGAGTTCACTGTCTCGATGATGCGTGCCTCACTCATCGTGATGATGGCATTCACGGCCGTCTCGACAATGGCTGCGCTTCGCTTCTCGGAGGAAATGAGTGCATAACGAGCGGCTTGGAGATCCGTGACATCACGCCCGATGCAAAGTATGCCAGTCACCTGCCCCTGCTTGTCTTTCACGTCCGAGAGCAGCCACTCCACCTGGCGCAGTGAGCCATCACAGACACGCAGGGGTTGCACATGATTGCGGCTCCGATCACCACCCATTCCGTCACGGCACATAGCCCGTGCAGCCTCCTGAAACTCAGCAGGCACAAGCGCCGCCACCCAGTCGCGTTGCTGCAACTCCACTGACTTGTAGCCGGAAAGCAGCTCTAGCCCGTGGCTCATCCATTGAATCTGCCCATGGGTATCTACCCCCATCACCAGCATCCCAGAATGTTCCACTAGGCTTTGTAATAGAGCAGGGTCAGAAGTGGGACACATAAGGGGAGCAGGTGCGCGATGCTCCGCGCCCTGACCAGCACTGTCAACTCTGCCAACTGAAGCATCTGGATGCACACCACTAACGTCGGGTTTCAAAATGGAGTTCTGTCGCCAATGAGACATGATCGGAAGCGTCACTTAATCTGTTCCCTTCGGCATACCGTCAGGTTTCACCGCGAGTATCGAGCATGGTGCATTCACCACGATTTTCTCCGCAGTGGTGCCGATAAGCATTTCGCGCAGGCCCGTTTTGCCGCGTGTTCCAAGCACCACCAGATCGGCATGTGTTTCCTGCACATGCTCCAAGATCGTTTCCCGGATATTCAAGCGCTCGATAACGGTAGTCTTCACTGACACGCCAGGAGCCTCAGCACTCAAAGGTTTAACAAAAGATTTCAAATCATCCTGCCACTGATCCAGCGTCACCGTGTCTGAGGCGGAAGGCATTGGTACGCCCATACCGCCATAATCCAGTGACATAGCCATAGCTGACTGATAGACATAGAGGCAGTCCACGGAAGCGCCATCCTGCCCAGCGATCTGCAGCGCACGGCGCACCGCTTTGGCCGAGTTCTCTGAGAAGTCCACACAGGTCGCCACTTGCTTAAAGGGTCCGATCGCGTCCTCACGCACCAGCAGCACATCCACCGGAGCCTTGCGCACGCATTTCGCGGCGATGACACCAATTCGATTAGGCTCTTGTAGAGATCCCCGCACCCCCATCACTAACAGATCTGCCTCATACACTTGGCATACCTCAGATAGTTCCTGGAAAGGACTGCCGATGCGCACCTCCACCGCCGCGTCATGCGTCCCGAGATCGGTGTCATCGACAAATTTCCTTAGCCGAGTCTGCCACTCAGCGCGCACCGTCGCCTGATCAGCCGAAAGAGAACGTTTGAGTTCATGGACCAGAAATTCGTCCATCACATGGACGATCGTGAGCCGCGCTTGATTGGCCGTAGCCAGTCGCACGGCCTGATGCAGGGCATTGCGACACGAAGGAGTGAAGTCCACGGCAGCGATCAGATAAGAGTACGTTTTCATAAAAGAATGGCCAGACTAACCGCCCGCATCCGCTGCCGCGCTGCTTTCCTTGGCTTCCACTAGGCCGTGATTGCGCTGTGCCTTGCCAACACGACATCCCTGATGGAAGCTGCACCCTAACTCCCCCTCCCATGATCATGAACGCTCGCAACATCGCACTCTCTCTCGTCTTCCTGGCCTTGGGCTATGGCATCTGGCATTACCATTCCGATGCAGGTCGGCTAATACAGGAGATGGACCAACTCAAAGCCGCCCATACGCTAGCATTGCAAACGAAGGACGAGGAACTCCAACACTCACTCAGCGCTCAAAATGAGCAGCATCAAAAAGCGCTCCAATCAATCAATGATGAACACGACCAAAAACTCAACGAACTGCGCCAAGGCCAGCGCCAGCAAATGGCCAACGCCTACAAGGAGTTTGAAAACATTTTCTCGGGGAATAAGCAGACGCTCCAGTACTTCGACATGTTGGAGCAAAAAACCAAGGCTGGTCAGCAGCTCTCGAAGATCGAAGCAGAAAAGCTCGTCGTCATCACCAGCGGCATCAGTTTCCTCCAGAAGCAATATCAAAAACCGATGCAGGAATTCACCGCCCTTCAGGACTATTTTGATGACGTGGCCAAGCGCCCAAATGAGCAGCCCAAATCCAACTTCGGTTTCTTCAAGCGCATCTTCAGCAAGAACTTCCGTGAAGCTGAAAAGGAGTATTTCCGTGAAGAAGGAGCGCACCGAGCCTTCAATGAAGCCCAGGTAAAATTTAACGGCGTTTATGCCGTCGCCCAGCGCTCCATGCGCAGCGCGAATCTCGATACAGAAGCTCTGCTCAAAAAGCTCGACGACGTGATCCAGAACAAGCAATCCACCAACGCCGAAGACCTCAGCAGCTTCTTTAACAAAGCCCGCCAGTCCCTGCGCACCCATCAGGATGTGCTCGACTTCGAGCCAGCAGGCGCGCCTCAGGCTCCCAAGGTGCAGCCTTAAGCGCGGAGCCATCACGCTTTTTGTCAAAGTGGTTGCACCCTCTCATTTGTCCCCTATCGTCACGACTCTCACCGCATTACCTCGTGGTGTAATGGTAACACAGGAGATTTTGATTCTCTCATTCAAGGTTCGAGTCCTTGCGAGGTAGCCAACTGAGCGTGCTAATGCCAGTCCTGTCCGGGGTGAGGCACCTCGACTTCCCTTCATGACTCGCTTCCGCCCCTGCATCGATCTCCACTCAGGACAAGTGAAGCAGATCGTTGGCTCCACTCTGAGTGACACAGGCGCGGGCCTAAAAACCAACTTCGTCAGTGATCGCGACGCCGCCTGGTATGGCGAGCTTTATCAGCATGATGAGCTGCCCGGAGGTCACGTCATCATGCTAGGCACTGGCAATGAACAAGCCGCCAAGTCCGCCCTCGCCGCCTATCCCGGTGGCCTGCAACTCGGCGGCGGCATCCGCCCCTGCAATACTGAGGAATACCTCAGCGCAGGTGCCAGCCATCTCATCGTCACCAGCTATCTCTTTGAAACCGACGGGACTTTCTCTGAAACCCGTCTACAAAAGATGGTCGCCGCCGCAGGCAAGGAGCGCCTCGTCATCGACCTCAGTTGCAAAGCCACCGCTGATGGCTGGACCGTCGCAATGAACCGCTGGCAGACACTCACTGACCTACACGTCACGCCCGAGACGCTGCGCCACCTCGCCACCCACTGCGCCGAGTTCCTCATCCATGCCGTGGATGTCGAAGGCAAGTGTGAAGGAATCGACGAAGCCCTCGTCACGTTCCTTGGTCAGCATAGCCCCATTCCCATGACCTATGCCGGCGGCATATACCGCATCGAGGATCTGCACCGCATCCAAGAACTCAGCTCAGGCCGCGTCGATGGCACCATCGGCAGCGCCCTGGATTTGTTTGGTGGAAAAGGCGTTCGTTACTCAGATTGCCTCGCCTTCAACCGTAGAACTCTCCCCACATGAAAATCATCCGCTACTCCGACTCCTCTGGCCAGATCCACCACGCAGCTCAGCAATCCGACGGCTCGGCGCTCGTCATTGATGGCGACCTCTTCGGCTCCTACAGCGTCAGTGATCGCAAGGCGGATGTTGCTAAGCTGCTGGCTCCGGTCGAGCCGCGCGCGATCCTTTGCATTGGTCTGAACTACAAATTCCATGCGGAGGAAAGCGGCATGGCGATTCCTGAGAACCCCATCCTCTTCATCAAAAACCCAGCAGCCGTGCAGAACCCTGGTGATCCTATTTTGCTGCCGACTCATCTGGTGAGCGACAGCGTGGACTACGAGTGCGAGCTCGCCGTCATCATCGGTAAGACCGCCAAGAACGTCAGTAAAGAAAACGCGCTGGACTATGTGCTCGGCTACACTTGCGCCAATGATGTCAGCGCCCGCGACTGGCAAAAGAACGGCGGTGGTGGCCAGTGGTGCCGTGGCAAGACTTTTGATACCTTTTGCCCGCTCGGTCCCGTGCTGGTCACGACGGATGAGATCGCAAATCCCAATGCGCTTGGCATCAAGACCATCCTCAACGGTCAGACTGTGCAGGACTGGAACACGAACGACATGATCTTTGACGTGCCCACACTCATCGCCTTCCTGAGTGCCGACACCACGCTGCTACCAGGAACAGTCATCATCACCGGCACGCCACAGGGCGTCGGCATGGCCCGCAAGCCGCCTCTTTTTATGAAGTCAGGCGACAGCGTGACCATCGAAATCGAAGGCATAGGCAGCCTGACAAATCCGGTGGTTTGATCAGACTCCGTTCAACTTCAGCAGCTCTGCCAGCAGCCCGCGTGAACGATAAAACTCCGCCTCGGCCAACCCTGTCTCCACGAGTCCAGCACGGATCATGGTTGCATCGGATTCACCGAGAACGTGCTGCTTGATTAGCGCAGTCTTCTTTGCCTGGAGATCCAGGAAAGCTGCATCCACGACAGGTGTATTCGGATACTTGCCTGCTGCTTGCCCAGCCTTGAGCACGCCTTTGAATGGCGAACCCGTTTTTGCTGCATCTTGCTTGGCGGCATTCACGCCCGCATACCAGTCAGCGGTGACGAGGCGATAGTAATCTCGCATGGCCTGCTTGTTGTAGTGAATGCTCAGGCTGCAGCCATCCACTGTCACCGTGCTCGTCGCGCGGAAGCTGTCGGCATCAATGGTATCCACGAACAGCAGGTCATCACCATCCACAGCAAACTCCCACTTCAGATCCCAGAGCTGCAAACCGATCTCATCCAGCAGATCACGCACAGCCCAGGCACCCAGCAGCGCCATTTTGATCGTGCCAGTAAAGTGCTGCACGCTCAGGCCAGACATCAGCAGCGCTTCCTGCTTCGTCACCGCGCGGTCTTCCGGCTCATACTTGCTGGTTAGATCATAGATTGGCCGATCCAGCATTTGCCAGGCCTTCATCGGGGCAGTCAAACCAAGCTCATGCTCAAAAGCACGCTGCTCTTTTTCGCTCAGTGCCTCATACTTGCGCAGGATCGAACTGCCGCTCGTCACACCAAATCGCACGATGTACTCCAGCGGCACCACATAGGTCGTGCTTTGGTGAAAGAGCGCGTAGTCGAAGACAAAACTACCCATTACATTCCGCTGCGGCGGCGTCATAACCGGGAAGCGGCGCACCACGTTGTAGTAGCTCGGGTGAGCAGGCATCCCAGTGCTCACGATCTCACCAGTCTCGGCATCCAGCATCCCGACATGGTGCGTCATCGCTCCGCTTTCCAGCATGGTCTGGAGCCCACCGACCATGAGTTCATCACGCCAGTCTGCGTTCAGCGTTGTCGCCTTTAGCAAAGCCGCCTGCACGCGCTGCCAAGTCGCCGTCTGACCGAGACGCGAGTACATCGCATGGCGAAAGATCGCGCGGTTCAGGTCATTGCCTTCGATATTAAAAATGCTGCCCACATCGAAAACCGAACCGGCAGGCGTCGTCTCACAAACGATGAAACCCAAATGCCCCGGCACGGCATACAGATTCTGGACAGAGCCGCGATAGACGGGCTCACCGAGGGTTTTAAGATCAATGCGAGATGGGGTTTCCTTATTCATGGCAGGCGTGCAGGCATGGCGTGCCAGCGCCACATTTCAATTTTCAGTTTCCACTTTTCAGTTTTCAGGCCCAGTCCCCAGGTCACTCCACCCTAGAAATAGCCATTGACCCAGCCGCGTGCTGTGGCAACATAGCCGCCCTCACGCCCCGGCGAAAGCGACCTCCTGTCCCTCGCCGCTCCAACGTGATTCCCACCTCTACCACTATGAAAGAAGCAGGCCACCCAACGGTTTACGAAACGAGCATCACCTGCACTTGCGGCACGGTTTACGCCACCAAGTCCACAGTTCAAAATCTCCGCATCGGTATTTGTGCCGCTTGCCATCCCTTCTTCACCGGTGAGCAGCGATTCATCGACACCGCTGGTCGTGTGGACAAATTTGCTCAGCGTTACGGCAGCATCCGCGCCCGCCGCGCCGCTCCGAAGGTCAGCGACACTGCTGCCAGCGAAGCCCCTGCCGAAGAAGTTTCAGCGTAATCTGGCTCTTCAAATTCCCCTTCATGAATCGCGGAAGCCTCAACAGGCCTCCGCGATTTGTTTTTGTAGCGAGATCTTCAAGGCAGAGATGCAGGCTTTTTCTTCTTCACCTTGGGTTTGTCCTGACCGCCAGCAGCCTTGGATCGTGGTGAGAGATACTGATCAAAGATAGCGCCCTGGCCCAAAACACGCGGGTCCTTTTGCAGAGTGAGCTCGGCCATCAGCTTATCACGCAGGGCCGTCATCTTGGCTGAGTAAGCTGGATCAGAGGCTAGGTTCTTGACACAATCGGGATCACTAGCGAGGTCAAAAAACTGCTCCTCGGGACGTTTGCCAAAAGCGTGCTGCCAGAAAGCATCACTCTGACCAGCGGCCTCGATCAGAGCTTTGGTGGGGCTGGCGTCCGTGTCTTTCAGACCCAAGTCAGGATTGCCACAGGGCCAGCGATCCGACTCAAAGTTATGAATGTAGAGCAACTCACCCTGACGGATGGCGCGCACCGGATAACCAAGACCTGCGACTGATCCAGGCCGCGCATCCACATCATTGCGCTCACGCCCAATGATGACAAAGCTACGATCCTTCTTGGGTTCACCCCGAAGCAGATCGGTGAAACTGCGACCCGTGATGGCAGCCATGCCCATCACCGCGCCATCGACTCCAAACAACTCCAGAAAAGTCGGGGCGAGGTCGATAAAACTCACCAAGTCCGGCACACGACGCCCTGAGTTCACGATACCCGCTGGCCAATACGCGATGAGTGGGATGTGGTTCGCTTCATCATTGATGTGGCCCTTCACGCGCGGGAATGGCATACCGTGATCCGAAGTGACGATGACCAGTGTGTTTGCCGCCTCACCACTGGCCTCCAGCGCCGCGATCAATTCACCCACCTCAGCGTCATAAGCCTCCACCTCAGTGGCGTAGTCGAGCATGTCGCGCCGCACCTCATCATTGTCGGGCCAATAACCGGGCACGTGATCGATCTCTTCGGTCTTCTTTCCCGCCCCGATGCCAGCATCCAGCTTGTAAGGCCGGTGCGGGTTCTTGCTGCCGAACCAATAGAAGGAAGTTTGACCCTTGGGTTTCGACTTGAGAAAGCTGGCGAATCCAGCACCCACACCGCCTTCACCTTTACCACCGCTGCCTAGCGCGAAGTTTCGCGGGCTACCATCTGCATTCTTCGCATCGCCAGGTCCCCATGTCTTACCAGCGCCACCAGTGGTGATACCTGCCCTGCTTAGAGCCTCGCTGAAGGCCATGAACTTCGCTGAAAAATACGGCTGATGATTGGCCGCCTCCTCAAGCTGCCAAGGATTTCGACCCGTGATGATTGCCGCCCTGGAAGGTGCGCATTTTGAAGTCGGCGTGTAGGCATTGTCAAAGACGAGTCCCTTCTTCGCTAGGCGATCAATGTTCGGCGTTTTCACCCAGTCGCACCCATAAGCCTCACCGAAACTGCGCGAGGCATCATCAGCAATGATGAAAAGAACATTGGGTCCATCCTTGGCTGAAGCCACACAGGACAAGCAAATCAGGGTTAGCAGGAGATGGAGAACGGCGTGCTTGTTCATAGACAGGCTTCAACGAACAACCCGCTCCATCATTTCGTCGAATTCACATCCCACGTCACATAATTGGCCTTCCTCTCAAATCAGCCATTACACCAACTCAGGCATGGCCTGATGGCCGCCGTCGATGAGGTATTGAGGACGACCACTGAGGTCTTCGAGAGTGACTTTATTGACATCAATGCCGAGGTGTTGATAAAGCGTGGCAAAGACCTCGCCAAAGGCGACGGGGCGCTCGATGGCTTCACCGGCGAGTTTGTCCGTGGCACCGATGACCTGACCATGTCTCATGCCACCACCAGCAAGCAGCGCGCAGGACACACGCGGCCAGTGATCGCGACCACCTTTAGGATTGATCATCGGCGTGCGACCAAACTCGCCCCACACAACCACGGCCACATCTTTGTCCATGCCGCGCTCATGCAGATCGGTGATCAGCGCACTGAGGGCGCTGTCGAGTAGAGGCAGATCTTCGCGGAGCTGACCAAAGTTGTTTGAATGGTAGTCCCAGCGGCTGAACCCGAGCGTCACCACACGCGCGCCAGCTTCCACCAGACGACGCGCGGCGAGGAAGTGCTCAGTCATGCGGGGACCGCCATCATCACGATTGCGATTCTCGCCCTGACCGTAGCGCTTGGCGGTGCGTTGATCCTCACGGCTTAAATCCAGCGCGTGGAGCAACTTCGGGCTCGTCAGCACGCCGAGCGCCTGCTCATTGAAGACATCCATGCCGCCCATCAGACCACTGGCATCCAGCTCACGGCGCAGTTGGTCGAAGCTCTTCAGCAAACCCGCGCGATCATGCAGACGATCCAGGGAGACGCCATGGAGTGACATGTCCTCGATGCCACCGCCGCGGTTAGGCTGGAAAGGCGAGTGAGCGACGCCTAGATAACCCGGCTCGCCATTCCGCGCCCATGGCATGTGGCCCATCTTCGGAGAAAGCCCGACAAACGGCGGCATCGCCGCATTCACTGAACCTTGCAGGCGCGAGACGATGCTGCCCATCGCCGGCCAGCCGCCCGGAGGCTGGCGCTTGCCCGCACGTCCGGTTAGGCATTGGAAAGCGTCGTGACTCGTGTCGCAGTCCGCCATCGAGCGGATCAGCGTACATTTGTCCATCATCTTCGCCATGCGTGGCAGCAGCTCACAGATTTGCAGCCCCGCCACATTGGTCCCGATGGGTTTAAACTCGCCTCGTACTTCGGATGGGGCATCTGGCTTCAAATCAAAGATGTCCTGATGTGATGGACCACCCGGCAGGAAGACCATGATCACCGCCTTGTGCTTTGACTTCGTTCCTTGCACTGCCTCTGCACGCAGCAGTTCCGGCAGCGACAGACCGCCCATCGCCAGACCGCCGATCTTCAAGAAATCACGCCGGTTTTTGCCATCGCAGAAACCGTGTTGTGAAGAGCCTTGGATTGAGAGCATGCGAAGGTCGTTAATTAGTATGAGAACCAATACGGCAGCCTTCACATATCTTTTGCAGCCATTTCACACTGCTCCGAGAGGTCGTCTGATGCTCACTTCGGGTAGGAGCCCTTCTTCTTTGGGGCGCCTCTCAATCTGGTGCTGGTTGTGGCTACACACCGGCGGCGAGCCTGTTATGGCTGATAGCGTCATTGCTCAGAGCACTGGTGCCATCGAAAGCATCACGGCCTCAGGTCTTGCCGTCCGAGATTCTTCACTCGCAGTGGATGCATCCAACTTCAGCGACCCTTTACCATCCGTGCCCGCTGCGGCCGATTTCGACTGACCCGCAAAGGCAACGGCACACTCTCGCCCACATCCGCCCATCCCCAGATGGCGACAGGCTTTTTACACGGAAGCACCATGTGATCCTAAAGCGCTGAGGCGAGGCGGAAATCGGCTGCGAATAGAAATGCGCTGCCGAGGGTGAGCCATGCGGGGAGTGTAGCGAGGCAGTTTATCTTCAAGGTATTCATCTTGCGGCCACAAAAGTCACATCATCACATTGGGTCTTCATGAGAGTTGCAGATTTGGCTGGGCGCACGGTGATCTGATGATCGCCTGCTGGGATGGGCGTGCTGCATTGACCGTCTTTGATGTCGAGTGGTTTGCCATCAAGCCAAGCGGCTTCGATGCCGGTGAAGATCAGCGGCTTCGTCGTGGGTTTGGAGGCCGTGAAGTTGGCGATGGCGTAGGGCTTGTCGGGACGGTCTTCGGCGCGGAGGTCGCCGTTGATGAGGGTCATGGCATAGGCGGCAGAGTCCTGCGCCGGTGGTGCACCGGGAGCCAGGCTGGCGAACTTCCACATTCGGGCTACGTTGAGTTTGCTGGCGTCAAACGGGCCCGGGCGACCGATCTGGCTGAGGAACGCAAAGAGGTTGCGCTTGTCGTTAGGTTTGAGGGCGTCGATCAGGCCCTGTGGCATGAGGCTGCCGATGTTTTCCTTTTTGATGAGGTTGGCTTTGGCCAACGGCAGCTCAGCTCCTGGGCCGATCTTGATGATGACATCGGTGGCGGTCTCGCGGGCGGGGATGCCGCTCATGACGGTGCCGTCCTTCATGGTGAAGGCAAATCCGTGGTAGCCTTCCTTCACCTTCGCCGCCGGATTGAGCGTGCTTTCAATGATGTAATCGAGTGGGGCACTGGCACCAATGCTGGAGAAATCGGGGCCGTAGTTGCCGCCGACTCCGCCAATGGCGTGGCATGCGGCGCAGCCGATGCGACGATAGACGAGTTCGCCATCGGCGCTGTTGCCGCCTTCAGGCACAGACTTCATCAGCGCTGCGATTTCAGCAGGGTAATCACGCGGCGCGGTCTGCACTCCGACGAGGGGTTGCAGGGCTGCGACGAGCGCATTGCCGCCACGGCCCATGCCTTTGGCGATCTGCAAAGCATCTGCATACGCGGAGGCTGGCAGGTCTTTTGGCACAGCACTGGCGAACTGATTGGCAAAGGGAGCGTGTTGGAAAAGCTGACGCCAGAGGGCCTGCGCAGCGTTTTGATTCATCGTTTGCTTCAAGATGGATGGCAAGGCAGCGAGCGCATCGGCACGTCCGTGCATGGCCAGTGCGATGAGTGCCCCACGACGCACCTCTGCTGGCTGATTTTCAGCCACGAGCTTCTTGAGCGCCTTCGCGGTTTCACCGCCGCCGATAAGGCGCAGTGCAGCCAGTGCTTCACCCCGCAAGGCTCCGTCTTTTTCAGAGGCAGCGAACTCAGCGAGTGTGGCAATGACTTTTCCCTGCTGCCACTCACCCGCGAGGCGGATGGCAGCGAACTGCATGTCACGAGCGGTCGATTTCAAAAGCGGGGCGATGACGCTAAGGTCACCCTGCGGACGGAGGCGGCGTTGTTTTGCTGCCTCGGCGAGGGCACGCGCAGCGCGAAGGCGAGCGGCTGGCTGGAGCTTGCCTTCCTCGATGAAGGCGGTGTAAAGCGTGTTCACCTCAGCTTGGCCACCGGATTTGCCGATGAGTTCGATCCACGGGCCGCTGCCCGCAGCATCAATGCTGCGTCCGGCAAAGAGGCGCTGCATGTAAGGCGCGGCGATAACGGGATCGGCCATGTCTGCGAGTGTGGTGAGCTGTTTTTCACGACCTGCGACCTTCTCGGGATGTGCGGCGAGTTCTTCGAGCCATGGACGCGCAAGTTCGTTAACGGTGGTCCATGCAGCGAAGTCGAGGAAGCTGTCGCTGGCATCGTTGGGCATGTTTTTGAGGACTACATCGGCACTTTCAAAGGTGCTGATGCGGCCCAGCGCACGAAAAGCCTCCAGGCGAGTGCGCGGATCCTTCCCGGCCTCCACCCACGGGGCGATGGCGCTGATGTTAGTGATGCCACGATTGCCGTAAGCTTTGCCGATCTCACGCAGGGCGACCTGAACGCTTGTTTCATCCTGACCCGACTTCAGCGTGGCGAGCAGATGCGAGACATCGGCGCTGCGACCACTGAGCAGCCAGGCGGCGTGACGACGAGTGACTTCATCTTTGACCCAAACGGCGAGCGCCTTTTGCAAGTCAGCGAGGGACGCCTTTGCGAGTTCACGGCGAGCTTGTTCAAACTCCCAGCGATTTGGCGAGAGCAGTTTGTTGAGCAGCGCATCGACTGGCAGGCCTACAACGGGTTCCCAAGCGATCGGTTTGCTGCCCTTCGGTGCGATGCGCCAGATGCGGCCATGCTGTTTGTCACGACGTGGATCGCGGAAATCAACTTCACCGTGATTGATGATCGGATTGGTCCAGTCCGCGACATACAAGCCGCCATCGGGCCCCATGGCGAGGGCGATAGGGCGGAAAGCCGCATCGCTGGTGCGGGCGACATCGGCCTGCGTTTGCGTGATATAGCCTGACTTTGGAGCCGCCTTGTCCTCCGTGAAGTCGGTGAAGTTAAACCGCACGATGCGGTGAGCGCGGAAGTCGTTCGTGATCGCGCTGCCCTGCCATTCCTGGCCAAAGAGCGGGCTATTCACGAGCTCGAGTCCGCAGAACTTTGGATACGATCCAGGGCTAATGCTTTGGATGTAACGGCGTGCGCCTTCGCTCGGTGGCAACACGGCACCGGGGAAGCTCCAACTCACGCCATTGCCATCCGCGCCAGAGGTGAGGAAAGTCTGTCCGTTGGCGTCTTCCTGCTGGCCCCAGCAGTTTACGAGGCCCTTGGAATGGACTTCGAGTCGCTCGGTGTTCGGGTCATAAGCGAAAGCCACGCCGCTGTTTGCTCGCACCAGGCCCCACGGCGTCTCGATGTGCGAGTGGATGTAAATGGTCTGCTGAAAATAGAGCCGTCCATCAATGCCCCAATGCAGGCCGTGGATGATGTGATGGGTGTCCTCCGTGCCGAAGCCGCTGAGCAAAATGCGGCGCTCATTGAGCAAGCCATCTGCACCGGGTTGGCTGAGATGCACGAGCTCCGTGCTGGCTCCGACAAAGCAGCCGCCGTTGTTGTCCGGTGCAACGCCTGCAGGGATGAGCAGCTTGTCAGCGACGATGCGGGAGACATCTGCCACGCCATCGCGGTTCGTGTCTTCCATCACGATGATGCGGTCATTACCGGTGGATGGACCAAACTTGGCACTGTTGCCTTCCATCTGCGCACCGAGGTCATCCGGGTTCACCTGCGGGTAAGTGTTCGATGTCGCGACCCACAAGCGACCCGCGGTATCCCAGTTCATGCCGACCGGTTTTTCCAGCAGCGGATTTTCGGCGAAGAGTGTCATCGCAAGGCCATCGTCGAGCGTGAACTCAGGCTTTGGCAAAGAAGCCAGCACGGGCAGCTTCGTCTCGCTCGGCAGCTCGGGCGGCAGTGTGCTCGGCTTACCCGCCGCGATGCCGATCACGTTCGCCTCGGCTTTTTCGATAAGAGGATCAAACTTCGGAATCTCCACCGCATTGCGCCCCTGCTCCTGTTTGCGGAAGCCGAAGATGTAGGTGTAGTTCGCCGGACGACTGCGATGGAAGAACAACGAGTTCTTGCGCAGGATTGCCTCCCGCAAGGAGCGCTGTTCGGCGGTCTCAGCATCCCACTTGGCCGCATCCGTTTTCCAACCGAGCTGGGCTGCAAAACTCTCGCTCAATGCCTGAAGGCCACGCGGATTCAAATGAATGCCGTTGTCCGTGCCCTGCGCCAGATCAATGCCTGCCGCCTTCTGCCATTCACCCCGCACAAAGGGCGACTGCTTCTCCGCTGCGAGCTGTTCCATCACCTTTTCATACTCCATGAGCAGAGCATTGTGCTCCACCGGATCAGGCAAGCCGGGCCGTGTCGCACGCAGGTCCTCATGCTTGATCGGCCCCACAAATACAAAGCGCACTTTGCCCTCAGGACTTGCCGCCGTGATCAGATCCATCAGCGCCAGCAACTCCTTGCGGAACTTCGCCGGACTGTGATCCAATCCGTAGCGAACAGGATCGGGATTGAGCACGGGATCGTTCTTCCGATACGTCAGATCATCCAGACTCGCCGCCATGCCATAGCCCAGGATCGCTACCGTCGGCTTCACCACAGCGAGCTGTTCCTTCAGCGCATCCACACCCTTTTCCACCGGATCAAAACTCGCCCGTGAAGCTCCCAGCGGACTGTCACCGCTATAACCCAGATTGCGCAGCGCAAAACTCTTGCCCGCAAACTCCCGCCGCATCTTTGATTCGATGTAGCCATAGTTGTTCTCTCGCTCGACAAGCACGTCGCCAATGAGCAACACCCGGTCGCCGTCGTTGATTTCGAGTTTGCGTTCAGCAGCCCCTGCAATGGAAGCGAGAACGAGTAGAGAGAAGAAGTGACGGATCATTGAGGTTGGGGGTAATAACAGAAAGATAAACGCATGTGGATTCGAGATCACTCGGCAGCAGTTGTGTCGTATTCAGCAATCGAGTATGCCAGTGGCGCAAAGAGGAAGGCAGTGAAAAGTCTGAGTTTGGGCTTCATTGAATAGGGTTCCTTATTTCCACAGTGGTTCGATTTGTTCGGCGTTCCACTTATCCCAAAGCGCTGACAGTTGCTGTAGGCGGGCGGGTTCTTGGGTGGCGAGATTCCGGGTCTCGCTGATGTCGTGCGTGAGGTCGTAGAGTTGCCACTCCTTGCCATCGCGAATGAGTTTCCAGTCGCCAAGACGCAGGGCGTTCTTTTGGCCAACGCGCCAGAACAAGGGACGTTCTGGCAGTTGCGTGGTCTCGCTCGTGAGCAAGGGCATGAGGTTGATCCCGTCCAAGGTGGCTTCGGCTGAAGCTCCAACTACTTTCAGCGCTGTCGCGGTGGCGTCGATGGACGCCACAGGTGCCTCCACCACCTGACCTGCGGTGATGTGATTCTTCCACGACGCAATGAAGGGCACGCGAATGCCGCCATCCCAGAGTTCGCCTTTGCCACCGCGCAGCGGAGCATTGCTGGAGGTGAGTTCTTGGGTGGGGCCGCCGTTGTCGCTGAGGAAAACGATGAGCGTGTTCTCTTCGATGGCGCTGTCACGGAGTTGAGCGAGCACCTTGCCCACGCTGTCATCGAGATGCGCGAGCATGGCGGCGAAGATACGGCGCTGGATGTCTTTGATGTGCGCGAACTTCTTCAGGTAATCGTCCGTGGCCTGCATGGGGCTGTGGACGGCGTTGTAGGCGAGATAAAGGAAGAACGGCTGCGCGGAATGCCGGGCGATGAAGTCGCAAGATTCACGCGTGAAGGCATCGGTGAGGTTCACCTGTTCGTCCACGGGCTGACTGCTGCGCAGCAATGGATTGTCGGTGTCGTATTCGGGTTCGTTCGAGCCGAGATGGGTGCTCCACACGATGCGGCCATCGGGTGAGGTCCAGCGGCCCTGACCGCCATCCGGCAGGGTCTTGCGGCGCAGCCAGGTCGTCACGCCCTGCCACGGCGGCTGCACATAGTAATGACCCTCGTGCAGAAATCCGAAGAACTCATCAAAGCCACGCCGCTGCGGATGAAACTCCGCCGTGCCTCCGAGGTGCCACTTGCCCACCAATCCCGTCGCATAGCCCGAGTCACGCAGTCGATCCGCCACAGTCTTCTCCGCGACTGGCAAGCCAATGCCCGGCGCAGCGTTCTTCGCGCCGATGGGATTGAACTCAAAACCGAACCGCGTCTGGTAGCGACCGGTCATCAGTGCCGCACGCGAGGCCGCGCAGAACGGTGCGGTGACATAGCCGCTCGTGAATCGCGCCCCACTCGCCGCGAGTGCATCGATCTGCGGTGTCGGGACGTCTTTCCCACCGTAGCAACCGAGTTCGCCGTAACCGAGATCATCAACGACGATGAAGATGACGTTGGGACGCTGCTCCGCAGCGAGTGATGAAGTCTGAGCGCAGAGCGGCGCGAGCAGCAAAGAGAGGAAGCAGAACAAACGGCGGCATTTCATGGTGAAAGTAAAACGCCCCACCATTCGGGAATCCATGGCCTAGGTCTGCCAAAAGTTGTCATCATCCTGCCATGGCTCCCGAGGCACTCCAAAGTGCCTTTTTCGCCAGCATGACCGATCCACAGCCATTCCGGCTCATGTTTGATCAGCAGCCCAACGTGTTCTTCTTTGTGAAGGATCGCGAGAGTCACCTCACCACTGCCAGCGAGCCGATGTATTCCCGACTCAGCCCGCTCTCACGAGCCAGCCCATATTTGCTCAGCCCACAGCGTTCCCGCAGCTCCTGCAAACGTCTCGGCAGCCGCTCGCGGATGCGTTCGCGGTAGCCGTGGGGGTCGTGGGGGTCCGGCATTGTGGGCATGAGAGATTCATGCAGATTGCCTTGGAGTCATCGGCGTGAGCAGCAGCAAGGTGGGGAGGAAGGCGAGTATTTGCGTCTTCATTAAACGGCTCCGATTGCCAGTGTCTACTTTTGCACAAACGCAGGAATGATCCGCTGCGGCAGCGTCTTGAGCATTTCGCCCATGCCTTTGTTGTGGGAGGTGACGACGGCGACGAGGTCGAGTCCGGGGAACATGAAGATGAACTGCCCGCCTGCGCCGCGACCTTGAAAGCTGTGGTAAGTCTTGCCGCCGACGGTGAAATCATCAACCCACCAGAAGAAGCCGTAGTGCTCGTTGATCTGGCTCGGGGTGGTCGCCCGCACGAGGTAGGCCTCGGGGATGAGTTGATCGCCTTTCCACTTCCCTTTGTTGAGGATGAGTTGGCCGAATTTCAGCACGTCGCGCGACAGGATGCTGCTTCCGGCGGCGGACTTCGGCAGGCCGCTGATGGCGTGTTCCCAATGATACTGCGTGATGCTCATGCGCCCGAGAAGTTCTGTTTTGATGAACTCCTCCGCGCCGCCGGGAACAACAGCATTCAGCACTTGCATCGCGATGGCGGTGTCAGGCTCCTGATACTTGAACTCGCGTGGCATCGCGGGGATCGGATCGCTGTGTTGCAGATAGGCTTGCAGTTCTCCCAGTCCCTTGAGCTGCGCCGGATTTTTCATCAGCTCTTTCTCCTTCTCCTTCGCGAGCCGGATGCCGGAACCCATCTGCATGGCCTGCGCGAGCGTGATCGTGTCCGCGCCCGCGACGAGCTTGGTCGTGTCGAGTCCCTTGAGGAAAGAGATCACGGGCTTGTCGAGGTCATCCATCTTTAGCAGGTCGAGCTGAATCGCGCGACCCACGGCCAGTGCGGTGTAGGACTTCGTGATCGACATCTGGTAGTGCGGGAAGTTCGCACGGCCCCGGCGGTAGTAGGATTCAAAGAGCAGCTTGCCGCGATAGCTGATGAGCATGCTGTCCACATGGCCCGCCGTCTCGTCCTCCGCCGCTGCCGCCAGCTTGTTGGCAAAGGCCTCAATCATCGCGCGGTCACCGCCATCGACACCGAGCTTGCCCACGACGAGCCCGTCCTTTTTGTCCTCCGGAGCAGCGCTGATGTAGGGCTTTTCCAAGTCTGGCAACTTGGCTTCCAACCGGTAAAGTTTGTCTTTGAGATTCAGCCCCGGCACCTCAGGCGCGAGGCCGTTGCTGGGCTGCTGGGCGTGGAGAAGAAAGCCGCTACTCACGAGGGTGAGGGTGAGCAGGGAATGGAGTATGGAGTTGAGCTTCATGAGGGTTGTCGCGGGTTGTGTTGTCAGGTTGTGGTTTGGATTCAAAAGAGTGTCGATCACGGCTTCGTGCTTTCCCAGCCGATGGCTTTGAGCATGGGAGCGATCTCGGGATTGGCCATGAACAGGCGCCAGCACAGGCCGGTGCGGGCGTTCTCAATCATGGCGATGATTGGTCCCTGGTCGATGGCAAGATACTGATCGGAATACCAGTCGCGATTGAGATTGAAGGCATCCTTGAAACCAAACTCGCCCCACAGGCGCTTGCCGTGGGTGAAGTAGAGATGCTTCAAACAGGCGAGCGATTCCGCTGGCGTGTAAGGCATGGCGCTGATGGCCGCCGTGGGCGCGATGGTGCCGTTGTCGTTCTGGCCAGGGGCACTGTTGTGATACTTGTCAGGTCCCATGCTGGCGGTGAGTCCCCAGAGCGATTCGCTGTAGCCTTGGTGCTTGCCGGAATTCTCGATGGCGTAGGCTCGATGAATCAGCGTGGTGTTGCGATTGTTCTCGAAGTAATCGCAGAAGCGGTCGCGCTTGTTGCGTGGGTCGAAGCCGATGAAGGAATACTGCGTAAGGAACAAGGGGCCGCCCATGGGATAGCGCCCGACGGCTTGAGTGAAACCGTAATACTGCTGACCGTGGACATAATTTTTCGTCCTGGCCCAGCCTTTGTAGTAGCAGTCCGCCGGGATCGGATGCGTGGGCGAAGCAATCGCCAGCAGGTAGGCGATCATGGCTTCGTTCCAGCCGGCCACCCACGCATTTTTCTGCCAACCAAATTCAGGCGACCAGTGCCAGTAGAGCGTCTTGCTGCCAGGCGACTTGAGGAACCAATCCCACTCGACGGCTTCCCAAAGGTGGGTGGCTCGCTGCCGTATCTCCGTCTCGACTCCACCCGCTTGATTGAAATACTGCCGCACAGCGAGCACGCCCTGCATGAGGAGTGCGGTCTCGACGATGTCCGCGCCGTTGTCATCCGGCGAGAACGGCAGGGTCTTGCCCGTGGTCCCATGAATCCAATGCGGGAAGGCACCGTGATAGCGATCCGCTTTCTCTTCCAAAAACGCGAGCATCGTTATGACTCGATGGGCCACTTCATTTCGCGGCGCAAAGCCTCGCTCCGCTCCTACCATCAGGGCAAACAAGCCAAAGCCAGTGCCACCCGTCGCACACGCAACGCCATAGTTGGAGCGCTCGCGGATCAGGCCGCTGCCCGGATATGCGTAGTCCCAGAAGTAGCGAAACGTGGCTTCCTGCACCGATGTGAGCAGCTCCGCATCCGTCATCGCGCGACTGCTCGCGGTGACGGTGATGGAAGGCGCACTCTGCTTGCCATTGGGAAAGAGGCGCGCGACTCGATAGCTGTAAGTGCGGTCATTTGCGCCAATGAAGTCGCTGTAAAAATTCGCGCGATGATCCGCTGCGATGGCAACAAAAGGACCTTCGGGCCGGTCAGCACGCTCGACCGTGAAACGCTCCCTTCCGGTGGCCACAGGCAGCCAATGCAGGTCGATGCGACAGGCATGACCTTTCGCGGTGAGTGTTTGAATGGCATCGGCTCGGCCGGGAGCTGTGCCGTCGTTTGCCTGTGCCTGGATGCCGCAACACGCACACAGCATTGCCCAGGCGCAAAGCAACTGTATGACGCACGCACGAATCCACTCAACAGTAGTTTTCTTGAAGAACGTAAGCATCAGCATCTCAATCAGGAGTGGCAGGCTGACGTTTCTTCTTTGCCACCAGCTTCGGCGGTTCCGGAATCTGATACTGCGATTTTAGTGCGGCCAGTCTTGCTTTAAGCCGCTCCACCTCTTGGGCGTATTCGGACTTGTCATAGCCGTTGTGCAACTCGTTGGGATCGTCTTTCAGGTCGTAGAATTCCCACGCGTTGTAGTCGTAGAAGGAGATGAGCTTGTAGCGGTCGTCACGCACACCCATGTGGCGCGGCATGTTGTATTCACCACGGGCCTTCGGCGTTCCGCCATCATAATAAGTGTAGAGGATATCCTTTCGCCAATCGGGTGGCGTTGTGCCAGCTAGCAACGGCTGCAAAGGACGTCCGTGAATCTCCTTCGGCACCGCGATTCCGGCAGCGGTGAGCAGCGTCGGAGCCAGATCAATGTTTTGCACGAGCGCATCAATCCGTGTGCCTGGCTTGATCGTGCCGGGCCAGCGAATCATCAGCGGAAACTTGAAGCTTTCCTCATACATCCAGCGCTTCTCCGCCCAGCCGTGCTCCCCGGTGAAAAAGCCCTGATCGGAACTGTAGATGACGATGGTGTTCTTGCTGAGACCTGACGCGTCGAGATAGGCAAGGATGCGCCCCACATTGCCATCGAGGCCGTCCACGCACCGCACCGTGTCCGCAATGTAGCGCTGGTAGGCGTAGCGAATGCCATCCTTGCCATTGAGCTTTCCCGCGGCTTTGAGCTTTGCGTATTTGCGGTTGCGCGGATCGTAGGCCTTGTGCCAAACAGCGCGTTGCGCGGGATTCATGTCCTCTAGGAAATGCGGCATCTTCTTCGGGTTCGCGGCGAGTTCTTCCTGAGTTGGGCCAATGTTGAGGCCGGGGCCGGTCATGCCACTGATTTTCATCCAAGTGTCCGCCACGAAGGGCTGCCGCGTGGCGTAGTCGTCGAACAACGTCGGAGGTTCCGGGAAAACCACGCCATCATAAGAGGCCATGTCTTTGAGCGCGGGAGTGCGCGGTGTGTGCGGGGCCTTGAACTGAGCGCAGAGCAGAAAGGGCTTCGATGCGTCGCGCTTCTTCAACCAATCGATGGACTTGTCCGTGATGATGTCGGTCGAGTAGCCTTCGGTCTTTGATGGGCCGACAGCGCTGACAAATTCCGGATTGTAGTAAGACCCTTGACCGCCGCTGCCAGAGAGCACTTCCCAATGCTGAAACTCATCGGTTGGGTTGCCCTTCAAATGCCACTTGCCGATGAGCGCAGTCTGGTTCCCAGCCTTGCCAAGCTCGCGTGGATAAACCCATTGTTTGCCATTCCAGTTGGAGCTGTTGCCCAGGATACCATTGGCGGCACTGTGTTTGCCGGTCAAAATGGAAGCACGGCTCGGGCAACAGATCGAGTTGCCGACAAACGCGCTCGTGAAGATACCGCCCTCACTCGCGATCCGGTCCAGATTCGGCGTCTTGTTGATGGAGCCTTCGTAAGCCCCGATGGTCCGCAACGCGTGGTCGTCGCTGAACAAAAACAGAATGTTCGGCCTCGCCGATTCGGCTTCAGTCGCATGCAATGGCAAAAGCGACGCGAGCACCAATGTGGCGATGAGTGTGAGGATGAGTTTCATTGTTTCGCGTCCTTCGCTTCTGCTTCCTTCTTCATCGCACGATTGGCCTTCCGCTTTGTCGCCTTGTCATCAGTCGCGGCTGGTTTGGAATCCGGTTCCTCGCCTGCTTCGGTGGCGGTGCCGCCGGATTTGTCGAGCACTGGGTAGTTGGCCACGGCTTTGGCGAGCTGCGCGGGGTTTTCGCGGACATCGAAGGCGGCCAGGCAATGGTCGTGGCTTTCGATCATCCATTGGCGCAGGCGGTCCTGATATTTCTTCACGAGAGACTGCTGCTGCGAATCGTAAATGAGGTTGTTCGTGCATCCAGGATCTTTTTCCAAGTCATAGAACTCCTGCGGGACACGGAGCCGGAACAGGTCCACGCGAGCTTGGATGGCGGCATCGGTTTTACCGGCTTCTTCCATCGCGGCGAAGGTAAGGCCTTCGTTGTTGTTCTTGTATTTGAATTTGCCGTCGGAGAAGGCGTTGAAGATGTAGCCGTAGCGCGCGTCTTGCACGCAACGCATCGGCTTGGGCGGGCCGCCGATGGTGTAGTCGATCTGGGTGAAGACGTAATCGCGCCCATCCTGCTCGCCTCCTTTGAGGAGCGGGACCATGGAGCGTCCGTCGAGTCCTTCGGGAATCGGCAGGCCCGTGGCGTCCATGAAGGTAGCGAAGAAATCGACCTCGGAGACGAAGTGCGTCTTGTCCACCGAGCCGGGTTTCGTGACGCCAGGCCAGCGCATGAGCATCGGCGTTCGGTTGCTCGCGAGATAGGTGTTGGCCTTGGCAAAGGGAAAGGCGGAACCGTTGTCGGTGATGAAGACGACGAGCGTGCGACTGGCGAGGCCGGAGTCATCGAGGGCCTGGAGCACGCGCCCCACGGTGTCGTCGAGACGGCGCACGGAGTTGAAGTAATGCGCGTATTCCTCGCGGACTTTCGGCAGGTCAGGGAGATAGCTGGGGATGACCATCTCCTCCGGCTTGAAGAGCCGCGACGGGACTTCCTCGCCACTCTTGCCGCGCCCGTTGGGATCGTGAAACGGGCGATGCGGGTCGTGGGAGTTGACCATGAAGTAGAAGGGTTTGTTCTCCTTCTTACAAAGGGCGAAGAAATCCTGCGCGAAGCCATGATACTTCGTTGGACTGCGACCTGCGCCGAGTTCGGCGAAGTCATGTTCATAGTCCCACTTGAACGCCGCATCAGGCGTGGAGTGACTCACTTTGCCGAGAACGCCGGTGAGATACCCCGCCTTCTGGAACGTGCCAAACACTGTGGGGATCGGCTTGCTCAGCTTGTTGAAGCCAAACAAGCCGCTGTTATGCCCATAGCGCCCCGTAGCGATGATGCTGCGGCTCGGACAGCAGATGGCGTTGTTGACGAAGCCATGCTGAAAGCTGAGGCCCTCGGCAGCGAGCTTGCTGAGGTTCGGCGTGACACCCGGCACCTTGCCATCCAGGAAGTCCATGGCCTCATAGCCGAGGTCATCGGCGGTGATGAGCAGGACGTTGAGCGGCAACTCAGCGGCGTGTAGTGCGGCGAACGGCAGGAGACATGCTAGGAGAACAAGGAGCGGTTTCATCGTCTGTGAGTGTGAAAAGATTCAAGCTGGGTGAGTTACTGCGTCATCTGCGGACGCTCCCAGTCTTTGAAGTTCCTCTTCGCATCGCGGGCTTCGTCAGTCTTTTCGGGTTTCTCCACGCGCACGGCGGGATCGTTGGGATCGAAGAGCGGCCAGGTGTCGGTGCGGAAGGGTGAGGCGGGGAGGCCTTCCTTGTTGTAGAGCAGATTGCGCTGCGAGGGATTCATCGCCCAGGCGTAGCGGACGGCCACGGGAGTCGGCACGTCTTTGGATGAAACGATGACCTTGTTTCCGGCGATCTCGGCGTCCGCCCATTGCCACTTTTTGTCCGCTCCGGCGATGGCGAAGGTATCCAGCTTGCCCGGCTTCGCGGCCATCATGCCGCTGCCGATGCTGTCGAACTCGAGGGTGATTCTGCTGCCTTCGATCTTCTGGCTGAGGTAGCGCGGGCCGATGGGGACGATGTCTTTGCCATAAGCTTCTTTGAGCGCGAGATAGGCGTGGCGGATGCCGATAGGCTTCTTGTTTTGCGGATGCAGGGCAACAGGATCGCCGCAATCAATGCCCACGGCCATGCCGGTATGCGGCATCTCCATGCTGACGAGCCGCATGGTCTCGCGGTTGACCGCCCAGGTGGCCTCGAAGCCTTCGACGGGCTGGGTTTGCGGCGCTTCCCAACTGGGCAACTGCGTGAAGAAGAAGGGGAAGTCTTTCGCGACATTGCCGCCGGAGAGCTCATGCCATGAAGAGCGGTAGTAGCTGATGAGCCGCTTCAGTTGTTCGCCGTAGGCGACGGCCTGGGGCGCGGTCTTGGAGTTGCGCTCGCCCTGATACCAGATGGCACCTTTGATGCCATAAGGTCTGATGGGATAAATCATTCCGTTGAAGATGTGGGCCGGATACTGATGTCCCAAGTCGGCGGGCTTGGTGATCGTGGGCGGTTGCAGCTCACGCGCCTGGTTCTTCATGGTCTCGCCTGCGGCGATCTTGGCGTTGTAATCAGCGAGTTCGCTTTCGAACTGCTGGAGCGCCTTCTCGCGGGTCTCGCCCTTCCGGTCCACTTGCAGCTTCGCGCTTTTGTCGCCGTCCGCCTTCTGCATCTTCGATTGTGCGATGTCCTGCTGGACCACCCACGGCATCCAACCCTCGATCGGCGTTCCCGCGTAAGCCTGCTGAATGATCCCGACGGGAACATTGAGGGCTAGATGCAGCTTCTTACCGAAGTGATACGCCACGACGGAGGTCTCAGCGGCCGACTCGGGATTGCAGGGCTTCCATTGATCGAGGAGATCACGTTTCTCCTTCAGCGGCTCATGCCAGTGCTCGCGGGCGGATTTGAATATGCGGTAGTTCGGCAGATTGACGTTCGCCTCCAGCTCCGCTTCCGCGGAGTTGCCCACCGACCAGCCCATGTTGGACTGCCCCGCGCAGAGCCACACTTCACCAATCGCCACGTCCTTGATCTCGATGGTCTTCGAACCCGTGATTTTCAGCGAATGCCCCTTGCCAAACGCGGGTGTTTCCAGCAGGACCTTCCACGCGCCATCCGCACCGGCTTGCGTCGAGGCCGTGGCACCCCAACTCGCCGTTACGGTGATGGATTCCTTCGGCTCGGCCCAGCCCCAGATGGTGTTTTTCATGTTCTGCTGGAGGATCATGTGATCGCCAAACAGGCTCGGCAGCCGAAGGCCTGTCTTCGCCGGCACGGCGATTTCTGATGGTTTCTGCGCTGCTTCCGCAGCCTTGCGTCTCGCCTGTCTTTTGGCGGCTTTGTCGTCCTCAGCCTTCGCCGTGTAGGACGCAGCCAAGAGAAGGATCAGCGAGAGCGTGGTCAATGTTTTCATGGTTTGATCAAAGGGATCGTCATCGAAGTAGGGGCCAACGCGGCCAATGTCACAACGGCGGCGGAAATAGCGGAAGAAAACCAGCGCGCAGCCAATCGTCACCGCACCATCGGTGGATCAGACACATCCACGATGACGCGGATTTGAACCAATCCATGCTCGATGCCCTGTTCCACCTGCCAGTCGAGCTTGAGCGTCCGGCGGTCCTGACTCAGGGAGAGGCGGTCGCCGTCCTTGAGTGATCGTCCCCCGCCTGACGAATAGACGAACCTCTTTTTGCCGAGCACTTCGTCGGAAGCCGTGAGTTGATCTCCATCTGCGATGATGGCGATGATCGGACGGTCAAAGCTCACTTCGCCGACGAAACGTATGGGATTGGAAATGGCGGCACCCTCCGCCTGTGGCGGGCGGTATTGGACGAGATAGGTGTTCACGCGCCTCTTTTCAGGATGCAGCGTCTCCTGGCGACCGATGATCTCCTCCGGCCCGTAGTCTCCCGGTTCGGTGAGGCTCACGGTGAAATCCGTCCTCAGCTTGGTCGCAAATCGTTCTGGGAAAATCACGAGGCTGTCGGCATCCGTGACACCCGCCGGATTCAGACCTGGCTGCGGAGAAGCGAAGCGAATCTTGCCACCCGTGTTCACGACGCCAAACAAGACCTCCGAGCCGCGAAATGCGCGCGTGTTGAACTTCCGAGGCATGAGCGCACCCGAGCCTTCGTTGACCGACACCTCGCTACCTTCCTCGATGACCTTCTCCTCGCGACTCACGAGCGAAGTCACCGCGACCAGGCCCTCATAGACTGCCACATCCGTCGCACCATTCGTTCCTACCGAGACGCCGAAGGTGGTGCCAAGATCCACGACCTTCGCCCGCTCGGTGTGGACCTGCAATCCAATGCCTTCTGGCGGGACATTCGCGGTGAGCTTTCCCGAATGAAGCCGGGTCTCACCGGGGCCGATGAGCTCCAGATCCGCCGGACCTTCCAGAGTTAATCGAACGTCCTTGGCGAAATCGAGCCGCACCACGCCTGCGGCCAGCCTCAGGTGACCTTTCCCGACTCGCTCACCCGAAGCGAGCTTCCGATCACCCGACCAAGTGGCATCGATCTGATGCGCGACCGTGGCGAGCGACTCGTCTGCCCTCGGCAAACTCCACATCACGAACCATCCCAGCGCGATCACCGCAGCAATCGCCGCCGCCTTTTGCATCACCGAATACCAACGCAAGCCAGGCTTCGATGGTCTCAGCGCAGACAGCACCGCAGCGGAGACATCGCGTGAACTCGTGCTGGGAAGAATGCACTGCATCACCTCACTCACCCGGCGATCTGCTTCATCCAGCAAAGGAAGACCAAGCAGAGTGTTCTGAATGCGAAGCTCATCCAGAAACCGCGCCTTCAAATCCGCATCCGCAGAGAAGGCCGTCAGCAACTCCCGCGACGCCTCCTCATCGAGCGTTCCGTCCGCATAGCCTTCCAGCAGTTCGTAGAATCGCTCGTCGTTCATGACGCTCCTCCCGTTTGCGCTGACCGCTCCATGCACTCTCGCAGCGTCTTGCGGACGCGGTTCAAAGTCGTCGTCACCCAGCTCACGGTGCGCTGCTTCTGCTCCGCGATCTCCTTGCAGCTTCGCTTCTTGAAATAGCGGAGCGCCACCAGATCCGACGCCTCGCGCCCCAGCTTGCCCACGCAGTCCCGCAGCCCGGCCAATTGATCCAAGCGGAAATCTGGCTCCATGTCCTCTGTCACTGCCGTGGCAATCTCGACCTCCAACTGTTCGCGATAGTTCGACAGGTTGTTCGCCTCCCGCCGCTTCTTCTCCAGCTCGGTGAGGATCAAATATCGGCACGTCACGCAAAGCCACACGCCGAACTCCTCGTCCGCACGAAAATCCGCCAGACGCTGATAAGCGCGGATGAAAGTGAGCTGCACCACCTCCTCCGCCAGCGTCCAATCACTCAGCCGCCGCAGCGCATACCCCAGCAGCATGTCCTGATGCTCCCGAACGACCTCGCCATAAGCGTCGAGATCGCCATCTAAGATGCGTTGTTGAGTGAATGGGTTCATGCCGTCTCCGAAGTAGGGGCTGGAGTGAACTTTGTCACAAAATACATCCTTAACCTCGGAGAGAGGCCCATGCAGGCTTTTCCAAGTCCGGCAACTTGGATTCCAAATGGTAAAGCTTGTCCTGCAGGTTCAGCCCCCAAGAGTTCCACATCAAGACCCGAGTCCTCCCGCCGTGCGCCTCCTCAATGAAACCAGCCCCACCGCCACCGAGATCGCCAGCAAAACCGGCTTCGTCGATGCCAGCAGCTTCGCCGAACAATTCAAACACCGCACAGGTATGCCCCCCACCGAGTATCGGGCGCGACAGGCAGTCTAGGCACCGTGGTCCATCCATCCATCGACCGACAGATTAAGCCGCCTTTGCTCCTGCCGATGGCTTTCCAGCTGATGCCACTCTAACGAGCCAGGGTGGACGTTGCTCAAGCCCATCGCTTCCCGGAGTTTCTGCAAGCGCCCCGGCAGCAGCTCGGGGTTCGGGGATGTTTTGCTCCGATGGTTGTTTCATCGCGTGTGTTCTCACTGCTTCGGCAGCGGCACCTTGGCTTTTGGAGCGGGTTTGGGGTCGAGGTTCTGTTTCAAATCTTCCTCGGTAACCACGGACTCCACGCCATTGGCGGGGACGGATGCTTTCGCGGTCCAAAGGATCGCGTTGAGCACCAGCTTCCGTTGATCGTTGTTGGCCCAGCCCTTGTGAAAATGACCGCCGGTAAAGCCAAAGCCACGACCTCCGCCGGGCCGCTCCGCCGCCCAGGCCACGTGCTGCGGGACCTTGTTTGCCACGGCCTTGCGGACATCGGGATTGCCCGAACGCACTCCATCAGGACGGCTCATGGTGGAGTCCGGTGGCACGGCGGTTAAGATCGGCTTCACAGACGCCATGCCCTCGCGGAAACGCATGTGAAAATACCACTCGTCTGTGGTTGAAAAGGGATGCACGCCGCTGGTGATCGGGTGCTCGGGCAAGGTGGTGAAGTCCGCCAGCCAGTGCGGATTCACACTCCAAATCGGGTCGCAGTATCCGCCCATCCAATCCAGGAACTCAGCCTCGCCCTTGTTCTTGGGCACCTCTGTGGCCCAGTGCAACGCCATAAAACCACAGCCACGCTTCATCTCCACGGAGAGCTGCTGAAGGCGATCCCCCTGCAAAGCCGGATGCATGGTAAACCCATCCGCATAAATCAAAATGGTGTCAGCGGATTTGATCTCTTCTTCCGCAGGCCATTCGGCATTCAAATGCACCTTCACATCCACGAAATCCGGCACTGCGGTTCGGAGACATTTCGCGAACAACTGGACGCCCGCGTTGTGTTCGTGAGCTCCGGGACCGTGGCTCTGTTTTCCAGCAATGAGCACGATGTTCTTTTTGTCAGCGGCATGCGCGGAGAGCTGAACGAGCGCCAGTCCGAAGACCATCGAGAGTTTGAATAAATAAGGGCAGAGTGAATGCTTCATGTGAGTGAGAGTGAGGTTTCAGGAGGTTCTGTATGGGTGAGGATGAAGAGGATGTTGGTCTTCGATGTGGCAAGAGTCAGTGCGATCAGCGTGAGTCAGCCTCACACCTTCCAGCCATCACGGGCTGCCGGGCCATGCATGAGGGCGGCGGCTTCTTCATCACCGATGATGCTGCGGGTCGCGGGATCGATGGTCAGGTTGCGATTCACGTGCAGGGCGATGTTGGCGAAGTGCATCGTTTCGGTGAGGCGACCGCCATAGGCGAAGTTGGAGCGGCAGGTTTCCTGGCCCTTGATGGCGAGCAGCCAGTTGTCCCAGTGGCTGGAGCGCTTCAGGTTCACCTTTGGCAGTGATGTGGCGAGTTCCTGCATCTTGGCTTCGGGAATCACGCGGGGTATGCCAGCGTGGGTGCCCATGAGGACGGTGGCTTTGCTGCCGTGAATGAGCGTGCCGCCATCCGGGAAGGCACGCGCGGCATCGAGTTCCGGCGGGCGTTTCAGTGCGTGGTTGTCGCCGTGATACCAATGCAGTTTGAACTCACCGCGAGTCGCGCTGGCAGGAAAGGTGTAGGTAATCTTGACGGTGGCCGGGAACGAAAGCTTGCTCGGGCCTGACGATTCAATCTCAACGCGGCGTGGGCAGTCGAGACCCCACACGGAATAAGGTGCGTCCATGTTGTGGCAGGCCCAGTCGCCGAGCGTGCCGTTGCCGAACTCAAACCAGGCGCGCCATGTCGCAGGCAGATACTTTGAGCTGTAAGGCACCATCGCGGCGGGGCCGAGCCATTGGTTCCAATCAAGGCCAGCGGGCACCGGCTCTTCTGCGGGAC
>CAMAQH010000006.1 GCA_945860295.1 Prosthecobacter debontii
GACAAAGGCAAACTTAAACTGCCCCGAGCCATCAAAATTCACGCCATCGACGCCAACCCGGCCCTGGTAGTTGATGAGCTGCGGCACCTGGGCTGGCAGGAAGCTTGTTGAGTAGAGCAAAAGCAGGGCAACGGCCCATTTGAGTGAGGTTTTCATAGGACTAGATGCTTGAGCAAAATATTTGTAACGCCTCAAAAAATTACTTTGGGTCGGTGATGTGGCAAGATTTAGTTCCAGAATCATCGGCAGGGCATGGAAGTCGGAAATGAAGTGGTGGCATTGCATGAACAGAGAGGACTGAAAGGGATGGCCTCAATCTCCGCATCCTCCACCATGGGGTCAGACATTTGCGGGGCGACAGGCGAACTTTCTTCGGTATTTATTCGTTAGCATGTCCAAAGCAGCTTCTTCCCGAAGATCACGAGTTAAAGATCCCTTTCCGATCGCGGTCATCCGCAAAGGAACCAGCCGAGTCGCCATGTGGCGGGTTCTGGAGATCCACAAGATCGTGCAGACAGGCAAACATCCGAACTGCTCGACATTGGCGAAGGAGATCGAGGTGGCGCCGAAGACGATCCAGCGCGACATCAGCTTCATGCGCAACCAGTTGGATCTGCCGCTGGAGTATGATCAGCTCAAGCATGGTTACTGCTACACGCGGCCAGTGCATGAGTTCCCCACGCTAAATCTCTCACGCAATGACCTGGTGGCTTTGTTCCTGGCTCGTCATGCTTTGGAGCCTCTGCGGGGAACGCGCTTGGAGCGTATGTTAAGCGAGAGCTTCAGTAAGATCGCCGAGGCATGTCCCGGTGAGGTGTCGATCCAATGGAATGAACTCGACGAAGCTTTCTCCGTGAAAGCAGCGGGTGTGATGCCTGCCGATGTGACGCTGTTTGGTGATCTACTCGATGCGGTGCGTGCGTGCCGGGAGGTGAGCTTTGAGTATCACAAGCTCACGGCAAATAAACCGGAGCAGCGCACGGTGCATCCCTATCATGTGGGTCAGATCGAGCACGGATGGTATTTGCTGGCGTATGACCCAGCTCGGAAGGCTGTGCGCACCTTTGCGCTGCAACGCATCACGAACCTCACGATGCTGAGGACGAAGTTCGTGCGTGATCCACGTTTCAATGCGCGGGATCATCTCGGTGGTGGTTTTGGCGTGTGGAGCTATGCGGGTGAAGAGAAGCGCAGGTATGAGGTGCATATTCGCTTTGAAGGCTACGCCGCCCGCGTGGTGGGGGAGCGCCTATGGCACAGCACGCAAATCATTCGCCAATTGGAGCCGGATGGCAGTGTCATTGAGTTTCAGGCGGACCTTTCTGGTCTGGAGGAAATCACCCGCTGGGTGCTGAGCTGGGGCAGCAAGGCAAAGGTGATCGGGCCGCCGGAGCTAGTGAAGCGAGTGCGGGAGGAGTTGGCGTTGATGAAAGAGATTTCCATGCATGGAACGGAACACGCTAGCAGCTAAGACCACGCCAATCATAAGCCATTGCTCCAGAAACCAATTCGGAACGAAACCGGGGACTTGAACGACAAGTCCTAGAATACGGGCATCTCGACACCTTGGCCATGGTGCGAATGTGGCAGGTTTTCAGCGGAGCAACAATTTTGCCGAGCACCGGCAGAGGCGATTTAGGATTCCCTCTAATGCCCCGAATGGCCAAATCAGCGCCTGATCGGGTCCTGGGGCTTTGTGAATCTGTAATCGCGAAAAGATGCGGTCTGTGTGAATGCGTGCTCGACAGATTCGGGGGTGGCAGATTTACTCGGGCACCTCTTTCTTCCCATGCGCCAATACGACCTTATCGAATATCTCTCCATGGCCATGCAGGCTGGTGCTTCTGATCTTCATCTGTCTCCTGGAGCGGCTCCGATGATGCGTCTGCATGGGCGGATGACGCCGGTGACGGAGGAGGTCTTTGATGCGCTGGATGTGCGTGAGCTGGTGCTCGGCGGTCTGAAGGACACGCAACGTGCGAAACTGGAAGAGGAGTGGGAGCTGGACTTTGCCATGGAGGTGGAAAACCTCGGGCGATTCCGTGGCAACGCCTGTTTTGCCATGGGGCGCATCGAGGGGAACTTTCGCTACATCCCGGACACGATCCCTGAACTGACGCAGCTCGGTCATGGCCCGACGGTGGAGAATCTCTGCAAGATGAAGGACGGTCTGATCCTGATCACGGGTGTGAGTAACAGCGGTAAAACCACGACGCTGTGCAGCATGACGCAAACCATCGCGCGTGAGCGTTCGTGCAACATTGTGACGATCGAAGACCCGATCGAGTTTGTCTTCCATCATGGTCACGGTCTGATTCGCCAGCGGCAGGTGGGTTTTGACACGCATGACTTTGCCCGAGCGATGAAGAGTGCTCTGAGGCAGGATGTGAATGTGATTACGGTGAGCGAGCTGCGGGATCTGGAAACGATGCGCACGGCGCTGACGGCGGCAGAAACTGGGCATCTGGTGATCAGCACTCTGCATACGATGGATGTGCCGAGCACGATGACGCGCATTTTGGACAGCTACCCGAAAGAGCAGCAGGACTATGTAGCGGCGCAGCTCAGCCACTGCTTGCGTGGGATCATCAGTCAGCATCTGATCCGCCGTCCTGACGGTGAGGGCCGGGTGATGGCGACTGAGGTGATGACGATGAATAATGCGATTTCGAGCTGTATCCGCGATGGGCGTTTGCAGCAGCTTCCCAGTCTGATCCAGATCGGTGGGCGAGATGGGATGCACACGATTGATGATAGTCTGCTGCATCTCTTAAACTATGATTTTATTACTCTGGATGATGCCAAGGCGCACTGTCGCGATTACAGCTTTATCCATGCGGGTTATGAAAAGACGATGCGTGAACGGGGGACTGCTAAGAAACGCTAACTATGAGAACTGAGACCTATGACTGCATCCATCTGCGTGGCCTAGAACTACCGACAAGGATCGGTGTGCCTGATGAAGAGCGCGCTGCCTGGCAGACGCTCTCGGCGGATGTGACGCTGCGCCTGTCGGCCCACTTTGAGCAGATGCATGATGAGCTGGCTGGGACGGTGGATTACGCTGCGGTGGCTTTGCGTTTGCGTGTTCTGGCGGCTGATCGGCCGCGCGCATTGATCGAAACTCTGGCGGCTGAAATGGCTGCCTGTTTGCTGGCTGAGTTTGGCCCTAGTTCAGTCACCATCGAGCTGCGCAAGCGCATCATCCCGGGCACGGATCATGTGGCGGTGAGCCTGACTCGGCCTTGAGCTGCTGACTTTTTTAAACGTGGGTGAAAGGAATGATTCAGATCCGTTATTAACCCAGGGTTGACGCCAGACAATCAAGGTCGTTTAACTAACTCGTTCTTTCACTGTGATGCTTTTGCCTATGCTGTCTCTCGTTACTGGCCTGAAATTTGGCCTGGATAATATCACGCCTTTTGCGTGGGTTATGATCGGTTTATTGGCTCTGCTTTCGACGATGAGCTGGGCCACGCTGCTGATGAAATGGCTTCTGTTAAGTCGCACAGATCGGGCAAATCGGCGCTTCCTGAGGTTGTTTCATGAAAGTCCGCATCCGCTGGATCTATACTTGAAGAAAGAGCAGACGGACTTGTCCCCCCTTTACTTTATTTATCACTCGGCCTCACGGGATTTGGCCTTTCATCTAGTGGGTGAGGAGGAGCCTGGGCGCAGTTTTTCAGCACGCTTGCAGGGCGCAGGCCGCATCTCACCGAGTCAGATGAGCACGGTGCAAAACGCGATGGAGCGCGCGCTGGGCAGTGCGGCTTTGAAGCTGGAGCTGCGGCTAAGCCTAGTCGGAACCGTCATCGCGGTGGCACCACTGATCGGGATTCTAGGCACGGTGGTGGGGTTGCTGGATGTTTTTTCCGCTCTGGATGTGCAGAATAAGGCAGCTCTGGTGCCGGGTGTGAGTTCGGCTTTGATCACCACGATCGTAGCGCTGCTCGTGGTGCTCCCAAGTCTGATCGGTTATAACATTTTGGTGAACCGCATTCGGACGATCTTGGTGCGCATGGACAATTTTGCTTCGGAACTCAGCGGTGTCTTTGACCGGCAGTTTGTGGACCACCGAAAGGTGGAGGAAAGCCTGCCCAGTCTGCATAGTCTGGGTGCGCCAGCAATGCCGATGTCAAGCGCCACCACGGCTTCACGTAATCCTGCACGCGCATGAGACGCCTTTCCAGTCGTCACATGCCGCGACTCGTGGCTGAGATCAGTGTGACTCCGCTGCTTGATCTGATGTTACTGCTGCTATTGACGGTGATCGTGCTAGTGCCTGTGTTGCAAAGCGACGGCAGGCACCAAGCTGCCTCAGTCGTTGAAAATTCCGTTACTACAGTGCCCAAGAAAATCATCGAGATGAAGGTGAACGCTGACCTCAAGCTCACGCTGGCAGGGAAGGGGGTCGAGCATGGTGAGCTTATCACAGAGTTAAAGAAGCTGGTAGCCACTGAACCTGAATTGGGAGTGGTGGTGGGTGTGCCCTCCATTCTGACTGCTCCACGGCTCCTGGATATCATGGATGCGCTGCGTGAGGCGGCAGTTCGGCACACTTCTGTGATGGTAAGTCCCGTTGTGAAACCCTGATTTGCCGTGCCTAAGCCTGTTCACCCACAACCACAGCTTGAGCCGCTGCTGCCAGCGCTCATCGGTGTTGGTCTGGCGCATGGGCTGCTGGGTTTGCTGATTTGGACTTTTCTGCCGATGCTGGTGCCGAAGAACGCTGGATCTAATGAGGTGTTGGCAATGTTGATTTGGCGCTCTCCGTCAGATTTTGTGATGGCCGCGGTGCCGCTGCCTGCCCCGACTTTGGTGGTGCCTGCTGCTTCACTTGCTAAGCCCACCTCTAAGCCTGCTGTGACGACTACTGAAGTGCCAGCTAAACCCAAAGTGCTGAATTTTTTCTTTGGCGGCAGTCAGGACAAGGCCGCACCTGCGGCGGCGATGGTTTCTGAGTCGGAGAATTTGCAGGTGGTTTCGAGGATCAGTAGTGCCGTTACCAGCATGATTTCTGATAACGTGTCGGTGATGCCGTCTCTGCTGCCCCAAGGAATGATGATCAATTCTTTGGGTTCCGCTCACCCGATGAGTCCCGCACCGCTGCCGATGATGACGGCTCAAAATACGCTTCCAGAAGTAGCACCTGCGCCGCTCAATTCATCGCCTGAAGACGCTGCAAAGCCCGTTGCTTCAATGTCTGAGATGACGGGGCCGGAAAGGGTGTCAATTAAGTCCATTACCCTATCGGCCATTTTTTTAGCCAAAGAGTCTATTGCGGCACCCCAACCGGGTAAGCCTGTGCTTAATTTGTTAAACATCGCGGCGTTGAATGAATTCAAGCGCGCTCAAACAGTTGAGACGGGTCGGGCAGACATGGCAGGTGTGGAGAATTCGCTTCAGCAGGCGATCTTGCGTGAGTGGAAGCCGCCGCCGATCAAATCGGTTCCTGTAACTCAGCGGCGTGCGACTTTGGAAATCTCTTTGCTGCGAGACGGCCAGGTTTGTGATGCCACGGTGAAGACACCCTCAGGCTCAGAAGCTCTGGACGCCTCCATCCGCTCGGCTGTGGAGCGCGTATCGAAGATTCCTGAGACTCTCCCTTCAAGTTTCCCCAAAGAGCGCTACGATCTGCGGGTGAATTTTCAGATCGAATAGATGAGTGTGTTGCGCCTTTTCATTTTCTTGAGCCTATCTACCGCGCTGGTGCCCTGCGCGCAGTCGGTGACTTTGCCGGCATGGCTGCGGCTTTTAAAGCCGATGTCCAGAGCGGGCGCGCCTAGAGCGGCCTTGAAGCGTGTCAGCGTCTCCGACTTTACGGGTGGCACAGGTGAGAGTGCTCTGCGTGGTCTTGTCAAAGAACTGACTCAGGCGCGTGAATTCACGCTAACCAGCGAGTCACCCGATTTCACGATCAGTGGTAGCTCCGTGGGTGGGCGTGTGACCGGTCGTGTCGTGAATCGTGAGGGTGAAAAATTGTTGGACCGCACCTATGCAGCTCCGGGCCTGGATGAAAATTTGAAGGCTTTCGCGGATGATTTGATTTTTGCAGTGACTGGAAAGCCTGGACTAGCAACGAGCAGAATCGCCTTTGTTAGTGATAAGTCGGGGACCAAGCAGGTTTATCTTTGTGATCCAGATGGCAAGGATCTACAGCAGGTGACTCACCACACCTACGGCTGCGTCTCGCCCTCGCTCAATGCCGATGGGTCGGCTGTGGCTTACACGAGTTACAAAACCGGCTTTCCTGTGGTGCAGGTTCTCGATCTCGGGCTGGGCTGGGAGCGCACGGTCTCAGATACCCCGGGCAGCAGCTTTGGTTCGGCCTTTTCCCCCGATGGAAATCGACTGGCTGTGGTGATGAGCTTCCTCGGAAATCCAGAGATTTTTGTCATCGACCTCACCACGAACTCTGCCGCCTGCATCAGCGATACGACGGGTGTTCCTGGCAGCCCCTCCTGGCACCCCGATGGTAAGCAGGTAATTTTCAGCGATGATCGTGGCGATGGTCCACGACTCTATGTGACAGAGGTTTCTGAGACCAATGAGGCTGAAGCTAAACGGATCCGCTGGCGCACGGGTTATGGCTTCTGCGCGGACCCTGAATTTTCACCTGAAGCCGATAGCGTGGCATTCACCGCCCGCATCGGTAGTGAACTGGCGGTCGTGGTCAAAGGCTGGCCAAATGGCTCGTCACGCGTTATCCAATCGGGCGGTGCTGCGCATCCATCCTGGAGTCCAAATGGCCGCTACCTTTGCTACACTCAGCATGGCACTTTGTATGTTCAAAACCTGTATACCGGTCAGAAGCAGGCGATCCTGAATGGACACGGCCAGATTACCGAACCTCGATGGATGAAATGAAGCAACTTGTGACACATTTTTGCTGGGCAATAGTGATGCTGGGCGCTCTGCCAGCTTGCAAAAGCCTGCCTAGCCTTTCGCGTGAAAAAGAAGCGGAAGTCGTCTTTGCTCTCGGTCCGCGCGATGGTTTCACCAGTCCTCTATCTGGCGCGTTAAAGCCTGCCTGCCCGGCCCTCGAATTTGCAGGAGAAAAATTCGCTCTCACGGGGGCGCACAAAAAGACGCTCGCAGTTGTTGTCGCTGACTGGAGCAAGGATAAACCGCGCTACCTGATCGCTGGTTATTCGCAGCCGGGATTGCCAGATGATTTTGCGCGTTCCTTGTCTGAGCGCCGCGCGCAGGCCGTCCGGCAGTATCTGATTGAAAGTGGTGTTGAGGCTGCAAACATGCAGACAGTTGGCTATGGTTTTGATAGCTCGCCGACCTCCAGTGTCGTCGTCATCTACCGACAGTAGGACCCGAGCTGAAGAGCTGGATTGCGCTAGGCCGCGTCCATTGGGCTTACTCTCTCCTTGTTGCGCTTTGAGATGAACTTTTTACCGCATCTCTTGCAAAGAGTCTGCCTCCCGCTACGATCTCTTTGCGATAGCGTCTCAATTGCACAACACCATGCATGCCCAACTCACTTTAGCTCAATTGCCCATCGGCAGTGCGGCCTTCATTCACAGTCTGCCAACGGGCAGAGTGGGACTGACAAGGCTGCGTGAGTTGGGGCTTACACCTGGTGCGCGAGTCACCATGGTCCGCCGTGCGCCTCTGGGTGAACCCATCGAAATCACCGTGCGCGGCTCCCATATTGCGATGCGCGACCACGAGGCGCAGCACATTGGCATTACCCATGTGGAGCAGGCATTCAATCCAGCTCAAAGCACCACGACCCAGGCATGAGTGAGACGCCTCTACTGGCCATCGTTGGGAACCCAAATTGTGGGAAAACAACCCTCTTTAACCTGCTCACAGGTCTGCGCCAAAAGGTGGCAAACTACCCCGGCGTGACCGTGGAGAAAAAGATCGGCGAATGCTGGTCCCAGCATGGCAAGAAGCTCAGGTTGATCGATCTACCGGGTGCTTACAGCCTGAATGCGCGCAGTCCTGATGAGGCTGTGCTGCGTGATGTGCTGTTGGGCCGTCGTGAGGACACACCGCGCCCTGATCGTGTGGTCATCGTTGTCGATGCGGCCAATCTGGAGCGCAACCTTTACCTAGCCAGTCAAGTTCTCGAACTCGGTCTACCGACCGTGATCGCATTGAACATGGTCGATGTCGCCGAGGAGAAACAGTGGCTTATCAATGTGCCAAAGCTCGCCGAAGAACTTGGTGTGCCAGTGGTGACCATGCAGGCCACGACAGGGAAGGGGCTGCTCGAACTCAAGGCAGCCATGAGTCGTGAAGAACTGCCCAAACCACGCTGGCATTCAGCGCCTCTACCTGAGGTCATCCGCGCTGCATTGCATGGTATTCGCGCCGAGTTACTGCTCAGCGGCGCTGTGCATGAAAATACATCCCTGCTTGAGCCACTGTATCTGCTTTCCGATCACGATCCGCTGCGTGCTGGCATTCAGGATGTGCATCTTGGTCAGATTCAACGAGGACGCCATGCCTTAGAGGCGGCGAATTCAGGCTGGGAGGATCAGCTCGTCAATGATCGCTACACCGCTATCGAAAAACTCTGTCAGAAGGTTTTGAATCGTCCCGATCAGGAGCTGCCCTCGCTAACCCAAAAGCTCGACCATTGGCTCCTGCATCCTTGGTTGGGTGGGCTGACCGTTCTGGCCATTCTCGTCTTCCTTTTCTACCTCATCTTCAAAGTCGCCGAAGGTCCAATGGGCTGGATCGAGGCCGCTTTTGCCGCGCTTGGCTCCTGGGTCACAGGGGCGATGCCTCCAGGTGATCTCCGTGATCTGATCGTCGATGGCGCGATCAATGGCGTGTCCGGCGTGGTTATTTTCTTGCCGCAGATTTTGATCCTCTTCTTCTTCATCGGCATCATGGAGGACACCGGCTACATGGCGCGACTGGCCTTCATCATGGACCGGCTGATGAGCATCGTCGGCCTGAATGGGAAAGCCTTCCTACCATTCCTCAGCTCTTACGCCTGCGCCGTCCCCGGAGTCATGGCCACCCGAACCATTGATAGTCCCAAGGATCGTCTCATCACCATCCTTGTCGCTCCGCTGGCGAGCTGTTCGGCGCGTCTGCCGGTCTACCTGCTGCTCATCAGCGCCTTCATGCCTAACTCGGTTTCGATCTGGGCTAAAGCCTCCATCATGGTCGGGCTTTACGCATTGGGGACACTTGGTGCGTTTTTCTTTGCCTGGCTACTTAACAAAGGCGTCATGCGCGGGGCCAACGCACCGATGATCCTGGAGATGCCGACCTACAAGATGCCATCGCTCAAGTCGATACTTCTGCTCGTCTGGCAGCGCGCGAAAGCATTTTTGGCTCGCGCAGGCACCGTCATCTTTGGGATATCCATCCTCATCTGGGCTGCCTCGACCTATCCAAAGACTGATTCACCCGATGCTTCCATCCGCTTGGAGAAAAGCATTGCAGGCAGGGCAGGGCATCTCATCGAGCCCGTCATCGCGCCACTCGGTTATGATTGGAAGATCGGCATCGGCCTCATCGGCAGCTTTGCGGCCCGGGAAGTATTCGTGAACACCATGTCGGTTGTTTATGCCGTCGAAGCAGAAGAAGAGGATATGACCCCGCTACGCGATCATCTGCGCGCCGAAACCCGTGCCGATGGTAAGCCTGTCTATTCTCCGCTCGTCTGCATCAGCCTGCTCGTCTTCTATGTCTTCGCCATGCAATGCGTCAGCACGATGGCCATCGTCAAACGAGAGACGAACTCTTGGGGCTGGATGTGGTTCCAGCTCTTCTTTATGACAGGCACTGCCTATGTCCTAGCGCTGGGCATTTACCAGATCGGCACCGCGCTGGGTTACTGATCTCGATCAGTCAGATCCGTTCGACCAGACGTATCTTTGCGAACTACCCAACTCACCATGTCCTCCGAACTCCAATTCTGGCTCGCCCTCGGCATCGTCGTCTTCACCGTCGGCACCTTTGTTTTCCAGGCTTTTCGGTCTAGAAAGACAGGTTGCGGCGGTGCCTGTGGTTGCCCGCAAAAGCCCAACAGGAAGTAAGAAGGTGAAATCAATCGGAACCCTGTAAAATAAGGGTAAGGATGAGCTTGTGAAAAATTTCACAATTAAGTCTTGCCTCTGTCAATCCTACGGCTAAAAACACGTCTGCCAATTTCGGCCCGCCTCTTACTATGGAGTTACTTTCTGCCTTTACCCCGACCTCGCCTTTGCTCGCTAACGTGAGTTCAAAGGCGACTGAGTTGTTTCATGAGGGCGGTGTTCTCGCTTTCCTGACAAACTCAGTGCTAGTCGCGCTCGTGGTTCTTGGGGTCGTTTTTTGGTTCTCCCGCAAGGCGACGTCGAACATGACGCTCATCCCCCACAAGGCGCAGAACTTCTTCGAGTTCATCATTGAGTTCCTTTATGATCGCGTCGTCGGCATCGTCGGTGAAAAACAGGCCAAGCTGGCCTTCCCGCTACTCGGAACCCTCTTTATTTACATTCTCGTCTCCAATTGGTTTGGCCTCATCCCTGGAGTCGGCACGATTGGCTTTGGTGATCCGGTCGGCCCATTCATGGTGGGTGAGGTTCATGACCCGCTGCTCCGCCCGCCAACGGCTGATTTAAATGCGACACTTGCTCTCTCCATCTCTGCTTTCTTGGTGTGGTTTTATCTGACCATCAAAGAACTCGGTGTCTGGGGTTTCCTGGTTCACACATTCGGAGCCAAAGGTGGCCTCAAAGGCATCATGGGTTTTGTCGTTGCCATCGTCTTCCTGTTTGTTGGTGTGATCGAGGTTGTTTCCATGATTCTTCGTCCGATGACGCTCTCCGTTCGACTCTATGGAAACATCTTCGCTGGTGAGAGCGTGCTTCACACCTTGGGCGGGCTTTTAGACAAAGCTGGCTATCCCTGGAGCTTCATCGGAAGCGTCCTTTTCCCTTTCCCTTTCTATTTCATGGAGCTCTTAGTCGGCCTGCTCCAGGCCATCGTCTTCACACTTCTCTGCTCCGTTTACATCCAGCTATCCACTACCCACGACGAACATTCCGAGGAAGAGCACCATTAAGAACCCTTTACTCACAGGACCATGCGCAACGTGTGGATGTGAGTGACCCAACAAACTAAAACTACATCACTATGATCTCTGAACTCATGATCCTCGCTGAAGCCGCTGACGCAGTCGGTGGCATTTCTGGAAACATCACCCAGGCCGTCGGTGGCGCTGGTGCCGCTATCGGCGTCGGCCTCATCGGATCCAAGGCTGTCGAAGCCGTCGGTCGTAACCCAGGTGCTTTCGGTAACATCCTGACACTCGGCATTATCGCCATGGCCCTCGCAGAAGGTCTTGGTATTCTTGCCTTCTTCGTCAGCAAGTAATTGCAAATCACACAGCGGGCTATTTTAGCCCGCTGCTTTTTCACCTTCCTTTTCTTCAGTCTTCACTCGCTCGTTCACTCTCCCAGCCATGGAACTCTTCTCGCCTATCTCTGGAACCATCATGCCAATGCTCGCTGCTGGTAAGGTGGACGAAATGACCCGGAAATTTGGTCTGTCCTTTCCCAAGTTCTTGGCTCAGGTCCTGATTTTCATCGCTGTTTATGCGATCCTGAAGAAGTTCGCCTTTGGCCCTATCCTAGCCATGCTAGAGCAGCGCCGCCAACGAATTGCCGATGGTGAAGCCAAGCTCGACAAGATCGCCAAAAATTTGGTAGACGCAGAGCTCAGCGCTAAAACCGTCTTGGACAAAGCCAACGATGACGCAACTCGTCTCATTAAAGAAGCTGGTGACAGCGCCAAGTCACTGACTGAAAAGCGCCAGCAAGAGGCCATCCATGAGGCTAGCCATATCCTCGCTAAAGCGCGCGAAGCTTCGACGCTCGAACACGAGCAACTCATGGCCCAGCTCAAGCGTGAGTTCGGTCGCATGGTCACAGATGCCACCAGCCGTGTCACCGGCAAGGTTCTCAACACAGACGATCAGAGCCGCATCAATCAAGAGACCAGCGCTCAAGTCTCTCTGTAATTTCTCGTGTTTTTTTGACCTAACCGACCATGAAAATCAGCAAGGAAGCCCGCCGCACCTCTCGTCAGCTTTTCCGTATCTGCATCGCAGATGGTCGGCTCGATGAAGGCCGCGTCAGGACCGTGGTTAATGGCGTCGCTAGCAGCAAGCCCCATGGTTATCTTGGTATCCTTGATTCTTTTTCCCGCCTAGTCGCCAATGAGATCAATGGTCAGCGCGCCTTGGTCGAAAGTGCGACTCAACTGACTCCGTCCATCGCTGTCGATCTTCAGATCAGCCTTTCAAAGAAGTACGGACGCACGCTCAATCTGGAGTTCAATGTGAACCCGGAACTGCTCGGCGGCATCCGCGTGAAAGTAGGTAGCGACGTCTGGGACGGCTCCGTCAAAGCGCGCCTCGAAGCCCTCAAGAACTCCCTTTCCTAATCCATTTTTTAAACGCCCGAATCTATGAGTAACATCCTCCAGGAAATCGAATCCCAAATCGCCGGCCTCAAGACTGCTGTGACGAAGTCAAATGTCGGCATCGTCCGTGAAATCGGCGATGGTGCCGCCAAGATCGAAGGTTTGAGCGATGTCATGCTCAACGAAATGATCGAGTTCCCAGGCGGTGTTTACGGCCTCGCGCTCAACCTCGAAGAAACCGAAGTCGGCTGCGTGCTGCTCGGTGACGGCGTGGGCATCAAAGCTGGCGACGAAGTGAAAACCACCGGTCGTCTCCTTTCCGTTCCTGTCGGCAAGAGTCTCCTTGGTCGCGTTGTCAACGCGCTCGGCCAAGCCATCGATGGCAAAGGCGACATCAAAGGTGAAGCCCAGTATCCAGTCGAAAAACTCGCTCCTGGCATTATCGCCCGTAAATCGGTTTCCGTTCCCGTGCAAACAGGCATCATGAGCATCGACGCCATGATCCCGATTGGCCGTGGTCAGCGTGAGTTGATCATCGGTGACCGTTCCACCGGCAAGACCACCATCGCGGTGGACACCATCATTTCCCAGGCCCAGCAGAACAAAGCCGCCGAACAGGGTAAGCTCGCAGGTCACAAGCCTCTCTATTGCATCTACGTCGCTATCGGCCAGAAGCAGTCGAACGTCGCCCGCGTCGTTAAGACGCTCGAAGACGCCGGTGCCATGGAATACACCACTATTGTTAGTGCTTCTGCCTCTGACAGCGCCGTGAATCAATACCTCGCTCCTTACACCGGTTGCGCCATTGGTGAGTGGTTCATGGATCAGGGCCAAGACGCTCTCATCGTCTTTGATGACCTTTCCAAGCAGGCCGTCGCCTATCGCCAAGTGTCCCTCATCTTGAAGCGCCCTTCCGGTCGTGAAGCTTATCCTGGTGACGTCTTCTATCTCCACAGCCGTCTCCTTGAGCGTGCTTGCCGCGTGAATGAAAATTACGGTGGTGGTTCCATGACCGCTCTGCCGATCATCGAGACGCAGGCCGGCGACGTGTCCGCTTACATCCCGACGAACGTGATTTCCATCACCGATGGTCAGATCTTCCTCGAAACCGACTTGTTCTATCAAGGTATACGCCCCGCTATTTCGGTCGGTCTTTCCGTCTCCCGTGTGGGTTCCGCCGCTCAGACCAAGGCCATCAAGAAAGTGTCTGGCACGACCAAACTCGACCTCGCCCAGTTCCGCGAACTCGCTGCCTTCGCGCAGTTCGGTTCTGACCTTGATGCTGGCACAAAAGCCAAACTCGATCGCGGTGCTCGCATCGTCGAACTCTTCAAGCAGCAGCAGTATCAGCCGAAGAGCCTCGCCATCATGGTGTGCTCTTTGTATGCGATGCAGAAGGGTTACTTCGACAACGTCGCCGTGGAGCGCATCAAAGAGTGCCAGGCCAAACTCGAAGACTACATGACCACTCGCAAAGCGGCCATGCTTGAGAAGCTCGCCAATGAGAAGACCCTCGACAACGTCGAAGCCGACTTGAAGACCGCTCTCGAGGACTTCAAGGCGAGCTGGAAGTAAATTGGATCTGAGATCTACATTTTAATTTTCTAACCATGGCAAGCACTCGCGACATCAGACGCCGAATCAAATCGGTCAAAAGCACGGCCCAAATCACTAAGGCCATGCAACTCGTCGCGGCTGCAAAGATGAAGAAGGCACAGGATCAGGCTGCCAATGGCCGTCCGTATGCCGAGTTACTGAACAAGGTGCTTGTCAGCCTCAAAGACTGTGTTGAGGAAGGTGTCCACCCTTACTTCTCAGAAGGCAAAGGCGACAAGACGCTCGTGCTCGTCATCGCCGCTGATAAAGGTCTCTGCGGTGCGCTGAACACGAACCTCCTCAAGAAGCTCGTCAGCACGCAAATCGAAGGCGAAGTTGATTATGTCACTATTGGCAAGAAAGCCGTGCAGGGCATCACCCGCTTGCGCCGCAATTTGATCGCTGACTTCCCGATTAAAGATCCTGCCAAGTTCGCTGAAGTGCGTGTCGTGGGTCGCTTCATTCAGGAGAAGTTCCGCAGTGGCGAATACAAGAAGGCACTCGTCGTCTTCAACAACTTCATCAACACCGTCACCGTCACCCCGACGGTCGAGCAAATCCTGCCGGTGAATCCCGTCACTCTGGGTGGCAAGCGTAACTTCGGTCACGCCATTGAAACGCCGAGCACAGCCGCTGGCAGCGAATACACCTTTGAACCAGATGCCGCTACGGTCTTTGAATCCGTTCTGCCACAATATGTGAATGACACCATCTTCCAGATGGTCCTTGAATCCCGCGCTTCTGAACACTCCAGCCGCATGGTGGCCATGAAAAACGCCACCGATAACGCCAAGCAGATGGTCAAGGATCTCAGCCTCGAATATAACAAGCTGCGTCAGGCTGCCATCACCAACGAACTCCTCGAAATCACCACTGCCAAGATGGCTCTGGAGTAATTTCAATTTTCAACTTTCAGGTTTCTATTCTTCTTATGAGCAACATCGGCAAAATCGTTCAAGTCATCGGTCCCGTAGTGGACGTGGATTTCTCTGCCTCCGGCAAACTGCCTGAGATCTACAACGCCCTTCAGATCAATTATGAAATCGGCGGCAAGCAATCTCGCCTCACTTGCGAAGTGCAAAGCCACCTTGGCGATGGCTGGGTCCGCTCAGTGGCCATGATTTCCACCGAAGGTCTTAAGCGCGGTATCGACGTGATCGACACTGGTGCCCCAATCTCCGTGCCTGTTGGTGAAGCCGTCCTCGGTCGTATCTTCAACGTCACGGGTGATGCTTGCGATGACCAGCCCGATCCAATCGTTGAGAAGCGCTATTCCATTCATCGCCCGGCTCCATCGCTCGTCGACCAAAACCCATCTGCTCAGATCTTGGAAACCGGCATCAAGGTCATCGACCTTATTTGTCCCTTCACCAAGGGTGGAAAAGTCGGCGCCTTCGGTGGTGCTGGCGTCGGCAAGACCGTCGTCATCATGGAGCTCATCAACAACATCGCCAAAGGCCACGGTGGTTTCTCCGTGTTCGCCGGTGTGGGTGAGCGTACCCGTGAGGGAAATGACCTCTACTGGGAAATGATCGAGTCCGGAGTTATCGCTACCGAGAAGGACGAAAAAGGTTACGTCAAAACAGATGACAAAGGTCGCCCAATTCTCGCCCCAGGTTCCAAGGTTGCCCTGGTTTATGGCCAGATGAATGAGCCTCCAGGTGCTCGTCTCCGCGTCGCCCTCTCCGCCCTCTCCATGGCTGAGTACTTCCGCGATGAAAAGAACCAGGACGTGCTCTTTTTCGTTGATAATGTCTTCCGTTTCTCCCAGGCCGGCTCCGAAGTGTCTGCTCTCCTCGGTCGCACGCCATCCGCTGTGGGTTACCAGCCGACACTTGCCGCTGAAATGGGTGCTATGCAGGAGCGAATCACTTCCACCAAGTCCGGTTCCATCACCTCCTTCCAAGCCGTTTACGTTCCTGCGGATGACTTGACCGATCCAGCTCCGGCCAACACCTTCGCCCATCTTGACTCCACCGTCGTGCTTGAGCGCTCCTTGGCTGAGCTTGGTATCTATCCTGCCGTCGATCCCCTTTCTTCCGTGTCCAAGGCTCTCGCCCCCGACATCGTCGGTGAAGAACACTACCGCGTCGCCCGTGGCGTTCAGCGCGTGCTTCAGCGCTACAAAGACCTTCAGGACATCATCGCCATTCTCGGCATGGACGAACTGTCCGACGACGACAAGCTCACCGTGTTCCGCGCACGCAAGCTCCAGCGCTTCCTCAGCCAGCCCTTCACCGTCGCTGAAATCTTCACCGGCACCAAAGGTGAATACGTCTCCGTCAAAGACACCGTCCGTGGCTTCGCCGAAATTCTTGATGGCAAGCACGACGACGTCCCCGAAGCCAACTTCTACATGAAGGGCAGCATCGACTCCGTGAAGAAAGCCTAGCCTCGCAATGACGAAGGCAGTATGACGAATGACGAAATTTAACCGATCCAGCCACCAGTCTTCTCAGCCCCCGTCGTCATTCGCCATTAGCCATTTAGTTTTACCCCGACATGCCCCTTAAACTCGAAATTGTCACTCCCGAAGCCCGCATCTTTTCAGATGACGTCGATACCGTCGTGCTTCCAGGTTTCGAAGGTGAGATGGGCGTCCTGCCGTCTCACGCCCCGCTTGTCACCACTCTGAAGCCCGGTGAACTGCGCTATACCAAAGGTGGCAAGACCACTGAAATGGCCGTTGGCGAAGGCCTCGTCGAAGTCACTGGCACCACCACTCGTGTGCTGACCGACATGGCCATCCACGCCGATGCCATCGACGAACAAGCTGTCGAAGAAGCCATCGCCCGCGCGCACAAATCTCTCGCCGACCTCAAGCCCGGCGAGCAGCAGGAAGAAGTCGCCGCCGTCATGGCCATGATCCAGCGTAGCACCGCCCAGCTTCACCTGAAGCGTAAACGCCGTACACTTTAATAGCTTGAACAGGGCAGGGTGAGTTGTCCTACTCCCTAATGCGCCGTTCTCTAGTGGACGATTGCAGATGTTCAGCCAGTGGTCGACTTTCGGAGAATCACCGACACCCGTGTTCTGCGCGTATGGAGATCGTGTCCGCTTTAGCCTTATCGAAGGAGGACTCTTTAAATCTCATCCTCCTCTGTTACCAGAACTTCACGCCTTCGTTCTGCTCGATCCACAGGCCCAGGACCTCGCGTGTGCCGTCGGCGGCGACGCCCAGGGCTCGATACACGACTTTGTTCCGCACGGTGCCTTCGTCGCGAATGCGCACGCGCAAGTCGTCGAGATGCTCTAGCATCGCTTTGATGTCGCGCACGGACATGCTACGGGCGTAAAGGGCTATGATCTTATCTTCGAAACCTGGTAGTTTCTTTTGCCACTTGGGCACCAGTAGCGGCTCGAAACTGCTGTGCCTGACGCGTGGCAAAGTGATGGCCATCTCGCTGCTGTCTCCGAGCACCGTCCTGGCGCTGAAGCCGTTGCGGCAGTTGCCCTCGGGTTCGGCGCTTTCGCCTTGCTCGTCGAGCACCAGATCGGTGTGGCTGCGTCCAGTTTTAAGACGATGGTGTGTCCGAGATGTCTGCAATGCTGTCGATGTTGTCAGCACTGAGGATGATGCCCTGCGCCCAATTACTGCGCACATGCCCGTTGATCTCCTTGGTGCGTATGACATTCCCTAGGACGCCACTTTGTGCTTCGATGGCGATGGGTCCCGTGCCTGCACCGGTGTAGCGCACCTCAAAGCCACCGTGGTCGAGTGTGATATTGTGTGAGGTGATGAGGATGCGCTAGTCGAGAGTCTCCGTGAGGTAGTAGCGTCAAGGGTAGGCGAGCATGCAGTAGTCGAGACTGCCATTGAGATTGGCGTTGTTTGTATCGCGACTGGGGATGTGCTCGCCCGCGTCGAGCTGCATCAGCGTCTTCATTGAAGAAGTGGGATTACCGCCGAGCGTCAGCGCCCGATATTAGGGCCGCACGTCGCCACTCGGACGCTCATCATTCCGCTCATCGGTGCCGCTACGATACGGCAGCAATTGGCGCAGCTCGACCTGGCGCTTGGGGCCGGAACGGCGCGATACGATGTCGATGTAGGCCTCCGTGCTGAGGCTGCTCCAGGGGCTCAGATTGCGGCGGCTGGGATGAGTGATCAGCCAGGTGGCAAAGCTTTGCCACTCGGCATCACTCGTATCGGTGGGTATGAGCTGACGGATTGCGGTAGCGCCTGGATGCTCGGTGCTCTCGATGGTGCCAAGCGTATTCATGCGGCGGGAGACAAAGGTATCCGCCAGCGTCAGGAACCATGGCGGCACGGGGCTGGAGGGTATGGGCGCGATGTCGTGAATCATCGCGCCGCTCACAGGTGACGTGTGGGCCAGCCTAGTGCCATCATGGTTGAGGGCCAAATCTTGGCTTTGCCCGGGGGTCTCGATCATTTGGCCGATCAGGGCTCGCGCAGCTAACTCACCCGCGACAACGAAGTGCCCTGCGGCGATGGCAAAACGGCGACTGTCGCCACTGAAGATCACGTCGTGAACAGCGGCATCGAATCTGAAGGTCTCAGTGAGTGGGCTTAAGCTGGGCACGGCCCACAGAGCGCAGGTGCCATCGGCAGCTCCGGTGATAAGGCTATGTCCGTCAGGTGAGAACGCGAGCCGTGTGACCTCAGCCTGATGCATGGGTATGATGCTTGAAGCCTTGCTGTTTCTTTGCAGCACGCGTACGAAACCATTGCTCAAACCAAGCGCGATCAACCCACCCGGACCATGAATGGCGACGGAGGCGATACGGCCCTGAGTGATCGTTTCCACCAATGCGGGCTTGTCCTTCCACCAGAGGCGAAGGTTGCACGGTGTGATTTGATCGGGCGCGGTAGTGGACCAAATCGCGGCACTGCCATCGGGCGAGACAGCGGCGTATGGCCAACTCTTTTCCGGTGGCGATGGCACGAGCGTCTGCGGCGCGCTGCCATCGACTTGCGCACGCAGGAGCGATCCATCGTTCATTGCGGCGATGAGGCTGTCATTCGAATCATGCGCGATACTCAACGGGCGACTGCTCCAGCGGGCCTCACCCAGCGCGTGGATTCGCTCCGTGTCCCAGCGCGAGACATCGCCATTCGCGCTCGCCATCGTGAGAGACGTGCCGTCAGGCGTGAAGGCGAGGCAATCGTGATTGATACTCTCTCGATTCGTGACGTGACCGGAGTGGCAGTGGCGGCCCAATGCAGAGTGCTCGGCCAGCACGCAGCACTCCACACTGGTGCCCGATTCGCGCATGACTCCCAGGGCGCGGCCTTGGCTGCTGAGAGCAAGCAAGCGGGCCTGCTGCGGCTTGCGCACGGTGAGTGCCGGGGCCTTCCCTTCGGGCCACCAGCGCACGGAGGCATCCCCCTGCACGATGAAGACGGAATCGCCCGTGCGGCTGAGTAGAAGTGCGCGCACCAGACCTGCGCTGGGTAGCGGGGCTTTCGTATTGAGCTTCGTTGCGATGTCCAACCACTGCACCTGGAGATTTCCGCTGCCACCGGCGCTGATCAGCGATTTGCCTTGGCGTGTCAGGGCGATGGCGGTGACCGAGCCTATATGTTGTTTGGTCGTCGGAATCATCAAAGCTGTGTCCTGGGCGTAGCAACTCACATTCCCCACGGCATCGCCAGCAGCGACCATGGCCGGGCGTGCCTGTGTGCCTAGCGCGGTGATGCTCGCAGGCATCTGCATCAGCCGCTGGCCTGCGGACGTGCCCACGATATCGAGCTCCCACACTTCGCCTGCATCACTACCCACGATGAGCTTTGGCATCTGAAACTCTAACCGCGTGACGAAGCCTTTGACCTTGCCCACTTGCTTGGCGGGCTTGTCATCCATCGACAGCAACCACACGCTGCCATCGTTGCAGCCGACAGCGCACTGGCCATCGCGCACGCCCATGGAGAGAGCCGTCACGGGGAAAGGCGCCGTCCACTCGCGTGAGGTGTCAGCCGTGGTGATCGACATCAATCTCACCGTTTTCACGCGGTCGGCGAACGCGAGCACATCGTTGCTAGCAGCAAGCGCCATGTGCTCCACCAGTGCGGGCGCTTCGATCAAACGCTCTGCCCAACGCGCACCATCATGATGTAGCAACATCAAGCGCTGGGTGCTACCCTTCGCGCAGAGAATGAGCAGCGTGCGCCCGCTTGCGGACACAGCGCCGTTGATCGGTGGTCCCCACTGCGGATCAAGGGTGAAGGGATCAGCCGTTGGTTGCGGTGAGATGTCATGGGTGAGCAGCATCTGCAAATCCACCGCCGCGGCTCCGAAGGTGGTCTCCTGCCGCAGCGCGCTGGTCAGCGATACCACCGCGCTCTGGTAATCGCTGTCTTGCTTGAACATCTGTGCGCTGACAAAGTGTGCCTTGCTAAGCGCGAGACTGAGTTCGGCACGCGAGGCCTGCTCCTTCAGATATAAAACGGTGCTCACCGCGAAGCCGATCACGATCGCCAGCAACGCCAGCGAGGAACCCATGAACACAGCCGTGTGCCTGCGTGCGAACTTTGCTGCCGCATAAGTGAACGAGCGCTCCGCAGCCTCCACGGGTTCGCTTCCCAAATGACGCTGCACATCCGCTGCTAGCGCCGCCGCGCTAGGATAACGCTGGGCTGACTCTGTTTCCAGCGAGCGCCGTGTGATCGCATTGAGATCGCGCTTTTCCATCGGGCTGATCAGCCTCGATCCAATCACCTTTGACGGATCCATCACGCTGCGTGCCACAGGCCAGCGGCTGGCATCATCCTCCGCCACACGCTCCACGGCCAGCGGTGTCTTTCCCGTGATCAGTTCATAAAGGATCACGCCCAGCGCATAAATGTCTGAACGCGCATCGACATTGCGCACATCCATTCCAGCCTGTTCAGGGCTCATGTAGCCCGGCGTGCCGATCATCTGATGCATGCCCGTCATCGGCGCGGACTCAGTCGTATCCGGGTCGATCTCCAGCGCCTTGGCGATGCCGAAGTCGATGACTTTGATCGTGCCATCATCACTCGCGAGGATGTTCGATGGTTTCAGATCGCGATGCAGCACCCCTTTCTCATGCGCGTGCTGCACCGCTGCACAAATCTCGCCAAACATCTCCAGCCGCTGGCGCAAACTAAGATTACGCTGGTCGCAGAACCGCGTGACCGGCACACCGCGCACCAGCTCCATGGCAAAGAATGGCTGGCCGCTCATGGTCAAGCCCGCGTCCCACAGACGCGCAATCCCAGGATGCTCCATGCGCGCCAAGGTGCGCCGTTCCACCTCAAAACGCGCGAGCACATCGGGTGTCGCCATCTGGCCCTTGAGCAATTTCACCGCCACCTCACGCACAACCGGCTCAAGTTGTCGTGCGCGATAAACGACCGCGAATCCGCCCTGGCCCAGCACATCGATCAACGCGAAGCGCGGCAACTCCGGCAGACCAGGCGTGCTCGTGAAGACAGATGGCGTCGGTGGTGGTACGTTGACCGTTTCTTCATCATCAAAGAGCTGCCCCATTGCACACGTCGGGCAATATGACGTCCTGCCACGCAGCCGCAGCGGAGTATCGCAGACAACGCAGTGCTCCATTTAGTTAGTCGCCGAGTAAAGGTTCATCAGGTGGCGTAGCTCCACATTCACCTCCGCCTCATCGCTCGCGGTCACCGCTACATGAGCGCGCACCCGTTCACGAAAGCGTTGACGCAAATGATGTGCCGCCACCCGCGCCGTGCCCTCTGACATGCCGAGTTGCGCAGCCACCTCCGAACGGCGTGCATCCTTGCGATCCACTTGCAGGAGCTCGCTGAGCACCACGAATTGCTGTTCCTTGCCCGCCGACTGCGCCGCGCACACAGCCTCCACTTCTTGGTTATCAAACTCCACCCGCTGCCAGCGCCCACTGCGCTGTTCCGGGTTCCTCGAGCGATGCCAATTCAGCATGAAATTCTTCAGTCCACCAAGCAGATACGAGCGCCGCCGAGCCTTCTCGCGATCCGCCGCCCCGAGACGCCACTTCCCCAGCAAGTGAACAAAGAACGACTGCGTTATGTCCTCATCCTCCGCCAAGTCCATGCCTTGCCGCCGCGCATAGGTGTAGAGTGGCGCCGAATACATGCGGCAGAAAGTCTCAAGAGAAGAACACGCCATCGTATCATGACCGCCCGCCAGGCAAACTTGCGTCCACGGCTTTTCTGGGAAGCTTGAGTTATGAGTGTGTTCTGGATCCATCGGTTCACATAAAGATGGCTGTTGCAACTCGGCGCGCATCCGAAAAATTGGATGAAGCCCAACTCAAGAGATCTACATGCTAAAACGCGGCTTGATTGTGTAACTGTGCTCCACGCTGGCATTTTCCATGTCAGCTCTCGTCACGCTAGGCACGATGCTTCGCACGTAATCCACCTTGGCTTTCTTTTCGCCGACGGTCACACGCACATGACCGCTGCTGCCGAGGATGACGCCGGTGTAGCGGTATTCTTCGGCGCTGCGGGTGCCTCCGTTGGGCTGGCCGGGCTGGGGGACTTCTTGGTAGATGATGCCGTCGAGCTCTTCTTTGGCGAATAGATGATCGTGGCCGTGGAAGACGGCGCTGACGCCTGTTTTGATGAGGAGTTGATGGATCGGCATCTCCCAGCCGGGGCGGTGCTCTTTGAATCCTTCGCTGCCATCGGCGTACTTGCCACCCCACTCCATGTAGGGCGCGGGTGTCACGCCGCCACGCAAGTCCTTGCCCAGACCACCGATCAGATGATGCAGGAAGACGAACTTGAAAGGCGCCTTGGTGCTGGTGAGCGTCTTCGTGAGCCAGTGATACTGAGTTTCGCCGAGCGTGGCGCTCCAGTTGTCGTCGCCGCGTTTTATGGTGGCCCAAAAGGGATCGAGAGCGACGAACAAAGCATTACCCCACTCAAAGGCGTAATAGCTGTGCTTGTCATTGCCATCGGTCGGATTGGGGAAGAACTTGTGTCGTCTGGCCAGAGACCAGTTTGACATCTCGAGCTGGTCTCCGCGTTCGCCATCGTGATTGCCGAGCACCATGAAAATAGGCACGCTGTGGGCGATACGGCCCATGTAGTAGCGCTGGCCGAGGTATTGGGATTCGGAGCGCGTGTAGAACTTCCCAAACTTGTCCACCATCGTCGTGTCGCCGAGGTCGATCATGAAGTCGGGCTTGTCGGCAAGCATGTTGGCCAGCGTTTGCTGGTAAACGCGGACATCGGTGTTGTTATCGAGATGCGAGTCCGCCTGCATGACAAATGAAAAGCTCGAAGCAACCTTGCGCTGCGTGTGAAAGCTGCGCACGGCATCCTGCGTGGCCTCGGCACCAGCACGGCGATAGGTAAGCTGGTAGTTGTAGCTCGTGTCCGGCTTCAATCCGCCCATGACGAGGCTTTGCGGCACTCCAGTCTCCAGTTTCACGGCATCATTCTTCAAGCCATCGCCAAAGGTGATGCAAGCGTCAATCGGCTCCCACGCGATCACGCTGGCCGTCACCGACTCCGCGCCTGGCCTGCAAAGCCAGACGTTGAAGAGATACGACGGCACCACCGCTGGCTCGACTTGGCCGCCCTGACCTGCGCCACCTTTCGTCTTTTCATCAGGAGCGGCGGCGATCAGCAATAGGGCGAGCGCTATGAGGCCAAAAGATGTGATGAATGCATTCACTGCTTTTTGCCTCCTTTCTTACCACCTTTGCCGCCGCCTGTCCTAGCAGGTTCTTTCTTGGGATCGTAGTTCGGATTGGGCTTCGGCAATTTGGCTCCGACTTCCCTCAAATAGTCCGCGAGCTGTTTGGCAAGGCTTGTTGCCAGCTCCGGCTTTGCTGCTGCGAGGTTATTGCTTTCGCCGATGTCGGCTTTGAGGTCAAAGAGCTGGTTTTCACCTTTTTCATAGAAGTGGATGAGCTTCATGTGGCCGCTGAGGATTGCCGAGTGTGGTGAGTCGCCCTGATAATGCGGGAAGTGAAACACCAGAGGCTCGCGCTGCCGTTTCACGGGATCGGATGAGCCGCTGAGCAGGTGTGTGAGGTCGCCGCCTTCGTGTTGCTTGGTCAGCGATGCCTTCACGCCGGCCCAGCGGCAAAAGGTCGGGAAGAAATCGTAGCCGACAACTCGCTGATGGCACCACGAGTTCGGTGCGATACCGGGGCCGCGAATGATCAAGGGTACGCGGATGCCGCCTTCCCACAGATCGCCCTTGCCACCATTCAAGGTACGGCGGTTGGAGCCGCCGTTGTCGGACATGTAAATGACGATGGTGTTCTTCGAAAAGCCCATGGCATCGACTTTCGCCAACAGTTCGCCCACACCGCGATCGAGGTCTTCCGCGATGGCGGCGCGGCCGATTTCCTTGTCGTTTCCGCCGGAGGCGAGCCTCCGATATTTCTCCAGCAACGCGGGTGTGGCGTTCTCTGGATAATGCAGCGCGTTGTAGCTCATCTGGATGAAGAACGGCTTCCTAGCCGCCTGGCTTCGCTTCAAGAAATCCGCCGCTCTCTCCCCCATGCCAAAGATATCCACTGGGTTCGGTGGCAGATGCGGCGCGGCGTCCTGATTGCCCGTGTCGCCATCGCTTTCGTCGTAGCCGTGAGCGGCGGGCCCACCGCCGGAGAGATGCCATTTGCCGTAGTGGGCGGTCGCGTAGCCAGCCGATTTCAGCATCTGCCCGATTGTAATCTCGTCATCGCGAATGCTCTTGCGGTTGTCGCCTTCAATCAAACGATGCCCAGGCTCCGCTGGGGCCGCTTTCGTCCACCCCAACTCCGCCGGATTCCGCCCTGTTTGCAAGCTGATGCGAGTCGGCGAGCACACCGGCGCGGGCGCATAGGCCGCACTGAATCTCATGCCCTGCTCCGCAAGTCGCGCGATGTTCGGCGTCTGCACAAAGCTGCTCTTCGAGTCCGGCATGTTCGGGTGCATCTGGCACGAAAGCCCGCTCCAGGCCTGATCGTCCGAGAGCATGAAAAGGATGTTGGGGCGCTCTGCCGCAGCGAGGAAGGTGCTCATCAGAGCGGCAAGACTAAGATGGATGAATCGCTTCATGTGAGGCACTGGCTGAGTTTCAACGATTGGGCGCACCCGTCACATCCAAATCAGGCTTCGTGTTCCAGCGTTGTTTCCATTCGGGCTTCTCGATCTTGGTGCGGAAGATGAGGGTGTTGTCGAGAGCGATGTCGTCGCTCCAGATGAATTTGGCGCCTTCGAAGTCGTTTTCGAAGTAGGGCTGCTTGGGATCGACTTCTTCGACGGTGTATTCTTTGGCGTTCTTCCAAGTGCTATCGTCGAAGTCGATAGCCCACCATTTTTCCGGCAGGGGTTCTTGTTTGACTTGGGGATTCGCGGTGTCGCCATTCACGGGACCGTGGAAGAAGTTCTTGGCCTTCCAGCTCGCGTTGGTGACGGTGCCATTGGCGAACTTCAGACAGAAGCCGCCGTCGCCAATGTTGGTGCCGTATTCCATGCCGGTCTTCGGATCGGCGTTGTCCTTCGCGAGCACGGCTATGGTCATGGGATACTCGGGCAGGAAATCGACACTGACGACGTTGTGCGGCGTGAACTGGATCGGATCGACGGCGACGAGGCGACCGTTCACGAAGAGCATGAACCAGTTATCAGCATAAACGTTGAGCTTCATGGTATCGGCGATGCTCGGCTTGATCAGGCCGGGAGGACCTCCTTTGCCTTTGCCGCCGCCTTTTTTGGGTTTTGCGGCAGCAGGTGGAGGAGGTGGTGGTGCTTCCGCCGTTTTGGGTCCGACTTGTCTGACAACGCTACCGCTGGTGTGAACGACACGTAGTGATGAACTCGCCAGCACCTTGTCCTTCATTGCGGCGATGAGTTCTTCGCGGCCTGGAGTGCCGCTGATCTCCAGCGGACTGGAGAGCGCGTACATCGTGAGCACATAAGTCTTCGCGCCAGGACCTTTGGAATGCGGTGGCTCATAGCCGACTTGGCCTTTAAAGCCGGTGCCGATTTTGCCAATCTTCTGTGAGTCCTTCGGCAGGCTTGAAGTGCTCGCTGGGATGTCATAGACGGTCCAATACCACTTCTTGTCACCGCCTGGAGCGACGTGATCCATGATTAAGGCGTAGCCCTTTGTGGATGCAGGTGCGCCAATCCATTCCAAGGGTGGGCTGATGCTGTCTCCGTCACCAGTGAACTCGACAGGCAGGCTCTTGAGATCTTCGACCACGGAGCTGTTGAGCATGAACTTGCCATCGCTGCTGCGAGGTTGATCCGGCAGGGCCACAAAGGCTTCTTGCCTGCCGCCACCACCACCGCCGCCCTGTCTCATTTCTTCGCGTGCAGGAGGCTCATCGCCACGCGGCTGGCGGGGAGCGCCTTGAGTCGGCGCATTGCCTGCGAGTTCCTCAAGCTCAGGCGTATCGAGGATGCCATCACGATTGTGATCAAAGGCATTGAACTGTTCTTTCGCTTTCGCCATCGCATCTGCAAGTGAGACATCGCTCTTCGTGGCATTCGTCTTCGCATTGTCAGCAAACTCCTGCGCAGTCACTGAGCCATCACCATTGACATCGAGAATGCCCTGCACCGCTGCCTGTGGGCGTTGTGGACGACGATCTTCGTTGGTTTGAGGTGGGTTTCCTTCGCGGCGCTTGCCTTTACCTTTGCCCTTTGGTTCACCGATACCCGCACCGCCTTCACGACCGCCACTACCACCTTGACCGGCGCGGTAGGTTTCCTCGGTCTTTTTGCCGTCGGAAGTGATGTGTTGAAACTTCCACTCGCCTTCACTTTCCATGGCATAGCGGATCTCGGATTTGGCTCCGTTGACCTTGTATTGCAGGACGTAGCTCTTGCCGTCAGCAAGCCGCTCGAAGCCCGTGATCTCGGCTCCGCGCAAAGGCTTGCCTGCTCCACGGAAGCCGCCTGCGCGTGGCTGCGGATCGACTTGGCCATCGACCTCGGCAACTTCACCATGAAAGCCTCCATTCACATACGGATACTTGTTGGATGCATGATAGTGATAGCCTCCGCCTGCAATTTCATGGCCATTGAACTCGTCGAGTTTGCCCACGGTTGATCCATCTGGCTCAGTTAATCCAAGGATTGGATAGCCATCCAGTGCATAGGCGATTGGCATGCCCTTTCCAGCCTGCGTCTGCAAATGCAGCGGCGCTGAGTGGTAATGATAATCATCTCCGCGACCACAGTGACCGCCCCATTGGTCCAGCTCACCGATCTCTTGCGCCACTTCACCACGATTGTTCTGCGGATTGAAAATGGGAATGCCATTCACCGCGAGAGCGATGGCACCACGAAGGAAACGATCCTTGATGGAAGCAGGCTCCTTCGATACGACAGGATGCAATGGAATGCGCCAGGCATTGTCACCAAAGTAATCGTGTGGAGTCGGCACCTGCTGCTGCCAGTTGGTGATACCCACCATCATGTTATGCTCGGGCATACCGTTCGAGCCGACATAAAGAAACTCACCATCAGCGCGTAGATCGAGCTTGGTGAATGGGAGAAATGCCTTCGCCGTTGCTGGCGCTTCCGCCGCATTGGCAACAGCCGCAGCCGCGAGTTGAAGCGTGGACGCAGTCGAGGCGACCTCCACATGATCACGCTTCCATTCCTGCATGATATGCTCTCTCATCGCTTCATCAAAGACAGGCGGTTTACCAGCCTTCCAGGAGTGAGCAGAGGCAACACTAGTGAGTGCAACAAGAGTGAAAAGGCAGAGCGTTGGTTGATTCATTCTAGATTTCATATGTACCGATTCTGGTAAAAGCATGTCAGATGAGCATCAGCAAAATTCAGGGGATTTGTCAGCAAATCGTCAAGATGGAGCAGGACGAGAGATTCCATGAATACCTGCTAGAGGCCGCGTTTGATCCCGTCTATTTGATCCTATGTCACAGCCCCAACCACAGCCTATCGATCCTGCTGAACTGCCCGCGCTCGCGCGGGCGACGATGACCAAAGCCAAGTTCCCGATGCTGGCCACGATGGATGGCGATCAGGCCCGCGTACGGCCTGTGTCTCCGGTGCGCACAGATAGATTCACTGTTTATATCGCTAATCTCCGCCGCTATGAGAAAACTGCTCAACTGGCAGCGAATCCGAAAGCGGAGCTGTGCTACACGGATGACGATCACCATCAGGTTCGCATCACAGCCGTAGCTAGCATCGTCACCGATGCGGTACTGTTAAAAGAAATTTGGGACGCTAATCCTCTGCTGCGTGCTTACTTACGCACACCGGAAAACCCTGAACTCATCATCTACCGCTTTGAGCCAAAGGACGTGAGCTACATGCGGGAGTGGGCGCTGGAATATCATGTCGTGCCGTTTAAAAATGACTAGTTACCGTTTCCCTTCTGCCCATGCTGCCCGACCTCACTGAAACCGATCTCGCTCTTTATGAGTGGCAGATGTCAGTGCCGGGTGTTGGTGAAGAGGGACAGCGCAAACTCAAATCTGCCAGCGTGCTGATCTCCCGAGTGGGCGGGCTCGGTGGTCTGGTGGCGCTGGAGCTAGCGGCGGCTGGTGTTGGTAAACTGGTATTGGCTCATGAGGGCGATTTAAAGATGTCAGATCTAAATCGCCAACTTCTCCAAACTCGTGCTCAGGTGGGCAGACCGCGTGTGGAGTCGATCACTCAACGCCTGCATGATCTAAATCCCGACTGCGAGGTCGTGGCCATTTCGGAAAATGTGTCTGCTGAGAATGCTGATGCCTTAGTGGCTCAAGCCGACATCGTGGTTGATGCCGCGCCGCTCTTTCAAGAGCGCCTGGCTTTAAACGCCGCCGCCATGCGTGCTGGTAAGCCAATGATCGAGTGCGCCATGCACACCCTTGAGGCCAGCGTGACCACGTTCATCCCTGGCATGACCGGTTGCCTCGCGTGCTATGTGCCTGCAGTGCCGCCTTCATGGACTCGGCAGTTCCCGGTTTTTGGTGCTGTCTCCGGCACGGCTGCCTGTGTGGGTGCGATGGAGGTAATCAAACTCATCATCGGCATCGGTCAAACCTTAGCTGGTGAAATGCTTTGCATGGATCTGGGGCAGATGCGTTTTCGCCGTGTCAAACTACCTCGAAATGAGGGCTGCGCTGTGTGCGGAACTTTCACCACCAAAAGGCTGAATGAAAGGTGAAACTCACATTCATTGCAGGTCGTAATTAACGTAGAAATCACGGTGCGCGACTGGAAGACTTAATAATTCCCACCGGGACTGACCGGATTTCCTCCCCCCATCGTTATGAACACCCAGACTGCCAGCGCTAACACTCCCGTCTTTCCCTTCGAACTGATCCGCGCTGATCTGGAAGTGGTCGAGAAGGCGATCCGTGATCAGGCCCGTGCCTTTGATCCTGCTGTAGAGGGCTATGTCTCCTATGTCTGTCAGGCTGCAGGTAAGCGCATTCGCCCTGCGCTCGCACTCATGGCAGGCGGCGCCACGGGCGGCAAGACGGCGGACCATACTCGTCTTTCCGTCATCCTTGAGATGATCCACATCGCCTCGCTCGTGCATGATGACATCATGGACGGTGCCGCCACTCGCCGTGGGTTACCGACGGCTGCCGCGAAGTGGGGCAGCGCACTCAGCGTGCTTTTGGGTGACGCACTCTTCGCTTACGCGCTTGAACTGGCCACCGAGTTTGAAGATGCCGTCGTTTGCCGCAGCATAGCCAAAGCCTCGCGTGATGTGTGTAGTGGCGAGATTTTTCAAACTCAGCGCCGCTTTGATTTGAATCTCTCCGTGCCTGATTACCTTCGCATGATCGAGATGAAGACTGCAGCCCTCTTCGGTGTCGCTGCGGGTATGGGCGCACGACTCAATGGCGTGCCGGAGAACGTCGAAGCTGCGTTGCATAGCTGCGGCATGAAGCTCGGAACCGTTTACCAGATCTATGATGACTGTCTCGATCTCGTTGGTGATGAAAAGAAAGTTGGCAAGACCCTGCGCACTGACTTGGTGAAAGGTAAGCTCACTCTTCCGATCCTGTATCTTCTCATGGATGCTACCGATGCGCAGAAACAAAAGCTCAACAAAATGCTGCTCCAAGGCGAGCCGATAGACACCACTATCCTCGCTAGTATCGCCGACTATGAAGGTGCTGTTGAAAAGGCCGTGAAGTTCGCCCAATCAATGTTGAAGGACGCCGTCGCTGATCTCATCTGCCTTAGCGATACGCCGTATAAGCAGGCCTTTGAAGGCGTCGCAGAATACATACACGGCCTGTTGGACAACTGCCGCGCGCTGTCTCGCTAGATTACTCCACCGTAGTGGTGACAAAGGACCGCAGATCAAAATCTTCGGACACTTTTTCAGCCTGCCAGCGCCCATCCGCATTCAGGCGGAAACTGCCTAGCCAGCGCTGGTGCCATGACTCAGGTTCGATCATGCTAAGGTGGTGTTTACCATCGACATCGTAAAGGTGGTACATCTCACCGATCACAGGTTCAAAGCCAAAGCGTGCTTCGTAGAGGAGCTTGTTCCAATTGAAGGAATCAATGACACGCATGTACCGCTCACGCAGTTCCACGAGTTCCTGCTGCAATTCCCGCTCGACACGCGAGACGCCACGGCTTTTGAAATTGGTCAGATCTAACGGGATGATCTTTGCCGCGAGACGCGAGACAGGGTAAGGGAGGTAATTGCCGCGTGGCTCGGTCTGGTAAAGGTCGCGATCGATAGGGTCTTCCGTGGTCATAAATATCCATTATTACGCCGCGCAGACAAGCATGGTTGAGATTGATATGGACTACTTCAGCCTCTAGTTTCATGGCAATGTATCTCCGCCCGCTTCTATTTCTCTCGTTGATCGCACTCGTTAGCTGTGAGTCCTCCGCACCCACAGTAGAACAAATGGATGCACTCCAAACGAAGATCAGGGCGGAGCATCGAGAAGAATATGCCGCGCTAGAACAACAGCGCTCCTCCGTGCAGATGAGTGCCGAGCAATATGTAATTGAGCGAACATCGCTGGATAAAAGGGTGCAGAATAAAGTAGATACGATGCTGTGGAATCGCCATGCGTTGGTGCAGAGTGAGATGCGGGCCAATGGCATTCCCACGCCCGACGCACCCGTGTCACTGGAGGCGCCAGGTGTGGGTCAGTCGCAGGGTTCCCTCTACAGCTCATCTCGCATGAACGGCTTGGGCAATCAAATCCAGGGCGGCTTCATGCGTGATATGGGCGGCTCTAACTTTAATCAGAATCGTGCTGGCAGCGTCTATGATAACCAATAACTCACGCTGATGGATGCGCTGCATTTGGAGACGGTGGCTAAGTCAGTCATTGAGCAAACCATGCTCCGGTTGCCAGAAAATATTCGATTTGCGACTGAGGCATGTGCTATCGAAATCGCCTACATCAAAGAGTGCCACACTTCTGGTGAGGCATTGGAGTCCGATTTGCTCGGCCTTTTTGAGGGGCGCTGTCATTCGGATGCAGAATCAGAACACGTCGATGATCTCCCCCGCGTCCGCCTCTTTTTGGATAATATCTGGGACTACGCTGAGCATGATCGCACGCTGTTTAGTGATGAGGTGCGTTTAACGCTGCTGCATGAGTTGGGGCACTATTTCGGGCTGAATGAATCACAAGTAGAGGCGCTGGGTCTCGCTTGAAAAAACGTTCTTTCCATTTCTGACCGAGCTGTGCAAAATCATAACATGACATGGTTTTACAATACCGAAGGTGAGGCAGACGGACCGCATGAGGAATCCGCGATGTTGTCCCATGTTAGCGCTGGCCGAGTGCTTGCTCAGACATTGATCTGGCACACGGGTTTAGATCTTTGGCTTGAGGCGGCCACGCTTAGACCCGATTGGTGGCAGCCTACGGTCGAAAAATTAGTGGTCAAAACCCCAGGCAGCAGCGCGACTGGCGTCATCTCATCTCATCGCAGTCCGGCACCGCTAGTTAAGACAGAAGCTCCAGCGAAAAAAAATAAGCTGGGCCTGCTGAAGCGCCTGTTTGGGCGCAAAGGATAAACCGAGTGAATGCGGCTAGGCGTGCTCTTCAGAGCGGGAAAGCGGGTCATGCGTCAAAATAAACACAGACAAGGAGGGAGTCAGACAAACAGTAAAATGAAAGTTATAATATGGGAACCTTATGAAGCAGCCCAGCGGGTAAGAACCCCGCGCTATAGAACCTTGAGCCAGGCAGCCGGAAGCGAGTCATGCGTAGTCTGTCGTGAGGCTGGCGCTTAGCGTTGACAGTGAGTTCTAAATCCGCGAAATTGAAACCCAAAATGTTCACCTTTTGGGGATGTCTTCGCCGTTGACCTAGCAGGGGTCAGAGTGCGTGTGGCGACAAATGGCCAGCCACACGCGACCCACCGGGGTCCGAGACCAGGGTAAAAGTGCATGACAAGGGATGTCTGTGAGCCGAGCAGCAGCCAGTCAGAAAGCTGCTAGGCTCGCCCAATGGAGGCAGCGAGAGCAAATCAGAGTGTTGATGCCAGTAATTCACCATTCATCGTGGCAGCGCCACTAGACTCGGGTAAGGGAACTTCCTCATGGTCGGCGTCCATCTCGCCCATGATGTTCAGATGGGTGACAAAAACATTCTCGCCAACTGCTGCATGTTGGCTGGCCACATCCATCTCGGTAGCAATATCTTCATTGGTGGCGGCGCTGTGTTTCATCAGTTTATCCGTATCGGTGACTCCTGCGTCATCCAGGGCAATGGCAGCTTTGGAAAAGACATCCCACATTTCATTTCCGCCATGCGCACCAATCGCATCACCAGGCTAAACATCGTCGGCCTGCGCCGTCAGGGTTTCACTGCTGAGCAGCGTGCCTCCATCAAAGATCTCTTCCACCTCTTGTTCTGCTCCGTGAAAAATCACACCCAAGCCTTAACTGCCGCGCGCGAACGTGATTGGCCCGAGCCTGCATCACGCCTCCTAGCCTTTGCCAGCGTGCCCTCTGCGAGCCAACGCATCCATCTTCAGTCGCAGCACAGCGTTGTCTTTCGTGAGCTGTTCAAGGCGCTGAGTGAGGCCTTCGACTGCGCTTGCAGCGTTTTGTTCATCTCACGCAGCGTCGCGTTTTTCTGCTGGAGCAAGGATGTGCCGCGAGGGCAGCAGCACTAAGGCAGCAGCAGGTATCACCTTGATCAAGCGCAGCGGAGCAGACGGAGTCCGGGACGCTTCACGTGAGCCACCCCGTGCATAGTCACCCCGCGCGGGCCTTCGATCCTGTATTCAGGAGGCGAAGGCGCCGTAGTTGATCCCCAACGTGCCGGGCAACCCGCTGCACTCAAACTCGGCGATCAATGCCTCCCGCTGATCATGAGACAAAGTTAGCTTCCCGAGCGCAGCACACTTCAAAATCGTCATTGATACGGCTGCATCCATAAGAGTCCCAGCATAAGACTCCGGCTCCTACCATCGACGACCAACCCACGGTGCTGGAAATGACGGATACTTTTGAATCGAAAATGGGACGCTAAGGTGAGTGACGAATGCTAAGAACGTTTAGTCGAGGCCGGGGCGCTCGGTGCTGGCGCCGCCGCCGATGATTTCTTCATCGGGGAGGTCGTAGCCGACGACTTCGACTTCGCCGTGGCGGATCTTTTTCTTGGCCATGGCGACGGAGATCCAGCGGAACTCTGCGTTGTTATCGAGTAGGACTTTAAAGACCATGGTGAGGGGGACGGCGAGGAACATGCCGAGGGGGCCCCAGAGCCAACCCCAAAAGATGACGGAGAGAATGACGACGAGGGGTGAGATACCAAAGCGATTCCCGAGCAGGGTGGGCTGCACGAAGTTGTCGAGACAGAAATTCACGAGGACGTAACCGATGGCGACGCCGATGGCTCCGCCGGTGCCGTGCTGGACGAGGGCCTCAATGATGGCGGGGATGCTGGCGGCGGTGGAGCCGACGGCGGGGATGTAATTGAAGAGGAAGGCGAGGATGGCCCAGAGCAGGGGATATTGGAGATCAAGGAAGTAACACCAGATGCCTGTAAGCAGTCCTGTGAGGGCGCTGATGAGGGTTTTGACCCCGAGATACTTTTGGATGTCAGAGGCGCTGCGGAGTAGGCCGGAGAAGTCGGGACCACCGGCAAGCTGGACGGCGCTCATGCGGGTGGTGGTGCCCTGGGCTTCCATGAGAATGAACATCATCAAGATGAGGATCATGATGAGGCTGGTTAAAATGGTGGCGAGGGTGCCAAAGGTGGTGCCGAGCATAGAGCCGATGGTGGAGACAACATCCTGCTGGGTGGCGTAACCGATGATGCTGTTTCAGTCGAATAGGCTCTCGGTGCTGGCGCGTGCGCCCTCGACGCCATTGGCCTCTAGCCAGGTGGCGAAATCATTCATGGTGCGCTGAAGACCGCGCAGGTAGCGGGGGAGATCACGATTGAAACTGATGAGCAGGCGAACGGCGAGTGTGATGAGGCCGGCGAGGAAGCTGAGATTCACTAGCATGGTGGCAATGAGGGCGATCGGCCCAGGAATACGCCGCCGTACTAACCAGCTCAGCAGAGGGAAGCTAAGCACGGCGAGGAAGAAGGCACAAGCCAAGGGGACGAGGATGCTGGAGGCGGCTTTCATGCCTGCGAGCACGACGATGAGGCAGGCGAGGGTGATGACCATCTGGGAGCTTTTATTTCCCCAGTTCACGTGGTTTTCAGGATGTTCTAAGTCTGACATTGATTGATGACTACCATACGGGGATTCACTCATGAGTGCACCTTTGATTCTGAGGTCGGTGTATAAAAGTACTGAAATGGGTGATGTGTCTGCGAGAGCTGAGCTTGTGCGGCCCGTTGGTATGTGGCGATTCAGCGCTTATGACTTCAAGACTACTTTTTTTCCTACTTAGTGCTGCTTTACCCGCCATGGCTGCGGATGGGATCAAGTCGAAGACGACCTATGCGGCGGCCTATGGCTCGACAAATAATGCGGTGATGGTGGACCCGGCGAAGGATCTGCCGCGCTACCCCGCGGTGGAGCCTAAGGATGCGGCGGCGACGTGGCAGGTGAAGAAGGGCTTTAAACTGGAGATCGCTGCGAGTGAGCCGCAGGTGCGCGACCCGATCGCGATCTGCTTTGATGAGCGTGGTCGGATGTTTGTGTGCGAGATGATCGACTACTCGGAGATGCGTGATGTGACGCCGCATCTGGGCCGGATATCTATGCTGGAGGACAAGGATGGGGATGGTCACTTTGAATCGAGTCAGGTCTTTGCTGATGACCTAGCCTGGCCGACGGGATTGATCTGGGCCAATGGCGGGCTTTATGTGGGGGCGACGCCTGATATCTGGCGCTTTGAAGACAAGGATGGTGATGGCAAGGCGGAGGTGCGGGAGAAGGTTTACACGGGCTTTGGCACGGGCCTGAAATTGCTAAATGTGCAGGGGTTGATGAACAGCTTTCAATGGGGTCAGGATAACCGCGTGCATGTGCTGGCGGGCGGTGGCAATCGCGGCTTGATGAAGTGTCTAAAGCGTCCTGAACTACCTGAGCAGGAGCTGGGCGGCAGGGACTTTTGGTTTGATCCTCTGACGCATGAGTTTGGCCTGGAAGGCGGCGGTGCGCAGTATGGCATGAGCTTTGATAACTACGGGCGCAAGTTTGGCTGCTCGAACTCGGATCACCTGCAATACTGGGTCTATGATGACCGCTATGCGGCGCGCAATCCCTTCTATGAGATGCCGTCTGCGCGCAAAAGTATCGCCGCAGATGGGGGCGCGGCGGAGGTGTTTCGCATTAGCCCGGATGAGCCCTGGAGGATCATCCGCACGCGCTGGCGGATTGCCGGGGTGGTGAAGGGGGCGGTCGAAGGTGGTGGTCGTGTCAGCGGCTACTTCACGGGTGCGACGGGAACAACGATCTATCGTGGTGATGCTTATGGACCGGAGTTTGTGAACAACAGTTTCACGGGAGATGCGGGTGGGCAGCTCATTCACCGCAAGGTGATTCGTTATGCTGAAAACGGGATTGATCTGATCGGCGAGCGGCCTGCAGACGAGCAAGGGTTTGAGTTTGCGGCGAGCAATGATACCTGGGTGCGTGTGGTAAACTTTGCTAATGCGCCGGATGGCTGCCTGTATGTCTGTGACATGTATCGCGAAGTGATCGAGCACCCATGGAGCGTTCCGGATGAGATCAAGAAGCACCTGGATCTGAACAACGGCAATGATCGCGGGCGGATTTACCGGATCGCACCAGACGAAGGTGTGGAACGCAAAGGGCAGAAGGTGACTCTGGACAAAGCGAGCATGGAGGAACTGGTGAAGACGCTGGTTCATACGAACGGCTGGCAGCGTGATGTGGCAGCGCGGTTGCTGTATGAGCGGCAGGACAAGGCGGCGGTGCCGCGCTTGAACAATGTGCTAAAAATGAAGGGTGAGCCGCTGGCGAAGATCCATGCGCTGAATGCGCTGCTGGGACTCAAGGCGCTGGATGATGAGGCGATCACCCAAGCCGTGGCGGATGAGGATGCGTTTGTGCGTGAGAGGGCGCTTGTTTTAGCCTCTGCGACTGATTCAAAGGTGAATTCAAAGGCACTGCAAAGTCTTGTGAGTGATCCTGCTCCACGAGTGCGGCTGGCCTATGCGATGCTGCTTTCCAAGACCGCTGAAGCGACGGCTCAGCAACTCGATCTTGCGCAATCGAGTGCTTCGAATGCGTGGATCACGGCAGCGGTTTTAAACGGTGTCGGTAAAGATGCCGAGAAGCTACTGGAGAGCGTTGTGGGTGGGCAAAATCAAGATTTGAAAGGGGCGTTTGCTCAATCGTTGCTGAGCATGATCGGTCAGCAGCGCGATACCAATGCGATGGAGTATGTGGTTCGATGGCTGTCTGCCGAAAGCACCTCTGCTGCAATGCGCAAAGATGCACTGAAGGCCTTCTCTATTGGGCTGCGTCGTGGAGGTAGCTCGATTGCTAAAGTGGATGCCGCAGGCAAGCTGGTGGTAGTTTTCACCAAGGCGGCGGGGACGGCGGTGGATGCAACGGCGGCGGAGTCTGCGAAGCTGGAGGCGATCGAACTGCTGGCTTTGGCGACAAAGGATCAGGCTCATGCTGCCTTGCTGGCTTGTTTGAAAGAGGAGCAGAGTGAGAGGGTGCAGGCGGCGGCGGTGAAGGCGCTGAGTGACGTGGATGGAACGCAGATGGGAGCGCTGCTGTCTGTGTGGGCTGGCTTAAAGTCCAAGGCGCGCGAGGCTTTGCTGGGAACGCTGCTGGCGCGTGATGAGGGGGCGGTGGCGCTGCTTGAAGCGATGGGCTCGGGCCGAGGTAGCCCGACTCCTGTTGATCTCGCGGCGTCACAGGTGCAGGCTTTGTTGAAACATAAGTCGGCAAAAGTGGCGGCTTTGGCCAAGACGGTGCTGGCTGCGATGATCCCGCCATCGCGTGAGGAGGTGGTGAAGAAATTCCAAGCGGCGCTGGCTTTGAAGGGCAATGCAAAAGCAGGAGAGCAAGTTTTCCTGGGACGCTGCATCGCCTGCCATGTGGCAAACGGGCAGGGGATCGAGGTGGGACCGAATTTGGTGACGGTGAAGACGAAGGGGCGAGATGGTATTTTAACGGCGATCCTGGAGCCGCATAAAGAAGTGGCGTCGCAATTCATTGCCTACTCGGTGAGCACGAAGGATGGGCAGACGCTGATGGGGGTAATCGCCAAAGATGATGCGAATAGCATGACGTTGAAGATGATGGGTGGAGCTCAAGTGGCCGTGCAGCGTGCCAACATCCTGGGCAGCAGCTCCACTGGCCAGAGTCTGATGGCGGAAGGACTGGAGCAGGGCATGGCGGTGCAGGATATGGCCGATCTGCTGAGTTTTATCGAGGCGGTGAAGTGAAATCTGATGGCAGAAAGGGATGAGTCGCGGCGTTAAACCCACTTTTCTGCCATGCATCGCCATCTCGCTCTCTGCGCTCTATGTGCTCTATGTTTTGTTTTATCCAGCCTCAGCAGCCTAAGCGCCGATGATGGGCATGATGGTCTGCCGGGCCACTCGCAGCACGGAGAAGCATTCAATGAAGGGCCGCGCCAAGCTGCGGTGCTGATTCCGGGATGTGGCAAGGTGAGCTTCCCGATCACGACGAAAAAGCCCGAGGCGCAGCAGTTCTTCAATCAGGGCGTGGGCCAGCTTCATGGCTTCTGGTATTATGAAGCGGAGCGCAGCTTCCGGCAGGTAGCCACGCTCGACAAGGACTGCGCCATGGCCTTCTGGGGCATGGCGATGTCGAATGTGAATAATGAAAAGCGTGCCAAGGAGTTTCTGAAAAAAGCCGTGGCACTCAAGGACAAGGCGAATGCTCATGAGAAGCTCTGGATCACATCTCTGGAGACTTTTTATAAAGAGGATAAGAACGACAAACGTGACAAGAAACAACGCGCGCTGGATTACATCAAAGATCTGGAAAACATCGTGCAGGAGCATCCGGCTGATCTTGAAGCAAAAGCCTTTCTAGTCTGGAAAATCTGGCAAGCGAACGGGGATGCGCCGATCACGAGTAACCAAGCTGTGGATGCGCTGATGGATCAGATCTTTGCGATCAATCCTGAGCATCCTGCGCACCACTATCGCATTCATCTTTGGGATGTCAGCAAGCCAGTGCGGGCGCTGAAGTCGGCCGCACAGAATGGTCAATCGGCGCCCGGAATCGCGCACATGTGGCACATGCCAGGGCACACGTTTTCGAAGCTGAAGCGCTTTGACGATGCGGCCTGGCAGCAGGAGGCAAGCATGCGCGTGGACCAAGCGCACATGATCAAGAACTGGATCTTGCCCGATCAGATCCATAACTACGCCCACAATGAAGAATGGCTGGTGCGCACCTTCAATGAACTGGGTCGGGCCGAGGACGCGATCGGACTCGCGCGCAGTCAGATCCGCATCCCGCAGCACCCTGCTTTTAACACGCTCGATAAAGAAGGTGCTACCGCCAGTTATGGTCGGACTCGACTGATCGAGACATTGATTAAATGGGAGCTATGGGATGATCTGCTGAAGGAAACAAACAGCCCACTGATCTCCGCAGTCATCCAGTCAAGTCATGAGGCAACGCGGCTGCGGGCGCGCGGAATAGCCTTCTATTTTAAAGAGGATGCCAAGTCTCTGGACGCCGCGATTGGCGCACTGGTCGAGGTGGAGGTGCAAGCCAAAGCCAAGAAGGACAAAGAAGCCAAGGCGAAGAAGGATGAGGCGAAGAAGCCTGAAGCAAAGCCAGCCGTCGTCGCGACGAAAGTCTGTGAGACCAAAAAAGGTGATGTGAAGTCCGTAGAACCGACTGTGAAGAATGAGGAAGCTAAGCCCGTGGCTGTGGCGACGAAAGCTAAGGAGAGTGCGAAGAAAAAAGACTCAGTGGCAATGGCCCTAGCCGACCTTCTCGCCCTGCAAGCGGTGCTTGCGAAAGCTAAGACTGCTGCTGAAACAGTCGCGAAGGCCACGGACATGCCGAAGCCACTGCAAGCCAGCCTTTATCTCAGGCTCGGAGATAAAAAGAAGGCAGAAGACTTGGTGAAAAACTATCCGCAGGATCTTGCTGGACTCACCGCTAAAGCTGAAATGCAACAGGCGCTCGGCAAGACGGATGATGCCAAGAAAACCTTGGAGCAGGTGCGCAAGCTTGCCTTTGCTATGGATAGCAATCTTCCGGTGAAGCTGCGGCTCGATAGGCTGGCAAAAACGTATGGCATCGCTGGCGAGTGGCGCGCACCGACTCCGAAGCGTGAAGATAGCGGTGTGCGGCCTGCTTTGAACACGCTAGGCCCATTGTATTGGCATCCGCCAGCCGCGCCAAACTGGCAGGCATTGACACTGGAAGGTAAGCCTGCGAGCGACGCTCAATTTACAGGCAAGCCGCATGTGCTTGTCTTTTATCTTGGCGCTGCCTGCACGCATTGCATGACGCAGGTGAATGCCTTTGCCAAAGCTGCACCGGATTATGAAAAGGCGGGCATCTCACTCGCTGCGATCACACTGGAACCGCTGTCACTTGCCAGTCGGATCATTGAGCAGATGAGCACAAAAAAGTTACCGCCGTTTCCGATTTACTGCGATCCTAGCCAAGCTGTTTTTAAGACCTTCCGAGCCTATGACGACTTCGAGCAAGAACCCCTGCATGCCGCCATGTTGATCGATGCTAAAGGCCGCCTGCGCTGGTTTGACATCAGTTGGAGGCCCTTTACCGACACCGCTTTTCTGCTCAAAGAGGCGCAGCGCTTGCTGAAGCTGCCTGAGGATTAGATTCGCTGGGTAGGCATCCTTAGGTGTTGCAGAATGAGGGGTAAGCCCTCGGGTCTTGCTTGGTTGCTAGTAGCTGCAAGTGGCATTGAACTTATCACCATGTTGCAGAGCCCCGCTTGACGCAGGGGCGCGTCCATCTATCCTCGGCGCCCGTTTTCTATCCCTACCCAAAAAACTATGAGCACACCTACCACGCATGACTTCCAAGCCGAGGTAAAACAGGTCTTGGACATCGTTATCCACAGCCTTTACACCGACCGCGAAATCTTCATACGTGAACTTGTTTCCAATGCGGCAGATGCGCTGGAAAAGATGCGCCTGACTCAGCTCACGGAGAATGATGTCTTCGGCGCGGAACTGCCGCTGAACATCACGATCACGACGGATGAAGCCGCTGGCACGCTGACCATCGCGGATCACGGCATTGGTCTGTCCCGTGCGGAGTTGGTGGAAAATCTGGGCACCATCGCGCACTCGGGATCGAAGGCATTTGCTGCTGCGTTGAAGAATGCGGGTAAGGGCGGTGATGCGTCCCTGATCGGGCAGTTCGGCGTCGGTTTCTACAGCGCCTTCATGGTGGCAGATGAAGTGAAAGTGTACACCCACTCCTGGCGCAATGACGGCGAGCATCTCGTTTGGTCCAGCTGCGGAGCAGGCACTTACACGATTGATGAAGCAACGGATCAGACACGCGGTTGCCGCATCGTGATCACATTGAAAGAGGATGCGAAGGAGTTCGCACAAGCGCATCGCGTGCGCAGCATCCTTGGAAAATACTCGAACTTTGTCGGATTTCCGATCCAACTCGATGGCGAGGTGGTCAATACGGTCGAGGCGATCTGGTTGAAGAACAAAGACGAGATCACCGATGAACAGTATAAGGCTTTTTATCAGTTCACTTCCCGTGCCTTTGATGAGCCGAGCTATCGCTTGCACTTGCAAGCAGATGCGCCGCTGGTGATAAATGCTCTGATCTTCCTGCCTGAGCAGAACATGGAGCTCTATGGCATGGGCCAGATGGAGCCGAATGTGGGCCTGTATTGCAAGAAGGTACTGATCGACGCCCACCCGAAGAAGCTGCTGCCTGACTGGATGCGTTTCGTGCGCGGCGTGATCGACAGTGAAGATCTGCCGCTGAACATCTCCCGCGAGTCTATGCAGGACAGCGCACTGGTTCGCAAGCTGGGTGACGTGGTGACGAAGCGCCTGCTCAAGTTCATCGACAAAGAGGCTCAGGACGACGCGAAGAAGTACCAGGAGTTCTACACGAAGTACAGCCGCTTCTTCAAAGAAGGCGTGGCCACGGATCACACCAATCGTGACGCCATCGCCAAGCTGCTGCGCTTTGAATCCAGCCTCACCGACAAAGGCGAGATCGTGGGCCTTGGCGACTATGTGAAGCGCATGAAGGACGACCAGAAAGCGATCTATTATCAGGTCGCTCCGAGTCGCAGCACCATCGAGAGCGGTCCGTATGTCGAGGCCTTCAAGTCGAAGGGCTACGAGGTGCTCTATCTCTATGACAACATCGACGAATATGTGGTGAGCAGCCTGCGCGAGTTTGAAGGAAAGCCGCTCCAGTCAGTGAACTCGAATGATGTCGATCTGGGTGATGTCGCCAACGAAGGCGATGCCCTGAGCGAAGCTGACTCCATGATGCTGTGTGATTGGCTCAAGACCACTCTGGCTGAAGGCGTGGAAGAAGTCCGCAGCGGCAAGCGCCTCGTCAACAGCCCAGCTCTGGCCATCACGCCTGATGGCGAGATGACGCCGCAGATGCGCCAGATGATGAAGGCCATGAAACCTGAAGAAGTTGAAGCACCGAAGGTTATTCTCGAAATCAATCCGCGTCACGACATCGTGAAGAAGCTCGCCGCGCTTAGTTTGAGCGATGCTGACAGTGCGAAGGTCATCGCCGAGCAGATTCTCGACAACGCCCTGCTCAGCGCTGGCTTGCTTGATGATCCCCAGCGCATCGTCGCTCGCACGGAGAAGATTATGGCGCGGTTGCTCAGCAAGGAGTGATGGAGTTCAGGAATCATAGGGTGACGGCTAGAGGCCGTCACTCCTTGGTGGCTACTCAGCAGGCTGCATCGTTGCCTTCATCGGGCCTTGGCTTTCCTTCATGCGAGGGTCGGCGCCGTATTCGTGGATTTGCTCCACGCGCAGTTCAGCGAGTTCTTTGTGACAGGTAGCGACGATGACGCGTCCGCTTTCATCCACCTCGCAGGCCATCTTGTAGCCTTTGTCGAATTCGTAGCCAAAGATCCCCATCAGCATTTCGATCACATACTCGTAACTGTGCGTGTCGTCGTCATGCAGGATCACATGATAGGGCGGCTCCAACTCAGGTTTGAGCTTGGGCGGTGATGGTCGCACGTCGGGGCATCCCGGCTTAACTGGGGCTTCTGTGGCATTTTGCATCAATTCGAACGTCATGGCGCATCATGCACTCGGACTCTCTTTGTCTCAACCGCCTGGATGCAAAGAGGCTGGATTCTTTTCAGAATCCAGCCTCGTGCTAATTAAACGCAAACCGGCAAACGACTAGGCTGGATCTTTCTTCGGAGCTTCACCTTCGGCCTCAGGACGCGGGCGACCGGAGCCGCCTTTGTCACCTTCACCGCTGGGTGGTCGACGGAAGCCGCCGCCTTCACCACCTTCGCCGCTAGGGCGGCGAGTTCCGCCAGGGGCACCTTGACCGCCGGGTCCACCAGGGCCGCGCATCATGTTTCTCATGCGTTCCATGCCTGATTTCATTTCTTCTTTGCTCACTTTGCCGTCTTGATTTTCATCCATGCGAGTAAAGCGTGTCTCGATCTCTTGCTTGGAGAACTCGGCATACTCTTCCTTGTCCACGTTGCCGTCGGTATTCTTGTCCATGCGGCCATAGATCTCGTCGAGATTGAAGCCACCAGGTCCGCCTGGACCACCAGAAGGTCCACCTTGCGGGCGATCTCCTTCAGGACGTGGCTTGGGTTTTTCGTCTTCAGGCTTTGGCATCGGCTTGTCGCCTTCTTTGTTGTCGCCGGGTGGGCGTCGGAAGCCGCTTTCACCACCTTCACCGCTGGGACGGCGTGCACCACCAGGGCCTCCCTCACCGCCAGCTCGGCCTTTCATACCCTCGCGCATCTTTTCGGCGATCTGGCTCATCTCGGTCTGGTCCACGAAGCCGTCAGCATTCACATCCATTTTGGAAAAGCGGTCGCCAGTGTCGCGCTTGGAGAATTCATCAAATTCAGCCTTGCTGATTTTACCGTCGCTGTCGGCGTCAGCGCGTTTGAGAAAGTCTGCGAGGCGACCGCCGCCGCCCTCGCCTTTAGGTGCGCCGTCTTGAGCGATAGCGATGCTGGCGCTCAGTGTGAGAAAACTGAGTGCCGTAAGGATGTTCATGGTGGGTTTCATACTTGAGGGTCGGGTTCTGATTGCGTGCCTTGAAACCAGCGTGCCGATGTTTTGTTTCGGTACGGATGAAAATTGTGAGGAGAGGGCTATTTTCCAAGATACTGGACCTTATCCCCACTCGTGGTGATGTACATGCAGTCCTGCGCCACAGAGACGCTGTCCTAAACGTGTGGTTTCGTTCATTCGAGACCGGTACGTTTTTCGATGTGCTCTGAAGTTGATATTCCCGACACTCCCTGAACTCGACTTTTTTATTGAGGAGCGTTGAGGGAAATGATTTCTAGAGAGTTGTCGCTAAATAAGGGTTCCGTTCACTATTTCCGTGGATTGATCCGGTCTTGAATTTTGTGATGGTCTTGAGCTTGTAAGGTATTTAATTGCCGAAGTCCGAAAGTGGTTGGTTTAATAGTTTTATTTGGGCTGATCTGGAATTAATTAAGATTTATTCGAGATCATGCAAAATTAATGGTTTAGCTTCCACGCAGTAGTCGCTCCCGCATGCCTTATCTGGCCTTTAACCTCAACAACGGAAATGAGTTCGTCTTCGACATCCTCGAAGAACGTTTGTCTATCGGCAGGGATACGAGGAACGACATCGTCATCGACAACACCTACATATCGGGTTTTCACGCCGAATTCATTCGGCATGCTGATGGTGTCTATGAACTCTTAGACCTGAAATCTTCTAACGGAACATTTGTGAATGGGCAGCGTATCGAGCGCAGCCGGGTGAAAGGGGGGGACAAGATCCGCTTTGGTCAGCTCGATTCGCGTTTCCGTGAGCGCGCACCTAAAGGGACGGCTCCAGCTGCTGAAATCAAATCTGGAAAAGGCAGTAAAAGCCAAGCTCCGAATGAGGATGGTCACCCGGGTGATACCGAATCCATTCCCGCTCGTGATGCGCAGCCGAAGGATGCGGCGGGTCCGATCGAGCCGACCAACCCGCCTCTTGGCCCTAGTGATTCTGGCGGTAACTCACCGGCGACCACGAGCTTGCCGATTCGCAAGCCAGATGTTCATCCTGATTCAGTCCTACTCCAGCAGACCGAGGAACTGAGAGAGGAGATGGCTAAGCTTAGATTGGAGCGCGATCTCCTGCGCACCGAAAATGACAAAGAGTCGGCCCTCCGCGATAAAGTGCGCGCTTTGGAAAAAACTTTGGAGCAGCGCCAACGTGAATCTGAAGAAACGACGACGAAATTGACCGAACTCAAGGCGGATGTAAGTGCTGCTCAGGCTGAGGTGGCGAAGTTGGTCACAAAGCGTCGTGAAGCAGGCAATCTCGATAGCCAGGTCGAAACCAATCGCAGTGAATTGGCGAAGGTGCAGTCTGATATCGGCATGGCGACGAGTGGCTTGCAGTCGCTGCATCGGGATGCTGATAAAGTGCGAGCGGATCGTCTAGAAGTGAGTAAGCAACTTGAAGACTTGCGTGCGCAGATTCAGCAAAGCGAGGTACGCTCGCAAGATCTCGCCAGCAAGACTCAAGAACTTGAGGTTAAGGCTCAGGAATACGCTCGACTGGTGGTTGACTCCGAGAAATCTGAGAGTGAACTGAAATCTCGTCAGAGTAGCGAGCTACAAGAAATCGAGGCGAGAATTAGCGCGCGTAAATTGGAACTGAGTCAGTTGGAAATATCTCTGACGGGTGCGCAGAAAGCGGTGCAGAGCACACAGTCTGAAGCTGAGTCGAGTGTCACCAAACTGCGCGCAGAAAAGCAATCCCTTGAGCAGCAGGTAGAAGGCTTGCAGCAGTCAATCAGCGAGGGCCAGAGCGGTCTGGGTAACCTCGAAAAACAGCGCAGCCTCCTCGGTGTGGCCCTAGCCGTATTGCTTTCCAGACGCCAATCGAGCGAGTCTGAAGTGACTGCATTGACAGCACGCTCTGCGTCAGCACTTCAGCAATATGAGGCGACCCTTGTAGAGCAGTATAAGGCCGAAGCTTGTCTTATTGAGCTGCGTCAGCAATTTAGCCAGACTGAGGCCGATCATGATCTTCAGAGATCGCAGGCCTGCAGTTCGATCACTGCTTTGGAGGAGTCAATCCGCAGCAAGACAGAGCAGTTCACGCAGCTCGAAGCTCGTGAAACAGAACTTCAAAATAAGCTGTGCGACCTCTCCAAAACTGGAGCAAAGGAGGCGCAGACTAGCACGGCAGTGCAGGTGCTCGATGCACAGAAAAGTGAGTTGACAACTGTCGTCACACAACTCTCTAAGCAGCGCGATGCTCTTCAGCTCACGGTCATTTGCGCGCAAGCGAAGCAAGAGGCTGAATTGGCCGAACTCGAAAGTCGCAGGGCTGAGGTGGCGAAACTCGACACTCAGATTCCGCTGCTCGAAAGCACGATGGTCGATCTGACGGCACAGGTGCAACGACTCAAGGATGCGCATAGTATGCTTAGCGATACTGAGTCGGCGCTGATGGCTCTCGAAATTCAGAAGACTGAACTAGTCGACAGTATCGCCGAGATCAAACTTCAGCACGAAGAGTTCACGAAGCAGGCCAAGCTGTCAGAGGCCACGAAGTTGGCCAAAGAACAGGCACTCGAACAATCCATCGATGCCAAGACAAACACACTGGCTACCTTGGATTCAAAGGTGAGTCAGCTTGAGGTTAAAGAGGCTGATCTGACCAATAAGCTCAATGATCTCGCTGGTAAAAATGTGCTGCTGAGCAATGCCACGGAAGCTCTGAAGGGGGTGGAATCTCACAAAGCAGAATTGCTCTCAGCCATCACTCAAATGACGGCGGAGCGTGACATGCTGACTCGCGACGTGCTGACTGGTGCTGAAAAGGGCAGGGCGCAGCACAAGCTAACTCAGACGCTGATCGCACGGCTTGAAGCTGTCGAAAAAGAGATGCATGCTAGCGAGGAACAGCAGGCGACGGTTTCCTTTGAATTGGGTAAGGTGCGCGAAGGTTTGCGCGTGGCTGAGTCTGCCTTTGAAACGAAGCAAAAAGACCTCAATGAGGCAGAAGCTTGCGCGGAGAGCTTGCGTAAGCAGGTGGAAGAGACCACAAAGCAACAGGCTAAACTTCAGCAGGAGGTGTCTGAGTGGAGTGCAAAACTCACCGCTGCTAAAACGGATCTTGAAGTAACAAGTGCCAATACGCAGGAGAAAGTGAAAGCGGCAGAAGAGGTTGTCGCCAGCCATGCGCAGCACAGCACTCAGTTGACTGAATTGCAGACTAAAATTAGAGGGCTGGAAGTTTTGCTGGCGACTCTTGAAGCGGCTCATTTGGAAAAAGAGACGCAGCTAAACACGCTGGAATCACAGCAGCGAGGCGCGTCCGATCTATTAACCATTAGGCAGCAAGAGATCACGGCAGAGGAAACACGGCTTTCAGAATTGCGTTCATTGACCACGATCTTCGATCTTCGTGTGGCGGAACTTTCTGCGACTGAGAAGAAGCTCAACGAAGCCAAAGGTGCGGAGATCAAAGCAACGCAGGACATGGACAAGGCGCAGTCTGAAACCAAAAGGCTCCAGGATGAGCGTGCGGATCATGAAAAGCGCCTGCCAACACTGCGCGCTGAGTCGGAGATGCTACAATCAAATTTGGCGATCAAGCTCAAGGAACTGGTGATGTCTGACGCACGCCTCACGGGTCTCAATCAGCAGGTCAAGGATCTGGATGTTCGATTGAAAGAGATGAAGGCTGCTGAGGTCGCGATGGAGAAAACCCAACTGGAAGTAACTCGCCTGACGGGTGAGCGGGACACCATCAATTTAGTCGTCGCCACTTTGCTGACTCAGCGTGAAGATCACGAGAAAATCCTTCCAGGACTGCGCGCTGATGTGGATGTGCTGCGCACCGAATTGCGAACGCTGACTCAGGGCAAGCAAGCAACCGTCAATGCTCTGGAAAAAGTGCAGGCAGAGAGAAATTCAGTGTCTGAGCAAGCCGTCGCGCTGCGCACTGAGGTTACTCAACTGGAGAAGCTGCTGAATGATAGACGCGGCACACTCGAAGCCGAGACTAAGACCAAGTTGGCCGAAGCCAATCAGGCGGAAACCAAATTGCACGAAGTAATTGCCAAGGTCGCGGCTGCCGAGAAACGCGCGATTGAACTCGCCGAGATCGAGAAGCGGCTTTCATCTGCGACCAGCACGCTCAAAGACACAGAGAATCAGCTTCTCGCAGAAGAGAAGGCGCTGGCCACACTCGCTGGCCAACAAGAGAAGACGCGCAAGGACCTAGCCATGCTCGAAGAGAGTACGAAGTCCACGCAGATGCAGATTTCCGAGCTAACAAAGAAGGCTAAGGCTGAAGAGACTCGTTATGCGGATTCTGTGATGCTGGCTGAGAAGTTTGGTGCTGCCCTTCAGGCGGTGGAAGCAAAGCGTGCCGAGGCCGAGGCGGCACTGACAAAGGCACGCGAGGAGGAGAGAAATCTCCGCAAAAACATCCCCGCACTGAATACTGAGATGGCTGGTTTGCAGGCGGCTTTGACGACGCTGACACGAGATCGTGAAGAGGCGTCTCAATATGTTTCACGACTGAATGTCACGACGGAAGGCTCGAATCGTAAGCTGAGTGAATTGCAGCAGCAAATCTCACAACTCGAAGAGGCGCATCGTTTGCGCGAAGAACGAGTGATCAAAGCTCAAGCAGACGTGGATAATGAAGGTGCGCGCTTGAAGGCCGCCCAGGAACAGACACGCGCTGCTGAGGTTGCTCTTCAAGATCTCGAGCGTCAGGTCAAAGAGGGTCGTCAAAAGGCTGAAGCCACCCGCACTCTAGTGACGAATCAGGAGGCTGAACTTAGCTTGCGGTTGGATCGTGTGCAGTCGCTCAAGACGGATGAAGAGCGACTCAATAAGCAACTCGCGACTAGGCAGCAAGAAATCCAGGAGGCGGAAACCAATGTCGCTGAGCTGCACAACAAGATTTCATCTGAGCAGAAGCGTGTCGTTGAGTTCACCCATGTGGGCGGTCAGGTGCTGACGATCGGTGCTGCGTTGGCCAGTCTGGAAACACGACAGGGTGAAACCGCTCGATCACTGCGTGATGCGGCCGAGCGTGAGTTGGCTTTGCAAGTGAAGATCAATGCACTCCAGGAATCCTACAATCGCGAGTCTGCGCGTTTGGAGGAAGTGAAGAAGAACCGTCTCGGTATTGAGGCTGATATGGCGACCTTTGTTGACAAGTCGCAAAAGCAAATGACGAGCCTCAAGGCTGTGGAAGGTGAGCAGCAGAAGCGACTGACCGATGTGGAAAAGCATCTTCACGAGCAGGCTACTTTGTTCGAGCGCGTGAAGTCTGAGCTGGCTGGACTGCAAGATCGACGTGCTGATTTTGCTCAAGCTGAAGCTCAATTCAGGCACTGGCAGGAGATCGAAGCTCGACTCCGCGGCCAGCTCCTGGAGCTGGAAGAGAAGCATGAAATCATGCGCCGAGGACTGCCTACGGATGAGGCCACAGTCGTCATGTTTGCGAATGATCTGATCAAGCGCATCGACCTCATTGATGCGCTCACCGCTCGCTACAGCGGCCACAGTGGTAGCGATGTTGTGACACAACTTGGCACGCTGCGCGCTTCCTTTGAGGACATTCTTTTCCAGCACGGAGTCAGTGAGTTTGATATCGCCGTTGGCACAGAGGTGGATACCCAACTTCGTAAACGCATCGCCGTCGTGGACAGTCTCCCTGGCAAAGAGAAGCCGCGTGTCGTTGAAACCTGCCGCTCCGGCTTTATGTACTCGCGTGAGGAGGGCCATGAGGTCGTCCTGCGTAAAGTAGAGGTTAGGACCTCAAGCCAATGATTTTACTCTAATCACTTTTACCCCTCTACTATTATGGCTGAATATGTTGGTATTGACCTTGGAACCACGCTCTCTGGGCTGGCCTATCTGAAATCTGATGGCAATCCTGAGATTGTCCCAAACTCTGACGGTGAGCGCCTGACTCCATCCGTCGTCTTCTTTGAGGCGCATGAAGACATTAAGTTAGTCGGTAGCGCTGCCCGTGATGGCGGAGAGCCGGACCGCACGATTTTCCAGATCAAACGTCACATGGATAACCCCGAGTATCTGGTGAAGATCGACGATAAGAACTGGACGCCTGCTGAGATCACAGCGCTGATCCTTTCCAAGCTCAAGCGCGACTGCTCCAAGATCATCGGCAACATCACTGAGGTGGTGATCACGGTGCCCGCGAATTTTAACGAGCTAGCGCGCAAGAGCACCATCGGCGCGGCAGAGATGGCAGGCATGAAGGTGAAGCGTTTGGTCAATGAGCCGACTGCTGCTGCCGTGTATTACGCGCACAGTCAGGGCGTGCAGGGGCGCATCTTGGTTTATGATCTCGGTGGTGGCACGCTGGATGTCACGATCTTGAATGTGGAGGGTGATAATATCCGAATCCTCACCAGCGAAGGCGCGCGTCATCTGGGTGGCAGTAACTTTGATGAGATCCTGCTGGATGCCTATGCTGAGCAGTATAGCAAGCAGACTGGAGCCAAGCTTTTCACGGATGAGCGGCACCGCCGTCGTGTGCTGCAAACCACGGAGGATGCCAAGAAGATGCTGTCCAAATTGCAGCGTGTGAATGACACGGTGGCCAATGATAAGAACGACGGCATCGCCCGTATTGACCTTTCGCGTGAGAGTTTTGAAAAGCTAATCCGCCACATGTTGACCCGCACAGTCATGCTCGTGGAGCAGGCTCTGGATTCCGCCAATCTCAAGACCAGTGAGATTGATCATGTGGTGCTAGTCGGTGGTTCGACTCGTATTCCGAAAGTGAAGACCGTGCTCGAGAAGATGTTTGGCAAGGTGCCGAAATCTTGTGGCAATGTGGATGAGTGCGTGGCTCTTGGCGCGGCACTGTTTGCTAAAAAGTCGGCGCGCATCCAGGAAGTCTGTAACGCTAGCTACGGCACGGTGGCCATGGTTTACAATGCCAAGACGGGTGAGGAGAAGCTGATGAACTCCGTCGTTATTCCAAAGAACACGCCAATCCCGTGCTCACGCACGCAGGTGTATCAGACCAGCGAGGATAATGAGCGAGTGATCGAAGTGGACGTCACGCAGGGAGAGGATGAAGACGCAAAGTTTGTGGACATTATCGGTCGCATCACGCTTGAGGTGCCTGCGAACCGCCCGAAAGGCTGCGAGATTGCTGTCACTTTTAGTTATGATGAAAACCAGCGCGTGCGTGCTCTTGTCTTAGATAAGCAATCAGGTCGCAGCCGTGAGGTCGCTGTAAGTTACAAGGGCGCAGGCGTACTTTCTGATGAAGATCTAAAGCGTAAAAGCGCACATCTCAGGACCATGCGGATCGAGTAAGCGGATGAAAAATATTCCTGAATCACCAACTCTAATCATCGATTTCTATGTTTAAAAAAATCCTTCAATCCTTGTCTAGATCTCAGAGCGCGAAGGCAGAGGTCCCAAAGTTCCTTAACCCAGTTGCTGGATTCCCGGCTAAACCGTCTGGAAGCGTGCTCAATAAGATCGCCAAGCCTGTCGCTCAGGTAAAGCCGCAAACTCCTGAAGAACTGTGCGAGGTCACGCCCAAGATGCCCAAGGATCAAATTCAAGTGCGTCTCAAGCTTTTGTATCGTCGCTACAATCGCAGTGCCTCCAGCCTTGATTCAAAAATCCGTGCTGAGGCAGATCAGATGCTGAACGCTATCGTTCTCGTGCGTGAAAAGTACTTTGGAGAGATTTAAGTCAGAGTGGTAATTTTCAAGACGCTCCTGATCGGGGCTCCTGTTTGATCAACAAAAAGGCGGTGTGGTTTCAAGCCACACCGCCTTTTAATTTCTGATTACTCTATCGCGGATTAGGCGATCAGTTCGGTCATGACGCGACCGCCATTGACGATGTCGATAGGGCGGACGCCATCCACCATGATACGTTTATCACCATTGATTCCGAGAAGTCGATACATGGTCTTGGCAAGATCCTGTGGGCTGACAGCATCGCGGTCTGGCTCACCACCCAGAGCGTCTGAGGCACCATGGATGTAGCCTTCCTTCATGCCGCCGCCAGCCATGGCAACTGAGAAGACGCGTGGCCAGTGATCGCGACCATTGGTGGCGTTGATCTTTGGCGTGCGACCAAACTCAGAGCTAACCATGACGAGTGTCCTTTTGAGCATGCCACGATCAGCTAGATCGGTGATGAGGCGGGCAAAGGCCTGATCAAAGTTTGGGGCTTGGCCATCAAAGGCACTCTTGATATTGCTGTGGTGATCCCATCCGCCGTAGTTGACGGACACCATGCGCACACCAGCTTCTACAAGGCGACGAGCCAGTAAGAAACGCTGTCCAGCTGTGTTACGACCGTATTCATCACGGAGTTTGTCGGACTCTTTGCTCAGATCAAAAGCCTCACGTGCTTGCGTGCTGCTGATTAGTCCATAAGCAGCTTGGTAGAAGCTGTCCATGGCGGTGATGGAGTCAGCTTTTTCAACCGTGCGGAAGTGCTCGTCCACTGTGCTTAGGAGGCTGCGACGACGATCAAAACGCTTCTCGTCGATGTCTTTTGGTGTGAGAAGGTCACGCACTGAGAAGTTTTTATCCGCAGGATCACTACCGAGAGCAAAGGGACCAAAAGCGCTGCTCATGTAACCCGTGCCTTGGTCTGGCGCGACCATGTTTGGCACGACCACATAAGGCGGCAGATTGTTTCGTGAGCCCTGCTCGTGAGAGATCATGGAGCCGAAGCTCGGGAACTTGAGTGCAGGGCTTGGGCGATAGCCCGTGAACATGTTGTGCGTGCCGCGTTCATGAGCGGCCTCACCGTGAGTCATGCTGCGTATCACCGTCAGCTTGTTCATGATCTTGGCGATTTTTTTGAACTGCTCACCCACATACTCTCCAGGGATGGATGTCTTGATTGGCGTGTAGGGGCCGCGATAGTCGGGGCTGGCGAAGGGTTTTGGATCCCAGGACTCGTGCTGAGCCATGCCACCTGGCAGGTAGATGTGAATGATCGAATCAGCAATTGGCTTGAAGGACTCCACCTCAGGAATGACGGCGGCTGCTTGCAGGCGCATCATTTCAGGCAGCGTGAGTCCGAGACCACCGAGCATCCCAACGTAGAGGAAGTCGCGACGGCTGACGCCTGTGCGGAGATCAATGTGGTTGCCTTGGCAATTGGGGTGCATTTTCATGTCGTGTTAGATGGCGAGGATGGATCGTTCGAGACTCATTACGATAAGGGCAATAGCTTCTTGCAAATTTGGGAAAAGTTTTTTTTCATCAGGATACCCCCATTTGATCTCCATTTTATCTGCCCAAGATTTATTGACTCTCGCTTGGCATTTTTGCGGCGGCTGTCACCCAGCCTGGGACGACGAGTTCTGTAATCCAGGCTTGATCAATGTCATCATTCACGGCTGAGAAACAAAGTTTCAACGTCAGAGGAGCCTGAGCGCCTCCAGCGCTGCGCAGCCAGTAGTCGAGATCGTTGTCGAGATCTGCCCCTTTAGGGACGTAGCCGAAAACAGGCGTGGCAGATGGGTTGCCAGCTGGCACAAGTTTTATGCAGCGCAGGTTCTTTTCATCGCTATATCGTCCCTTAAAATGAGAGGCCGTCACGGCGAGCACACGCATCAAAACAGGCTTTTTTGGTCGTGCCTCGCGCATCTCTTCCCATCCCAGGTCTCCCAGCGCCACAAAACTTGGCCAATCTACACGGGGGCCATCAAGCGTCGGCACCACAGCAGCAAATTTTTGAGTTCCATCGATCAACACCACTTTGAATTCACTGAAGTTGGCTCTGTTCTTCGCCCCGACTTCAATCTTCTGAAATGAGATCGCACCTGCCGGATGGTTCTCATAAAAGTCGCGCATCTGCGTTTCCACAGACTTTGGATTGGCGACGTAGGCCAGCTTTTTATCGACACTCGGTGCAGCGAGAAATTTTTCCAAAGCCGACTGCGGCTCACTGCCGGTGCTCGCGCCTTGAACAGGTTGTTTAGCTGTAATAAAAGTGAGTTTTTTTATCGGTGTCATTACCGTAGCGGGCTTAGCTATCTCAGGCTTTGCTGCAGCGTCTGCCTTCGCGCCACTTAGCATAGAAGGCGCACTGGATTGATTAGACTGACCGTCTGGAGTGAATCTGCCCCAGATGCCAGTCATCTGAAAAATCGCTGCCAGAATGGATAGGCCCAGGACTGATCCCACAGCCACGAAGAAGCGCTTCTTCGCCCTTAGCACCTCAGGGTCCCCACACATCCGCTCAAAAGCATCTCCCTGAAGTTGCTGCGGCGCATAGCTCAAATCTGACTTTGCCAAAGTATCCGTGGGCGGTGGTCCACCCATCAGCAGTGCCTTATATTTGACGCGACTTTCCCGTCCTGCCACTTGTAGCATGATCGCCATGCCGCACGCGGGACAGGGACGGGAGCGCGTGACAGTAGTCACCTGGATTTCAACAGGTGTCTCACAGTGGGGGCATGTGATGGGGGCAGCAGGCATGGCCTTGACTTGATCTTACCATGCGCTTGAGACAACAACATGGCAACTTCACAGCTGAATAGCTTCGTGAAATTTTCGGGGTCTTCAAGGAACGCGCTCTCGGGCTTGCCAGCGCGCGTATCCCAGCCGAAGAAAACCCTTTCTGCACACCACCATGTCAATCTGGAACTACGCCAACCCACAGCTCAAAGACCTCGTCGCTTACGAACCCGGCAAGCCCGTCGAAGATGTCGCCCGCGAACTCGGACTCCGTCCTGAGGAAATCATCAAGCTCGCCTCAAACGAAAATCCCCTGGGGCCCAGCCCCCAAGCCATCGTTGCCATGCGAGACGCCGTCCAAGACGTTCACATCTATCCAGACGGCGCCTCCTACCGTCTCCGTCAGGCCCTCGCCCAGAAGTTCGACCTCGAAATGGCCAATCTCATCATCGGCTGCGGCAGTAATGAAATCATCGAATTCATCGGCCACGCCTTCCTTCAGCCTGGGGATAACATCATCACCGCCAAGCACGCCTTCCTTGTTTATAAACTCATGGCCAAAGTCTTCGGTGCCGACACCATCGAGGTCGATGATCCCGGCTACGTCCATGATCTCGAAGCCATGGCCGCCGCCATTACCACGCGAACCAAGAAAATCTTCATTGCCAATCCCAACAACCCCACCGGCACCCTGGTTAGCCAAGAGCAGATCGATCGCTTCATGGACAAAGTGCCCGACCATGTGGTCGTCGTCTTTGACGAAGCTTACTACGAGTTCCTCGACAACCCGCCCGACACCGTCAAATACGTCCGCCAGGGTCGCAACGTCGTCATCCTCCGCACCTTCTCCAAGATCCAGGGTCTCGCTGGCACCCGCGTCGGCTACGGCATCGCCAACAAAGAGTTGATCGACATCTTGCAGCGCACCCGCCAGCCCTTCAATATCAACTCCATCGCTCAGGCTGGTGCCCTCGCCGGCCTCCACGACCAGGAGCATCAGGATAAAACCAAAGCCATCACCGATGAAGGCCGCGCCTACTTGCAGTCGCAGTTCACCGATCTCGGCCTCGACTACATCCCCAGCTACGCGAACTTCGTCCTCGTCAAAGTTGGCGATGGCAATGCTGTCTTCAAAGCCATGATGACCCATGGCATCATCATCCGCGCCATGGCCTCCTACAAGCTTCCCGAATGGGTCCGCATCAGCGTCGGCACCATGCCGCAAAACATTCGCTGCATCGAGGTGCTGCGTCAGGTGCTCGGCAAGTAGTCGCCAGCGTTATCTGGTCGCGCATACGAATTGCATTTCGTGATTGCCACTGTGGCGCGTGTGCTTCACTCTGCGGGCCCATGAGCCACACCGCCTCTCTTCCCGACTCGAACGCCCCTTGGTATAAGCAACTGACCGGCTACCACTGGTTTGTCATCATCGTGGCTTCGGCGGCATGGTTCTTTGATTGCTTGGATCAGCGGCTGTTCTCTTTGGCGCGTGTGCCGGCTCTGGTGGAGCTCATGCAATTGCCGCCGACGAGTCCGGTCCTACAATCTTTTGGCAAGGTGGTAACGGCTTGCTTCCTGATCGGTTGGGGCATTGGTGGTATGATTTTTGGAGCGCTGGGAGACAAGTATGGCCGCGCGCGGATGCTGACGCTGACGATCCTGATTTACTCGGCCTTCACGGGCCTGAGCTATTTTAGCCGAACGCAGTTGGACTTCACGATCTTCCGTTTCCTGACGGGGATCGGTGTGGGCGGCGTCTTCGGTCTAGCGGTGGCGCTGATCGCTGAAACCGTTCCAAGTGGGGCACGCACGCAATGCCTTGGTTTACTCCAGATACTTTCCACCATCGGCAACATCTCGGCAGGCTTTGCAAAGCTCGGGATCGATGCGCTGGAGGCCAATCACACCATCGTGGCTGGCTCGGGCTGGCGCTGGATGTTCCTCATCGGTGCGGCTCCTGCGCTGATGATTATTTTCACTCGTGGCTACCTGAAGGAGCCTGCTTCATGGCAGCACTTGAAGGACACGGATCAGCTCCCCAAAGGTGGCATCTTTGCCCCTTATGCGAGCCTGCTGGGGAATGCTCGATGGAGGAAGAATCTCTTGGTCGGCGCGGTCATTGCCAGCACGGGCGTGATCGGTCTGTGGGCCATTGGCGAATACGCGGTGGATCTGCAGAAAGTGGTCTTCAAGCAGTACTTCGAGAAAGCAGGCGTCGCGGCAGATAGGATCGCGGGTGAGGTAAACAATGCTATCTCCATCGCCTATCTCTTTAACATGCTCGGTGCAGCGGTGGGCATGACGCTATTTACCAACATCGCTAAACTGGGTCGCCGATTGGCTTTCTTCCTGGGTTTCACAGCGGCACTGATCGCCACCTTTTTAGTGTATTGGAAGATGAGTGATCCCATCTCCGCTCGCTGGATGATGTTCCTCATGGGAATGGCCCAGCTCAGCGTGTTTGCGGGCTTTGCCATTTATCTGCCTGAGCTATTCCCTAGCAAGCTGCGCAGCACGGGTACAAGCTTCTGCTACAATCTCGGACGCTTCGCCGCCGCTGGTGGCAGTTTCTTTTCCGCCACGCTGACCTCAGGCATCTACGGCAAGTTTGCCGCTCAAGATCCCGCCCTGCCTCTGCGCTACGCGGCCATGACTATGTGCGCCATTTTCCTCATGGGCATTTTCATTCTACCCTTTGCCCCTGAGACTAAAGGCAAGCCGCTGCCAGAAGATTGACCAGCTACGCTGGAATGACGAAACTCAAATGACGAATGAACTCCCTGTTCATGACGCCTGCTCTTCTCATTCATTCGTCATTCTGAATCGTCATTTTTTCCATGACTCCCGCCGAACTCGCCACGCTGCCCTCTTTGCCTGCCAGCCTCTCACCCGAGGCGCAGGCGCTGTGGCATACGAAGGCAGGTAATTGGGAATCGGCGCATAACATCGCGCAGGACATCCACACGATTATGGGATCGTGGATTCATGCGCTGCTGCATGTTATCGAGGGCGATCAATGGAATGGCGACTACTGGTTTGCCAAAGCCAAGAAACCCTCGCGCAAGCCGAATGACATCGACGCGCTGTGGAATGAGATCGCAGCCGTAGTCCTTGCCTCATGATGGAAGACGACCCCGTGCGCATCGACATCACGGGCGAGCTTGATCTGCACACCTTCCAACCGCGTGAAGTCGTTGATTTACTCACGGACTACATCAGCGAATGCCAGAAGCGCCACATCCTCAACGTGCGCATCATCCACGGGAAGGGGACTGGCACGCTACGCACTGGCGTGCATGAGAAACTGGCCCGGATGGACATCATTGAATCCATCACCTGGCCCGCCAGTGCATCGACTGGCGGCTGGGGTGCCACCTGGGTCCGGCTGAAGGCCTGATTGAAAGTGGTCCGCACGCCGAGTGTGCGGACTACGCTATGCCGTGCTTTTTGAAAGGTGGCCTTTTTTGCCTGCGCCAGACATAGACCATCTTGCGCTCCAAAATGAGTTGCCTGTTTCTTGAAATATTTGCACGCCAGCTCGAACCTTTGCGCGATGTTCGTCTAAAACTTCTTCAGCCTCTCTTCAAGCATCACTGAACGCATCAAATGCCTTTTGTCTAGCATCTTGCGCGGGAGTGACGGGCGAGATGGAGAAGGTTACTTGGTTGTTACGATCTTCTTGAATTGTTCGGAAGTCATTTCTGAGAGGAGTTTCAAATTCTTCCGCGCCTGCTTGGATTCTTGGTTGTATTGCTCCTCCGTCATATCTCCTGAATTTATCTGATACGTTGTAGTCGAGTCCATGCTTTTTAGCGACGTCTTGTGCGGCTGTTTCATAATCGGTTTTGGCTCCTGTTTTGTTGACGGCTTTATAGATATGGAATAAATCCCTGCTCGGTGGCGGGGCGCCCTTAGCAGACGACTTCGCATGCATACTCTCGTGAGTTTGAGGCGTGGAGAATACCAGACCTACCCGTGAGAATGGAGGAACGAATTTGCCGTTCGCTGATTTTTTCGGCGGCACGCTTGGCCCGTTTAACTTTGCATCCGTCAGTTTCAGACCTCCCCAACGCCAATCAGGCCACCCAGCGTCCTGGGTGGCCTGATTTAAAGAGAGAGTGCTTTGAAAGCCAGACGTGTCCGCGAAGTCGGCGTTTAGAAGCGGCAGATGAAGTGACCGTGAAAGCGGTGCCTGCTGTGGAAGAGGGGCTTGAGTTGTTTTAGAGGCTGACATGACTTGCTAGCCAGCGTCGGAACCGCTCTCATGGCGGCACTTCAGTAAGAAATCACCCGCATGGCACGCAGCGCTCAGCCTCTATCAAGTCAAATCCCACGGCGGTAAATTCGGCGGCATCTTCGACTACTCTCGCAACTGTTAAAAACCAATGAGCGAATGATTTAAATCCGGCTCCGAACTCTTGATCGACGATAACAGCGACAGCGAATCGAAGGTCCGCAACTACCTGACGGATTGGTGCGAGCTTTCGAAGACCATCGACATCGCCACGGGATACTTTGAATACGGTGCCTTGCTTGCACTCAAAGACAAATGGCAGCAGGTCGATTCGATCCGCCTCCTCATGGGTGATGAAGTCTCCAAGCGCACCAAGCGTGCGTTCGAGGAAGGTCTGAAAAAGATCGCCACCACGCTGAATGCCAGCTTGAAGAGCGAGAAGAAAGCCAACGACTTCTTGTATCTCAGCTACCGCTGGGACACCAGCGAGAGCATGGCCGCTAACGTGGCTATCATCTGGCACGTCCTTGCACGCTCGGATAGTCGTGCCGAGGCAATTTTTTGAGGTGATCGAGCCGCAGGAAAGATGAATGACGAATGATCTGAACTTCGGTCTATCGCTTCACGGCATCCCAGACCTTGGTGTATTTGGCTAGATCGGGGCCGAGGTCCTGGATGACTTCACTCTTGGCGCGGACTTCGTCGGTGATGATGACGGCGGGGTTCTTGAGGAATTCGGGGCTGACTTTTTTTAAGGCTTCGGTGTTCGGGCAGAGGTAGCCCATCCACTGCATGTTCTGGGCGGCGACGGTGGGGTCGAGTAGGAAATTAATGAAGGTGTGGGCCAGCGCTTTCTGCGGGGCGGACTTAAGGATGACCATTTCGTCACAACTCATGGTGACGCCTTCCTGCGGGATGAGGATGCCAACTTTGGGGTTCTCCTGGGTGAGCTGAAAGAGGTCGCCACTGTAGCCATGCACGAGCAGGAACTCGCCTGAATCGAGTCCGGCCTTGTAGCCTTCGTTGTCAAACTTGGCGGCGTTGTTTTTCCAACGCAGTAGGACTGCCTGTGCGGCGGCGAGCTTGGCGTCATCGCGCGTGTTGATGCTGTGGCCGAGTGATTTTAAGGCCGCGCCGATGGTCTCGCGCATGTCATCGAAGAGGGTGATGCGCTGGGCCAGCTCAGGGCGCTCAAACATGGACCAGGAGGGCAGGGGAGCTTTCACTTTGTCCTGCCGATAGGCGATGACGGCATAACCCAGGGTGTAAGGCACGCTGTGGAGCATGGTCTTGTCGGAGACCTTGTCGAGCACGGCAGGGTCGACGTGCTTGAGGTTAGGCAGTTTGGTGTGGTCGAGCTCACTGAGGAGTCCTTCCTGAGCCATGACCTGGATCATGTAGCTGGTGGGGACGATCACGTCGTAGCCGGTGGCTCCGGCTTTGAGCTTGGCGTACATGGCCTCATTGGAATCGAAGGTGTCGATGACGATACGGCAGGCATGATCGGCCTCGAACTTCTCCACCGCCTCTGGGCTGATGTAGTCTGCCCAGGTGAAGAGGTGCAGGGTCTCGGCTGCCTGTAGCGGCAGGACGGCGAGCGCGAGTAACAGGAGCGACTTCATGATTGCTTGGGGAAGCGTGTGCAGATGCCGCCACCGGCCACGACGGAGGGGAGCTGCTCGGCCTGACGGCCACTGGCGATGATGCACTCGACGCCGCCACGCACGGCTTCCTGGACGGCGCGTAGTTTTGAAATCATGCCGCCGGTGCCTAGCTTGGTCTTTTCTTCCTGGGCGTGATGGATGACGAGATCGACATCTGCGACGACGGGGATGGGGCCTTCCTCTGGCTTGGTCATGTCACGCAGCAGGCCGGGTGCGCTTGTGAGTAGGATGAGCAGGTCGGCTCCCCAAAGGCAGGCGATGCGGGAGGAGAGTTTGTCGTTGTCGCCAAAGCGCAGTTCCTCAATGGCGACGCTGTCGTTCTCGTTGATCACGGGCACGACTTGGGGGAAGTCGAGCAGTCGCTCCAGTGTGGCTTTGACTCGACTAGCGCGGTCGGTCTGGGCCAGATCTTCATGCGTGACGAGAAGCTGAGCGACATGGAGTCCGTGATCACGCAGTAGATTTTCATAGGCATGCATGAGATGGGTCTGGCCGACGGCTGCCAAGGCCTGAAGGGTGGTCATGTCGGTGGGGCGCTCATTCAACTCCAGTGGCTTCAAGCCTGAGGCCACGGCGCCACTGCTGACGACGACGACACTGTGCCCGGCGGCTTTCATCAAGGCCACGGCTTCGACAAGCTTGCGCAACTGCACGGGATCAGGCTCTGGGCTGTTCAGCTTGGTGAGGATGCCGGTGCCGAATTTGAGGACGATGCGCTTGGTTGCTGTGCTGGACATGGTGGAGGCGCAGAAAAGAACACGCTAGCCGTGCTCGCAAGGGCTTCTCTCACACGACCTGACGGACACCTTCAGCGCTGCTGAGCGTGGTGAGTGTGCCGTCGGGGAGGGAGAGGATGAGGTGGCCTTCGCTATTCAGGTCCATGGCGTGACCGAAGAGTTCGCGGCCTTCGACGGTGGCGCGAATCTGGCGACCGATGAGCCAACTGCGGTCGCGTACTTCGGCGACGGATTCATGGAAGTCGTGATCAAGGCGCTGAAACTGGTGATGAAGCTGACGCAGCAGGACCAGAGCGAGCTGCTGGCGATCTAGCTCGCGGATGATGGGTCGCTGGAGGGCAGTGAGCAGGGAGGTGGCTGAGTTTGCAAGCTCAGGTGGGAAGTCGCCTGTATTCACATTGAGTCCGATCCCGAGGACGATGGCCATGCCCTGCGGTGGTGTCACGGCTTCGGCAAGCAGGCCGCTGACTTTGCGGTCATGCAGGTACACGTCGTTCGGCCACTTGATCATTGGCTTTAAAGGCAGCTCATCTTCAATGGCATGGCAGATGGCCAAGGCAGCGAGGGTGGTGAGACGAGGCCACAATGCGGTGGGCGCGTCAGGCCGCAGCAGCAACGAGAGCATGAGATCCTTACCCTTTGGTGTGACCCAACGGTTGTCGCGGCGCCCACGCCCGGCGGTCTGTGATTCGGTGAAGAGGACGAGACCTGCTGGCTCACCCGCCATGGCGGTCTCACGGACGGCATCACTGGTGGAGCCAATCTCGTCGGCGACCTGCACGCGCCAGGGGAGGGCTTCGGCCTGGCAGGCGGCATTCAGGGCGCTGGCATCGAGTCGGCTCATGGCAATTGATCGCCAGGGTGCAGTTCTTCGTGATCGCCGACGCACTCCAAATGCGTGGTGAGATGCACCTGATGATCGACGCTGTGCTGCACGGCGCTCTCGATCTGAGTGGCGATGCGATGTGCGTCACGCAGGGAGATGTCATCGGGGAAAAGGAAATGTACATCGACATAATGTACATGCCCGGCATTGCGATGGCGCAGCGCGTGGAAGGTGACGCAATGTTTGGCGGTTTCGCGGGCCAGGGATTCATCCAGCACACGCGTCAGCGCCGGATCAGCGTGATCCATGAGTCCGATGACGCTTTGGCGAAGCAGGTCATAACCGGAGACGAGGATGTTTGCGGCCATGAGTAAACCGCAGATGGGGTCCCACCAGGGCTGACCTGTGAGATGCATGAGGCCGAGTCCCACGAGAGCCCCGAGGCTGGTCCAGCAATCGGTGAGCACATGCTTGCCATTGGAGACGAGAATGAGGGAGTTTTGTCCGCGACCAATGCGGAGGAGATACCAGCCGAGTCCGCCATTGATGACGATGGTGAGGGCGGTGATCCAGACCCCGGCGCTGAGATTGGCGACCTCCGCCCCGCCGATCCAGCGGCGCACGGATTCATAGATGATGAAGACCGCTGCAAGCACGATGAGTCCGCCTTCAACACCGGCTGAGAAAAAGGAAATCTTGCTGTGGCCATAGCGGTGATCTTCATCGGCTGGCTGCCCGGCTAACCAAAGGCTGTAAGTGGCAAAGATGACGGCGGCGACGTGAACGACGGACTCGGCGGCATCACCCAGAATGGCCGCTGAGCCGGTGAGCAGATACGCGCCCATTTTGAGCACGAGCATGACAAAGCCCGTGATCAAAGAGAGTCGCATCGCTGACGAGGCGCTGGCGGATGCGGAGTTCATGAAAGCAGCAGTTCACACACACGCTCTGTTTCTGCCAGGCTTTCCAAGCACTGCCAGGGCTGGTGAATGCGCAGCGCGTCGGCCTGGAAATGGCCTGTGCCAACCGCGAGGCAACGCGCGCCGATGGCATGGGCGCAGGAGATGTCCTTTGGCGTGTCGCCGATGACAATGACATCTGCCACGGTGTAGCTGCGACCGGTGGCTGCGGTCATGCGCTGCATGGCGACAGGGCCGAGAAGATTTCGGTCCTCGGCATCATCCCCAAAGGCACCGTCCACAAAGCGTGAGCCGAGATCAAAGCGCGCGAGCTTCATCTCCGCGCCACGCCGTACATTGCCAGTGAGAAGGCCGATGTCTGCGCCGCCTGCGGACTCCAGCATGGTTAAAAGCGACCCGATGCCTGGAAGGGTCTCGCCGATAAATAATTCGTCATGCAGTCGGCGGTGCAGGTGCCCGAGGTAGCAGCTCAGATAGGCGGTGATCGCCGCTGCTTCATAAGCGTGCCCTACCTGGCCGAACAAACGACGCAGCACGCCGCCATCGGTGGCACCCGCGAGATCGAGAGGCGGTAGTTCATGTCTGGCCACGCCAAATATTTCCTCAGCCGCATCTAGCAAAGAGGCACCACCAGCACCGCCTGTGTCGAGCAGGGTTCCATCAATATCGAAGAGTAAAAGTCGGGGCATGGTGTTTGGAGCACCGCCATTAGCCTAAATTCAGCAATGAGGAACCACTGAATACACCGAATACACAGAAAAATTGAATCAGCATTCTGCGTTCGACATCGGTCATGCTTTGTGGTGACATGTCGTATCCAATCATGAATACCTTGTTCCAGGAAACTACTTTTCTATCGAATCTATATGCCACGCCAGCGGACTGGCAGCGGGACTTGTTTTATTCAGTCGTCAGAGGCGGGCATCTGCGTGCGGGATATGAGCACCGAATTCAGCGCGAGACTTATCCTGGGCATGAGCTGATTCTATGCATCGGTGGACGTGGCTGGGTTCAGGTCAATGGTAAGCGCCATGAAGTTGTCGGAGATGAGTTGGTGTGGGTGAACTGCCACCATCCGCACGCCTATGGTGCGATCACCAATGAGCCTTGGGAACTGTATTGGATTCGTGTTGAAGGCAGGCCTCTGGAGAAAGTCGCCAAGTTATTGGAGATACGTTCGCAGCCAGTGATTCGGAGTTTTGATGCGCGTCAGGCCACGCAGGAATTTGAACGAGTATTCCGTTACATGACAGGAAACCGCCCAAGTGATGCCGCGCTGGTGAATGCTGCTGTGACGGCGCTCATTGCCCTAGCTTTTGAGGCACGCCTTTCTGATCTCGACATTATACGTCCGGAGTTGCCGATGCCGGTGCAGAAGGCGCTGGAGAAGATGCGACTCTACTTTCATACCCCGATTCGTGTGATCGAACTCGCTCAACTCGCGGGCATGAGTGAGAGTCATTTTAGTCGCCAATTTAAAACCGCCATCGGCACTAGCCCGATTGATTGGCTGCGGCGTGAGCGAATCAATCAGGCGAAGCATCGTCTCATCGAGTCTGAAGACGCCATTAAGGAGGTCGCAAGGCAGGTAGGCTACAGCGATCAGTTTTTCTTCAGCAAGGATTTCAAAAAGATGACGAAGCTAACGCCAACTCAGTTCCGTGAACAAGAAAGGCAGCCCTGATCGGAGCTGCCTTTCGTTTGCGGTGCGGAATTTTAAACTTAAACCGACTTGGCTGCTGGTGGCGTGGATTCATCTACCGCCAGCGGCGATGATTCGGTAGCTTCTGGAGTTTGAGTAGGCTCAACCGCTGGAGTAGTCGCAACTTCTGGCGAAGCCACCGGCTCATGATGGTCGTCGTCGTGATGATCTTCTTCGGAGTGAAGGTTCTCGCGTGGATCATGACCTTCTGCATGCAGAATATCTTTCTGATCGGTGACGCCTTTGAGGTGGGCACGGAACTTGCGATGGCGCTGACGCTCGGGAAGCGGGCTGATCTGCATGTTGATGTTACGACCAGCCATCTTGGGTTCTTGATCTGGATGACCCATGGTCAGCAAGTCGGCTTTGATCCGAGCGGCCAAGGCGTGACCAAGTTCTTGATGCGCCATCTGACGACCACGGAACTGGAGTTGGAGGCGCACTTTGTGGCCTTCAGCGAGGAAGTCTTCAGCGTGGGTGATTTTGATTTTGTAGTCGTGCGGGTCGATGCCGATACGGAACTTCATCTCCTTCACCTTGCCGCCCTTTTGATGCTTGTGGGCTTCCTTCTTCTGCTTTTCCAGCGAGTACTTGTACTTGCCGTAATCAATGATTTTGCAAACCGGTGGGTCAGCCGTGGCGGCGACTTCAACTAAGTCCAGGCCGCGCTCGCGAGCCATGCGTAGAGCTACGGAGGTGACGAGCACGCCGTATTGCTGATGAGTGATGCCATCGACCACACGCACTTTCGGCGAACGGATTCGGTCATTGATGCGTGTCTGGTCCACGTAGCGGCCATTGGGCGGCCTATGATTGCCCTGCCCGCTCATCGGCGGTCGGCTGCCACCCATGGGTGGTCGGTAGGCTCCCTGAGTGCCCGCTGGCCGTGGGCTGTTAGCCGCGCCGGTGGCACCTGCTGGGCGCTGAGCAGGCGTTGGTCCGCCAGTCCCACCTGCGGCAGGCGCAGGCTGTGAAGGTGGCGGAGTGCTGCCTTGATTTGGACGACCAGGGAATTGGCCGCTACTCAGATTATTGAATGGATTGCTTATGGGGGACCTCCAGGTGGTTTGGGCTTCGGTAGAAGGTCATGATTGACCTCTCGAAAATCGGACTCGCGTATGGCACAGGACAGTCAGGCATATCAGACCGTGCGGACTCGCGTTAGCATAGACGACTCATCCCTTTCCCGATCATGCGGGTTGGTGTGAGAAGAGAAAAATAAAGTCATGCAAAGAAAAATCGCGGTGTGGAAATCTTTGGCTTGATAGCTTGAAGTTCCGGCTGACAAAGCTGCCAGCTTTTCCACAACGCGACTTGTAACCACTTTCTTGGCTTCGGGCAAGATGATTTACCACAAAGTCTCGACTCATTCGATGATTGAGAACTGCATTTTTCCTTTCAGTCGCGTATCATGCGCATCATTCTCTGATCATGCGCACGTTCTATTATATAACCCTCACGGTCTTCGTTATGTCAGGCTCACTGGTTTCTGGCAAGACTACGAAGTCCAGCCCGGCGCTGAAGTCGGTGGAGCAAATCGCAGCCGAGGTGAAGCCTTCCGTGGTGAAGATCTTGCAGGCGGGGCGCGCTGGGCTTGATGGTTTGGGCACGGGCTTTGTCGTGAGCAAGGATGGCCTGATCGCGACAAATCTGCATGTCATTGGTGAGGCTCGGCGATTGGAAGTGGAGATGAGTGATGGTACGAGGCATGAGGTGATAGAGATCAGTGCCACCGACTCACACTGGGATCTGGCGCTGCTACGGGTGGCGAGCGCTGAGCTGAAACCTTTGATCCTAGCAGATAGTGATGAGGTGAAGCAGGGCCAGTCAGTGGTGGCGATGGGCAATCCTGAAGGACTTGGTTTTAGCATTGTGGACGGAGTGGTTTCAGAGTTCCCAGACATCGTCAATGAGGTGCCGATGATTCGTCTGGCGATGCCAATCGAACGAGGTAATAGCGGCGGGCCATTGCTGGATCGCCAGGGACGTGTGCTGGGCCTCTTGACCATGAAATCGGCTGTCACGGCGAACCTCGGTTTTGCTATGCCGGTGAATGAATTGAAGCGACTGATCGAGAAGCCGAATCCTGTGCCGATGGCGCGCTGGCTAACCATCGGCGTGCTCAATCCACAGCTCTGGCAGCCATCACTCGGTGCGCGCTGGACACAGCATTCGGGCATCATTCAGAGCAGCACGATGGGGTCAGGTTTTGGCGGAAGAACGCTGTGTTTGTCAGGGGCTGCATTGCCTGAGGAAACGTACGAAGTGGCGGTGAATGTGAGGCTCGAAGACGAGTCGGGTGCTGCCGGGCTTGTCTTCAGCGCGCAGGATGACGATCATTATTACGGCTTCTATCCTTCCAACGGTAAGCTGCGTTTCACACGCTTTGAGGGGCCTGATGTGTACTCGTGGACGGTGCTCTCGGAATTTGCTTCAGAGGCCTATCGTTCCAGTCAGTGGAATCATCTGCGTGTCCGTGTGGAACCTGGAAAAATAACGGCCTGGGTGAATGCGCAGCGTGTGCTGGTGCATGAAGATACGGCGCTGCGCGGTGGCCGTGTGGGGTTGTGTCGCTTTCGTGCGCCGATGGCTGAGTATCGTGGTTTTCGATTGGGCGCTGATCTTGCTGAGAAACCAGTGCCTGAGGCGCTGGCGGGTACGATTGAAAAAGCTCTGGATCAGTTTTCTGCTAGCAGGGGTGCTCGCGAGCCGACGCTGGACACATTGCTGGATGATCCGTCAGCATCACGTCGCGTATTGACTGATCGTCGCCGAGAATTGGAGCGTCAAAGCGCAGCTCTGAAGGATCTGGAAAAGGATCTGCACCGGCGAAGCATCACGCGCGATTTATTGACTGAGCTGGCGAAACCCGAGGACAACATCGACCTCATGAGAGCAGCCCTGTTACTGGCTCGGCATGACAATCCTGAGGTCGATGTGCCGCAATACTTGCAGCAGTTCACCCGCATGGTGGATGAATTGAAGTCTTATCCCGAGATCGCAAAAGGCACCGCATCTGCCGTGAAGCGCCTGAACCGTTACCTCTTTGATGAAGGCGGCTATCATGGCAGCCGACATGATTACGAGAGTAAGGCCAATAGCTACGTCAGTGAGTTGCTAGATGATCGTGAAGGTCTGCCCATCACGCTTTCGGTGCTTTACCTCGAACTGGCTGCGCGTTTAAACGTTCCTCAGGTGTATGGTGTGCCTTTGCCGGGTCGATTCATGGTTGGCTACAAAGATGGACCCGAGGGTGAACTGGTGCTGCTGGATGTTTTTAATAAAGCTAAAAAGCTCACGGTCGAGCAAGCGGCCATGGAACTCACGGAGCGTGGTGAACTGGACAAAGAATACCTCGAACCTGCGACGAAGCGCAGCATCATCCTGCGCATGCTACGCAATCTACTGAGTAGCACGATGGATCAGGAGACGGCGGTGAAAGAGACATTGCCGTATCTGGATCTCGTCGTCGCCGTCGAGCCTGAGTCATCTGTGGAAAGACTCACTCGCGCACAGATGAATCAGCGTCTCGGCGACAAGGCAGCAGCCCGCGCGGACGTGCAGTGGATCATCGAGCACTTCCCTGAATCGGGTCCAGATGAACTGAGAGCCCAACTCGATCAATGGATGCAGGCGCTGAGGCAGGATTAAAACTCATTGCGGCTTTCAGCATCTTTCTCCGTGACAAGGAGGCGTGTCTTTTGCTAAGCCTTGTCTCTGCCCATGTCTCGCTCGTTTTCTCTCCGTGACTACTCCATCGCTTTCGCGTTGCTGGGGATATGTTTGTTCTTTGGGGTCGTGGAGCCGAAGTTTCTGGATTCTCGAAATCTATCGCTGCTGATGACGGAACTCTCAATCACGGCGACGCTGGCGATGGGCATGTTGCTCATCATCTTGCCTGGGCACATTGATTTATCAGTCGGTAGTGGACTGGCTTTGCTGAGTGGGATCGCCACGGTGCTGACAACGAAGGCCGGCCTTCCTGCACCGCTGTCTTTGAGTATCGGGCTGCTGGCCGGTCTCATCATCTGGTATGGCAAAGGCGTGTTGATCGTGAAGGAACGCATTCCGGCTTTCATCGTGACCTTGGCCGGCCTGTTGGTCTTTCGCGGACTGTTCTGGCTGGTGATCCAGAATCAAACCGTGCCTGTAGTGGCTGGTGGTCAGACAAATTTATATTCCTTGATCAGCACTTGGTATCTACCGCCACTGGCAGGCTATGCTCTGGCTGCTGCAGTGATTGTTGCGCTCATCGTGGCGACGATCAAAGGGCGCCAGCAGCGGTTGTCGAATGGCTTTGAGGTGGAGTCAAAAGAGGCTTCGTTCTTACGCGTGTTCATCGCTACACAGGCGGCGCTGTTGTTCGTGATCTTGACGAATCAATTTCGCGGTATCCCTTCGCCAGCGCTGATTTTTGCCGCCGTGGCTCTGATGGTTTATGTGCTAACTCAGCACACGCCTTTTGGTCGCTATCTCTATGCTATCGGTGGCAATGCAGAAGCGGCGCTGGTGTCTGGTGTGCCAGTCAGCCGCGTGGTGATCGGAGCGTTTGCCATTATGGGTGCGATCGTGGCGGTGACAGGTTTTATGCTGACCTCCTACACCGGAAACTCGACCACCGATCTCGGTGAATGGATGGAGCTTGATGCCGTAGCAGCGTGTGTGATTGGCGGCGTCAGTTTGCGCGGTGGCAGAGGGACGGTGCTCGGTGTGCTGGCTGGCGCGCTGATCATGGCGACGCTACTCAATGGCATGACGCTGATGGCTGTATCACCCGAATACAAACTCTTGGTGCGCGGCAGCGTTCTGCTGGCTGCCGTGTGGATGGATGTGCGCCTGGGGCGTCAATAAGAATTGCTGAATCTCGTTCGTGCAGGTGTTGATGTCCTTTAATGACCGAGTCGGTATTAGCTTCATCCACTCCAATGTCTTTGAGCGTCTCAAAGAGATGTTCGACGAAATGAGCAAATTGAACTTTGGTGATGCCGCGCCCGTGATGAAACTGACTTATGCTTCGTCCGGAGTATTCCGCAGGAGCAACGAGAGCCATGCCAAAGAACTGGGTCTGCATGGCGCGGAGTCGCTCCATGGCCAGTCTTTGAGGAACGGGGCCAGCTTCAAATCTGCCAAGAAGCAGACGTAAAAGGCCTCGATTAGGCCATCAATCGCGGCTGCACCACCAAGCCAATCATTGAGGGAGGATTCAATTGCGCTCATGAGGCCGAATCTATCTGTAGCCGTGCCAACTCACTTCATCTGCGTGTGCAATCAGTGCGCCTCGACTGTCTGCGCCTAAGATCATTTTGTGCTGTCTCTGTTTGGGCGGTGATCAGACATGGATTCAGCGTGATCAGGCATGGTCTGCATGAACGATTGTGCTGAATATCAGCGTTGATATGGCAAGCCACCGCAACCATTCCTACCCGCCATGTCTTATCCCTCCCAAGAATTCGACGCACCCAAGTGCTACACGGCCATTTGGGCAGCCACCCTCGCACTCATCATCGCCTTTGTGATCGGTTTGCTAGTTTTTCCGCCACTCTATGAAGCACCAAAAGGCGACGCTGCTAGCGGGGTCATCTTCATCGGTCGCTTTCACCCCATTCTACTGCATTTGCCCGTCGGCGCATTGGCCCTGCTTTGCATCATGGAACTGGCCTGCATGACCCGAAGTGGTGAGAACAAACTCGGGGCAGCAGCATTGCTGACGCTTTGGGTTGGGTCTGCTGGATCTGCACTGGCCGTGCTCGCAGGCATCATGCTGTCTCGTGAGGGCGGATATGAAGGTGGAAATTTCACCCTACATCAAACGTTGGCGTTGATCGGCACCTCAGGCGTTCTCCTCGCTCTTGTGATTCGAATTTACGCCATGGGGCAGGGGAATCGCGAACTGATGCATGTTTACCGTGCGGTTTTCTTTGGCAGCTTCGGAGTCATGGGCTTGGGAGCGCACTTTGGTGGTAACATGAGCCACGGTAGCAAGTTCCTCACCGAGCACGCGCCAGAGCCAATGAAGAGCCAGATGATCGGCATGGAAAAATGGATGCTCAGCTTTGTCGAAAAACCGAAGGCCAAGGTAGAGACTCCGGTGCCACCCACTACTCCCGTTCCTGTTCCGACTCCGTCTGCGACTGCACCCATCACGCCGACAGCCACGATCCCCGTCGCTCCAACAAGCACCGACAAGCTCGTTTTCCAAAACGTTGTCCTGCCGATCTTTGAGGCTAAATGCAATAAGTGTCACGGAGCTGAAAAACAGAAAGGCGATCTGCGAATGGACACCTTTGAGGCCGTCATGCTGGGCGGTGAAAACGCTGCTGAAAAGAAGAACAACATTGTCCCTGGAAAACCCGACGATAGTTTGACCATCCAATCCATCACTTTGCCAGTGGATGACGACGCCCACATGCCACCCGAGGGAAAAGACCAACTGACAACTGCCGAGATTGCCGCGATCCGCTACTGGGTGCAGGCAGGAGCCAGCGCCACGCAAAAGATGAGCAATGCCCAATTCCCGCTTGAGGCGAAAGAAGCTCTGCAGAAGTGACGAACTCCTATGCCCTTGAAATCAGTAATTGGTTTTAAGTCCAAAGCGCCAAGCTTGCAGTCTCTCCTTTTGAAACGAAATACTCCCCACTCATGAAATCTGCCCTCCTCCTTTGCCTGCTTAGTCTGAGTCTGCACGCCGCTGACAAGCCAGCGGCTGATCCCGCCATCAAAGCGACCCTGGATAAAGTCAACGCCACGGGTGGCTCGCTGATGCCCATCGCCGCCGATGGCAAAACCTACCGCTTCACCGCGCTGAATGTCGCTAAAGAGTTCAATGACGCAGGTCTCGCTCAGCTTGCACCGATGGCGGAAAAGATTGTCTCGCTCGACCTAGCCCGCACAAAGGTCACGGACGCTGGATTGAAAGCGATCTCCGGTTTCAAAAACCTCACGGAACTGCATCTGGAAGGCACTGGCATTACGGATGCTGGGTTGGATCATTTGAAGGGGCTTGCCTCTCTGGAATACCTGAATCTTTACAACACCAAAGTCACTGATGCAGGCGTGCCAAAGCTTGTCGGGCTGATCAAAATGAAGTCGCTGTATTTGTGGCAGACAGGTGTGACTAAAGCAGGTGTGGCCCAGCTTAAAGCCAAGCTTAAAGGAGCTCATATCAACATGGGTTGGACGGCTGAAGATGATGCCAAACCTATAGCGGTCGTCGCCGCTTCTGCTGCTAAGCCAGCAACCGCTGTGCCACCCGCCGCCGCACCCGCAGCCGCGCCAGTTGCTGGTGGTAAGTTGGATGCCGCAATCGCCGTGAAGGCTGTGGTTTATCAGGACGTGATTGCCCCGATCATGAAGGCCAAGTGCGTGGCCTGTCATGGTGAAGAAAAGAAGAAAGGTAAACTGCAACTCCACACCTTTGCAGCAATCATGAAAGGCGGCAGTGAGGGAGCAACCACAGTCATCCCCAAGAACATCAAGGAAAGCCTCATGCTCGTCCGAGCTAATTTGCCCAAAGACGACGATGACCACATGCCACCTAGCGATGAGCCGCAACTGAGCAAAGAAGAGGCTGCCGTCTTGAAATGGTGGATCGAGTCCGGTGCCTCTGACAAGCTGACAGTCGCCGCTGCCAAACCAGATGCCGCCACCGAGGGCATCTTGACTGTCCTGTTGGGTAAAGGTTTGCCGAAAGCAGATACGACCACGGCTAAAGTCGTGAAGCCCAAGCCAAAAGCTTTGACCGATGCCGAGAAAAAGCAGATCGCAGAAATCTCCGCTAAGATGCAGGCACTGAATGCCTCCCTCATGCCATTGGCACAGGATACCGAGCAACTCCGCCTCAGTGTGATCAATGCCGCTGACAAGTTTGGAGACAAAGAACTCGCCCTGCTTGAGCCTATCGCGCAGCAAATCGTGTGGGTCGATCTCGCCCGCAGTCTCGTCACGGATACTGCCTCTGTCACGTTGCTCAAAATGGTCAACCTCGAGCGCCTGCATCTTGAGAACACCAAGATAACGGATGCAGGTGTCGCCAAACTTGGTGGCTTGAAGAACTTGGAATATCTCAATCTCTATGGCACCAAGACCACAGATGGCGGCATTGCCAAACTTTCCGCAGCCAAGAAATTGAAGAAGCTCTTCGCTTGGCAGACGGGTGTCACCAAAGCCGGAGCCACAGCTCTTGAAGGTCAGGTGACAGGTCTCAAGGTAAACGTCGGACTGAGCGAGGCTGAGATCGCCAAACTCACCACACCACCAACAGCGCCGCCGCCTGCTCCCGCAAAGAAGGAAGAGCCAAAGAAGGCTGCTGCTAAAGCTGCGGTGAAACCAGCAGATGCAAAGCCAGCCGTTCCTGCTCCTACGGTAAAGCCGGTAAAGCCTGCCGCAGCAGCCACGCCTCCAGTTCCCGCAAAGCCTGCTGCTGAAGTAAAGCCAGTGGCACCCGCGCCTAAAGCCAACTAATTGGCGCTGGCACACTCGCGCTCCGTGTTTCATATCCAGAACGCCGTTCACAGTCAACCAAAGGCGGACGGCGTTCGTTCGTTTTCTTACACTGACATGATTTCATTTCCCCCACGACTCAAGGTTGCATGCCTTCTGTCATTCATCATTCCGAGCTGTGGCCGCGTGTCAGAGCGAATGGAGATCACTGAGACGCGAGACATCTCCACGCACGAGGCCAAGCCCAAGCTCAATGCTTACCCTCAGGAACGCTTTGGTGACGAGCGCCTGCGCTGGGAAACGCCTACCGGTTGGTCACAAGCAGAGCGCAGTCAAATGCGCCCCGTAAACCTCACCTTTGGACCTAACAAAGAAGGCGAGTGTTACCTGGCCATGCTGCCCGGTGGCGCTGGTGGCGTATTGGCCAATGTGAATCGCTGGCGCAAGCAGATGGGCCAGCCAGAACTTACGGAGGAGGATCTCACCAAGCTGCCTCAAAAGGCACTCATGGGCATCCAAGGCGTCTATGTCACCGTCGATGGAGCCTACACCAATGTCGGAGCCTCAGAGGCCAAGTCTGACCATCGTATGTTAGGCATTGTCGCCTCGCTCGGTGAGGCCGGATTGTTCGTGAAAATGGTCGGCCCCAAAGCGTTGGTCGAGGCCAACACAGCCGCCTTTGACCAATTCGTCGCCTCCCTCAGCCTGCGCACGCCGAAGCAATGATGGCTTCAAAATCACCTATCATGTCCGCCAAGTCCAAGTCCTTCCCCAGTATCGTCTTCGCCGTCCTGTCCTCTTATGGACTGGCGATCACAGTTCTTAGTTTCTTGCTGCTTATCACCTTCCTCGGCACCCTGTCGCAAAAGGACATCGGCCTGCTGGACAGCCAGCGCACCTACTTTGATTCTTGGTGGCTCATTCATGATCTAAACATCGGCGGCACGCTCATCCCACTGCCGCTCCCTGGTGGCGGATTGCTCATGCTTGTGCTGTTTTTTAACATGCTTTGCGGGGCGGTGATCCGTATGCGCAAAGGCTGGCGCACTGTCGGAAATTTGATCTCTCATCTCGCCATCATGTTCATGCTCGCCGCTGGCTTTGTGAGTTTCCTTTACAAGACCGAAGGTGCCATGCCGCTCTATGAAGGGCAGTCCAGTGACCAGTACCAAAGCTACCACGACCGCATCATCGAGATCCAAAAATTCGACGCCAGTGGTAAGGGCGACGACAAAGCCCTGGTGATCCCGATGAAACACTTCGCCGATCTCGATCCAGGTAAAGCGCGCACCTTCTTTTCCAAAGACCTGCCATTTGAAATCCAAGTCACTGGCTACCAGCGCAACGCCAATGTCGCGCAGGCTCAGGAGGACGACAAAACAGGCATCGATGGCTACCGCGTACAACAAGTCAAGAACGCCAAAGAAGACGAAGCCAACGTCACAGCCGTCGAGATCACCGTGAAACCCAAGACCGGTCCCGAGCAAAAAGCCATCCTTTGGGAGCGTCAATTTGAACCCTACACCGTTAAGGTCGGTGACGCCTCCTATGTCATCTCTATCAGCCGCATGAAGTGGAAGCTGCCCTTCGCCATCCGCTTGAACGATTTTGTCCGTGAACTGCACCCCGGCACCATGAAGGCCAAGAAGTTCACCAGCCATGTGACCAAGATCGTCGATGGCAAAGAAGAACCGAAAGTCGTGACCATGAACGTCCCCGTTCGTGACCAAGGGTATGTCGTCTATCAGGCCAGTTTCAGCGAAGGCTCGAATGGCGAGCAATCCGTCTTCACTGTCGTCACCAATCCTTCCGATCAGTGGCCGCTATGGAGCTGCATCGCCGTCGCCGTCGGCCTCATCATCACCTTCCTTCAGCACCTCATCCGTTTTCTCAGTCGGTCATTGAAGACAAAGGCAGTTATTTAATTTTCGTTGCCACCATGAAGACTTTTTTGCTCGCCTGTTTATTTCTGACAACACTGGTTCAAGCCCAGCTCCCTGATCCCGCTCTTTTGCGTGACAAAGCCATCGTTGCTACCTTTCAATCTCTGCCAATTCAGGAAGGGGGTCGCATCAAGCCGCTCGATACTTATGCCCGCTTCTTGCTGCTGCGTCTGCACGGCAAGCAAAGCATCAGTGTCGAGCATCCTCAGATACCCGAGGTCAAAAAATTGACGGCCATTCAGTGGCTTCTGCTATCCTGGTTCCGGCCCGACATCGCACGCGACCTTCCTCTCTTCGTTGTTGATAACTCGCAGGCCGTTGGCGAAATCGGTGTGGACCCGAAAGGATTGCGTGATCGCTATTCCTGGAATGAGATCGTCAAGGGCAAGGAAGAACTCATCAAACGTGCTCAGGCCTACAGCGAACTCGAAAGCGACCAACTCACCGGTGTTCAGCGCAACGTCATCGATCTAGCGCGCAACTTCTTCGACTACGATGCCGTCAGCGACTTCATGACGGCGGCGCGCACCGATTGGCCAAAAGAAGTAAGCGCCATCTTGCCACCCGAAGTCGCCAAAAATATGGCTGGCTCAAACGGCGTCTGGGATCTGGCCGTGAAGCTTGGTGAACTCATTCGCAATCCAGAGAAGATGGGCGCACTCGGAGATGCTCCGCGCAGCAAGCTCTTGGAACTCTTCATCAACACCACGCTGCGTCCTGGAAAAACCCTCTCCTTCATCCCGCCGGACGATGCCAAAAATGATACTTGGCTGCAAGTTGAGCAAACCGTCACCACCTTGATGAAGGAAGGCAAGCTACCCGAAAGTGAGCTGCGCATTTCAAAAGCCAAGGATGCTCTTTATGCCGCGAGCTTGAAGACCGAAACCTTTGCACAAGCCGTCAAAGCCTTCGTCGCAGACGTGCGCGCTGTTGCTGAAAAGCGTGGTGAATTAAAGCATGTGGATCGTGAAGTGAGCTATCACAAAAACGACTTCTTTACCTATGCACTCGTTTGGTATCTCCTCGGTTTCCTGGTGGCATTCATTAGTCTCGTCGCACCACAGACCAGCCTAGCCAAATGGTCGGCTCGTATCGCTTGGTTGAGTTTGCTGCTGGCGATCGGCTACAACGTCTATGGCATCACCCAGCGCTGCATTATCAATGAGCGCCCACCGATTGCCACGTTGTATGAGACGCTCCTTTTCATCACCGGCGTTGTCGCCATTGTGGGTCTCTTTATCGAGCGCTTCACCCGTCAAAGCATTGGCCTTGTCGTGGCGGGCTTCGTGGGAGCACTCGGCATGTTTGCCGCCAATCGCTTCATGGCGCTCGATGCTCGGGACACGATGCCCACCCTGGAAGCGGTCTTGATCACCAACTTCTGGCTGGCCACCCATGTCACCTGCATCAACATCGGTTACGCGGGTGCCATGCTCGGTTCCATCACCTCTATGGTGTATGTTATCTATCGGTTGTTCGTGCGTGGTCCTCAGGTCATCGAGTTTCGCAGACTACTCACCCGCATTGTCTATGGCATCGTCTGTTTTGGCGTCTTGTTTGCCCTCGTTGGCACCGTCCTTGGTGGTATTTGGGCCAATGATAGCTGGGGCCGTTTCTGGGGTTGGGACCCCAAAGAAAATGGTGCTCTCATGATCGTTCTCATGGGTCTCATTATCCTCCACGCCCGCCTGGGGGGCTACATCCGCGAAATTGGTCTGCACGCGCTATCACTCATGCTTGGTGCCGTCACACTCTTCAGTTGGTTTGGCGTGAATCAGCTCAGCATCGGCCTGCACAGCTACGGCTTCACCGCTGGCATATCTCTGGCATTAAATTCCGGTTACAGCATCAAAGCCATCTTCATGCTCATCTGCCTCGGCTTCTGGTGGCAGGAGCGCGCAGCCAAGAACGCTTTAGCCTGAAGACACTTTTGAAGAATTCCGAATATGCAGTGAAGCGGATTCGCTGTGTAGGCCAGCATCTGATGAAGTCGGTGATGGAGGCTTTTCACTCGCACATCGAGTTGCTGCTCGTGCTCTGAGAAAAGCGGCGAAATGGCAGGACACGTCAGCGCTGCATTAATTCGACTTGGAAGTGTCCCAGATTGCATCGCCAGACAAAAATGAACTCACCTGAGACGCGCTCGTGGTGATGAAGATTGGCGGACGGGCTTGAGCCGGAATGAATACCACGGTTGTGCAGTTTCCCTTTGCTACTAGGCGCGGCCTTCTCTAAACCTTAATTGACATGGAACTAACCAAGCAACCTTTCCGCATTGGCGTCGCCGGTGTGGGCGCCATCGGCAAGAATCACGCTCGCATCATGGCTGAGATCGCGGCGAACAGCGGCGGTGCCATCATCTTTGCGGCGGTGTATGATGCTGATCCAGCCCGGGCGGTGGAGTTCGCGGCGCAGTATGGTGCGCAGGCGGCGAGTGATCTGGCTGACTTTGCGACTCGGGTTGATGCAGCTACAGTCGCTGTGCCGACGATTTATCATCGCCCCGTGGCTGAGCCGCTCATGGAGCGTGGCATTCATGTGCTGGTGGAGAAGCCGATCTCGGAGAGCTACAGCGAGGCGCAAGCGCTGATCGCCATGGCGCAGGCAAAAAATGTGATCCTGCAAGTTGGGCACATCGAGCGCTTTAACCCTGTGCTGCGTCAGCTTGAGGAGCGCATGAACCAGCCGCGCTTCATTGAGTCACATCGGCTTTCGCCTTTCCCGAATCGGAGCATCGACATCGGCGTGGTGCTCGATGTGATGATTCACGACATCGAGATCGTGCTGCATTTGGTGAAGTCGCCGCTCATCCAGGTGGATGCGGTGGGCATCCCGGTGCTGACGAAGCGTGAAGACATCGCGAATGCGCGCATGAAATTCGCCAATGGCTGCATCGCCAATCTCACGGCCAGCCGAATCAGCCCGGAGAAGATGCGGAAGATCCGTGTGTTTCAGTCTGACTGCTACCTGAGCTTGGATTACCAAGAGCAGAGCGGCTGGATCTACCGAAAGGACGGCATGGCCATCGTGCGCGAGGAAGTCGAGGTGGAGAAAGACGAGCCACTGAAGCTGGAGATCACCGCCTTTGTCGAATGCGCCCGTCAGGGCAAGCGCCCTGTCGTCAGTGGCCAAGAAGGAGCGGAGGCGGTGCGCATCGCACTGGAAATTACCGATCAAATCGATAAAAACGCCGCTCTGGCAGGCTAAGGAAGAAGTTTGCAGTTGTTTGCCTTTGTTTTTCCAACGACTGCAATCCATCGCAAACAATCTGCGCCCCCTCATCCCATGCATCTCCACATTATCGCCGGTGAAGTCAGTGGGGACACTCATGCCTCGGGCTTGATCCAGGAATTGCAGGCGCTTGATTCTTCCATGCGCTTCACCGGGCTCGGTGGGCCCCGTATGAGGCAGGTTGCCGGGCAGGGGATCACTGATTGGGTAGAGACGGCGGGGGTTGTCGGTTTGTGGGAGGTGCTAAAAATGTACTCTTATTTCAAAAAGAAACTGGAGGCCACAGTCGCCCAAGTGCTGACTGAGCAGCCCGCTGCGGTAATCTTGGTGGACTACCCTGGTTTTAATCTACGAGTGGCTAAAAAACTGCGAGCTAGCGGCTACACTGGCAAGTTGCTCTACTACATTAGCCCTCAGGTTTGGGCTTGGAAGAAGGGCCGCGTGAAGACCATGGCCAAGGTGCTGGATCTCATGATTTGCATCTTTCCCTTTGAAAAGGATTTCTATGAGCAGAGTGGCCTGCGCACTGAGTTCAGCGGGCATCCCATGGTGGATCGGGTGATCACTCTGAAGCGTGATTGGCCGCGTGAGCGCTGGCTTGTCGGCTGGTTCCCAGGCAGTCGGCTGAATGAAGTAAGCCGGCTCTTTCCCGTCATGCTGCAAGCGGCTTATGCGATTCGGATGCAGGTGCCGCAGGTGCGATTTTGTATGTCGGCGGCCAATGAAACCCTGGCCAATGAGATGCGCCACATGGCTGATGCTGCGGGTGTGCCCGAAGCTAAAACCTGGGTGGAGACTGGCACGGTCTATGATCTCATGCAGCGCTGCCAAGTCGGCGCAGTGGCAAGTGGCACGGCTACACTTGAGGCGGCCTGCTTTGGCCTACCTTACGCTCTGGTTTATAAAGTGAATGCCGTCACCTTTGCGGTCGCGAAGATGGTCGTGAAGATCAAGAAGATCGGCATCATCAATGTGCTCGCCCAGCGTGACGTGGTTAGGGAACTCGTGCAGGGCGACCTGACGAGCGACTCCCTTGCGGCTGAAATTGTCAGCCTGTTGACCAACGATGCTCGCCGTCAGGCTCTGGAGGCTGACCTGGCCACCGTCGTGCACACTCTCGGCGAAGGTGGCGCTTACCGCCGTGCCGCCTTGGCATTGCAGCGTGCCCTTATCTGACCTGAGAAAAGCATCTCATACCGGTCCATTTGGCCGTAGGACTCCTGCTGCTAGGGTGGGCTATGTCGGTCAGGGCAGATGTTTTTAGTGACGCGCTCTTCAACGAATCGAACTCTGAGGCACTGACGGCTGGTCGCAGTCAAAATGATCTCTTGCCTGAAATCTCACGGTCAATGCCCATGCTGCATGCGGCGATCTACAATGCCGTTGAAGGTATATCCGGGTAGCATCAGATCTACAGTCATGCCGGCTACGCGGGCACCTCAGGCACCGCTTCGTCTGGGGCGTCGATGCAGGCGGCTGCGTCCTAAGCTGCTTACACGATTTTACAGGGACTTTATTCCAACCCGTCTGGCTCTTTTGGCGATCTCTATTCGAGCCAATTGAGCTAGCTGGCCGATGATCAGGCAAAGCTTGATGGCATCAACTTAGGTATCTTGGTTGCCAACGACGTTCTTAACTGGCGCAACAGCGATAGAGCCTCGAATCCCGCCCTTTACACGCCTGTCGGGAGTGTCGGATATTGGGCCACGATTGATTCTCTCAATCAAGCCGCCGAGCTACCCGGATGGGGAAACGTCGGGATCTTTGCCATCGCTGGCACGGCTGGCTACATAGGCAGTCTTGGCATGTCGAATCCTGATTACCTGACCACGAATACCTATGCCACGGACTACAACACCGTCAAAACTCGCGGCTCCGCCAGCGTTCCGCTGAACGTTCGCAGTGCCGCGCAAACAAATACCACATTTTTCTGGAATAGCGCAGCGGGCACGATCACTAATGCAGGTCTATGCAACGGCGTGGCTAAGTCGGTGGTCGCGTATGGAGACCTGAATCTCGCCGATGTTGAGCGGCTCTACGCCGCGTAAATATTGCCATGGCGGACACGGCCATCGTTACTTGGATGACTAAATTTGATGTCGATTTATGGAGTCCCGTGACTGCCATCACCAATGGCGCAGCCGATTGCAATGCAGCCACTGTTCAGGACTCGAACTGGGTTTCACTGCTCGACACGCCAAACTATCCCGCCTACTTCGCCGAGCAGGCTGCACTGGCTGCCGCTGCTGCAGGCATCCTGAAATCCTTCGCTGGTAGTGGCTTTGCTTTCTCTCTCGGCAGTGACACGGATGGCGACGGTATTATCGACCTCACCTCGAATTTCAGCAGCCTCTTCCAAGCCCGCGATCAAGCGAACATGAGTGGCGTCTATGGCGGTACTTACATGCCGCAGGCAGGCCCTAACGCTGCCGTCTCAGGCGGTCAAATTGCGACCTTTGTTTTAAACAACAACTTCGCCGCCGTGCCGGAGCCATCCGGGCTGTTGCTCGTAATTCTAAGTGGCCTGACTTTAATGCGTCGCCGCCGTTTCAGGGCCTAACATCAATTGCGAAAGCATTGAAGCGTCGCAATACCCGTAAAAGTGTTCTCGTATTATTTTGGATGCCTTCTTTTCTTCACCCGCTCTGCCTTACTTTCATTGTCACATCTCTTTCTGCCGCAGTGCCCAGTTTTGAATGGGTGGCTGCAGGTGGTGGAGCCAAGAGCGACAAGACGCGCGCTGTTACATTTGATCTTGAGGGTAATGTTTTCCTGGCTGGCGAAACGACGGATGATGGCATCTTTGGTGACCAGCAACGCAGCGGTTTTGGTGGCATGGACTCTTTCTTGGCAAAGGTGTCCAAAGAAGGCCGTTTTCTTTGGGTGCGCAGCCTCGGTGGCAGCCTAGCGGATCGCGGCTATGGCGTGGCTACAGATCTTGCTGGTAATGCTTATGTAACCGGCCATTACCAGAGCATCGATGCCAAAGTGAATGGCCAAACGCTCCCAAACGCGGGTGACTACGACATCTTTGTCGCCAAGTATGATGCGCAGGGAACGCTGCAGTGGCTGCGTAGCGCCGGTGGTAAAGGTTACGATTACGGCCACGGAATTGTGGTTGATGGCAAGGGCGACATAGTCGTTACCGGAGCCGTAGCGGGCGAAGCTAAGTTTGGTGATGTCATCGTGAATGCTGCCAGCACGACGCGGCCTATTTTCTGTGCCAAATACGATGCCTCTGGCAAGCTGAAGTGGGTGAAGACCACCAGCGGCAAATTCTCTGGCAGTGGTCATGGCGTGGCGGTCGATGCACAGGATCAAATCTACATCGGCGGCAGTGGCGGTGGTGTGGGCAGCATGGATTCTGTGGTGCTTGATGGGAGCAAAGGACAGGCAGGCGTCGTTTTGAAACTCAGTCTTGCAGGCGAAGGACTCTGGTTTGCTCAATTGCCCGGCACACCCAGCGCCGGCTTCCATGAGATCACCGCGGATGCCACCGGTCGCGTCTGGTGCGCTGGCATGTTTAAAGGTAGCGTCACACTCCCTTCCGGCCCCGTGCAGACGACAGGCGACAAAGACAACGACGGCCTACTTGCCCACTTCAGCCCAGACGGAAAACTGCAGTGGGCTCACGCTCTTCAAGGCCCTGCTACCGACTACTGTCTCGGCGTCGCCACCGATGGCACGGGCCGCTGTTTTGTGAATGGCGAATTCTCAGAGACCTCCACCTTCGCGGGAGAAACGCACACATCTCAGGGAGCCACCGACATCTTTACGGCTGCCTTTGATGAGAAAGGCAAGATCGAGTGGTTCCTCCCCAGCGGTGGCATCAAAGGCGACAACGCCTACACCATGGCCTGGCATCCTTCTGGCAAACTCATCATCGCCGGAGCTTGCGCGGCACCAGCGAAATTTGGCGCACAGCCCATGACCTCACCCGGCGGTGCCGAGGCTTACGGAGCTATGATAAAATTGAAGTGAAGTTCATGTCACTTTAACCATACAACGGATAAAGCACAGAGTCCACAAAGGCAGTTAGTGGGGGTCCGCTTGATGACATCTTGTTATCCCAGCAGCGCCTCCAGTCGTTTCAGACTCACCGGCTGGGCGGTGCCGAGTTCCTGGGCGAAGATGGAGACGCGGTATTCCTCAAACATCCAGCGGAAGGGTTCGTGATTGCTTGGGCGCACTTCATTCTCCCAGCCTTGGAAATCGCGGATGACCAGCGCTTTGTCGATGTCCTTGGCAGGGTTGTTCGCCGCGCGTTCAGCACGGATGTGGATGGCTTTTAAATAGCGCGGCAGGTGTTGAAGGTGGGCGTGTGGTGTAACAGCCAGCACGTTCATCGGCAGCAGCCGCAACAGATCCTGCTCCATGCCTGGGTAGCGCTTCGGGTAGGCCATGATCTTCTGCCGCCAGTCATCGCACTGCTTCAAAAGATCACGCACGCGCTGAGTCAGCACAGGTAGATCACGACGCACGGCCTCGCACAGAGTTTGAAAGCGTTTCTCCGTCAGCGGTAGCAGCGGCTCAAGCCGCAAAGCATGAGCTAGGATGTGCTCCTGGGCCTGTGCTGAAACCGCTGCCGGGGACGCTGGGACAGACGCTTTGCTGCTAAGTTTCGCCAAGTCCTGAAAACCCAGCGCTTTCGGTGCAGGCTTCGTCGCACCATCAAAAGCACGCAGCTCTTTTTGCAGCCATGCGATGTCTTTTCCCAGCGCCATCTCAGCGAGTTTCCTCACCGCAGCAGGCGCGACAGCAGCGGCCTCGTCGGCTTTGCGGAAGAGGCGTATGTCCACCTCACCCTCGCGCAGGCTGAGACCGGGATAGCCGAGCACCGGCACGCCGTTGATTTCCTCGATGACGATGGACTCCGGCAGATCACCGAAGGTCCAGCCGGGCAGCGCGTACTTCTCAAAGCGCGGCACCGTGCGCTCCCAGGCATCGGATTTGCGTTCCTGCTTCTGAACACTCGCGCGGATGCTATCGAGATCGCGACTGGTGATCACAGATTTATTACCCTGTGCCATCACTGCGACTCGTGGTTTCAGATGCGCGGGCACACTGTCGGCAGGCCAGTCGGTCGCGCTGACGGGGGTCGAATGAACCTGTCGCAAATGCTTGGCCAGAGCTTCCAGGAACTCCGCACGGCCCGGATTGAACTCCCGCGCGATCTTCTTCGCTGTGGCTTCGATGGGCATGAGCGAACGGCGCATCGGCTTTGGCAAAGCGCGCAGCAGCGTTTCGATCAGCTCTTCACGCAGTCCTGGCACCATCCACTGCAACTGCCCGCTAGTCAGCGTCTCGGCGAGGGGCAGTGGGACCTGCACCGTCACGCCATCATCTTCCTGACCCGGCTTATAAGCATAGGTGATGGGCAACACGTTATTGCCCACAGATGCCTGATCGGGGAACTGCTCCAGGTCGCTAGAGAGATCGTCACCGCCCGTGAGATCATCCTCCGCCACGCAGAGGAAGTCAGGCTCGGAACGGACACGCTCGTTCACCAGCTTGTTCAGATCGTGAATGGAGGACACGCCATGAATACGCGCTCGATAAAACTCAAATAAATGCTCCTCAATTGCATAGACACGACTGCTGCGCACGCGGGTGAGTGCGGCTTCCAGGCGGTCACGCAGCTTTTGATTGTACGCAAAGAAGCTATGCGGGATCAGCGTCGTGCCATCTAGCAGCGCCCCACGGATGAAGAGCTGCGTGGCACCCACCGCGTCGATCTTGCCAAAATCAATCGGCTGGCGCTTCACCTCCAGCCCATGCAAAAGTAAACGCTCAGTGACGAGCACACGACCTGTCTTAGCGCTCCAGTGCGGCTCGCTGTAGCGGCGCTCCAGCAGATGCGCGCCGAGCTCTGCCGCCCACTGCGGATCAATGCGGGCTACCGTGCGTGCGAAGAGCTGTGAGGTCTGCACGATCTCACCCGCCACGATCCACAGCGGCTGCTTCGTCTTCTCCTGGCCGGGCTTCGCATTCTTTTCGCGCCGCTCATAAAGATTGCTGCCGGGGAAGATCATCACCTCACGATTGCCGGAGGATTTGTACTGATTCCGCTCCTGCCTCATGGCGATGTGGCTCAGATGCCCAGCGAGAATGCAGCGATGCAGCGCCATCTCAGGCTCGGCAGGAGCCACAGGTCGCTTTGAGTCACGAAAAGTATCGCGTAGTTGCATCCACACATCTCGCCACTCCGTCATGCGGGTGAATGACATGAAGTTACCACGGCAAAACTTGCGCAGCGCGTTCTTGCCGCCGCGTTCCTGATCCGGCACTGCCTTCCAGATTTTCAGCAGCGTCATGAAGTCCGAGTCGGGTGAGGCAAAGGCCTTGTGCGCTGCATTCGCCATTTCCTTACGCTCTTCAGGCCGCTCACGTGGATCTGGGATGCTCAGCCCAGCGGCCAGAATGAGCATGTCATCGAGACAGCCTTCCTCACGCGCTTGCAGCAGCATCCGGCCCAGCGTCGGGTCCAGCGGCAGTGCGGCCAGTTCGCGTCCGCGCTCTGTCATCTCCTGCGTCTCGCTCAGCGCACCCAGTTCATGCAGCAGATCATAACCCGCGCGAATAGACGCACTCACCGGCGGATTGAGAAACGGAAACGTCTCGATCTCGCCTAACTTATAGGCTTTCATTCGCAAGATGACTTCCGCCAGGTTGCTGCGCTGGATCTCCGGCTGCGTGAAGCGTGAGCGCTTATTAAAATCCTCCTCTTCGTAAAGGCGGATGCACACCCCGTCCTGCAAACGTCCCGCACGGCCCGCGCGCTGATTCGCACTACTTTGAGAGATCGCCTCCACCGGCAGGCGCTTCGTCCGAGTGCGTGGATTGTAGTGGCTCATGCGCGCCAATCCCGTGTCCACCACATAGCGGATCCGCGGCAGTGTGATGGAGGTCTCCGCCACATTCGTGGCGATGATCACGCGCCGTCTCGGTCCGGGTGAAAACACCCGCTGCTGCTCATGCGACGCCATGCGGCCAAACAGCGCCAGCACATCAATGCCGCGCCCCAGGCGGCCATCGAGAATGTCATGCGTCTCGCGGATGTCGCGCTCCGTTGGCATGAAGACCAGCACGTCGCCGTCATTCGTTTCAATCAGCACATCTTCCACCGCACTGACCGCCGCATCGATGTGAGAGGGATCTTCATCACTGCTACCCACCGCCTGATAGCGGATGTCCACCGGATACAATCGGCCAGACACTTCAATGATCGGCGCGCCGTCAAAGTGCGCGCTAAACGCCTCCGTATCGATCGTCGCCGAGGTGACGATGAGTTTTAAGTCAGGCCGCTTCGGCAGCAATGTCTTCAGGTAGCCGAGCAGGAAGTCGATGTTCAGCGAGCGCTCGTGCGCCTCATCGAGAATGATCATCGAGTAGGCCCGCAGCATCGGATCACTCTGGATCTCCGCCAGCAGGATGCCGTCCGTCATGAATTTGATCTTCGTGTCCCGGCTCGTGTCATCGCTAAAGCGCATCTTGCAGCCCACCACGCCTCCCCAGCGCACATCCAGTTCCTCCGCCACACGGTGGGACACACTCATCGCCGCCACGCGTCGTGGCTGCGTACAGCCGATCATCCCGCGTCCCTCGCCCAGCACCTCCAGACACATCTTCGGTAGCTGCGTCGTCTTGCCAGAGCCCGTCTCCCCCGCCAGGATCACCGCCGGATGTCCACGAATTGCCGCTAGGATGTCCTCACGGCGTGAAGTGATGGGAAGGTCGGGTGGGTAGCTGATCAAAAGGGCAGGGGTTTGCGGACACCGTCTTTGCAGTTGATCCCGAAATCCTGCAAGCCCCGTCTCTGATTCGCAGCGCCTACGGAGCGTATGTATGGCGCAGCCGACGAGTCTGTGCTTGGGCTTGGTGGCCTTCGCTGCGTTCGTAATTCCGCCTTGATGCGGTCCCCGATTCCCGATCACCGGCTAAAGCCGGAACTACAAAACGCCCTACCTCCGCTGCGCCGTGATCAACTCATCCAGCTTGTTCACCACCTGCTGCATTTCCGCCTGAGTCGGTGGGTCACTCACCACGAGATTGAGCGTCGCCACCGCAACCATCACCGTCTGGGCTACGGTTGGTTCAGGCGGGACATGCAAGCCCATCTTTTCCCTTCTGAATGGCGTGGCTGATATGCAGCGTTCCTTGGCTCAAAAGCCAATTCCTATCAGAAGAAAAAATTGGTGAGAAGACCCTATCAGACTGACGGGGCGGCCAGTGCCTATCGAGATTCAATCTTCAGTGTCCCGGCGGCGCGGCGAGTTGCCTTGGTGGAACTCGGAGTGGTGAAGTGACCGATGATGCCGGTGCCCTTCGGCGTGCGGACACCACGGAAGGTGACGGCGCGGGCCCGGCTGGTTTTCGTCGCAGGCAATGTCAGACTGCCGGTGAGAATGCCTGACTTTTTGTCGAACTGCAGTTTCACTCCACTCACTTTCGCACCGGGTGCGGCCTTGAGGGCAGCGCGTTGCACGGTGAGTGCGAATTCGGGCTCGGCGGGCACGTCCTCCCCGATGAGGTCGAGCTGCGCTGTCGTGATGCTTTCCTCCAGGCCGAGCAAATTGAGGCCAGCGGGCTCGGGTGTGTGGCGCGAGCCGATCACACCCGTGTAGTCCACGAGCGAGATGCCGTCGGGAAAGGCACCGCGATTGGTCGCGGACTGATACCAACTGAGTTGCCCAGCGGCGTCGCCATCGGCATTGACAAAAATTTGCCCAGCAAGCGTGCTGGAACCGCTCGAATTAGGCAGGATGAAATAGACAGGTAATGTCGCGCCATAAGATGTTTCGGAAAGCGTGGCAGCCAGGCTAACCGGCGCGCTGCCATCAGGAGCCCAGACCGTGAGCGTCACGTTGCCCACATTAGAGATGCTGGCCGCCAGGAAACCTGCACCCGAAGGCTGACCAGCCAACGCATTGCTTTCATTCACGAAGACGAGGTTAATCTTCTTATCGCTGGCGTAGGGGCTCGGATCGGCCGCGCTGCGGACGGTGGTGCGTGAGCCATTGACGGCGGCGGCGCTGCTGGCGTTTGCGACTTCGCCGACGAAGGTGAAGTAAGGCTGCGGACTACCGGCAGAAAATTCATCGCTGAGGGCGATGCTGCCACGCACCGTTACCCCTGCACCTGGCGGGGCAATAGTGACATCGCCCGTTTCTGGATCGAGCTTGACCGCGGAGGCTGCGAAAGGATAGCGCACAAGGTTGTGGATAAGAAACCCTGTGCTCTGCCCACCGCGTGTGAGGGTAAAGCGGAGGCGTCCGCCGTTGTTGCCGTTCAGTGATTCGGAGCGCTGGACGACGCTGTCGTAGGTGCCCGCGGCGTCGGCTAACGGGTTGGCAGGCAGCACTTCGATGGTTGCTTCCACCTCTTTGGTGGTTGTGCCATCGGGAAGGGTGGCGCGGAAGGTAGCGGCAAAGGTGCCGATCTCCGTCGGACGTCCAACCACAAAACCACTGCCAGGTGCTTGTGAGTCAATCGACAATCCCGGTGGCAGGCCAGTGGCGGCAACGGTCAACGGTTCTGACGAGCGCGCCCCGAACTCATCCACCACGTAAACGAACGGCGCCCGGTAACCATAAGCAGCGTAGGCCACATTTTTGCGGATCGGTCCGGGCACGACCACTGTGAGGGTCTGCTCCGGCTTGTAATCAACAGTGAACACTTCCAAGTCCACTGAGGTCTCAGCAATCGGTGCACCATCCGGCCACGAAAAGGCAAGCTTCACGGAGAACTTCCCAGCAACCTCAGGCGCACCCTGAATCGAGTAATAACCAGGATATCCACTCGTCCCCACGGTCAATCCTGCTGGCAATCCCGTGGCCTGTACTTGCACCGGAGCTTTCAGCAACGACTGCCATTGACCGACGAGAAACGCACCCGCATTACCCAACTTCAGCCCCTGGCGGAATTTTGCCAACCCCCATGTCTGCACGCTGTAGTTCTCATCCCGTGGGTCCGAGATAGAGAAAGTAACGCTCTCCTGTGTCGTCGTCAGTCCATCGGCCATAGTGGCTTGGACCTGGACTGTGAACTGCCCTGCCTGGGTCGGCGTTCCTGCAAAGCGCGCGAGATCAAAGAAGGCAGCCCCCTTTTGCTCTAGCCGAATGCCCGGCGGGAGATCGCCATTTATCTGGATGGTGTGCGGCAGTCGATACCAAAAGTTGTCTCCGGGGCTAGGGCGTAAAACCTGAATCTGCGCGCCCCAAGGCTCAAGGGCTTCACCCGCTTTGAGCGACCCCACCAACGCCACATGTAGTCGATAGTTTGGCGCCGCCTGCGCACTTGACGTCAGCGCCCCGAAGAGCAGCCCAATGAATAACAAAAAAGCGATTTGCAGGCCAAAAATGGCTGCGTTTGCTCGAGTCGAATTAGTGGCGGTATTCATGATTAATAATGGAGTGAAAATTAAGGTGCAACAGGCATCGAATTACGTGTGTTTGCAAAAGACGGTGACCTAAAAAATCATGTTTTGTCAATCGGAAATGGGAGAGATACTTACCTTCTGAGATTTCTGCCATGCGTCTGCTTTGCGGCCGCCTTTCTAAATGGGGTTTCTGCGTCTGCGGGTATATTCCACAAGCTCCCGTGGCGGTCACATTTTTTACCGCGAAGCCTGCTGGCAGTGGTGCCCACGCTCCCTTGGCAACGAGTATTTCAATCTGCCTTTTGATGTTGGGATTTAAGGATGAAATTCACGATCCACAAAAAGACGCTGGTTAAGATGCTCAAAGTCCTCTCTGGCTATTGGGTCAAAAAAGATGCCCACCTGCGTATTGCTGCTCAGGATGGGCGGGTGACATTCACTACCGAGGATTTGAATATGGCTAGCTACGATGCGGATGTGATAGTTGAAGGTGTTTGTTTTTTCAGGCACAAACAGCTTCTTCCACTGCTGACATCCTACAAAAGCGAACAGTATCTAACGATGCAAATCACAGCGGACGGCATCGACATTGGAAGCACTCACATTAGCCGAGGCCTTTGGGAAATATCGCTTTTCATGAATCCATCTATCGCGCCTTAATGGCTGATCTTGAAAAAACGAAAACAAAGAAGCTGCCTGAAAAAGAGGACCCGGCACAAATGCGGTTAGATATCTGACTATAAATGCCACTCAAAGCCTGAGATCGGAATCAGCGCTGAATCACCGCCCGTCTCAGCCTCCACATAAACAGCGCGCTCCAGCATTTCTACCTTCAGCGCCGCCAGCGCCCCGGCCAGTCCGTTGTCCGGTAAAACAGCATCCACCGCTTTGGCGACCCCCTGCGGGCTGGAAAGCCCGCGCTCCGGGGAGCATTACCGCGTGTAGAAAATGAAGTTTGCAAAAAAACCCGCGACCCCGAGACCAACAAGTCCGGCAACGGCAAGCCCGCTCTCGAATGGGTCATGGAACGCCAGTTTATCTAAGGAGTCCCCGACAGCGGCATCATCAACGACGCAAACATCTAGGAATCCGAGACGATGAACAACCCCAAGTATCTTCTGGAACTGTTCCTGCGTGTCATAGACGTCAGTTTGGAGACGATGAAGATCGTAGACGGGTTGCCGCGCTGGATGAAAAGTGATGGGGCTACCCATCTTGTCCGTCATTCACCTTTGCTTCAAACATGCTCCATGTCTCCATGCGCTACTTGTATTTCTCTAGCCTGCTTCTCTCGTGCGTCAGCATCCTGATATCGTGCCTTTTTCCGCAAAGCTCCTTCGCTATGCCGATCTACATCGGCATCATCTTATGTGGTATCTTGATGTCGGTGGGCATGTATCGAAAGGCGGCGATTCAGGTGAAACAGCAAATTCTGATGGCTGCATCCGGTGCTGTTCTAACGGCAGTTGGGGTCGGCGTATTCTTTTACCTGCGCTGAGCTTGGGGCTGTGAGGCAGACTCGTGATACAGCTGAACAGAAGACGAGGAAAAACTATCGACTTTGGAAGTCAGGGTTTCGACGGCACAGCGTTCACCTGCTCTGAGCGCAGCACTTTGCGCAGCGCCTGGATTCGTGAGGTTTCGGCCTGTCCACTCTACCACGCCACCTGCACCATACCAGCCGTCCCAGCGGATCGCGCCGACGATGGGTGTATCATCGGCGGCGTGGAGTGCTTCGCAGAGTTGACTCCCTCTCTGCCGCCGCTCGGTCGAGCTGCGCCCAATTTTTCGCATTGTCTGTCTCACACGCCCGCGCGTGTTCGGCTCATGGCCTTCTCCCAAGTTGGCCGCGCCTCGCTTACTGGCACCTCAACGACGAAACCGTGGCCTGCTAGGAAGGCGTGACGCTGGATTACGGGAGCGCGGGCTTCCGATCCCGCTAAGGTCCTGATCAAAATATCTGGTCAAGATGGAAGGTTGTCCTTTAGCCTGCGTCGCCAGACACGCTTTTCCTTTTTTCCATGTATCTTCTGCTCTCACTGCTGAGTCTTCTCAGTGCCTTCCTGCTTTTCCAAGTTCAGCCTGTCATCAGTAAGTTCATCCTGCCGTGGTTTGGTGGTAGTCCGGGGGTGTGGACGACTTGCATGTTGTTCTTTCAAATCGTTCTCTTTGCTGGCTATGCCTATGCCCATGCTCTGACGAGGTTGCGCCCGCGCAGGCAGTTTCTCATTCATGGCGTGCTGATGCTCAGCGCGCTGATTTGCCTGCCTATTGCGCCAGGAGATTCATGGAAGCCGGTGGGAAATGAAGATCCAGTAGGGCGCATCTTGCTGCTGCTGCTCGGCACGGTGGGGCTACCCTATTTTGTTCTCTCTAGCACGAGTCCGCTGACTCAGGTTTGGTTTACTCGGGTTCTGCCGAAGCACTCGCCGTGGCGTTTGTATGCTTTGTCGAATCTCGGTTCCTTGGCGGCATTGCTAAGCTATCCGTTCATCTTTGAGCCACGTTGGGATGTGCTTCAGCAGACGCATTACTGGTCCGTCGGTTTTGGGTTGTTTGCGGCTCTTTCTCTATGGATGGCGCATCGCACTTCAACCAAGACCACGCAGATTGAAGAAAAGGCTGTTGTGGTAAACGATCAACCGCCGCTGTGGTGGCACCGCGTGCTTTGGGTTGTTCTGCCTGCACTGGCGAGTGTGATGTTGCTAGCCACGACCAATCATGTCTGTCAGGACGTGGCTGTGGTGCCTTTCATGTGGGTCGCCCCATTGAGCCTTTACCTCATCACCTTCATCATCTGCTTTGAGCATGAGCGCTGGTATGTGCGCGGTGTCTGGACCGTGTTGGCCATGGCCGTGATCTTTGTCACAGCCGCAGATAAAAAAATGCCGGTGGATGTCTCGCCAAACTACCTCGCTGAAATGGCGTGGAGCTTCGGGGCGATGTTCCTCGCCTGCCTTATCTGCCATGGCGAACTGGCGCGGTTAAAGCCCGCTTCTTCGAGACTGACAGAGTTTTACCTGCTCATGTCTGCTGGGGGTGCTGTCGGCGGCCTGCTTGTTAGTCTCTTGGCACCGCGAGTTTTTGTGACGTATCTGGAGTGGCCACTGGGCTTGATTGCATCCTTTGCGGTGGCTGTTGGGGCCTTAGTGTTCGCTATCCTGTCGATGAATAAAAAGTGGGTGAAGTGGGCTATCTCGCTCGCGGTTATTGGTCAGGGTATTTTCGGCGTGGTGATGCTATGTAAATGGACACTTCCCGTGGACAAACGAATCGAGCGCCTGCGCAATTTCTATGGTGCTGTGAATGTCGATGAAGATTGGGACACGGGTCTGGAGAATACCTACCGGACGCTTACCCATGGCGGCATCATTCATGGGATGCAAAACCTTGGGGCTGAGTTTCGGGACATACCGGTGTCCTATTATGGTCATGAGTCAGGCATTGGGCGCTCTCTGGATTCGCTGATGAACAATCCCGCCGCGCGGGTTGGCATCGTCGGTATGGGAGCAGGCACCACAGCTAGCTATGCGCGCCGTGGTCAGCACTGGCGCTTCTATGAAATCAATCCTGAGATCTCACGACTGGCTCGGAAACACTTCACCTATTTAGCCGATGCCGAAAAGCGCGGTGCCAGTGTGGAGACGATCATTGGTGATGCACGTCTGATGCTGGAACGTGAGTCCGATCAAAAGCTTGATGTGATTTTACTCGATGCCTTCAGTGGTGATGCCATCCCTGTGCATCTGCTCACTCAAGAAGCTTTTGCAATCTATCGCCGCCACATGAAGCCAGATGGAATCATCGCCGTGCATGTGACGAACAGCTACCTCGCGCTGGCACCTGTCGTTGAGAGATTAGCAGCGGACATGGGTTGGAAAGCAACACGCATCATCACCGAGGAGGACGGCGATTTAGACTCCACTGACTATGTGATGGTCACGCTGAATGAAGCCTTTCTCAAAGCCACACCGGCTGACGAACCCGAAGATCCAGAACCCAGAGACGTGCCACTATGGACTGACAAGCGGCACGATCTGTTTCAGATCCTGATGATGGACTAAAGGATATCTGTTCTCTCTGTTTCCTCCTGTGAAAAATCAATGAGCGAGGAACTCATCCAGCGCTGCTTTAGTGATGCGGTATTGGCTGCCGATTTTTTTACCTTTGAGATCACCGGCTTCAATACTGGCTATCACATCACCTTCAGTCACACCGAGGGTTTGAGCGACTTGGGCAGGCGTGAGAATATCCAATACTGGAGCTGCTGAAGGTGCCGCTGCGGCTGGTGTGGCCTGAGTTGGATTCATGGTGAAGGCCCCCTGTGCCATCATGCTATTGGCCATGCCAAAACCCATGGCGATCTCGGCGGCTGAGCCGGCTACTCCAGGGCCACCTTTGGCTAGGCCTTCAGCCATCTGGAACTTCACATAGTCGTTGATGTTGCCGATCGCACCCATGCTGCTGCGCTTGTCGATCGCGGCTTCCACTTCAGGTGGCACGCTGGCATTTTCCAAAAGGAAGCTGGTGATCTCGATGCCATACTTGCCTTGAGTTGCTGGATTGATCAACGGTAGCAAAGCATCGCCTAATTCGCTGTAGCGTGTGGCGAGATCGAGCACCGGCACCTTGGCCGTAGCGAGAGCATCCGTGAACACGCTGACAATGCGGCTGCGCATGGTGTCGGCGAATTCATCGAGACGGAAATGATGGTCGGATCCGGCTACTTCTTTGAGAAAGAGCTTCACGTCAGTGATGCGGAAATCAAAGGTGCCAAAGGCGCGGACACGGACGATGCCGAAGTCCAAGTCGCGCATCATGATCGGGTTGCTTGTGCCCCATTTGTTTCCAGTGAAGAGACGTGTGTTGACGAAATACACGTCAGCTTTGAAGGGCGACTCAAAGCCATACTTCCAGCCCTTGAGTGTGGATAGAACAGGGATGTTTTCCGTGACTAGAGTGTGCTTACCGGGACCAAAGGTGTCACCAAATTCACCGAGATAAACGAACTGCACATTTTGTGACTCACGTACGATGAGCTGCGCACCGCGTTTGATTTCTTTATCCTCATCTGGGAAGCGCCATGAAAGCGTGTCGCGCGAGTCATCTGTCCACTGGATAATTTCCAGAAACTGTCCTTTAAGATAATCCATCAGGCCCATAATCGTGTGTCGTTTGAGGTTTTCGGTGAGGTGCGGATTTAGGCTAGACTGAAGGCAATGCGAAGAAAAGTTTAATTTGGATGGTTGCTTCACACCTGATAGCTACGGTTATCCCATATCGAAGTTATTCTGAATAATGATTGTCCACTTCGGCTATGGGAAGCCGTGATTACTCCACGTCGCCAAAGCCGGTATTCACCAGTTCTTCGAGATCAGCCATGGCTGCTTCGGCGTCGATGCCGTCGGTGATTAGCTTGATGATTTCACCACGCCCGGCAGCGAGCATCATGAGTCCCATGATGCTTTTGCCATTTACTGGTTCCTCGTCTTTTTCCACCCAGATATCGCACTTATACTTGCTAGCACGTTTGACGAACTGCGCGGCCGGCCGGGCATGCATACCCATTTTGTTGCGGATCGTGAGTTCTTTATTGAGCATCATGAGGTGGTGGGTGAATCGTCAGCTTAACCTAATTGATCGTCTGCCATCTTTTTCAACAACCTTTGATCAAACTCCACGGCACTGTTGTAACCAAAGGCTCTTAATTTGTAGTTTAGAGCACCGAGCTCGATGAGGCCAGCGACATCTCGACCCGGCGCGACTGGGATTTCCACTTTCGGAATGGCGAGTCCCATGACGTTCTCTGTAAGTTGATGGGTGCCGACGCGCTCCAGATCTTCAGATTCCTTCACATGGACTAGATTGACCAGCAGATCGAGGCGCTTGCTCAGACGCACGGAACCGACTCCAAACAGCGCTGCGACATTGAGTATGCCGAGGCCGCGAATCTCGATCATGTCTCGTGTCATTTCGGGGGCCGTGCCGATGATTTCGCGGTCTTCGATCAGCCGTAAGCGCACGGCGTCATCAGCTACGAGGCTGGCCCCACGCTGAAGCAGGCCGATCACGCTTTCGCTCTTACCGCTGCCGCTGCTGCCTTGGATAAGAACACCGATGCCTTGCACGTCCACAAGGCAGCCATGCACGAGCATTGTGGGAGCAAAAGCAGTTTCTAGTTTGATGGTGGCTGCGTTCAGAAACTTCATGGTGACCATGCTTGTATGAAAGACGGAGATGCCAGCTTCATTGGCAATTTGAACTAGATCATCCGGAAGCCTATGACCGCGTGCGACGACGAGTGTTGGAATCTCCCAACTGCATAGCTGGCTGAATCGTGCGGCTCTTTGATTGGGTTCTAATCCTTCTAAACAAGACAATTCGGAATTGCCGATGACCTGGATGCGCTTGTAGGCGAAGTAAGTGAAGAAGCCTGAGAGTGCTAGGCCTGGACGGTTCACCGAAGGCTCCCATATCTTCCGCGTGTATCCCACATCGGTTCCGACCAAACGCAGCTTGAGTGCCTTTTCATTTTGGCTGAAAAAGTCTCCCACAGTGATGGAAGACGGGCGTTTGACCTTGGGCGGCAGACTCATGAGCGAGATGCTAGGCGGAGGAGTGTCTGGTGGCAAGCTGTGAGGTGATTTCCCCTGTGAAGTAGGATTCATCCTGCTTGATGTATGATGGACTTAGTCAGTCACTCTTTGAATGCGGCGGAAGTCCGCCAGAGGGGTGTCGCCGGGCGGGATAAGCTAGGCGCTCGAAAGCTGGACGCGTTCGGCGCGCAGAGCATCACAAAAACGTTTGGCTTAGATTATATTCGGTATTGAACCTAAGGTGAATAGGCGTCATCGGCTGAGTGGTCTCGGTCCCCGGTTGGTGACCATCAATTCCTAGCGCTGACTTCAGGTCAACGAACTGCATCGTTACTTGATCCGGCCCCAATGGCTCGTCAGAGGCCAATAACAGAACAGGGCTGGGCCGACGAGGTTACGCTCGGGGATGGTGCCCCAGACGCGGGAGTCGCTGCTGTTGTAGCTGTTGTCACCCATGGCAAAATACTCCTCATCACGCAGATTGATGTGATGGATGCTGCCACCGACGGAGCGGGGGTCGCCATAGCCGCGGTAGCCGTCCACGGGTTGCTGCTGGGTACCCTGCATGACGCGCTTGAAGCCGAACTCTTCGGCTTCGTGTCCATTGTGCATGAGCTTGGGGGAAATCACTTCGAGCTCGTCTCCAGGGACTCCGGCGAGGCGCTTGATATAATGTTGTGCGCCCTGCTCAAAGGGCACCGCGATGCCACGGATGTGTTTGGTGGTAAAGACAAAGACTTCACCGCGCGTGGGGGTGCGGAAATGGTAGCTGAATTTGTCCACTAGAACATGGTCGCCGTTATGGACGATGCCGCGCGCGAGGAGCTGGCCTTTGCTGATGTGTTCACCACCGCGCAGGCCATAGGCCATACGCCGGTCGGGTGTGTCGTTACCTGTTTCGATGGGCATGCTGTTGATGTGCTTCACGAGCTGCAATTCATCCAATAGCTGACGCTGTGGTGCCTTGATGGTGATCGTGTGCCCGTCTTTGAAGTGCAGCTTGCAGTAGGGCATGAAGATCGCGAAGCGATGCTCGGTGACGGGCGTGGTTTCATCAAGATAGCCGTCATGATCAGACTCTACATTGATGTAGCGAGTGCTGGTGACCAAGGAGGCTAGCTGGCCGATCAGGCCGGGTGTGGGATCTTCGGTTGTGGCCTCGGCGGTGATACCATTGAGCGTCGGCTGCATGGAGCCAGTGGGAATTTGAAAGGGCTGGGCGATGTAGCCACGAATGCCCAGCGCGATGACGATGGCGACGAAGAAGACTTCCACATTATCGCCGATCTCGCTGGTGGCAGCATTCGGCAGAGCTTTTTCGCAAATTTTGTTCAGTTCCTCATTCAGCGTTTTGATCCGCTCTCGATCCTTGGCCTTCATGGCAGCTTCTAAACTGCGGCGCAGAGTCAGGATCTCATCGAGCTTGGCCTGCGGTAGCAGATCACGTTTGTAGTCGATGAAGCGTGTGACGCCTTTATGCAGGAGCTTGGCTTGCTTTAGGTAGCGGGGGGTAAAGAAGAACATGAGTGCGCGGTCAGTGACAGGCGCTCCTGTGACATCTGCTTTCCATCACAGCAAGCGGCAATAACGCCCCTGAATGAAGGCGCAGTTCAGTTAAAGTGAGCCACCTCTTCACCCACGAGCTTGCCTGAAAGGATCGGCGCCGTGGTGCTGCGGCTAGTGGGCAGCAGGGAGCGTCCGACGGCTTTTTCGATGTTCGGGATGAGCAGTACACTGATCGTTCCAGCTCGTGAATTGGTCGGGGTGAACTCGCTGAAGTCGAGCGCTGTGCCGCTGCCTGTGAGGATGCCGGTGTTCACGTCGATGCTGGCGGTGAGCTTTGTAGGGATTGCCGCCGCCAGCAGGGAAGGCAATCTTATTGCCGGCACCGAGAGTGAGAAACTGGGTGTAGGGAGCCGCAAGCCCGCGCTGGGTTAAAATGAAACGTGCATTGTCCGAACCTGGGCTGATGCAGAAGATGAGGCTGCCAAATAAAAACGGCGTGTATTTTCCACCAATGCCGGTGAGCGAGTGCTGAGGGAACCCTGTGGCGTAGCTGCGTCCGCTGACCGCTGATTTCACCCAGCCGAGGGATGCAGCGCTGAGACCTGTCGCGGAGTTCAGTGTCTGCCAGCCCTGGATGGAGCCATTGAAGTTGTACTGCATGACTTGTAATGCGGTCTGGCCGCCTTCTGCCTAGCCAGTGCTGTAGGTGAAAGCGGTGCCATCCGCGAGCCGCCCGCTATAGTTGACGGCACCAGCAGCGGTGATCGTTTTCGTGGCCCATGAGGCACCTTGGGGATAGGTTACATTGCCCATGAGACCGATTGGCACCTCGTAGCCTGGGCGATGCCGGCGCTGGCGTTGTGTGAGGTGCCGAGCATTTGCAGGGCGATGAGTCCTTCTGGGAAATTTGTGGCCTGAGTCGCCAGCCAATTGACCCCAATGGCTGAACCCGGCGCGTCCATGTTTTCCTGGACGAGCTTGAGCACCTTGGCCGCATAAGTTTCAGCGCTCGGCACGCTGTCTCGATCCTTTTTTTCTCCTCTTCAGTCTTCGCTTCGATGATTTTCATCGTATTGGCGCGCACGTTGGTTTCATACTCGTCGATCACGATACGGATCGCTTTCTCGGTGGCATCTGGCTCAGCATGCAAACTGACGGTGATGAAAAGGAGGCTTAGGCCGATGGATTTTAATGGTAATTTGTAAGTGGATCGGCGGTGATTCAGTTCTGTCAGGGCAGTGCAGAGTAGCAGTATAGAACTGGCAGGATCAGGCACAGCAGCGAAGCCAGGCCAAAAGGACTCACTGACGTCAAAGTGCCCCACTGGGCCGCCAAAGTGCTCGTATTCAGTCCGAAAACATCCAGGGCAGTCGCCACTGTCGAGTGATCCGACTTCGGAGAATCCCACAGGCTCGGCACGCTCATATATGACCAGTTTTTCCAGTTCAGCGGTGGGTGCTGCGCGCATTCGGTTGACCAACTCCAAAGCATACTCGTGATTCGCTGTCGGGCCTGCCAAAGACTGCTTCTCGACCACACACGCAACCCCCGCCGTCAGACATAGGTGCCTGAGAATAGGGTGATGGAAGGTATGGCCGCGCATGAATGCTTAATCTATGGTAATTATAGCGACGACAAACGAGAAATACAGCCTCTGCGACTGTGAACAGGATAATACTCAAGTTCCTGCATTTTCGTCTCCGGAAAGAGTCTGGTGTCGTAAGCGTACAGTTTTCCTTTGATTCCAAGTTTCGTTTTGGAGTCTGGTTAGGCCCGACAATCCCCCCATGTCAGCTCGCACCGTGTTTACAAATTCATCTTTTGCCATCTTTCTGGTTCTGTCAGTGAAAACTGCGCTTTTTGGCGCTGCGCCCGCTCCTGAGAGAGAGCACCCTGGCAAGGTAGTTTATCTAAAGCTCTGCGCTGAGTGTCACGGGGATCGCGGGCAGGGGGTGGAGGATGAATACGATGAGGTGCTTACTGGTGAGAAAAGCGTGGAGGCGCTGGCAAAATACATCGATCGGACGATGCCTGAGGATGACCCGGACAAGTGCAGCCCGGAGGAGTCGAAGCTGGTGACGGCTTACATTTACGAGGCGTTTTACTCACCGGCGGCGCAGGCGCAAATAAACCCTCCTCAGAAGGAACTGAGCAGGCTGACCATTGATCAAGTCCGCAGGTCGGTGATGGATCTGATCGGTCGTTTTCGCATGGGGCCCGGCTTTGATCGGCCCGTCGGTAATGAGCAGGGCTTGAAGGCAACGTATCGCGGCGTGGAACTGCCAAAGCCGGGTGAAAAGGCGGTGGATACGACGCCGAAGAAGGGCATCCAAGCGAAGCGCCCGAACAAGACGATCGAGCGTGTCGAGCCAGTGATCGCCTTTCACTGGGGCGCGGACAGCCCAGACAAAGTGGTGCTGGAAGCCGAGCAGTTTCAAAATCGCTTCGAGGGCAGCGTCATCGCCGCTGAGACAGGTCTATATGAATTTGCGGTGAAGTCGGAGAACGGCTTCCGCCTGTGGGTCAATGACGGCAGCGAGTCAGATGTGCTGATCGATGGCTGGGTCAGTAATGGACCGCAGGTGCGTGAGGAAAAGAAATCCATTTTCCTGGTCAGTGGTCGCACTTACATGCTGCGACTGGAGCATTTTAAATTCAAAGAGCAGACCGCCTCCATCGAGCTTTGGTGGAGGACGCCGCATGGCGTAAAGGAACTCATCCCAGCCCATGCCATGCGCACAGATCGTCCACGCGAACTGATGATCGTAAACACGGAGTTTCCCGCTGATGACAGCAGCGGTGGCTACCCGCGCGGCACCACTATTTCCAAAGCCTGGGATCAGGCTGTGACCGATGCCGCCATCGCCACTGCCGAGCATGTGGTGGAGAATCTCGACGAGCTGTCCGGGTCGAAAGTAGGAGAGCCAGATCGTGGAGGGAAGCTTCGGAAATTTGCCTTCAGTTTTGTTGAGTCGGCCTTACGCAGACCCTTGAGCGACGAACAAAAAGCATTCTTCATTGAGGCTCAATTTAAAGCTGCTAAATCACCCGAGACAGCGGTGAAGCGTGTGGTCTTGTTCACGTTGAAGTCCCCGGAGTTTCTCTATCCGAATCTGCGCGATGATGAAAAGCAAGACGACTTCGAGGTCGCCTCACGTCTTGCCTTGGCGCTTTGGGATTCCATTCCTGACAAGAAGCTCGCTCAGGCTGCCACGGCAGGCAAACTGCACACGAGAGATCAGCTGAAGGCCGAGGCGCAGCGCATGATCGCCGACCCGCGCTCAAAGGCGAAGATGCAAGGCTTTTTCCATCACTGGCTAGAACTCGAACGTGCCGAGGGATCAACGAAAGATCCCAAGATCTTCCCCGGCTTCGATGCGGAGATGATGGCAGATCTGCGCTTGTCACTGTTCCAATTCATCGACCAAGTCGTGTGGAGCGAGAAGTCCGACTACCGCGAGCTGCTTCAGGCGGATTACCTGCTAATGAATGAGCACCTTGGCAAGTATTACGGACATCCAGTGACGGGTAATGAGTTCCAGCGCGTCGGCTGTGATCCGATGCAGCGCGCTGGAGTGATCACGCATCCGTTTTTACTCGCCTCACTCGCCTACACGAAGCAGTCGTCACCAATTCATCGTGGAGTGTTTCTCACACGCAACATCGTCGGTATGTCGCTTAAGCCACCGATGAAGGCCGTGGTCTTTGAGGACAGCCATTTTAATCCCAAGCTGACCATGCGTGAGAAGATAACCGAGTTGACCCGCAGCGGCGGATGCATGAGCTGTCATAGCATGATCAACCCTCTCGGTTTCAGCTTGGAAAATTTCGATGCGGTGGGCCGCTGGCGCACGAAGGACAACAACAAACCGGTGAACCCCGTCAGCGAATTTGCCACCGCAGATGGTAAAACCGTTCGCCTCGCGGGTCCACGCGACATCGTGAACTACGTCGCCGAGAATCCCAGCGGTCATCGCGCCTTCATCCGCCACCTCTTCCATCACATCGTGAAGCAGGAGCCGACAGCCTATGGCGCGCAAAGAGTCGATGAAATGCAGCGTGAGTTTGCCGCCAATGGCTGCAATATTCAGAAGCTTCTAATGGACATCGCTCTGATCGCTTCACTTGATGGCATACCAGTCGAACCCGATACCAAAGCCAAAAAATAACGATTTATGAAACACCTCGATCGTCGCCAATTTCTTCGTAACCTTGGCATCTCAGCCGGGACGCTGCCATTTCTATCAGGCCTACCCAGCCTTACTGGCGCACCGGCTCCGCAGAAGCGGCAGCGACTGATTGTGATGTTTTCCCCCAACGGCACCATACCGAATGAGTTTTGGCCGGAGCAGGAAGGCGCGGACTTCAGCTTCAAGTCGATCCTGAAACCTCTGGAGCCATTCAAAAAGCAGATGCTGATCCTGCATGGTATCGCAAACAAAGTGGGTGGCGATGGTGACAGTCACATGCGCGGCATGAGCTGTCTTTTGACCTGCGATGAGCTGCTCAAAGGCAACATTATGGGCGGCGGTGGTAATCCTGCGGGCTGGGCTAGCAACATCTCTATTGACCAGGAAATGAAGAACTTTTTCCAGAGCCGCGCAGAGACAAAGACGCGCTTTGGCTCACTGGAGTTTGGCGTGGCGGTACCAGATCGTGCGGACCCGTGGACACGCATGAGCTATGCAGGTGGAAACCAGCCCATCGCGCCGATGGATGATCCGCATCAGGTGCTGAAAAAGCTCTACGGTCAGATGAAGGATAAGGAGAGCCTTGTGAGTATTTTGGATGATGTGGGGGCGGACTTAAAGCGTGTGTCGTCGAAGCTTAGTGCGCGCGACAAAGCGCTGCTTGATCAGCACATGACTCTGGTGCGTGGATTGGAACAGGATTTGGCCGATGCGGACAAACAAGGAGCGCTTGCGCATCCGGTGCCAAAGGTAGACCCGAGCATCGAGATGGTGAATGACAACACACCGCAGATCAGCCGCATCCAGATCGATCTGCTGGTGAACAGTCTCGCCAATGACATGGCGCGTGTCGGCACTCTGCAATACATGCGCAGCGTCGGCATGGCGCAGATGCGCTGGCTAGGCATCGAAGAAGGCCACCACAGTCTGTCGCACGATCCCGATGACAAGAAGGAGAGCTACGAAAAGCTTATGAAAATCAACACCTGGTTTGCCGGTGAGTTTGCTTATTTGGCGAAGCGCCTGAGCGAAACTCCGGAAGCCTCCGGCGAGGGTAGCATGCTTGATAACACGCTGCTCGTCTGGACCAACGAACTCGGTAAAGGCAACACGCACACGCTGGACAACATTCCGTATGTGATGGTCGGGGGCGGGTGTGGCTTCAAGATGGGCCGCTCACTGAAGTTTGACAAAGCCGCTCACAATCGCCTCTGGCTGAGTGTGGCGCACGGCATCGGTCACACGAGCCTAAAGACCTTTGGCAAAACCGAGCTGTGTGAAGGCGGGGCGCTGGTGCTGGCTTAATGGATTGGTCTAGAGAATTGAAAACGAAAATTGAGTTATACTCTGAGGTGAATATTCTCTTTTCACGCCCCCCGGAACGACTCCAGATGGCGCTGGTTTGCGCACTCCACAGGCGCAGCTACAACCGGCCTGAAAACTAGGTCACAAATAGCAGGACGCTTTAGTGTCTCTTTTTGATTGAATTTGCCGCTAGAATTCTAGGCCTCAAGCAGCTTCGCATTCAGGCGATCGACCATGCTGCGGAACTCGGTGGTTTCACTCATGCGTCGGCTGATGACCTTGCAGGCGTGGATGACTGTTCCGTGATCACGCCCGCCGAATTCCTCGCCGATCTGGATCAGTGGCAGTTTCACCATGTGACGGGTGAGGTACATAGCGACCTGACGGGCTTCAGCGATGTTTTTTGGGCGGCGTGGCCCGGTGAGGTCGCTGACGCGGAGGTCATATTGAGCCGCCACTGCACGCTGGACGCGGTCCACGGTCACTGACTTTGTGGGTTCCTCATCAATCACGTCATGCAAGAAAGCCGCAAGGGCGGATTCGTTGCTCATGGTGCCTTCTAGAGACACATGCGCGGCGACTCTCATGAGGGCACCTTCAAGCTTACGCACGTTGGCGCGGATTCGATGGGCGATGAATTCGAGAATCCAAGGCTCCAGCGAGACATTAAAGTCATGCATCTTGCGGCTCAGAATGGCGACGCGGGTCTCGAAGTCTGGTATCTGAATCTGTGTGGTGAGGCCCCATTCAAAACGAGAGACGAGCCTGCTTTCCAAATTCTTCATGTCACTAGGAGCGCGATCACTGGCGAGCACGATCTGCTTCGCGCTGTTGAAGAGTTCATTGAAGGTATGAAAGAACTCCTCCTGCGTGCTGTCCTTGCCCTCAAAGAATTGCACATCGTCGATCAACAGCACATCGACTTTCCGATACTTCTGACGGAATTGGCTGAAGCTCTGTTTCTTGATGGCTTCGACGTACTCATTGGTGAATTGCTCAGAGGTCACGTAGCGAACGATGGCGCGCTTTTTACGAGTCAGCACTTCTTGGCCGATGGCCTGCATGAGGTGGGTTTTACCCAAGCCTGTAGCACCATAGAAAAAGAGCGGGTTGTAGATGCGACCCGGCTTCTCAGCGACGGCGCGAGCGACGGCGGCCGAGTAGCTGCAATTGGAGCCAACGACGAAGCTGTCGAAGTTAAATTTAGCATTCAGTCCAGCATCAGAAAATGAGCGGATGCTGAGTGAGTCATCTACCACGTGAGGACTAGCCGCTGGGCGATCATCAAAGTGGCGCGTCGAAATGACACGAGCGGCTTTCTTCTCCAAAGTGGCATCGGCAGTCAGCGGGCGTAGCGGCTCGCTAGCCACATGATATTCGATGGAGGCTGAGGTGCCGAGCACTTCAGCCACTGCATCTGCAAAGGTACCGGAGAAATTACTCTCGATCCAAAGCTGATGAATGGGGTTTGGCACATGCACGATCACCCGGTGGTCATCCGTGATACGGGCGGTCGTGCCTGAGAAGCAGCGTGTGTAGTTATCATGCCCCAGCTTTTTCATGAGCAGGGTACAGATGTCATCCCATGCTGTAGGGATCACGGTAAAAAGGTCAGCACGATTTGTGTGAGAAGTGGACTTGGAGAGTTGTGTTGAGTCTTCATTGGCGGTCTCCATGGCGTTGTGTTGAGGCTGGTCGATGAGATGAATGAGGATAAATTGGCGCTGTTTCGGGAGAAGCAGCGCCATTTGATTATTTTAAAAATTACTGCTTCTGTTTATGACAAGACTGTCACCATTGAAAGTAAATGTTGAATCAATTTTCAATCCCCTGAGCATGTGGAGTGCTTTATATAAAAAAGATGTTTTACATGTCTAAAAGACATTGATTAAAATTCGGTGAATAGATTGTGAATGATCTGTGAATAGACGATTCATTTTGTGTCCGAGTTAAAGGTGGCACACTTCATGAACAAGGCTTGCATCTCATAATACGATGGCCTAACAAAAGAGGCGAACGATTCATCGTTCGCCTCTTTGTTTTGAAAGTGATGATGAAGCCTCGTTACTTGGCTTTGGGCTTAGCTGGAGCCTTGGGCTTTTGGGCGACATAGGGCGGGTTTGTGTAGGCGCCTGGAGCTGCATTTTGGATGTTCGCGGTAACCTCGGCCTTCACTTCACCCAGTGCCCATTTGATGCCGCCAATCAGGATTTGTTGGAAGATGGTGTTCGTCCAAACATCTTCACGATGGCCCATGGCAGTGAACCAGACACGACCATCGCCTTCTTTGCGCGCCCAGGTGTTCGGGTAGGCGGGGCGACCATACATCGAGCCTTCCATAGCAGGTGAATCTATGGTGGTGAGGACGTGAATGTCGTCGCGGAAGTCCTTCAGCGAGTACCACTCTTCTTGAAAGGAGAAGTCTTTGCCCACATTTTCAAAGCCCGGGAAAGCGGGATCAATCACGGTATTCTTGGCCACTTGCTGAGCGCCATGGATGATGAATTCACCACCCAGGAAGCGCACATAAGAGTCAGCTTTCTCGCCGTGATTCAAATAGCGTTCTGGTCCCTTCACGGCCTCGTTGGCGGTATGGAAGGTGTCACTCGCCGAGTGAGTGCCGATGAATCCCTTGCCTGCTTTAACGAAATCAAACAATGCCTGCTTGCCTTCAGCGCTCATGGGCGGTTGGCCGTCTGTGCCGGGGCTGCAAAGGTCGCCCGTGGTGTAAAAGAACAGGGCATCAAACTGAGCTAGATATTCTTTGGAAAATTTGGAGCCGTCTTTTGAAAATTCAAAGTCCCAGCCCTGCTTGGCTCCGAGCTCTGAGAGCACCTTTTCAGCATAGCTGGGCTGACCTGTTTTCCATGAGATGACACTGTGCTCGAAGCCGCTCGATTTGGAGAAGAACAGGATATGAGGTTTCTTGGCAGCAGAAGCTGAGAAAGCCAAGCCAATGGCTAGGCAGAGGCAGGCGAGAGGAGCGAGTAATTTTGTTAGCATGGTTGGTCGAGATTAAGCTAGGAGCACCGACTTGAGTAGGTCGTCAGCATCTGCATCAATAGATCATGGCATCTGCTGGAGCCGTCGTTTCTTCGATCTTGGTGGCTTCAATAATAGGCACCGTTTGGTCGCCCTCTTTCTTATAGGACATGGTGCCGGTCACTTTGACCCAGGTCATGTCTTTGTATTCGGGGGCCTTTTTGCCGAAATCGACTGGCACTGAATACGGGCGCGCATCTGCCGCACAGCACTGGACGAGCATTCTGAAAACACGCAGACGATGACCATTGGCGTTATTCACCTTTTCAGGCAGCACTTGAGCGATGGTTTCCACGGGCTGGCCAGTGATGACTTTCTGCACTTCGAGGTCGCCTGCCGTGTAGTAGATCTCAGGCACTTCGAGAATAAAATTACCCTCCTTGCTCTGTGGTACCTGCTTCTTCAAATCCTCAAGCGTGAAACTGCCGTAGCTGTTCGCCTTGTCCGGTGGCTTGGGGGCTGCTTTGGCCACAGCATCAGGCTTCTGAAACTGAGCTGGAGGCGGCAATGGCGCATCGGGTAAAGGCGTCACTTTTGGCGCAGCACGATCAGGCTTGGTCGTCAGTGTTTCTGTGCGCAGGGTGAACTTGTCAGCATTCGTGGTGTCGCTGTAGTTTGGGTTGTAGAGTCCCTTGTTGGCGATTGCGTTCGCGCTGTAACGATCAGGCGACTGGAAGGCTGCCCAAGTCAGAGGTGCCGTAAGCACCAGTAGCGCAGCGATGCGGCCTGGCCAACTGCTCTCAGCGAGGATGCCGTGACTGTGATCATGGTTCGCGTGTTCATGAACCCCATGGTCATGACCGCAACCTGCGTCGTGCTTGTGTTCATGACCGTGATCGTGTCCGCAGCCTTCATGGTGGACATGCTCGTGCGCATGGTCGTGATCACACGCTTCACCGTGTTTATGCTCATGGTCATGGCTATGATCGTGGCCGCAGCCGCCGTGCTTGTGATCATGTCCGTGGTCGTGATCACAGCCATGGGCTTCGCAGCCAGCATCTTCAGCGTTTGTTGTGAATAGATTGAAGAGCGCGACAACGGCCAAGCCAATGCCTGAGATCAGCACCATTTGGCGGAAGATGCCATCTGGCGGCAGATAGGCCGAGACACGGCCACTGAGATGAAAGTAGAGCAGCACAGCGCTCCATAACAGCAGGATTAGGATGCTCAGAAAATGAATGATGGTGCGAGTTCCAGACATGGCAGTGTTACTTGGTTGCGAGTTTTTGAATCACGAGCATCCACGGCTCCGACAGACATCCAATGAGGATGAAAAGACCAATGAGAAAGGCTATTACGACCCTGCGCTTGAAGACGGCGGAGTACATGAACAGAAGCTTGATGTCCATCATCGGGCCAAAGACCAGGAAGGCCAGTTTGGCGGCGTTTGAAAAGACCGCCATCGGCGCAGCAATGAATGCATCAGACGTGCTGCAAAGTGACAGCACCATTGCTAGCCCCATGATAGATGGCAGCGCTAGCCATTCATTGCGCGCCACGGTGTCCAAGATGGATTGATCTACCTGTGTGTTGAAGACGGAAGTGATGATGACGCCAATTGTAAAATACATCGCCGTGTCCAGGAAGTCACCCATCGCGGTGCGTAATGCATGGACCAGTTTCGCATTAAAACTCTTTGCTGGGGTAGGGGCTGTGGCATCGGCCACCGGTGCGCTGATACCTGCGATGACATTGGCTCTCAAAATCTGCGATGGGCGGAAGCGGAGCACGATGAGTCCGACGATCACCGCTACCAGATAGCCAAGAGACAGTCGAGAGATCGTCATCGTCGCATTACCGATGTCACCCCAGCCATGAACCTTTTGGAATTCCTTAAAAGCCGTCAGCGTGCTCACCGCGACAATGGGGTTCATGATCGGAGCCGAGAGCATGTAAGTCACCGCGCAGGAGATCGGCAGGCCTTTCTGCACAAGTCGGCGGATCACGGGCACCACGGCGCACTCGCAGACTGGAAAGATCAGTCCTAAAAAGCCTGCCATGAATGTCGCCAGCACACGACTTTTTGGCAGCACCTTGTCTAGCAGCTTTGAGTCAAGAAAGGCGGCGATCAGGCCGGAAAGCACGGTGCCGATCAGGATGTATGGGGCACCCTCGAAAAGGATGCTGAGGAAAGCCATCAGGACGTCCCCGATACGGCTAGGTTCTGGCAGAGCAGCGAAAAACATGTGTTCTGTCCTAAACGTTGTATGAAGCGTGATTCAAGCGAGAAACCGTATATGAAAAGCAAGTTGCCAGTAAATCCTACTTGATGACTTTTTCGTTTCTATTGGGCATCATGGCTGGCATGGCCTGTGCTTGATAGCTGATTGTGAAGCAAGCGACACGTGTTATCCCTCTAAACTCCATTCGTTCTGGGACACATTCTTCGAAAATTATTCGCACGGAACCTGATCCTGTTGGTGCTAACGGTTCGTGCAGATTCAGACCACGTCGCGAGTGCCGTTCTTCTCAATGATCACTCCATCCTGCTTTCCCAACTGCCGACTGGCGCTGGAGCCAGTGTGTCGACCCTTAAATAGGCCTCTAAGCCTTCATCGTCTGCTCCGCAGTCTTTGCTTTCATCAGGCTTAGAATCCGCATTCGAGCCATCGAAGAAGAGCAGATCAAGGGCCTCGATTTCACTGAGCACGCGGCGAATGCTTACCCAGATTTCCAGACCACGGAGCAGTCATGAAATTCCGGGCAAGCCTCAAACACTGAAACTTACTTTGCATAACCGTCTGCTGGCTTACCGTCATCACCAAGCTTGCTGGTCGTCCAAAGGATGGCTCGGGAGATGAGTTTCTGGTAGCGCTCGTCTTTCACCGTGGCGGTGTTGTGGCCGATCGTGGTGCTAAAGATGCGGGTCTTGTTCGCGCCGTATTCATTGGTCCAGGCGACGACCGAGTTCGCTTCTGTTGCTTTAGCATTCGGGTTCGCCACCTCGCCCTTCTTGACCTTGGGCATGGCCATCTGCTTGCCACTGGCCAGCGGCTTGCCGTTGAGGATCTGGATGTTGTTATAGAGTTCCTCTTTGATCGTGGTCCAGTTTTCCAACCCCTGAGTGATGGGGTGCTCCTTTGCCGTGAAACTGATCTCTATCGGCTCCTGCGGGCCGTGGCCTGTGGACTGAATGCCGATCATTTCATACCAGCCTGCATTGTCGGCACCGGCCTTCACAGGCTCTTTGAAATTTCCCCAGCGGTAGCTGTGCATGGCGCAGTGGAGATTGATCGCAGGCACACCTGCCTTGTGCGCATTGAGGATGTTTGCTACATAAGCAGGGTCCGTCACATCGGCAGAGCACTCGTCATGGATGATGACATCAAAATCTTTGGCCCAGTCTTTGGATTTATAGATTTCAAAGGTGGCTTTGGTAGTTTTATCGGGATTGTAAGCCACATCGACCACAGCATTGAGTCGCGCTTCGATGCCTTCTTTCAGCGCTAAATGCTGCTTGTCATACTCATGGCAGCAGCCACCAGCGACCAAAAGGATGCGAAGTGGCTTCGGCGCTGCATTGTCAGCAGCTTTGACGAGATAAAGGCCTGTGGCGAAAGCCAGCAGCACGAGCGGGGCAAGGAGTTTCTTCATGGGTGGATTGGGGAATAACCGCCAGGTAACGCAGTGTCGAGATCGAAACGTTCATCCTGTAAAATAAGTGAGCACTTGTTTTACCGCATGGTGTGGTGTTTCTCAGCAGCCTATGAGCAACACTGCATGCCCGATGTGTGAAATGACCGATGTATTAGCGCACCCCGACCGCTTCGAGTGCATGACCTGCGGTCATGAATGGTCGAAAGGAGTTGAGGTTGACGCGCCATACTCGGATCGCATCGTCAAAGATGCCTATGGTGCCGTGCTCGCTGACGGAGACATCGTGGCGATGATCAAAGATTTGCAGCTCAAGGGCTCCTCGCAGGTTCTCAAAATAGGCACGAAATCCAAGCCCATTCGTCTCGTCGATGGTGACCACGAGATCTCCTGTAAGATGGATGGAATTGCGATTGGGCTGAAAGCCTGTTTCGTGAAGAAAGTGGTTGCCTAACGCCCTAGCTGCGAGCGATCAGAGATAGACTTTGTCGAGCTGCTCATAGGCGTTGTTGAGTCAGGCTTTAACACGCTGCCTCTCCAGAATACCCAGACCCGCCTCATCAGATTTTTAGCCGCCCAGAAGCGGGTGCTGCCAGAGTCGATCTTATTGATCACTGGCTCATGCAATCGCTTGAGTGAAAGCTGCGACATGAAGACTATGAGCATGCTTTTTCTTACCTGACTTCTCATAAATATCGAAGTTGTCTCCGCGCAGTTGATTGAGCAAGATCACGTAATTGAGCCGGAACCAAAGCGATCCAGCAGCTTCTGCAATAGATCCACCGAGTCCTTGCCGGAATCCATCACATGGTGAGGCTATGGCAACATTTGGCCCGTAACGGTAGTCCGCATCGACTAACGCACCATCACCCATAGCGTGCTGGCACCGTAGCCATCAGGGAAATCGACGGGCGTCGCAAAACGCGGGTAATCCGCCGTGCGGCGTTTACTTTTCACGCACACTCGTGCCATGCGCTCCAGTGCCACTGAATCGAACTTCGTGCAGTTGGTGGACAATAGAATGGCGCACTTTGGCAGCGCCACTTCCAAGGCGGCGCAGAGCAGGCCTTCAAAGTCCTGCTCGACCTGCCAGCGGCGGCCGTTGTTGCCGCGTGAGAAGGTGGGCGGGTCCAGAATGATGAGATCAAAGCAATCTTTGCGGCCATCAAGCGTCGGCAACAGATCGAGCGTGTCGTCAGCCATGAAGCGATGACCTTTCTCAGTGAGACCATTGAGCGCAAAGTTCTGTCTGCCGCGATCCAGCGACTTGCGGGACAAATCCACGCTCATGGTCTCTGCGCCAGCTAGCGCCGCAACCACGCTGAAACTGCAGGTGTAGGCGAAAGTGTTCAGCACACGCTTAGGCCGCATGGCACGAACCTTGGCGCGATTTGCCCGCTGATCTAGAAACAGCCCATGGCTGTAACCCGCTGCGAAGTCCAAGCCGTAACGAACTCCTGCTTCCGTCACCACGGTCGTTAGTGGCAGCGTCGCATCACCGCTATGCAGGACCGGCGAAATACGCTCATGATTTTTGAATGGCAAAAACCGCGTGAAGATGCGTGCTGGTGCCCAGCCTGACTCAGCACTCCATTTTTCTAGGCCGACGATCAGCTCCTTCAATGCCACGTCGTTCTTGTGGGAAATCATCACATCATCACCCAGTCTCTCGGCCCAGCCATCCGTGCCTGACGCCAGCCGATGCGCAGTCGTATCTGCCGCTTCGAAAATGCCACGCTGAGACGGGGCAATCCATACGGCGGGTTTTGAAGGCAGGCGGGAGTCGGGAGATGAAGGCACACACTGAGTCTGCCGCAGATGTGATGATCAATCAAATCTCCTCACAAGTTTCGCTGAGCCGATGGATTTCGCTTTGCCAAATTTGGTAACTCTGTGCAATGAAGATAGACACAGAGACAATCCTGAGAAGACCAACGAACGCAGACCATGAGGAATCAAAAGCAAAGCAACAAAGCGCCCCGTCCCTTCAAGAATCAAAACTCTGCGCGTGACTGGTCGGGTGGAAGTGCCGGCTTCATTCCCGCGCCCAAGCCCAGTCACCGAGTCGTGAAAAAGACTGTGCAGGAAAGTCCGCCTGCGACGAAAAAAAGTGATTTTCCGCCGTCGGATGCTTGAATTCGTAAAGGCATCAAGAGACTGCAAAGCCCAGTCGGTTGATGACGTAGCCTCATCATGCAGTCTCACTCCATTCAGATGTCATCCCGCCGCGCACTTTTCAAAACCGCATCCGTCCTGGCTTTAGGAGTGGCCTTCGCATTGCTTTTCCAAACGCAGGCGGCTGATGGCAAAGGCAAGCTCATGGCCTATGTGGGCACCTACACGTCGCCGCTTCAGAACATGCGGGCCACTCAGGTGGATCTGCCGCCGGGAAATGGCCGTGGCATTCATCTTTTTGAAGTGGATCGTGCCACAGGTGCCATGACTCCCGCTGGTATGCATGAGATGGGCACCAGCCCGAGTGCCCTCGCATTTGATGCGGCTAAAACGCATCTGTATTCTGCGAATGAGACGGACAGGCTGGGCGACAATGAAGCGGGATCAGTCAGCGCTTTCGCCATTAAAGCCGATGGGCAACTGAAGCTCATCAACACCGTCAGCTCTGGTGGTAAAGGCCCCGCGCATCTCAGTGTGCATCCATCTGGAAACTTTGTGCTCGTAGCTAATTACTTCGGTGGCTCCGTGGCTATCTTGCCCATTAAGGGGGATGGCAGCCTCGGCGAAGCGACCGACATGAAGAAGGACGCAGGCACCGTGGGGCCAACGAAAGCCGCCCACGCGCCTCCTGGCAGCTTCGCCATCAGCGGTCATGATCAAACGCACGCGCACATGATCGAGGCTGATCCTTCCGGGCGCTTCGTTTTGCATGTCGATCTCGGCCTAGATCAGATCCTCGTCTGGAAGTTCGATGCGCAAAAAGGCACGCTCACGCCGAACGATCCGCCCTTCGTTTCGCTGCCCGCTGGCGATGGCCCACGTCACTTTGCTTTCCACCCGAAACAGAGCTGGCTATACTCCATCCAAGAAGAAGGCTCCACCATCGTCTTGTTCGACTACGATGCCGAAAATGGTCGGCTCACCTCCCGACAGACAATCTCCAGCCTCCCGCCAGGCTTTGCGGGTAGCAACTTCTGCTCCGAGATCATGCTCTCCGCCGATGGACGCTTCGTCTATGCCGGCAATCGACTGCATGACAGCATTGCCATCTTCGCCGTCGGCAAGGATGGCAAACTGACCTACATCACTGAAGAATGGACGCATGGCGATTACCCCCGCAGCTTCGCCTTTGATCCCAGCGGCGAGTTTTTGTATTCGTGTAATCAGCGCGGCGACAACATTGCCATCTTCCGCGCAGACAAGGCCACGGGTGGCTTGAAGTTCACCGGCCACTACACGCCGGTGGGGAACCCATCGATCATCGTCTTTCGCGATTCCTAAGTCAGCGAGGGAACCTTCACTGGCATCGAAGAAGGGGACTACTTCCATTGGAGCATGAAAACAAAGGCCGGTGAGGAAGTGTCCTTCTTTATTTTAGAATGCCGACCAGACCGTGGACAAGGTGCTCGATAATCCCAAGGCTTTCGTCGGCAATAAATGCCGCGTGACATGGGAAAAATCGACAAAGAACATCTCCAAAGCCGGCGGCAAGATGGAAGTCGATCAGATCCTCAGCGTCGATTGGCTAGGGAACAAGTAGGGTTATTCGATGGGCACGCTCAGCTTACTGGCACGGCTGCTGCGAGCTTGGCGGCGATGTCGTGGAAGACACTGGACGAAGCTGATTTTGCGGTGTCTTCGAGGGCGATGGGGTGGCCTTCGTCACCGGACTCGCGGACGGCCATCTCGATGGGGATTTGTCCGAGGAGTGGGACGCCTAGACGCTTGGCTTCATGCTCGCCGCCGCCTTTGCCAAAGATGGCATAGCTCTGGCCATCGCTGGGGCAGAGGAAGTAGCTCATGTTCTCGATGATGCCGAGAATGGGGACATTCACTTTTTGGAACATGGACACGGCCTTGCGGGCGTCGATCAATGCAACTTCCTGCGGGGTGGTGACGATAAGGGCTCCGTCGAGCGCGACGGTTTGCACGATGGTGAGCTGGATGTCGCCGGTGCCGGGTGGCAGATCGAGGATGAGGTAGTCGAGATTGTCCCAGGCGCACTGACGAAGGAACTGCTGGATGTAGCGCGTAGCGATAGGGCCGCGGACGATGACGGCGCTGTCGTCATCGAGCAGGAAGCCCATGCTGATCAGCTGCAAGCCGTAGCGCTCGATGGGGACGATTTGCTGCTCTTCGTTTTGGAAGGGGCGCTCATTGCTGCCGAACATATGGGCGATGCTGGGGCCATAGAGATCGCAGTCGCAGAGGCCGACTTTGGCTCCGTTCTTACTCAAAGCGACGGCGAGATTCGAGGCAACAGTGCTCTTACCGACGCCGCCTTTGCCCGAGGCGACGGCGATGACGCGCTTCACGCCAGGGATGCTGGAGGTGGGCAGTTTATCGGCAGACGGTGTGGCGGTATTTGGTGGCTCTTTAATGTCGAAGTTGAGCTTTGCCTCAGTGACGCCGGCGACCTTGGTCAGCACGTCCATGGCTTGTTCATGAATGAGGCGCGGGATGTTCGAGTCGCGCGTGGCGACGGAGATGTCCACGACGACCTTGCCACCGTCGATGGTGATGCCTTTGACCAGGCCGAACGAGATGATGTCACGGCTGAAACCTGGGTAACGGACTTGAGCGAGGGCGGAGCGGATGTCGGATTCGTTTGGCATGGGTGAGTGTTACGTCTCCGCTAGCCGAATGGCAGGAAAACTCAAGCCTTGCGTGTTTTTAGCGCCCTTTTGCGCTCCGGGAAGAGTGTGGTGCAAATCTCGCAGACGGTGCCGTCGCAGCCACGGGCGGGGCAATGCTCTCGGCCATAAAAGATGATCTGGAGGTGGAGCTTGTTCCATGCGGACACAGGGAAGAGGCGTTTCAAATCGCGCTCCGTCTGGACGACGTTTTTTCCATCCGTAAACTTCCATCGTTGGGCGAGGCGGTGAATGTGGGTATCGACCGGAAAGCAGGGGACACCGAAGGACTGGGCCATCACCACCTGTGCCGTCTTGTGGCCGACTCCGGGGAGTCGCTCCAGAGCTTCGAGATCGGCGGGAACCTGACCGCCATGTTCGTCGAGCAGAATTTGGGAGAGCTTCTGGATGGCTTTGGCTTTCTGAGGCCCAAGACCGCAGGGCTTCACGATGGCTTCAATCATTGCCACAGACTGTGCGGCCAGAGCTTGAGGTGTCCCTCCAAGTTCCTTAAATAGGCGCGGCGTGATCTGATTCACCCTCACGTCAGTGCATTGAGCTGAGAGTAAAACGGCGATCAGTAGCGTGAATGAGTCCGTATGATCGAGTGGGATCGGCGGATCAGGATACAGCTCGGCCAATCGCTGAAGGACATGACTGGCGCGTTCGACCTTGGTCACAAAAGGGCAGGGGACTAGCTGCGCTGGATGCGGCTGACCATGGAGCGGACATGGCCGTATTTTTGGCGCTCTTTCATGATGGCTACGCTCTTGGAGAATGAACCCCATTTAAGCACGCGAATGTTCACACTGCGCACGCCCCAAGCCTTCATTTGCGCCTTGGTCGGTTGGTAGATGTCGATCGTGTTCGTGCCGACGAGCGCCGAGCCGTAGTCGTCCACTTGGTAGATATTGGGTGTGCCTTCGATCTGGAAAATGGTCCCCACGGGGTAAACTGACCAATCAGCCGCCGCACTGCGGACCGTGCCGAATTTCAAAGGTGTGCCAACGGCTGTGCGCGCTCCGTAGATGATATGATCCGACTCGCTGTGTGTGTAAGCCGTTGTGCGGACGGAGGTGATGCGCGTGCCTTTGCTGGTGACTACGCGGCCCTTGGAAGCACTCGAGCATGAACAGAGAAGCGCGACAGCGGCGCAGAGGAAACAGGAGATGGCTTTCGAGGTCATTTGTTTAGATATGTTGATTTCCAACAGTAGCTCAATCGGGCTCTATCCTTGGGCATGGCATCGGATTTTGCAATCATTGATTTCGAGGGGCCAAAGGGGCTTGTTTCAATGAGGATCTCGCCTCTGTGTCGCTTCACCGCCCAAACGCCTGAATGAAGGCCACCTCTAAAGCCAGTCCTTCATTCACGTTCGTGTGCAGATGTTGATCGAGCTGGCGCAGATAGCGGATGCGCTTGGAGGTGTCCTCGGGCGTCCAGCGCTGGGCTAGCTGGGCAGTGGCTGAGCGATACTGAGTCAGGTCGAGATGCTCGGCGCCGACTTGCAGGCGGGCCACGTCACCCATCCAGGCAAGCATGAGGTCCATGAGTGCGTCACGGCGTTGCAGATAGGCCGCTTCGATTTGCGCAGTAACTTCTTCCTCACGCTGCTTCAGCCATGTGCCGTCCGTGGTCTGCTTGTAGTGATCCTGCTCCTTCTCGAATTCCTCTTCCTGCTCCTCTTTGATCTCGTCGTAGAGTTCATCAATGATGGCCTGGAAGTCTGCTTTCAAGCCCAGTGCAGCCGAGATACTGCCGCTGGCGCGCGTGGCTAGTTGCTCCAGCACTGCGAGCAGTTTTTGCTCATACTCATCAAAGACGCGCGCCTCAGCAGGCGGCAGCAGTGGGATCTCGATGACACGCGAAAGGATCGTCGTCAGGAGCTGTCCAGGCTGTGCCGTCAGCAGCAGCAGCAAAGTGCGTGCGGGTGGTTCTTCCAGCGTCTTTAGGAAAGCATTCTGCGCTTGAGCATTCATGCGCTCGGCATCCACGATGATGCCCAGCTTAAATCCCCCAGGCCCAGTCGTGCGGTGGATCATGCGCTCCAAGTAGCGGATCGTTCCCACCTCGCTCCCATTCTCACCGATGGTGATGCGGCGTGACTTACTCTGCGGCCGCAGGATCACCGCGCCCTCTTGGGCCCAGTCCTCAAGCGACGTGTGTCGGGCAGGACTCACCAGTGCCAGCACTTTTGCCGCAAAGCTCTCCAGGTCCGTGCCGCGCGGCCCCGTGATCATGTAAGCATGGCCCAGACGCCCAAGCTTCTGGGCGCGTGTCAGTAAGGTCAAAGCGTGATCAGTTTTAAAAGGCATGTCGGCGTGTCTCCACGAGTTTTAGGATCTCAGCATGGATCAGTTCCGGCGCGCGTCCCGCATCCACCACAGCGATCCGCCCCGGCTCAGCCCGCGCTAGCTCCAGGTAGCCTTGGCGCACCTTTTCAAAGAACTCACGCGGCTGGCTCTCCATCCGATCCAGCTCACGACCTGTGGCGTGGATGCGCTGCCAAGCGGTATCCGTCTCCAGATCCAGCAGCACCGTCAGATGCGGCAGCGTGCCACCGACCGCGAAAGCATTGATCGCCTGCACGCTCGCCAGCGGCAGCCCACGAGCCATACCTTGATAAACCGTGGTCGAGTCCAGAAAACGGTCCAGGATCACCAGCACACCCGCCTCCAGCAGCGGGCGCACTTTTTCCCGCACCAGTTGCGCGCGGCTTGCCGCAAAAAGCAGCAGCTCAGCCTCATGCGTCATCACATGGCCCGCCTTCGCGTGCTGCAGCAGGTGCCGCACCTCCTCACCGATGGCCGTGCCACCGGGTTCGCGCATCACCTCCACCGCTTGGCCCGCCGCCTTCAAGTGCTCAGCCAGTAGCCGGATCTGGGTGGACTTGCCACAGCCCTCCGAACCTTCAAAGGAGAGCAGGAAGCCGTTGTGAGTCGCAGTGTTCAGAGATTGGGCGGGGTTGGAACTCGTCTTTTTAGCGTGACGAGCGGCGATGTCGAACAAAAGCATTTTCGTTTTGGCAAAGGCACACGCCGCGTTTATCTCCCGCTCCCCCATGACACCGCTCACCGCCTATCAGTTCGGCCCCCGCGATACCAAGCTGGCCATCGAAGAAGACCTCCTCTTTGCCCCCAAGTTCGACGAGCACGGTCTCATTGCCGCCATGGCCGTGGATGCCAATACCGGCGAGCCACTCATGCTCGCCTACATGAATGACGAGTCCCTGCGCATGACGATGCAGCTCGGACAGGCCGTCTATTACAGCCGCAGTCGGCGCACCCTTTGGCATAAAGGTGCCACCAGTGGCGAGTTCCAGGAAGTCATCGACATCCGCACCGACTGCGACCAGGACGCCATCGTCCTCCGCGTCATCCAGCACGGCGGCGGCTGCTGCCACACCAAGCGCTCGAACTGCTTTTACCGTAAAGTCGTCGTCCCATCTGAGGGAGGCCCTGTCACCCTGGAAAAAGTCTAACCGCTGATCATGCCCGCGCTCGATTACCCGCCTCCGCTCCAGCGCCTGATCGCTCAGATCAAGTCGCTCCCAGGACTTGGCCCGCGCAGCGCCGAGCGACTCGTGCTCTGGCTCATGCAGGACGGTGGCCGGGTCGAGCCACTCGTCGATGCCCTGCGCGATGTCACCACCCGCGTCCATGCCTGTGATCAGTGTGGTTTCTTCATCGAGCACGATACTGACTGCGCCCTCTGCCATAGCCCGAAGCGCCAACAGAAAATCATCTGCGTCGTCGAGCAGGCCGCCGATGTCCTCCGCCTAGAACGCAGCGGCGCCTTCAGCGGACTTTACCACGTCCTTGGTGGTAAACTTTCGCCGCTGGATAACGTCACGCCTCAGGACCTCCGCATCGACTCCCTCATCGACCGAGTCCGGCAATTGCAGGCCGAAGAAGTTATTCTCGCCGTCGGCTCCGATGTCGAGGGTGAGGCCACCGCCAGCTACCTCAACGACATGCTCCGCCCCGAAGGCATCGCCGTCTCCCGCCTAGCCCAGGGCATGCCAGCCGGCGGTGCCCTGGATCATGTGGATGAGCTCACCCTCTACCAGGCTCTGCATGGTCGGAGAAGAGTGTGATATTAAAAGGGGCCCGCGTTTAGCCGTAGCGGTGCCGTTGAAGTCGGCAAAGAAGGGTGAGCGCGGACGCCAGGGTGTGGGCGCACTCGCCAGAGTGCGTGAAAGCAAACACCACGTTCTGGCAAACAAGCCTACTGCCGAATCTCGGAGTCTCAGAGGTCGGAGCACCGGCTATAGACGGACCCTAGTCGCCACAATGGATATTCGAATAACCGTCTAAAGCCCTTGCTTCGAACGCCGAAAAGTCCTTCCTCTCACAGACCTCTGATCGAGTGGCTTCAGTTTCTACTCTCAGATGAGCCATTTTTAAATAGTCCGCTGTGCTCCCATCATTTTAGCCTTCATCATTCTATCTCAGCGCCTCTCAGCGAGGGCAGGGAAGGGTGAAATAATGTCGGGCTCGAAGGATGGGAACGGTTTGTTGGGTTGGGTCAAAGCGCAGAATCAACTCGATCATGACGACACCCAGCACAAGCACCGGTCAAGACCTCAGCGCAAGTCATGCCCGCGTTGTGAGAAAAAGCGCCCGACGAGGCATTTGTAGTCTTCACCGCACGGTCAAAACGCCGCAACGCCCGACTCAAGACCGCCACCGCAGGATCGAATCAGCCACAAGGCCATGTCACATCGTCCTCAAAGCCAGAACAGCGCGCTATTTAAGCAAGCAGCGTCAGAGAATCGGGAAAAAGCCGTTCCCCAAAGGCTAAGTCTTGGTCCGGCTGGCCAGCGCTTGGGATGGGCGCTGCGATAAGGACTCAGCAGCCGGTCCAAGGTGGCCGCACTCGCGGCGAGCACGCTGCGCCGTAATGCTTTGCTCAAAGCTCCCTCCCGGCGCTCGAAGTGCGGCAGCCAGATGGGCAGCGGTTCCTTCAGGCGCTTGCCGCAGGGCTGCTCGCTGCTCAGCCAGATGGGCTTGATCACGGCCACGCTGGGCATAGCGCCAGCGCATCTTGGCTAGATACTCTTTTCGACTCAATTGACTCATCTCCGGTGGGGTCTCCATACGGTGTCATTCTTTTTGAGGCAACTCGGCGGGGGTAAATGAGGCATTTCTTGCTTGGCCTTTCACTGCTGCGGTGCATTCATGGCAGATCATGGTTTCTCTACCTCCCGTTCTTAGCATCGCTGGTTCTGACTCGTCCTGCGGGGCAGGGGTGCAGGCGGATTTGAAGGCGATCTCGGCGCTGGGTGGCTATGCGTTGAATGCGCTGACAAGTGTGGTTTCGGAGACTCCGGGTAAGGTTTCGAGGGTGCGACTGCTGGAGCCGGAGTTCATCGCGGATCAGATCCGTGTTTTGTTTGAGGCCTTCCCGATCCGCGCGGCGAAGACGGGGATGCTGGGCGGGTCGGCGCAGGTGGAGGTGGTGGTGCAGGCCTGGAAAACTCATGCGGGTGGCATCCCGCTGGTGGTGGATCCGGTGATGGTGGCGACGGGTGGCGGCAGGCTGCTGGAAGATGATGCGGTTAGCGCGATGAAAACGCTGCTGCTACCGCTAGCGACGCTGATCACGCCTAACATGGATGAGGCCGAGGTGCTCTGGGGCAAGCCAGTGACGACACGTGAGGCGATGGAGACCTGTGCCTGGGATCTGGCGCAGATTTTTCAAACGAGTGTGCTGCTGAAAGGCGGGCACCTGATCGGGGATGATGCGGCGGATGTGCTGTGCACGGAGGATGGTCTGATGTGGTTCGAGGCGAAGCGCACGCCGAATGTGCAGACTCATGGCACGGGCTGCACTTACTCGGCCAGCATTGCTACGGGGCTGGCGAATGGTCTGGAACTGGTGGAGGCGGTGACACAGGCCAAGGAGTTTGTCAGTTGCGCCATCGCCCAACATTTTGTCTGGCAAACGAGTGCTGGAATCGTTCATGCTCTAAACCATCTGCATCAACGCGCCGAATGAAATGTCTCGCGCCCATCCTTTGTCTGATCGCCGCGAATGCTCAGTCGCAGACCGCACCGAAGAAGATCGAGAACATCTCCCAAGCGGCGGTGCAGTCGGCTTTTCAGATCCTGCGCGGTGAGTACATCCGCAGTGGTGAGCTGACCGTTGATGAGCTCAATCGCTCCGCATTGCAAGGTCTGCTGCAGCGGCTGGATATGGGAGCTGAGCTGCTGACTAAACTGGATGCTGTGCGCCCGATCATGGAGAGCGGTGTGCTGTCTGACATGCTGACGCCTGAGATCGCTTTTCTGCGTCCGCTGGCCTTAGTGGAAAAGGAGGCGGCACTGCTCGAAGCCAAGCTGCGTGAGTATCGTGATGCCAAAGTGCCTCAGGTGATCCTGGACCTGCGTAGCCCTGCCCCGGCGGGTGATTTCGCGGTGGCTGCGGCCATGCTGGAGTGCTTTGTGCCAGAGGGTGAGCTGCTTTTTAAACTAAAGCAGGTGGGGCGTGATGATGCGCAGCTTTTTATCAGTCACCGTGCTCCGGTGTGGACCGCGCCGCTGCTAGTGCTGGTGGATCAGGAGACGAATAATTTGGGTGAAACCATCGCCGCAGTGCTGCGGCAGCGGAAGCTGGCCGTGCTGATCGGCGGCAACACGCGCGGAGCGACGGTGGGCTATGAGACGCTGCCTGTGGATGATCAATGGCTGATGCGTTTTGCCCGCGCTGAAATGCTGCTGAGCAATGACACGTCTTTCTTTAAACAAGGCCTGAAGCCCGACTTCGTGATCAATCTTTCCAGCGTCAAGAAGCGTGCGTTGTTTGATAACAACCGCAAGCGACCTGCGATCAAAGACACGCTTTTTGACATCGCACGTCCGCGCTACAACGAAGCGGCTCTGGTGGCTCGTAAGAATCCTGAACTGGAGGACTACATCCGCCGCAGTGCCGGTGAAGTCACCGAAGGCTCTAAGGCACCGCTGCGTGACATAGTATTACAGCGTGCGGTGGACATGCTGATGACGCGCCGCCATCTCGATGCCATGAAGCTCGACTGGAAAGCGGGTCCACGCGATGCCCGACCCACCATCAAGAAAGCCCAGCCTGTGCCATGACTTTAGAGATTCCCGAGACTGTCGATGCCCACGTCATTATCCAAGCGCAGCACAGCTACCGCACCTGGCACGCCGCGCTGCCGAATGGCAAAAGGGTGATCGCTTTCATCAATGAAGAAGGTCCACCGATCACTCTGGAAGTGGGAGCCAAAGTGCGAGTGTGCTTGACGGTGAGTGATTTCTCACGGGCCCTGATCGTCGTGTGATGCAAGCCGCAGCAGAGTCACGGCGTATCCCTGTGCCATGACCTCACGCCGCTCCTTCCTCACGTCTGCTTTCCAAGCCAGTGCCATTGCCAGCACGGGTTCACTTTTTGCCCAGGCACCTGCTGCTCCGAAGCGGCAACTTCGCAAGGCGATCATGGGCGGCACGCTCGGCATCAAGGGCACGCTGCTCGAGAAATACACAGCGGCGAAAGCGGCGGGTTATGAAGGCGTGGAACCAGCCGGTGGTATGAATCAGCAGGAGGTGCTGGATGCGCTGCGTGCGTCTGGATTAAAAGCTGCGAGTGTGTGCTGCCACACGCACTGGAAACAGACACTCACTCACGACGACGAAAAGATGCGTGAAGAAGGTCTGCAAGGCGTGCTCACCACGCTGCGCGATGCCAAGGCCTATGGCGCGGACTCCATCCTCGTCGTGCCTGGCGTGTGCAGTGAAGAGGTGCCTTATGACGTAGCCTGGGAGCGCTCGATCACACAGCTCAAAAAGGCTGTGCCCCTGGCGAAGGAACTCGGCGTGAAGATCAGCATCGAGAACGTCTGGAACAATTTTATTCTCAGTCCGCTCGAAGCGGTGCGCTTCCTGGATGAGATCGGCGACCCGATCGTCGGTTGGCATTTCGACATTGGTAACGTGCTGCGCTACGGATGGCCGCAGCAGTGGATCAAGGTGCTAGGCAAGCGCATCAACCGCATCCACGTCAAAGAATACAGCACCAAGAAGATGAAGGACGAAGGCGTCTGGAAAGGCTTCGACTGCGACCTCACGGAAGGCGATAACAACTGGCCTGCGATCATGAAAGCGCTGGATGACGTCGGCTACACCGGTTGGGCGATCAGTGAGCAGCGTGGCGGCATCAATCCACAGGGCCTCCAAAAGCTCACTGAGCGCATGGACAGCATCTTTGCGCTGTGAGTTGACTGGTGTATTAGAGTCCACCTCACTTGGAATCCAGCGCATGACAGGTTGTGTATGTGATTCTAATGCTGACGTATGCAAACTAACCGCCGCATTCTCATCACCGGAGCCAATGGAACTCTGGGCCAGGCCACCGCGCGCTATTTCCTGGAGCGTGATGCCGCCTGCCATGTTTTTCTCGGAGTCCGAGAAAAACGTGAACGCGCTGAGGCGCTGGTGGCGGAGTTTGCCGGAAGAGCCTTCCTTTGCCCGCTAGAAATCACGTGTGATGAGGCCTGGATGGCAGCGCTGAATCAGATCGAAGCGCAAAGCGGGCTGATCAATGTGCTGATCAACAATGCGGGCTATCACGATGACGCGTTGTTGGTGACGATGTCTCATGCACAGTGGTCGGGTGTGCTGGAGGCAAACCTGAGTTCGGTCTTTCTCGGCTGTCAGGCGGTGATGAATCCGATGATGCAACAGCGCTGGGGACGCATCATCAATGTGGCCTCACTCAGCGCGCTACATTCACCCGCAGGCCAGACAAACTACGCGGCGGCTAAAGCTGGAGTGCTGGGACTGACGCAGAGTCTGGCAAAAGAAACGGCGCGTCTCGGCATCACGGTGAATGCGATCTGCCCTGGCCATATCGAGGGCGCGCTGCCTGCGACCTGGACGAAGGAACAGATCAAAGCTGTGAAGCGTGAGACACCGATGCGGCGCTTTGCGAGGCCTGAAGAAATCGCTGCTGTGGTATTCTTCCTTGCCAGTGCAGAGGCGAGCTATATGACTGGCGGTCACCTGAAACTGGACGGCGCTTTGGTCTGAATATTTCTGCTTTTCGTTTTCTGCTTTCCACTATCCAAAGAATGAACCTCCGCCAACGCATCAAAGAAGTCATGGCCAGTGAACTGATGCTGGAAATCAGTGTGGATGAAATTGGTGATGAAGTGCTTCTTTTTGGCCCGGATGGCATCGGCCTGGACAGTGTGGATGCCTTGCAATTGGTGGTCGCCATCGAGAAGCATTTTAAACTGAAGATCAGTGACCAATCCAAAGCGCGTGAGATCCTGATGAATGTGGAGTCGATCGCTAAGGCAATCGAGGAAGCTGGGCTGGCGTAAGGTCAGAAGGACTGCACGAGCATGAAGAAAGCCGTCCTCATCCTGCTGAAGCTGGGCATCACCACGGTTCTGCTTTGGCTGATCTTCCGCGAGCATCATTTCACGGTCGATATTCTGCCGCATCTGCGGGCGATGTTTACGCACTGGGGGTGGACTCTAGCGGGCCTGGCCTGCGTGGGCGTCACCACTTGGCTGAGTGCGGTGCGTTGGCAGATTCTTTTGCTCGGACAGCAGCAAAAAGTGACCCGTGGTGAAGTACTGCGAGTCACCGTGGTGAGCAATTTTTTCAATATCACGTCCATCGGTGTCCTGGGCGGTGACGCCTATCGCGTGCTGGCGCTGAAGCAGAGACAGGGTACGCGTAAACTGCCGCTCATGGTTTCTGTGATGCTCGATCACATGCTGGGAATGGTCGGGCTGGGTCTATTGTTTCTGTCATGTAGGCTGGTTTTTGTCGATCGACTCGGCACGCTGAGTGACGAAGTGCGCGCTATTTTGAAAGGCTACGAGATGTTCATAGCAGGATCACTCGTCATGATTTTAATCTCGGCGATTTCATTCACGCCGAGCCTCTACAACTGGGGTGAAAAACAGTGGCCAAAGATGCTGGGTTTTGCGCCCCTCAAAAATTTCTCAACAGCCTGTGATGCGTTGCGGCGTGACTGGCGAGGCTCCATTCTAGGGACATTGCTCTCGATCGTGTTGTTTGTGTTTCACTTCCTATCTTTTTACTGCGCCATTTATGCCGTGGGTGGCGTGGCGCCATTGCTGGAGGTGCTAGCGGCCATGCCTGTCGTCGATACGATGGCTAGTTTGCCCATCTCCGTGTCGGGTCTTGGTGTGCGTGAGAAGACTTTTGAAACGCTGATTCATGCACTGACGGGCTTGCCCAGAGCCACGGCGGTGTCGGCTTCACTTGTTGGCTGGCTGATGGGCGTGGTCTGGGGTTTATTCGGTGGCCTGCTTTTCATCAGCGGATCTCGTGCAGCGGATTCTGATCTTGCAGTCGCGGAAGCGGAAACACCATGAAGCCACGCATCGCCATCACACTCGGGGCCTCCTTTCTCGGCTACGCTGCCAATGCTGGATTTTTGGCGCGGCTGCATGAGCTGGGCGTGCGGCCAGTGCGTGTCGGTGGCTCGTCCGCAGGTGCTATCGCGGCGGGACTTTATGCGGCTGGACTGCCTGCGGATAAAATCCGTGAGGTGGTCCTCTCCTGGGGCTTACGCCTATCCTTTGTCAGCGGCACGCCGTGGTTTATGCATTATGTGAGGAATACCTTTTGTTCCTCTTATCCGGCTGTGTTCAAGCCTGATGCGGCGGTGAATTATCTGGAGTCCATCCTCGGTGATCGAAAGATCGAAGATCTGCATGAGCCGACTTTCATGGCTGCTGTCTGTGACCTCGATGCCGCCCGCACGCACTTCATGCAGTCCGGCTCACTGGCGCGCACCATGGTCGCGAGCTGCTGTGTGCCCACCATTTTTTCTCCGCTCAAGTTCGTGGGCATGAACTGTTTTGATGGCGGTGTCGTGCATGAGGCCCCGTTTGATCCGTGGCTGGAGGATGATGAGATCGACACCATCATCATGCATCGAGTCGCGCACACGGAGCAGAGCTACCCGAGGTTTTTGCCCTTCAATCTCTTTAAAATCACCGCTCAGGCCCATGCCTGTGCCAGTGAGCAACTCCTCCAATACCGCCTGCGCCTCGCCGCGATTCTTGGTAAAAAAGTGCTCATTACGCAGACCACGCATGACCGTCCTGCCTTGTTCTCAGGCAATCGGATGCCTGATTTTTATGAAGCTGGTGTGCAGCAGGCGCAGCGGTTCTTTGATCAGGAACTGAAGGCGATCATGGAAGCCTCTGTCCAGCTGCCACAGCCTCCACCATGTCTTGCATGGGCTTGTAAGGGTTCGAGTAATCAGGGTATCTCGGATCGCGCACCTTTGAGGGTGTGTAGCGCCAATACTTATACATCCAGAGCCAGCATTCAGGATGCTCACGAATCGCTTTTTCAAAGTGATCCCAAACGCGCTGCGTCAGGATTGTGACATCATCTTCCGGACTCGGTTGGATGGCCTCAAAGATGCGCACTTCATACCGCCCATCTGGTAGCGGCAGACAGACTCCAGTCATGATGGAAAGTCCCAGCCGCTTAGCCAGTTCGACATGCAATGTCGGAACTGAAGTCTTCATGCCAAAGCAATCAATTGCCGTCGAGGCCTTGCCTGGAGACATGCTTAAATCTGTGAGCAAGCCAGCGTGCCCCTGCCGTTTCAGCGACTTCATCAGCTTCAGCATTGCATTCTCCTGTGAAATGAATGTGTGGCCCGAGTTCTCTCTCAATCGCTTGAAGATCGCTGTGATCGCCGCATTCTTAAAATCCTGAGCCACCACCGTGAACTTGATGCCACGGAATCCCCAAATCAGACTAACAAACTCAAAGTTACCGAAGTGAGGCGTGACCCACACGGCACCCGTAGCACGCGCCTTTGCCTCAGCTTCAGGATCATCCATGCGGATGCTCACATGTTGCTGCCAGTTTTCCGGCGTCAGCGTCACGGACCAGAAGAGATCAAGAAAGGTGCGGGCGAAGTTTTGATAGGAACCCAGCGTGATACGGCGCACTTCCTCATTACTCAGTTTACCTTTAAAGGCGGCGCGTAGATTCTGGCGTGCCGTCCTGCGGCCCCGCGTGTCGCCTAAATAGGCCACACGGCCTGCGCCACGAGCCAGCATCAAGATCACCCAACGAGGCAGGCGCGGCACAATCCAAGCGAAGCTAGAGACCAGAGTGGCCTCAAAGAAATATCGGAGCTTTATCACGTTGGCAGTTGGTAGTTGGTAAAAAGTCGTTACGGTGCGCACATGGCAGTGCCCAATTTTACGACCATTCTCAAGCGAATTCTGAAACAGCCGACCGCGCCGTTCCATGAATATCATGTCTGTGCCGAAATCGAATCCTTATTAAAGGATTGTCCGAACGTGAAGCTCAAGCGTGACAAGTTCGGCAATCTCATCGCCACTTACAAGAATGGTAAATCCAAGAGCAAGCCCACCTGGGTGCTGGGCGCGCACATGGATCATCCTGCTTTTGTTCGCACGCCCGGCAGTAAGACTGAATGGCAATTTCTCGGCGGCGTGGCGCAGGCCGAAGTCGATGCCGGAGTGAAGGCTGGTAAGCGCAGCAAACCTAAAGGCGACATCGCCACCTGGGACTTTCCAGTGAGCGTCACTGCTGAAAAAATTGAAGCCACCGCTTGTGACGACCTCGTTGGTTGCGCGATCATCGTCGCCATCTTTTGGGAACTCGCCTCGTTGAACTTCAGCACCACTTTTCATGCGACGTTTACTCGCGCAGAAGAAGTCGGCTTCCTTGGAGCCTGGCATATCGGTCAGAAGTGGCCTTTCGGAAAAGACGCCGTTTTCCTCTCCATCGAAACCAGTCGTCCCGTCAATGGTGCCACTATGGGTGGTGGACCTTGCGTCCGTGTGGGTGATCGCCTCTCTATCTTTGATAACGAAGGCACCGCTGTCATCATGACCACAGCGAAAGAGCAGGGCATCCGCGTGCAGCGCTGCTTACTTGATGCCGGAGCATGTGAATCCACTGCCATGCAGGCCTGTGGTCACCGCAGCACCGGAGTCTCCGTGCCTCTCGGCAACTATCACAATATCGACGCGAATAAAAAAATCGCACCTGAGTATGTCATGATGAATGACGTTCGCGCTCTGATTGACCTCCTTAAAGCCCTCGTTGCCACAAAGCACGACGGCATCGGCGAGCGCACCATTCGCGAGCGTGTCGAAATGCGCATGGAAGAATATGCCCCGCACCTCAAAGCCGGGAATAAGTTCTTCAAGTAGTCCGCTCACTCCGTGTGCGGTTCTTTAGGATTGGGGAGCCGCACACGGAGTGTGAGAACCACGCTATAAGCTTTTGTGACTGAGCAGTGGCAAACTTGGCGCATCTGCCCATGATCTGCGCATGACACGTGAAGTTGCTGCTGAGATCCTGAACCGAATTGCCCTCCTGCTCGAATTGAAAGGTGAAAACCCTTTCAAAACTCGCGCTTACAAGGCTGGGGCGGAGATCGTGGAAAGCTATGCGGGGGATATCATGCAGCTCGCGGCGGAGCAGAAGCTGGCGGGGATCAAGGGCATTGGCGAGGCGCTGCGTGACAAGCTGCATGAGATGGCGACGAGTGGGAAGCTGGAGTTCTATGAGAAACTGAAGGCGGAGTTCCCGGAGAAGCTGTTTGAACTGTTCGATATCTCGGGCCTGGGGCCGAAAAAGATTGCTGCGCTGTACTCTGAGTTGAAGGTGGGTTCCATCGCTGACTTGAAACGTGTCTGTGAAAGCGGTGAGGCGGCGAAGATCAGCGGCTTTGGTGACAAGACGGTGGTGAAGATCTTGGAAAGCATCGCTTTCCGTGAGGAGCACGCTTCGGAGTTTCGCTTGGATCAAGTCTATGCTCTGGCGCAGGACATTCTCGAAGCCTTGCGTGGTCATGGCGATGTCTTGCGGGCTGAGGTCTGTGGCAGCTTCCGGCGTGGGAAGGAAATGGTGCATGATCTCGACTTCCTCGTTTCCACAAAACATCCTGAGCGCGTCATTGGCGACTTTGTGATGCTGCCTGAAGTGGAAAAAGTGATCGTCCAAGGCGGCACCAAAGCGAGCGTTTATGCTAGCAACGGTGTGCAGTGTGATCTGCGCGCGGTGAGCAGCGCAGAGTTTCCTTTTGCGCTGAATTATTTCACCGGCAGCAAGGAACACAACGTGGTGATCCGACAGCGCGCGCTGGATCAGGGGCTGTCGCTCAATGAGTATGGTTTCACCTCCGTAGCGGAAGGCGTCAGCGTTCCGTCTGAAGTCTATGAGGAGCGAGACATCTACCGCACGCTGGGGCTCGACTACATCGAGCCTGAGCTGCGTGAAAACTCGGGCGAAATCGAAGCGGCTTCACACGGTAAACTGCCACGGCTCATCGAGCTGGAAAACCTGCGCGGTGTCTTTCACAACCACACCACGGCGAGCGACGGTAAGGCGACGCTGCGTGAGATGGCGGAGGCGGCGCGTGAGCTGGGTTTGCAATACTTGGGCATCGCCGATCACAGCAGGAGCAGCTTCCAAGCGAATGGTCTCTATGAGGATCGGCTGCGTGCGCAAATCGCGGAGATTCGTGCGTTGAATACGGAGTTCGATGGGCACTTCCACATCTTCGCGGGCAGTGAAGTGGACATTCATAAAGATGGCACGCTCGACTTCGATGACGGGTTGCTCTCGGAGCTGGACTATGTGGTGGCCAGTGTTCACAGCGTCTTCAATTTGCCCGAGGCGGAGATGACTGCGCGCATCATCCGAGCCATCGAGAATCCGTATGTGACCATGCTCGGTCATGTCACGGGTCGGCTGCTCGCTCAGCGTCCGGCGTATGCGGTGAACATCCCGAAGATCATCGACGCGGCGGCGGCGAATGGCACGATCATCGAACTGAATGCCAGCGCGTGGCGGCTTGACATGGACTGGCGCTGGTGGCGTCTGGCCAAAGAGAAAGGCGTGAAGTGCAGCATCAATCCTGATGCCCACAGCACGCAGGGTTTGCAGGACGTGCTCTTCGGTGTCTGCGCTGCGCGTAAAGGCTGGCTGACACGCGGCGACGTGATCAACTGCCTGCCGCTCGGTGAGGTGGAGAAAGCGCTGCGCGCGAAAGTGGAACGCTGATCACACCACCACGGCCCAGACTACTTTGAGGTAGCGGCTCTCAGGGCAGTTCGACATGACCGGATGATCCAAGCCTGGACCGGTGTGGTCGAGGATTTGTAGTTTGCGACCCTGGCGATGAGCGGTGCCGATGACGAGTTCTTCAAAGTCGTCGGTGCTCAGCAAACCAGAGCAGGAACAGCTAACGAAAAGTCCACCCCGCTTCACCATCTGAATGGCAAGCGCATTGAGATCGCGATACTTAAAAATGCCTTCATCCATATTGTCGCGATGATGAAGGAACTTCGGCGGATCGAGCACGACGGTGTCCCACAGTTCGCCGTTTTTGATCATCTGGCGCGACCAAGTAAAAGCATCGCCATGGGTCCAGTTGATGCGTGTCTGGTTGAGATTCGCGTTCTGCTTGGCCTGGGCGATGGATTTTTCATCAAGATCCACGCCGGTGACATCTTCACATCCTGCGAGCACTTTGGCGGCGAGCGCAAATCCGCCGGTGTAGGTGCAGAGATCGAGCACTCGACCACGGGCGAGCTTGCCGAGCTTTTCGCGGTTGTCTCGCTGATCACAGAAGAAGCCGGTCTTGTGCCCGTCTTCAAAGTTCACGAGGTAGCGCAGTCCGTTCTCACGCACGCGCACGCTTTTTGGTCCAGGTTCACTGGCCTCTGGCACGTCGCCGATTCTCATGCCTTCCATGAGCCCGATGTTAGGATCGACTCGGATGACCTGAAACTCGGTGCCGAGTTCCGCGTGCAGTATTGGCAACCAGCGCCTGAGGCGACGCCATGCGCCGAGGGTGGTGACATCAATGGAAAGCGTGTCGGCGTAACGATCGACGATGAGACCGCTCAGGCCGTCAGCATCCGAATGCACCACGCGATAGGCCTCTGTCTCGGCATCGAGTTTGAGTGTGTCTTTGCGCAACTCAATGGCACGCATGAGCAGCGCATCGAGATCAGCCTCACCAAAGGCCGTCTTGCCGTGATGCAGAACTCGCAGTGGCACGCGGGCTTTGGGATTGAGGAAACCAGCACCAAAAGGGAAGCCATCTTTATCATAGATGTTCACGAGATCGCCTGGCCCTGCATCGCTGGAAACTGGGCCGACCATGTTCGGAAAGATGGCTGGGTGAAACGAGAAGTACTTCATCTGCGCCCAAGGGCGTGCCCAATCCTCACTGCCTGGAGGTGGTGGTTTTGGAGCGGATGTTGGGCGGCGATTAAAAGGTGGGCGGGGCATGGATCTGAAGTGGGGCTTGGCAGCTTAGACAAGATTGAGAGAATTTCAGGATTATACAGGATTTTTCATTCGTCCGGAGTCTGTGGCATTAGCCCCCTCGTTTAAAGTGTACAAAAAAGTAAAAAGGGATATCGCCCAATACTTCGACAAAACAGCTTCTCTCATGCCGTAGGTCCTCCCACTATGAATCTGCTTTGCTTCATTACACTCGTCATTGTGCCGTCTTCAGGCTTGCCAAGCTTGGCTGCCGTAGCGCCGCGAACGCTGAACTTCGCCAACGACATCATGCCCATTCTGACGAAGAGTGGGTGCAACTCAGGCGGCTGTCATGGCAAGGCCAGCGGGCAGAATGGTTTCAAGCTCTCACTGCTTGGCTTTGAACCACAGGAGGACTACGAACACATTGTGAAAGAAGCGCGTGGTCGCCGTATCTTTCCTGCGGCACCCCAGCAAAGCTTGCTGCTAACCAAAGGCACGGCACAGCTCCCGCATGGCGGTGGCAAGAAGCTTGATCCAAAGTCTGAGGACTATCAGGATCTCGTACGCTGGATTCGCGAAGGTATGCCTTATGGCAAGGATACCGATCCCAAGATGGTCAGTATCAGTGTCGAGCCTGCCGTGCTGACCATGCCGCTCAACGGCAGCCAGCAGCTCAAAGTCACCGCGCACTACACTGACGGTTCGAAACGCGATGTCACAAGACGCGCTCTTTATGAGCCGAATGAAAAGGCCATGGCCGAGACGAGCGAGGCGGGTAAAGTCAGCCTCTTTGACTTGCCTGGTGATGTTGCAGTGATGGTCCGCTATCAGGGCAAGGTCAGCACCTTCCGCGCCACCGTGCCGCTTGGTGCTGTCGTTGATAAATTGCCGCCGGTAAAAAACTACATCGACGATCTGGTCATAGCGAAACTCAAGACCATTGGCATGCCACCTTCGGACATGTGTGACGACACCACCTTCCTGAGGCGTGTGACGCTCGACATCACGGGCCGGATGCCGACGCCGGAAGAAATGAAGGATTTCCTCGCCTCCAAGGATGCGAACAAGCGCTCGACTCGCATTGATACCCTGATCGATAGCCCAGAGTATGCCGAGTACTTCGCCAACAAGTGGAGCGCCCTGCTACGCAATCAGCGTACGCAGCCGACCTTTGCGCGAGGCAGTTATCTCTTCAATGAATGGATTCGAGACAGCATCGCGGATAACAAACCTTTCGATCAGTTTGCGCGTGAAGTGGTCGCCGCTTCTGGCAGTCTTGATCAGCATCCTCCAGTGGCCTGGTATCGCCAGGTGAAGGAACCAAAGCAGCAGATGGAGGACGTAGCTCAACTCTTCCTCGGCACGCGGATGCAGTGCGCGCAGTGCCATCATCACCCGTTTGAAAAATGGAGTCAGCAGGACTACTACGGCTTTGCGGCCTTCTTTGCCAATGTCAGCCGCAAGCCTGATACAGCCAAGGATGAAGAGTCCATTTTCAATAAGCGCGGACTCGCCCAGATGACCAATCTGCGTTCCAAGCAGCCTGTGATGCCGACCAGCCTCGGCGGTGAAGCTTTGAAACTGCGCCCTGAGCAGGACCCGCGTCTGATGTTGGCCGATTGGATGGGCCGAAAGGACAATCCTTTCTTTGCCAATACGCTTGTGAATCGTTACTGGAAGCACTTCTTCAACCGCGGCCTCGTCGAGCCTGAGGATGACATGCGCGAGACCAATCCGCCGGTGAATCCTGAACTACTGAATGCTCTCGCTGCTGACTTTGTGAAGAGCGGCTACGACTTGAAGCATCTCGTTCGCACCATTGCGAACTCATCCACTTATCAGCTAAGCGCACAGCCTAACCAATGGAATGCTAAGGATCGACAGAGCTTCAGCCGCTACTATCCGAAGCGACTGAATGCCGAGGTGCTCTACGATGCCGTGAATCGTTTGCTCGATGTCGAAAGCAGCTTTGCCGGTCAGGCTCCAGGCACGCGCGCCGTAGCTTTACCAGACAACAGCTACAATCAGAGTACCTACTTCCTCACCGTCTTTGGTCGGCCTGATTCATCGAGCGCCTGTGAATGCGAACGCACGCAGGAGGCCAGCCTAGCACAGAGTCTGCACCTTTTGAATGCCTCTGACATACAGACCCAGCTTGCTCGCGCCAATGGCCGTGCGGATCGCATGTCGAAGGACACGAGTCCTGATGAAGACAAGATCACAGAGCTTTACCACATCGCTCTCAGTCGCGATCCCTCAGTTCAGGAGTTGCAACTTTCGCACGCGCACCTCACCAAGAAGATCGTCGGTAAGAAGGACAAGGAAGCCGTAGACGGCAGGAAGCAGGCCTTTGAGGACATTGTCTGGGCCCTGATGAATACCAAGGAGTTCCTGTTCAATCACTAAAGCGATGCATTCCTTCCGACCGGCGATCTTGCATCGTCATTCCTTGTCCATTACTGCCTTGCTGGCATTCCAGGTGGGTTACTTGTTTGCGCAGGCCACCTTACCCACGCCTGTGCTCACCTCTTTGTATCCCCTCGGTGGCAAGCCGGGAAGCACCGTGGAGATTAGTTTCAAAGGGGCGGATATCGATGGCGCGAAGTCCATTCTGCTCAGCAGTATCCATGGTGCTTATCTTGAGGTCCCGATCGTGCAGATCCCCGAGAAGAAGGGTATGCTCGCGGTGAAACTGCCTGCCGATGTCAAAAGCGATCTCTATGACATTCGCCTTGTGGGTCGATATGGCGTCTCGAATCCACGCGTGTTTCAGATTAGCCCGCTGACAGTCGTTGATTCGCCAGGGACCAACACCAAATCGGACGCAGCTTTCAAGCTGTCGCTGGGTTCAGCCATTCATGGCGTGTTCAAAGCAGGCGCACCGCACTGGTACAGCTTCGGGGCCAAGAAGGGGCAGCGGGTGCTCGCGACGTTTGTCGGCAGAGATTTTGATTCGCGTGCCTCATTGGTCGGCGCTGTCACCGATGCATCAGGTCGCGAGCTCGCGCGGTTGCGTGGTGGTCTGCTCGATCTGCGTCTGCCAGCAGACGGCAACTACAAGCTGCGCGTGAATGATCTCATGTATGGCGCTGGAGATGAGTTTGGCTATCGCCTCAGCCTGATCACGGGGGCCGTGGTGTGGGCAGCTTCGAAGGACACGCTTTATGGTTGGAATCTGCCGGGTGGACAAGTGGTGCCGGGGTTGCGTGTTAACCAAGGCCTGCCGCTCGAACGTCTCAAGGCCGATGCGGCCACCTCAGTACGACTCATCGCCGAGAATCCATGGAGGACGTTTGCCATCTCATCCGAGAACGAGGTTCCTGAAACGGCGCCGACGACCGCCACGCCCGTGCAGATCGGCCAGACTTTTGGCGGATGGTTTTCTGCCAGAGGAACGCCACGCAGCTTTGATCTGGCTTTCAAATCAGGAGACCGCTTCATCATCGAAGTCAGCTCTCAGCAGGCAGGCTTCTCGACTGATCCAAGCATGGTTGTGGAGTCTGTCAAAAAAGACGCGGCGGGTGTCGAGACACTGACAGCCCAAGCCGAATTGAATGATCCTGCTGCAACTGTGCAAGCTCCAAGTGTGCGAGTCACGCAGCTTGATCCCTCCTATGCCTATGAAGCGAAGGCTGATGGTGTCTTCCGCGTCTCCATTAGTGATCCGCTGAACGCCGCCAATGGTCGTCGTCATCCGTACATGCTGCGTATTATCAAACCTGCGGAAGTAAAGATGGATCAAGCCATCGCCATGCATCCCACGCTGCCAAAGGCTGCGGCTGTCGGGCCTTATGAAATGGCCAGTTCCAATGTCTGGCGTCAGGGCATCACTGCGATTGAGGTGATGCTGCCAGGACGCAATACGCAGAGCGACCCGCTCGAATTCACTCTCAGCAATCCGCCGCCCGGCGTCACAGTTCTTGGCGGTTTCGTCGGCAAAGGTCAGACGCTGGGCTACATCGGCCTGCGTGCCAGTGCGGATGCGGCTGCGGGTGCCAAAGTGCTCTCTGGTATTAACCACACTGCCTTCCTTAACTGGCCGATTAAAGATAGTGCGCGTGAGGTCATCTTCACGCGCATCGCTGGTGCGCCAGCGGTCGGTGTCGTCGCTGATCAGGCCCCTGCGCTCATTGAGCAGACGACTCCTGGAATCCCTGAAGTAGCTGTGGATGGCAAGCTGGACATCCCGCTCAAAGTAACACGTCATCCTGCTTTCACCGATCTCTTGAAGCTCAAGGTGCTCGGTTTGACTGATGTCGCCAAAGCCCCCGAGGCGACCATTGCCGCAAAGGCCAACGACGGGAAGCTCACACTCGATGTCAAAGCTCTCAAACTTGCGCCCGGTGATTACGGTTTCATCCTGCAATCACCCGCCAAGATGTCCTTCCGCCGCAATGCTGATGATGTCACCGCTGCTGAGTTCACCGCCAAGAAAGCCGCCGAAGCGCAAGTTGCTGCCAAGAAAGAAGTCGATGCTGCCAATGCCGCGCTGAAAGCGATTAAGCCCGCAGACAAGCCAGCTCAAACAGCTCAGCAGGCCAAGGTGAAGGAAGCCGCCGACAAGCTCGCCCTGACGGACAAAGCAAAGACCGCTGCTGACAAATTCTCCAAAGAAGTCGCCACCAAGAACCCGGCCAAAGATGCCACCTTCATCGTGTATTCCACCCCCATCCGCATCCGAGTGAAGGAGGCTGCCAAGAAATGAAAACTGTTTTAGCATTCGTCATTCTGCATTCGTCATTCGGCATTCTCTTGAACGCCGCCACCGTGGACTTCGAGAAGCAGCTTCTCCCCATCCTCAAAGACAACTGCCTCGCCTGTCACAACAAAACGACGACGAAAAGCGGGCTCAACATGGAGACGCCAGAACTCATGACGAAAGGCGGCGAAACGGGAATGGGCATCGTGGCAGGTAACGGAGGCAAGAGCCTGATGTATCAGGCCGCTGCCGGTGAATGGGATTCCGAGATGCCGCCGAAAAACAATAAGGTTGGCGCCGTGAAACTGACCGCAGGTGAACTCGCACTCTTCAAGAAATGGATTGACGAAGGTGCCCTACATTCAGTTCGCCAGGAGCGCGTTGTTGCCTGGGAGCCTCTGCCCGCCACCTTCAGGCCCATCTTCGCTACGGCGGTCACACCTGACGGTCAGTTTGCCGCTGCCGCGCGTGGCAATCAGATATCCGTGTATCACCTGCCGACTGCGGCGATGGTGACCCGCCTGACCGATGAAGCACTCATCAAATCAGGCCTCTACAAACAGGCTGGCGTCGCGCATCGCGATCTCGTTGCTGCGATGATCTTTAGTCCAGATGGCACGCGCCTCGCCACGGGTAGTTATCGTGAAGTAAAAATCTGGCAGCGCGCTGCTTCGACCCCACGCTCCGTGCCTGCGCCGGCTGTGCCTCCAGTTTCAAAGTTCAAACTCGCTGCGACTCCTGGAGATGCCGTGTCGTTGATCGATCAACCTACTGACAAACCATTGCGCGATCTCAAGCATGGTGCCGCTGTCACGGCGTTTGTGATAAGCGCTGACACTCAGCGCATCGCCACCGCAGGTGCGGACCATAAGATCAAGCTCTGGGAAACTGCCACAGGCAAAGCCTCGTTGGAGATCCAGGGCGATCTGGCCACCGCACGTGCCGTGCTGGATAAGACGAATGCTGTAGCGAATAGCACCGTCGAAGTGGCCTGGCAAAATGAAGCTATCAAGAAGGCCGAGAAGGATGTCACTGATCTCGCCGCACGATTGAAAAAGGCCAACGAGATTGCCGTCACCGCTAAGAAAGCGCTGGAAGACAAAATCAAGGATGTGAAGCCCAAGGACGATGCCAAAGCCGCCGCCGACAAAGCTTTGGCGGAAGCCAACGACCTAGTAACTAAAGCCCTTGGAGGCAAGCCTGACGCGGCTCTTACCAAGAAACAGACCGAGGCCAAAGACAAAGCCGAGAAGGCCGCGACTGATGCCGTACTGGCTAAAGAAGCCGCTGTGCGTGCTGAGGCCACCATCAAAGACACAGCACGTGAAATTCAACTCGTGACAGAAGCCAGCACCAAAGCAGCGCTGACCGTGACTGCCACTAAGGCAGCGCTTGAGGCTGCGAAGAAGGCCCTTGATGCCAGCAATGTTGCCAAGACTGAGGCAGCCAAAGCAGTCGCCAGCGCCATTCCATCACTCATCGCACTTGCTTTTTCTCCGAAGGGTGCACAGATCGCCGCCGTCGATGCCGAAGGCCATGTGCGCGTCTGGTCCACGGTGTCAGGCCGACCTATCTGCCAGCTCAGTGTGACCACCGCAGGCAAGGTTCAGTCACTGGCCTGGCCAACAGATGAAGGCTGTGTCGTCACAGGTGACAAAGGCAGCGCGCTCGTGCCAAATGAATCCGTGGCGACCTGGAAGCTTGAGCGCATGCTCGGCACTGGTGATGGCAAATCGCCCATCTCAGATCGCGTCGGAGCGCTGACTTTCTCTGCTGATGGCAAGACGTTGGCCGTCGGCAGTGGCGAGCCATCGCGCAGCGGTGACATCACACTTTGGGAGATGGCCACAGGCAAAATGGCCGCAGACTATGATGAGCGTCATCTAGACACCGTCTTGTGCCTGGATTTCTCCCCCGATGGCAAACTGCTCGCCTCTGGCGGTGCTGATAAGGCGGTACGCATCACCGATCTTACCACAGGCAAGATGACGAAGGTTTTCGAAGGCCACACGCATCATGTGTTAGGCCTTTCCTGGCGTAGCGATGGTCGCTTGCTCGCCAGTTCTGGAGCGGACAACGTGGTAAAAGTCTGGGACTGGATCGTGGGTGATCGGCGCAAGAACGTCGATGGCTGGGACCGGGAAGTCACCGCTCTCCATTATCTAGGCAATACTGACAACGTGGCTACCACCTCTGGCGACGGTAAAGTGCGCATCATCAACAGCGACGGCGGTGAAGTGAAACAACTTTCCGGGGTGAAAGACTTCATGAACTCACTCAGCCCGACCCGTGGTGGTGACTCACTCGTGGCCGGCGGCGAAGATGGCGTTCTCAAGGTGTGGGAGATCGCCAGTGGCAAGGAGACCGCTAGTTTTGCCGTGGACGCGAAATAGCCTGCTCGATCGCCTCGTTGAAAATCTGCATGTCTTCCACTCAAGACCAAACTCATCAACGCTGCTGCGGCCCCATGTCGCGGCGCAGCTTCTTTGAGGTTGGCGCTTTGAGCATGTTGGGACTGGGCATGAGCGACTTCTTGCGCGCGGAGGCAATTGCGAAGAAGGCGGGCCGTCGGTTGAAGGAGAAGTCGGTGATCTTTGTCTGGCTTCCGGGTGGGATGTCTCAGCTTGAGAGCTATGACATGAAGCCGAACGCGCCGGTCGAGTATCGCGGTGTGTTTAATCCGATCCGCACTAACGTGCCCGGCACGCACATATGTGAGCTGTTTCCGAAGCAGGCGAAACTGGCGGACAAATTCAACATCATCCGCTCCATCCATCACGAGTTCGCGGATCATGGCGGCGGTCACAAGCGCTTCATGACAGGCCGCAATCCGGCTTTGCCTGTCGGCTTTGTGAATGATGCGCCTAGCGTGCAGTCGATCATTTCACGCAAGCTTCAGCGCGCGGATCATCCCATGCCAGCTTCAATTGCAGGCGTGGATCGAAGTCGCAGTGGTATCGACACCTTTTCACTCGGCGCTTCGTATCTTGGGCCGTCTGCCACGCCTTTCATGGTGGTGGGAGATCCCAGCGCCAAGGATTTCAAAGTCGAGAACATCGGCCTAACGCCGCACATGGAGACGCGGCTGGATGACCGCATGCATCTTCTTCGTGGCATGGATAATCTGAAACGTGAGATGGATCGCAGCGGACTTATGGAGGCGATGGATGTCTTCAGCCAGCGTGCCAGCGATATCCTGACTGCACCACAAGTGCGCGAGGCCTTCGATCTCTCCAAGGAGTCCACTCAGACACGTGACCGCTATGGCTGGTCAGCCTATGGCCAGCGTGGATTGCTTGCTCGTCGTCTCGTGGAAGCTGGCTGCCGCTTCGTGACCATGGTTTGGGAGAACCCATTCCCGAGTAAAACGATCCCAAAGAACTGCACCTACAACTGGGACAGCCATGCGGTGAACTGCGACATGTTTGCTGACAGTCGCTGGCGTATGCCGGTCTATGATCAGGCGGTGTCTGCTTTGATCGAGGACATCCACGAGCGTGGCCTCGACAAAGATGTGCTCGTCGTGGTGACAGGTGAATTTGGGCGCACTCCGAAGATCAACACGCAGATCGGCACGCAGACCGGAGTGAGCCAGCCCGGCCGTGATCACTGGCCGAATGCCATGTCCAACATCGTCTTCGGTGGCGGCATGAGGACAGGGCAGATCATTGGTGCCACGAATCCACGCGCCGAATATCCTATCGAGCGTCCGATGAGTCCGAATGATCTTTGGGCCACCGTCTATCAGCATCTCGGCATCAATTACGACGACAGCTTCGACGATTTCCAAGGCCGTCCCATGCCGATACTGCCCTTCGGTGATCCGATCCCAGAGCTGATGCCTGTGGCATAGGAGGTAACTGTGTCTTCTTGACGCTGATTGCGCATGAGCAGCTTCTAGCCACTCTGATGCGTCTCATAAAACCCTTCCACTCTGCCGTCCTCTGCTTCGCTCTATTCGTTATCCCATCTATTGCCTGGACGGCGGAAGCCCCAGTGGCGAAGAAAACGGTGCGTCTGCTCACGATTGGCAACAGCTTCTCGCGCAATGCCACGCATTACCTCGGAGATCGGACACACGCTGATCCATCATTCCATTGTCGTTGGTGGCGCATCGTTTGAACTGCATTCCGAAAAGGCGCTGAATACGCAGCGAATGCAGAGGACAAAGCGGGGCTCTACACGAACGGACGCAGCCTGATAAAGGAACTGAAAGCAGACTCGTGGGACTATGTGACGATCCAGCAGGTCAGCCTCAAGAGTCATGACCTGAGTGCCTATCAGCCACATGCGGATCGTTTGAGTGAACTCATTCATCAACATGCGCCGGGTGCTAAACTGCTGGTGCATCAGACATGGGCATATCGAAAAGACGATCCGCACTTTACCAAGCCTTCCGACAAACCGGGCGAGCCGATAACTCAGGCGAAGATGTATGCAGGCCTCAGTGCTGCTTATGCAGCGATCACGAAGGAACTGGGCGCGCGACGAATTCCCGTGGGCGATGCTTTTTATCTGGCCGATACCAGTCCGCAGTGGGGTTATCAGACCGACACGGCTTTTGATTACAAAGCTGTCAAGCAGCCCGCTCTGCCCCTGTAAAAGCATTCGCTCCATGTCGGCTGGCAGTGGAAGAAGCAGACGAATGGCAAAACAACATTCGGCATGGACGGACATCATGCCAATGCCGCTGGAGAGTATATCGGGGCCTCTGTTTGGTATGAATGGCTTTTTGCTCAAAGCCCGGTGGGCAATGCCTATGTGCCCACTGGACTCGATGCCGCTTGTGCGCGCTTCCTCCAGGATACGGCGCACCGCGCCGTGATAAAGGAACAGGTCACTGCTACGTCGGGCATGATCAGGTGATTTGGGATGGGTTTAGGTCAGTGATATCGAAACAAGATTGTGATGGTCAGTTGTTCGGCTTCGTGATGAACTCCGGCCGCTCGCACCGTTGATGTAAGGTCACATTTAAACCATGAAACACACGCTCCTCCTCGCTCTCTTTGCCTCAGTGCTCGCCCAGGCTGAAGACATCCGCCTTCAACCACCGAAAGATCTGAATGGTTACTTTCCATTCAATCCACCATCGTCATTGAGCGAGTGGGATGTGCGAAAGGAACAGGTGCGGCGGCAGATTCTTGTGGCGGAAGGTTTGTGGCCGATGCCGACGAAGACGCCGCTCAATGCGGTGATTCACGGCAAGGTTGAGGGCGATGGATTCACGGTCGAAAAGGTCTATTTTGAAAGCGCTCCAGGCTTCTTTGTCACGGGTAGCCTGTGGAAGCCTAAGGTCATCAAGGGCAAGGCACCCGGCGTCATGTTTGCGCACGGTCATTGGCAGGATGCACGCCTTGCATTGTCGGATGATGATGTGGTGCGCAAAGAGATCGCGGCTGGAGGTGAGCGCTTTGAGCGTGGTGGTAAGAGCATCTTTCAATCGCTCTGTATCCAGCTCGCGCGCATGGGCTGCGTCGTGTGGCAGTGGGACATGTTGAGTGATTCGGACTCGATCCAGTTTTCGCGTGAGATCGTACATAAATTTGCGACGCAGCGACCTGAGGCTAACAAGACACAGAATTGGGGACTCTATAGCCCACAGGCGGAGTCGCATCTGCAATCCATCATGGGTCTGCAAACCTGGAATGCGGTGCGCGGCCTCGACTTCCTGCTTTCTCTGCCAGAGGTCGATCCCGAGCGTACCGCCATCACGGGTGCGAGCGGCGGTGGCACGCAGACGATGCTGCTGGCGGCCATTGATGACCGCATTAAGCTGTCCTTCCCATGTGTGATGGTGAGCACGTCGATGCAAGGCGGCTGCACCTGTGAAAATGCATCGCTGCTGCGTATCGGCACCGGCAATGTGGAGTTTGCGGGTCTCTTTGCGCCGAAGCCGCAGGGCATGAATACGGCGAATGACTGGACGAAGGAAATGGCAACGAAGGGCTTCCCTGATTTGCAAAAGCTCTACGAGACGCATGGCAAGAAAGACAATGTCATGCTGCTGCGCGGTGAGCATTTCCCCCACAACTACAATGCTGTCACGCGCTCGGCGTTTTACACCTTTGTGAACAAGCACTTCAAACTCGGGCAAGCATCGCCCGTGATCGAGCAGGATTATGAACCGCTCACTAAAGAGCAGCTCAGTGTGTGGGATGACAAGCACCCTGCGCCTAAGGCTGCTGATCCTGAGTTTGAGCGTACACTCCTGAAATATTTTAGCGACGATGCTGGCAAGCAACTCCAGGCAGCCGAACCGCAAGTGCTTCGGCAAGCTGTCGAACTCGTCATTGGCCGCACTTATGACAAGGCGGGTGAAGTTGAGTGGGATATCAAAGACAAACAGGATCGCGGTGATCACCTTGAAATGACAGGGACGCTGGCCAACAAGACCTACAATGAGGAGCTCAATGTCGTGTGGCTTTATCCGAAGCAGTGGAATGGCCGTGCGGTTGTCTGGCTTGATGATGGTGGCAAGACGGCACTGCAAAACGATGACGTGAAGAAACTCGTGGCCAGCGGTGCTGCGGTGCTCGGAGTCGATCTGCTCCTTCAAGGTGGTGAGACGGTGAAGCAAACGGCTGTGGTCAAAAACCCGCGCGAGTTTGCCGGTTACACGCATGGTTATAATCATGCTCTCTTTGCCCAGCGCACGCATGACGTGCTTTCCATTGTCAGCTTTCTGCACAACGCCAAAGTCGGCTCGCACACGAACCCGAAGACAATCTGCTTGGCTGCATTCGGTTCGCAGACTGGCCCTATCGCCATTACCGCGCGCGCTTTGGCGGGTGCGGCTGTAGATCGTGCGGCGGTGGATACGCACGGCTTCCGCTTTGGCAAGGTGCTCGACTATCGTGACCCGATGTTCCTCCCTGGTGGAGCGAAGTATCTGGATCTGCCCGGCCTGATTTCGCTGAATGCACCGCAGCTGCTATGGATCCAAGGCGAGGATAAAGCGCCTGAGGGATCAGCGGTAGAGTGGCTTTTGAAGTAGCTGCGAATATTAATCGAAGCTACATCGACGCCAGCGTCGCCGTGAGCAGTTTCCAGAACTTCTGCACGGAGATGATGCTGCAGTACTCATTCTCGGAGTGAGCTTCGTGGATGTTAGGGCCAAAGGAGATCATATCGAGATCGGGGTAGGCGATACTGATAACGCCGCACTCGAGGCCGGCGTGGCAGGCGCTGACCTTGACCTCGTGGCCGAAGAGTTTGCGATAAAGCGCCTTCATTTTCTCCAGGATGGGCGACTCGGCGCTGGGACTCCAGCCGGGATAACCCGCGTCCTGGACGACCTTCGTGCCGATCATCTCAAATGGAGCGGCAAAGGCGCGGGCGACATCCGCCTTGCTCGAATCGACCGAACTACGCTGAAGGCCGCTCCATTCGGTGTGGCCGTTACCGAGCGAGATGAGCGAGAGATTTGTTGATGCCTCGACCAAGCCGGGAACGACGGGACTCATGCGATAAACGCCATTCACGACGGCCTGAAGCGCCAGAACGAAGGGCTTTTGTGCATGATCGGCCATCGTTGGAATGTAGCCGTGTTCCGGCTTCACTGGCAGCGTGGTGATGCTCAGATGCGGCTCGATGAGGCGGAACTCCTCGCGAATGCCTTCGACCTCCTGGGCAAAGATTTCATCAAAACGCGGCTGATCGAGAATGACGATCTGCGCGGTGCATTGAGCCGGGATCGCGTTCCGGGCACTGCCTCCGCGCATGGTGGCTAGCGCGACGACTTCCACACCACAGGCGCAAAGGATGCGTGCCATGAGTTTGATGGCATTCGCGCGGCCTTCGTGGATTTGTAGTCCCGAATGCCCGCCTCGTAGGCCCGTGATGTGAATGGCGATGAATGGCTCGTCGGGTCCGTGTGCCGCTTCCGTGTAGTCGAGGCTCGCCAGCGTATCCACACCGCCCGCGCAACCGATGGTGAAGGTGTCGTCCTCTTCGGAGTCGAGATTGAGCATCGTTTTACCCGTTAGCAGTCCGGGTTGCAGTCCGAGTGCTCCGCCCATGCCCTGTTCTTCATCCAGCGTGAAAAGCGCTTCGATCGGCGGATGCGAGAGGTCTTTGGCCGCAAGCACCGCGAGGATCGCTGCCACGCCGAGGCCATTGTCCGCTCCAAGAGTCGTACCGCGTGCCCGCACCCAATCACCGTCTGCCCACATGTCGATGCCTTGCGTATCGAAGTCGAAATTCAAACCGTCGGCAGCCTTATGAACCATGTCGAGATGTGCCTGCATGATGACCGCAGGCCTGTCCTGACGATCTGATGTTGCGGGCTTCTTGACGATCACATTGCCTGCGCTGTCTAGAATCGCGGTCAGGCCGTGATGTTCCGCAAATCCAAGCACAAACGCCACGACACGTTCCTCATGCTTTGATGGTCGAGGCACGGCATTGAGATCGGCGAAGCAGTTCCAGAGAGATTGAGGTTCGAGGGCGCGGATGTCGGACATGACGTGGAGCGTAGCATAGGCTTTTAAGCCTGTGCTCATAAAATACGAATCACAGGCTAGAAAGCCTATGCTAGACACTCGGCCCATCCACCCACTGTGGAGGGATCATGATCTGGCGGGGGACATCGGGCACACCGTGCTCGTGCTGCGAGAGTTGCGTGACGACCAAATCGACCGCGGCCGCGGCGAGATGATCGCGTCTTTGATAAATACCGGCGTAGTCGGTCATCTTCGGCGTCCAGTCATGCACCACAAAGCCAATGTCTTGCGGCACTCGAAGTCCGAGCCGCTTCAGCCAGCCCGGAATGTGTGTGTCAAAGGTGATGAGCGCATCGGGCTTATGCTCACGCATCCATTTGGCGAATACGTCGTAGCCACGGCTAATCTCGTTGCTCGGAAACAGCAGCAGCGGCACGCGATCCCCCTCCGGCAGGCCATGCTGCCAGTGAAACAAGCCGCCGCTGTAGCCAAACTGCGAGCGGTTCACGATCCATTTCGTCACCGCCACGCCAATGCGCCGGTAGCCGAATGCATGGAGCTGCTCCGCCGCCATGTGAATGCCCAGCGTCATGTTTCCCGCGCACATGTGCAGCGCGGGTGTGCTCATCGCGTTACCAAACGTCACCGCCGCGAAGGGCGAGTAGTCGAGCTTGCTGCAAGGAAGCGTCATGCTCTGCGGCGAGATGATCACGCCCTCGATGCCGCGCGCGTGGAGGATCTTTTGCAGCTTCTTTGGCGTCAGGCCATCCTTGCCCAGCCAAAACTCCTCCACCGCGTATCCATGTCCGTGCGCACGGTTGCGGATCGGCTCGATGGGTACATACTGATATGTAGCGCTCAGCAGTCCATCCTGAGGCACATGCTCGCGAATCACCGCGATCACCGCCCGCGCTCGCTTTTCCTTTTTGCCGCGCACCACCTGCATCATGCGCGCGAGGTGAGGGTCCGGCTGGTAGTTCAGCCGCTGCGCTTCCTTCATCACCAGTGTTCGTTTCTCCGCTGAAACCTTCGGTGCCCCACGCAGCACCCGCGACACCGTCATCATCGACACACCCGCAGCGCGGGCGATGTCTCTGAGTGTGGCGGAGGTGGGTTCGGGCATGGTGTTAGCATAACACTTCTTCAAGGGATTCAACCGACGAAACACCCTATCATTCCTCGTTTGGTAACTCCGCCATGATTCACCGACTTTGTTTTCTCTTTCTTGCTAGCTCTGCGTTCTTCGCCATTGCCGAGACGCCTGTTCTCGAAACAGCTCGCACCTGGCAGGGCATCCCAGGCCTCGAAAGAACGGCAAGCGGCCGCATGTTTGTCTCCTGGTTTACAGGCGGACCCAAAGAGCCCGCGCCGGAGAACACGGTGCTGCTTTGCTACAGCGACGATCAGGCGAAGACTTTCACCAAGCCACAGGCGATGGGATTGCCCAAGGATGGCACCCGCTGCTACGATCCTACGGTGTGGATCGATCCGAAGGGGCGGCTTTGGTATGTCTTCAATCGCGGCAACAAGGACACTTCGCAGCACGATGTGTGGGCGCGGATTTGTGACGAGCCGGATGCCACGCCGCCGGTCTTTGGTGAAGAGTTCCGAGTCGGTTTTGAGGGACCGTATGCCTTCCGCATGAACAAGCCGACCGTGCTTTCCACCGGCGAATGGATCATGCCGGTGACCCATGCAACAGAAACGATTCATTCTTGGTTCGCTGGCCCAAAGCAGCTCCAGGGCGTAGGTATCTCGACCGACGAAGGCAAGGCATGGAGTCTCCACGGCTCACTCAAGGCCCCGGAATGGGCTCTGGAATGCATGATCACGGAGATGGAGGATAGTCGCCTGTGGTTGCTCACCCGCACCGGTGACGGGTTTCTCTGGGAAAGCCATTCCACGGACAAGGGTCGCACCTGGAGTGCGGCGAAGGCTAGCACCATTGCCAACCCAGGCTCACGCTTTTTCATCCGCCGTCTCGCCTCGGGCAATCTGCTGCTCGTGAACCACTACAAGTTCACCGGTCGCAGCCACCTCACTGCAAAGCTTTCCACCGACGACGGGGCAAATTGGAATGACGGTCTCCTGCTCGATGAACGCAAAGGCGTGTCCTACCCCGACGGCGTCCAGGATAAGGACGGACTCATCTGGATTACTTACGACCGCGATCGCCAAGGTGATGGCGAGATCCTACTGGCGAAATTCAAAGAGGATGACGTGGTCGCAGGCAAGAACGTGTCTGGGGTAGTGAGCTTGAAGCAAGTTGTAAACAAGCTCGACAAGCCGTCACTACTTCCTGCGAATTGGGACCCCGCACTCGCAGGCGACATCGTCATGCAGCGGCTCGTTCGCGTCACCGCGCCGCAGGTGAAAGGAGCGCATGATGCGGAGTTCGTCTGTGTCGGTGAACGGGCTTACATCGTTGAGCATGACAACGACGTGACCCCCGGCCATGGCGCGGGCGCTGCGATGTATTGCGTGCTGACGGTGGTGAACATGAAGTCGCTCAAGGTCGAAAAAACGCACCCGATGGCCAAGGCTGGCCAGGCCTTCGTCAACATCACGCTGCCGGATGCGCAGGTCTTTGTGCCGCGCATCATTCGCAAGGACGAGCACACGCTGCGCACCTACTTTTGCAGCCAGCCGGCCAAAGAACAGGCCGTGACCTGGTATCGCGACTTTGACCTGCGCACGCAGACTTTTGAGGAAAGCATCCACAAAGCCAAACTCAAGACCGCCGCAGGCATCTTTGACATGGAGCCGCGTCATTTTCATGCGGACGCAGCCGCTTTAGGCTTCAAGCGGCCCGGCATCAATCAGGGCCTCTACATCTTCGATTCGTTCAAGGAGTTCGACGGCAAGCGCTACATCGCGCTCAACAACTTCCCCGGCAAACAAAACGCCCTCGCCGTGCTACAAGACGACTTCACCACCTTTGAAATCATCGGCCACTACAACGAGCCGCAGTCGCAGCAGCTCAGCGAATCCGCCGTGAACCGTCTGCCCGACGGCACCTGGATGGCCATCGTGCGCAACGACGCAGGCAACTACCACTTTACCACCAGCAAGGACGGCAAAATATGGACCGTCGCCGAGCCAAAGCCCTTCGTGCCCAACGGTCTCAATTCCAAACCGACCTTCGATCACTTCAGCGGCGTCTATTACCTCGGCTGGCAGGAGAACACCAAGATCCAGAACTGCAATCGCAGCGTCTTCAACGTGGACATCTCCCGCGACGGCAAAACCTGGCAGCGCAAATACCGCTTCGAGTCCCCACATTCCTTCCAGTATCCGACCTTCCACGAACACAAAGGCACCCTCTGGCTCGCCGTCACCCAAAGCGACCACGGCGGCAGCACCGACCGCATCATGTTTGGCAAACTTGAGTCCGTGGGCCAGCTCGAGCCTCAAACCGGCCACAAACGCATCGAATGGCCCGCACCACCACCACCTGAGCCTGCCTTCATGAAACGCGGAGTGACTCTCTTCACCGACCGCGACTACGTCATCGACGAAATACCTGCGGCGGTCAAAGACCTGCCCTTTCATCGCACCAGCATCGAAAAGCTCGACGTGACCGTCACCAAGCCCGGCACGCTTTTCGCTCTCACGCCGACGATTCGACCGAAAGCTGCCAGTCAGGAGGCGGAGTTGCTCAAAAAAGGCTTCACGAAAGTGGACGTGCCGGACACACAGCTTTTTCCCGGCGAGATCAATCGTATGAGCCTTTATCGCAAAGCGGTGAAGGCTAACGAGAAGTTTAGTTTCAAGAAACTGGTGCTTTTGATTGAAAGCAACGGTGCAGCAATTCGTGAAATCAAACCTTGATCACGAACTCCATTACTTGGTATCACCATTCATGACTCGATTCCTCAATTGGTTCAACAATCTCTACCCCGTGTGGCTCGTCACACTGGCGGTCATCTCCTTCTTCAAGCCGCAGGTGATGCTGTGGTTCGACAAGCCGTGGATATTCTGGTCGCTGGCTGCTTCGATGCTCGGCATGGGGCTCACGCTGAGCATTGATGACTTCAAAGCCATCTGGAAAATGCCTGGAAGCGTGGCACTCGGCTTTGTAGCGCAATACACGATCATGCCGCTGTCCGGCTGGCTGGTAGCGACAGCATTGAAACTCGAACCAGGTCTTGCCGTGGGCATCATCCTCGTCGCGAGTTGTCCCGGCGGCATGGCGTCGAACATGATCAGCTACCTTGCTAAGGCGAACGTGGCATTGTCGGTGGTGCTCACGCTCGCGTCCACGATGCTGGCTTTCTTTTTCACGCCGATGTGGACGAGCACGCTTGCTGGAAAGTACGTGCCAGTGGATGCTTGGGGTCTGTGTTTATCCGCCTTACAACTCACTATCGCGCCCGTGGTGCTCGGTGTTCTCATCCGGTGGAAACTGCCGCGCACGGCAGACAAGATCGGGGCCTGTGGTCCCACGGTTGCCGTTCTGGCTTTCACGCTGGTGAGCGGCGGCATCGTGGCTGCGAGCGCAGACGCCATTGCATCGAATTTTGGTCGGTTAGCTCTTGCCGCATTAACGCTTCACGTCCTCGGGTTTGGCGTCGGCTACGGCATCTCCAAAATGCTGCGCTATCCTGAATCCGTCGCCCGCACGGTAAGCATCGAGGTCGGCATGCAAAACGGCGGCATGGCCGCGTCGCTGGCGCGTGAGCATTTCGCCGTGATGCCACTGGCCGCTGCGGCTGGCGTCTTTAGCGGTGTCATGCAAAATATCATCGGCGGTCTCCTCGCCTCCTGGTGGAAACGTCGAACGCCAGATGCCTGACCATGGGTCGTCGCGACATCTACTACTGGAAGTGTGATCGCCCAGCGGCGTTTCACGGCACACAGGCGCGTGGCGAGGCTTCTGCGAACATCGAGAATCAAATTCATGACGAGATGCTGCGTCACTTTAATGCCAGGCAGGTCGATTTGAAACCTGGAGTGGGGCAGGGCAATCATCTCACCTGGAATGCCGAAGTGGATGGCACGGCGATGTTTGTGCGAGTCGAGAATGGCCCCGAAAAAGACGGTCATCTCGCCATCGAGTCCGCTGTGCTGGATCAAGTGCGTGACGCAGGAGTCGTCACACCAAAGGTTTTTGGCTGCGATGCCACTCGTAGCCGCGTTTCCTTTGCGTGGCAGGCACTGGAGCGGATTGCAGCGCCTGATTTGAATCACTGGTTCAAGCAGAGCACGCTGGGAGTTCCGCAGATCTCTTTCGACATCGGCGTGGCGGTGGCGAAGTGGCAGGCGATAACGTTACCTGGCTTCGGCGTGCTGGATGATGCCCTGCATGGCTACCACGCCACCTACTTCGACTACTTTCGCCTTCGCCTCGACGAGCATCTTCATTTCCTCGTCGCTCGCGGTTTTCTGAACAACGCTGAAGGGATCACTGCCGAGATCAAGAATCACCGGATATTGCTCGATCTTCCGCAAGGCTGCCTCGTCCACAAAGACCTCGCGCTCTGGAACATCCTCGGCACCCGCGATCAAATCGCCGCGTTCATTGACTTCGACGATGTGATCAGCGGCGATCCGATGGATGATCTCTCGCTGCTTGCCTGCTTTCATGATGCGGCATTCTTGCAGCGCGCTTTCGAGGGCTATCAAAGCGTCCGCATGTTGCCAGAGGATCACTTGCGCCGCTTCTGGCTGCATCTGCTGCGGAACATGATCGTGAAAGCCGTCATTCGTGTCGGCGCGGGTTACTTTGATCGTGATGACGGCTTCTTCCTCATAGGCAGCGGCTCTTCGGGGGCTAGTTTGCGTAAAATGACGCTGTCACGACTCGCATTGGCCTTGCGCGGCTTGCGTGAGGGTTGCGGCCTCGACATTCTCTCCTTATGAACAATCACATCGGCACCTTTCTCTCCATCGGATCACCCGCAGTCACGGAACTCGCGGCCGAATGCGGTTTTGACTGGGTGCTCATCGATTTGGAGCATGGCTGCGAATCCGAGGCCGTCCTGCCCAACCAACTGCGTGCTCTGCGTGGCAGCCAGACGCTGGCGATTGTGCGCGTGAGCGCTCCGCATCCTGATTTGATCAGCCGTGTGCTCGATTGGGGAGCGGATGGCATCATGGTGCCGCATGTGAACACTGTGGCAGAGGCGCAGCAATGTGTGGATGCGGCCTATTATCCGCCAAAGGGACATCGCGGTGTTTCGCGCACGGTTCGAGCTTATGGCTACGGCATGAGATTGCCGACGGGTGAGATGTCAAAGCCGATCATTCTCGCGCAGATCGAAACCGCCGATGCCGTGGCGAATGCGGATCAAATCGCCGCCGTGGAGGGGATTGATGCGCTGTTCATAGGCCCGGCGGATTTGAGCTATGATCTAAAGGCTCGGAGCTCACCCATGCCTTATGATGATTGTGTGAATGCCATCGCCAAGGCCGCGAGGGATCACGGCAAAGGCTGCGGCATCCTCGTCCGCCATGCGGATGATAAAGAGAAACTCAAAGCCCTCGGCTTCACTTGGCTGGCGATGGATTCCGATCTCTCGCTCGTGCGCGAGGGCTTCAAGCGGAGCCTCGAAGTGGCTCGAAGCTGGTGTTAACATAACCCCAAATTGGCTACTTCTAGCCGACGAATCTCCGCTTCTTAGCCGTTCACTGCCAACAACCATGACACGCATTGTCTTCACTTTCTTCTTTTTTGCCAGCCTTGCCTTAGCCCAGGACAAGGCTTTGCTCGATCTCGCTCTTGCGCCGCCTGTCATCAACACAGCTCCCGGACCTGTGTATGCTGATCAATTCCGGCCCGGCAATATGATCATCGGCATCGACCGCACGCCGAAAGGTCGCCTGTGGGCCGCGTGGGTGGGGAATGGTGATTCACCCAATGGCTTTTTCATGCTGGCGACGAGTGATGATGATGGCGCGCATTGGAGCAAGCCTCGCTTGGTCATTGATCCACAGGATGGCGAGTTGAATGGAGTGCACTATGAGCGCCGCGCCCTCGTCGGTAATCTGTGGACCGATCCGCTGGGCCGTTTGTGGTGCTTCTTTGATCAGAGTCTCGGCTATTTCGATGGCCGCTGTGGCGACTGGTATATCCGCTGTGATGATCCTGATGCGGCGGAGCCGAAGTGGACCGCGCCCGTGCGTTTCGCCGATGGTTGCACTCTGAACAAGCCCACCGTGCTCAGCAACGGCGACTGGCTGCTGCCTGTGGCATTGTGGACGCGCGACCGCATGGGCGGCCCTGGCGTGAATAAGGAAGCGCACAAGGATCTCGATGTGATCCGCATGGCAAATGTCTTCGCTTCGACTGACCAAGGCAAGACATGGACGCGCCGCAGCGGCGTGGCATTCCCGCGCACGGACTTCGATGAGCACATGATCGTCGAGCGCAAGGACGGCAGCCTGTGGATGCTGGCCCGCACGAAGGATGGCATCAGCGAGAGCACGTCCACTGATAAGGGCATGACTTGGAGCGAGCCGCAGCCGAGCACGATTCAGAATCCGAGTGCGCGCTTCTTCATCCGCCGTCTCGCTTCGGGCAAACTCATCCTCGTGAAGAATGGACCGATCAATGTGCGGCTTCCGAACCGCACGAACCTGAAGGCGTTTTTGTCGAATGACGATGGCAAGACCTGGGGCAAGGGGCTGCTCATTGATGATCGTGCCTCCGTCTCGTATCCCGATGGTTTCCAGGCACCGAATGGCGACATCCACATCCTCTATGATTGGAACCGCCACACCGATGCGGAGATCCTGCACACCCAATTCACCGAAGCAGATTTTGCTCCACGCAAAGTCGCGCCACCAGTTGCGATGGATGATACCAAACCAGTCGCTACTAACGCTGCGCCGGCCTGGATACCGAGGAAGACGATCGTCAACAAAGCCCACGCACCCCATTTGCCGAAGTCGATCCGGCCTGATCCCAAATGGACCGCGCAGGGCATCGAAGACGCCAAGCAAGACTTCAAGAGCATACCTTATGACGGCATCACGCCCAACAAAATGGTCTGCGACACCACGCTGCGTGAGTTGCCCGATGGTTCCTGGATTCTCTTCATCCTTGCCGGGGGTGACACCGAGCCTTCGCCATTGAACTACACGGGCGTCACGCGCAGCACGGACATGGGCAAGACTTGGACACCACTGGCACCCTTCGATGTCGGTTTCCAACGCGAGGGTAAAACCATCGGCCAGGGGCCGACAGAACTCATGATCACCGGCCAACGCAGCACGCTCTTCTTCTCCACTCACTCCAAGCACTGGGCGAATGATTGGCGCTCGTGGTATCTCACTAGCGACGATTCCTTCAAGACATGGAGCAAGCCCATCGAAGTCCCCGGCCGCCTCAAGGAGCGCACCTTCATCCGCAAGCACATCGTCTGCAAAGACGGGCGCATCATGATTCCGTTCCAGCACTACATCGGCCCAGATGACGAGCAGGACAAAGCCCCGCTGGATCGTGCCTTCACCAACCCGCGTAACGGCGTCCTCATCAGCAATGATGGTGGCAAAACCTGGAGCGAACATGGAAACATCCGCCTCACGCCGAACAGCCGCTACTTCGGCTGGGCGGAGAACGACCTCTTCGAGCATCCTGATGGCCGTATCACTATGGTCATTCGCGCCGATGGCCTTGGCGGCCTGCTTTACAAGGCCGTGTCTAAGGATGGTGGCAAGACTTGGCCCGAATATGCCAGCGTCACCGAGATCCCAAATCCCGGCAGTAAGACTACGATCTACAACCTCGGCAGCGATCGCGTCGCCATTCTGCACAATCCCAACAGCAAGCACCGCAGTCCGATGGCGCTGTGGATCAGCTTTGATGGCATGAAGACCTGGCCCTACCAGCGCGTGCTCCAGCAGGAGTCCGTCGATGGTCCGAAAGGCCGCATGAACTACCCCGACGGCTTCGTCAGCAAAGACGGCCAGTGGCTGCACTTCGCCTTCGACGACAATCGCCACCGCGCCGTGCATTACTCGGCGAAACTGCCGCCAAAGTAGCCATCAGCGTGTCATGGGAGGTTGTCCGGTGGATTGAAGCACGGAGTGCCAGAGCTCCTGAGTTGGATCGACTTTGCGACGACCGTGGATGACCATTTCGAGCGGCAAGTTGACGAAGGAGCCGTGCCAGCGACCGACGAGCATGCCAGTCTTCCCTGCGACACCAGCATGCACGGCAGATTGCGCGAGGCGTGAGCAATAAACGTTGTCTGCCGCATTCGCCGGCACACTGCGGACGATGTAGCTTGGGTCGATGTATTTGAGGTTCACTTCAATGCGTTGTTCTTTGAAAAAGGCATTGATGCGATCCTTCAAGAATAGCCCGATGTCGCCGTATCGTTTGTTACCGCTGGCATCAGTGTCATCCCCCGTGTTCATGAGATGCTGGCCAGCGCCCTCTGCGACGACGATTACCGCGCTACTGCGTTTTTTTAAGCGATAACGTAGCATTTCTAGCAGGCCGCCCGGCCCTTCAAGATTGAAAGGAACCTCGGGTATGAGCACGCAATCGACATTGCTGCCGGCCAGCGCGGCATAGCAGGCGATGAAGCCGGAGTCACGGCCCATGAGCTTGACTAGCCCGACTCCATTCACGGCTCCAGTGGCTTCAGTGTAGGCACATTTGACGGCTTGCACGGCTGCTGCAAAAGCGGTTTCAAAGCCGAAGCTCTTGTCGAGGTAGCGTATGTCGTTGTCGATGGTCTTCGGTATTCCGACGACGGCTTTTTTTAAACCACGGCGCTCGATTTCCTTCACAATCTCAGCAGCTCCTCGGAGTGTGCCGTCACCACCGATGACGAAGAGGATATCGACTTTCATGTCCTCCAGCGTGTCCACCATTTCTCCGATGTCTTGCTGCCCACGCGAGCTGCCCAGCATGGTGCCACCGAAGTTATGGGCTTGCTCGACCGAGCTTGGTCGTAAAACGATCGGTGCGTGCCCATAACGCTGCACGAGGCCTTCGTATCCGTAGCGAAAGCCGTAGACGCGGTTGATGCCGTATTGCAGCACACATTGATTTACGATGCCGCGAATGATGTCATTTAAGCCGGGAGATAAACCACCGCAGGTCACGATGCCGACCGTGGTTTTGGCCGGGTTAAAGTAGATCAACTCACGCGCGCCAGCTTCTTCAAAACTTGGTGTCGAGACATCACGCCCATCCTCGAGAAGATGGCTGTGATAGAGAATGCGGTCGCTAGCATCCTTTTTGAATGGGGCCTCTACAGCTCCAATGGGATGCAGAGGCGAGTGAAATAGGCACGGGCCTAGAGTTGGGATGGCTGAATCCAGTGGGGCAGGGGTCATGGTGGCTGACGGGGACTTTCATAGTAGAAGCAGAAAAGCTGCCAGCCTGTGAGCATTGAATATTGAATAACACTCTTGCCGCGTGAAGGGAGAAAGGCATCGCCTGAAGGATACTTCTTGTTGTCGCGTAATTTAAGCCCATGCCCGCCGCTCTAGCCCTTTTTGCCCATCCTGATGACATCGAATTCGTCGCTGCCGGAACTTTGCTGCAACTCCAGGCTCGTGGCTGGGACATCCACTACATGAACCTGTGTTCTGGCAATGGTGGATCTGTGCAGATGGATGGACCCACGACCTCGCTCGCACGTTTGGCCGAGGCTCAAGAGGCAGCGCGTATTTTGGAGGCTACGTTTTACCCACCAATCAGTGATGACTTAGAGCTGATTTACAGCGCGCCGTTGTTGAGAAAAGTGGCGTCAGTGGTGCGAGCATCGCGAGCGAGCATCGTGCTGACCCACTCGCCAGCGGACTACATGGAGGATCACCAGAACACCTCTCGACTCGCAGCGACGGCGGCGTTTGCTCATGGTATTCCGAATTTCGTCTGCGATCCCCCGCGCGAAGCCTATCTGCACGATGTGGCCGTTTATCACGCGATGCCACACGGTCTATGCGATCCGTTGCGCAAGCGTATCCAGGCTGGTTCGTATGTGAACACGACGCCCGTTCACGCTCGAAAGCGCGAGTCACTGGCCGCTCATGTGAGTCAGAAGCATTGGCTGGATGTGAGTCAGGGAATGGATTCCTACCTCATCAGTATGGATGAGGCATCGCTGCGTGTGGGCGCGCTTTCCGGCAAATTTGAGTATGCCGAGGGTTGGCGTCGGCACTTGCATCTGGGATTCAGTGGCAAGGAGATCGATCCACTCAAGGTGGCACTCGGTGAGGATTGCCTGATCAACGAGGCGTACGAGAGTTGGTTGCAGCTTTAGTCGGTTCAGTTTTTGAGACCTCTTATGGGTTTCCTCGGGAGGAACGCATCGTTTGAAAATGATAAAATCAATAAAATAATTGATTTTTAGGGAGATTTTTTGCTATTAACCATAGCAAAACAAAAAACCATACATGCCCCGCCGCCCTAGTCAGTCCAGAAATGGCTTTTGCCAGCTTTGATCTTGTGGGCTTTGGAACCTTGGAAGTCCCTCCCGCATCCGCTGCGCTTTGCGTTCCAGGTGGACATCAGCCCCAAAGAATCCCCGGCTCAGGTCATGTTCGGACATGTCTCGCAAGAAAGTAATGGCGGCGGAAAGATCAGCTCACACGGTTTTGCGATTCGACTCGATTTAGCGACGGGTGAAATCTGGGACCAGCTCAATGAAAGCGGACTCATCGGCATGGTGGAGGAGCCGGAGACTTTTTACTCACGATTCACGGATGAAGAACCCATGCTGCTGAGCTGGGAAGTCGAGCATCTGGGCACTGCGCTGATCCCAGGTCTTCACATCGGGGATGAAGAGTGGCTTTATCCGGCTCTGACATGTCCAGAGGGTATGGTCATGGACACTCTGGCCAGCGCAGCTGGAGACAAAGGCAGCCCCATGACGGCCTTCTTTCGTCCTGACATCTGGCGTGAGGTTCTCTGAGCCGAAGCAGGGGAAAAGCGGGTTGCAAAACAGCGCGCTCCTCGCTACCGCGAAGGATGCTTAAATCACCTGAAAGTCGCGTCCTCGTCACCGGCGGTGCCGGATTCATCGGCAGCGCGCTTGTTTGGGAACTCAATCGCCGAGGCTACGAGAATATCATCGTCAGCGATCGCCTTTGCAGTGATGAGAAGTGGAAGAATCTCGTGCCGCTGCGGTTCCATGATTACATCGACGGCAGTGATCTCGAGCAACGTGTCCGCACCTCTCCTGAGTCGCTCGGCAAATTCGATGTCATCTTCCACCTCGGTGCCTGCTCCGCCACCACGGAAAAGGACGCCGACTACCTGATGCGCAACAATTACGAGTTCACTAAAACACTCGCCGAGTGGGCGCTGACCAAAAGCACCCGCTTTGTCTATGCCTCCTCCGCCGCGACCTATGGCGACGGCGCGCTGGGCATGGACGATCAAATGAGCGACCTGCATCGTCTGCGTCCGCTGAATATGTACGGCTACTCAAAGCACCTCTTCGACCTTCACGCGGCGCGCACTGGCATGCTGCGGAGGATTGTCGGCATGAAGTATTTTAACGTTTATGGTCCCAACGAAGACCACAAGGCAGACATGCGCAGCGTCGTCCACAAAGCCCACGGACAGATCCTGCTAACCGGTAAAGTGCAGCTTTTTAAATCCCACCGGCCTGACTTTAAAGACGGCGAGCAGATGCGCGACTTCCTCTATGTGAAGGATGCTATCCAAATGACGATCCATCTCGCTTCAGAGCCTCTCGTCAGCGGTCTCTACAATCTCGGCTCTGGCCAGGCTCACACCTGGGTACAGCTTGCCCAGGCCATCTTTGCCGCGCTTGGACAACAGCCGAACATCGAGTTTGTCGAGATGCCAGAGCACCTGAAGTCGAAGTATCAGTACTACACCTGTGCAGACATCGCCAAGCTGCTTCAATCCGGCTATCAGCAGCCGCTCTTCGCGCTTGCCGATGCCGTGCGCGATTATGTCCAGGGCTACCTCGTCGGCGACAAACGTCTCGGTGATGAAGCCATGTGACTTCTGCGGCCAGCCTGAGGCCACCCTTGTGGCTGACTTGTTTATCTGCGACGATTGCTACATCGTTCGTGGCTCTTGCTGCGCTGATGATCCTGATGAAGAGAAAGACAAGGACCGTGGATTGTTGATGGACGGGCAGGGGTAGCCGCGTTCATGCTCGTCTCCATGACACGTCATTCCATTTCCGCCCTTAGCTTGCTCCTGCTCGCCTCGCTGGCCGCATCCGTTAGAGCAGCTCCAGATGCGCCCACACCCCTTGTGCTCAAGAAAATATTTTGGTCAGCCGAGATGCTGCATACGGAGATCAAATTCTACAATCCTGGGTATGAAGGCACAGGAGAATTCAGTATGGAAGGGGGGCAGCCAATCGCCATTAGCCTGCGCGGGGCAAAGATTACTAATCTCGATTTTCTCACCAAACTCAGCCCACTAGCGCTCGATCTCAGCGGCACTCCGATCAAGGACATCCGCCCGGTCAAAGGCATGAAACTTGTTGAGATGTATCTCGAAGATAGCCCAGTCACAGATATCTCCCCATTGCGCGGTATGCCGTTGGAAAAGCTGTATCTCAGCCGCACGCCCGTCAGTGATCTCAGCGCCTTGGAAGGTGCACCTCTCATTGAACTCAATATCGTAGAAACTAAGGTGAGTGATCTCGCTCCACTCTCGAAATCGCCCATTCAGATGCTTTGGCTAACCGGCACCCCAGTCGCAAACATCGCGCCTCTCAAAGGTGTGCCCTTGGTGAGTCTCACACTTCATCGCACGCAAGTCGTGGACCTCTCGCCACTTGGTGGCAGTTCCTTGCAGCGTCTCCACATCGGTGAGACTCCAGTCAGTGATCTCACGCCGCTGAACGGCATGAGCCTCACTCGCCTCGTTTTCACCCCGGCCAATATCAAGAAAGGCCTCGATGTCGCACGCGGACTCTCAGTTCAGGAGATCGGCACCAAGTTCGACGAGGAGAGCAAAGACCTGATGCCGTCGGAAGCCTTCTGGGCTCAGTTCGGCAAGTGAAATCAGGCCAGCCCTGCACGAGTAAGTAACGCTATCGGTTCAGGATCACGCCCCATGAAATCACGGAAGAGTTTCGCGGGGTCTTCGGAGTTGCCTTTGCTGAGTACTTTGTCGCGGAATTCTTTACCGACCTTGTTGCTGAGCACGCCTTCTTTTTGAAAACGAGTGAAGGCATCTGCATCCAGCACCTCGGCCCATTTGTAGCTGTAGTAACCTGCAGCGTAGCCCACGGGACTACTGAAAAGATGGCTAAAGCGGCGAGCCATCGTCGGGTTTTCCGTCTTCATCGGCATGAGATACTCTTTGAGGATATGGCGTGAGAGCTGATCCAAATCTGCAGCCTCGTCCGTGGCGTAATGCATGTGCAGTTCGAGGTCCAGTTTGCCAAAGGCGAGCTGACGCATGATATCACTGGCACTGCGGTAGTTCTTGGCGGCGATGACCTTCTTGTAAATCTTGGCCGGGATGGGTTTCCCCGTTTCGTGATGCAGGGCAAAGAGATCCAAGCTCTCACGCTCCCAGCAAAAGTTCTCCATGATCTGTGAGGGCAGCTCAACAAAGTCCCAATACACATTCACTCCGTTGAGGGAGGGTATCTCCACATTGCCGCAGAGTTGATGCAGCAAATGTCCAAACTCATGAAACACCGTGCAAACTTCATCATGCGTCAGTAGCGCAGGCTTACCATCCACGGGCGGCGTCATATTCCCGCAGATCAGGCCTAGATGCAGGCGGCGATCACGCTCGTCATTGGGTGGTGTGCCCATCTTGAGATAGTTCATCCAGGCACCGCCGCGCTTTGCATCGCGCGGGTGCCAGTCGGCGTAGAAGGAGCCGATTTGGACATCCTTTTCGTTGCGCACTTCATAAAATTTCACCTCTGGGTGCCATACTTCCACAGGGCCAGGCTGACCAGGCTGGGTGCTTGCCGGGCCGGTTTCATCAGCGGCGTAATACACCGTCTCACGCTGCACAATTCGCAGATCAAAAATCTTCTCCGCCAACTCGAACATGCCGCCTAGCACTCGGTTGAGTGGGAAGTAAGGGCGCAGCTCCTCTTCATCGAAATCATACTCTGACTTCCGCTGTTTCTCCGCCCAAAAGGCCACTTCCCAGGGTTGCAAAAGATCCGCTGTCTGGCTGAGTCCGTCAGCGCGATACTCCTGAAGCTGGATCGTCTCACGATGAAACGCTGCATGAATCTTTGCGTGCAAGTTTTCGATGAATGACAATGCCGTCCTGCCATTCTTGGCCATCCGTTGTTGCAGAACCTGATCCGCAAAGTTGGGCTTGCCCATCAGTTGAGCCTTCTCATGACGTAGGCGCAGGATTTTTCTGATCAGCTCCGTGTTGTCGTGCTCGCCGCCTCTTCCGATGTTGGTTGAGCCTTCCCAGACGGCTCGGCGCAGCTCAGCATCCTCTGCGTATTCCATGACTGGAATCATGGATGGGCCTTTAAGTGAGAAACGATATTGAGGGTGCTCCTCGGAGCCGAGTCCCTTTAATGCAGCATCAGCTCGCGCAGCTTCTATGGCTGACTTGGGTAGCCCTTTGAGACGCTCAGCGTCAGTGATGATGAGTTCCCACTTGTTCGTGGAGTCGAGCACGTTTTCCGAGTACTTCTGCGTTGCTTGAGAGAGCTCAGACTCGATGGCTTCAAGTCGCGTTTTTTTCTCCGGCTGTAGGTCGGCTCCTGCATGGCGGAAGCCCTCCATCGTCTCATCCAAAGCACGCTTTTTGATCGGCGGCAGCGCGCGCGCTTCGTCAGTCTTGCTATAAGTCTCCAGCAGATCCCACAGGTGCTCATTGAGTGGGATTTTGGCAAAGAAAGAACTCACTTGTGCGAGCATCGCATTATGAGCTTCACGCAGGGCAGGGGAGTTGCAGAGCGAGTCGAGATGCTGCACGAGGCCCCAGGCTTCATTTAGCGGGCGGGTCGCTTCATCCAATCCGATCACCACGGAGTTAAAGCTCATCTTGCCGCGATCCTGATCGGCGTGGCTATTGATGTTCGATTCTGCTTTTTCCAGCGCTGTCGTGATGTCTGCTTGGATGCAGGCGATATCGAGCGTGGACCAACGGAGGTGAAAATCCTGAGTGAGGAATGGTTGAGCCATAATCGGGGGGACGGGGCAGCGATTATCGCCAGTCCCTTGGCCATCGCAACCAGATAGATGTCTCGCTTATTTCGCTGTCACCCATGGCAGCTTCACCTTGGCGAGGTAGATGCTCGTCTTGCCTTCGTGCGAGGAGTAATAGCTCACATACAGATGGCCTTCATGCCAACACAGTCCCGGATAGCTGCAATCGCCGCCGCTGGGTAATTCCAGAATGGGTTCCAAAGCCGTCGGAGTCATCTTGAATAGCACCATATGCGCGCCCGGTGTCTTGCCGATGCCTCGTGATCCAGCGACCAGTGAGCCATCAGGCAGCTCGATGAAATTCTGCCCCTGAACCACCGTGTTCAGGGGCGTCCATTTCCATTCACGATAAGGTGCTACCGCACTGCCGATGTAGCCGCGCTTATCACCAGCTTCCCGTCGTACCAGTGCCAGCGCGCTGCCATCCTTTAAGAAGCGCATCGTTGTTTCATTCGGTCTGTTTGGCACCTGCATGATTGACGAGAGCTGCCAAACCGAGCCATCATTGCTCGTGTAGGATTTGAGTGACCACTCAGGTTCTTCCTTCGGACCACCTGTCGTCGGGAAGGTGTTGTAGGATACGCCGTAAAACTTTTTGTCCGTCTGATTCACCGTGCAGCGCCACAGCCAGTCACCCTGCGCCAACAGCTTCTGCGGCGGCGTCCAAACCTTACCATCCGTGGTCTTTAAGTAGCGCGGCTGGCGGCCTTTGAGTTCTTTGGTGCCACCATTGACGGAGCCGCCGCAAAGCATGTAAAGTTGCTTGCCATCAGGCGTCACCTCCAGCTTCGGATCACGCAGATCCACGCCCGGCTCACTGATCGTCGTGTAGTTCACCCAGGTATCTCCGCTGGATGAGATCATGATGCGAATCACCCCATCACCACCCACATGATCAGTGGCTTCACGGAAGCAGCAGAAGAACAGGTTTTTGAAGCGCGCCAGATCCGTGAAGGCATTGTGCCCGCCCTTGTCCCAGATCTTTTGCACAGAAACCAGTTCCGCCTGTGGCTGCTGAGCCTTGAGCGAAACGGTCGAGACGAGAGCAATAAGTAACGAGAGCGCAGAGTGCTTCATATGAGGGGTGGCCAATTTGTAGATCGTGGGGCATTGCCAAGCAAGCTCAGGAACAAAGAAGGCGTGAAGAGCACATGCCCTCCACGCCTCTTGGATCAAATCTCAGAGCCTATTTCTTCTTCACCTTGAAGCTGCGGAACTCCACGGGATCACTGTGGCCAGCGAAGCCGATGAATCCCTTAGTGTGATCCAATCCCTTCGGCGGATGCGCGATCTGGCTGCGGTCAAAAGTGGAAAGGTCTGCGTCCAGGATTTTTGTGCCGTTCAGAGTCACCTTGATCTTTTGGCCAGTGACTTCGATCTCCTGAAAGTTCCATTCACCCGCTGGGCGCAGGTAGCCGTGCTTGGCACCAGCGCAGTGATACACCGAGCCATGATACTGGTAGGGTTCCAGACCCTTCTTGCCTGCCGCTGCTTGCTTCGCGTTATAGCCGTCGCTGTCGATCACCTGTAGCTCCAGGCCATCAGATGCGGAATGGCCACCGAGTGGCGTGCGTAATGCGATGCCGTTATTCCCAGCCGGAGGCAGCTTAAACTCCACACGGATGATGCCATTCTCAAACTCGTCTTTGGTCAGCAGGTCGCCGCCCTTGCCTGTCTTGCAGGTGATTGCGCCGTCCTTCACTTCATAATTTTCCACGGCGCCCTGCCAGTTACTCAGGTCCTTGCCATTGACGTATTCCACAAAGCCATCCGCGTCACGCGCACCGAGTTCCTTGTTCACTTCTTCACCGGGGATCTCACGAACGAATACATTAAGCCAGCAGATTTCGCTGCCGTGTGTCTGAAGCTGGATCGGGCCTCTGGCAAAGGCTGGATCAACCATGAATCCATTGGGCTTTTTCTCTTCCGCTTTCGCTTCACCCTTAGCGGCTTGCTTACCGAAGGCCTTGTAGCCAGCCTTGGCGTTAGCAAAATAGTTTTCCAGCACCGCGTTATTCACCACGACTTCACCATTGAGCTTCACGGTCACACGCTCGCCGATCATCTTGATGTAAAAGGTGTTCCACTCGCCAATTGGCTTGTCCATGAGCTTGAGCGGGAACTTGCCTTCCTTGTTCTTGTTATTCCAAAGACTGCCTGAACCCTTGTCAGCGCCGAGTTTAAATTTCGCTTCTTCCGTGAAGTCCCAAATTTGCACTTGTGGGATGCCGCGCAGGTAAATACCGCTGTCGCCGAGAGGCAGCATTTTGTAGTCCACCCAGAGTTCAAAGTCGCCGTAGTCCTTGTCCGTGGTCAGATACAATCCCTTGCCATCATTGACCAGTTCGCCGTTTTGCACAGACCAGTGAGCTTTGATGAAATCATCCGCCGCCTTGCCCTTCGCATCTGTCATTCCGCCTTCCACCGACTTCTTCTTGTAGTCAGCCTGCTCAGTTTGCGTAAGCTTCGAGAGTTCTGTCGGATCTTTAGTTCCCCAGCCATACCAGCCGGAGAGATCGTTGCCATTGAAGAGAGCCTTAAAGCCCTCCGGTGGCGTGTTATTTTCAGCAAAAGCCTGACATGAGAGTCCGGCAAGAAGGGTTAGGAGAAGGCAGGTGGAAGACACTTTCATGGTGGATTTAAGAGTCGCTGAGGTTGAACGGATTCTTTCAAAGCATGCCTGAGCATACACGTTGAGTTGTCAATTAATGGGCCAAGCTCTTTTCTGGCGAAATAGGAAGATAGCGACAAGGACGGTGCCGCTCACCATTCCCAAGCGTCTTTTTACAGAAGGACCAGTGAGGTAACTCGTTTGGTGTTAGGAACGTTTGCGGGTGAGCATGATCTCGTTGCCTTCGGGATCGACGCACATGGCGAGGTGGGGTGGCTCGCCGTTTTCAGGCTGGGGTTCGCGGGTTAGTTGGCCGCCTGCTGCGACAATCTCCTGCGCGCCTGCGATGACATCGGACACCTGAAAGTTGAGGCCGGTCCAGGTGCGGTTGCCTTCGCCGCCACTGTGGATGCCTATGATGCCGCTACAGATGGAGACTTCGCTGATGATGTCGTTTTGCTTCAGGATGGTGCCGCCGAAGACGGTGGCATAAAAGGCCACGGCGCGGTTCATGTCGGCTGCCCAGATCACATATTTGAATCGTTCTACTTTCATTCAAAATGATATGGCGGCGAATGGGCCGGTCGTCACTCGATAGATTCAGAAGCTTGCAGAGCGGCTGCGCTGAGGCGAGAGGCGCGATGACATGACTGCTGTTGCCAAGAATGAAACTGATCCCAATCTCCGCTCGTGGTTAGTGCGTGTTCCTGAGATTTTTGAGGGAATCGCGGGTGAGGTGCTGAAGCAATTCGGAGCGGAGACGAGCACGCGGTTGGGCCATGATTATTATTTGATCAAGACGCTGACGCCAAAGGCGATTCAGCAGTCGGAGGCGGCTAAGTTTGCACGCTGGAATCTTCCAATGGATCACACCTGGCCATGCAACGCGCAGAAGATGGGCGGCTTCGTCGAGAAAGCGGCGCAGACGCTCCTGAAGAAGTTTGGCGAGCGCAAGCCGCAGGGCATTTTCATCGGCCAACTGAATCCAACGTCGCCGGACAAGTATTACAAGAGCCTCGCCTCGAATCTGCGAGGGCGTGTGCTGCAAATTTTTCCAAAGCTGAGCGCGGCAACGGTGGAGGAACAAGATCCGTTGGCGGAGACATTGTTCTGTCTCGTCGGCAAAGAGGGTTTGTTTTGCGGGATGCAGAGTCCGCGTGCCTCGAACGGATTGTATGCTGGCGGCAGCAAGTATATTGATCAGGATTCACCGGATACGATTAGTCGTGCCGGGGCCAAGATAGCTGAGGCGCTGCATTACCTGCTGATGCATCGGCCAGCGCTGGCTGCAGGCAGTCATTGGGTGGAACTGGGGGCCTGCCCTGGCGGCATGACCTCTGAGTTGCTGGCGCGTGAGCAGCGGGTGACGGCGATTGATCGTGCGCCGCTCGATCAGCGGCTGAATAGCCGTACTGGATTAAAGTTTTTTCATGCGGACGTGGCAACCTTTGAGCCGAGGGACGGCACGATCTATGATGCGATCCTATCAGATCTGAATGGTCCACCGGAAGAGTCAATGTCTCATGTCATCCGTTTGTCGCACCATTTGAAGACCAGAGGACTGGTGGTCTTCACGCTGAAAATCCCGCGCGTTGAAACGGTGGTCGAGCCGTGTGCGTTGTTTCGCAAGATCGTGAAGACGGCTAGTGCGGCAGGTTTGCAATCGTTTGCACAGACGCACCTGACCTACAACCGGCACGAGTTTACTCTGTTTCTGGAGAAGGCTCGGGCGTGAGTTCTGGCACTGCCGTGACGGGCGTTTTGGGGTTCATCAGAACGGCGCCTTTGAGCATGCGGCAGAAAACTTTTTTGGTGACCTGATGGAAGGTGCCTTCTTTGGAGGCGGGGTCTTTCATGATTTTGTACTCAATGTACATGCGCTCCCATTCGACGATGCGGAGGTAATCTTCACCCTGCTTCCAAATCTGGCCTTGTTCTAAGTTCATGACTTCCCGTAGCGCCCGATGATTGTGTTTGCCATTAAATTTAGGCTGTGGGGATCAATCAAAGACAGGTAGCAAGGAAGAACTTTGTCACATGTGTCTCACGCACTGAATTCCATCATTCACGATCCATGAGCGGCAGCCCAAACATTCCTTCCAACGAGATCACTCCCATGGAGACTTTTCTGAATCGACGCTTCTTCATGAATTCGGCTATTTGGCGGGATCGACGCTGGCCACGGCGGGTCTGAACCGCGCCTTCAGTCCGCAGTTTGAGGTGAAGAGCATTGTCGAATCAAAATGGTACGCCCCTTCGGCTGGTGTTGCCTTGGAAGCATGGCTTCAAGAACATTGAGTCGGTGGTTAAGATCACCCTCACCGATAAGAAACTACCGACCACCTGGAACATGGCCAATTTAAGGGAGTATGGCTTCAACTCAAACATGAGCCCTAGCGTGGAGCATCCGCGCTGGTCGCAAGCGTGAGAACGGAGCATCGGCGAGGGCGGCAAGTGCGACACTTTGATCTTCAATGGCTACGCCAAGATGGTCGCGAGTTTGTATGCGGGTATGAATCTGCGGAAATTTTTTTATTCATCATGACCTTCACTTCTGACTCGCGTTTTCATCGACAGCGCATCGTCCTCAATGGCCTGCTATCCACTCTGCTCGTGACGCCACTACGCAAAATGTTTGGCTGGAACTGGGTGCTGAAACAGCGGCGACTGATCGGCCTGTATGCCTTCATCTATAGCCGTCGCGCATTTACTCACTTAGCTGGCAGGAGATCGCTGCTGGGCACTGCTCAAGGTGACTGCGGATGTCCATAAGCGCTCCTTCATTGCGGTCGGCATAGTGAGCTTTCAGATAATGTTGTCACTCGCAGTGACATCGACAAATGTCATGATCAAAAAACTGGGCGGCAAGCGCTGTGCGAAACTGCACCGACTCACCTGTTTCATCACCATCGGAGGTGTGGTGCACAACTACATGATTGTGAAATCAGACATCTCTTATCCAGTGCTGTTTGGTTTGGCCACCGTAGGGCTGCTAGTTTATCGGTTGAATGTGAGCTTGCGGACGCGCATTGCATCGGGTGTGAATTCATGATAACTCAGGGGTGGACATCGGGCGCATGGCCGAGCACTGATCAGCCCCGTTTATCTAATTTTACCTTCAACTGACAACCCCTTACGATTTACTCATGGACCCTGAAATGACGATGTTGGAATGTGAAGACGCGATGACGCGCGCTGTGGAGTATGCTATCCACGAGTTCTCGGCGGTCCGTACTGGCAAAGCCTCTCCTGCTTTGGTCGAAGGTCTGGACGTTCATGTTCACAGCTACGGGTCACATATGAAGCTGAAGCAGCTCGCGATGATTAGTACGCCAGATCCGCGCTTGATTCGAATCGAACCCTTTGATCCAGCGACGCTTCCTGACATCGACCGCGCGATCCGTGAGTCGCGTTTGGGTTTGAACGGAAGCATCGAGGGGAAGGTGATTCGTCTGCCGATTCCCGTGCTCTCACAGGAGCGTCGTGAGCAAATGGTCAAACTGATCAAGCAGATGGGGGAGGAGGCTAAAGTGCGTGTGCGCTCCGCTCGGCGTGATGCACTGGAGAGTCTGAAGAAGGGCGAAAAGGAAAGCTCGATTACCGAGGATGATCTGCATCGTCTCGAAAAGGAAGTACAAGGAATTACCGACAAGAAGATCGCCGAGCTCGACCAACATATGGCGAGTAAAGAAAAGGAAGTGCTGACTGTGTGATCCTATGTTTTCGCCTTCTGATTACCTAGACCTAAGCCACACGCAGCATGGAATTTTGTTTCCTGCAGATGAGCCTGTGTGGACAACGCTGACGCGAATCGAGTCCTACTTAGAGTTTCGTCTTCGACGTGAAATTTTAACTCAGGTTCCTCAAGGTGTGTTTATTGGAGAGGATGTTTTCATCGACGAGGGCACAACATTGGAGCCTGGGGCGGTGATCCGAGGCCCCGCCTGGATCGGTAAGAACTGCGTGATTCGTGCTGGCTGCTACATTCGTGAAAACGTGGTGGTCGGGAATGGCTGTGTGCTCGGAAATTCATGTGAATTCAAGAACAGCGTCATTTTCGACAATGCAGAGGTGCCACATTACAATTATGTGGGTGACTCTATACTGGGTTATAAAGCGCATCTCGGAGCCGGAGTCGTGCTTTCCAATGTGCGCCTGGATCGTGGCGAGGTGCGTGTGGATGATGGTAAAAAGAGCCATGCCACAGGTCTGCGAAAGTTTGGTGCTGTCATCGGAGATCATGCCGAGATCGGCTGCAATAGCGTGATCAATCCTGGCTCAGTCATCGGGCGTCGTAGCGTCGTATATCCGCTTAGCAGTTTCAGCGGCGTGTTGCCAGCGGAAAGCATTATAAAGACACGTCAGCAGCAAGTGGTGGTGCCAAGAGCTTGATCAAATAATCGGCTTAGAAGGTGCTTGGCTGCGAACGATGTTCATCGCGCCATTCAGTTCACCGCCTGGCTCAATAGAAACCGATCTAGCGGTGATGCTACCATTGACGGCTCCGTTGCCACCAATGACCAGCGGACCACTGGAAAAGATCGTCCCGGTCACGCGCGATTGGATGTCCGCTTCCTCTGCATAAATGCTGTTGATGAAGGTGACATCAGCTCCCTTTTCAATGACGAACCTCTTGCATCGAACCTCACCGATGATTGTGCCAACTGTGCGAAAGATGGCATCACCAGAGGTTTCGATGTTGGCTTCGATGATGCCCTGGCAGCGCAGATCTTTGCAGCGGATGCTTTCTGCTGAGAGATGCCCTCGTTTGCGCACGAGCACGTCACCACGAGTCTTGATGGACTGCCTGGTCGGCATATTAATCTCCACATCCTCCAGCGAAATGTAAGATCCGCATGTGGGGCAATTGGCCGAGCGCGATGAGCGACTCACCTTGGATTTGTGGCCGCAATCAAAGCAGTCGGCATCCTTGAAATAGGCATTCCTATACATGCCCTGATCCTTCATCTTCTGAAGCGTGTTGGCTGACATCAGCTCAGGCGCAGGCGTTGGTGGTGGAGAATTGGATTGGGGCCGACGTTCCATTTGCGGCTCTTCTCTCTCGGCCACTTGTCGCAGTGCTGTGAGGGGCGATTCAACATGCTTGGAAACAGGCGCGAGTTGCTGTTTCAAGAAAACACCGAAACCACCCTCTTTCGCTTCTTCAGCCCTGACTGGCTTGATATTCTCTGTGGCTTCTGAAGTTTGAGCCGGAGTATTAGCAGCTGGTGGAGGTGGTGCAGTCGATACAGGTGCTGGGGAAGCGTTACTTTGTTTTGGCATCTGCCACGCTGCGTCAGCGTTCATGCCACCGGCACGATTGACCGTCGATGCCGAGACCTGCTTACTGTGGATAGAAAGATGAATGCCACACTTTTTACAAAATGTGGAAACAACCATGCACGGCTCGAACTGAGCCGCGCCACAGGAAGGACAAACCACTTCAATCTGGCCTTTGGGCGGTGCTGGCCGATCACTTTTCTTACCGAAAAGTCCTCGAAACACTCAGGTGGGATTTCGTGGGTTAGGGTTGTGGGCGAGCAATCGGGGCTGTGTTAGACTTTGTTTCAGCCTTTTTGCCCACGGATGATTGACCCATGAATGTGGCACCTTCTTCGATGGAAAGTGTGCCAGCACTGATGTCGCCGACAAGAATTGCATTGCTTTTCAGTTCGCAGCGTTCTTGCACGATGATATTACCTTCGACTTTACCGAAGATGATGACCGAGCGGGTCTTCACCTCACCCTTGATCAGAGCGTTCTCACCCACGGTGAGGCTACCATCAGAGATCACTTCACCTTCGATTTTACCGTCGATAATGAGGTCATGGGAGAATTTGATCGAACCTTTGATTTCGACGTCGTTTGAGAGAACATTTTTGCTTGAGGTCATATTAAATGAGGATGATGCGCGTTGTGATTGTGCAGCGGGAGCCGTGTGAGAGAGGACCGGAGTGCGTGCGGCTGATTGTGCCGACGAAGGTGCCTCTGGACGCGTATCCTTGTGCGCTTCTGATGGTTGTCCGATGATTTGCCTGAGCATAGCCTTAATTATAGCGGTTGGCGGCGTTGAGTGTCAACGTTCTCGTCATTTTATTTCTAGATATGGTTAAACGTTGCTACTAGACGATATTAAATGCATTTCTTGAGCCATCTTCATCACATGTTATTGCCGACTATTTCAACAACCTGACGTCGCCTTGACTCAGAGCCCGTTTGAAGCAAGCCTCAGTTCCCCATGTCCAACCCTGCTCCAGCAACTGCCTCCCTAGATTTCATCCGTGAAATGATCGCTGCTGATGTCTCCGCAAAACGCAATGAAGGCTGGGTCGTCACCCGCTTCCCGCCTGAACCTAATGGCTACCTGCACATTGGGCATGCCAAGAGTATTTGCCTGAATTTTGGTCTATCTCTGGAGAATGCTCCGAAGGCGCGCTGCCACCTTCGGTTTGATGATACCAACCCGACCAAAGAGGAGGTCGAATATGTGGACAGTATTCAGGAGGATGTTAAGTGGCTCGGTTTCGATTGGGGTGATCATCTCTTTTATGCCAGTGACTACTTTGAGAAACTCTATGCTTTCGCTGTGAACCTCATCAACAAAGGTCTTGCCTACGTCGATGACCAAACTCCTGAGCAGATGCGTGCGACTCGTGGCACACTCACGGCACCTGGAACTGCCAGCCCGTTTCGTGACCGCTCGGTGAAGGAAAACTTGGATCTATTCGCGCAGATGCGCGCGGGTGATTTTAAAGAAGGTGAAAAAGTGCTGCGAGCCAAGATCGACATGGCATCGCCGAATATGAACATGCGTGATCCAGCCATCTACCGAATCTTGCGCGCGCATCATCACCGCACGGGCGACGCCTGGTGCATCTACCCGATGTATGATTACGCGCATCCGTTGAGCGATGCGTTGGAGTCTATCACTCACAGTCTCTGCACTCTGGAGTTTGAGCACCATCGCCCGCTCTATGAGTGGCTTATTGCTAATGTTGATGGCTTGCCGAGCCAGCCTTATCAGCGCGAGTTCGCCAGACTAAACCTAACCTTCACAGTGATGAGTAAGCGTAAGCTGTTGCGTCTTGTGAAAGAAGGACTCGTTAATGGCTGGGATGACCCACGAATGCCTACCATCAGTGGCATTCGTCGCCGTGGCTACACGCCCACAGCCATTCGCAACTTTTGCAAAAGCATCGGTATGACCAAGTATCCATCGCTCACTGAACTCGGCTTTCTTGAGCATACCGTGCGTGAGGATTTGAATCAACATGCCCAGCGTGTATATGCCGTTCTTCGTCCGATCAAAGTGGTACTAACTAACTATCCAGACGGGCAGGTCGAGCACGTTGAGTTGACGAACAACCCGGAAAATGAAGCCGATGGCAAGCGTCAGGTGCCATTGAGTCGTGAGCTTTTCATCGATGCCGACGACTTCATGGAGACACCTAGCCAAGGCTTCCATCGCCTCGTGCCTGGGGGTGAAGTACGCCTCAAGTATGCCTTCTGCATTATCTGTCATGAAGTTATCAAAGGCGCCGATGGCAGCATCATTGAACTGCATTGCACCTATGACGACACCACCCGACATGGAGCTAAACCTGTGGGTCGTCCAAAGGTCAAAGGCACGATCCACTGGGTCAGTGCTGCTCACGCACTCGATGTCGAGGTCCGTCTATACGACAAACTCTTCACCGTCGAACAGCCAGAAGAATCTGCGGGTGAAGATGGTGACTTCACCCAGTTTATGAATCCGCAGTCGCTCGAAGTCATCACCGCCAAAATTGAGCCCTCTGTGGCTGCTGCCAAACCTGGAGCGCACTACCAATTCGAGCGCGTTGGTTACTTCTACACCGACCCCAAGGACAGCCTGCCAGGAAAACCTGTGTTTAACCGCACTGTGCAGCTCAAGGATGGCTTCCTGAAGACCAAGTGAGACATGCCTTCTGAATCCATTCTGCGCGTTCAAAACGCCACCTTCATCCGCGGCGGGCGGCGTATTCTCGATGACATCTCATGGCGTGTCGTGCGCGGCCAGCACTGGTGTGTGCTCGGACCGAATGGCTGCGGCAAAACTTCACTCATCAATCTCATCACGGGTTATGAACCTGCTACGGACGGCATCGTCCACATCGGGGATGAAACCTTTGGCAATAGCGACTGGCGTGAGGTGCGCAAGACGGTGGGTTTGGTGACCAACACACTCACGACATTCATCGAGTCATCAGAACCTGTGCTGCATGTCATCGCCAGTGGTCGTGATGCCAAGCTCAACCTTTGGCATGCACCCACCAGCACGCTGAAGAAGCAGGCTTCTGGACTTCTTGAAGCAGTTGGTTGCACTTATCTTCGGAAGTCTCTTTGGGGCACACTCTCTCAGGGTGAAAAACAAAAAGTGCTCATTTGTCGCGCACTCATGGCTCGCTTTGAAGTGCTGATTCTTGATGAGCCTTGCGCGGGACTCGACCCTGTAGCTCGCGAGCAATTTCTCGACTGGATGAGTCAAATCTCAAGCTGGCCAGAAGCAGCCTCACTTGTCATGGTCACGCATCATGTCGAAGAAATCCTCCCCTGCATTTCCCACGTTCTCATGCTGCGCGCTGGGCGTGTTTTATGTCAGGGTGAAAAACAAAAGATGCTGACCAGTCCGGCCTTGAGTGCGCTCTATGGATCACCCGTAAAACTCAATCAGAAAGCAGGGCGCTATGCTCTCAGAGTCATGTAAACAATGTCGGCTGTCGAGGAAGAGTAAGGAACCTTTCTTCATAGTCCACATCATAGCAGGTGATGAGCTTCTTCTTCACCACTCTGTTTATGGGTGGGTATAATGCCGTCCACGATAGTGAAGAAGAACCAGCCTGCGCGGATGGATTTCTACCACAGTTCCTATGTCGCCGTCGTCCTGCAGATGTCACAACATCCTTTGTATAGACGAGTTTGCATTCGCCGCAGCCGTCATTGAAGTCGAAGATTTACATTGCGAGATTGGATGCTCGCAGAGCTCAGACTAGTGAAGTTTTCTCTATGGTTATCCTATTTCTAGCCTTGTCTCACTTGATGCGCACAACAAAGAGAATGCGTTGTTTAAAGCCTGAGTTTCAGCGATGCGGCGGACTGAGGTCCGCCGCAATTTGAGCGGGCTGAATTCCAATTCACCTTCGGCAGGTTGATGTCTGCCTGTGCTCACTTCTTCTTAGATTCATCACCACCACCAGCATTAGCGACGGCTTGCTCTTCAGGTGGCAGGAAGGCTTTGAAGCGGCCTTTGTCGATGGCTTTCATGTAGGCCTCCATCGGTGTGACGTAGCCGTCGCGAAGTTTTTGCCAGATGGCATCATCCATGAATTGCATGCCGAGGGCTTTGCCGCCAATGATGACGTCGTAGAGCTTCTGTGTGGCACCTTCACGGATGATGGAACCGACCGCTGGCGTGGCGACCATGATCTCATTGACGGCTGCACGGCCTTTGCCGTCGGCTTTTTTCATGAGAAGCTGGGCGACGACGCCTTTGAGCGAGGCGGCAAGCATGGTGCGCACCTGACTCTGCTGCTCAGCGGGGAAGACGTCGATGATACGGTCAACGGTTTTACGGGCGTTGTTGGTGTGAAGCGTGCCAAAGACGAGGAGTCCAGTTTCTGCCGCTGTCAGGGCGAGAGAAATGGTTTCAAGGTCGCGCATTTCCCCCACAAGAACGATATCGGCATCTTCACGCAGAGCAGCGCGGAGGCCGTCGGCAAATGAGGGTGTCTGGATGGGCACTTCACGCTGGGTGATGATGCTCTTCTTATTCCTATGAACGAATTCGATGGGCTCCTCGATCGTGATGATGTGGCGGCGGAAGTTGGTATTGATGTAATCGAGCAGGGCAGCCAGCGTGGTGGACTTGCCAGAGCCGGTGGGGCCGGTGACGAGTACGAGGCCGCTGCGCATGTGACCGAATTCTTTGACGATGGGTGGGATGCCTAGCTGCTCAAGGCTGGCGATCTTGGTCGGGATGATACGGAACACGCAGGCGTAGCCGTTTTGCTGCTTGAGGTAATTGCAGCGGAAGCGGTGATCGGCGTCCATTTCATAAGCGAAATCGAGATCGCCTTTTTCAAGATAGCGCTCCCAGCTATGGGGTTCACAAATCTCACGCATCATAGTCTCCATGACGGTGGCAGTGAGGGCTTCTTCAGCGATGGGGCGGATACCGCCGTGAACGCGAACTTTGGCTGGCTGGCCTTGGCTTAGGTGGAGATCGGAACCGCCGAGTTCGATGAGCTTGTGGAAGAGTTGGTCGATGACAGGCATTGTCTGAAAAAGTGAAGGATGAGGGGAAAGTGGCTTAGCTTGCGAAGAAGATTTTCATCTGCTGCTTGTCTTCGGAACGTGACTCGCACTCTTCGCGACTGATGAGTCCCTTGGTGTAGAGATTTCTTAGAGAGTCATCCATGGTGATCATGCCGACGTTTTTTCCAGTCTGCATGACGCCATTGAGCATGAAGGTTTTGCCATCACGAATACAGGCAGCTACGGCGGGTGTATTTACGAGTAATTCGAGAGCCATGACGCGGCCATTGCCATCGATCTTGGGCACGAGTTGCTGTGAGACGATGCCACGAAGTGATTCAGATACCATGATGCGGATCTGATCTCGTTGATCGGGCGGGAAGACGTCGAGCACGCGGTCAAGAGTTCGCGCCGAGTTACCAGTGTGCAGAGTCCCTAGCACTAAGTGCCCAGTTTCAGCCGCAGTGATGGCGAGTGAGATGGTCTCGAGATCGCGCATTTCACCGACCATGATGATGTCAGGATCTTCACGTAAAGCTCCACGCAGCGCGGCGGCGAAAGATTGTGTGTGCGTGCCGACTTCTCGTTGGTTTAAATGGCAGCCTTTGGGTTGGAGCACATACTCGATGGGTTCTTCCAAAGTAATGATGTGATCTTCTCGCTCGATATTGATCGCATCCACGAGTGCGGCGAGCGTGGTGGATTTGCCGCAACCGACGGGGCCTGTGACGAGGACGAGTCCGTTGTGGTAGCGAGTCAGGGTGCGCACTGTTTCTGGCAGACCGAGTTCTTCCACGGAGCGCACATGTGTGCTGATGATGCGGAAGGTGATGTCGATCCCGAGGCGTTGTTTTACGACAGAGGCACGGAAGCGCCCGAAGTCTGGTGAGTAGGCAAAGTCCACGTCACCGCGTGATTCGAGCTTCTTGATTTGTTCTTCGTTAAGGAAGCCATAAGCCAAACGGCGACTATCATCAGCGGTGAGGACGGTAGCATTGTTCCAGATAGAGCAAAGATTTCCAAAGCGCCTCCAGGTGGGCTGTGATGCAGTTGCAAGGTGCAGATCTGAGGCATCATACTGCATGCAGAAACGCAGATAATCATCCACAGAGCCCAGAACGGGCACGACATCTTGAGCGGGAGGGGCGGCTTGGTCAGACATGAGAGTTAGGTTCACGCACGGGGGTGGGTGAACCCTCATGCCGGGAGAGATGATTTTGCAGGTAGGATTGGAGGAAGCTGGTGCCGTATTTCAGCGCTGTCTGCCGTGCCATGCCGAGCATGGGCGACATTAAAAGCGCAATAAGGCCACTTTTTTTAGCGGAAGAGTCTGAGATGTCACGCCCAATCTTAGTGCGACGTGAAGGCATGAGCATTTGCCAGAGAAAAAGGCCCCCGACGCCAGAGGCAGAGACCCAGACCCAGAGGTGCTTTTGCACCGCCTGGCGCAGCAGCTCGCGGGGACTCCACTCGGCTGAGGCAAGGTGGACGTGAACTCCGAGAAGCGATCGTGCTTCTTCGAGGTCTTTGAGCGCCTGGTGCTTCGGCGTTAGCTTTGTGGCGGTGTTGCGCTGAGCCATTCGCGGTCGCGTTGGAATTGATGAAACGTTTCCTCAAACACCCGCAAACGGCGCAGCCGAGACAGGAGCAAGAACAGGAAGATGAAACCGAGCAGTAGATGCAATCCGGCTGCGCTTAGTGCGACGTAATACCAAGGCCAGTGCCGTGATTCTGCGATGAGCCAGATCACTGCTGGCATGGCCAACATCCACCCACAGAGCAGGCTGCCAGAGAGCACGGCGGCGAGTGCTATGATGCTGGTGAATTTGACGCCTGCCTCTTGGGCCTCGATCTGTAATAGCCGCCCGCGCGCCTCGGCATAAAGCGCGAGGGCGCGTAGCAGTGACTTCAGTCGAGAGACTTCCAGGTCCATCATGCAGGTGTGTGTCTTTGACGATTAACGGCGCAGCAGCAATCCGACAAAGAGTCCCACGCCAAAGGCAGTGAGCAGGGCCTGACGTGGCTTTTCACGCGCCATCACCTCGGCCTCACTCATGAGGGCTTCGTAGCGCTCCTTGGCCTGACCGAGGGCGTCATCGGCATAGCCTCGGATGTCGCCAGCCTTATCTTGAAAGCCGGATTTCAACTCGGCTGCCTTTTGCTCAGCCGAATTTTTGAAATGCTGAGCGCGTGCGCCTGCTGCATCACGGAGTTCACTGGCTTTTTGAGAAGCGGCTGCGCGGAGTTCTTCTGCGGCTTTCAGCGCAGTGGTTTTCGCTGCTTGGAAGGGGTCTTGGGAAGCGTGGCTGCCGAAGCCGAGATCTGATAGAGGTGAGGTGTCGTTCATGATGATTTGCTCTTGTTGTGTGCGACTAAAGGCGATCTCGTCCGGAAGGCGAGGAAAAAAACTTTCCCTGATTTGTGCAGGATGCTTGGCAAAGCGGTCACTGCTGGATGAAAGTAGATAAATGACGGACTCGCTGTCCGTCTTGATTCCCCAACCTACCGCCCCAATCGAACCACACCCATGTCTCGCAAACTCAGCCACATCGCCCCCGACTGGTGGGACTACACCACGCTCGATTCTTCTTTGATCAATGACGCTGCCCGTCTCACCGAGCGCGATCTGCGCCAGCTCTCACGGCCCGGTTTTAAAGTGGTCATGTATGACACGCTGGAAGATTTTTATTTGGCTGAGGCACTGGAATACATCCACGCTTGGAAGCAGGCCACACCAGATAATCCAGCGGGCATCTGCGGTCCAGTTGGCCCTACCGAGCAACTCCCGCTTGTGGCGCGTCTTATCAACGACCTTGGCATCTCAATCAAAGATGGTCACTTCTGGGGCATGGATGAATGGTATGACCCTGAAACAAAAAAAGAAGTCAGCATGGACCATCCGCTTTCCTTTGAGAAAGCTGACCGCGAGCTGTGTTTTGACCGCATTCAGAAGAAGCTCGTTATGCCTGACACCCAGCTTCATTTCCCAAAGGCTGACACTGCGCCCTACATCAAGAGCTGGAGCAGTGGCGTGCGCTGCATCGTTATGCAGGGCGGCCAAGGCGACATCAAGCATTGGGCTTTCAATGATCCGCTCAAGCGCACCGGCAAGTGGAAGAACGAGCCGCCGCCGCCTGCGGAGTATCGCAAGCTAGGCACTCGCATCGTCGAACTGCATCCCATCACCCTCATGCAGAATGCCCGCACGTCTGGCGGTGGAAACATCACCATGGTTCCCCAGACCGCCATCACGGTCGGTCCGAAAGAAACCTGGAATGCCGAGAAGGTCAGTATCTGGCAGGCCGGTATGCACGATAACCCACTCGGCCAGCGCCTCAGCGCACTCATGATCTCCAAGCGCCTCGCCGATTCCTCAGTGCCGATGTCGCTTCTGGCTGATCATCAGAACGTCCAGTTCAACTACTACCGCGGCGGTCTCGGCACCTGTGCGGTTGAGATGCACTAACGAAGGTGGTTACGCGTCCCGTCTGATATCGGCCTGGGGTCTTTGACCTTCAGGCATTTTCAGACGGATGACCTGGAGATCTCTGGCCAATGTCAGGCCAGAGGACTGACCTCCCACCCCCTCCGCATTTTCCTGCAAAGCGGCGCTGGATATAACAACCTCCACTGCGGCGACTGGTGGATGGCGAAACAGATGATGGAAGACAGCCTCACCTGGGCCGGCTGCGACGTGAACCGCGCCGGGGGCGAAGGCGGCCATAACCAAAAACAATCCTCCCAGACATTCCCCTACGTGCTTCGCTGGCTCTTGCGCAACTGGCCGACCACCCTGAAGATCAAAGCCAACCCAAAGGCCTCAAAGGGCGAATCGAAATGTAGGGGGCATGAGGAGGTGGAGAAAGGGGAGTGGGAGAAAGAGAGCCTTGATGAAGCCTATGCACTTGGGGTTAGAGTGGAAGGGCAAGTTCTGCCATCATCAGAGCACAATGGCGGAACCATCCGTCTGACGGGCGCCGGTTTGAAAAGTTTCCAGGAATGCATTTAGATGTCTACACCACTTTGTCTGCTGACCAGACCCGGGTCTTCGCCTGCATCCCAGGAACATGGTCTGTTTGTACGGTCCAAATTAACTCCTATAGAAGTCTCTCCAAGCCACAGAAGTATTATTAAAATCAGCTTCCAGTGAGTTTGAAAGACCTGGAACAAGGTGCCAGCGGTGGTTTCTGCGTGGACATCAACGGCTGGCTCCACGTCGCCACCTCCCTCGTCATCTAGGTTTGCTACCAAGCAGGCCTCGTGAACTTAATACTCCCGACTCCGAAGCCCTTACACGACGTCTGCTACGGCGGCAAGACCTCGGCAAGCTTTTCAAAGCCTGCGGCGACACCATCTACAAACGCCTCAACTAGTCCAAAGGCGTGGTCAGCGGCCAGCAGCCGCTGATCAAGCCCCCGGCTCAGAAACTCTGACGAGTTTCATCCCACGGAGCGCGAGTATGGTATCAGCCTACTCGTCAGTTTGTTGAGCGATGTTGAGCAGCTAAAGCCGCCTCTTCAGCAGTCGTGACTTATCACTCTTTCAGCCTTCGTCACTTCAAGAGAGTGGCGAGTAGCACCGCAAGCGGGACATACTTGCGTTCTTGGCTGAGCCCGTGAGATGGTCAAGATACGGCTTGATCTTTTAGTGCTGGTTTTGGATCATTTCATTATTCATTTAGTGTTATGGAAATCGCTACCGCAGCTGAACGCTTCTCAAGAACAAAGGACGGGACATGTGAACCATCGGGCCTGAGGCTATGGTCTTTGATGCCATTTACCTGATGGACGAAAAGAACGTCGGAGCCCTGCCTGTGATGGATGGGACCAAGCTGGTCGGCATCGTCTCGGAGCGTTACTGTATGAGCAAAGTGATGCTGAAAGTGAAGTCGTCCAAAGAGACGCCGGTGCCTGAGATCATGAATGAGCAGGTCGTGACAGTCACACCGCATCAAACCAATTCAGAGTGTATGAGAATCATTACGGAGCATCGCATCCGCCATCTGCCTGTGCTCGAGGGCGGCGAATTGCTCGGCATCGTTTCTATTAGGAACTTGGTGAAGTGGATCATCGCGACCCAGCGCACAACGATTGAGCAACTCGAGAAGAACATCGGCAGCGGCTACCCTGGTTAGCACTAGCCTTCTTTGGCTTGTGAAAATTTTCACAAAGCCACTTGCTGCTCTCTTTCGTAGTTGGATACTGAAACTATGGCAGTCCAGTACCTCCCCGGCAAAGAGCCCCATTTTCGCGAAAAGCGTCTGATCTTCAAAAACGTTGACCGCGTTGGTTATGATCCGTCCATCGAATGCTATTTGAAAGACGGCGGCTACGAGCAACTGAAGGTCGCTCTGAAGATGGAGAAGAGCGCCATCACCAACGAGGTGAAGGCCAGCGGCTTGCGTGGTCGTGGGGGTGCAGGTTTCCCGACCGGTGTGAAGTGGGGGTTCATCCCGCCGACGAATACCAAGCCAGTGTATCTGATCTGTAACGCAGATGAATCCGAGCCAGGCACTTTTAAGGATCGCTATATCCTGCATCAAGATCCGCATCAACTCCTCGAAGGCATGGCCATCGCCTGTTTCGCCGTCGGAGCCAAGCTGGCTTACATTTATATCCGCGAGGAGTTCCCCCACGCCGCTAAGATTGTCGAGAAAGCCATCGCCGAGGCCAAGGTCAAAGGGTTCCTCGGCAAGGACATCCTCGGTTCTGGATTTGATTGCGATATCTATGTGCATCGTGGCGCTGGTGCCTACATCTGCGGTGAAGAGACCGGCTTGATCGAGTCGCTTGAAGGCAAGCGCCCCTATCCGCGCATCAAGCCGCCTTATTTCCCCGCCGCGCTCGGCCTCTACATGAGCCCGACCATCGTGAACAACGTCGAGTCCCTCTGCCATGTGAAGCACATCATCCAGATGAGCGGTGCAGAGTATGCCAAGCTCGGCACTCCGAACAACACCGGCACCCGCATCCTCTGTGTGAGCGGCGACGTACAAAATCCCGGCTACTACGAAGTCGAAGTCGGTATGGTGACGATGGGCGAGGTAATCAACGATCTCTGTGGTGGTCTCAAGCCCGGTCGCAAACTCAAGGCCATCATCCCTGGTGGCAGTTCCTCGAAAGTCCTGCGTGCAGATGAGACATTCAAACTCAAGGACGGTCGCGAGATCGGCATCATGGATATCCCCATGGACTTCGACACCATGGCCCAGTGCGGTACTATGGCCGGCTCCGGTGGCGTCATCATCATGGACGACAGCCGCAGCATGACCTGGGTCATCAACAACCTGAATAATTTTTATGCTCACGAAAGTTGCGGCCAATGCACTCCATGTCGCGAAGGCAGCCTGTGGATGAAGAAAATCAGCGACCGCATCGTCGCCGGTAACGCTAGCCCCGATGACGTGGAAACGCTGGAAACCGTCGCCAATCAGATCGAAGGCAAAACCATCTGCGCTTTCGGCGAGGCCGCCTCCTGGCCAACACAGAGCTTTATCAAAAAGTTCCGCGACGAGTTGAAAGGTGACTGCAGACCCGAACTGGCTGGCGAAGTCGTTGCTGAAGAAGGTCTCGTAGCTGCGGCGGGATTGAAGTAGTGCTGATAGGTTCCAGCGTTTGAATTCAATGTCTCTAAAGTCACTTGCAATATGATCTGTGACAGGAGGATTGAGCAACACTGAAAGCCGCGTGAAAGGCCGAAAACATAAGGTATAGATGAATTTCTGGCGAGTGTGGGTGGGCTGAGCAAAAATGCGCGCAGGCGGGCACAATGTCAAAGGTCTGAGCAATCACTGAGACGCTGCGCTTGGCGCTTTTGGATGTGGTAATCGGTTCGGTGCTGACGGGTGTGATTGGGTTAGCTATCGCCGTGGTCTGTGCGGCGACGCTTAATAAGGCGGGTGTTCACATCGCCGATGCGGGTGAAGCGGCGATGGCACTGCAACCTCTGGCCGGTCGGTTTGCGACGGTGCTCTTCGGTGCGGGGTTACTGGGTGCTTCTTTGCTTGCGGCGTCCTTAGTGCCGATTGCCATATTGCTCGGCAATTGCTAGCCGGTGATGCGTCGATCATGGGCAACTCACGCACGGGGCGGCGGTCGCGTGTGGCAGGCTGGGTGAGCATCGGGCTGATCGTGGCGTGCGTAGCAGCGCTGGCTTGGAGTTGGCCGAGTTAGAGCCGTTTTTGATCAGGAAAAAGATAGGTAAACCTACAAGCTGGGTGTGAAGGTATCGGCACTCGATACCTAGAAACACACGCATGAATCATTTTTCGTTAAACTTGAACCAGATGCTTATGGCCGCGCTTTCGACTTCCTGTCTGCTTTCAGGCTGTGCGCAAACGCTTGAAAAACTAGATACTGGATGGCGTGTGGCGGACCCATCCGGACACCACCGCTACCATCGTGACTGCTACTACAAGCACGAGCGGAAAATCGGCATCACACTGCCTGGAGATGCAGGTAGGTGATTCTGCTCAGTGAATGCTTTTGGCTTTGCCACAGGGACGTGCTGCTAAGCCACGCAGTTCAAAATTTGCGATTGGTTTCGATGAGATCGAAAGACGATAGATGCCCGGGTTCGCCTCGTTTGAAAAGCCCGCCCCAAATGAAGGCTTTTGTTCGCGCTTGTGCCATCCTTTTTTTGTCTCTTGCCTCCAGGCCAGGTGGTCGGCCAGTGGCTACCAGAGCAGCACGCAGTAAATTTCATTCATGGCCGTCTCCGCATTGAGATGATGCAGGATGCTCCAACCGGCGACGATGTCGAAGCTGTTGTCGGGAAAGCTCAGCTTGTGGGCAGCCATGACCAGGAAGTCGAAGCGCTCAGGAGACAATCCGGTCTCCCGCACCTGCTGCTCTGCGTGGGCCGCATAGACGCTGAGATGTCGATGGCATTGATCTTGGCTGCCCCATTTTTTCAGATACTCCTGCGCCATGTTACCCCGTGCGCAGCCATAATCTAGGATCGTTAGGCCAGGAGATTGCGCATGTGCTTCTTGTAGAGATTGTTCAGTCGGACGGAGGAGGGATCGGACGCAACATGCGGAAAACGCCTTTTTAGCTTATTTTGATGCACTCTTCAGGCAGATTGCTGGATCACTCCTCAAGCCGCACGCGCAGGGTGGGTGGCGAGTTGCGAGTGTTTTCACAACTGGAAAAGGCGTGGGCTAGGCCATTGCGGGCTGTCTCATCGGTTTCGCGGCAGAGAATGAGGGTGACGAGACCATTGGTGTCTTGACGCAGGACTTTGGCGAGCGCCTCCACTTTAATGGAGAAGGCTCCGCGAGTGGTACCCTGGGGCATGGTGAACTGACCGATACGGGCCGTTTGCGCTGAGGTCGGCGAGGTGCGGTGTTTGGGTTTGTCATCGTGAGCTGGGGCTTGTGACCAACTGAGCGTGGCTTCAGTCCACTGATCCTGTGATTCATCCGTGAGGGCGTGGACGGTGAAGACCGCATCTGGGACGAGCGATGCAAACCCGAGGTCACTTGGCTCGACATGGATAACAAACTCAGCTTCAGCTATGCGCTTGCCTTTGAATCGTGAGATGTCAAAAGCCATGTAGGCTTTGCGGTCAAGTTTGGTGTCGAGTGATGAATGTTTCACCCGCAGGAATGACTCGTGGCCTGTAACATGGATGGTGGGATTGGATTGAATCCACGAGTCACGCCCTTCACCATAGGCTGTGGTCACTGCCTGCCAGCCATCTCCGAGATTGCGGATGGCATCAGGCAGCCAACGACCTGGCTCAGGTTGATCATCACGATTGGCATCCGGGTTCACGGCGCTGGCGAGGAACCCGCCGTAGTCCACGCGTTGGCCGGCATGGAGTTCTTGGGGCTTGGTTTCACCGCTGCGCTGCACTTCCACGAGTCCCTCGATCACCTGCACGAGGCACTTGCCATCCTCACCGGCACTGACGCCGAAGCGCGTGCCCCAATCGACGACTTTTGTCTGCGGTGTGTGAATGGTGAAACCCTTGGCCTGTGGCGGTACCTCTGCCACGACGGTACCTTTTTTAACACGGCACTCCATGCTTGAGAGAACCTCAAGACTGACCGGTGCTTCCAGTACGACTTCGGCCCCGCTGTTGAATTTGAGTGTGGCCATGCCCTCCACCAGTTCGAGCATTCCAGGTGTTAAAAGTGCGCCCTCCAGTGTCGGTAGAGCGCTGTTTCCCCATTTGCAGAAGCGTGCTTTGGCCAAAGTAGCCACCGGGGCAGGGGAAGCATTGAGAAGCCAAACAGCGCTTGCAGCAACGAAAGCGGCAGCGGCGGCTGTGAGAGTGTGTTTGTGCCAGGATTTGAATCGTGAGATGGGCGCGTATTGGGCAGGCAGGGAGTCTTCATCCATGTCACCGAGCTGCGCGCCCATGAGTGCGGCGTGCGCTAAAAATTGGCGCGCTTCGGCATCGTCTCGGATGCGCGTGTTCAGCTTTACTTCCTCGGCCTCGCTCAGCTTTCCATCACGGGCGCGCTCCCAGAGTTCGAGTAGCGACCATTGTTCGTTAGGTGTCATGGCTTGGTTTGATCGTTTGAGGTTTATCCCACTTCGCTGGTGATCTGCTTTTGCACGCATTCCATCAGGCTCATGCGCACCCGACTGAGTGCTCGATAAACTGCTGCTTCGGTTCGGCTCAAGCGCTCGGCCACTTGATCGATTTCCAGGTCATCAAAGTAACGGAGATGCACGAGCTGGCGATGCTCGGTAGGCAGTCGGGCCAGGCAATGACGCAGGGCTTCATGACGCTCAGGAATATCTGAAGCTAACTCACTTACGGCGGCTCCTAGAGCCTCAAGGCTCACTTCGTCCAGAGGCAGATGCTCGCGCTTCTTATGGCGGCGGTGGGTGAGTATTTGATGGAAAGCGGTCTTGCGAGCCCAAGCTAGGAAATTGGTGCCGACGGTGAAGTCATCGAAGTGTTTCCAGAGTAGCATTTTGGTTTGCTGGAGGATGTCCTCCGCCGCTGAGTCACGCGGCACGAGACTGTGGACATAGAGCGACAATGACCGCTCAGACGCGGTTAAGAGTTCGAGGAAAATGGTGGTTCGATCATCCATGGAGCAAGGCAACAAGGATGATAGGCGCGTCAACGCTGGTTTTGGACAGAAAAGCTGCCGTTACTTGCCAGGTCTTTGGTGATCCACTTCACCCGCGCGTCTGAGTTCTTCGATAAACACGGCCAGGACTTTATCTCGATGGCTTGTTTATCACTCTGGCGGTGATGCCTGCCGTCGCGGGCTGCGGTTGTAGATGCATCAAGACAATCCGCGCGGGAATCAGGTAGGCGATGCGCTCCACCCCGAGAGCGACTTCGAGGCCTGCCTCCACGGCTGAAACGAGACTGGAGACGCCATCACACTAGCTGGCGGTGCGGTCACGTTGACATCTAGCGCGCCCTTTTGTAGCGCCTCGATCATTTCATTGCTAGACAGGTCTGAGAGCTCCACTCGCGCCTTCGGGTGGACCTGCGTAAAAGCCTCAATCGCTGTTACAGGATGACCGCGGTGTGCGAGGGCGGGTAGTAATCCAAGCTGATTGTCTGCGCCTTTGCTGCTGCACGCACGCGCTGCTTCAGCGCATGCGCTCTTTCTAAAAACACGCACCCTTCACGGAGCAGTAATTCACCCGCAGGTGTCAGCGAAAAGGAATGCGCGCCGCGCTCTAGCAAGGTCACGCCCAGCTCAAGGCTGGCTGAGTCACATTCAGCCGCCTTGCAGCACGACTGATGTTGCCATCTTCGGCGGCAGCGATGAAAGAGCGTAGCGGGTGGAGTTTCATGTTTCCCTGAGCATACCCGCCGTGCAGTCTGAGGCAATCATCAGCGCACTGGCGGCGACAGACGTTTCATCGCATTATCACCTCCTTATGAAAATCAAAATTCGCCGATCCAAAGAACGCGGCCATGCCGATCACGGCTGGCTGGACAGCTACCACACCTTCAGTTTTGCCGACTACTACGACCCGGCTCACATGGGCTTCCGTTCGCTACGAGTGATCAATCAAGATCGCATCGCTCCTGGCGGCGGTTTCCCAACTCATCCGCATCGTGACATGGAGATCTTCAGCTATCTCGTCGAGGGCGCGCTTCAGCATCAGGACAGCATGGGCAATGGTCGTGTGCTTAAGCCAGGACACATTCAAATGATGAGTGCTGGCAAAGGCGTGCAGCACAGTGAGGCAAATCCATCTGACAGCGAGATCAGCCATTTGCTCCAGATCTGGATTCAGCCAGATCAGCGCGGACTCGTGCCGAGTTATACAGAATGGCACCCTGATCCAGCCCAGGAAAAGGAATCCAAGGTGCTGGTCATCTCCCGCGACGGTCGTGATAACTCCGCCACGATTCATCAGGATGCAGACGTGTATCGCGTCCGCATCGAAGTGGGTCAAACCGTGACCCATGAAGTCAAAAAGGGACGCGGCCTCTGGTTTCAACTCATCAAAGGCAGTGTCACCACTCAGGGCAACACACTGCAACCTGGGGACGCGCTGAGCTCGGAGGAAGAAGGCACACTTTCTTTCACCGCCCCGGCAACTGCTGAAGCCCTGCTCTTTGATCTTGGCTAATCCCCATCCGCACCTTCTAAGACCTTAAAGCGTAAGCCCGGCGATGCGCTGCATGACTTCATCGGCCACGGTTTGATACAGGTCACGTCCGCGTGCTGAGGCACCGACGAGATCAGGCTGATACTTCTGGCCGATGACGAGCGTGACTTGCGTGGGGATGGGAAATTTCCCCCCGCGAGGCAGCGATTCAAAGGTGCCAAAGATGCGAACAGGCAGCACCGGCGCACCGGTCTTGGCCAGGAAGAGGCCGACACCTGCTTCGGCTTTTTGAAGCTTCCCGTCAGAGCTGCGTGTGCCTTCGGGGAACATCAGGATCTTCTTGCCGGACTTCAGCAGGCGGATGGTGGTCTTCAAACCTGAAGTGTCTGGCTTATCACGATCCACCGGGATTGTTTGCCAGTCGCGCATGACCAGGCCGATGAGCGGATGATCAAAGAGTGTCTTGCGTGCAAAGAAGTGCAGCGGCTCATGGAAGGCCTGCCCGATGAATGGCGGATCGAGAAAGCTGACATGATTTGCCGCGATGATGGCTGGGCCATCGAAGTGCAAGTTCTCGGAGCCGATGATTCGGAAATCAAAAAATCCTCTCGCGAGTTCGCGGAAGATGGTGTGACCGAGCCAGTAGGTGAAATGCATGATGGGAGCCTGAAACTCAGGGAAGACGATTCAAAACTGCTTCGACGGCTTGCTCAAGAGTCAGAAGGCTATTGTCGATGACGATGGCTCCCTCGGGGATCACGAGGGGTGAAGTCTTGCGTGTGCTGTCGAGCCGATCCCGCTCAGCGACCTGATCTGTGTGACCCTGAGCGCGGCGGCGGCTAGCGCGGACTTCTTCACTGGCGTCGATGTAAAACTTCAAAGGGCTGTCAGGAAAGACGACACTGCCGATGTCACGCCCTTCCATGACTAGCGGGCCGAGTGCGGCGAGCGCGCGCTGATCAGCGACGAGACGATCACGCACCTCAGAGACACGAGCCACCAGTGACACACCGCGATTCACGGGATCACTGTTGAGATCCTCTTGAGTGAGTACACGTCCCTTAATGGAGACCTGTGTTTGGCCATCGACCACGGGTGAATCAATCGTGATGCCAGCGGCTGCCTGCCTCACGGCCTCTTGATCGTTCGGATCAATGCCCGTCTGAAGCACTGCCCAAGTCATGGCCCGGTACATGTTTCCAGTGTTCACATAGATCGCTCCGCGCCTCTGGGCGACGATGCGTGCGACACTGCTTTTACCTGAGGCGGCAGGACCGTCGATGGTGATGATTTGCATGTGATATTGATTCGTCATTCGTCATTCGTCATTCGTCATTCGTCATTCGTCATTCAGCATGCCGCAGCCTTCCTGCGACCGGACGTGATACTCGTGACAGCACTTGGATCGGAGCCGCTCCTGTGTCGCCTTTGATGAAGAGATTCAGGTCGTGCTCAAAGCCGGGGTAGCTGGTGCCGATGCACTCGGAGCCTTCGATGATCGTTTCGCCATCGGCAAACAGGCCGGCAATGGCAAAGGCCATGGCGATGCGGTGATCGTGATAAGTCGTGATGGTAGCCCCATGCAGTTTAGCTCCACCGATGATCTCCATGCCATCCTCATACTCGATGACTTCCACGCCCATGCGGCGCAAGTTTTCGGCGACAGCCGCGATGCGGTCCGTCTCTTTCACTCGCAGTTCTTTAGCGTCTTTGATCAAAGTATTCCCACGAGCCAATGCCGCCGCCACAGCGAGGATCGGCAGCTCGTCGATCACGTTGGGGATCTCAGCTCCGCCGATCACGGTGGCATTGAGTTCACCGCCTTTGACGATGATGTTGCCACGCGGTTCGCCATCGCCGGATGACTCAGAGTGGGTGATGTGCGCCCCCATGCGCAGCAGCACATTGATCACACCCGTGCGGGTCGCATTCAGACCCACATTATTTAAAGTGATCTGCTGACCAGGGCTTGCCGCCGCAGCGACCATCCAAAAAGCCGCACTCGAAATGTCGCCGGGCACGATGATGTCTTTGGCGCATGGCACCTGGCCTCCGTAAACCGAGACCGCATTGCCATCGCGCAGCCATTTCACGCCGAAGTGGGACATGATGCGCTCCGTGTGATTTCGCGTCGCCACCGGTTCGATCACCGTGGTCTTACCCGGAGCAAACATACCCGCGAGGAGAATGGCACTCTTCACCTGAGCACTCGCCATCGGCAGCGTGTAATTGATCGCATGAAGACTACCGCCGGTGACTTTCAGCGGTGCACAAATTTTGTCACCCTGACCTTCGACCTTAGCACCCATCAGGCGGAGCGGATCAGCCACTCGCTTCATTGGGCGCTTGGAGAGCGACTCATCGCCAAACATCTCGGCGGTGAAATCCTGCCCCGCGAGGATGCCCGAGAGCAGGCGGATCGTCGTACCCGAATTGCCACAGTCGATCGGCCCAGTCGGTGCTTTGAGCTTGGGGCCAGTGCCCGTGATCGCCAGCTTCACCAGACCCACACCATCGAGTTCCTCCAGCGGCTCCACGACAGCTCCCATCGCCTGCATCGCCTTCACCGAGCAGAGGCAATCCTCGCTCGGCAGGAAGCCCTCAATGATCGTGGTGCCATTCGCCATACCGGCAAACATGGCCGCGCGGTGACTGATGCTTTTATCTCCTGGTACAGAGATTTCAGCGGGGAAGGACTTTAGCTTTCGGACTTTCAGGGTGGCCATATCAAATGCAGATAGCCGGGACGGTATCGCGAAGGTTTTTGGCTTCGGCGAGGAATCGGCTGTGGGCTTCTTCGTCCGGCTTCTCGAGGATTTCAAGAAGCTCTGTTAAAGCAAAGGAGGCTTCGTGCAATTCGCGATCTCATGCAGGTGATGCCGCCCCCGCCCGTAGGCGCGCTCGCCCATGCGCGGTCTGCCATTCCGCTCCAGATCATCCCATACTTTGGCGGAAGGTAAAAACCAGAACCACGGCCAGCTCTCTGCCGCCTTGGGATTTTTCACATCATACGCCTTCGGCATCGCCACACCCGGCACTCCGTCTCTCCGGTCGGTATCAAACACGGCCCGCACCTGTTTCAAATGCTCGCCAATTGGGTGCAGCAGGGTTTTCGGCAGCGTGATCACGCGGTCCTTGTCCCCTTTGCCGCCACGCACCTAGATATTCCCGCCGCTCACATCCACATCCTTGATCCGCAGCGCCAGTACCTCCGCAACTCTCAGTCCGCAGCCGTAGAGCAGCTTTACCGCCAGCCCGGCATCGCCTTTTACACCCGCCAAAAGCTGCATCTTCACTTCGTCTTGCGTCAAGACGACGGGGAGCCGCTTCTGCTGCTTGGCCCGTGTCGCATTGATCCCCTACAGCTCTATTTTGAGCACCTTCTT
>CAMAQH010000007.1 GCA_945860295.1 Prosthecobacter debontii
ACCTCTCTACAAAAACGCAGGCTCGATCCAGGGACTGCTGTACCTCAGCCAAGATGCCGCTGGACTGTTTGCGGGCAACGTCGTCAGCGGCTCTATGACATGGTTCAAACCCACCACCACAGGCCCAACTTATCCGGCCAGCTTTGAGGCCGATGTCACGGCCGAAGGCGGCTACCTAGCTCCGGCGAGCACAGGCAGTGTGGTGCTTGGATTGCCAGATGCAGGCAGCGTGGCGCTCAGCTTCAGCGAAGGCGGACTGGCAGCCTCGGCGACAAATCCAAACATGAGCTTTACCTACACCAGCGACAACAAAGTCTTGCCGCCATTGCCCGCCGCCAATCCTGGCAAGGTGGCGCTAACCATCAATGCTAACACCGGCGCGGTCGCTGGCACGTTCGCCTTAGCTGAAGCCACACCACCGACACGATCCAAAGTCGCCTTCCAAGGCCAAGTCGTGCGGATGGCCGATGGCAGTGTCAAAGCCGTCGGCTATTTCATGCTGCCGCAGATCCTCACGGGTGGTCTGACGACGGCCACTTTGCCGAGCCTCTCGGGCGGTTTCAGCCTCATGCAGCCAGCTCGCTGAACTACCCGTTTAACCAACGAGTGAAACTCTCTCTACTCCTTCTCTTTGCTTTGGTTCAGTCTGCTTTAGCCAATACAGCTCAAAACTGGACGGGAAAGGCAGACGTTACTTTTGATGGCACTTCAACTCTCCACGCCTGGGGCGGCAAAGTTTCTGCCGCGCCCTTCGTTACCGAAGTCACACTCGATGCAGCAGGCAAGCCCTCGCGCATCAAAGCCACCGTCACCGTCGAGGCGACCAAGATGGAAACTGCCGAAGCCAAGCGTGACGAAAATATGCGCAAGGCGATGAAGGTCACCGATCATCCTTTGATCAGTGCCAGCATCGACGGCGGGGCTTACAAGATCGCGGCGGATGGCAAAACACCCACTAAGTTGCCGATGACTCTGACCCTGCTCGGTAAGCCGCAGCAGGTCACGGCGACGATCACAAATTGGAAACTGAGCGGAAGCAAGGCCACCTTCGACTTGGCCTTCCCCGTCTCGCTGAAAGCCAGCGGCATTAGCGTCCCCACGGTTCTGTTATTCATCAAAGTAGGGGATAGCATCAAAGTCAGCTCCTCGGTTACATTGACTCAGAACTGACCCCATGCCCGCATTCATTCATCACATCGCCACCGACAATCCGCCGTTCATCTACAGCAACGAATTCGCCTGCGCGCGCATGAAAGGCTGGGTCAGTGACTCACGCGCCAAACGCATGGTCGAGATGATCTACGAGCGCACCGGCATCGACACGCGTTACAGCATCAGCGGCGACTTTCTTAAAGACGACGGCGAGCTTTTTCACACATTGCCAGACGGCACGATCAATTCGCCGACGACTGGTCAGCGCAATGCACTGTATGCTAAAGCCTCGCATGAACTCGCGGTGAAGCTCGCACGCAAAACGCTGGCCGATTGCCCGCAGTTCAACAAGGAGCAGATCACGCATGTCGTCTTTGCTTCATGCACCGGCTTCGCGAATCCGGGGCCGGACTATCACATCATTCGCGACCTTGGTTTGAATGAAAGTGTCGAGCGCTACACCATCGGCTTCATGGGTTGCTACGCCGCCTTTCCCGCACTGCGCATGGCGGCGCAGTTTTGTGAGGCGAACCCCGACGCGGTCGTACTCGTCATGTGCCTGGAGTTTTGCACACTGCATCTGCAAGTGAGTGACAAGCCGGAAAGCATCGTCGCCAATGCCCTGTTCGCTGATGGCGCGGCGGCAGCGATCATGAGCGCGCGCAAGCCGATCGATGACCGACCTTACTACCGCGTGCAGGGTTTTCACTCCGCGCTCGTGCCATCCAGTGAGGCGCACATGGCCTGGGACATCGGTGACAACGGTTTCAACATGACGCTCTCCGCCTATGTGCCCGATCTCATCGGCAGCAACATCCGTGAGATGCTCGGCGGCATTCTCGCGAAGCGTCAGATGCAGCTCAGTGACATCGACGAATGGGCCGTGCATCCCGGTGGTCGTGCGATTCTCGATCAAGTGGAGCAACATCTCGCGCTGCCTTCAGAGGCGTTGGAGATGTCTCGCAGTGTGTTGCGTGATTATGGCAACATGAGCAGCCCGACCGTGATGTTTGTGCTCAAAGGCATGCTAGAGGAAGCTGAAACGGATCGTGCCACCACCTGCGCCATCGCCTTTGGTCCAGGACTCACCGTCGAGACCGCTGTGCTGGAGCGTTGCGGCGCGGCGATCACTTTGCCGAAGAAATCCAAAGCCAGCGTGCGCGCATGAAGCCAGATTTTGACGTGATCATTGTCGGTGGTGGCCCCGTGGGTCTGCTGCTGGCATGCTTGCTTAAAAAACAGGGTCAGCGCACCCGCGTGCTGGAAAAACGCACGCAGCCGAAGTCTCATTCAGCGGCAATCGGCATCACACCGCCGTCCTTGAAGATCCTCAATAAGCTCGGCCTCACAGACAGCTTCGTTGCCCATGGACTGAAGGTGCGTGACTGCTTCGTACACGGTCAGAGTGGCCCGCTAGGCTGCATGACGTTTCGGAACATTCCAGACCAGCATCCGTATGTGCTGGCGCTGCCACAGGTGATGACGGCGGCTCTTTTACAGAAGCATCTAGGCGCTGAAGAGATCGAAGCTGGCAGTGAAGTCAGTGAGGTGAAGCAGCTCGCCGATCACTGCCTCGTGCGTACCGGAAATCGCCAGTGGACAGCTCGTTATGTCGTCGCCTGTGACGGCTGGCGCAGTCCGGTGCGTGAGCATATCGGCATGAAGGCACCTGCGCACACTTACGACTCACATTTTATCATGGGTGACTTCATGGACCGCACTAGCTTTGGCGATGAAGCCCATCTCTTTTTCACCGCAACAGGTGCCGTGGAATCTTTCCCGCTGCCAGGCGGGCAAAGGCGTTGGGTCGTGCAGACAGACAAGACTCTCAGTGATTTACCAGCAGGTCGTATCAGTGAACTCATCCAGCAGCGTACGGGCATTCAGGTGCCTGTCGCAGATCAGATCAATGAAAGCGCGTTTACTCCGCATCGCTTCAATTGTGAGCGCTATTACGATGGTCGCATCATCCTCTGTGGCGATGCCGCGCATGGCATGAGTCCCATCGGCGGTCAGGGCATGAATACTGGCTTTGCCGATGCTGAATTCCTCGCTGAAGTGCTAGCTCATCCTGATCCATCCACCTTACTGCCAGCCTACAATCACTATCGGCAGCAAGCTGCAAAGGCCGCCATTCTACGTGCTGAATGGGGCATGTGGTTCGGCACCTGGCGGGGTAAGCCACGGTCATTTGTCCGGGACACACTCCTCCGCTTTCTACTCAGCCACGATTCCATCACGACACGCCTCGGCTCATTCTACGCCATGCTCACCATCCCCTTCAATACCCTTGATCGGGTGCCGCTGAGTTTGGGTTTCAATCGTGTTCATGGTTTGAAATAGCAGCGTAACCGAGTAAGTGCAGCCATGCCTATCACTGCAGAACGCAAGCTTGAGATCACCAAGTCGCTCAAGCGATGCAGTGATGAGACGGTGGCAGCCGCGCTGCGCTTTGAAGAGTCGCGAAATCAGGATGAACTGCCTGCTATCATCCACGGTGTGTTGGAGCGTGATGCGGCGAATCCAAAGCCGGAAGGTGTGGCTGCTGCAACGGATGAAGCGCGACTCATTGAAGACATCGGCATGGACTCGTTCGGCATGATCGAAGTCGTCATGACTGCTGAAGAAGTGCTGGGCATCACTGTGGCCAATCAGGAGATGAATGACATCCGCACGCTCGGTCAGTTGAAGACCTTTTTGCGCACCAAGCTCACCGCATGAACCGCGTCGTCGTCACTGGCCTCGGCTTCATCTCCAGCATCGGTAACAATCGTGCCGCCGTGCTCGACAGCCTGCGCGAAGGCCGCAGCGGCATCGAATTCATGCCAGAAATCGCGGCGATGAATGACCGCGTGAAGCTCGCCGGCACGGTGAAAGGCTTTTCCTTCCCCACCGCTGATCCGCTCGACTGGACTTTCCCCGACAACGTCCAGTTCAGCCGCTCCCAACTGCGCACGATGGTTCCCAATGCGGTCTATGCCGTTGCTGCGATGGAAGAAGCCATCAGCGATGCCAAGCTCGACCCCGCTCTCGTTTCATCCCCACAGACGGGCCTCTACTGCGCCTCCGCAGGCTCAGCGTGGCTCACGCATTTGGCGATTGAATCTGTGCTGATGCGCGGCCCTGAGCGCACGTCGGCACCGACCGTTGTCACAGGTATGCCGAACTCGTTACACCTCAATCTCACCGCTCGATTCGCCATCAAAGGCGCCTCTGTGAGCTTTAGCAGTGCCTGTGCGTCTTCGTCTCATGCCTTGGGCAGCGCGTGTGATTTGATTCGCCTGGGCAGGCAGAAGATCATGTTCGTCGTCGGCGCTGAAGATTGTCATCCGTTCAACATTCTGCCCTTCGCCTCACTGCGAGCGCTAAGCTCACAAAGCGATCCTGCGTTAGCGCCGCGGCCCTTTGATGTGAGCCGTGACGGTTTTGTCATCACTGGTGGCGCTGCTGTCCTAGTGCTCGAAGACGCCGAACATGCCGCCGCCCGTGGCGCGACGGTTTATGCCGAAGTCAAAGGCTGGGGCCAAGCCTCCGACGGCTACGACGTCGTCGCCCCAGATCCCACGGGCAACGGACTAGCGCGTGCGATGACGAACGCCCTACAAGACGCTGGTCTCGATACCTCGGATGTCGATTACATCAATGCCCATGCCACTGCGACGAGTGCCGGTGACCTTGCGGAGTTGAATGCTTTGAAGACGCTTTTTGTAGGTGCAGAAAAACCAAAAGTCAGTAGTACCAAAGCCCTCACTGGTCACGGCCTCAGCCTTGCCGGAGCCTTGGAGGCTGGCATCTGCTGCCTGGCATTGCGGGCGGGCTTCATACCTGCGAATGCAAAGACCGAGACGCTTGATGCGGCCTGTGAGGGCGTTTCAATTCTGACTTCGAGATGTGATACACCACCACGCGTCATCATGAGTAATAGCAGCGGCTTCGGTGGTGCCAACGTGGCACTCATTTTCACAGACGATAGAATCTACGACAGATGAAATCACGCCAGCTACAGCCTGAACTGCTGGATCTACTGCCACAGGCTGATCCTGATGCTGTGCGTGCGCGGGAGGAAATGCGCATCGTTAATGCGGCTATGGGTAATCACGGCTGGATCGAGCGTGTGATTCGGCGTCATAGCCAGAGAGGCTGGCGCGTCACTGAACTTGGAGCGGGTGATGGGGCGTTTTCACGACGGCTACTTGCATCAGGTCTGTTTCAGGAGGCTGATTTGCAAGCGCTCGATCTGGCGCCGCGTCCTGCTGATTGGCCTGCGGCCTGCGGTTGGCATTGTGGGGATCTACTGGCCGCCAAGCTGCCTGAGTCGGAGATCGTGGTGGCTAACTTATTTTTGCATCATTTCACGACCGCACAGTTGCGTGAGCTTGGTTCGCGGATATCACCGTCCACACGACTTCTTGTGGCGGCTGAACCTGTACGATTGTGGATTCATACTCTCTTGGGTCGGCTGCTCTGTGCGGTGGCGGAACTCAATCATGTGCAGTGCCATGACATGCAGGTCAGCATTCGCGCAGGTTTCCGTGGTGATGAATTACGCGCAGCACTCGGGCTTGGCGACGAGTGGCAGGTGAGTTCGCAGATGCACCCGCTAGGTGGTTATCGCTTCATCGCTGAGCGTTAAGGCGCGTGATCGATGAATTCGGCTGCGATGCCATCGGCATTCAATATCAGCAGAGTCTCAAGGATATCACGCCAGCCAGCGATCTCGTCGAAGGCATGTTGAACAACGCCGATCGTCCACCTGTGCGAAGTGCTGACGGAAAGCGCGTGTTGTTTGAAGGCGAGGCCCTGCCCCACTTTAATGAAGTCGATGAATGCGCCAGACTCGATGGCTTGCTCACCTATCGTCTGTGGCGCGAGCTCGGCTTTGCGCCTGAAAACACGCTGCGTGATCTGCGCTGGGGAGCGACCTTTGCCAAAGACTACGTCTGGGTGCTGCTCATGAGTGGAGCCGCACCGCCCGCGCATTTCATCGGTGGTTGGAAAGGTGCCAGCAGCGAGCGCCAGCCCGTCATGTATTTCCGCCTCGGCGGCGGTACGCTGAAAGGCATCAGCAAGCCCGGCCACATCGTCTGGAGCCGCGTCTCCGTCATGTGTGGCGCGCTGCATCGTGACATCGGCGTGGCCGAAGTCGTGAAGCTGCCTGAAGAGGAAACAAAACGCCTCTCGCAGGGCACTACACCGAAGTGGCCCATCATGCACGTCGTCTTCAAAGGAGTGTCGCGTGACCAGATGATGGCCCGCTACAAATCCAACCACATCCAAGTCTTCTATTGCCCCAACGAAAAACAAGCCCACCGCGCCGCCCGCATCAAAGCCGCCGCGATGAGCGAGCTAGGCATCCACGTTTCATTTTGTGGTGATGTGCGGCTTGTCTGAAAGTCGGCTGACCGAATAAATGCGCTCTCCAAGGGAGGCTTGTTGAGGAGCTGCGTTCTATTCATGATGCCCATCATGATTCGACTGCTGACTCTCTACCTCTTCGCGGCGGTTCTTTACGCTGAAGACAAAATCCGCCTCGTCCGCGAGACGGAAGCTCTCACACCCGAGCAAGAACGAGCCGCGCTGCATGTCTCCGCAGGCTTCGAGGTGCAGCTATTCGCCAGCGAGCCGATGATTAACAAGCCGATCAACATGGCCTTTGATGCGCGCGGCCGGCTGTGGGTCAGCAGCACCGTCGAGTATCCTTACAGCGCGGACAAATCACGCTGGTCTGATCCACAAGGCACGCGGGTCAAAGACAGCCGCGATGCGATCAAGGTGCTCGAAGATTCCGATGGTGATGGCAAAGCCGATAAAGTCACCGACTTCGCTGATGGGTTGAACATTCCCACGGGCGTCGTGCCCTGGCACAAGCCGGAGCACAAAGCCGGCTGCATCGCCTGGAGCGTCCCGAACATTTGGTACTTCGCCGACACCGATGGCGATGACAAAGCCGATGTCCGCGAGATCCTCTTTGGCCCGCTTGGTTATGAAAAAGACACCCACGGAATGTGCAGCAGCTTTCGGTTAGGCCTGGATGGCTGGATTTACGCCACCCACGGATTTAACAACACCAGCCACTTCAGAGCGAAGGATGGCAGCTCGCTCGATCTCCACAGCGGCAACGTCTTCCGCTTCCGTCCCGATGGTTCGCGCATCGAACCCTGGACACACGGCCAGGTGAATCCGTTTGGCATGTGCTGGGATCGCTACGGCAATCTCTACAGCGCCGACTGCCACAGCTCGCCGATCTACCAGCTCATTCGCGGCGCGCATTACCCGAGCTTTGGCAAGCCGCATGACGGACTCGGGTTCGCACCCGTCATGTGCCAGCACACGCACGGCTCTACTGGTATCTGCGGCATCGTCTATATTGATGGCGGCGTCTGGGGCCCCGAGTGGGACGATCACATGTTTGTCGGCAACTGCGTCACCTCGAAAGTGAACCACGACAAAGTCACCTTCACCGGCAGCACCCCGAAGGCCAACGAACAGCCTGACTTCATCACCAGCGACGACCCCTGGTTCCGCCCCGTCGATCTCCAGCTAGGCCCCGACAACGCCCTCTACATCGCCGACTTCTACAACCGGATTATCGGCCACTACGAAGTCCCGCTCGATCATCCAGGACGGGACAGGGAACGCGGGAGAATTTGGCGGGTAGTGAAGCAATCCGGCATCGCCAAACGTCAGTTGCCACAACAGCTCAATGTTTTCGATTGGCGTGCGGCTCTTCAGAATAAGTCTGCCTTTGTGCAACGCGCCGTCATTTCAAATCTCCAGGACGATCCACGTTTGGAAGCGCTGCCCGTTTTGATCCGCACGGCACAAACTACACCGATTGATGACATCAGCCTGCAACTCGCTTTCCGTGTGGTCATTCGGGATCACCTCAAGCTCAAGGGAGCTTTCGACCAACTCGACAGCGAGGCTCAGACATTGATCACAGAGATTGCTCCTGCGGTTCCAACAGCCGAAGCGGCAGCCTTCATGCTGCGACGGTTGGAGGACGGATATCCCATCAGCAAAGACACGCTGGTCCACATCGCTCGATTCATAGAAGTCACACAACTTCCTAAGGTCATTAGATTCGCCAAAGCCAGTCAGTATGATCCCGTTGAATCGCTTCAATCCATCAACGATGGCCTCAGCGAACGCGGGGCACCAGCCAATCCAGAGTTCCTCGCCTGGGCACAGGAACTGGCGGTGCAATTGCTCGCGTCGCTGGATCAGAAGGCAGTGCCAGCCTGGACATCCCTCGCTCCTGCCGAGTCAGCGCCAAAGTGGTCGCTGCAATCTCGCCAGTGCTCGGATGGCAGGGAGGCGAAGGTGTTGCAGAGCATGGACAAAGGTGGCGACGAGGAGAAACTGACGGGCATCTTGCGCTCGAAGGATTTCTCCACGCCAGCCAAGGTCTCACTCTGGATCAATGGACATCGCGGGCCTCCTGCTGCCAAAGTACACGACAAAAACTTGGTGCGTATCGTCGATACCAAGAGTGGCGCGGTGCTTGCAAGTGCGTTCCCGCCACGAAGCGATGTGTGCCAGCGTGTCGAACTCGATCTCGCCAAGCATGTCGGCAAAGCCGTGCGGCTTGAGATCGTGGATGGCGATGACGAAAAGGCCTACGCTTGGCTTGGCATCACGCGCATCGAACCTGCTGTGATCAGTGTGGATGATTTCCAAGCCGAGGACAGCACTCGCGCTTCACTCAAGACACTGGCGGCGATGCTGCAACACACAGCGCCTGCCGCTTTGCGTGAAAAGCTCGCTGCCTTCATGCCACAGCGTCCTGCTCCGCCACCGTTGCCGATTTCTCCTGAGCAGCGAAAGCAGCTTGATACGCTCATCACCGCGCGTTCATCGGCCTTTGCCAAGGCCAAGCCGGATGCAGGAAAAGGGAAGCAGGTTTTTCTAACGAACTGTGCTTCATGCCATCGCATCGGCGGAGAGGGTGGTCTTGTCGGACCGCAGCTCGATGGCATCGGCAATCGCGGTGCGGACCGGTTGTGCGAGGACATTCTTGATCCCAATCGAAACGTCGATGCACATTTCCACATTCACACGCTGACGCTGAAGGACGGCTCCAACATAAGCGGCTTCCTCAAAGGCGAAGCCGGGCAGGTGATCATCGTCGCCGATGCAGCCGGGCAAGAGCATCGTGTCGGAAAAACCGAAGTGGTGAAGGATGACCCCACGCCCATGTCACTCATGCCGCCTGTGTTTGGGCAGACGATTCCCGAGAAGGATTTTGCCGATCTGCTGGGCTGGCTGCTGACGAAGTGATGGTCTATTTTCTCTTCGCTCGATCAAAGCGGCGCTGACGGTCAGCGGGGGTGACTTCGACAACTGGCGATGAAGTCACGGGCTCCTTGGTGACTGTTGCCGTCGTCGTCTTCAATCGAGCCTGATGCTTCATCACCGCAGCCTTCGGTTTCTCGCGGCACTTCCATTGCCAGCCAGCAAAGGCCCACTCAGGCAGGTGCCAACCAGTGCGTGTGACGAGTGCTTCAATGAGCATGAGCAAGAGTGCGGTGATGAGCAGCCAGCCCTGCATGTCGGCAAAGCGTGGCAGGCGCGGACTGCGCCAAGCTTGGCTGAAGTCGAGCAGCTCACGACCGCCGCTGCTGGCGGAGACTTGGCGCAACTCCTCGGCGCGGGCTTCGTCAAAAGCCCACTCGGTGCTGGTGCCGAGCAGTGTGGGACCGAAGTTCAAGGCTGTGCCACGGAGTTGCACGGCACCGCGCACCATCTCGCCTTCCTTCAGCGTGACGCTGGCTTGATAGTGGCCGGGCGAGAGGCGCTCCCAGGCCAGCTCATGCGCGGCTTCAGCGCGAGTTCCATGCGCGATGAGCACGCGCGGTGGCTTGGCTTGCAGCTTCGGTTCCCACTCGGCGCCGTGCATGAGATCGAGCGTGAGCAGATCACCATCGATGTGATGTTTCAAGCCGATGCCCGGAGGCAACTGCTCGCCCATCAGCCAGCGCACGAGGGTTTGCAGGAAGTCGCCATACTTCGGCCACGCGCGCACTTTTTCGGAATGCTCGCCGCCGAGCGGAAAGCTCACGGCAGCGGTGCGACCGATACCGCGCTGACCAAAGGAGACGAGCGGAGCTTTGTATTCATCGTTGGTTAGCAAGCCCTGGCTGGCCCAGTCGCGCAGGTAGCTGAGATTGTAGCCATCGGCTTCCGGCAGCCAGTCGAGCCTCTGACCACTGATCTCAAACCAGCCGCCTGCACCCTGGGTTTTCACCGGATCGACGATGAAGGCACTGCGCGCGACAGACACGGTTTCCTGACTGAAGATGCTCGGCAATTCCTCCGCCTTGTCGGTGAAGAACAGCCGGCCTTTGCCACGCTTGGCGATGTCTTCGAGCAGCCACGCATCGGGATCACTGCGCTGGCCGAGAGCGATCACGCTGATCGTGCCGCTGTTGGCGATGATCTCGTCGATGAGCTTGATGTAGTCGCCAGGCTCCTCCGAGTCAGCAGCATCGGAAAAGAGGATGATGTGGCGCTGACCCACGGGCGCGTCTTTGAGTTTATCCCACGCAGCTTTCAGGCCCTCATAAACAAAGATGCCACCGCCGGTGCTCTCGATGCGACGCACAGCGCTTTCCATCTTGTCGCGGTTCGGGCCTACAGGTTGCAGCGGCACCATCTCATGCGCGTTGCTGTCCACTGCGAAGACGGTCAGCAGATCCTGCGGTGAAAGGAAGCGCACCGCATTAGCCGCGCCTTCATCGGCGAGCGACATTTTGGTGAAGCCGTTTTGCACGGTCATGCCCATTGACCCGCTGCGATCCATGACGATGGCCATCGCCACCATGAGCTTCCGGTGTTCCTGCTTCAGCTCCATCGACACGGGCAGCAGAGGATCAATCGCCGAGTCAAAGTAGCCGCCCGCCGCGAAGCTCTTCTTCCCACCCGCCATCAGCAAACTGCCACCCTGCTCGCGCACATAAAAATCCAGCGCGCGGAGGAAATCAGCAGGAAGCTCAAAGGCGGGCACGTTGTTCAACATCACGCATTTGGCCCCTGCCATCTGGCCTGGACGCAGGCTGCGAAGATCGTTGACGGCTTCCACCGTGAAACCTTGTCTCTGCAAGGTCTGTGCCACAGGATCATTGAGATACGAAGTGAGCAGTAGCACGCGTGGGCCGCCCGCGATTTCGATCATGGCTTCATGGCGATTGTTTCCTGGATGCGCATCCACCGTGGGTGCGATCAGTGCTTCATAATGCGCCACGCCCGCTGCGCCGAGTCGATCCGTAAAGCGGACGCGCCCGCTGCCAAGATGCACCTCGGCATCCGTCGTCTTCAGCTCACGTCCATCGCGCAAAACGGTGAGCGGCACCTTGCCATCGCGCGTGCCGCGCACCTCCACTTCGATGAGGAAAGGCTCGCCGAGCTGTGAGCGAGACGGGATGTTCAGAGCAGCAACGCGGAAGTCCGTCGGCTCATGATCTCGCACCACGCGGTAGTCCATCACCACGCCCTGACGTGTCAGTTTCTCCGCGATGCCATGCAGCGGCTCCGTCGAGTAGCCATCGCTCAACACCAGCACGCGCGCCGGACGTCCTTTGCCCTCACGACCCGCAAGCGTCAGCGCCTGAGTGATCGCCAACCCCGTCTGCGTGGACTGGCGATTGCGTTCATAAAGCTCCGCGCCTTCTGCGCCGCGCCGCATCACCTCGGCGGCGTAGTTCAGGTAATACACGCGATCATTTCTGCCGCGATGCTTCTCCAGCAGCTTCTCCCATTCCGGCAAACCCTTCGCCATCGGCTTCTCCGCCGACACCGACGAATCCAGCAGCACCCAAAGATCAATCCCGCCCTCCAGCTTCCGCCATTGCGGCTGCGCCAGCGTGAAGGTGATGAGCACCAGCAGCACGATCCGCAGTGGCCGCCACAATCCTAGACGTGGCAGCATCCATCCCAATAGCAGCAGGATGGGAAGAAGCGCGAGCCATTCGGGGTGACGGAGAATCATGTGGCTGACGAGGCAAGGGGTAAATCTTTCTTCGTGGGCGCTCTGCCCCACCACCAACTGCCCAGCATCGCAGCGAGCAGGACGAGGAGCCAGAGACGCCAGTTGGGGTCGGACTCCATGACGGTTTCGGTCTGAATCGTCTTCAGGGTGGCGAGATCTTGAAAGGGTTTCGCGGTGGAGAGATCGGCTTCGCGGGCATCGGCAAAGTGGGCGGCTGCGCGAAGGAGCAGGGTGTCGGTTTGGCGCACTTCGAAGAAGCCCGGCTGAGCCGGAGCGCGCAGCAGGTGAGCTTGGGCGATGGGCACCTCCACGGTGAGCGGTGGCGTGTGCGTGATCAGCGTCAGCGGTGCGGCTTTTTCACCATGAACATGAGCGACGATGAGTCGCTGACGCAGGTCGAAGTTCGCGACTTCGAGCGCGACTTTTTCATGCCGCACATGCTGGAGAAAGCGATGCAGCAGAACGGCGAGCGCGGGGAGTTTGCGGGCGTTGCTGGTGATAAGGTCGAAGTGGCAGAACAGCTGGGACGCGCCTGCTGGTGTGCGGCGCAGGCTGATCAGGGGACGCTCGCCCTGCCAGAGCAGAATGCGATCGCGCACATCACGTGGCAGGACCATGCCTTCATGGACGAGCAGGGATTGCCAGTTCAGACCCTCAGTCAAAGGATGCGCCTCACCGACGATTTGCCCGCGCAGCCACGCCGCCTTTTCACCTTTGTTATGCGAAGCAAAGATGCAGGCATGTTGATCGACGCCGAGAGCGATGCTCGGTGGCCAGACGATGACTCGCACGTCCGCGCTCGCCGCTGTCACGAGCTGTGTGTCGGCGAACTTTTGGAAGAAATCAGTGAGTTCGGCAGAGCCATCATCGCGGCCATTGGGTAGGTGTAGGCCGAGTTGCTTAGGCTTAGGGCAGAGCACGGGGAGTTCATCGTCGAGCGTGAAAGCATCAGGCTTTAAAGAAAGGGTCAGGCCTTGGTCGCCCGCTTCATCGAGAAATGGACCCGACATCGTGCGCGTCTCTTGCGGACCGAGCGTGAGTTTGGTCCAGGCGGATTGCTTGCCTGCGCTGCCTGCCTGCCATTCGCGTTCTTGTGGCTGGCTGCTGTAGTTGCGCAGCAGAGCACGCCAGATCGCCTGGCCATCTTTCTCCTCCACGGTCACACCCGCCCAGCCGACATTGGCGGTTTCGCTGCCAATGGAAAACAGCGCGGCCTCGAATGGCGGTTTGTTTTCCAGTAGATGATCGGTGATCAGAATGATGCTGGCTTTGTCTCCCGCGAGATTTCGCGCGGTGCGCAGTGTCGGTGTGAAATCGTGCACGCCGAGCAGCGGCTGCCACTGCGCGAGTTCGGACTGCATGTCAGCAGCACTGGCACCATGATAAAGCGTCGGCTGGCCTGGATCAGAGGAGAGCAAACTCAACTCTACGCGCGCCAGCGGACCCGCCAACGTCGAGAGTGTCGTGCGCACGGCATCCTCTGCCTGTGGACGAAAGGCCTGCATGGATGCCGAACTGTCAATAACGATGGCGATGCGCTGCACGGCCTCATTTTTCATCCAACGCGGTCTGGCCAGCAGCCAGGTGAAAAGTAGCACCATGAGCAATTGCAGCCACAGTGGGATGGAAGTTCGCAGGCGCTCAAAACGATTCCCCGTCTCCGACTCACGCCGCATCTGCTGGAGTAGAAACAGCGTCGTGATCACTTCACGTCGGCTGCGTCGTTGCAGGAAGTGAATGGCCAGCACCGCCGGGATGCCGAGCAGGCACCAGAGAGCGGCAGGAGAAGTGAAAGACATGACGTGTAGCCGAGGCTAGTTCGTCATTCAGATTTCGTCATTCAGATTTCATTCTGCCTTGGTCTCGATGACTTCACCGCCGAGCGGGATCACGAGCAGATCGCGCACTTTTTCAAGCGACAGGCCATGCACGGAGGCGTGCATGTAGAGCTTCTGTTTGCGATTCTTGAGCTTCTTCATCACGTCCTCAATGTGTGACTCGTCCACGGCGTCCATGAAGTCGGAGAACCAGTAGATCGTGTCCGCCTCCATGACCTCTTTGCACATGAGCGCCGAGACGGTGTAGGTGATGCCGTCGAAGTCGATGAAGTAGGTGTTGGGCCACTTGATCATCTGCTGGTAGATGGCGTTCATCGGCATGGATCAGCATGCTGAACGTCAAAAAAGCCGCTACACCAGATCTTAACGAAGCGATTGGGTTGCTTGGAGGGAATGGATTCGCTCATGACCGCGTGCACAACGAAAGCCGCCCGGCTTTCTTATGGTCAAAATGGCATCTTGCCTGTTATAACGGGTGTGGCTACACTGGCAGCATGGTACTCGAACTTAAACTCCGCAAAATCGGCAACTCTCTTGGCATTGTCCTTCCCAAAGAAGCGCTGGCAAAGCTCGGCGCGGAGGAGGGCGAGTCTCTGCTGCTAACGGATGCCAATGATGACAGCCTGCGCCTGAGCACCGCCAAGCCAGAAGTCAGCCGTCAGATGCAAATCGCGCAGGGCATCATGCAGCGTTATCGGAACACTTTGAGGGAACTGGCCAAATGAATGAGCCGGAATGGGTCTTAAAAGAAACCGTTCTAGGGCTTCATGAGCAATCTTTGAATGATCATGGTGGTTCCTCGGGAATCCGCGACGAAGGATTGCGCGACTCCGCCTTGGGCAAGCCGAAAAACCTGTTCGCTTATGGGAACCCCAATCTGTTCGATCTGGCTGCCAGCTACGCCTTTGGGATCGTTAAAAATCACCCGTTCATCGATGGCAATAAACGCACGGGCTTTGTCGCCGCCGTAGTGATGCTTGAGGCCAATGGGTATCACTTCACCGCCGATGAAACCGATGCAGCTATCCGCACGCTTGCCCTGGCCGCAGGAGACATGACAGAGACAGCCTATGCTGCGTGGCTGGAATCGAATTGCGAACGCGCATGAAACAACCCCTTCCTATCGCCGAAGACATGTCGAAGCTGAAAACGCTTTTGCATGATTCGTTGTCACCTCATCTGACTGCTGACGCAGGGAAAGACATGCGAATCCTGAATCTGGCCTGTGGGCGCTGCGATGAGGCGGAAACGCTGATCCAAGTCGGTTCGGAGCTAACCAAAGGTGGTGACGTGGAGATGATCGGCGCGGACATTCGCATCCGCGAGATCCGACAGGCGCGGGAGAACCACGCGCATCTACCCGCGAAGTTTCTGATCGAAGACGCGACGAAGATCGATCAGCACCAGGAACTCGGCGACGACTTCAACATGGTCTTCCTACGTCATCAGAACTTTTGGCACGGCCAGGAGCTGTGGAAAAAGATCTTCGATCAAGGCATCGCCAAACTACGGCCTGATGGGATGCTGGTGATCACGAGTTACTTCGATGTCGAGCACCGTTTGGCGCTCCGCGCGCTCGAAGCGCTCGGCATGGAAGTCATCAGCAACACCCGCAACAAAGCCAGCCGCGAATTGTCTGATGCGCCCGGCAAGTCGGTGGACCGTTGGGTGGCGGTGCTAAAAAGACGCGGGACGTGATCACTCACCGGTTGGCAGCCAGCGGGCACCGTCAACGACGACGTAGCCATCGGTGCCTTCGTTGGTGATGATGATGGAGGCTTCCGTGCCGAAGTCGTATTCTCCAAGATCAAACCAGTGCACACCATCGCCGGGCTTGGGGGATTTCAGATCGAGCTTCAGGCGCTGCACGCCACCAGCGTGATGCACCTCCACCGGCGCATTCGATGCACGATTGTTGTTCGGCGGTGAGGCAAGCATGACGCGGTATTTACCGGGCTTGAGCTTCGCTTCAAAGCGGGCACTGGCCTTGCCGTCCTTGGCATTGTTGTCATGGCTGTAGCCATCGCCGATGAAGGTTTTAGAAGCACCGCTCTCCTTCCATTCGCCGGTCAATTTGGCATCCGTGTCATCGAGCACCACGCCTTTGAGTGATTTCGGATCGACGCCTTTGAAAGTAGCGGGACCATCGTAGTTCAGGATCTGGCCGTCTTTGAGGATATGCTCGCGCAGTTTTGCATACGGTACGTCCTGCACACTGATGCTCGCATCAATCGCCAGCGCCGCCGCCGTGGCGGCGCTTTGACCGAGAATCATGAACACCGGTTCCATGCGAATGCTGCCATAGGCGATGTGGCTGGCGGACATTGCCACCGGCACCAGCAGGTTGCTCACCTGTCCTTTCTTTGGCACCAGCGAGCCATACGCAATCTCATACGGCCCCTTCGTGCTCACGCCGATGTCGCCCTCGTTCTGCACGAAACCTTCCGCTGTGATGTAGCGCTGGATGTTGTGCGAGTCGATGCCGTAGCTGCCCATGCCGATGCTGTCGGGCGTGGGGCGCTTCTTGAGCAGTTCGTTCTCCGTCATGACATAGCTGCCGATCATGCGGCGTGCCTCGCGAATGTAGAGCTGATGGCTCCAGTTGCCGTTGTCTCTGAATTCATTTTTGGGCAAACCCCAGTTCTGAAGTTCTTCCTGTACCTTCTTCGGTACACGCGGATCGTTCGCCACGAACCACAGTAGGCCCTGCTGATAGGTACGATGCTCAGCGATGATCTCGCGGCGCTTCTCGTAGCTGGCTTCGGGGTAGTCGTAATTGAAACCGATGTTGTCGAAGCTGAACGGCCCGTGGTTGTTCGTGTCCGTCTTGTGATTCGGAATCGGGTCAAACTTCTCAAAGAACTCGCCCCAGCCTGCATTCAGCACGCGCAGCAAGATTTCATACTGGCCCGCATCATAGCCCTCCGGTTTCGGAAACGGAGTGCGATTGCTCGGATCGGTCGTGTAGCAACTGCGGAAGCAATAGGCCTGTACGCGCTTGTCCCCCGCGTCTTTGACACCGGGATATTCCGTGCTCACACGCGGCAGCACGCCGCTCTTGGGATCGCCCGGCACCTTGTAGGCGCTGATTGGCTCCTGCACCGCGCCGAAGTGATGCCGGTGATGCAGCACGCCGACCTGAATACCATTCCACTTCTCGTCATAGACCGAAGTCGCCTCACGTCCGACATGATAATCCACGCCCGCCGCTGCCATGAGATCGCCTTCATAGGTCACGTCGATGAACATCTTCCCCGCATAAGTCTTGCCGCTCAGCGTGGAGATGGAGGTGATCTTGTCGCCCTCCTTCTTCACGCCTTTTGCGCGATCCAGCCATTCATTGCGCACGACTTCGAGACCGAACTCTTTGACGTAATCTTCAAACACCTGCTCCGCCGCATGGGGCTCAAAGATCCACATCGTGCGGTTCTCGCCATCAATGGCGGGCGTCCCCTGCCCCTTGCCGCCGTATTCGGACTGTTTTTGCTGCACCCAGGATTCAGGCTTCTGATAATGCAGGTAGATGCGATGATAAAAATCCCGCGAAAGCCCGCCTATCACCGCCTTGTTGCCTGTGTCCGTGAAGCCAAGTCCGCCGCTGCTGAGGCCGCCCAGATGCTTGTCCGGCGAGACAATGATGACCGACTTGCCCATCTTCTTTGCCTGCACGGCGGAGGTGATCGCGGCGCAGGTGCCGCCGTAGATGACGATGTCATGATCAGCGGCCGAGAGCATGGAACCAACAAAGACAACTGAAGCAAAAAAGGCGCGAGTTTTCATGGCTGAATGGGCGGGGTGGTTTCTTCGCTGCATGAAAGGAATCGGCAAACAGAATGTTTAGAGCACCATGTTCCGACCCGCCATTCTCTCGTTCTTTTTCGTTGCTTCCAGCTTTGCGCAGGAACTGTTGACCAAAACCCAGGTGCTGCGCCAGGACGGCCGACAGTCCGACTTCCCGTCGATGTGTGTCGATTCCAAGGGCCAGCCGTGGGTGGCCTATGTTGAGTGGGACGGCAAGCAGGACACCCTGCATCTCGCGCAGCAGGCGGGCGAGGCTTTGACCTCCGTGCTGACTCTTGGCGAACCCGGCATCATCCATCAGCCCGCCATCGCTGCCGATGGCAATGGGGCACTGCATGTCGTGTGGTCCCAGGTGAACGACAAAGACATCATGGACCTCAACACAGCGACCGTCCGCGATGGCAAAGTGGAGATCATGAAACTCGCTAGCTCGCCCAATGGCGGCAATGTCTTTGCCAAAGCAGCGACAGATCCCACCGGTAAAGTATGGGTCGTCTGGCAAGGGATGCGTGGCACACTGGGCGATGTCTTTTGCCGTGTGTTCGATCCCGCGCGCAAAGAGTGGTCCGCTGAAATTCAGGTCACCAAAGATGCCAGTGGTGACTGGGAACCCTGCGTGGCTTTTGCCGGCTCAGATGCGTGGGTGTTGTTCGATTCATCACGCGGCAATGAGTTCAATATCTATGCCACGAAGATCAGCGCCGATCTCGAAGTTGGTGAAACGAAGCAGCTCACTGCCACTGACCGCTACGAAGGACGCGTGAGTGCCATCGGTGCTAAAGACGGCAAAGGCATCTGGCTCGCCTGCGAGCGCGGCAACCAGCAGTGGGGTCTCGACATGCGTGCGCATGGTCATCCGCAAGGCCTCAATGGCCGCAAGGACACAGTCATCGCTTACCTCGATCTCAAGAGCAGCAAGGTCGAAGAATTGGCCAGCCCCGACGCCTTATTTGCCGATCTTCCTGGCCCGCAACCGATGAAGCCAGCCGCCCCGCGCGGCAACAATCCCAAAGCCAAGGCCAAGGCGAAAGCCAAGGCTGCCGAGCCGAAGAGGAAAGGCAATCAACCGGCCCCCAATGTCGTCGCCGCCGTCAATCTGCCACATCTCATGCTTGATGCTGCCGGTCGCCCATGGCTCACCGTGCGCTACTTCAAAGCCTACTGCTGGCGCATCGCTCTCACCCGCTACGATGTCGCAACGAAGCAGTGGACGAAGCCCTTCGCCATCCCCGGCAGCGTTTACTCGCAGGATCGCCAAACGACACACGCCTCAGCTCAAGACGGCGGCCTGTGGATCGCCTGGCCGAGCGATTTGCGCAGCTCGAAGCTGCAACTCAACTCCGGCATTCATCTTGCGAAGGTCGCCACGGATCTGGACCTGCCACTCGTCGTCGCGCCTGCTGCAAAACCACGTGAACTATTCCCTGAATACATCAATCTCGTCACCCCAGAACGCGCCCGCGACGAGCGCCATACTTGGACGCACGATGGCGTGACTTACAAGCTCTACTGGGGCGACTACCACCGCCACACCGACGTCTCCAACTGCATCACCGCGAACGACGGCTGTGTGCAGGAACAGTTCCGATATGCCATCGACATGGGCAAGCTCGACACGCTCGGCACTAGCGATCACACCGACATCGCCAAGATCTACACGCCTTATGAATGGTGGCTGAACCAAAAGCTGGTCGATGTCTTTTACTCGCCTGGTTTCTTCACCAGCATGTATGCTTATGAGCGCGAGCAGAAGTGGCCGTATGGGCACCGCAACATGGTCTTTGCGCAGCGCGGCGGCCCCATCGTCTATATCCAGCGAAAGAACTACCTCGACTCTCCCTGGCAGAAGATTTTCCCAGTCAAAACTGAAGGCGAAGCCGAGCTGCATCCGACAGAGCTGTGGCACGTGCTCACGCGCTACGGCAAGCCCGTCACCGCCATCTCCCACACTGGCGCGACGGGCATGGGCACCGATTGGGATCAGATCCCGCCGATTGATCATCGCGTCGAAAACGTCATCGAGATTTTCCAGGGCGCGCGCGTGAGCTATGAAGGTCTCAATGCTCCGCAGCCCACCGTAGGCTTACGCGTGGGTGAGGACTACAACCACTCCTCAACCGTCGTCGGCAAGCCCGTGGTCGGTGAACCGATCCGCAGCTTCACCGAGAAGAACAACGGCGTGTATCAGCATGCGCTTGAACTCGGCCACAAGCTCGGCGTGTGGGCGAACAGCGACCACATCAGCACCCACACCAGCTACGGCGGCGTGTATGTCAAAGACTTCACCCGCGAGGGCATCATCGAAGGCCTCAACGCCCGCCGCACCATTGCCGCCACTGACAAGATTTTCGTCGAGTTCTCCTGCAATGACAAACTTCTCGGCACCGAGATCGCGGTGAGTGGAAAGCCCGTACTCAAATTCAAAGTGGACGGCACCGCCGCCCTCAAACGCATCACCCTCGTCCGCAACGAAAAGAACCATCAGCAGTGGGAACCCGGCACGAAAACCTTCGAGCAAAGTTTCACGGATGAATCACCCATCGCAGGTGAAAACCGCTACTACCTCCGCGTCGAGCAGAGTGATGGAAACATGGCGTGGTCTTCACCCGTGTGGGTGCAGATGAAGTGAGTTCGTTGTTCACACTTTAGCGTGACGTTTGAGTGCCCGTATCAGATAGATCACGGGCAGCGCCGGAAGTATCCAGAATAACCACCACCATTTGAACTCAGAATGGTCGGCGAGCTTCATAGGCTCCTGAAACACCTCTTCCACCGCATAGCCCGTGTCATAGAGGTAGTCCGGCTCTCCCTGGCTGAAGGGCACCTGCATCCGCAGATCTTCCTGCTCAAAAGTGGCTTCGATGGTGCCAAGCGGGCCGGTTTGCTGCCAGATGTCAAAGCTGAGCCACACATCGGCGAGCATAGGCTTCACGGCCTGAGTGAACGAGATGTCCACATAGCGCACGGGATAGTCCGCATCTGCCACACTGTTTGATCCGCCGATGACTGGCCAAACACATTCGAGGGGGCCTGCTTGTCCCAGCGTGGCCTTCTTCTCACTCATGTTCACTTCAATGTGCTGATTGAAGTAGTCGTTCAAAGGTTTCTCCGCAGCCTCCAGCTCCGCCCTGTCGATGTGGCGATCCTGATTGGCATCAATGCCCGGAACAAAGCGAGTCAGCGAGAGCAGATTGAAAGTGAACCGCATCTCCACCCGCTGCCGCTCCACCTTCACCCGGAGATAGCTGATGTCCGAAGGATGAGCCCGCGCGGCGGGAATGACGAATGCCGAAATCAGAATGACGAAGGCTATTAGACTGCGGGCGTTCATTCGAGTTTGTGGTTCAAGCATGGTCCTTGGCATAGCGTCTCCCAACGAGCATGGCGGTGATCCCAACGGCGACTGCGAGCGCCTCATCGATCCAAGTTGTGTCGCGAGGGCCGCTGCAAAGGCAGGTCCGCATCTCGATCACAGGCAGCGCCAGACCCAGAAGTGCAGTGAGTACTGCGATGAAGATCCATCGGAACAGGCGGCTGGACATGGCTTCATTGTGCGCCGAACAGACAAAGGCGAATCCAATGCTGGCAAAGAGAGCCCCAGCCAGAACGCTCAATGGATGCTCAGGCAACATGTAGATAACTCGCTTCGTCCATTCTGGTAGAGCCGCTCTTTTCAGTCCGCTATGATTCAGCATACAAATGAGCATCTGACCGATTAAGTCGGTTCCCAAGTATCCCAGCAGCAGGAACCAAAAAAACATCGTGCCATCAACAATCGCTAACCAGTGCCGTTTAGGTTTCGTCATTTCCTCATGATGCACCTCAGGCCTGCTTCAAGCGAGCCGCGAAAGCGCGAGGCGCGGTCTTGTCGAGGTTCTTGTTCCTCCGTGTGCCAGGCGAGGCACTCCTTGACGCTCGCACGGCGGTAGGCATCCAGCTTCTCATGAAGATCGAGCGAGACGTTGCTGGCGGCGATCTCGACCACGAGTTCCGGCGCGCCGTGGATGTAGACATCCTTGTCGATCCTGGCCTGCCACCTGACTCAATCATGAGCAGCGCATCTGGCTGGGGCAGATTGTCCGCATCAAAGCTGACGGTTGAGCTGGCAGCAGCATAGGTGCCGGGTGTATGTGCTGAGTATGTTCCCAACCACGTCTGAATACGATTGTCGGGAATGCCGTGTTGTTTTGCGCGTTCTGGTGAAGCCGTATATACAATGCCGTTGATGAGTTCCGCTCTCTTCACTACCGGCATCGCGTCAAAGCGCCGGAGAAATTCAGATGCGGTGAGCTTTACACCACTCTGCAACGGTGAAGGAGCAGTGACCGCCAGCCTTTGCGGGGCTGGGGTTCGTATCGATCGTCTGGCAGTGATCATGGCGGGAGGCTAACACGCCAAGGTGGGTTCGTCCATGCCCCTACCTCCTCAGCAGCCTGCCGGCAGATACCGCACACTTCGCGCAAATCATCCGTGGGCACTGGTCGATGGAGAACAGTTGCCATCATGTGCTCGACGTGACCTTCCAGGAGGACCACTGCGAGGTGCGTGATACCAACGCCGCGCAAAACCTGAGCATCCTGCGCGAGATGGCGCTACGAGCCCTCAAGACGCATCCCTCCACAGGGACCATGCGCGCCACCCTCGATCCCTTCTACTGCACCCAGCTCATCGCTGGTATCACACACCCCTTTTGGTGCGTAAGCCCTGGCCGAGGACTGAGTTTGCCAATTTTGACACTTGGCAAAGCATCGATGCCGCCTAGCCTCAACGTCCCAGAGCGAAAACGCTGCCGACCCTCCATCGTGCTGTGCTGTTTCCACCCCTTTCTCAGAGGCAAAATCTATGAGTGACGTTCTGAACAAATCGACTGTTTTGGTGCTCAACCGAAATTGGCAGGCCATCGCTGTGAAAACCCCTGCGGAGGCTTTCAGCATGATGGCGGCCGGCAATGCCACCGCTCTCAATATTTCCAGGGACGATAACATGTCGCCGGTGCGCTGGGAGGACTGGATGAAGCTGCCTGTGAATGAAGGCGACAACTCCATCGGCACCGTGCATGGCCCTGTGCGCGTGCCGACTGTCCTGGTGCTGGCCCGCTTCGACCGTGTGCCGAAGCGTCGCCCGAAGTTTTGCGCCAAAGCGATCTGGGAGCGCGATGGCGGTGTCTGCCAGTACACCGGGCGCAAACTCAAGCCCAACGAAGGGAATATCGACCACATCGTGCCCGTCTCCCGTGGCGGTAAAAGTACCTGGGATAACTGCGTGCTTGCTGACAAAAAGGTGAACAGCAAAAAGGGCTGCAAGCTGCCTGATGAGGCTGGTCTAAAGCTGCTGCGTCGCCCATCAGCGCCGCGTGAGATTCCTGTGACCCAACTCATTCGGAATACCCATCATGTGCGCGATTGGGAGATGTTTTTGGCCAATGCCGGAGCCTATGATGCCTCATCACGTTGAAGTTTAGGTTTTCGCAGAATGCCGAAAGCCAAAGGGCTGGTTTGCCTCGTATTAAAGATTCAAGGCATCTTTTCGAAGCCGTGGGCCACAAGTTCTGGGGTGCCAGCCCCAAAACTAGGCCAGGGAAATAATGTCAAACTGGCACCATACCTGCGCTTGATTTCTTCCCCTATCCCCCGCTAAATGCGCGCCCTTTGTACCACAATGATCAATCCCGGACTCCCAGCAAAACAAGGCCTCTATGATCCGCAGTTCGAGCACGACGCCTGTGGCGTCGGGTTCGTGTGTCATATGAAGGGAAAAAAATCTCACAAGATCGTCTCCGACGCCCTGACCATCTTGGTCAATCTTGACCATCGCGGTGCCTGCGGTTGTGAGACGAACACAGGAGACGGCGCGGGTATCTTGATGCAGATACCTCATGGCTTTTTGAAAAAAGTCGCGGCGGCACAAAAGATCGACCTGCCAGAAGCCGGCCAGTATGGCGTGGCGATGTGCTACTCCTCACCTGATGCCAAAGAACGCGCAGCGAGTGCGGCGGTCTTTGAAAAGATCGTGGCGGAAGCAGGCCAGACGGTTCTCGGCTGGCGTGATGTGCCAGTGGACAACTCGATGATCGGCAAGACGGCGAAGGCCAGCGAGCCGTTCATGCGCATGGCTTTCGTCGCTCGCGGTGCAAATGCCCAGGACGAGCAGACCTTTGAGCGAAAGCTGTATGTGATCCGCAAGCGCAGCTACTCGGCCATCCGCACAGCTGGCCTCGACAATTTTTGGTATTGCCCCAGCATGAGCTGCCGCACGATGATTTATAAAGGCATGCTCATGCCGGTGCAGGTGGGTCAGTATTTCCTCGACCTCCAGGACCCGGACATGGAGTCCGCGCTGGCGCTGGTGCATTCCCGGTTCTCGACGAATACCTTCCCGAGCTGGGAGCGTTCGCATCCCTATCGCTACATCGCTCATAATGGCGAAATCAACACGCTGCGTGGCAACATCAACTGGATGAACGCCCGCCAGCCGATGCTGGAGAGCGCGCTGTTCGGAGACGACATCAAGAAGATCCTGCCCATCGTGAACACGAATGGTTCGGACTCGGCGATGTTTGATAACGTGTTTGAACTCCTGGTCATGGGTGGTCGCTCGCTTCCACACGCGATGATGATGATGATCCCTGAGCCGTGGAGTGGCCATGAGTCGATGAGCGCTGAGAAAAAAGCGTTCTATGAATACCACTCCTGCCTCATGGAGCCATGGGACGGTCCTGCATCGGTCGCCTTCACGGATGGCACGATGATGGGGGCTACGCTGGACCGCAATGGCCTGCGCCCGTCGCGTTATTATGTGACGAAGGACGATCTCGTGATCATGGCCTCCGAAGCGGGCGTGCTGCCCATCGAACCAGAGCGCGTGGCCTACAAAGGTCGCTTGCAGCCAGGCCGCATGTTCATCGTGGACATGAAAGAAGGTCGCATCGTGCCGGATGAAGAGATCAAGGCCAAGATCGCCACTGAAAAGCCCTATAGCACCTGGCTCGCCGACAATCTCATCAAGCTCGCCGACATCGCCGATGCTGGTGAAGTACCGCAGTCCGATCTCGAAACACTGGTGCATCGTCAGACAGCTTTTGGTTACACCTTTGAAGACCAACGGAAAATTTTGGTCCCAATGGCGAAGGATGGCGTGGAAGCCACCGGCTCCATGGGCACCGACATCCCGCTCGCGGTGCTCTCGAACAAGTCGAAGCTGCTCTACGATTACTTCAAGCAGCTCTTCGCTCAGGTCACCAACCCGCCGATCGACTGTATCCGCGAGGAGATCGTGACTTCTTCCGTCACTACCATTGGGCCTGAGCGCAACTTGCTCGATCCCGTGGCGGAGAGCTGCAACCTCATCGAACTGAAGTCGCCGATCCTCACCAACGAGGAGCTTGCGAAGCTCAAGCACGTCGCCCAGGGTGAATTCCGCTCAGTTACGATTCCGACGCTGTTTGATCCGGCAAAAGGTGCCAAAGGTCTCGAAGCTGCGATGGCGGAACTGTTCAACCAAGCCTCGTTGCAAATCGATGCTGGTATCAACATCATCATCCTCTGCGACCGCGGCATCGACAAGCACAACGCTGCGATCCCGCCGCTCATGGCCGTCTCCGGCCTGCATCATTATTTGATTCGAGAAGGCAAGCGCACCAAGGTTGGACTCGTTCTTGAATCCGGCGAGCCACGCGAAGTGCATCACTTCTGCACGCTCATTGGTTACGGATGCGCCGCGATCAATCCATATCTCGCCTTCGAGACGCTGGATGACATGATCAAGCAAGGCTTGCTCACGGGCGTCGATCACTACAACGCCTGCAAAAACTTCGTCAAAGCCGCCACCAAAGGCATCGTCAAGGTCGCCTCGAAGATCGGCATCTCCACGATCCACAGCTACCTAGGTGCGCAGATTTTTGAGTGCGTCGGTTTGCAGCAGACCGTGGTGGATAAATACTTCACCGGCACCGCCTCCCGCATCGAAGGCAATGACATGGAAGCCATCGCCAGCGAAGTGCTCTCGCGTCATCACGCTGCCTATCCAGATCGCCCAGTCTTGAATCGCGCGCTCGAAGTCGGTGGTGAGTATCAATGGCGTGCTGAAGGTGAAGCTCACCTTTTCAGCCCACAGGTCATTCACTCGCTGCAAAAAGCCGTGCGCACAGGCAGCTACGACACTTTCAAGACCTACTCCGGCCTCGTGAACGAGCAGACGAAGCAGCACTTCACGCTGCGCGGCCTGCTGGAGTTCAAATCACGCGAACCGATCTCGATTGATGAAGTCGAGCCTGTCGATGCCATCCTCAAACGCTTCAAATCAGGTGCCATGAGCTACGGCTCCATCTCGAGTGAAGCGCACGAAGCGCTCGCCATCGCCATGAACCGCATCGGTGGTAAATCGAACACCGGCGAAGGCGGTGAAGACCCAGCGCGTTACACTTGGACTAACGAAAAGGGTGACTCCAAGAACAGCGCCATCAAGCAGGTCGCGTCTGGTCGTTTCGGCGTCACCAGCCTTTACCTGACTCAGGCGAAGGAGCTTCAAATTAAGATGGCCCAGGGCGCGAAGCCCGGAGAAGGGGGCCAGCTTCCTGGAGCCAAGGTTTATCCATGGATCGCCAAGGTGCGACACTCGACTCCGGGTGTGGGCCTCATCTCGCCACCTCCGCATCATGACATCTACTCCATCGAAGACTTGTCTGAGCTGATTCACGATTTGAAGAACTCCAACCGTGCCGCGCGCGTCAGCGTGAAGCTCGTTTCCGAAGTCGGCGTCGGCACCATCGCCGCAGGTGTGGCCAAAGCACATGCCGATGTCGTTCTCATCTCCGGCTTCGACGGCGGCACAGGCGCTTCGCCTCAGACCTCCATCAAGCACGCCGGCCTTCCATGGGAACTCGGACTCGCTGAAACGCATCAGACACTCGTCTTGAACAACCTCCGCTCACGCATCGCCGTGGAAACGGACGGCCAGCTCAAGACCGGACGCGATGTCGTTATCGCTGCACTACTGGGTGCAGAGGAATTCGGTTTCGCCACCGCTCCGCTCGTCACGCTCGGTTGCATCATGATGCGCGTTTGCCATCTGAATACCTGCCCGGTCGGCGTTGCTACACAAGATCCTCGTCTGCGCGCCAATTTCACTGGCGATCCCGAGCACGCCGTGAACTTCATGAAGTTCATTGCTCAAGAAGTGCGTGAACTTATGGCGCAGCTCGGCTTCCGGACCATCGTCGAGATGGTGGGCCGTACCGATGCGCTCGAACCGAAACACGCTGTCGAACATTGGAAAGCCAAGGGCATCGACCTCTCGAAGCTGCTCCACTCGCCCGCTGTCGGCCCTGAAGTCGGACGCTACTGCACTGACACGCAGGATCACGGCTTGGAGAAGTCGCTCGACATCACGCACCTGCTCGACATCTGCGAACCCGCCATCCAGCGCGGTGAAAAAGTCACCGCCACACTGCCGATCACGAACATCAATCGCGTCGTTGGCACCATCCTTGGCAACGAGATCACCAAGCGTCACTGGCAGGGCCTGCCAGACGACACCGTGCATCTCAAATTCCACGGCAGCGCGGGTCAGAGCATCGGTGCCTTCGTGCCGAAAGGTGTCACGCTCGAAGTCGAAGGCGATGCCAACGACTACGTCGGTAAAGGCCTCAGCGGTGGTCGTATCATCATTTATCCCGATGCCAAGTCCACCTTCCTAGCCGAGGAAAACATCATCATTGGCAACGTCGCACTTTATGGTGCTACCAGCGGTGAAGTCTTCATCCGCGGCATGGCTGGCGAGCGTTTCGCCGTGCGTAACTCAGGCGTCGATACCGTCGTCGAAGGCGTCGGTGATCATGGTTGCGAATACATGACCGGTGGTCGTGTCGTCGTGCTCGGAGAGACTGGCCGCAACTTCGCCGCAGGCATGAGTGGTGGTGTCGCTTATGTGCTCGATGAAGTCGGCGACTTCGCCATCCGCTGCAACGCGCAGATGGTCGGCCTTGAGAAGCTCGATTCCGAAGAGGCCGAGCAGCTACGTTTGCTCATCAAACGTCACGCCGACTTCACCAAGAGCCAGAAGGCCTACAAGGTGCTGGCGCTGTGGGATGACATGGTGCCAAAGTTTGTAAAGGTGATGCCAAAAGACTACAAGCGTGTGCTTCAGGCCATCCGCAAAGCCGAAAACGAAGGCCTGAGCGGCGATGAAGCCCTCAACGCTGCCTTTGAAGCCAATGCCAGAGACGTGGCCCGCGTAGGTGGCGGCTAGGACATCTAGGTCGAGTAAGTCCTATGCGACTAATTCAGAAATTTCACTGACACCTTCACACAGCATCACCAACATGGGAAAACCAACCGGCTTCATCGATTACCAACGCGAACTTCCGACCGACCGCGATCCGATCTCGCGTCTCGGCGATTGGAAAGAAATCCACAACCACCTGCCTGAAGCCAAGCTCAAGGACCAGGGGGGGCGCTGCATGGACTGCGGCATTCCGTTCTGCCACACTGGCAAGCTCATCAGCGGCATGGCCAGTGGTTGCCCGATCAACAACCTCATCCCTGAGTGGAATGATCTGATCTATCGCGGCCTGTGGAAGGAAGCGCTCGACCGCCTGCACAAGACCAACAATTTCCCCGAGTTCACCGGTCGCGTCTGCCCCGCTCCATGCGAAGGCTCCTGCACAGTTGGCATCAGCGCACCGCCCGTCACGATCAAGAACATTGAAGTCTCGATTATCGACAAAGGCTTCGAAGAAGGCTGGGTCACGCCGCAGGCTCCCGCCAAGCGCACCGGCAAAAAAGTCGCCATCATCGGCTCCGGTCCTGCCGGACTCAGTGCCGCCGCTCAGCTTAACAAAGCCGGTCACACCGTCACTGTTTTCGAGCGTGCTGATCGTCCCGGTGGCCTGCTCATGTATGGCATCCCCAACATGAAGCTCGACAAGAACGATGTCGTCATGCGACGCATCAACCTGCTCGAAGACGAAGGCGTGAAGTTCGTCTGCAACACCACCGTCGGCAAAGATTTGCCCGCTGAAAAACTCGCCACCGACTTCGACGCCACCGTCATCTGCACTGGTGCCACGAAGCCCCGCGATCTTCCGATTCCTGGCCGAGAGCTGAAAGGCATCTATGTCGCCATGGATTACCTCACTGCGAATACTCGCGCCGTCCTCGATGCCAGCGCAGCACCCATCGACGCCAAAGGCAAAAACGTCGTCATCATTGGCGGTGGTGATACCGGCACCGACTGCGTGGGCACTTCCCTGCGGCACGGTTGCGTCACCGTCACCCAGCTCGAAATCATGGCCAAGCCGCCGCTCACGCGCGCCGCGAATAATCCATGGCCTGAGTGGCCCAAGACCTACAAGATGGACTACGGCCAGGAAGAAGCCGCCGCCAAGTTCGGCGACGATCCCCGCGTTTATCTCACCACCGCCACGCACTTCGAAGGTGATGAAAACGGCAACGTCAAAGCCGTCCACGTCGTCAACGTCGAGTGGAAGAAGGACGACAAAGGTAACTTCGGTCCCCAGAAGATTCCCGGCACCGAAAAAGTCCTTCCCGCTCAGCTTGTCCTGCTCGCCATGGGCTTCCTCGGACCCGAGCAGCCGCTCCTTGATGGCCTCAACATCGAGCGCGATCCCCGCACCAACATCAAAGCCGAACACGAGAAATACACCACCAGCCTCCCCGGCGTCTTCGCCGCCGGTGACTGCCGTCGTGGTCAATCCCTTGTCGTCTGGGCCTTCAATGAAGGCCGTGGTGCCGCCCGCGAGTGCGACCGCTTCTTGATGGGCGCAACGGATCTGCCTTAATCAGGTTGGTCGTCGAATTTGGAAAGCGTCTCTGGCAACGGAGACGCTTTTTTTGTTAGCTCACTTCAGCTTCCACTTCGCCTGACGCAGGACGGCGAGCTTGGGCTCGGCCATGGATTCGTACCAGACGGTGAGGAAGGAGCCGTTTTCCAGTTCGACGGTGCTGGGGTAGCCTAGGTCGCCGCTTTTGCCATCGCCGGAGAGAATCATGGGCTCGCTCCAGGTCTGGCCGTGATCGGTGCTGAGGCGGGCTTGGTTGCCGAAGGGTGGGCGGCGGTGGCCGTAGGTCATGAGCAGGCGGCCATTGCGCAGACGCAGGAGATGCGAAGGTAGGCCGAAGGTGATGGGATGCGGCTCGCTCCAGGTCTTGCCGCCGTCTTTGGATTCGGTTTGCAACGTCCCGCCTTTGTCGGCTTCGTTGTGATTGCGAATCTCGGCGATGATGGTGCCATCAGCGGCTTCGACGGCATGGAGTTCGTGGTAACTGTGTGCAGCATCATCCCCTTTGCGTGTTGGAATGTCGGCGAGCCACTGCCAGGAGAGACCGTCGTCTTTGGATTCGCAGACACCGATCTTCCTGTCGCCTGTCCACAACTGTTTGCCGACATAGAGGAGCCGACCATCCTTGAGTTGCGTGGGGCCGTGCGGGCTGTTCACGATGGTAGGGATTCGTGCCCCCCAGGTGAGGCCGCCGTCAGTGGAGCGGATGAGCCACTGACCGAGTTCGGCTTTGCGCTCAGTATCGTTGAGGCGCGAGTGGGTGGCGTGCCACTTCGCAAACTGCGCTGCTGGCATGGTTTTGCTGATCCAACCCTTGTTGGTGTGTTCGGCAAAGGTGCTGGCCTTTTTGAAATGATCTTCATAGGCGAGCGAGGTGAAGGTGGTGACGAGGAGCGTGCCCTTCGCCGTCTCAAGCACGCCAGAATCACGATCATCAATGGCCCCATCGAGCAGCACACGTGGCCATGTCCAGGACTTGCCGTCATCACGAGAGGTCATGGCGTGGACCTGTCCGAAAGGACAGACATGTGACTCGCGTCCGCCGGACCAGGAGACCCAGAGCTCGCCATTCGCGCGCCGTGCCACGGTGGGCCAGCCGTGGTAATACTCGGGCTGCTGGGAGATGACATTGGTTTCGAGAACTTCAAAAGCAGGAGCCTCGGCGCTGAAGACGATCGAGGGCAGCAGGCTGATGGTAGCGAGGGCGGACAGCGACAGTATCTGGTGAGGTTTCATGCCAATGACTACGGAGTGCATGCGGACTATTTGCGTTGTATCGTCATGGGACCAGTAGCCTTATCCGCCATGCCAAAGCCTTCTTCATCACATCCGTCACTTCAGCGGTGCAGAACCTGGCGAAGTGATGAGTGATTCAATCAATCAGATCCAAATCATGCCGCAGACGGCACACGGATTCTTCGGCTTCACGCTCAGCCGTGGCAGCAATTTCAGCATCGCTTTTGAATCCCGCTAGTCGCGACATGCCGATGCGGTTTTGCGAGATCCAATGAACGATTTTGCGTGCCGCGACCTGCATCGTCGGTGAAGCCAAGCGCGCCGACCAGCCACGGTATTCGCGCAGAGCCCATAGGCAGAGAACCCATGCGCCGGCACCCTGCCAAACCTCCCCCGTGTCCGCCATCACCACGATCTCCTGATCCGCGTGCAGATGCCGGATCGCAGGCAAACGGCGCGCAGCTTCTGGCGAATCATAAGGCAGAAACTCCAGCCGCACATAAGCCGGCTGACCGCTGAGCCATTGCCGAACCCGCGAGCACAAGCCGCAGCGTGCATCATAGAAGAGAGTGAGTGTATGCATGGTAAGTGTGGGCGCGCTCGTCAGAGCACGGGATTTTGAGGGTTAGGTTTTGTGAGGCGTGGGTGCGGGTTTCAGAGTGGGTTTCGTGGCGCGCGGAGCGTCCTGGAGTGCTCCAGCCCTCTGGAGTTTTTCCGGTGGAACGGCAAAATTCATCTTCTTTGAGAGACGACCTGACCGCGTTTGACCTTCGTAGTGGCAGGGGTTCAAGCGTGCCACTTGGTCCTCGTAAGCGCTGGAGGGCCACCGCACTCAAGAAAGCTGCGCGACTTCGGCGTTGACTCGGAGCATCGGCGGCACAGGAGGCGGCATGGTGGCTAGGTTGGCGCGTTTGCGGAGTTTGGTGAAGAGCAGCAGATTGAAGAAATGCATGCCGCCCAGCATCAGCAGTACGACACCCATTTTACCGCTCAGAGTTTCAAACACACCTTGAGCGCCCGTCACGGTTTCAGTGGTCTTCAGGTAGAGCGAGACGAAGCCGATGTTGATCAGGTAGAAGCCGACGACGAGCAGATGATTCACGCTGTCGGCCAGTTCCTCATTGCCGTGAAAGCATTCGACCAGGAAGATGCGGCCGCTTTTGTGCAGGGTCTTAGCGACCCAGATGGTCATGGCCACTGCGAGTGCCAAGTAGAGTCCATAGGTGATGACTGTTTCATTCATAATGTGGGTTCCTTTCGTTGGCCTTATGTCGGTGTATGTTTCGTAGTTTCAGATAGTTCAGAAAATAAAGGGTAAAAAAGGGGGTTATCCTAGCAATTTGATGGCCCACTGGAGGGCAGAGGCGTGCTTCATCCCGGCGACTGTGTCAGAGACTTTCATGCCAAATTCGACGAACTCTTGTAGCTCCTTCATCTGGCGGTGGAAATCCCGTCCAGCTCCAGCGGTCTCGCCCCTGGTTTGTTCGGCGCAGCCTTTCAGCACATCCAAGGCAGGGTCCAGTTCGCGGCGCTTCCGCTCTTTGGCGATGATGATAAACATCTTCCAAACATCCTTTTCAGCCTCGAAATACTCTCTTCGCTCGCCTTTTTTGACGACGAGTCGGATCAGGCCCCAGCCGCTCAGTTCTCGCAGATTGGTGTTCGCATTGCCACGGCTGATGTGGAGTCGTAGCATGATTTCATCCGTGTACATCGGCTCCGGGGCCGTCATTAGCAGCGCATGAATCTGCGCCATCGTGCGGTTGATTCCCCAGTTACTCCCCAGCGCCCCCCACTGAGCGACGAACTCCTCGCGCGAGGTTTCCCAGGTTTTAGCAGTTTCGGCAGTCATCTTATTTTCAGATAGTTCTGAAAGTTTGATTTGGCAAGATCAGCTTTTAGCTTTTTTAGCTGGCCACGGAATAGGCGAGTAATTCCTCCACCAAGCGTGGCACTTCGATGCTGGCTGGGCCGTGGCGCCGCTCGGTGAAGTGGCTGCTGATGCTGGTGGGATCGAGGTTCACTTCGATGAGGCGCTGGCAGCCTTTTTCGGCAGCGAGTCGGGCAAAGCCTGCGGCGGGATAGACGACGCCGGAGGTGCCGATGCATAGGAAGATGTCCACCGTCTCAAGGGCGCGCATGATCTCGGCGATGTAGTAGGGCATCTCGCCGAACCAGACGATGTCGGGTCGCAGCTTGCCTACTTGTTCGCACTCGGGACATGGGGTGGTGACTTCTAGATCGGCTTCCCAGCCCAAGACGGCTCGGCAGTCTGTGCAGCGCACTTTTTTGAGCTGCCCGTGCATGTGCAGGAGTCGCGCGGCTCCGGCTCGCTCATTGAGATCATCCACGTTTTGAGTGACGTGCAGGAATCCGCCTGGCCAGGCTTTTTCCAGCCGCACTAAAGCGCGGTGCGCGGCATTGGGTTCGACAGTTTTCAAACCAGCGCGGCGCAGATTGTAAAAATGCTGCACGAGTCCTGGGACGCGCATGAATGCCTCTGGTGTAGCAACGTCTTCAATCCGGTGGCCCTCCCACAAGCCATCGGCAGCCCTGAACGTAGCGACGCCAGACTCTGCGGAGAGTCCGGCACCGGATAGAATGACGAGTTGTGGATGAGTGAGACTGGCCATGTGACGGGTTTATTTACGGGTTTTCTGGGGCAGGAGTTGACGCAGGTGCCGGGGCCGCAGGAGTTGGTTCTGCTGGAGCACTCGGCACTCGGCCGGCTCCGAGCACCTTGGGATCAAGCTCAATCACTTGGCCTGAGCCTGTCTTCACGGTGATCTTGCCATCTTTGGCATTCTTGAGGTCGTTGAGATTGATCGTGTAGGTTTCAGTTTGGTCCTTCACTTTGAAGGTCAGCTCACGCTTCACTTGGTCATCATTGACGATTTTGAGATTTGGGTTGGCCTTAAATATCAGCATGGAGGCGGTGTGCTCATAGGCTATTTCTAAGGTTGAAATTGGTGATGCACAAACCCGCCCGCTGATGCCAGATCATATTTCGACAGGCGATGATTTATCGCCATCATCGGCACTCATGCGTGCCAGCCTGCTCCTCTGCCTCATGTCCACTTCAGCCTTTGCCCAACTTTTGAACTATCCCGACACCCGAAAAGACAGCGGAGTCAGCGACGACTACCACGGAATGAAGGTGGCCGATCCCTATCGTTGGCTGGAAGACGATAACAGTGATGAAACGAAAGCGTGGGTGAAGGCGCAAAACGAGGTGACGTTTGGTTTTCTCAAAGCCCTCCCGCAACGTGCCAAGATCCGCGAGCGGCTGGAGAAGGCCTGGAATTATGAGCGCACGGGCGTGCCGTTCCAGCATGGCGGAAAGTGGTTCTTCAATCGCAATTCAGGGCTGCAAAACCAGAGCGTGCTGCATGTGGCGGATGCTCTCGATGCCAACGCGCGTGTGCTTCTCGATCCCAATACACTCGCGAAAGACGGCACGACCTCACTCACGGAAACCGCGCCGAGTGAGGACGGAAAGTGGCTCGTCTATGGTGTGTCGAAAGCGGGTAGTGATTGGCAGGAATTCCGCGTCAAAGACATCGCTACGGGCAAGGACACGGAAGATCTTATCGAGTGGGTGAAGTTCAGTGGAGCTTCGTGGGCAAAGGATGGCAGCGGCTTTTATTACAGTCGTTACCCGCAGCCAAAGGCGGGCGCGGCGTTAACCGCGGCTAACAAGAATCAGACGGTCTATTTTCATCGACTGGGCGCGTCGCAGAGCGCGGACAAACTGGTCTATGAACGCCCCGATCAGCCTGATTGGGGGCTGCACGCTGGCGTGACTGATGATGGTCATTACCTGATCTACCATATCTCTCACGGCACGGATCCCAAGAATCGTTTGTTCTACCAAGACCTCACTCAGGCAGATTCCAAGGTGGTCGAACTGCTCAACGACTTCGACGCTTCTTACAGCTTCATCGACAACGTCGGCAGCGTTTTCTACTTCCACTCTGATCTCAAAGCACTGCGTTACCGTGTGATCGCTATTGATGTGACCAAGCCGGATCGCGAGGCTTGGCGCGAGATCATTCCTGAGGGTGAACACAAGCTGGATAGTGTCTCTAGCATCGGCGGCCAACTGCTCTGTAAATATCTCCAAGACGCGCGCTCGGCCATGACGGCCTATGATTTGGAAGGCCGAAAAATACGCGAAGTCGAGCTGCCTGGCATCGGCACAGTGGGCGGTTTTGGTGGCAAGCGCACAGACAAGATCACGCACTACGCTTTCACCAGCTTCACCACGCCGGGAGCGATCTACCACTACGATGTCGCCAGCGGAAAGAGCACGCTTTGGAAGCGGCCGAAAGTTGACTTCGATGCCTCACCTTATGAGACGAGGCAAGTCTTCGTGAAGAGTAAGGACGGCACAAAGGTGCCCATGTTCATTGTGCATAAAAAGGGTCTTATGCTCGACGGCACAAACGCCACGCTGCTCTATGGCTACGGCGGCTTTGACATCAGCCTCACGCCGAACTTTTCTATCGGTCGTGCCATCTGGCTCGAGCTCGGTGGCGTGTATGCGCTAGCCAATCTCCGAGGTGGGGGTGAGTACGGTGCGGAGTGGCATCTCGCGGGCACCAAGTTGCGGAAGCAGAACGTCTTTGATGACTTCATCGCCTGCGCTGAGTGGTTGCAGAAGGAGAGCTACACCTCGCCGAAAAAGCTCGCCATCATGGGCGGTAGTAATGGCGGGCTGCTCGTCGGAGCATGCATCGCTCAGCGGCCTGAACTCTATGGCGCGGCGTTGCCTGCCGTCGGTGTCATGGACATGCTGCGCTTCCACAAATTCACCATCGGCTGGGCCTGGAAAAGCGACTACGGCAGCAGCGAAAACGCCGAGGAATTTAGAGCCATCTACGCTTATTCACCCCTGCACAATCTGAAGCCCGGCACGCGCTATCCCGCCACGATGGTGACGACGGCGGATCACGATGATCGTGTCGTCCCGGCGCATAGTTTTAAATTTGCCGCTCAGCTTCAAGCCTGTCAGTCCAAGGACGGACCGCCCGCCCTGATCCGCATCGAAACCAGTGCCGGTCACGGCGCAGGAACGGCGCTCACCAAAGTGATCGAGGAAACCGCTGATGAATGGGCGTTCCTGCATCAGGTGTTAGGCATGGAGTGATGGCTTTCCCCGGTTCTACTTCTTTTCCAATCGCACATAATCCAGCCCGAGCATGTTACCCGGTGCCGCCGCAGGATTGGGCGGAGCGAGGGTGAAGGTGAGTTGATGATCGCCAATGGTGAGGTCATGCGTGCCCCAGTCGAGTTCGTCGGTGAGGATGACTTTGTCGGCATGATAACCATCAAAGGTTGAGGCTATGGGCCTGCCATCGAGCGCAATGTTCATCACGCCGTAATCGCGGGCCATCGTCAGCACGGCGTGAAGCGTGTATTTGCCCGCCTTTTTAACAGGCAGCGCCAGCGTGAGTTTCTGACCGGGCGTGGCGCCGGTCCACCAGAGCTGTGAGCCGCCGCTCCATTTGTTACCAAAGCTGCCCATGCCTTGATTGCGTGTCTTGCCGCCTGTGGTTTCGAGGATCTTAAGCGCTTCGCCTTCGAGAGCGCCGGGTATTGTAGTCCCGGCTTTAGCCGGCTTCCCAGAACCGCCTGAAGGCGGGACTACAGAACTCTGCAAATACTTCACCAAGTCGATGACCATCTCTGGCTGCAGCGCATCAAATAAACCTTCCGGCATCGTGCTCAGCTTTGACACCTCCCGCTTCGCGATGTCCGCCACCTGCAGCGTGAACTCCAAACCGCCCATCATGGCGATCTGCACCGCCGCCGCGCTCTCCGCTTTAGTGACGCCGCTCATCACTCGCCCGTCCTTCATGGAGAAAACATTGAGTTGGTAGTCCTTGCCGATCACCGCATTTGGATCGAGCACGTTTTCCAGCAGGTAATTCAAGTCCGCGCGATTGCTGCCCGTGATGTCCGGCCCCACGCTCTGGCCTTCGCCGAAGAGCTTGTGGCAGGCCCCGCAGGTGGCCATGAAAGTCGTCTTCCCCTTCATCGCATCGCCCTTCGCCAAAGCAGCAGGCGTGAGCAGGTCGCGATACTTCTTCACCCGCACCGCCATGTCGGCTTTCGGTGCGTTCACATCGCCCCAGGCGGATTTGATGAGCGCGTTGATTTCCGCATCATCGAAGGCTGTGAGTTGGCGCACCAAAAACGGTGAAAGCCCGGTGCTTGGCACAGTCTTCGCTTCCACCGCTTTCAGCAGCGCCTTCGAGCCTTCCTTGGTTGAGGAGAGTGTGTTGATGGCATCGGGCAATTCATTTGCCGAGAGCTTCGGCAATGCCGCGCTGAGAATCTTCGGCGTGTCCGCATCTTTGAGCGAGGTGAGTGATTGAATGGCTTTGCGGCGGAGTGACGGCGGAGCGTCTTTCGTGGAGACGATTTGTTGCAGGAGCTTCGCAGTGGCGTTGTCTTGCGCTTGGAGGAGAATGGAAAGAGCTTTCTCTCGGGTTGGTGTTTCGAGCGTGATGGTGCTGAGCTGACTGCGGTAAACTTGCAGTGCGTCCGCATCGCCGAACAGAGCACTAAGTTCGGTCACAAGCTGTTCCGTAGTTCCGGCTTTAGCCGGCTTCGGGGCATCTCCATAACCGCCTAAAGGCGGAACTACAGTGCCCCGGAGCTTCTTGGCGATCTCCGGCCAATCCTTCGGCATCGTCAATTTTCCGCCCGTGCGTGCAGCAGCAACGATCATGGCGAGTACAGGGTCGCGCTTCGCGGCATCGGGTTCCTTCGCGAGTTCGGCGAGCATTGCGGCACGTCCTGCGTCGTCAGAGGAAAGGCGACGGTAAATGAACTCCGTCACCTTCGGCATCTTCGACACTTTCGCGAGCTGCAAGCCCGTCGCCGGGTCCGCCGCCACGACGGGCTCGATGCCATACCAGATGAGCAGCGGGATCATCGGATCGTCCTTGTCCTCGCCGTGCTTGAGCAGGGCAGTGGCGAGATCTTTGCGCTGATCCTGTGGAATGCGCTGGAGAGCGGAGGCGAGTTCGCGGCGAACCAGAGGGGACGGATGCTTATGAGCCGCATCATTCAAAACGCGGAGGTCTGTGTCCGCGAAATCGGTGTTTAAAGCTGCAAGACGAACCACTTGAGCCACAAGCTTTTCATTTTGTTCACCCGCAAAGCTTGAAGATTGCAGGTAGGTCCCGGTCACTTGATTGGCCGCGAGCCATACATGTCGCATTGCTTCAGCAGTTGTCGGATTCAGGGGCGTTGCCGCCTTGGGAATCGAAGCCGCTTTGCCCCCAACATTCTTCTCCATCAGCACCCTTCTCGCCATGCGTGATTCCCACTCGTTGTCCGTCTGCACGGCGAGCTTCGCGAGCGCTTCATCGCTCTCCTTGGTGAGATCACCCTTCCACGGATTCCAGCCGTCGTAGCTGATGCGATAAATCCGCCCATTGCTCCGATCCCAGTTCTCCACGGCGTTGCTGCCGCGGTGGCAGATTTGCTGGTCGCTCCAGTCGCTGACATATAAAGCTCCGTCAGGGCCGACCTTTTGCGTGACGGGGATGAAGTGCATGTCGTTCGCGCGGAGGAAGTCGGCGGCGTGTTTGCCGATGTAGGTGCTGGCGTGCGGGTCGGTGTAGTTCGCGACGAGGCGATGGCCGTGGAGGTTGCCGAAGAGGAGCTGGTTGCGATACGTCCGCGGGAAGAGGCTACTCTGATAAATGGCGAGGCCGCAGTGCGCGTGACCGCCGCCGAGGGCGTTGGTATCGTTGTTCATCACGCCCGCGCCGGTGGTTTTGTCGAAGGTGACATCGGGTCGCGGATTGCCGGCGTAGTGCGCGTGGTCGGCGATGGTCTTGATGTCGTCGTAAGTGTAGGGATTGAAATGCTGTCCAGCCTGCCGCTGATAACGCCCGCCGGGGACGATGTGGTAGAGATGTGGAATGACGCACGCAGTGACGAACCACTCGCCATGCTGGTCGTAATCGAGTCCCCAGGGATTGCTGGTGCCCTCGGCGAAGATTTCAAACTCATGCCGCACGGGATGGTAACGCCAGATGCCGGCATTGATGGGAATGCGCTGCTCGTCCGGCGTGCCTGGTTTGCCGACCTTTGAATGTGTAAAGACGCCGTGGCAGCCATACAGCCAGCCGTCCGGGCCCCAGATGAAGCTGTTCAGCGTTTCGTGGGTGTCTTGGCTGCCCCAACCGTCAAGGAGGGCGTAGGCGGTGAAGTTCAGGCCTGGAACTTTCGGGCGCTGATCGGTCGGATCTGACGGATCGGGCTGATCGTTTCGATCTTTGTCTGGAATGAACATCAGGTAGGGCGCGGCACCCACCCACACGCCACCAAAACCTAGCTCAATGCCGCTGACGAGATTTAGGCCTTCGCAGAAGATTTTCTTCGTCTCGAAGGTGCCGTCGCCGTCTTTGTCTTCGAGGATCTTGATGCGGTCCTGGCCGGCACTTACTTCACGCGGCTTCGGGTAGCTGTTGCCTTCCACGACCCAGATGCGGCCGCGTTCATCAAACGTAAAAGCCATCGGCTGCACAAGATCCGGCTCAGCGGCGATTAGCTCGGCTTTGAAGCCGCCGGGGAGCTGCATGGACTTCAGCGCGTCGGCGGGCGATTGGCCTTTGGCGTAGTCTTTCTGGGGCTTCAAAGCAGGGCCGTAGAGCTTCTTCGGAGTCAGTTCGGCTTTGGTTTCGCTGCGCTGCTGGGTGAGAATATACGCACCGGCTTTATTGCCGACGACGATGTCAGGTAGCAGATCACCATTCACATCACCAACCTGCACATCGACGCCGACACCACTTTCGGCATCGACTAGATGTGGGACGAAATCGACGCCGCCTTTGCCATCGCGCTTCGTTTGATACCAGTAGATGACGCGGTGGCCGTGCTCGTCAGGGTCGTGACCGTTGTGCGCCCAGTAGCGCTTGCCAGTGACAATGTCCTTCACGTCATCGCCGTCGATGTCGGCGAGATAAGCAGCGTGCGGCTGAGAGAAGACGATGCCGTAGTCGCTGTCCTGCGGCTGCTCGCTGGCCAGCATGACACGGTTCCATGTCGGCTTGTCGGGCGCGGGTTTGTTTTGCAGGAAAACGGCCACGCCATAGCGATGCGCGGCAAGGCTGGTGAAGACATCGTTCAAGCCATTGCCATCGAAATCATACGCGAACATCTGCGCGCCTCCGCCAACGCCAGCGGCGAAGTTGTGTTGGGGCCAGTTCTCGTTTCTCGGTTCGCTGTTCTCGATTGGTTGTTGCCACCACCGACGAGCTTCAAGCAAATCCATCTTGCCATCCCCATTCACGTCACCGACGCCGAGCCCGTGGGTGAATTTGGCGACCTTCAAATCATCCGTGACGGCGATGAAGGTCCACTTCTCCGTGGGCTTGTACCAGTTCGGGGCGAACCAGCCGAACTTACCGCCGGTGCTGCACACGATCTCTGGTTTGCCATCGCCTGTGATGTCGGTGAAGACGGGCGATTCATTGTCCACCACATCGGCGACGATGTGCACGGGCCAGGGCTTGTTGTCGTGCGTGCCGGGATTTAGATACATCCGCGCCTCTTTGCCGGGGAAGCCGAGGATGATGATGTCGTTCTTCTGGTCGGCGTTGAAGTCGTGGATGTAGGCGAAGAAGTTGTCGGAGTAACCATTGATGCTAAAAATCTTTGGCTCGTAGTAGGCGTGCTTTTTTTCAAATGCCGGGCCTTCCCACCAGAAGGGGCCTGCGACCACATCGGGTTTGCCATCGCCATTGATGTCGCCGATGCCCGCGCCTTCGGAATAGAAGTCGCTGTGGAGCTGCTGGCGTTTCCAGGTGATCTGGGTCTCGGCGAAGAGATTCACCACAGAGAAGGCACAGAGTAACACAGAGAGAGTTTTCATGATTGGCAGAAACCAACGATATCAGACTTCGGCCTCATCGGACAAGGATTGGTTTGAATCGGACGCGGACAAGAAAAAGGCCACCGCGAAATGAACCACGGCGGCCTGGGGATTGGGGAAGGGGAGGGCGGGAATGATGGAGTTATGGGTTGGACATGACTCCAAGACTCCACAACTCCATCACAGCGGCTTTACTTCGTGCCCTTGGCCTTGAGGTCGTTGTACATCTGGAAGCCCTGCTCGGGTGAGAGGCCTTCATGCACCACGCCGCGCACGGCCTGCATCATGCTGATTGGTGCGTCGCTCTGGAAGATGTTACGGCCCATGTCCACACCATTGGCACCCTGCTGGATGGCATTATAGCACATGCTAAGGGCTTCGAGTTCTGGTAGCTTCTTGCCACCGGCGATGACGATTGGGACTGGACAGCAGGAGGTGACAGTTTCGAATTCGGTTTCCGTGTAATAGCACTTCACCACGTTCGCGCCGAGCTCCGCCATGATGCGCGTGGCCAGGCGGAAATACTGAGCGTTGCGAGCCATCGCACGACCTACAGCAGTGACGCCCATGACGGCGATGCCATAACGTGATGCTGCATCCACAAGGTCAGTCAGGTTCTTCAGCGACTGACGCTCATAAGCACTGCCGATGAACACCTGCACGGCCAGCACGCTGGCATTCAGGCGGATGGCTTCTTCGATGTTCAGCGCCGTGCTTTCATTGGAGAGCGGCTCGAATCCAGGGCGGCCAAACTTGGCCTTCTTGCCGTCGATCTCGCCTTCCCATTCTTCGAACGGACTGACCATGGAGGTGCCGCCGGACGCACGCAGCGCGATGGCTTTTGTGGTGGAGGCCGGAATCACGCTGCGCTGAATGCCGCGCGTGAGCATGAGGCAGTCGGCATAAGGTTCGAGCGGGAGAATCGTCTGGTCCACGCGCTCCAAGCCGGTCGTCGGGCCCTGGAAATAGCCGTGGTCAAAGGCGAGCATGACGGTGCGGCCGTCCTTGGGATTGAAGACGCGGCTGAGGCGATTCTTGAGACCCCAGTCATACTGGTGGCAGCCCTTCAGGAAGAAGCCGGGAGCGGCCTGAGGCACGTCGGTGAAGTATTCTTTGTCTTTCTTGTCTGCTGCGCTGGTAGTGATGTCGGCCATGATGGTATGCGTTTGAGTTTGGGGCCGGGATTGTGGGCGCGAATCGCCGGGGTGCAAGCTGGGAAACACGGGGCCGGCTTTAGCTGAAAGGTGGGCTCTGCCAGACGGGTATTGATTTGACTCAAAGCTCCGTCTGTGGAGCAATCTGCATCTCTCATCATGAAAAAATACAACGTCGGCATCATCGGGTATGGCTGGGCAGCGACTGCTCACATCGAAGCGATTAACAAGTCCAAGCAGGCCCAGGTCACGGCTATCTATTCCTCGCGTCCGCTGGACAGCGCGGAAGTGAGCGCGAAACACGGCGGTTCGATTAAGACCTACCAGGACATCGACGCGATGCTGGCCGACCCGGACATCCATGTGGTGGACATCACCAGTTACCCGAGCCAGCACCGCAATCAGGCCGTGGCGGCGGCGAATGCGAAGAAGCACATCATTCTCGAAAAGCCGATGGCGAATTCCTTGCAGGAAGTGCGCGAGATCGTCGCGGCGGCGAAGTCGAACGGCGTGAGGGGCTGCGTGTGCTTCGAGTGCCGCTACTCCGGCCAGTTCCAGTCCACAAAGGCGATCATTGATGAAGGCCTACTCGGCGAGATTCACTATGGCGAAGTGGATTACTACCACGGCATCGGCCCCTGGTACGGCCAGTTCCGCTGGAACATCGGCAAGAAAGACGGTGGCAGCGCGCTGCTCACGGCCGGCTGTCATGCCCTGGACGCCCTGCTCATGGTGATGCCCGGCGAGGTGGAGAGCGTCACCAGTTTCAGCACAAAGTCGAAGAGCGAGATCTTCGCCCCTTATGAATACGATACGACGAGCGTGACCCTGGTGAAGTTCAAGAACGGTGCCGTGGGCAAGACCGCTGCCGTGGTGGACTGCTTGCAGCCCTATTACTTCCACACGCATTTGGTTGGCAGCGAGGGCAGCCTGCTAGACAACAAAATCCACTCCAACAAACTGAAGAGCGATAAAAAGGCCTGGGGTAGTCTCTCCATGCACATGCTCGACTCCGGCGATGTCAGCGATCACCCCTACGCGACGCAGTTCCAGGCCTTCTTCGATTCTCTGGATGAAGGTAAGGACATGCCGCTCACGAGCTTCCCCGAATCTCTGCGCAGCTTTGAGGTCATCTTTGCCTCCGACAAAAGCGCCGAGCAAGGCGGCAAGCCGGTGTCGATCAGCGAGCTTGGCTGATCATTGTTTGAAGATGATGAATTTTCGGCAAAGGAAGTTCACCATCACCGATGTCACCACGAACCCAAGCTGAGCGATCAGTGAGGGTAAGTGGAAGCTGGAGGCCAGCCAGTGAGCCACAAAGCCGCCAGGGAAGAAGCCGATGGCGCTGGCGATCCAGAACATGGTCAGTTCGGCCATTTTACCGTGACGCCCAGAGGTGAAGACAAAAAGTACGTTTAGCCAATAGGCCGTCAGCGTGCCAAAGGGCCATGCTAGGGCGTTATTGATGATCAGATTATTGGCACGTAGAGCTTCATCCAGCACCTGCCCGTCCACGATCATCCCCTTGCTAGCGGGGAAAATAGTCAGGGATAGCACAGCTAAGATGCCATTGTGAGTGACTGCGGCCACCACGCCACAGCAGCCATATTTGATGAATTGTAGTAATGGGTGCGCATCTCGGCTAATCAGCGCGCGCCAGACCGTTCGGAGATCGTTTTGCCGGAAGAAATGCCAGGCGGATTTGAGCAGTGGGAGCATGAGGCTGCCCTGTGCCACAGGCCATGTTGGGTGCAAGGTTTCAATGGAGTCGCAGAGGTAAAGCCCCGAGCCGATTCAAAAAAACCTTCTAAAAAGATAAAAAGACTGTATTTTTCGCCTAATACTACGGCAATTTGTCCGTTTCCCCGACCGGAGTAACTCAGCTTACACTCACCTTAATACCCATGAACACCACCCAAACACTGCTCGCAAGCCTTCTTGCCGCTGGTCTCTGCGTCGGTTCCGCCTTCGCGGAAACCCGCATGTGGACTGACGTCCAAGGCCGCCAAGTGAACGCCTCCTTTGTCAAAATCGAAGGTGATAACATTGTCCTCCAGACGGCGGACGGCTCCTTCCATCAGTTTGCCCTCACCCGTCTTTCCCCTGAGGATCAGGCGATCGCAAAAGCCGCTAAGCCTGTTGAATCAGTCACAGCATCTGACTCCTCACCTCAATTCTTGGCCAATGCGACCGTGAGCCAAGCTGCAGCGAAAGTGGACAGCCTTGTGGTCAAGGGCTTGGTAAAAGCCAATCCAGAGCGCGCCAAAGCTGGTAAACCACCCATCACAGGCTGGAATCAGCCAGCGAATGACGAGCAGTTTGTTCGTCGTGTCTATTTAGACATCGCTGGCCGCATCCCGAATTACGATGAAGCATATTCCTTCATCAAGAGCAGCGAAAAAGCCAAGCGCTCCCAGCTCATCGACCAGCTGCTCGACTCTGAGGGTTACAAAACCACCCTCTATAACTACTTCGCTGAGATGCTCCGCGTGAAGAATGAATTTGAAGCTGACAACGTTCGTGGCACACCCTACATCGGCTGGTTGAAAGAGCAGATCGCGATGAACCGCCCGTGGAATGAAATGGTTTATGACATGGCGACTGCGACTGGCAAAATGTGGGACAAAAAACCTGATGGCACTTACAATGGCGCTGCGGGCTACCTTCTCCGTGATTCCGGTATGCCTCTGGATAACTTGGCCAATACGCTCACCGTCTTCCTCGGTACTGACGTCGCCTGCGCTCAATGTCACGACCATCCGTTTGCTGATTGGACCCAGAAGCAGTTCTTTGAAATGGCCGCTTTCTTCGGAGCCACTACGACCCGTCTCAATGGTAAAGACATGGGCGGCACCGACCCGATGGCTCGCCTTATGACAGGAATCGAGCCTCTCGTGGCGAAGGCTGGCCTGGACATTAAAACCATTCGTAACGGCCTCCAGAACTACATCCGCGCCAATCAGAACGCTGTTAAAGATCGTGCAATGAACAGCACCAAGCTGCCACATGACTATAAATACAAAGACGGCAAACCAGGTGATCCAGTCGAGCCAAAATTTGTCATGTGGAGTCCAGAGGACAAAGGCAACCCAGCCTACAAACAAAGCAAAAAGGACGAAGAAAAGCTCCGCGTTTCTTTCTCCAACTGGATGACTCATCCGCAGAACCCGCGTTTTGCCATGACCATCGCCAATCGCATGTGGAAGCGGGCTTTTGGTTCTGCAGTGGCTGAGCCTGTGACAAATATTGACGATCCAAACAACGCGTCGAATCCCGAATTGCTCAAGCATCTTGCCAGTGAAATGGTGCGTGTGAAGTTCGATTTGAAACAGTTCATGCGCATTGTCTATAACACCCGCGCTTATCAGTCTGAAGCCACTTCGGAAAACATCGTCATGGGTGAGAAGTACTTCTTCCAAGGCCCTATGCTCCGCCGTATGTCTGCTGAACAGGCATGGGACAGCTACATGACACTCGTGTTGGGTAAGCCGGACGGCTACAAGGCTCCTCTCCAAGATCTTTATGCTAAGTCCATCGACTTGAATCTTGAAACCGTCGATCCACAGACCGTGCTCATCAAATATGACGCCTACCGCAAAATTCAGGCCAAAGAACGCGCCCTCATGGGTGGCGGACTTGAGATGGCTGGCGGCGACATGATGATGGAAGAAAAGGCCTCCAAATCCACCAAGAAGTCAGAGGCGTCGGTCATGAATGATGGACCTGGGAAAGTCCTTACCTATCAAGGCATGAGCCTCATGCGTGCTTCTGAGATCACCCAGCCAGCTCCTAACGGTCACTTCCTCGTCGATTTCGGCCAGTCACCACGCATGCTCATCGACGGTAGTAATAAGATCGGCAACGTCCCACAGGTGCTCACCATCATGAACGGTAAGGCTCAGAAGATGCTTACCAGTCCTGATTCACTCATCTTCCGTAACATGGAAGCCGTGCGTGACCCTTCGGAGAAAGTGGAGCGCATGTTCCTCACTATCATGAATCGCAAGCCAACCATGAACGAAAAAGACATCGCTAAGCGTGTCCTCGGTGCTGGAGAAGACGGCTACGCCAATATGATCTGGGCGCTCATCAACACCCGCGAATTCATGTTTGTGCAATAATTATAGTTCACTCAACTTTTTAACTTCTAATCTATAAATCTATGAAATCAGAACTCCTCCGCCTCAACGACGCCAATCGCCGTCAGTTCATGCTGAACACCGCCAAGACTGTTCTTGGCGTCACCTTACTCCCAGGCCTTTCTTCCAAGATGGCTAAAGCTGCGGGGACTTCCGGTCCAGGCACACCTGGATTTGGTAAGGCCAAACACGTCATCTATCTCTGGATGGGGGGGGGCATGACCCACATCGACACCTTTGATCCGAAAGAAGGTGCTACCAAAGGCTTCGGCGACCGCATCAAGGCCAAAGCTGAAGGCATCGACTACCTCGGTGGCTATCTACCGAAGCTGGCTGAAAACGCCAGCAAACTCACCCTGATCCGCTCCATGACCTCCAAGACTGGTGTGCATGAAGCTGGCACTTACATCATGAAGACTGGCTATGAGCCACGCGGTACCATTGTTCACCCAGCCATGGGTGTCTGGGGTTCCCACTTCCTGGGTCGTATCAAAGACGTCACCCTGCCAGACAGCGTAGTCATCAATAGCGGCAGCGCTTACCCTGGAGCAGGCTTCTTCCCCCCCGCCATGTCCCCGATCCCGATTTCCAATCCAGAAACCGGCCTCCAAAACATCAAGCCTACAACGAGCGATAGTCAGTTTGCCAAGCGCATCGGCCTTATGAACGAGTTCGACACAGGCTTCCGCAAGAAGTTCCAGAGCGAAGACGTGAAAGCCTACTCGGAGTTTTATGACGAAACGCTCAAGCTCATGAAGAGCGAAGACCTCAAGGCATTCGACCTCACTCTTGAGACTGCTGAGACCCGTGAGAAATACGGAAAAAGCAACTTTGGCCAAGGCTGCCTCCTCGCTCGCCGTCTCGTCGAAAGTGGAGTCCGCTTTGTTGAAGTGCAGATGGGTGGTTGGGACATGCATACCACCATCGACAATTCTATGACCAACAACGGTAACACGCTCGACACAGGCTTCACCGCCTTGCTGCTCGATCTTGAAGCCAAAGGTCTGCTAGATTCCACCATGGTTGTCCTCGGCTCCGAATTCGGACGCACTCCAGACATCAATGAAAATGACGGTCGTGACCATTACCCCCTTGCCTACACCACCGTCCTTGCCGGCGGCGGAGCCAAGCGTGGCTTCACTTATGGGGCTTCGGATAAAGAAGGGCGCCGCCCTGCTGACAAGCAGACCAGCCCTTCTGACTTCCTCGCCACCATCGGTCACGCCATGGGTCTTCCTGTGGATGAAGTCGTCATGTCCCCTTCCAATCGCCCCTTCACCGTGGGCGACAAAGGCGTGCCAGTCGTCGATATCTTCGCCTAATTACTTACGCTATTCCGTCGAATCAACAAAAACACCCGGCCGCTAGGTCGGGTGTTTTTATTTTCAGGCTACTAATATCGCCGGGTCCCAGTCCTTCCACACAGCTTCCAATCCCTGCCGATTAAGCATCGCAGCCACTTCGGCTGGAGTTCGTTCATCGGCGATTCCAAATTGCCCCTCAGCGCGTTCCTTGCCGTCCTTTGTCGTTAGCTCGACTCGGCGACCCTTCACGGTTTGATGCAAATCATCGCTGCCAGCACCTGTATAGCCGCCTGGCTCAGTATGACTGCCTGCGCTCATAACCGTGATCCCCAGCGGTGCCAAAGCATCACGCAGCGGCGCAGGCTCGCGCGTGCTGAGAACGATGCCAACTTCGGGGAAGATGAGCCGAAAAGCACAGATCGTCTGCACCAGTGCCCAGTCAGGGAACTCCGTCATAGGGTGAAAACCTCCCGCTGCGGGCCGCAGACGTGGGAAGGCCACCGTGAAACTGGCCTTCCAGCAGTTTTTGTATAGATGCTCAAGATGCGCCGCTAGTCGCAGCGCCTCCAGCCGCCAGTCACTCAGTCCAAACAAAGCCCCGATGCCGACTCGTCGAAAGCCACCCTCATAACCACGCTCTGGGCAGGCGATGCGCCAGTCGAAATCTTTCTTCGGTCCAGCCGTGTGCATGTCTGCATACACGGCACGGTCATAGGTTTCCTGATAAACGACCAACCCCTCACAGCCTGCCTTCACCATCAATTCATATTCAGGAGCCTCCATAGGCCCTACCTCGATACCAATCGTTGGCACGACATCACGGATGGCTTTGATGCATTCTTCAAGATAGCCATCACTCACAAACTTAGGATGCTCTCCCGCCACCAGCAGGATGTTCCGAAACCCCTGCTCCACCAAATGCAGTGCCTCTTTGACCACTTGATCGATGGTTAACGTCACTCGCATGATGCTCGCGTTATCGCGCGAAAACCCGCAGTAGGAGCAGTTGTTCACGCATTCATTGGAGACATAGAGCGGCGCAAACATGCGCATCGTGCGCCCAAAATTACGCCGCGTAATGCCGCGTGCTTCATGGGCCATCGCTTCCAGTTGAGCGGGAGACTTCACCTCCAGCAACGACCAAAGCCGCTCCATGAGTGGCGACTTGCGCTCAGGTAGAGCATCGAGAATAGGCAGAAAGGCAGACGACATGTCATGCCTCTATACGTTGGTCAGGCTCTGGCGCAACGCCTCGGATAGTTCCCATCACTTACTCAGGAAGATAGGACTCTGCACAATCAGATGCAGCAGGTCCCGCAGCCCATTCTTCTGGGCCTTCGACGCAGCGACAATACGCGCGATTTCGTTGCGATCAGAGAAACCTAGCTCACGTCCAGTGGCGAAAATGAGGAGCTTTTCGGCGACGCATTTCACGACCGTGTCTTGGCTAGCGAGGAGTAGTTTTTGAAACTCCTGCAAGTCTTTGAAAGCCTGACCCGTGGCGAGTTGCCCAGCCGCATCCACAGGCGGGCCGAGGCGGTAGCGGACTTTTCGGCCTTCGACCTTGAGGCTGATAAAATCGCCTTGATCGATGCTGCGGAAGCGCTCACGCCAGCCACCAATCACATCATAGCTCTCCAGTGCGAATCCCGGTGGATCGATTTGCCGATGGCAGCCTTTGCAGCTCTCAGAAGAGCGGTGTTTGTCCAAAATCTCACGCATGGTTTTAGCACCGATTATGTCTGGCTCCACGCCGGGAGTGCCCGGTGGTGGTGGCGGCGGCTCGATGCCGAGTATCCGGCTAAGAACCCACACGCCGCGCACGACGGGTGAAGTGTTAGTGCCATTGGCAGAGACTTTTAAAATACTGGCGTGCGTGAGAATGCCGCCGCGTTTGCTATCCGTAGGCAGTCTAACTTTTTGCATGGCTAACCCACTCACGCCTGGGATGCCGTAGTGCCGAGCGAGACGTGCATTGAGCATGGCAAAGTCGGATTGGATGAGGTTGCCGACACTTAAGTTTCCAGTGATGAGTTCGCGAACAAACCCACGCGTTTCACGCAGCATGGAGTCTTGCAGTAGCTGATCAAACTCGGGGTAGAGCTGCTTATCAGGTGTGGTGAAGTCGATCTCACGCAGGTTCAGCCACCCATCGGTAAAATCAGTGACGAAGCTCTCCATCGTCGTATTCTTGAGCAGTCGTTCTGTCTGCACACGCAGGATTTCAGGCTGATGCAATTGCTGCTTCGAGGCAAGCTGGAGCAATTCCGTATCGGGCGCACGCCGCGTGAGGAAGTAACTCAAGCGAGCTGCGAGCGCGAAGTCGCCGAGCTTCCCGTTAGGCTCATTCAAATAGAGAAATTCGGGGGAGCAAAGCGCGGCCACGGCTGCCGTGCGGATAGCGATCAGGTAGTCTGTGCTCTTTGCAAACTCGGCATCAAACAGCGAATAGTAAGGTTGCACTTCAGTGTCGCTGACAGGCCTGCGAAAAGCGGCACTGAGGAAGACGAGTAAGGTTTGGCGTGAATCAGCCATTGGGTCACTGCTGTCAGCGGTGAATGTGGGCTTGTAGTTACTCTTACCCTTCATCCACAACTTCTCAGGCGGTAGCTCACGCAACTTGGTGTTGCCCAGTAACATCTTCTGTCCGCGTGGCGGCCAGTCACGGAGGATGGGGCCTTCGATCTCGAAGCTTTGGATCGCGAGACCTTCGCCAGGATACTTGTCTGGGCCATCTTTAATAGGCGAGTGCCCGTCAGGACCATTTAGACCTTGCGGGCTGATTTTGATGCCATCACCTGCACGCAATGTGAGGGTAAACTCCACCGTGTCGGGCTTGTCAGGCGGCAGTTCATGAAAGCTACGCACGTCTTGATCACCGCCTCGATTGAAAGTGCCAGTGATGACGGCAAACGCCACTGGCTCTTGAATTTGGTAGCCGTAGCCAGCGATGCGCACGCGATACTCACCCGCCGAAGTTGCTTTAAAGCCGGGGACCTGCGTGTCGGGGAAACCGCCATCATTAAAGACCACAATGGCTCCGTCATCTCGCTTGAGCCATTGCTTGCCTAGGTTGGTTTTGTTGCGTTCGGACTCGAAAGTGTAGCGCTCCTTTTTCATCGCCGGTTTCATATCGGCATTGAGCGCGGCGTTCAGCACGAGTTCCGCTGCCTCCATGTAGCGCTGCATCTGCATGCTGGAGACGGATAGAGCTTCACCTACCGTATCAAAGCCAAGCGCGCGCCCATCTTCAGGCAGCGAGGCGATCACCTCGACTTGGGTGCCTAGCAGATCATTAATCGTATTTTGGTACTCACGTCGATTCAGTCGCCTCAGCACGGTGCCCTTTTGTGCCGCATGTTTCGTGCTTAAATCGCTGCCTAGCGCGGCCATGAAGTCCTTCAGTTCATTCGCATTCGGGCGGGGCTTTTTCTCCGGCGGCATCTCACCAGCGGCCACACGATCAAACACGCGTACCCATTTTTTTAGCGCTGCCGCATCTTCCGCATCCGTGGATAAGGACGATAAATCCAGCCCGCCCTTTTTCATCTCTGCGTCATGGCAGTCAATGCAGTGCTGATTCATGAATGGCTGGATCGCAGGTAGTGCTGCGTGGGCATGACTGATAATGAGAAAGGAAAACCAAAGTGGCTTCATGTGTTTTGGATAACGCCCCAGAGTTGCTGAATCTGACTTGGATTCACACCGTCTGCCATTCTTCAATCGTCAGCGCCCGCCACATTCCCGGTTTGAGTTCCTCTGGCAGCCGCAGCTTGCCGATGCTCTCACGATGTAGAGCAGTGACGAGATTACCGACACGGCCAAACATGCGTTTGATTTGATGATGTCGGCCTTCATAGAGAGTGACTTGCGCATGACACGCACTGAGCAGAACGAGTTCCGCAGGCAGTGTCGTGACGTTCTCTGTTGCAAAATGAAAGCCATGTGCAAACGCGGCGACGGCATCAGGTGAGATCATCTCAGCGGTCTCGACGACATAGATCTTGGGCACCTTCGACGCGGCATCCATGAGCAGCTTTGACCAGCGACCATCATTGGTGAGCAGCAGTAATCCCGTAGACCAACGATCCAGTCGTCCGGCAATATGCAAAGTTTGTTTGTCAGGATCGTCGATGAGATCCAGCACGGTCCTATGCTCCGCATCCACCGTGGCACTGACGACACCTGCCGGTTTGTGCATCATCAGATACAAAGCACGCTCGGGTTGTTGAACCGTCACCGCATCCAATTCAACACGCGTAAATCGATCCACCTCATGCTGATTCCCAGTGATGATCTGCCCGTCCACAAGTACCCGCCCAGCCGCGATCAGCCGATGCGCCTCTCCCCGGCCAAGTGAGCGGTGCTTAGCAATGACGCGGTCCAGCTTCATGCCGCATACTGCATCGACTGCGCGAGAGTGAAACTGTTTAGCGACTTTCTTCGTTCTGTCAGTCCTACCATGAAATTCACGACCTATCTTGCCGCCCTGATTATTACCTCAGCGCACGCTGCTGAGCCCATGCCGCCCTCCGGCTTTCGCGCTATCTTTAATGGCAGTGATCTAAGCGGCTGGTATGGCCTGAATCCACATTCCGTGGTTAAACTGGAAGGTGAGAAAAAGGACGCAAATCTGAAACAGCAGCGCGCAGAGTTTGCCCAGCACTGGCGTATCGAAAGTGGCGAGTTGGTCAATGTCGGCACGGGTCCCTACGCCTCGACGAGTGAGGAGTTTGGCGATATCGAATTCCTCATCGAATACAAGACGGTGGCAAAGGCTGACAGTGGAATCTACATGCGTGGCAGACCTCAAATTCAGATCTGGGATCGCCATCAAATCTTTGATCCCAAGAAGCCAGATCGCAAACCCCACCTCGGTTCTGGAGGTCTGTTTAATAATACGCCAAACACTCCTGGCCGTGATCCGCTCGTGTTAGCGGACAAGGCTTTCGGCGAGTGGAATCGTTTCCGCATTCGTCAGATCGGAGCGCGCACCTGGGTATGGCTGAATGATAAGCTCGTCGTCGATGGCAACGTCATGGAGAACTTCTTTGATCGCGCCAAGCCGCTGCCCGCCAAAGGCCCGATCATGCTGCAAACCCACGGTGGCGAGATCCGCTGGCGGAATCTTTTTGTCCATGAGATCGGAGCTGAAGAAGCAGCCAAGATCATTAGCGCACCGAGCCGCTGATCGGCAGCTCAGAGTTCAGAATCACCCACCGCAAATCTTGCAGGGTTTGCCGTCGGTGGGTTGGCAAATCTTCGCAGCGTTGAAGTATCGGCAGCGGAGATTGTGTCGGGTACCGGAGCCGCTGAGACTAAATTGCGGCTGGCCAGCAACGGGTGGCATGGCACCAACAGCGGTGGCTTTGGGCGCAGGCGGACTGTGTTTCACCTCACGAGTGACCACGACGAGCACGGTGCTTTTTTGGAGTAGATCGATCACCGCAGGTGCGGCATCGCCGAGGTTACCCGCTTTCAAATTGGGTACACCGGGCATTGGCTTGGCTTTGTCCTTCACACCTTCCAACAGCAGCTTGCTAATGGCCTCCGTGCGGAGACTTAAACTCTGCGTCGGAGGCGCTGGAGCAAGCTCGCTTGTGGACTTTGTGGGGTGCTTACTTTCGCTGCGTGATTGGGAGCGGAAGAAGACGCCGAGCAGCTCCCATTTATCGTTTAAAACGAAACCGCCTACAGCATCACTCGTGATGGAGGCATCGTGCTCGAAGGTCGTGTTGCTTGAGGCCTTGCTAATAATGCCGCGCGTGAGGCTGGGTGCGCCGAGATTCTTGCGCAGACTGGTGAGTGACAGTGTTAGCGCATAGATGTTTTGGCCGAGTTCAGCCGGCTTGCGTGCGAGTAGTCGTGCGGGCTCCATCTCCACAGCGCATGAGAGCAAGGCGAGGCCGAGCTTGGGATCAGTCCTGATGACCTTCGCTGGCACATCCTTGCCATCCTCATGCAACACGAGTGTGGTCACGTCGGTGATGAGATCGGCTTCAGTAATGAAGAAGCCTTTACCCAGCGGTAAAGCCATGCCGCGCGTGCTGACGATCTCGATCAGCGGCTCGGCCACGATCGGTGCAAGTTTAGCTGGGTCACCACCCGCCGCCGTGCGGATGCGTAGATCAGCATTCACCGCTTCATCGAGATCCTGATCGAAAGCGCGAATGATCGAAGTCTCTGCCTCGATGGGCTGAAAGGTGCGATTGCCAGCATAGTAAAGCGGCTTGGACTCCAGGCGGTCACCGCGCTCGAGAGTGAGCTTTCCTTTGGGCAGAAAGAACGTCTCGCCGCTGAAGACCCATGGGCCCTTAGGTCCGGTGAGCTGCGTGCCGATGCGGCCAATGTAGCCGCCGTCCACCACGGCTGTGATTTGAAATGTCTGAGAGCCTAGGACGCGCGCGCCATTCAGGGAAACCTGCGCGAGCTGCGCATACTCTTGATCTGACGTGCACAAAGCTTTGAGCGGTAACATACTCTGTTTTTCGTCAGGGCCGATGAGCAGAACTCGCTCGTCTTTCATGCCGCCGAAGTTTGCCTGGAAGGTCTTCGTTCCATCCGCACTGCGCCACTCGCGCCCGACTGCCGTGAGGCAACCGATCATCAGAAAGAAGCAGGCTCGATGCAGTGCAGACTGGCTCATGGAAGCAGAGGCTAGGCAGTCTTTGAGTGCTGGCAAGGTGCAGCGTAACTTTTACGTCGGACTCACACGGCGGTTGTCATTGCATCCACGCCCGCCATACTCGCCGCGCGTGCGCACATCATGAGTACTTCGCAAATGCCGAGACCCCAAATCAATCGCAAGCCAGAAGCCTCCGGTCTGGCGGCAGTGGCGCGAGGCTGGTGGCACAAATTGATGGGCACGCCGCAAGAGGGCCTGCAACTCGGAGCCACCCGCAATGCGATGCTTCCGGTGCTCATCGAGGTCTTCGCTGGCTTCTCAAAGCTCGATGGCGATGCCGAAGAAGAGGACATCGAATCCTCTCTCGGCTACCTGCGTTATGACTACTCCGGCGCGATCTACGCGGACATGCGCCGTCTCTATTTTGAGGCCCTGCAGCAGCCACAGGACCTGGGTCAGCGGGCAAAGGAACTCAGTGATGAACTTTCACTCGAACAAAAAATCCTCCTTTGCGTTCAGCTCTATTTGCTGATCTCACGCTCGGCATCCAATCAGCGTCAAATGGTAGAGTTTTATCTCTTCATGACGAATCTGGGCATCGCTGCCCAGGCTATCGACATCGTTTATCAGCTCAATGCAGGTGACCGTCCTGCCCAAGAAGAATTCACAACCAAAACAGGGCAGCCACTAGAGACGCTGCGTGTTGGTTCTTCAGCCGTTAGTGACGTTCTGCTGCGCTCACTGCCTGAGGGATGTGAGGTGGTGGCTTTTCGCTATCAGAATCTCGTCTTGCTCAAGAACACGGGCAATGTGCCCATCCTCGTCCGCAGTCGCCGCCAGCCTCCGGGTGATTTCTCGCGACTGTATCCCGGCGAGCGCGTGGTGTTGGAGGACGTCACGCTCGATTACAACGATCTCATTGCTTACTTCAACGCGAAGAAGACGGTCACAGGTGCACAACTTTACCTGACTCTCACCGACACGGGAGATGCAGAAATTTCTCAGCAGCGCGGACGCGGCACGAACCTGCGAGTGAGCTTTGGGCTGGGTGTCACGGTCGAGGCTTTAAGGAATACGGACGCCACTCTGACTGGTGTCGCCTTGCGTGAAGGTGTGCGCATTGAGGCCTCCATCGAAGACAGCATCGTAGCGCATGGAGAGATCGAAATCTCTCTGCGTGACCTTCGGGTTCGTGCGCAGGAATTCGGTGGGCAATTCCGTCTGGAAGGCAGCCGCAACACCTACTTGGTCTCCAATAAACCGGAGCTGCTGGATGAAGGAGACATTCTTCTTTCGGAAGACACCGAGGGCGAGATCCTGCTGCGCATTGAGTGTAACTACGCGCAAAAGACTGGCTCGGTGGAAGTGCTGCGCTCCTCCCGCCCGATCTACATCGGTGAGGTTCCCGTGCGCGACCGTATTTCTCTCGATGATGGCGCGACGATCACGCTCGGCGAGGGCCAGTTCCTCCGGTGCCACTTCAGTGACCGCATTATTGAAGAGGAAAAAAACACCATCCGCCAGATGGAGGTGCGTGAGTTGCTACATCGCTTCGATAGCAAAGACACGGCGCTAGATGGCATCAGCTTTCTTGCGCGTCGCGGTGAGATGATCTGCGTCATGGGGCCGAGTGGTTGCGGTAAAAGTACTCTGCTACGCGTGCTCGGCGGGCAGTTAAAACCAAAGGGCGGTGAGGTGCTCATGAACGGCCTTTCGCTCTACAGCAACCTGACGAATCTCACGCCCTACATCGCCTACATCCCCCAGGAGGATGCCTTTGATCCGCTGCTGAAGGTGCAGGAAAATCTAGACTTCTCCGTCGCGGTGCGCTGCCCACATTTGAAAACAGACGAGCGCCGCAAACGTGTCGAAGCTAAGCTCGCTGAACTCGGGCTGGCCGACATGCGGCAGCGCCTCGCTGGTACACCTCAGCAGAAATTTCTTTCCGGTGGTGAGCGGAAGCGACTCAATGCGGGCTTGGACATGATCGGTATTTCAGATGTGTATCTGTTTGATGAACCAACTTCTGGTTTGTCCTCAAAAGACAGCGAGCATGTGCTGGAAATCATCCGCAATCTCGCTCGCAACAAAATCGTGCTGACCTCCATCCACCAGCCGAGTATGAGGTTGTTGCAGATGTTTGATAAGGCTCTGCTGCTGGATAAAGGCGGCAAGATGGCCTACTTCGGCCCGCCGCAGGGATTGCTCGAATACTTCTGGAAAGCCTACAACGACGAGACGGGTCAACGGGAAGCAGAGATACCAGCGAACATGACGCCCGACTTTGTTTTCGATGTGCTGGAAACACCGCTGCGAGACATTAGCGGGGACATCATCCAGGAGCGCAGTGCTGATGGACACATGGTGGCTGCGCGCCGCTTTCCGCCTAACTTTTGGCGTGATCGCTATCAGAGCCATCTGCTACTCGAAAGCATGGCCAAAGCTCAGGCCTTTCCTGGCAGCACGAATCTCATCGCGCGGCCTCGGGATGACACGCAATCTTCTTCCCGCTCACGAGCAGTGCCGAAGCCGCCCAAGCACACACTGCGGGAAGAAAGCATCCTCTTTTACACGATGCTGAAGCGTGCCTTTCTCTCAAAGCTGAGGAACCGCACGAATCTGCTGACCACATTGCTTGAAGCGCCGATGCTCGCTTTTCTCATCTCAAGCGTGCTGAAGTACAGCGAGGATGAGCACTACACTTTTGCCACAGCTTTTCACATCCCGACCTATCTCTTCATGAGTCTTGTCGTGGCCATGTTTCTCGGCCTGACTAACAGCGCTGATGAAATCATCCGTGACCGGCACACGCTGAGTCGGGAGCGCAATCACAACTTGCGCACCTTCTACTATCTCATGGGGAAGATCACCTCGCTGAGCAGCTTTGCGCTGGTACAGTGTGTGATTTATCTGTTGATAGGGAATTGGGTCTTGGAGATCCGAGATATGTTTTTTGCCCACCTTTGGTGGATGTTTATTACCGCGCTAACTGGCGCATGTCTCGGCCTTTTGATCTCCAGTGTGGTCACAGATAATCGAACCGCCATCAATGCCATTCCGCTCATTCTCATCCCGCAGATCATCCTCGGTGGCGCGCTCATCAAGTATGAGGAGATGAACAAAAATCTGGACTTCGTTTACTCAGTCACACGCTGGCTGGAAAAAGCAGGCGTCACAGAAGAAGATACGGCGAGTAAACTCAAGGTGCCCTTCATCTGCCAGTTCATGCCTCTACGCTGGAGCTATGAGGCCATGCTCATATCGCAGGCCAAATTGAACCCGCTGACCTCCGCCCAGGACCAGCTCGAACAGCGTATCCAGGAGCTGGTGAACCTGCCGCCAGAGATCAAGATGACTCCGGCGCAGCAGCAGGAATTGGACACTGCCAAGCAGGGGCTTGCGGTCGTCTCCGGCCTCTACGCCAAGGACAAAAACGAAGCGGCACGTAAACTCGGTGAAATTCGCGACGCAGCCATTCGCGGGAAAGTCACACCAAAGCTCCTGCAGTCCGCACTGGCTCAGCAGGACGGCGTCAGCGCAGAGGAAGTGTATGTGAATCGCAAGGTGCTAGACCTCGTGACCAAGGCGGAAATGGAGCGCGAAGACTACCGCCGAAAAACCAGCCCGAACGTCTTCTTTGGCACCACCAAGCGCTACTTTGGCACCGCCTTTAGCACGCTGTGGATCAATGGTCTCGTCATCCTCTTTTGCATCACCGTGATCATCACCTGTGTTGAGCTTTCCTTGCGGCGTCAGCTCACTCGCGTGTGAGCAGCCATCATCGCCGCCACATCCATGGTTCGGTAGCGCCGAGCGATCTCGACATACTTGAGCGCGAGCTTTGGGTTCGCCTTTTGCTCCTCAATGCTTAGCAACCGCACGACTCGTGCCGGAGAACCCATGACGAGTGACCCCTCAGGCACCTGCATATTTTTGGTCACCAGTGCTCCCGCCGCCACGATGCTGCGCGCGCCAATTCTAGCACCATCGAGAATGATCGCACCCATGCCGATAAGAACCTCATCATCGACCGTGCAGGCATGGACGATGGCGCGGTGCCCGACAGTGACGCGCTCGCCGAGAATACAGGCATGATTATCACTGACATGTAGGACGCTGCCATCTTGAACGTTAGTCTGTGCGCCCACAATGATGCGGTTAATGTCGCCGCGTAACACACTGGTGAACCAGACGCTGGACTCTGCGGCTAGCTCTACCGCGCCGATCACCACGGCCCCTGGTGCAATAAAAGAGGTGTTGTGTGAAGTAAATTTCAGCTCAGGAAGCAAGAAATTTTGTAACGAAGTGGGGCTCATAAATCAAGGTGGATACAGCGCTTGGAGTGATTTTTGTGTTTGACGGCGTAGGACGGTTGGCCTTTTAATCGATTAATACTCCTCTGTAATCCACCAGCAGGAAACCTCAACGCGAACACCAAGCAACTAACAACACACTCAGTTATGAACAAAGCCCAACTCCTCGAACTCATTCAGAAAAACCTCGGCGGCGAAACCACCAAGCGCGCAACAGCAGACGCACTCGACGCAGTTCTCACCGCAATCGCCAAAGGCGTGAAGAAGGACGGAAATGTCCAGCTCATCGGCTTCGGCACCTTCAAGATCGCCAAGCGCGTTGCTCGCACTGGCCGCAATCCAAAGACTGGCGCAGCCATGAAGATCAAGGCTTCCAAGAGCGTCCGCTTCGTCGCATCATCCGCGCTGAAGGGTTCCCTGTAATTCTTTTTGGTTAACCACTATAACAAAAGACCCCGCAGTGCTCCGTGAGCTGCGGGGTTTTTTGTTTTTATTTCTTCTTCGGTTCCCAATCCTTGGCCTTGATGATGGCTTCGAGGTCTTTTTTCGCCTCAAGGTCATTTGCGACAAATTTGAACTTGGTGAGATAACGCAGCGCTTTAGTGATGCGGAGGATCTCGCCTTTCTGGGACTCGATCTTGTCGGTAGGCAGCGCTTTCACTTCGGTGATAAAGGAACCAAGCATCAGTAGGGCGTTATTCTTGGCCTCTGTGTTCTCAGTGTAACAGATGGATTCAAAGAGCCGCAGCATCTTGGCGGTGCCTTCCATTTTCATGGCGTCTTCGCGGATGGTCTTGGCGATCTCAGCTCGCTTGGTTGTCGTGGCGGCTTCGCTCATGTGACTGGTGTCACCACCTTCGATGGCGCGCTTGGGCAGCGCACGGTACCAGATGTTGCGGTAGCGCACTGGGTTGCCGTGATCCTGGAGTTTAAGCGGGCCTTTATCAGGAAAAGCGCGTGGTGAGGAGCGCTTCATGTGACCGCCGCCGCCTTCCAGTGGCGTGTGGTCTTGGGTGAGCACGCCATTGACGAATACTGTGATGTAGCCGGCATCAAGTTCCTTGCCGTCTTTGAAAATGGGGCGGCGGAAGATGATGTCGTAAGTCTGCCATGCACCAGCAGCACGCAGTGGATTGACCAGCGGCGGATTGATGCCGTAGATGGACGAGGCAAAGCCATCTGGGTAGGTGGGGTTGTTGTCGTTATCGAGCACTTGAACCTCGACTTGGCCCATGAGAAAAACACCGCTGTTGCCGCGCCCCTGACTGTTGCCCTCGACTTTGCTCGGCGCGCTCCACTCGATGTGAAGCTGGCAATCGGCGAATTCTTCTTTCGTGCGGATGTAGCCACTGCCCGGCACGCATTGGAGGACACCGTCTTTGACTTCCCATTTGGTAGGCTCGGCGGGCTGCTTGTCAGACTGCCATTTCTCAAGTTCATTCGGGTTTCCGCCAAAGAGAATCGTGGCATCTGATGGCGGAGTGCCTGGTTTGTCCTGCGAGCTGAACGAGCCAGCCTCCACACGCATGGGCTGCGCACGGTTCATGTCGTGAATCGCCCAGGGATGCCTGGCGTCTGGCGGATCGCCGTAAAACGCGCCGTCTGCGAAAGCGGCAGTCGTGAGCAGAGAAAGTGAGAGGGTGTGAAGGGAGGTGAATTTCATAGTGGGTTGAGGTCCTTTGTTTGACTCAACGGATACGTGACGATGGAGGTGAACCCTTCAACCTCCATGTCAGGAGATTGGCTAAAGAAGTTGGAGAACTCACGATCGTTGCGCCGCTATTGAATCCGGCTCAATATTACGCATCCCCATGCCTACGCCCGCTTTTCATTATCAAGAACTCCTCGAACTCGGCACCGACGACACTGAATACCGTCTGCTGACCAAGGAACACGTCAGCGTGCAGACATTCGGCGAGAAAGAAGTGCTCGTCGTGAATCCCGAAGCGCTCACGCTGCTGGCGAATCAGGCCTTTCACGACATCAATTTCTTCCTGCGTCCGAAGCACCTCAAACAGGTCGCAGCCATCCTTGATGACCCGGAGGCGAGTGAGAACGACCGCATGGTGGCGCTCACGATGCTCAAGAATGCCGACGTGGCCTCGGCGGGCTTGCTGCCGTTTTGTCAGGACACTGGCACGTCGATCATCATGGGCAAAAAAGGCCAGCAAGTCTGGACCGACGGCGGTGATGAGGCCGCGCTATCGAAAGGCGTCTATCTCGCCTACACAGAGAACAATCTGCGCTACTCGCAAAACGCCGCGCTAGACATGTTCACGGAAAAGAACACGGGCACGAATCTCCCCGCGCAACTCGACATTTACGCGACGGATGGTGATGCGTACAAATTCCTCTTCATCGCCAAAGGAGGCGGCTCGGCGAACAAAGCTTACTTGTATCAAGAGACCCGCGCCGTGCTAAATCCGAAGGGCATTGTGAAGTTCCTGAGCGAAAAAATGGTGTCGCTCGGCACCGCCGCGTGCCCGCCTTATCACCTCACCTTCGTCATCGGCGGCACTTCGGCTGAATCGACGATGAAACACGTCAAACTCGCCTCCACGAAGTATTACGACGGCCTGCCCACCACCGGCAACGAGCACGGCCGCGCCTTCCGCGATGTCGAACTCGAAGCGCAGATGCTCGAAGAAGCCCGCACCTGCGGCATCGGCGCGCAGTTTGGCGGCAAATACTTCGCGCTCGATGTGCGCGTCATCCGCCTGCCGCGTCACGGCGCGTCCTTGCCCATCGGCATCGGCGTATCTTGCTCCGCCGACCGCCAGGCAAAGGGCAAGATTACGCGTGACGGCGTCTTCATCGAGAAGCTCGAGACGAACCCGCTGCAATACATCCCCGAAGAGCTGCGCCACCGCAAAGACACCAACGCCGTGCGCATCGACACGAACCGCCCCATGGCCGAGATCCGCGCCGAGCTGAGCAAGTATCCCACCACCACGCGCCTCCTCATCAACGGTCCGATCATCGTCGCGCGAGACATCGCGCATGCGAAGCTCAAGGAGATGATCGATGCCGGCCAGCCGCTGCCCGATTACTTTAAGAACCATCCCGTTTATTACGCCGGCCCCGCCAAAACCCCCGTCGGAATGCCCAGCGGCAGCTTTGGTCCGACGACCGCAGGCCGCATGGACAGCTACGTCGATCTCTTCCAAAGCCACGGCGGCAGCATGATCATGATCGCGAAAGGAAATCGCGGCCAGCAAGTCACCGACGCCTGCAAAAAACACGGCGGCTTCTACCTCGGCAGCATCGGCGGCCCGGCGGCCATCCTCGCCAAGGAAAACATCAAGAAGGTCGAAGTCGTCGAGTTCGCCGAGCTCGGCATGGAAGCCATCTGGAAGATCGAGGTGGAAGACTTCCCGGCCTTCATCTTGATCGACGACAAGGGGAACGACTTCTTCCAAACCGTGGGTCCGGGGTGCTCGGTGAAGCATTGAGTCGGTTATGAATTCTCCCTACTGTGCAGATTGATGGTGCCACGGTGCTCGAATGGGCATGGTCGGGCAGCGTGCCTTTTGGTGAAGTTCCCCGCAACACCAGTGGTTAGATTTTCGGGTTGGCTATCGCCAAGTATGATGCTGCCGATGGCATTTACAGATTCTCGGGTGATCAAGACTGGGATTATGTGCAAGATGGTTTGTATGCTCGGTCGCTGAGGCAAAAGAATAATTGCCCGATAGTGCATGGACGAATGAATCTTGTTCTTGGCTTGGTTACAGGATTTACAAGATGTGCAGGATGGACAGGATTTTTTCAGTCCTGTTAATCCTGCCAATCCCGTTAATCCTGCAGCATTGGCCTCTTCTATTTTTGATACGTAAGCCCCGGGGATCATCGGTGGCCCCTGCGGACCACCTTGCACAGTTGCTGCCGCAGTTCCTTATTAGGTGCTCTTCCATGCGCATCCTCCACACCGCAGACTGGCATCTCGGCGCCCGCCTCATCGAGCGGGATCGACTCGCTGAGCACGCGACCTTTGTGGACTGGCTCATCGAAACGCTGCGCAGCGAGAAGATCGACTCACTGCTTGTTAGCGGCGATGTCTTCGATGCCGCCAATCCGCCGCAGGATGCCGTCGCGCTCTATTTCGACTTCCTCAAGCGCCTCGCCGACCTCAAGACCGTGAAGGCCGTCATCACTGGCGGCAACCACGACTCCGCTTCCCACCTCAACGCTCCGCGCGAGCTGCTGCGCCGCTTTGAGGTCCACGTCTTCGGCCACGCCGGGGATAACATCGTTGATCTTGGCGGTGCGGTCATCGCCGCCGTGCCCTTTCTGCGTGAGCGTGACCTCCGCCAGGCCGCCGCCGGTGAAACGATCACGGTCGTGCATGAGCAAGTCCGCGCCGCCATCCGTGCCCACTATACCTCGCAGCTCGCCGCCGCCCGCATGCTCGCGGACGGGCGACCCGTCATCGCCATGGGCCACCTCACCGTCCTCGGCGCCACGACCAGCGACAGCGAGCGCGACATCCACATCGGCAATCTCGGCTGCGTCGGCGCGGACATCTTTGACGGCTTCGACTACACCGCCCTCGGCCACCTGCACCGCCCGCAACGCGTCGCTGGCAACGAAACCATTCGTTACAGCGGCTCCCCCATCCCCCTCAGCTTCTCCGAAGCCGCCGATGCCAAGTCCGTCGTCATCATTGACACTCAAAATCATTCTCCTGTCCCCATTCTCCTGTCGAAACCCGACCCCGATCGACAAAAGAATGGGGACAGAAGAATTGATGTTCAGACTCTGTCCATCCCCACCACCCGCCTGCTCATCCGCGTGAAAGCCGCGCGTGCCACGCTTGTCGCTGATCTTCAGACCGTGCCTGCTGGAGCCTGGGCCGAGGTCACCGTTAAGCTCGACGCCCCCGAGCCCGACCTCGACCGCCAGGTCCGCGAAGCCGCTGCCGGCCGTTTCGAAACATTAAAAATCCTCGCCGACCGCCCCGTCTCCGAAACCGCCCCCTGGCAATCCACCGCCCCCACCCTCCACGACCTCCAACCCCGCGACGTCTTCCGCGAACTCCTCAAGGAAAAGCAGATCGAAGGCGACGAACTCAGCGCCGTGTTTGATGAGCTGCTGGCGTTGAGGGAGGTGAAGATGACGGCGTGATTCTTCGAATTACAACGCCGACCATCTCAGCCCCATCGCCTGCGCCAGACGGCTTTGTCTGCCATCGGTGGTGATGAACTCGACCGCCTGAAGATCTGCGGCGACTCCGCAGTGGAGAATATCGAGCGAACGACAACCAATCGTCGGCGTATGCGATATCGAAAGCTGCACTGCCGATTGGAAATGCGACAGCCAGACAGAGGCCGGTACCACCAGCACACCTGAGGCAAGGTCTGCCTGAATTAGGGCGAGTGCAGCAGTCACTTGCGCCTCTGCGGCTTGCTGATGAAAGCACTTTTGATTCAGCGCATTGGTCAGTTCCAACTCATGCAGCGGCGTGTGAAACATCGGCCTGCCTGCAACACGACTCATCACCGCTGCGCTTTCCGGCTCCGGGTAGTAGAGTTTTACCAGACAACCCGTGTCCAGATAGATCATCGCGTTCCGCGCCCCTCCTCCACAAGCGCGCTCAGCGCTGCCCCTTCTGGCTGCTCACCCCAGATGGCCTGAGCACGAGCCAGGAAGTCTGGCGCGGCGGGTGCAGGCGGTAGCACGCGGGCGACCGTCTTGTCGCGGTCGGTGATCTGCACTTCCTCGCCATCGGTCACCCAACGAAGGATGTCCGTCCACTGCATGGGAAGCTGCTGAATCGTGGCTGTTTTCATGCGGCAAGAATACGGGCAATGCAAAGTCTGGCAATCTGTCTGTTTCCATCACGACACGAGCCGTTTACACTCATCCCCTATGCGCCTCCTCGCCGTCCGACTTCAGAACCTCAACTCGCTCAGCGGAACGCATGAGGTGCGGTTTGATGTGGCGCCGTTGAGCGCGGCGGGGGTGTTTTTGATCACGGGGCCGACGGGGGCGGGGAAATCGACCTTGCTGGATGCGATGACGCTGGCGCTGTATGGCCGCGCGGCGCGTTACGGGAACGAGAAGGCGGATGAGATGATGAGCCGGCACACGATGGAGTGTTTCGCCGAGGTGGATTTTGAGACGGGCGGGCGCAAGCTCCGCGCGACGTGGCGGCTGGGGAAGACGAAGACGGGCAATTTGCGGCCCGTGCAGCGCACGCTGGCGGATGCCACGACACTTGAGATCCTCGCCGACAAAGGCCGCGAGGCGGACCCGATGATCGAGTCGCTCACCGGGCTGGATTACAACCGCTTCATGCGTTCCGTGCTGCTGGCGCAGGGGCAGTTTGCGGCCTTTTTGAAAGCGAAGCCGAACGAGCGGGCGGAGTTGCTGGAAAAGATTACGGGCACTGAGATTTACAGCGACCTCTCCGTGCTCGCTTACGAGACGCATCGCCAGAAGGACGAGCAGGTGAAGCAGCTCAAAGCCAGCCTCGGCGCGGTGACGGTGCTTGATGATGAAGCCCGCACGAAGCTCGAAACCGATCTTACTGAGGCCCGCACAACCTCCGAGCGTCTCACGACCGAAAGTCAGGGCGCGACGAAGCAGTGGCACGATCAACGTGAGCACGCATCCATCGTGGCTGAACTGACGAAGCTGGCGGAGACTGAGCAGCAGCTTAAACAATCGCAGGCGCAGGCTGCGACGGAAGTTTCAAAGGCCAAAGCGCTCGCCGACGATGCAAAGCAGCAGCGCACGAAACGTGAGCCGGTGTGGGAACAAGCCGCAGGCATGGCGGCGCAAAGTGATCAGCTCGAAAAGCAGCTCGCGGAGAGTCGCGCCACTTATCAAACCTGGGCGAAGGAGCAGAAGGACGCCGCGTCACGTCGCGAAGCGGCGGAGAAAGCGCTCGCGGCGCATCAGGAGGCGGCGCAGGCGCGCGAAGCGTGGCTGAAGCAAAACGCGGGTGATGCGGAGTTGGCGGAGCGTTTGCCAAAGCTGCGTGTGGCCGTTCGTGAATGGCGCGCGGCTTTTGAAAAGCTGGCTGAAGGCCGAAAGCGTCATGCGGAGGCTCAAACGCTGCATTTGAAGATCACCGAGACGGAAACGCAGGCGGCGGCGTTGGCAAAAAAAGCGGCTGAAAGCACCGCGAATACCCAAACGGATCGCGCAGAGCTGGAGCGGCTCGCGAAGGCGCTCGAAGCCCAACGCGAGGTGACGCGGCAGGCGGAGCTGGTGGCTGGTTTTGACGAGCACCGGCATGATTTGAAGCCCGGCAAGCCTTGTCCGCTCTGCGGAGCCAGCGAGCATCCCTTCGCCACGAGTGGCGCGAGTTTTGAATCGCAGCTTCAGACTGCTCGTAATTTGCTCACGACGCTGGAGAAGCAATGCGAGAAGGCGAATCGCGATCTGGCGGCGCTGGAGCGTGAGCTGGCTAAGGTGGAGACGGAGGCGGGCGCGGAGACGAAGCGGGTAGCGGAGATGCGGAAGCGTGTCGTGGAGCTGGAGGCACCGGCGGATGGAGTGCTGGAGCAGTGGAGTGATGAAGAAGAAAAGAAGCGCGTCTCGAATGGGATGATGCCGGATGATGCCGAGCGTGAACTCGATGCGTTGGACAAGCGGGCGAGTGTCTTTGCGAAGAAGACGCAGGAAGCGGCACAGAAGCTGAGCGAGCGGCAGAAGCTCGAAAGCGAGATCCAGCTGGCGAAGCAGGAGGAAGCGGCAAAGTCGAAGCGACTCGATGAACTGAAGGCGGAAGGCGTTTCGTTGCGGGCGAAGGCGGACGAGTTGAAGTCGAATCTGAACGAGCTGCTTGGCGGTCGATCACTCAGCGAGGATCGTCAGCAGACTGAAGCACGTGTTTCGACGGTAGAGAAAGCCTGGCGTGACGCGGAGACGAAGCTGAACACGCTGCAAACGCAACTCGCGGCGACGAAGGCGAAGCTGGAGCAGCTTGAAGTGCGTCGGTTGCCGTTTGAGGGACTGACGGTGCTCAACGTGGAGGATTTGAGCGAGCTGGAGGCGAAGGCGAAACGCTTGAACGATGAGTTTGCGACGAAACGAACCGAAGTGGGCTCGCTGGAGCAGCAGGTCAAAAACGATGACGAAGCGCAGAGGCGTCGCGAGGTCGGTGGTGCTGAGTTGCAGGCGGCAGAGGCCGAGGCGCTGCGCTGGGGCCGCTTGAAGGAACTGATCGGCTCGGCGGATGGCGCGAAGTTTTCTCGTTTTGCGCAGTCGCTCACGCTGCGGCAGCTCATTGGTCTCTCGAACGAGCATTTGAAGGTGCTGGCGGAACGCTATCGCTTGATGGCGGCACAGGGCGATGAACTGGATTTGCGCATCGTGGATCTTTATCAGGCGAATGTGGATCGGCCAATGGAGAGCCTGTCAGGCGGTGAGAGTTTCCTGGCGAGTCTTGCGCTGGCTTTGGGCCTGAGCGAGTTGGCGAGCCAGCATCATCCGATTGATTCGCTGTTCATTGATGAAGGCTTCGGGACGCTCGATACGGAGACGTTGGAGGTGGCATTGAGCGCATTGGAGAATCTGCGGTCACGCGGGAAGGCCATCGGACTGATCTCGCATGTGGATCTGCTCAAGGAGCGGCTGACGACCCAGGTGCGGGTGCTGCGCGGGGCAGGGGGAACGAGCCGGATTGAGGTGGTGGCGTGATCGCTAGCGCAGGCTCCCGACCCCGTCTTTGAGTTGGAAGAGTTGCAGCACTTCCGAATCGCTTAAGGCGCGATCAAACACGGCGAGGTCATCCTGATGACCGACATAGGAAGCGCCGAGCACGAGCGCCAAACTCGCTGGATCCCAACCGAAAGTCAGATCCCAGTTGTCGATGCTGCCCTGCTTTGTGCCATTGAGATAAAGGCTGGCGCTGGGCTTGGGTGACTTGCTGTTCACGTTCGAAAGCGTGAAGGCGACATGCGTCCAGGTGTCGCGGTTGAAGGGTGGTTTCGCGACTTGCACCATGGGGCGTTTATCGAAAGCGATGTCGGCCCATTGCACGTTGGTCGGATTCCAAATGTTGAAGAGCGGACGCACGGCATAGCGGAAGAAGCGCGGTGTTTCGTCCTTGGAGAATTCGAGAAAGATGTAGCCCTTCTTTGTGTCATTGCCGGTAATCTGCACGGGGTCGCAGTAGCCGGGTTCGAGATCTTCATCGGGAGTGAGTCGCAGCCAGATGGAGACGGTGGCGTTCCAGCTCTTGTCGTTGTAGCCGAGCATTTTCACACCGCTGAATTGCGGACGAGTCACGCCCTTCTTTGGGAAATGAACACAACCACCAAACTTGCCGCCCGTGGTGACGAGCTTCACGTCATCATTCGGCACGCAGGGCACGCCTTTCTTGCTGAAGCAGGTCTTGTCACCCTTGCTGAAATCGGCGTTCAGCGACGAGTCGAATGAGGCATGAAAAACGAGAGACGACTTGAGCGCATCTTGACCAAGAAGAGGTGATGCGAGGCAGAGGAGAAGGGTGAGTGGTTTCATGGCGGAGAGTCATTTCAATACGCGATACGGAGTGAGACTCCTGCGTTACTTCAGCGTCTTCCGCAGCCAGGCGATCATCTGCACTTGATAGTCCGAATCCAGCTTTTCCCAGCCTCCCATGCCGTGGATGTCTCCGGAGATGGTGATCGTTTTGCAGGCATTGCCCGCCGCTTTCATCTTCGCTTCAAAGTTCACACTTTGCGAAATGGGCACCGTCACATGTTTGTCGCCATGGATCTGGAGCAAGGGGGTGCTCCTGGCTTGATGTGGTTGATCGGCGGGATGTCAGACAGCTTTTTCCACGCGGCGTCCTTGAGTTCCTCCCTGCCGATGAGTCCGCCCAAACCACCAAGTGCATTGTGCAATTTTACCTGCACCACCAGATCGTGCGGCGGATAATCACTTTAATCGTTGTGTTCCACCGCTCGTTGCCACTCGTCTTGCAGGCGATGCTCTGCGATCATCTCCGTCAACGGAACATGGTTGCAACTTTCGCCCAGACCGATCAACATACGATGGATGTCTCGGAGGTGTTTAGTGGAGCCTCCTTCGCGGAAGAACTGGAGCTTGCGGACGATCACATATTCAGGCGGAGCAAAGACCACTTTGTCGCCTTCGATGTCAGCTTCCAGTGTATGGGCCATGGCCCAGGCGTGCAGTTCATCTCGCCCAGTCAGGTAGATGTCGGCTTTGAATCCGGTTTCGTGGTGAATCAGGTTGAAGTGGCCGCGTTGATCGCCGCTGCGCTCCGATTCGATGACATCCATCGGTGGGCAATAAAACTCCTCAACAGGAAAAGCATTCACCAACCGACGGGCATCCTCACGGCGCAGAAAGACGATGATGTCCACGTCATTGGTCATGCGTGGCTCACCATAGAAAATGGCAGCGACACTGCCGCTGACCATTTAGCGGAGATCCAGCTCGTTGAGCTTCAGGGTGAAAATGAAGAAGGGCTCAGGTGACTGCATGCATGAAAATCTCCTTAACCCGCTGTAGCACTTGCTCCTCACTCCAGTCGGGGTGTTGTTGGCGCAGGCGGGCGGCTTTGAGCTTCCGGGCTCCCCAATACAACTGCAACGCTGTGCGCAGTTTTTGCGCCCCTGTCATGCGCCGCAGGGTGGCGATGTATTCAGGGGTTAATTCGGCGGCCATATCAGCATCATAGGAAGCGGATCGCACCTTTGCATGAAGAAAATGGCGCTGAGGTGGTTCCGCGCATTTCTAGATGCTCCCAATCTGCTAGGCTACTGCCAACCCCTCAGGCCAGTCGATCTCGGTCTCGCCGTGCATGATTTCGGCGAGCACGGGGACGTCGAGGAAGTTTTGGAGGACCATGCGGTTGGAGATGCTGGCGGCGTCGCGTTCGTCGTGGGCGTGATTGAGGATGATGCCGGCGCAGGTGAGACCGCGATGCTGGATGTTGCGGACGGTGAGCAGGGTGTGGTTGAGGCAGCCGAGCTTGTTGTTCACGACGACGATGATAGGCAGCTTCAATGATGCTGCGAAGTCGGCCATAGTGTCTTTGCCAGCGAGCGGGACTTCCCAGCCGCCAGCGCCTTCGATGAGGATATGACTGTGTTTGGCGGTGAGGGTGTAGAAGCCTTGGCGAGCGGCTTCGACATCGACAGTTCGGTTTTCCAACAACGCGGCGGCATAGGGTGAGGCGGGGACTTTGAGGAAAATGGGATTGATCTCTTCCACGCTTAGCGCGCCACCACTGGCTTGTTGGATGGCGAGGGGGTCGCGGCGATCACCACAGGCCAAGGGTTTGTAGCCGACGGCATCGTGTCCGGCGCAGCGGAGGGCTTCGATGAGGAGGCAGGTAACGTAAGTTTTGCCTGCGTCGGTGTCGGTGCCGGTGATGAAGTAATGCATGTGAGTGGAGTCAAAGCGGGCAATGAGGGCGCGGTCAAGCATGAGGGAGAGATTGCAGCTGGAGGAGAATCGGTCATGATCGTCGGCCTATGCGAAATACGACTCTGCTGCGACCCCGCGAACGTCCGGTGAGGACGAAGGCGCAAATCGCGCGCTGGCGTGTTCAGCGTGGCGAGTGGTTCGCGTCGTTGGAGCCGACGCTGCTTTCCCAGCGGTTATTTGATCACATCCCTGGGGTGTATTTCTTTGCCAAGGATCAGGGCGGGCATCTGATGTTTGCTAGTCAGGGTCTGATGGGCCGCTATCAGATGGCGGATGATTCGGAGATCATCGGGCGCACGGACTTTGATCTGAATCCGGGGAGTATGGCACAAGCCTATGTCGATGACGACAAGCGGCTTCTCAGCGGCAAGGTGCGCATTATTGAGCGCATCGAGCTGTGGTGGGATCTGCAGGGAATGCCGGACTGGTTTCTGGTGACGAAGCTGCCGATGATGGATCGGCGTGGCCGACCGAATGGAGTGATGGGCTTGCTGCGTCGCCCGGATGAAGCAGAGCGACGGCTGCCGGTGTTTCAGACGGTGGCGCAGGCGGTGGAGATCATGCGGCGTGACTTTGCGCAACCGCTGCTGATTGAAGATATCGCGACGTCATGTGGGCAATCGCTGCGGCAGTTGCAGCGTCGGTTTCAAACGGCGTTTGGCGTGACGCCGCAGGAGTTTCTGCTCAAGACGCGCGTGCTGTCATCTGCGCGGATGCTGGAGACGACGGCATTAACCGTGGCGGAGGTGGGACGTGCTTGCGGCTTTGCGGACCAGAGCGCCTTCACTCAGCATTTTTGCAAACGCACGGGCCTGACTCCGACGGCTTACCGGCAGAGTCAGGGGAGGGGATGAGTTCGATCACGACCAGCCCATCCACTCCTTCAGCACTTTGAGATCGCGGACATGAGCCTCGCGGAATTCTTTGAGTACGGCGGCATCTTTTGGGTCGCCTTTGAGATATTCGACGTGGAGTGAGACTGGGCCGGTGTAGCCGCGCTGAGTGAGTATTTTTGCGAAGGCGGGGTCCACCTGGCCCTGGCCAAGCGGGCAGCCTTCGGCTTTGCGGCCTTCCCATTTGAAGTCCTTAAAATAGACGGCACCACAGTGGTCGGCGACAAGGGCGGTGCTGAGCGGCCATTGGGAGCCGCCTTCGACGGTGGCGTGGTAGATGTCGTAGCAGAAGGAGAACTGCTCGGCGCTGTACTCCTGCATGAGCGAGTAGATGTCCCAGATGGGTGCCCCGAAGTAGTCTTTGCCGGAGTGGTTTTGGAACAGCGGCTGGATGCCGATTTCCTGGCAGAGCTGGATGAGGTCTTTGAGGCGTGGCTTCACTTCCTGGAGCTGAGGCCAGATGGGTTTCTTGAGATCGTATTTGTAATAGTTCATGCGAAAGCGCTTCACGCCGAGCTTGGCGGCGGTGCGCAGGACGGCTTCGGTGCGCTGTTCTGCACTGACTTCGTTGATGCCGGAGGTTAGGATGGTCATCTCAAGGTTCTGCTTCTTGAGCGCTTCAATGTATTTCGGTAGTTCGTCTTCGACCTTCTCGGGTTCAATGTGGCCTTTGGGGCGGATGGGCGATTCGACGCCATCGACTCTCATCTCGACCGCGAGGCTGGCGATGTCATCAAACGACATGCCTTGGAGATGTTTGGTGAAGAAGCACAGTTTGTTCGGGCGTGCAGGAGCTGCGGCTGCGTTGGCGGAGAGAGCGAGTGAGCCGGCGAAGAGGGATGCTTGGTTGAGAAAGGAGCGGCGGGTTGGCATGGTGCTAGGGTTTGAGAGCTTTGGGTGGGTGACGGTCGGCTTCGAGGATGGGTTGGAATTCCTTCCAGAAGACTTCGGCGGGAAGCGCGAACGTGGTGACGCGATCGACGCGGGCGATGTTGATGCCAATGGCATGGCCTTTGAGGTCGAGAAGCGGACTGCCCATGTCGAGCGGATGTAGGGGCAGATCGTGCTGGATAACTTGTGAAAAATTATCAGTGCGGACGGAGATTCCGCCATTGGCAAAGTCTTCGCCCTCCCAGTTTTGTAGGATCTTGGTGCGGCTGGCGAGGCGCACTTGGATCGATATGATTTTACCAGCACGCCGATATTTGACATCGACCTGCTCACCAGGTTGGCGGTTGTGAATGATTTCGTTGACGCGCATGAACTCGCTTAAATTTTCGCCTGCGAGCTCGATGAGCACGTCTTCTGGCCTGAGTCCTGCCGCAGCAGCGGGACTATCTTCTGCGATGCCGACGATGCGGACTCCGCCGCCTTTGGTGGTCTTTTCATCCATGCGCACACCGATGGCGGCACCGTCCCCACGGATCTTGCGGCGTTGAGCACTCATGACGCCGATTCTAACTTCTTTGCCGCCTTTGGTGGGCGAGGTTAGCCATTGGCCATACCCAACGGTGTTGGACTTGCTGCCAAAAGTCACTGCGCTCACTCCAGTCACGCCTACGGCCTGACCGAGAACGAGGTCATGAACGACGGAGCGGTAGATCTCTCGAGTGGCTGCTGACTTTTTGTCGCCCCAGCGGATTTTGGCTTTTTCCAGCATCGGAGCATCACTGGCTTTGGTGAGAAAGTAGCCATCTGCGCCGACCCATGTCGCTGTCGATAGCACGCGGTCCTTGAGATAAATAAGCGCAGCACAGTCTTTGGTTTGCCGAGCGATGCTGTCCACCGCATTGAGAGTCTGGATGCCGTTGGTTCGCTCGCCTGGAGTGAGCGGTGGGCGCGATTCGGCATGGCTCGTGTCGATCCACAAGACGATCAAAAGGATGGCGCGTAATTTCATCCCTCGTCCTCCTTGGGCTGCGAGCCGAGCGTTGCTTTCACGTCGAGCGTCTCAGTGCCCCGCTTGAGTTGCAGCAAGATTTGCGTGCCTGCTGGGCGTGCGCGCACGGCATTCTGAAACTGGCTGACGGATGGCATCTTTTCGCCATCGAGCGCTAGGATCACATCATCTTGCATCATGCCAGCCTGACTCGCTGGTGAGCTTTTTTTGATCAGGGCGATTTTGATTTCAATCCCATCTGAGAGGCCGAGTCCCACACCCAGATAGCCGCCGCTGCCAGTGCTCCAGACGCGAATGATTTGGCTCATCTTTAAATCATCCCAAGAGCGAAAAAAGGGAGCCATGGAGACATGCATGTTTTGATCGCGATCCTCCCAGATCTGACTGTGAATGCCGATCACCTCACCTGCTAGATTGAAGAGCGGGCCGCCAGAGTCACCGCCCATAAGTACGCAGTCAGTTTGCAAGGAGTTGGCTGTCTGCTTGACGATTTTACCCACGCGCAGGACCACGCCGCGCTGCTTATCAAATCCTCCAGGATGACCAAGAGCGATGCACCACACGCCGGGCTGTGCTTTCGTTATCTCGCGGCAGACTTTCACATGGGGCCACTTCACATCGTTGTCATTGAGCTGCATGAGCGCGGCATCTGCCGTCTTATCGAGTCCGAGCGTGGTTGCTTTGACCACTTTGCCGTCATCAAGTATCACACGCATTTCACGCCCCGGCTTCTCAGCGACATGTGCGGCGGTGAGGATGAGTCCGTCTTCGGTGATGATGACGCCACTTGCGGTGCCATCATGCGTCTGAATGGCGACAACAGCGGTCCGCAGCTTGGGCAGTAGGGTTTGCACGGACTGCTGCACTTTCAAAAGATCGCTCAGCGAAGTGCGGCCTGTGGCCTGTGGCAAAACATCTGCCGCCGTCAATCTTCCTGACAGGAATCCTGTGCAGGCAATGATGAGAGCAATGGTGAATCGGCGGCGCATGAGTGGCGGTATTTCAAAACGGAAGTGGAAATGAGAACTGTCTGAAATTCATGAGCAAAAGGCAAGCCATGACACAATTCTATGAGATGGGATCCGCAGGGCATCGTCATCAAAGACGGCCATAGATTAGTTATCCCATTCAAATCAGTATTGCTGGAAGTGACAAATGAGATTTGCTTCGATCTTCCGCCGCTTGAGGCTGTGTATCGATTGGAGTCACGTTCTGAATCATGCACTGCGAAGATTCGTCATTTTCGCCCGTAGGTTTGGCATGCTAATTTTGAAACGCCGAATGATGTCCATAACTCATACCGCCTGGATGGCTGTGATGCTCGTTGGTCCGAGCTTCGCGGCGGAATCCCCACGCCCGATGAATTTTGCCAATGACATTGTGCCAATCCTCACAAAGGCGAACTGCAATGCAGGCGCGTGTCATGCGAAGGCAGGCACGGGGCAACGAGGTTTCAGGCTGTCACTGCTGGGCTTCGAGCCGCAGGAGGATTACGAGCATATTGTGAAGGAGGAGAAGGGACGGCGCGTGTTTCCTCCAGCGCCGGAGCAAAGCCTGCTGCTGCTGAAAGCGGCCAACATCGTGCCGCATGGTGGCGGTAAGAAGCTGGAGCCGAATTCGGATGGCTATCGGGCACTCGTGCGCTGGATCAGTGAAGGCATGGCCTATGGCACCGATGCCGACCCCAAGCTGACGGGCATCGACGTCGAGCCAAAGCGCATGTCGATGAAGATCAAGACAGCGCAGCAGCTCAAAGTAACAGCGCGCTACTCCGATGGTAGCACGCGGCCCATCACGCACCTCGCGCTGTATGAACCCAATGATAAGAGCATGGCGGAGACCACCGAAGAGGGCGTTGTGAAGACGCTCGACATTCCTGGCAACGTGGCAGTGATGGTGCGCTACTCGGGGCTGGTATCCGTATTTAGCGTGTCGATCCCGCTCGGTGCGCCGGTGGATCAGTTGCCTGCGACAAAAAATTTCATCGATCAGTCTGTCTTCGCGAACCTGAAACTGATCGGTGTGCCGCCATCGCCAATTTGTGATGACTCGACCTTCCTCCGCCGTGTCTCACTCGATATCGCAGGCCGATTGCCGACCGTGGATGAGACGAAAGCTTTCTTCACCAGCAAAGAACCTGATAAGCGTGACCGCGCCATCGAGTCGCTGCTCAGCAGTCCCGATTACGCGGATTATTTTGCTAACAAATGGACCGCGCTGCTCAAGAACAGGCGTGATGCAGCCTCGGACATCACCGCCAACTTCGCCTTCCATTCCTGGGTGCGTGACAGCTTGCTGGCGAACACACCCTACGACCAAATTGTGCGCCAGGTTCTTGCGGCCACCGGCACCATCTCGGGAAATCCTGCCGTGGCTTGGTTCAAGCGCGTGAAGGAACCCTATCTGCAAATGGAGGACGTGGCGCAGCTCTTTCTCGGAGTGCGCATGCAGTGTGCGCAGTGCCATCACCATCCCTTTGAGCGCTGGAGCCAGCAGGACTACTACAGCCTGACCGCGTTCTTCAGTCAGGTCGGACGTAAGGCGACCACGACAGCCGGCGAGGATCTCGTTTTCCACAAGCGCGGCATCGCTCAGACGGAAAACAAAAAGACCAAACAGCCCGTGAAGCCTGCGGCTCTCGGCTCACCGACGCTGGACATTCCGGCCGACGAGGATCCACGCTTGAGGCTCGTCGATTGGATGGCAGACAAGACGAACCCGTTCTTCGCCAAGTCACTGGTAAATCGCTACTGGAAGCACTTCTTCAAACGCGGCCTCATTGAGCCTGAAGACGATATCCGCGATACCAATCCACCGACGAATCCCGAACTACTCGATGCGCTGGAGAAGCACTTCATCGATAGCGGCTTCGATCTCAAAGCCGTCGTGCGCGTCATCGCCCAGAGCCACACGTATCAGCTCAGCTCGACGCCGAACGAGTTCAACGCCGTGGATCGCCAGAACTTCTCCCACTTCTATCCGAAACGCATGCAAGCCGAGGTCATGCTCGACTCCATCGACCAACTCACCGGTGGTAAAACCGACTTCGCCGATCTCCCCGCCGGCACGCGCGCGATCGCGCTGCCTGACAACAGTTACACACGCAGTTCGCCTTTCCTCAAAGTCTTTGGCCGCCCCGAAAGCGCTAGCGTGTGCGAGTGTGAGCGCGTGCAGTCCTCCAGCCTCGCGCAGAGCCTGCATCTCATGAACGCCGCCGACGTGAAAGCCAAACTCACCGCCGCCGGTGGCCGTGCCGAGCAGATCACCAAAGCCGAGATGCCCGAGCCCAAACGCATCCGCGAGCTCTACCTCGCCGCCTTCTCCCGCGAACCCAACGCCGACGAAGTCCGCATCAGCGAAACCCACGTCGCTAAACCCCGCGCCGACGCTCAAGGCAAGCCCCTCGACTCCCAACGCTCCAAACGCCTCGGCTACGAAGACCTGCTGTGGGCGCTACTGAACACGAAGGAGTTTTTGTACAACCACTAACATTATGATCACGATAATCAGCCATTCCATCACCTTCGGCATGTTGTGCGCCTGGCTCGTTGCGCCTTGCTTCGCGCAGCAGGTTACTCAGCCACTTCCACGTTTGCTCACAGTCACGCCGATGGGCGGACAGGTGGGCACGAATGTGGAGGTCACGATCACGGGGGACAGCATTGAAGACGTCCGCGAGTTGCTTTTCTCGACGTCGAAGATCACGGCGAAGCCTGTCACGGGAACGGATAACAAATTCATCGTCAGCATCGCGGCGGATGCGCCGGTGGGTGTACATGATGCGCGGGTGATGTCGCGGCTCGGCATTTCGTCAGCGCGGGCGTTTTCGGTGGGCAAGTTGCCCGAGGTGACTCGCAGCAAGCCAAATAACACGTTGGAGACAGCGCTGGCGCTGGCCACCAACTCCGTCTGTAACGCGGTGATGACCAAGCGCGCGGTGGACTTCTATTCGTTTAAAGGAGTGAAGGGCAAACGCGTGGCACTGGATTGCGCCTCGGTGGGTATTGACTCCAAGCTGACGCCGGTGCTCATCATCGCAGATGCTCAAGGACGTGATTTGATGGTGAATCGGACAAGTGGTGTGCTCGACTTCACGCCGCCTGCGGATGGCACTTATGTGGCGAAAGTTCATGGCCTCACCTTCCAGGGTGGTGCGGAGCATTTTTACCGTCTCGCCCTGCAGGATGGCCCTGCGCCGCGTCAGGCGGCTACGGCTACGGTGAGCTCGATGTCTTGGCCGCCGACGGGCCTTGCCGCGACCGCGAAGGCCAACGAGACCGAGCCAAATAATCAGCACACTCAGGCTCAGAAGGTCACGCTACCGTTGGATGTCGCGGGCAGCTTCTTCCCGGCTGCGGATGTCGATACGTATGAGTTCTCCGCCAAGAAAGGCGAGGTCTGGTGGGTGGAAGTCGCCAGTGAGCGTCTTGGATTGGCCACCGATCCCTTTGTGCTCGTGCAACGTGTCACGAAGACGGGTGACAAGGAAACCCTCACGGATGTGGCGGAGCTTTATGACATCGCCAGTCCGATGAAGGTCACCAGCAACGGCTACTCGTATGATGGACCTGTTTATGATGCGGGATCGCCCGATGTGATGGGCAAAGTCGAGATCAAAGAAGATGGCGTGTATCGCCTGCAACTGCGGGATTTGTTCGGCGGCACGCGCAGTGATGCGGGCAATGTCTATCGCCTCATCGTGCGCCAAGCCGCGCCTGATTTTGCCCTCGCTTCATGGGCCGTTCACATGACGCTCCGCAATGGCGACCGCGCGGCGCTTTCCAAGCCGCTGGCTCTGCGCGCGGGCAATACGGTGGCCTTTGAGGTTGCGGTGATCCGTCGTGATGGTTTTGATGGCGAGATCGAGCTCGGCATGGAAGGTCTGCCTTCAGGAGTGACGGCTGCGGGCTTAAAGATCGCAACGGGCAAATCCATGGGCCACATGATCATCAGTGCTGCTGGAGATGCCAAGCCCGTGTTCGCAATCGCGAAGATGTTTGGCCGCGCGACGATCAATGGTGCTGCGGTGACTCGTCCGTGCCGTGTTGCATCGGTGGAGTGGCCGGTGAAGGACGCCACAGGAGACATCCCCGCACCGCGACTCATGGCGGACATTCCTGTGACGGTCAGCGATTCTGAGTCAGCCCCCATCACCATCACCGCGAGTGAAAACAAAGTTTGGGGAGCCAAAGCCGGTGAGACACTCAAAATCCCGCTCAAGATCGCCTGGCGCAATGAATTCAACGGCACCTCGATCAAGCTGAAGGCCTACGGTACTGGTTTTGATGGCCTCAAGGAGTTCGATCTTCCGCTCAAAGCCGCCACGCAGGATGCAGTGCTCGATCTCGCTGCATTGAAGATAGCGGCCGGTGATTACAGCCTCGCCTTTTATGGCATCGGTATCACCAAATACCGCTACAACGCAGCCGCCGTGCCCACGGCAGAGGCGGCACTCAAAAAAGCCGAACAAGAGGCCACTGCTGCAGCGGTAGCAGTTAAGACAGTCGCTGCCACGGATGCTACCGCTTTGAAATTGGCCACTGAAAAACAGAAACTTGCCGATACAGCAAAAGCCGATGCCGCCAAGCGCCTAAAGACCGTCACGGACGCAGCCGAAGCCAAAGACACCGTCGATATTTTCGTCTCAGAGCCGATCCGCATTTCGGTGAAGGCCGTGCAAGTCACCACCGCCGCCGCAACCCCGAAGAAATGATGGTTCACGTTCAGCGACACACTCATCGAAGGCTTCGTATGGGACATGTAAAAAGCAGGCTTTCAAGAATAGGCATTCTCTTCGCCCTCGGTCTGTTGGGCTTGTGGCCAGCCACCCCGAGTTTCTCTCAACAAGTCTGTCTTCCTGCGCCTCGGTTACTCACGGTGATGCCGATGGGTGGACAAGTTGGCACGAATGTTGAGGTCAGCATCACTGGCGAAAATATAGTAGAGGTCAGTGCTCTGCTTTTTTCGACACCCAAGATCACCGCAAAACCAGTCGTTGGTGCGGATGGAAAGTCCGTGGAGAATAAATTTCTTGTCACCATTTCGGCGGATGCACCAACCGGTGTGCATGATGCGAGAGTGCTGTCGCGTCTGGGTATTTCGGCGGCGCGTGCTTTCTCAGTGGGCCGTCTGCCAGAGGTGAATCGCGGTTTGCCAAACAACTCGGTGGAAACTGCCATGGCAATTAAACTGAACTCTGTTTGCAACGCGGTGACGACGAAGCGGCTAGTGGATTTCTATTCATTTGAAGCTGTGAAGGGTAAGCGCGTCGTCGTGGATTGCGCAGCGACAGGGATTGACTCAAAACTCACTTCAGTGGTGATTATCGCCGATGCTCAAGGACGTGATTTGCTGGTGAATCGCACGGGTGGAGCTCTCGATTTCACGCCGCCTGCGGATGGCACCTATCTGATCAAACTTCACAGCCTCACGTTCCAAGGCGGAGTTCAGCATTTTTACAGGTTGGCGTTGCAGGAGGTTGCGGGCAATGGCCCCGTGCCGCGCCAGCCAGCCACGGCGGCAGTGAGTTTCATGTCTTGGCCACCGGAAGGCTTGGCCACAACGGCGAAGGCGAATGAAACTGAGCCAAATAATCAGCCTGCGCAGGCACAGAAGATGTCGTTGCCATGCGATATTGCGGGCAGTTTTTTCCCAGCGGCTGATGTCGATACCTTTGAGTTCTCAGCAAAGAAGGGTGAGACCTGGTGGGTCGAAGTTGCTTCCGAGCGCCTCGGTCTGCCCACTGATCCGTTTGTTCTCGTGCAACGTGTCACCAGGACAGGCGACAAGGAGACTCTCGCGGACGTGGCCGAGCTTTATGACATTCCAAGCCCGATGAAGGCTGGTATTTATGTCCCCGCCTCATCTTACGATGGCCCGCCATATGATGCTGGATCCCCCGATGTTCTGGGTAAAGTTGAGGTCAAAGAGGACGGAATGTATCGCCTGCAACTGCGGGATTTGTTCGGTGGCACACGCAGTGACGCGAGCAACGTCTATCGCCTCATTATTCGGCAGGCAGCCCCGGATTTTAAGCTCGTCGCCTGGGCTGCGCATATGCAACTGCGCCAAAATGATTTCGGCACTATATCCAAGCCTATCGCCATGCGCGCGGGTGCAACGATGGCGTTTGAGGTGGTTGTCGTGCGCCGGGACGGTTTCGATGGTGACATCGATCTGGTAATGGAAGGTCTGCCTCCGGGTGTGACTGCACGCGGTTTGAAGATCCCCGCCGGCAAGGCACAGGGCATGATTTTCATCACTGCTGCTGTGAATGCCAAGCCCGCGTTTGCGATCGCGAAAATGATTGGTCGTGCAACGATCAATGGTGCCAGTGTCACGCGTCCATGTCTTCTCGCCTCCATGGAATGGCCTGTGGAATACGCGCCGAGTGAATTCCCGACATCCCGTCTCGTGGCTGATGTGCCGATGTCCGTGAGTGACTCAGAGAAGTCTCCCGTTAGCATCGCAGCAAGCGAAGATAAAGTATGGGAGGCCAAAGCCGGAGAAACTCTAAAGATACCGCTCAAGCTCACATGGAGAAACGAGTTCAACGGCACTTCCGTTAAATTTAAGGCATACGGAACCTTCTTTGGAGGCATGAAGGAGATGGACGTGCCGATCAAAGCCGCCACATCCGAGGCAGTTCTTGATCTTGCTGCATTAAAGACTCCACCTGGTGATTACACATTCGCATTGAAGGGTATCGGCATCACCAAATATCACCCCAGCCAAGACACGGTTAAGATGGCTGACGAACAGCTCAAGAAAGCGGCACAGGAAGTCACAACCCTCACCGCTGCCGCAAAAAATCTTGCTGGTAAAGTCACCACTGCGCAAGCCGCAGAGAAGGCCGTAGCCGCCAACGCTGCGAAGATCGCCGCAGGGAAACAAAAGGTGGCTGAAGTCGCTATGGCCGACGCCACTAAACTCTTGAAGACCGTCACTGCTGCCGCCGCACCGAAGGACATCCTAGATATTCTCGTATCCGAGCCCATTCGGATTTCCGTCAAAGCCGCTCAAGTCGCCTCAGTAGTCGCAACCCCGAAGAAATAATGCTCACCGCCCGAACACTTACCGCACGTTGCATCTTTGTAGCCTTGGCTTTGCCCGCGGCATCCATGATTCATGCCGCCGATCTCGATTTTTATCGGGATGTGTATCCATTCCTCAAAGCCAACTGCATCTCCTGTCATAACAAGACGACGACAAAGGCGGATCTTGACATGGAGACGCCGGAGATGATGAAAAAGGGCGGTGAAACAGGTGCGGGGGTCGTGCCGGGGAAGAGTGCGGAAAGTTTGATCGTGCAGGCTTCCTTGCACACAGAGGATTTGGAGATGCCGCCGAAGAATAACAAATCTGGCGCGGTGAATCTCACGCCAGCAGAGATCGCCATCCTTAAGGCATGGATTGATCAAGGCGCGAAAAGCTCGGTGCAGCAGGAGCGCCAGGTGGCATGGCAACCGCTGGCTCCAGGCGTGCATCCGATCTACAGCGTGGCGATGACCAAAGATGGCCGTCTCGCCGCGTGCGGACGGTCAAACCAGCTTTTTGTCTATGATCTGGCCACGCGTCAGTTTGTGACGCAGATCGTCGATGAAGCACAAAAGACCGGCGTGGCGCATCGCGCTTTGGTTCAGTCGTTAGCCTTCAGTCCCGATGGCACAAGACTGGCGAGCGGCAGTTATCGTGAGGTGAAGATCTGGCGGCAGGAGAAAGGTAAATCGACAACGCGTAAAGGCGACGCGGCACTCGGCGTGGTCGTGTCTGCACTCACGAGCGATGGCAAGCAGATCATTGCTGCCGATAAAGCAGGCGCGTTGCTCGTGATGGATGCCGTGAGTGGCAAAGTGACCAAAAAGATCGCCGACGTGAACAAATCAGGCATCAAGCTCCTGAGTGTTTCGCCTGATGCATCCAAGGTGGCCGTGTATGGAGTCGATGCGGCACTCAGTGTGTGGAATTTGATCGATGCAAAAGTTCTCACCACAAAGACCGGGCCAGCAGGTCTTTACGCCACGGCATGGACGAATGATGGCAAGGCAATCGCCACTGCGGGCGAAGACAAAATCGTGCGAGTGTGGACGATCCCCGCAGCAGGAAGTGCGGAGTTTGCAGCTCCAAAGGAACTCAAGGGCGCGGTGGGAACGATCAAGGTCATGGCGGCAGGCGCGACACCGGATCAACTCATCACCGCAGGTGAAGATAACAAACTGCGAGTTTGGAGCATCGCAGCGGCGAAAATCGTGCGCGAAATCCCCAACGTCGGCGCTCTCAACCTCGCCGTGTCACGCGACGGCAAGCAGATCGTCACAGGAGGTGCGGATGGTGCTGTGCGTGTTTGGGATGCTGAAAACGGCAAGCCAATCACTGAACTGCGCGGCAGCGTGGCAACGACTCAGCAAATGGCGGCGTGGGATTGGATTGTTGCTGCGCAAGGATTAGAACAGGCCTTTCAAAAAACCGCAGTGACTCGTATCGAAGCACAAAACAAAGCGCTCGATGAACTGCTCAAGAAGGCCAACGAAGCCATCGTCGCGATGAAGAAAGTGCTGCCTGAGAAGCAGAAGGCCGTGAAGCCTGCGCAAGATGCAAAAGCGGCTGCGCAGAAGGTTGTGGATGATGTGGTGGTGCTGATTGCCAAGGCAGCGGATTTGCAGAAGCAACACAAGCAAGCGCGCGAAAAGCTCGCGGCAACTTCAGCAGCAGAGACGGTCGCAGTGGCCGCTCAATCCACGGCGGAGACAAACGTCAAAACTGCCGAAGCCGAAGTTAAACGCATCACCGATGCCAAGACAGCAGGCGGCAAAGACCTCGATGAACCGCTCAAGAAGGCCAACGAGAAACTCGCCTCGATAAATAAGGCTTTGCAGACGAAGCAACTGGCCGTCAAAGCCGCGCAAGATGCGGAAGCTGCCGCGCAGAAGTTGGTTGCGGATGTGACGGCCTTGATAGCGAAGGAGTCCGCCGGGAAACCGGATGGGGCATTGGAAAAACAACTCAAAGACGCTCAGGAAAAACTGGGTCCAGTCACGATGACCGAGAACTCCGCTCTCGCCGCCGTTTCCGCAGCGCAAAGCAACGTGAAGGATGCGGAAGACGATTTAAAGCGCATCACCATGAGCAAGGAAAAGAACGGCGAAGCCCTCGCCGCTGCTAATGCGGCCATTGCAGCTGCCAAGAAGGCTCAGGATAAGGCCGCGGCGGATCTCGCGGCTGCCAAACTGGCGTTGACGAAGAGTAGCCTGAAACCGCTGGCCGTCGCTTTCTCCACCGATGCGCAGCGTGTCGCCGCCACCTTTAGCGATGGCACGCTCAACGTCTGGGCGATCGCCTCAGGCATTCCCGTTGAGCAAGTCACGGGTTCTGGATCTACGGCTGCATCTTTGATCCACAGCGCCAATGGCACCTTCTTCGCCAGCAATGCCGACAGCTCCACTTCGACCACTAGCGCGGCATCCCGCTGGGTTCTTGAGCGCGTGCTTGGTGGCGACAAAGACCGCGCCATTTTCGCCGACCGCGTGAATGCCGTGCACTTCAGTCCTGATGGCAAAATCCTCGTCACAGGCGGTGGCGAGCCTTCACGCTCTGGCGACATCAGCCTGTTCGATGTTACCACAGGCAAGGTCATCAGCACCTGGAAAGAGCGCCACGACGACGTGGTGCTCAGCCTTGATTTCTCACCCAATGGCAAGCTCCTCGCCTCCGGTTCCTCCGACAAAATTGCGCGTGTCACTGACATCGCCACCGGCAAACAGACCAACCTTTTTGAAGGCCACACGCATTACGTCACCAGCGTGGCCTTCCGCGCCGATGGTCGCGTTCTTGCCACCGCCGGAGCCGATGGCATCGTGTGTGCCTGGGACATGATCATGGGTGAGCGAAAGAAGAAAATCGAAGGCTGGACCAAGGAGGTGACTTCATTGCAGTTCATCGGTGCCACCAATCAAATCGTCACCTCCGCTGGCGACAATCTCGTGCGCATCATCAACGACGACGGCATCGAAGTCCGCGCCCTTTCCAAGCTGCCCGACTTCATGCAATCCGCCGCCAGCACCCCCAACGGCAGCACCATCATCGGCGGCGGCGAAGACAGCATCCTCCGCGTCTGGGACGGCAAGAATGCCAAAGAGGTCGCGGTGTTTGGAGGGAAGCATTAGATTGGCCGAGTGAGATGGAATCTGGTGCGGCTGTGCTCCTCGATAAACAAGACTGCCGGCCCCCGTAGTCCTCCGCGCTTGTCTTCCCTCATTCAGCCACCCTCCATGATTCGCTGCGCCGGTCCGATGTCGCGGCGTGGGTTCATGGACTTCGGGTTGGCGGGGCTGGCGACGCTGAGTTGGCCGGGCTTGATGAAGCTGCGCGCGGAGAATGCGCTGAAGCCGAGGAGCGAGCGCACGGCGGTGATCATGGTGTTTCTGCCGGGCGGACAGTCGCACATCGACACCTATGATCCGAAGTCGGACGCGAGCAGTGAGTATCGCGGGCCGTTCAAGACGATCTCCACGAAGGTGCCGGGCACGCACTTCACGGAGTTGATGCCGATGCAGGCAAAGATCGCGGACAAGTTCACGGTGTTGCGCTCGATGAATCAAACGGCGGGCGGGCATCCGGCGGGTACCTTGCAAATGCTCTCGGGCGATCCCGACACACGCGACAAGCCGGCGCCGCGACTGCCGGACTGGATGTCGGTGGCGCATTACTTGCGCTCCAAAGATCCGCAGCGCCCGCAGACCTTGCCAAACTATGTCAGCGTGAATCCGATCAATGCGTCTTACTGCGGACCGGCGTATCTGGGCGAGTCCTATGCGCCGTTCTCGGTGAGCGATGATCCGAATCGTCCGAACTTTGAGGTGCCTAATATCGGCTTGTCGGATGAGGCGGAGACGCGGCGGCTGAGCGACCGCGTCGCTTTGCGTCGGAGCCTCGACAAGATGGAGCGTGCGTTTGATCGCGAGGGCGAACTCGGTGCGCTCGATCAGTTTGAGTCGCAGGCGATGTCGCTGCTCACGAGTCCGCAGACACGCGATGCCTTTGATCTTAGCAAAGAGGATGCGCGGACACGAGATCGTTACGGGCGCAATCGCTGGGGGCAGCAGTTGCTACTGGCGCGTCGTCTGGTGGAGTCGGGCGTGGAGATCATCACCAGCAGCTTGCATGGTCCTCTGTGCGGTCGCACTCAGGTTTGGGACGATCATGCGGTGGATCATCACATCTTTGAGGCGCTGCGCTTCCGCATGGGAAACTACGATCAGGCGGTGTCCGCGCTGATCGAGGATATTTATGCGCGTGGTCTCGACAAGCGCGTGCTCGTGGTCGTCACGGGTGAGTTTGGGCGCACACCGAAGATTACCTTTGATCGCAGCACGGGTGCAGGAGATGCCAGCGGACCTGCGGGCACGTTGCAACCGGGTCGCGACCACTGGCCGCGCGCTTTTTCAAACATCTGGGCAGGCGGCGGCATCCAGACAGGTGCGGTCATCGGTGCCACGGATAAACGCGGCGAGGACGTGATCGAGCGGCCCTGCAGTGCGGGGGATTTCCTCGCGACGATCTATCACCATCTCGGAATCGACGCCCCAAAGGTCACGATCAAGGATTTCAATGGCCGCCCGACGCCGATCGTCGATCACGGCAGGCCTATTCCTGAGTTGATGGCATGAGTTTCGATGCGGCTTTGCCCGATAAATTAAGGCATCGCCGAGCGTAGGTTTCAGAGCATGTCCTCCATCATTCATCCTCCTTCTCTTGCTCGTTGCACTGGTCCTATCTCGCGGCGGGGATTCATGCAGGTCGGATTGACGGGGTTTGCCTCATTGAGCTGGCCGGGGTTGCTGAAGTTGCGCGCTGAGAATGCGCTCAAACCGAAGAGCGAGCGGACGGCGGTGATCATGGTGTTTTTACCGGGCGGGCAGTCACACATCGACACCTATGATCCGAAGCCGGACATCGGCAGTGAGTATCGTGGCCCATTCAAGACGATCGCCACCAAGGTGCCGGGCACACGCTTCACGGAATTGCTGCCGATGAATGCCAAGATCGCCGACAAGTTCACCGTGCTGCGCTCAATGAACCAAGCAGCAGGCGGGCACCCCGCTGGCACCATGCAGATGCTCTCGGGTGATTCCGACACGCGTGATAAACCGAAAGTTAAACTACCGGATTGGATGTCAGTGGCCAATTATCTGCGCTCTAAAGACGGGAAGCGCACCAACCCGCTGCCGAACTATGTCGGGGTGAGTCCACCCAGCGAATACAATGGCCCGGCCTATCTTGGTGATGCGTATTCGCCCTTCTCCGTCACGGATGATCCGAATCGCCCTAACTTTGAAGTGCCAAACACGGGTCTCTCTGATGCGTCGGAGTCGAAGCGTTTGAGTGATCGTGTCGCGCTCCGCAAGAGCCTGGACAAAATGGAGCGCGCCTTTGACCGTGAGGGTGAACTCGGTGCGCTCGATGAATTTGAATCTCAGGCGATGACGCTACTCACGAACCCGAAGACACGCGATGCCTTTGATCTTAGCAAAGAGGAAGCTCACACGCGGGACCGCTACGGTCGCAATCGCTGGGGCCAGCAGCTGCTGCTCGCGCGTCGTCTCGTCGAATCAGGTGTGGAAATCGTCACCACTCAGTTGAGCGGGCCGCTCTGTGGACGCGTTAACAATTGGGACGACCATGCGGTGAATCAGCATCAGTTCGAGGCCCTGCGTTTCCGCATGCCAAATTACGACCGAGCCGTCTCAGCGCTCATTGAGGACGTTTACGCTCGTGGCTTGGGCAAGCGCGTGCTGGTTGTTGTCACGGGTGAGTTTGGCCGCACGCCGAAGATTAGTTTTGATCGTAGCACGGGTGCTGGCGATGCCAGTGGCCCTGCGGGTACGCTCCAGCCGGGTCGTGATCACTGGCCGCGTGCATTCACCAATATCTGGGCCGGTGGCGGCATCCAGACTGGCGGCATCATCGGAGCCAGCGACAAGCGCGGTGAAGACGTCATCGAGCGCCCATGCGGCCCAGGCGACTTCCTAGCGACGATTTATCATCACCTCGGCATCGATGGCACCAAAGTTTTCATCAAGGACTTCAACGGACGCCCCACACCCATCGTCGATCATGGCAAGCCAATCCCCGAGCTGATCACGTGATGGGTTGTCCTGCTTGAGTGCGTAGAAGAGCCATGCAAATCCATCCGGCTCTTCCTCTCCTCGCGCTGTTGGCCTTTTTCTCTCTGGCTCACGCGCAGGTCATCGACGGCCAGTTCCCGGTCGCATCCAATCTTAAGGCGGGCGTCGCGAAGATCGACATCACGCCGACGGATACCACAGCCATCAAGATCGTGGGCCATGTGCGGCAGGTCTCCAGCGTCCGCGATCCGCTGCGCGCGGGTGTTTTGATCCTTGATGATGGCGAAACGAAGGCGGCCATCGTGACCATGGACACCATCGGCGCATGGGAGGACATGGTGAAGCTCGCACGGCAGAACATCGAACAGGAAACCGGCGTGCCTGCGGCGAACATCATGGTCTGCGCCTCGCACAATCACTCGGGGCCGGGTTATGTGGAGAATCTGCGCTGGGCATCGGAATTGATCAAAAAACTCACGGCAGCAGCCAAGGAAGCGGCAGGTAACATGCGCACTGTGAACATTGGCTACGGCGAAGATCACATCGGCTTTGGCATCAACCGCCGCAAGACCATTGATGGCCGTGCCGTCGTGCGTTTGAACTCCGAAGGTCTTAATGATCCACGCGTGAAAGTGCTGCGCTTCGATGACGGCAAGTCGCTCACGCCCGTGGCGGTCATCATGCATGCGGTGTGTCATCCGTGCTTCTTCACTTGGGGCGACAAAGGCTCGCAGCCCTATCCCAAAGGTTATCCCAAGATGACGGCGGACTTCCCCGGCGAGGCGCAGACCTTTGTCGAGAGTGTCTATGATCAAAAGACGAGCGTGATGTTCATGCAAGGCTGCGCAGGCGACATCCGGCCGAATTTGCCGGGCTATCCGTATCGCTGTGCCGATGAGGCCGACATCCAGTGGGCTGGCCGTGATCTCGGCGGCGCGGTGGCTCGTGCTGCGGCGTTGAGCGTGACGCGTGAGCAGTTGCGGAAACGCGCATCGTTTTATCAGATCCGTGTGGCGAGTGAAGTGGTTGATCTGCCCGGCAAAGAAGGCCCGGTGCCCTCGGAGTTGATGGCCATGAAAGTTGGCCCGTTCCTCTTTCTGACAATTCCAGGCGAGCCGATGGTCGAATACAGCTTCAAACTGGAAAAGGCCATCGCGGATCGTGCGACGCCGATCATCGTTGGTTATTCAAACGGCAACATTGGTTACATCGCCACCGAGGATGCCTACAAGGTCGGTGGCTATGAACCGAACATGTCCAAGCTCAAACCCGAGGCCGAGGCGATCATCTTGAAGCAGCTCGGCGTGCTCGCAGATCGCGTGGTCGGCGATGTGTTTGAGTCGTTTTCAAAACATCCTAAAGACTTGGTGAAGCGCGCTGCGGAGGAGAAAACCCGGCTGCAATCTGTGCCAACCGTGAAGCCTTAGCCTGGATCTCTGCGCATGACCGATCCAGCACGTCCCACCACCATTCGTCATCGCATCATCGGCGTCACGATGTTGATGGCGTTCATCCTGTATCTCGACCGAATCTGCATGGGCGAGATCGTGAAGTCGATGTCATTCAACAAGGATCTCGCGCTGTCGCAGGATCAGATCGGCAGCATCCTCAGCGCGTTCTTCTTCACCTACGCTTTGTTCCAAGTGCCCGCAGGCTGGGCAAGCGATCGTTTCGGCGCACGGCCCATGCTGACGCTCTACATCGTGCTGTGGTCGCTATGCACCATGCTCACAGGATTCATGACGGGTTTTGCCGGACTGCTCGTGGCGCGGCTGCTCTGCGGCATTGCAGAGTCGGGCGCCTATCCCACGTCGATGGCCTTGGTCCGCAAATGGATTCCTCTGACCGGTCGTGCGCGTGCCAGCGGCATGGTCGCGCTGGGTGGTCGCATCGGCGGCACGCTCGCGCCATTCCTCACCATCTGGCTCATCGTGAAGCTGGGCAATTGGCGCACCTCGCTGTGGATCGATGGCGCTGTCGGTCTCGTCATCGCGGTGATTTTCTGGAAGATGGTGCGCTCGAATCCACAGGAGCATCCGCAGGTAAATGCGGCGGAGTTGGAGTTGATCGGCAGACCGCAGGGCGAGAAGCCCTTGAGTGCGCGCGAACTCAAGAGCGCGCTGTGGAGCTTTAGCAAAAGCACCAGCTTGTGGTGCAACTCCGCCGCGCAAATGCTGCAAAACATCGGCTGGGGATTCCTCGTGACCTGGCTGCCGACTTACCTCGTCAAAGAGCGCGGCGTGGGTGAGATCGAAGGCGGCAAGATGCTCACCTATGTGCTTGCGTTCGGCATGTTGGGACAAATCGCGGGCGGCTACTACTGCGACTGGGCCACGCGTCGTTTCGGCCTGCGCTGGGGGCGCTTGCTGCCGATGACCAGCTCTATGTTCGTCTGCGCCGCAGCGTATGTGTGCTGTCCGTTTGTCGAATCCACCTGGACGCTCGTCGCCTGCTGCGCCGTCGTTTCTTTCTGCACCGATCTCGCCAATCCCGCGCTCTGGGCCTTCATGGGCGACGTCGGCGGACGCGCCACCGCAGCCGCCGGAGGCTGGGGAAACATGTGGGGCAACTTCGGTGCCAGCGCGGGCGCCTTGCTGGTGCCCTGGCTCATGAAAATCGGCGGCGGCGATGGCAAGACGCTCGTCTTCTTCACGCTCGCTGGTGCCTTCGTTCTGGCGGGTCTAATCATTCTGCCAATGGATGCGACGAAGAAGCTCATCCCTGACGAAACAATCGCACCAAACCCCATTCCCTCATGACACACCCACTCGTCTCCTACCCGCAACTCCCCAACACCCCCACGTCACATCTGCCCTTCAGTCCCTGCGTGGTCGTGGGTGATCTGATCTTCGTCTCCGGCCAGGCCTCCGTCGATCAGCAGGGCAACATCGTCAGCGACACCTTTGAAGGCGAGTTTCGACGCAGCATCGAAAACGTGCGCAAGGTGCTCGAAGCGGCTGGCAGCGACCTCGCGCATGTCGTGCAGACGCGAAACTACGTCCGCGATGCCGAGAACGTGGCGCTCTATAATCAGCTCTATCGCGAATACTTCCCGCAGCCCTCGCCAGCGCGCACCACCATCACCAACTGCCTGCCGCCCTCACTCAAATACGAGGTCGAAGCCATTGCCGTGCGTAAACCCGCTCAATGACCGCCATGAACACTGACGAAGCCGCCCGCCGCTCCTACTGGGCCGAACAGATGGAACAAGGCTACGCCATCGTTCAGAAGCTCATCGAGTTTCCCGTGAACGAATGCGGCGAGCGCTTCGCCTCCATTCCTGACGCCGCTGCCGCTGCGAATGTCGAGATGCTGTTCTCCACCAGTAAGATCGCAGGCGATCTCGACCGCGTTTACTTCCTGCGCGAAAGCCTCGTGCGCGATGTGATCACCATTGGTCGCGAGATGAATGAGCGCGGCTGGATTCTGAAGATCGAGGACGGCTTCCGCTCACTGGAGATGCAGCGACAGCTCGTGCGCAAGCCTTCCGTCTTCGACACCGTGCTCAAAAAGACCATGTGGGAACTCGGCGGCGAGATTCCAACGCCCGAGATGATGTTCCGTCGCGCCATCGTGCTCACAGCCAATATGCCGAAGATCGGCGCGCACATGTCCGGCTCCGCCATCGACATCTCGGTCTTCAATCGCACCGTCGGCACCGAGGTCTGGCGAGGCTATTCGTATCTCGAAATGAGCGAATGCACGCCAATGCGCTCGCCCTTCGTCGCGTCGGAGCACATCACCACGCGGCTTGAAATCTGTGCGATGATGGAGAAGCACGGCTTCATCCATTTCCCCTTCGAGTTCTGGCACTTCGACAAGGACGACGCCGGGATGCACATCCTCACCGGCAATCCCGCGCCCTGCCGCTTCGGTCCCGTGAACTGGAACCCACAGACCAACGAGGTCACACCGGTCGAAGATTCACTCGCGTTACTCAACCCGCTGCCAGTGATCGAACGCGAAATCGCGGCGGCCTTGGATCGCGCGAAGAAATGATCAAGACCTGCCCGTGGCGGCGGCGGGCCTGCGTCAGGCACTGCGGGCGGCTGCGGACGTTTCCAAAAGATGAGCAGGAGCAGCCAGCCGATCCACAGCAGTGCGAGCACGGCCATCGTTTCGTAATAGTGACCGCCCACATCGACACGAATCTCCTCGGTCTCCTGAATGCGTGTGTCGAGGTTCTTCGAGAGCTTTGGGTCGCCTTCGAACTTGAACGCGGGCAACCCTTCGAGCGTACTGCCATCATCGGCGACGAGGTAGTCTTTAAGATCAAAAGTGCCCGCGCGATTGACGATGTAGCGCAGGTCGTAGATGCGGCGATCGGGGCGCTCGGTGACTTCCGCGATGCGCACGTTCACCGCCACGCCCCACTTATATGGCGCGACGGCGAGCAATGGGCCGCTGTAGGTGACGATGGCGGCCTGCTCGACGCCGAGCGGCACTCGCAACGAGTCATCGCTGGTTCGCGTGACCACAAAGGCAATGCTGCCCGCGATGACGAGGACTGCGCCGAGCCGGATGATGTTCTTGCGTTTCATCGGCCCGAGCTACCTCCGAAGCCGCGACGGTTCAAAAAGTGACGCAGCTTGCCGAGGATCGGCTGGTCGATGCGCAGGAGCAGGTAGTCGATGCCGAAGCGCGTGAGTTCGCTTTTCCATTCCTCGCTCTCGATGAAAGCGCGGCGTCCGTGGCTGACGAAGCTACGGCCTGACTCAGCCTCGCTGCCGCGAAAGATCCCCGCGCCTTTGATGTTCAGCTCGGCAGGATCTTGGAGATGCAGCACGAGGCAATCATGCTCTTGCGACATGACTTGCAGCGCCGCAAAGGCATCGGAATCATGCAAATCACTGAGCACGATCACCGTCGTGCGGCGCTTTAATGAGGGCGCGACTTCGCGGGCGCGTTTGGCAAGGGAGGTTTCTTCGAGGAAGTCGTGCAGGCGCAGTTTGTGCGACCATTCCATGACGAGGTTCCGCGAAAGCGTGGGCCGCACATGCAACTCGCGCGCACCGCAACCGAGCAGGCCCACGGGCGTCATGTTCGTCTGCGCGGCGAGCGCGATGCCAGTGGCGATTCGCACCGCCCAGGCATACTTGCTCAGCGTTTGCGAGGTGATGCACATCGACGCCGATGTATCGAGCAGGAGATAGAGAGGGATTTGCTTTGGTTCCTGATACTCCTTGATGAACAGCTTGCCGATACGTGCGGAGACTTTCCAGTCGATGAACTTCACCGGATCGCCCGCCACGTAGAGCCGTGACTGCGCATACTCCAGCCCGCCGCCGTGGAAGACGGATTCTTCCTGACCGAAGTTGAGGCTGTTGGCCAATTGCTTGACCGTCACCTCAAACTGCCGCGCATCGACGGGATCGGGGTTGAGCTGAACTTGGCGTTGCATGACAAAATAAATCAGCCCATGCCAGCGAGTATGCTTTCGAGCACTTGTTTGCCCGTGTGACCGGCCGCAGAGGCTTCGTAGCTGACGCGGATACGGTGGAGGATGACGTCTTCGGCAAGGTCGAACAGATCCTCGGGCGTGACGTAGTCGCGGTCATGCATGATGGCGCGTGCGCGCGCGGAGTTGATGAGCGCGAGGCCTGCGCGTGGGCTGCAACCGAAGTCGAGCAGAGGATTGTCACGCGTGCGGCGCACGAGTTCGACGCAGTGCTTCACGAAGACTTCGCTCACATGCACCGCCTGCACGGCTTCCATCGAGGTGACGAGATCGGCGACGGAGGCACCTGGCGTGTCTTCGATCATATCGAAGGCAGAGCGTGGCACGGCACCGCCATCTTCTTTACGCAAACCCATGCCGAGCTGACGTTGCAGGATCAGTTGTTCTTCATCGCGCGTTGGATAACCGAGCCGGTGTAGAAGCATGAATCGGTCGAGTTGTGCTTCGGGGAGATCGAAGGTGCCTGACTGCTCCACGGGATTCTGCGTGGCGATGACGAGGAAGGGCGTGGGCAGCTTGAGGTTTTGGCCGCCGATGGTGACCTTGCGTTCCTGCATAGCTTCGAGCATCGCGCCTTGGACCTTCGGCGCAGCACGGTTGATTTCATCCGCCAGCAGTAAGTTCGTAAATACCGGCCCGCGATGGATGCGAAATTCGCCGCTCTTTTGCTCGATGATCTCCGATCCGATGATGTCGGACGGCAGCATGTCGATGGTGAACTGGATACGCTTGAAGTCGAGGTTGATCGCCTTAGCGATGGTATTGACGAGCAGTGTCTTCGCGAGACCGGGCAGGCCTTGCAGCAGCAAGTGCCCGCCCGTGAGCAACGCGATCAGCACGCGCTCGACGACGACATCCTGGCCGACGACGATTTTCGCGACACGCTCGCGGACTCCGGCGATGAACTGCTGCGGACTCTGAGGTTTGGTGCTGGAAACTTTTTCGTTGGGCATGGGGAGTTCAACGAACGGGTGCGGTATCCATCTCGTTGCAAAGAATCGTGGCAGACGTGGGCTTGATCATTACCGAAATTTTTTCCGGCAAATGGTGCCCCGGTGCGGAATATGTCTTTAAATGAAACCTGCGGAAAATGACAAGCACGACGAGTTCCTCCGGCTCTATGTGGAGCATGAGGAGGCGCTGAATGGCTTTGTGCGAACGCTGGTGCCGACCCGCGAGGATGCGCGGGAGGTCATGCAGGAGGTTGCCGTGGTGCTGTGGCGGAAGTTTGCGGAACTATCCTCTGTCGAGGATTTCAGGCGCTGGGCGTTTGGTGTGGCAAAGTTCAAGGCGCTCGCATTCGTCCGGGACCGGATGCGGGACCGGCTGGTGTTTGATGAGGATGTGATGGAACTGCTAGCCGCCGAGGTCGCTGACAGCGCGGATGCGTATGAAGCCGAGCGCGAGGCGCTGGATGAATGCCTCGGTAAGCTCGATGGAGCTCAGCGCAAGCTGCTGGAGGCCGCATATGCGCCGGGTGTCCGCATGGATGAGCTGGCGGCATCGCTTGGACGTTCTCCCATGTCATTTTATAAGGCTCTGCACCGCATCCGGTTGGCCTTGATGGATTGCACGCAACGGGTGCTCAAACGGGAAGGAATCGCATGAACTCAGATCACGAACGACTCGAACTAATCCGTCGCTATATCGAAGGCACAGCCACACCGGAGGAAATGCAGTCGCTGCAAGACCACCTGCGCAACGATCCGACCTTTCGCCGCCTTTTTGCTCGCTATGCCAGCCTGGACTCCGCATTGGGCGATGGACGGCTGGCCGCCACTGCCCTGATCAGACCAGTGTTACTGGCTCGGCCGCAATCGTTGTTCAATTGGCTCTCCTGGCGGCCGCTCACCGCAGCGGCGGCGGGGATCGCTTTTGGGATGTTTTGCACTTCGGTCGTGTTCGGATATGTGGTGCAGCGTGGCTTGGAAAAGAAGATGCCTCTGGCAGTGGTTCAGCCGAGTTTTGAGGCTGCTCAGATACCGTTGGCGAAGGGTTTTCCTGATGCGTCAGCGCATTGGGGTGGTGATGCGGCGAAGGTGGTCGAGGCGGAGAATGGGGTGCAACCCGTAGAAGGAAAGTTCATGCTCCGGCTTGAAGCATCGCCCAAAGGTTCGCCTCGCGCTGTTTATCAGGTGTTCGATTTAGCGTCGCTGCCATCGAGCGCGGGTGGAGAGATGCGTGAGATTGAGATCTCGGCTTCATTTGCGACGGCGGATGTTGAGTCCGCAGAGCGCTATATCATTCGTGCGTTTGCGGTTTCCGAGGCGCGCGAGAATCTCGATGTGGCTTGGTTTGATCGTCGGGATGAAGCGATTGCTTCGGCCACGCGGGGGCTGGATGTGACGCCAGGGAGCAAAGGCTGGCAGGCCTTTGGCATCAGGATTCAAGTGCCGCTCAATGCCCGAAGTCTGGTGATGCTCTTTGGTGTTCGCACGCCGGACAAAGCCTACGCGAGGACGGCGCACTACCTGGACGACGTGCAGGTATCGTTGATCGAACCACAACCACTTCCTAGATGATCACCATTCAGGGGTTTGTTGCCTATTTGATGACGCTTTGACCTCAAACTTTACGCATTCACGTTCATGAACATTACCCGCCGCTTGTTGCTAAAGCTATCTCCGCTGCTGGTGTGGCGCACCCCTGACCTGCACGCAGCCGAATACAAGCCGGAGGCGCTGTTCCTCGGGCAGGGAACGATGTCTGGGGAAGTCACCGACGCCACTGCTCTGCTGCAAACGCGTCTGACCCTCGCTGCGCAACTCGATGCCGACGGTGATCTGCCAGGAAGCGCGGGCGTGGCGTGTTTTGAATGGAGCACGCACCCGGACTTCCGCGATGCGCAACGCACTCCGTTCCAACCGGCGGCTGATGAGCATGACTTTATTGTGCGCGCTGAACTCAGCGGCCTCAAGCCCAACACCACTTACCATTACCGCGCCAGCTTTGGTGCCACGGAGGCGACGGCTCAGGCAGGGCCGAGTTGTTCGTTCAAGACCTTGGCAGGTGGAGGCATCGACACACCGGTGCGTTTCATCGCGGGCAGTTGCATGAACTACAATAAGTTTCTGCACGGCAAGAGAGGCAAGGCGGGCGGACCGCTCACTGCCACGGAGGAGGACAAACGACTCGGTTTCCCATCCTTCGAGTCGATGCTGAAACTGCGCCCGGACTTCTTCGTGGGCACGGGCGACATTGTTTATTATGATAACCCGTTACGCGTGGCCGAGACCGTCCCGCAGTTGCGCCAATGCTGGCATGAGCAGTTTCGGTTTCCACGGATGATCGAGTTCTTCCGCAGCGTCCCCGCTTATTGGTCAAAGGACGATCACGACTTCCGCTACAACGAATCCGACAATTTAACCGACAAACTGCCCTTGCCAAAAACCGGCATCGACATGTTCCGCGAGCAATTGCCTATGCTTACCGCAGACAGTGATAAGCCCACTTACCGGACGCATCGTGTCAGCAAGGATTTGCAAATCTGGCTCACCGAGGGTCGCGACTATCGCTCCCCCAACGAGATGGCCGACGGCCCCGAAAAATCACTCTGGGGTGCGGAGCAGCGCGAGTGGTTGAAGACGACCCTGAAGGCCAGTGATGCCAAATGGAAGATCCTCATTTCGCCCACACCCATGGTCGGCCCCGACGACAAAAAGAAGATCGACAATCACGCCGATCTCAGCGGCTTCCGTCATGAAGCCGATGCCTTCTTCGTCTGGCTGAAGGAAAACAAAATCAACAATCTCACGCTCGTCTGCGGCGACCGTCATTGGCAGTATCACAGCATCCATCCATCGGGCATCGAGGAGTTTGCCTGCGGTGCGCTGAACGATGAAAACTCTCGGATGGGCGTCGCTCCGGGCGACAAGAAGGGCTCTGATCCGCAGGCGCTGATCAAGCAGGAATACACCTCGCCCACACCCAATGGCGGCTTCCTGCAAATCATCGCCGGAGATGAACTCGTCTTCGAGCACTTCGACTCACGAGGAAAGCAACTGCATCGCGTAATTAGATAGCCTGTAACCAAATCATGAACATCACCCGCCGCTTTCTCCTCAAGCTCACGCCACTCCTGTTTTGGCGTGGTTCAACATCATCGCTCGCTGCTGCCGATACCGAAGCTGCGCTCCCATTCGGCGCTACCTATCCACAGCTTGACTCCCTCGCAGTAGGCGATTGGTGGAATGCCAAACAGCCCTCAGCGAAAAAAGCCGCGCTGCCTCCCGCGATGGACGTGCCGCGAGATCAGATCGTCGCCTTTGCGCTCTACACTTATGATAACGGTGTGCTGAAGCTGACAGCGCAGTTCTTTCCGCTGAAGCCCGATGAAGCGCGACAAGCGCGGCTGGAGTTTCAACGCGATGGCGTTTGGACCAAGGTCGCCACGGAAGCGATCCTCTATCCCGGCTGGAGTGCGCATTTTCGCGTCGAGAAATGGGATGCCACGCAGAACGTCGCCTATCGCGTGCGCCATGGCGACAAGGCGATGTTTGAGGGTCTGATCCGGCGTGATCCTATCGACAAGAATGAGATCGTCATCGCCAACATGTCCTGCAATTCCAGCCGCACTGGCGGACTGCGGCCGGAGATCGTCGAGCATCTGCGGGCGCAAGATCCCGACCTGCTGTTCTTCGCGGGCGACCAGACCTATCGTCATACCGAGCACACCGCAGGCTGGATCGAGTTCGGGCTTCAGTTTCGCGATGTGATGTGCGACCGGCCGACGATCTGCATCCCCGATGATCATGACGTGGGCCAGCCCAATCTCTGGGGCGAGAACGGCAAGCAGTGTCTCCGCGAAGACGGCAGTGATGGCGGCTTCCTCTATCCAGCGGAGTATGTGAACCAAGTGCAACGCCAACAGGCCTGGAACCTGCCCGATCCGGTCGATCCAGCACCTGTCGAGCGCGGCGTCACCGTTTATTTCACCCGTCTGCGAGTCGGTGGCGTGGACTTTGCCATTCTTGAAGATCGCAAATTCAAGTCCGGTCCGTTTGGCAAGATTCCCTTAATGGGACCGCGCCCAGATCACATCAACGACCCCGCTTACGATCCGAAGACGGTTGACCTTCCTGGACTGCAATTGCTCGGCGAGCGCCAGGAAAAATTCCTGCACGACTGGGCGCAGGACTGGACCGGTAGCGAGATGAAAGCCGTGCTCTCTGCGACCTCCTTCTGCGGGGCCGTGCACATGCATGGCAAGGCCGACAACCGCCTGCTCGCCGACCTCGATTGCAACGGCTGGCCGCAGACTCCTCGCAACCGTGCGCTCGAAGAAATCCGCCGAGCCTGGGCAGTGCATCTTTGCGGCGATCAACACCTCGCCGTCGTCACCAAGCAAGGCATTACCGATCATGGCGATGGTCCCTATTCTTTCACCAGTCCCGCCTTGGTGAATACGACCTATGGCCGCTGGTGGCATCCGCTCGATGAAAAGCCCGGCCCCAATCCCGTGCCCGGCAGTCCGCTCCCATGGACCGGCGACTTCAAAGACGGGCTCGGCAACAAACTCTCGATGATGGCCTATGCGAACCCGCCTGACATCAAGGACGAACGCCAACGTGCCGATGGCTACGGCATCGCCCGCTTTGACAAAAAAACCCACCAGATCACCTTCGAATGCTGGCCTCGCTTTTCCGAAGCCGAGAAGTCCCAGTTCCCCGGCTGGCCCATCACCGTCGCCATGGGAGACAACGATGGCCGCAAAGTTCATGCCGAACTGCCCGAAGTGAAACTCGATGGCGTAACCAAACCCGTCGTCCAAGTCATCGCCGAGTCCACGGGTGAGATCCTCTACACCGTGCGCTCGCAAACCGAATCCTTCAAACCCCGCGTCTATGCTCCGGGTAAATACACCGTCAAAGCCGGCAAAGACAAACCGGACACCGTGGTGAGCAGCGGCCTTGAGGTCATGTGATTTCAGGCCGCTGACTGATGTGACCCATTCTTCCAACAATCTAAGTAACGACGACTCATGAAAACTATACTCTTCCTCGCCACTCTCTCGCTGTCGTCAGCAGCGTTCGCCCAAACGAGCCCAAACAAAACTGACCAACCCATCAAGCCTTACAATGTCTTGTTCATCGCCGTTGACGACCTGAACGACTGGGTCGGGTGCTTCGGCGGCAACTCGCAGGCGATCACGCCCAACCTTGACCGGCTCGCCAAAGAGCATGCCATGGTGATGAACAAAGCCTATTGCGCGTCCACGGTCTGCTGCCCGAGCCGCTCGGCGATCCTGACCGGCAAACGCCCCTCCACGACGGGCATTTACGGCAATACGCAAGACCTGAAGAAGGCCCCCAAAGCCAAGGATGTCGTCACCCTTCCGCAATACTTCGCCAAGAACGGCTACCACACGCTTTCCACTGGAAAGATCTTCCACAAGCATCCCACGTCTGAGGGGATGGATGAGGGCCAATGGGCGTTCCAAGAGTTCGCTGAAGGCGGAGGTGGCAACAAAGGCATGCTCTGGGAAGAATCCCCGTCATCCGCTATAGGCGTAAAAGCCGAAGAAAAGGGCCAAGAGAAAGGGGAGGAAAAGGAAGTGGCGAGGTGGGGGGCGTGCAAAGCACCTGTCGAAGAGACCAAGGATTATGTCGCCTGCCAATGGGCCGCCGATCAGCTCAAGCGCGATTTCGACGGCAAGCCGTTCTTCATGGCCCTGGGCATCTCCAAACCGCATCTGCCGTGGATCGTCCCACAGCAGTTTTTTGACCTCTATCCACTGGAGCAGATCAAGCCCGTCGAAATCTTCCGCGACGATCTCAACGACATCGTGGACGCGAATGGAAAACGCCTGTTCAAGTCTTCGATTGGCTCGTTTGACGCGATCGACAAAGCCAACATGCACAAGCAAGCGCAACGCGCCTACCTGGCAAACATCAGCTACGTGGATCACTGCCTGGGTGTGCTGTTCGATGCGTTGAAGAAGAGCCAGTATGCTGACAACACCATCCTCATGCTGTGGGGCGATCACGGCTGGCATCTGGGCGAGAAGACGAAATACGGCAAAACCGATCTCTGGGAAGAATCGGACCGCGTGCCCTTCATGGTCCGCGTGCCCGGCATGACTCCCGCCGACGTCAAATGTGATGGCGTCGTCAACCTGCTCGATATGTATCCCACGTTGGTCGAACTGTGCGGACTCCCGCCCAATGCGGAAAACGAAGGACGTAGCTTTGTGCCTTTGCTGAAGGACCCGAAAAGGGAGTGGAATCATCCCACCCTGACCACCTACCAGTTCAGCAACCATTCCCTCACCGATGGCCGTTACCGCTACACCTGGTATGGCGGCAAAGCGAATGGCACCGAGGAACTCTACGACCACAGCACCGATCCTCTGGAACACAAAAATCTGGCCGCGAATCCCGAATCCAAGGAAATCATGGCCAAGTTCAGAGTACTCCTGCCTGCGCACAACGAGCCTGACTCCCCCACCAACAAGGATGACAAAAAAGCCATGCGCAAAGCGGGCAAGAAAAAGGGCGCCGAGTAGTCAGAACTGCGGGAACTCCCTGTGAGCTACGAACGCGAACTCAAGCCCGCCATGCAAGAGTGAATAATCCTCCAGCGCGACTTCCTCCCACTTCCAGTGACGCCCACCGAAGGGCCTGGTGCCCAGAAAGGCAAACACTAAACCAACTCCATCAATCCTATGAAATCACACTCCGCCCCGGTCATTGATCGTCGTCATTTCCTTCGCGGACTTGGCGTTTCACTCGCGCTACCGGCTTTTGAGAGCCTCAACATCGGCTTTGCGGCTGCGGCTCCGAAGGCTGATCCGCGTCGCTTGATTTGCATTGGCAATCATCTCGGCTTCTGGCCCGGCGGCTTCTTCCCGACGGCGAAAGGGCGTGACTACGCTCTCAGTCAGACGCTGGCTCCGTTGCAGGAGTATCGTTCGGACTTCACGGTCTTTTCGCATCTGGATCACGGCGTGAAGGGCGGCCATGGTGCGGTGCACGCGTTTCTCACGGGCGTGAAGAAGGAGGAATCGGCAGGGTTTCCGGAGAAGAACATTTCAATTGATCAGGCGGCGGCAGAGCATGTCGGCGCAGCGACGCGGTATCCGTCAATCATAGCGGGGATCGGTGAAGGCACGGACATGTGCTGGAATCGCGCGGGTGTGCATCTGCCGCCGGTGAACAATCCAGCGAGGCTGTTTGAGGCGTTGTTTGTTGAAGCGAATGCAGATGAGAAGGCATCGGAGCGCGGATGCTTGTCGAACCGGGCGAGCGTGCTCGATGCTTTGCGCGAGTCAGCGAAGCTCATGGCGGGCAATCTGGATGCGGCGGACCGCAGCAAGCTGGATCAGTATTTGACCTCGGTGCGTGATGTGGAGCGTCGCCTGCAAATATCGGATGCGTGGTTATACAAACCAAAACCGAAGTCGCCCATCGACGCGATTAAGGACGAGGAGCGGATGCAGATCGAAGAAATCCCGCTGTTCATGGATTTGATGACGCTGGCGCTGCAAACGGACTCGACACGCGTGGCGACCTTTGAAGTCCCGCTCGGATTCCATACCAATGATCTCGATGTCGGCAGCTATCATGGCCTGTCGCATCACAGCAAGCAGGAGGGTTTGCTCACGCAGCTCCAGACAGTGGAGAAATATCTCATGACACAGTTCGCGCATTTGCTCGGCAAGTTGGAGGAAGCGGGTTTGATGGACAGCACGCTCGTGGTGATCGGCAGCGGTATGGGCAATGCCTCGAACCATTCGACGAGTGATTTACCGGTGCTTCTTGCTGGTGGTGGCATCAAGCACCAAGGCCATCTGGTTTGCCCGGAGGAAGACCACAAGCGCATTCAGTTGTCCAATCTCTGGCTCTCCACGCTCCAGTGGTTCGGCGTGGAGCGCGAGCGCTTCGGACGCAGCACAGGGACGTTCACGCCGATGAAGATTGCGTGAGGCCGCGCAGTGCTTCAAAAGCACGGGCGTAATGCACGGTATTGCGGCGGCTCAACAACTTTGAATACCCATTATCTTGCCAACAAATCCAATCAACGCAGGGTTCAAATCATGAAAAATCTAAAGAGAGTGCTCAGTTGTATCTCGTTCGTTTGGGCGATTACCCACGCGGCCCATGCCCAACCCAAAGACGGCTCCGTTGCGACTTCAAATGTGACTTCCGTTGAAAACGGCTGGGTAACCCTCGTTCCGCCCGAGTTCCTAGGCGCGATCAACAATCCGCTCAAAGGCTTCCGCGAATACAAGAAGGATGGCTACGGGCTGGTGGAGCGCCAATACATTAAGTGGAGCGACATCGAGATCAGCGCTGATGACGGCGTGGAGCGCATCATTGCCCACACGAGCAAGATCACCAGCACCAAGGGCAAGCGCTTCGAGGAACTGAACGTCAAGCTCGTGCCGCGTGTGTATCTTGACTGGAATGGTGAAACGGAATCAAAGAAAGGCCCGCAGCAGCATTGGCCCGCTGACTTGCATACCTTCGACTACGACAGCACCGCTTTTCAGGCGAGGCTCAAGGCGCTCGTGGCAAAGCTCGGCAAAGCCTGGGACAATGATCCGCGCATCTTTGCCGTGCAGATGGGTCTCATCGGCCACTTTGGCGAGCATCACAATCCAGCACCCACCGCAGACCAGCGTCGACTCCTCGTGGAGGCATTTCAAAAGGCATTCAAGAACAAACCTGTGCTGGTCCGGCATACGGACCCTGAGTTCATGGCGGCTGGCTTCGGCATCTACTACGACACGTTCGCCTACAGCGACCGCGAACCACCCGAAGGCTCCGAGGACCAGTTCCCCTGGCAGGCCACGCATGTGTATCCCAACGTCTGGAAACGTGCTCCCATCGAAGGCGAGGTGGAATACAACTGGCAGATGCAACGCGACACCGCGAAGCCCAAGGAGACCTTCGGACGCACGCCGAACGAAACGATGGAGGAGCCCGCCTACCGTCGCTACATGATCGACAAAATCCGGCGCTATCACGCGAGCTACCTTGGCTGGATCGATAACTACGATGAGTCTGACCGCGATGTGCTGGCGGGTGCAGCAGAGCTTCAAAAAGCCTTCGGGTATCGCTTCGTGCTCGATTCCGTCAGCTACCCGCACATGGCCGAACCCGCTGGCAAACTGATGGTGAAGCTGGCCGTGCGAAACACCGGTAGCGCTCCATTTTACCTCGACTGGCCCGTGGCGGTCGGGCTGCTTGATCCCGAGACGAAAAAGCCCGTGTGGTCGGCTCCGCTCAGTGGTGTGGACATTCGGAAATGGTTGCCGGGCGAGGACTGGGACAGCGCAGCCTTCGCTTATCGTCGTGCCGCAAAACAGAACCTCAGCACAGGCTCAGCCACGCTGCCCAGCGGCATGAAAGCTGGCCGCTACATCCTCGCGCTCGCCATTCTTGACCGCCAAGGCGGCATGGTGCCCAGCGCACGATTTGCGACAACAAACTACCTCCGTGGCGGCTGGCATCCCTTCGGATTCATCGGCATCGGCAAGGCTCCAGAGGATGTCGCTTTGACGAACATCCCATTCGATAGCCCCGCTTTCGACGATAGCCTGAGCTACAAGGTTCCTGAAAAGCTCCTGGCCGTGAAGATGCCGCCCGTCCCTGAAGTGAAAGCCGTTCAGCCGTGGACTCCAGATCCGAAACAGGAACTCATCAACCCCTGGCGCTACTGGAAGCTCCAGGCAGACGGCCATGCCGTAGAAATGAAGATGCGCACTGACGGACCCGCGGAAGGCCCCGCTGGTCGCCGCGTCATCCGAGTCACAGGTGACTTCGGCAAAGACTCACGCCTCGAACACTCATTCGGCAGGGACTGCAAGCTCGACCGCAGCCGCTACCGCTTCGCCTTCCGCGTGCGTGGCACCCCCGGTCAGTCCGTCGAGTTCGAGTTGGCCGACGGCTGGCACGGCATGACCAAAGAGCCCCCTATTCCGCTCACCGCCGAGTGGCGGGAACATGTCATCGAGTTCGAAGTGAAGTCGTCCTTTAAAGACGAAACCACGCTGCGATTCAAACTCCCCGAAAATGCCAAAGGCCACTTTGATCTCACCGACACTCATCTCCGGGAATCGGACTGATTTTCATTTCACGAAGCATCATGAAACAGCCGACCTTGATTCTCGCCTTGCTTACTTTGGCGCTCACTCACCCAGCGCTCGCCGCACTGAGTTTCCAGCCCGCCGACTCGGCTCCCTTGAAGTTTGCGGCTGCCGAAATTGAGCGTGCAGCAAAGGACGTCAAACGGCCTGTGCCGGATGTGTCCACCAGCGTAGCGGCAGGCGCGGCGCAGAGTTACCGCATCGAGCGGGACGGCGCTAAGGTGCGCGTCATCGGCGGCGATGCGGTTGGCGCGATGTATGGTGGCTTGGACATCGCGGAGGCGATTCGTACGGGCACGCTCGATACGTTGAAGGATTCCGACAACAAACCGCACATCGAGCGGCGCGGCATTAAGTTCAACATCCCGCTCGATCTCCGCACACCGAGCTATTCGGACAACAGCTCTTCGGCACAGGCGAATATCTCCGAGATGTGGGACCTGGAGTTCTGGCATGAATTGATCGACCGGATGGCGCGAGACCGCTACAACGTGCTCACACTTTGGAATCTGCATCCGTTCCCATCGATTGTGAAGGTGCCGGAGTATCCCAAGATCGCCCTGGACGATGTGTGGCGCACCACGGCGGATTTGGTGAAGCCATTCGAATCCTTCTCCCCTCGCGGCACCGGCATGGTGAAGCCGTGGATGCTGGAAAGCCACGAGGTCGTGAAACGTATCACCATCGACGAAAAGATAGCGTTCTGGCGTGCGGTCATGGACCATGCGCATGATCGCGGCATCGAGGTCTATTGGTTCACCTGGAACGTTTTCACCAACGGCACCAGCGGCCAATACAATATCACTGACGACCTCGATAACGCCACTACCCGCGACTACTTCCGCAAGAGCCTTCGCGAGACCGTTCTCACCTATCCGCGCCTCGCTGGCATCGGCATCACGTCAGGCGAGAACATGGACCACAAAGATGGCTCCAAGGGCAAGGAAGAGTGGCTATGGGCAACCTATGGCGAGGGCATCAGCGATGCGTTGAAGAGACAACCCGAGCGCAAGTTCCGACTCATTCACCGTCTCCACGAAACCGGACTGAGTCCCATTTTGAACCAATGGAGGGACTATCCTGGTCCCTTCGAGTTCAGCTACAAATACGCCGTGGCGCACATGTATGCCTCCCGTGCGCCATCGTTCATCAAAGACCTGCTTCCCGAGATCACGCCCGAGCACCGCACCTGGCTCACCGTGCGCAACGATGACCTCTACAGCTTCCGCTGGGGTGATTCAGATTTCGCTCGTGCCTTCATCAACAACATGCCTGGGTCCGACAAGCTCGCGGGCTTTTACATGGGACCCGACGGCTACATCTGGGGCCGCGATTTCCTCAGCCGCGATGCTGTGTCCGCCGATGGTCGTCGTCAGTTAGTCTGGGATCGCCAGTGGTTCAGTTTCAATCTCTGGGGCCGCTTGAGTTTTGATCCCACACTGCCCGAAGCGCATTTTCAGCGACTGCTCGGCACACGCCATCCATCCGTCTCCGCAGAGAAACTCTTTGCGGCCTCGCAGGCGTCCTCGCGCATCATTCCGCAGGTGACCCGATACAACTGGGGTGGCATCGACCTGCATTGGTATCCCGAGGCGAACCTCAGTCATCCCAATCAATACAAGGGCTTCTACACCGTGCGGCATTTCATGGAGGGAAAGACAATGCCAGGCGAAAACGTGCGCAGCATCTCCGAGTGGCGGAAAGACCTCAGTGCCAAAAAAGCCATCACCGCTCAGACGCCGCCGGAAGTCGCAGCCGCACTCGAGCGCAATGCTGACACGACTTTGCAACTCGTCACCGACCTGCGCACACAAGCCGCCTCCACGGACAAGGAACTGACGCTGACTCTCGGCGATTACGAAGCGCAGGCGTGGCTGGGCCGGTATTATGCCGCCAAGATTCGCGGTGCGATTGACCTCGCGGAGTTCAACGTCAGCGCGGATGCCGCAACGCAGGCGTCGTCGATCAAGCATCTGGAAAACGCGCTCGCCCACTGGAAGCAATACGCCGCGCTCTACGACCGCCAATACACGCCGCAACTGCTCAACCGCGTCGGCCCCACGGACATTCCTGCTCTCACGGCAAAGGCAGCGGAAGACATCGAAATCGTCCGCACCTGGAAGCCCGGCACATCTCCCGCCAAGGGGAAGAAATGATCTCCCAAATACAATCACATGAACTCGCATCGCCTTTATCAACGAGCTGCCTGCCAACTATTGGTTGCAGTCCTTGCCATCACCTCATCACTCTGCGCCGCCGCTCCTTCCCCCGAGTTCCTCAAGACCTACTGCATCAATTGTCACGGCGCTGAGAAACAAAAAGGAGATCGTCGTTTCGACGCACTCACGTCTGAGATCAAAACCCCAGATGATGCTTTGCTTTGGCAGGAAATTCTTGATCAGCTCAATCAGGATGACATGCCCCCGAAAAAAGAGAAGCAGCCGCAGAAGCCGGAGCTGCTCGCGGCGATCGATGCTATCACGCAATCCATCGCCGATGCCACGCAGCGCTTCAAAGGCACGGGAGCGCACACGGTTCTGCGTCGGCTCAACAGTTTCGAGTATCGAAACACCATCGGCGACCTGCTAGGATTGAACGTTGCGGGCTGGAATCCCAGCGCGGACTTCCCACCCGAGGTCCGTGCCGATGGCTTTGACAACAACAGCGCGGCGCAAGTAACCTCCGGCATTTTGCTCGATCATTACTTTGCCGCCGCTGAGGAGGCCATCCAGCGCACGACTGCCTTTGGTCCGAAACCTGAGATGAAGACTTACACGCAGAAGTCACCGTTCTACTTCGAGAAACGGAAAGCTGGCGACTTGCCGAAGATCTTCCAGACCGACCGCTACCGCTGGGTATCGGACACGGGCTACGATGATCTCGTCGCGCGGTATTATCGCGGTGGGCACATTGGATTCGAGCCACTGGGGCACGGCGGCGCACCGCAGAGCGGGCGCTATACCATCCGTGTGCAGGCCGCTGCGATTGATCGCGAGAATCCGTATGATTTCCTGAAGGACATCCGCAGCGGCGATCCGATCGTGATGGAAATCGCCGCCGTGACTCGTGGAGGCAGTGTCGAGAGCACGGGGAACATCACCACGCAACGCACGCTCGCCTTGGTGGAAATCACCAGCGATAAACCACAATGGTTCGAGTGGACCGTCGATCTCGAACGCGGTGAAGAGCCGGAGGTGCGCTTCCGCAATGGCACGGAGAAGGCCAAGTCACTGGCGTTCAAGTTGAACAGATTCGCAAAAGGTCATCCCGAACTGGAAGCGATTGGAAAGCTGAGCAAGGGCGAGCTCGCTTTGGCAATGCTCAAGGCCTATCGCGGCCCGAAGCTCCGCATTTGGGAAATGCAGGTCACCGGCCCGCAACTCGATCAATGGCCGACATCGGGTCACGCCTTGCTCTATGGCAAGCTTACGCCGGATCGAATCAGCCGTGCCAACATCCCCGAGCGTTTGAAAGTCTTCGCCGAGGCAGCCTTCCGCCGTCCTTTGGCTCAACGCGAGCTGTCTCCCATCGGCAAGCTCATCAACGCCAAGCTCGACGCTGGCATGAAGCCGATGGATGCCCTGCAACTTGGCTTTCAAACCATCCTATGCTCACCCGCGTTCCTGCATGTGCATGAAGGCACCGGCAAGCTGAACGACTTTGCGCTGGCATCACGCCTTTCGTATTTCTTCTGGTCTTCGATGCCGGATCAGACGTTGATCCAACTCGCCACCGCAGGCAAACTGCGCGAGCCCGCCACTCTGAGCGCACAGGTGGATCGCATGCTCGCCGACCCGAAGTCGCAGCGCTTCGTGCAGAACTTCATTTGCCTCTGGCTAAACCTCGACCACATCGGCGAGATGCCGGTTTCTACCGACTTCGTTAGCTTCTTCCGCGACAACATCGACAGCGCCATGCGTGCTGAGACCGAGATGTTCTTCCGCCACATCCTCGACAAAAACTTGCCGCCACGAGAGTTCCTCGCCGCCAACTACACCTTCCTCAATCGCGAACTCGCCCTGCACTACGGCCTGCCGCCAGTCGAAGGCGTGCAGCTTCGCCAAGTCACGCTGCCCAAAGGCGAACGCGGTGGTCTGCTAACCCAGTCCACCTTCCTCACCGCCTCTGCCAATGGCGTGGACACCTCGCCTGTCGTGCGTGGCGTCTATGTGCAGCATAAACTCCTCGGCTACACGCCGCCGCCACCTCCGCCCGACGTTCCGCTCATCGAGCCCGATGCCAGCGGAGCCAAAACCATCCGCGAGCAACTTGCCATGCATCGCGAGAACGCCACGTGTGCCTCCTGCCATCAAAAGATCGACCCCTTCGGCTTCGCACTGGAGAACTTCGACGCCATCGGCGGCTGGCGCGAAAACTATTCCGGTGATCAAAAGATCGACCCCAGCGGCGACCTCCCCACCGGCGAGAAGTTCAAAGGCTTCACCGACTTTCGCACCCTGCTCATCGCACGCCACGAGCAATTTACCCGATCCCTAACCGAAAAGCTCCTCACCTATGCTCTCGGACGTGGCCCCGATTTCACCGATCACGCCGCCATCGACGGCATCGTCAACGACATGCGCACTCCCGGACGTGGTTTCCGCGACATGATCCACGACGTTATCGCAAGCGCTCCATTCCGGCAGAACTGACTGTCGAAATGAAACCGGTTTAGTTGCCGTCGCGCTCAACATTACGCGCAATAGACTGGGTTCCCTCGATTTGAACTATTCGATCACATCCCATAGTTGCCTCTGCTTTATCACGTTGCGCTGCTGAGCCATTTCGAGGCGATAGCGAGCAGGTCGGTTTTGGACATCGTGGCTGCGTCCGCGCCGAAGCAGGCTGCTTCCACGCGCTCGAGGTCGGTTTGCAATTCGCTCTGTTGGGTCTCCTTCAGTTTCACGAGCGGACTCGAACACAAACGCCGCAGCAAGGTAACAACGGCGAAGCCATCCACATCCTTGGGCATGGTGAAGACATCGCGGGCGCGCACGGGGCGCTCGGTTTTGCTTTTGCCGCGTCGTGCGAGCCAGGTGATCAATGCGAAGGCTAAAACCGCGCCGCCGATGATGGATGGCCAAAGATACGGACTCTTCGCGGCGACGATGGCGACTTCTTTGGCGCTCATGGTGCGGCCAACTTGCACTGCGGGTTCCTTCAAGGTGGTGAGGTTCATGTCGGAGTAGCTTTCGTTCACAACCTTCGCGTCCTTGGCCTTGGGTTGCGGGAAGTTGAACGTGATTGGTGTCTCGGAGGCGCGGACTTGGTCGCCATCCAAGGAGATCGTCCAGACGCGCTCGGACTTCGGCGCGACTTGATCGGCCCAGGTGTTCAGCTCGGTGATTTGCAGACCTTCGTGCGGGTTCACGTTCTTCACCGCGATGGCACTCGCGGTTTTCATGTCGAGCAGTTGATCAAGCTCAGGCACCATGCCGCTGGCGGTGGCTTTCACTTCTAGCGTGAGTGCGCCATTGATGTTGAGCTGGCGGTTGTCGAGGGTTTGCGTGATCTCGATGTTGTTCGCTGGGCGTGGTTCAATCTTGTCAGTGGCGACTTTGATGACGGTCTCGGCGGACTCGGCGGGGATGGTGATGGGGCCGCTGAGATCGACGAACTTCAGCTCAAGCTGCACGGGCGGGATTTTGTCAACGCTGGCGTCCTTAGCGCGCACATGCAGGTAGGCGAGGATGGTTTCATCCCAACCGGCTTGCGCGGTCGGGCGCGGTTTTATCTCAGGCGTGGCAAAGGTGAAGCTCTGGATGTCGAAGAAGGGCGCGAGCGCTTCGGTGATGTTGAGTTCGAGTTCATCGCGCGGGCCTTGCGCGGCGCGCATCTTCTTCACGAGTGCGGATGGTTTCTTTTGCTGTTTCACGAGTCCGGCGTTGGCGTCGTTCGTGAGGTATTGACCAAAGTGCGCGGCGCGGCCCATGGCTTCGGTGTGAACGATGCTGACGATGATGCCGAAGTCTTGATCGCGACCGACGGTGTTCGGGCCATCGACGCGGGTTTGCAACCGCACTTCACTGAGCAACTCGTCAAGATAAGCGACCTGTTTTTGCGCGCCGAGCGTGAAGGGATCGTCCTTGGTGATGACGAGCGAGCTGGCGAGGTAGCGGTATTTTAAATCTTCGTGCAGCGGGTCTTTTTCATCAGCGAGACGGTCGTTCACGATCTTGGCAAACATGCTGATGTGCGCCTTCGATGCCTTGCCTGGCAAGGCGACGAGGTGTTCGCGGATGCGCGTCAAAGCGGCGCGGTTCATGGCTTTGCTGAGATTGATCTGGCCGTTCGAGCTGATGCCGAGCAGGCCATTGAACCAGCCGAGATAGGCTGCGACGTTGTAGTCGGCGGGTGCAAGTTTGGCGACCTGCTTGCCATACGCGACGGCACCGCGATTGAAGTATTCCTGGGCTTGCAGGTTCTTCTCTTTGTAACCCGCCATGCGCATCTTGCTGTCGCTGGCGGCGAGTTCCTGGAAGTATTCAAAGTCACCCCACTCGACGAGTAGCGTGCCTGCGAGGGTTAGCGCGCGCGAGCTGTCGCCATGGCCCGCGATCCAGCCGTCGATGAGCTTCAGCGCGGTGCCGTAGCCTTCGCGCACGAGGTCGAGCGTCTGTGTTTCATCGCGCTGCGTCATGCCAGCGGTTTGCACGTCCATCTTGCGCCAGCGTTCGCCGAGGTTCTTGCTCATGCGCGAGAGGATGAGGAAGAACAAAGGCTCATCCATCTTGTCCATCTGACCGAAGACTTTCTCGATGTGCGTGGTGCGATATGTCTCCGCGTTGCTGTAGGCGAGGTCGAAGGCATCGACGACTTTGCTGTAATCAGCGGGCGCGATGCCCGCCTGACGAAACAGCACCATCATGCGCGAGAGACTCTCGATGTTCTTTTCCATCATGATCGGCGTGACGGGAATGCGTGCGTCATCGGGTAGGTTGAACTTGCGGCGCAGTTGCTCGGGGATCTGCGGGTTGTGCGTCTTCGCCCACACGCCGAGGAAGTCCTCCGCCAGCGCAGCTCCGGCGCGTGCGCTGCGTTTGCCGATCTCGACGATGCGTTCGGCGGCTTGATCAAAATTCGCGCCGGTGAGGATGAGGCGCGACATGGCGATATCCATGCGATCTCGCGTTCCCGCATTCAGAGAGGCAGCCCATTTGTCTGTCGGCGCGTGCGGCATGAGGTCTTCGGGCAGGATGAACTTTTGCTGGTTACTCGTGGCGGATTTTTGCGTGAACGTGTTCTCCGCTTCGCTGGCCCAAACGTCGGCCATCAGCTCGATAACCTGCGTCCAGGGCTGCTCGCCGGGCTTTATAAGATCGCAGAGCAAAGCCGCGACATTGGCCTGCACCGCAATGTTGGACGTGCGGGTCAGCACATCGCCGTTGCGGTCGTTCTGCACTTTGCGCTCGAGCGCGGCGAGCAGTTTCATCGCGATCTCGGGATTGGTTTTGACGAGATCGGTGAAGACCGGTGCGAGCGTGCTCGGTGGCACTTGAGTGATGATTTTCGAGATGGCCGAGATGGGCTTCTGTTTTTCCCAGCCTTTGTTTTTGCCGGTCGAAGGCGCGAGCAGGTCGCGAATGTTCTCATCCCAGATGCGTTGCACCTCGCTGCGTTGCGTGCTCTCGCGTTGCTCCTGCGTGGCGACGAAGGCCATGAGTTCATTGCGCACGCCTTCATCGGCGATCTGCGCGATCTGATCATTCGTCGGCAGGTAATCGCGTGCGAGATCGCGGAAGTTGCCTGCGATAAGCACACGCGCGGCGAGCAGTCGCTTCGCCGGATCAGTGCCGCCAAACTTGCCCGTGCCTTTTTGAAAGCGATCCACCAGCCAGAAGCGCTCGTTCACCGGCACGGCGATGCCGAGTAGCTGGCCGAGCCTGCGCACGTTGTCGTTGTTGAGTTCGGCGGGCGCGGCATCGGAGAGTTCGACGATGTCATCGAGGCGCACCACGGGCTTCCGATTCTCGGTGAGGTCGGCAAGCATCTTGTTGTAAATCTTCACCGCGAGGTCGGGCGGCATCTGCTTCAGCTCCTCGCCAATCTTGGCCCAATCACCCGTAACGAAACGCATGAGGAAGCGGTCATTTGCAGGCAAAGTGGCGGGATCAGCGGTGCCCACGCGTTCGAGCTGACGCAGCAGCTCGCCTGGGTCGCGCGTGAACTTTTGGTTCATGACCGACTCATATTCTTTGATTAGCTTCGGATCAGGCCCAGGAGGCGCTATGGGTTGCTGTGCAGGCGCGGGAACAGCCGGTTGTTGAGCTTGCGAGGTCGTGAGGATGACGAGCGCTAGTGCGGCGCAGAGATGAAGTGGGTTCATGGAATAAAATTAGGATCCTGGCTTGTCCAGCTTCTCGAACTCCTGAAATCCCGCGCGACCATCGCCATTCGAGACGCGCGCTGCGGGGACGAGTCCAAGCGGGCGGTTCAGCAACGCAGCGGCGGCAGCTTTGCCTTTGCCGCCTTCAGCACCGCCGCCAGCGGGAGTGCCTTTAGCGTCCTCTTTGATGAGCAGTGCGGCTTCGAGATTCAGCTGCTTCGGTGCGATGATGCCCTGCACTCCCTGCACCGCGCGAATCGTGCTGGTGGCAGCCGCGGGCGCTGGTGGGACGCCTTTCACCGTGTTAGGCGGAGTGGCCTGGATGCCATCGACTTTGTTGACGCCTTGCTCGGAAGGAGGTGGTGGTGGAGTCACGGGCACGACCGTCGGCGGCGCGATCTTTTTGATGCTGGTGACGGCTTTCTGCTTCACGCCTTTGACGCCGTTGATCGCATCTGCGGTAGGCTTTTCCTGCGCCATGGCGATGCCTGCCACAAGCAGCATGGCAGCCGCGAGTGCGTTGTTTGTTAGCCTGTTCATCATCTTCATTTCTCAATGGTCCTCGCAAATTCTGCCGCGACTCGATCTTCATACTTCTCCAGCGCGCCGGGCTCCTGATGCTCCGCGAGGAAGCGGAAAATCTGTCGCGTGCGCTCGGCGAAGGGTCGCCATTCCTCCTCGGCGGCACCGTTCGTTTTCAAGAGATAGGTTGCGTAATAGTGCGCCTTGCCGAGCATCTCACGCACGGCGCGGGTGATCTTTGCGTCTTCGCCATGCGTCTGTGCCGCCTCGCGCAGCAGGCCGGTCAGTTCTTCGATGGAGCCCGCGACATCGAGCAGCTCCAACTGCGCCTTTGATTTCGCCAGACGAATCTGATGATGCACGAGTGGGGCTTCGGTCTTCAGCAGCTCAGCGCTGAGCTTATCATACTCCTCAATGATGACCGCCCAGTCCGGCTCCTTCATGCGCTCCAGTTCGCGGATTTGCTCGACGTGCTTGCGCGCTGTGATACGGGCCCGCTCGTTGTGGCCTTCATTGAAGTGGTAATATAACGCCGCCACCGGACACAGCAGCCAGAGTAGGGTTAAAAACTTTCTCATCGTGCCAATGCCGCCTCCTTCCTGACGTTGCGCACCTTCCAGTCCGAGCCAAAGAACTCCAGCGCGACGGGAATGAACGCATGGATGAACGCGCCCAGCACCATCGCCAGCACTGCCCACTGCGCGAGCGTGAGCCCCTGATGCGGCAGGGCCAGCGGCACGACGAGATCGCCCAGCGCCTCGGTCGCGAGATGCTTATCATTCACATCATGATAAGCACCGAGCAACGAGGTCGCGACCCGATGCAAAGTATCGGCCTCCTGACGCGATTGATGCCCGTCGATGAAGCTACCCTTGTGCGGATTGCCGATACCAAGCACCAGAAGTTCCCGCACCGATGTAGGGCGCGGATTGATCGGCGCGAGCGGCACGGAATCGCCGTCTGTGAGGATGATCACGCGCGTGCTGCTCTTGGGGAAGTCCGCCACGATTTCCAGCGAGCGATTCACCGCCGTCCCGAGATCCGTCTGGCCGACAGGCATCGCATAGGTGAGCGGCAGGCCGTTGAAGACATTTCGCACGAGTTCAGGATCACGCGCCTCCATCACCACGGGCAATGAGTCCGTGTAAAAGCCGATCACGCCGAAACGCAGATTGCCGCTCACGCGCTGCAGGATTCCCTCCACGACCTCGCGCATCCGCGCATGACGTGTCAGCGTGCCATCCGGCCCCGAGTCCTGCAAAAATATGCTCGGCGACAAATCCGCGACAAACACTAAGCGCGTCGCCTCCGCATCGTGCCGTTCCATCGCCGTCGCATCATCCGGCGCTTCGAGTTTCAGCATCAGCAAGGTCGCCACGCCCCATGTGAAAGCCGTGAGGCCCACCACACGCAGCGAAGGCACCACATTCGTCCACGCCGCTGCTCTGCTCGGCCCAAACGCCAGCTGCGCCGTCACGCGAATGCGCCGCGCATGAATCCACTCGGCAAGCGAGACAAGCAGCAGGACAGTGGTGGCGGCAATCAGAGGAACCATTCGTGAAGGGGCGATGCAAACGTCTATAGCGTGGGCTTTCTAGCCTGGGGTGAACTGGTAGCTTTTGCCCATCGAAGCTACGCAATCACCCCCTTCACCACCTTCGCCGGATTCACACCGGTGAGGCGGAAGTCGAGGCCTTGGAAGCGGTAGCTGAGCTTGTTGTGATCGAGGCCAAAGAGATGGAGGATAGTGGCGTGGAAGTCGTGCATCGACACGGGATCACGGGCGACGTTCCAGGCGAAGTCATCGGTCTCGCCATGCACCTGGCCGCCTTTGATGCCGCCGCCAGCCATCCATAAACTGAACGCGGCAGGATGATGGTCGCGGCCCGTGACTTTCTTGAAGCCCTTGCGGTTTTCGCCCAGCGCGGTACGGCCGAATTCGCTGCCCCACACGACGAGCGTGGTGTCGAGCAGGCCGCGCTGTTTGAGGTCCTTCAAAAGCGCGGCGATGGGCTGATCGACCATCTGGCAATTGTGCGCGAGCTGCGGATCGAGCGCGCTGTGATGATCCCATGACGCGTGGATGATATTCACAAAGCGCACGCCGCGCTCGACCATGCGCCGCGCGTTCAAGCAGTGCCGCGAGAAGGTCTGGTAGTTGCCAATGCCGCCGAGGTTGCTCTTGATCGGCGGCTCGATGCGATCCACGCCATACGCATCGAGCGTGTCCTGTGATTCGCCGCTGAGATCGACTAGCTCTGGTGCCGAACTTTGCATGCGGAAGGCAAGTTCGTAGCTGTTGATGCGCGCTGCGATCTCTGGATCGCCGATGTGCTTGTGCTGGAGACGATTCAAATCATTGAGCGCGCGGATGCTTGCCGACTGCATTTCAGGCGTGATGCCATCAGGGTTGGCGAGATTCAACACAGGTGACGCGCCATTGCGAAACATCACGCCGCCATACGACGACGGCAAAAAGCCGCTGGACCAGGTGGAACTGCCGCCTGGCAAGCCACGACCTTTGCTGACCATCACGACATACGACGGCAACTCTTGCGAGGCATTACCGAGGCCGTACGTCACCCACGAGCCGACGCTCGGACGCCCGAGCCGGGACTCGCCGCAGTTCAGCATGAGCTGTCCGGGCAGGTGATTGAACTGCGTCGTGTGCATCGAACGGATCAACGCGATGTCATCCGCACAAGTGGCGATGTTTGGCAGCAGATCGCTGATCTCCATGCCGCACTGGCCATGTTTTTTGAAGATCCTCTTTGTGCCCATCACGGTGGCCGACTCCTTTTGTAGGAAGGCGAACTTTGCATTGCCCACGATGGAATCGGGCAGCGGCTGGCCGTCATATTTGTTGAGCAGCGGCTTCGGATCAAAGAGATCCATCTGCGACGGCCCGCCTTCGAGAAAGATGAAGATGCATCGCTCCGCCTTTGGCGCGAAATGCGACACCCGAGTCGAGAGCGGATTCGCGGGGATGCTCGCATCCTCCGCGAGCAAGCCGTCCTGCTTTAGTAACGAAGCTAAAGCCAGCGTCCCCAGTCCGCACGAACTCGTCGCGAGGAAATCGCGGCGGGTTTGGGTGAGGTGTTGTTCGAAGGGGGACATGGCATGATCCTAACGTGGCTTCAGAACAGCTTTTCCCCGCCCGTGTATTTCTTCACCACATCGGGATCGAGTTCAAGACCAAGGCCAGGAGTTGTTGGGATGGCAAGCATCCCGTCGGCATCCAGCTTCCATCCACCGACGGTGATCTCGTCGATGAACGGCGATCCGGTGAGGTATTCGACCAAATCGGTGCCGGGGAATGCGGAAGCGAGGTGCAAGTCAGCCGCGAGGCCGACCGCCGTGTTCCAGCCGTGTGGGATGAACTGCACACCGTGCTCCTGCGCCATCCAGGCGATGCGACGCTCCTCGCTGATGCCACCGACTTTGGTCACGTCGGGCTGGATGATGTCGAAGGAGCGGGCTTCGAGGAAGGGCTGGAAGGCTTGGCGGCGCGTGAGAACTTCGCCGCCGCTGATCGGCACCGGCGAATGCTCGCGGAGCTTGGCGAAGTCTTCGATCGAGTCGGGTGTGAGGGCTTCTTCAAACCAATGCACATCGTAGTCGGCGAGCATCTTCGCGGTGTTGAGCGCCCACTTGTAGCCGTTGGTCCAGTGAGCATCGCTGCCGCCAGCATCGACCATCAGCTTGTTGTCCGGCCCCACGGCTTCACGCGCGGCTTTCACAATGGCTTCGTCCGTCGCCGCATTGCGTCGCCCAAACGGCCCCCAGCCGATCTTGAAAGCGCGAAAACCCTGCGCTTTCACTTTCAGAAGATGATCGCGAAGCTTTTCGGGCTCATCCATCAGCAGCGAGGCGTACGGCTGCACGCGTTCGCGATAACGACCACCGAGCAGACGTCCGACGGGCTGTCCCGTCGCCTTGCCTAGCAAATCCCACAACGCGATGTCGATGCCGCTGATAGCGTGCGTGATGGAACCACCGCGACCAAGCCAGAACATGTTCTGATGCAGCTTCTCACTCACGCGCTCGGGCTCGAGGGCATTCTCGCCGCGATAAAGCGGCTCCAGCACGGCCAGCGAAGCACGCACAAGCGCATCATTCGTGAACACACTGCCGAGCCCGACGGCTCCTTCATCGGTGTGGACGGCGATGAGCGTGTGAACGCAGTCTTCAGGCCGGAGTTCATTGCTCCAGCCGCCTTCGGGGGTGGCTCCGCGCAAACCTGCGCAGCGGATTTCTCGGATTTTCATGGGTGTCGTTGGAAAAGTTTGGCTTGGGGTTTGAATGGAACATCTGCATCCAGTGGGAACATCGGACGCGCACACTTGGTATGGCCGAGGCTGCGCAGGTTCGCACTCGTCGAGCCCGGCGCATCCACATCGATGTATTGCGCGGCCCACTCTTTGAACATGTGCGGCTCGCAGTGCGGTGACTTCACCACGACGGCCCCAAAGTGCTTGGGATCGCAGCCGTGCGCCAGGAAAAGCGCGCGATCATACAGGCTCACCGCGCGGCTCGTGACGATCAGCGTGATGTTGCCGACCTGAATCACCGCCGTGGGTCCGGCTTGCCACAGCTCGCGTGTCGTTTCGCTGTGAAACCAGCCGTCCGACAACATGCGCACGCGTCCTTCGATCGGCAGCGGCGTGAACCGGGCAGCATCAAGAGCGCCTCCGACTGTTGTTTTGACGGTATGGCCAACACCTGACGCGATGGCCGCCTCCACAGCACCAGGATCAACAATGGGGATCAATGCCGTGCCTTCGTAGCCAGCCTCAAGCAGCGCACGCAGGATTGCATTGCTGTCACCGGAGGCACCGGAGCTGGTGGCGTCTGCCGCATCCACAAGCACGGCTGTGCTGGAGGGATTCTCTTTTGTTAGCCGAGCCGCTTCGACAAGACTGGTGAGCGGCACCTGCATCTTCTGATGATGATCCCAAAACAAGGTCGCGATGCGTAACGCTTCGCGCTCGGCTCTTGCAGGATCATTGTCCGTGACAACGAAGCTGTTCGAAGCAAGCGCAGGCACGTCGGTGAAAGGATTGCCCCACATCATCGCTGCCGAGAGTCCGCCAGCGCTTTGCTCGATCTCCTTCGCCGCATTAACTGCATGAAGAATGGAGCCCGACGCCGTGATCAACTCATCGCCACGCACCAGAGCGGGCACCGTGACCTTTGCTGTGACCGGTTTCACTTCACCCGCGACGATGCGTAGAAGCAACCGCGCCGCACGCTCACCAGTGCCGAAGAAATCCACATGCGGGTAGGTGTGAAACGCTACGGCTGCATCGCTCTGCTCCAGCATTCGGTCCGTGAGGATGCCATGCAGGTCGAGCGAGATCACGATGGGCACCTTCTCACCGACAATCTTCCGTGTCTCCGCTAGCAACCATCCTTCCGGGTCACCCTCGCTCCGCGTCGCCATCGCGCCATGCAACGAAAAATAAACGCCATCCACCATGGGTGCCGCTTTGATGCTGGACAGCAATTCGCTCGCCAGTCGCTCAAACGCTCCATCGGCCAGCGTGCCACCCGAAGTGATGAAATGCGCGCTGCATGTCGGCACGAGTTCCACGCCCGGAGCCGCATCAAACACACTCAACGCCCCGCCCACCTCACTGCGCACCTGCCGATGGTATTCGAGAATAGACTGACCATGACGGATTGTGAAGTCGTCGTATCCGCTGAGGACCGGATTGAAGGTGGCGACTTCCTGTTTGCATTCGGCGATGAGGATTCGGGGCATGGGCGCCTCTTTCTACGGTGCGACAACGCCAGCCTTCATCCAAGACTCATCAAAATATCCAACCGCCACCGGTTCTCCGGTATCGATCTTCATCACCGCCCAATCGCCGAGACGTGGGAAGAGCAGGTAGTTGAACGCGGCGAACTCCTTCTCATGAAAGGTGTGGCCGCTGTTGATGACGATGTAGCGATCTTTGGCGAGCGGGTTGGCGCAGATGAAGGCAGGGGCGTAATCGGCGGACGATTGCGTCTGTTCGCCGAGACGAATTTCGTCGCGGGTCCACGTTATCGGCAGTTTCGTCAGGGATTTGGCGATCCAAGAGTTGCTGCCGGGATCGCCGAAGAGGATGAGGTGTTTGTCGCGCACGTCGGCTTCGGTGACTTCGGTGTCGTTCTTCACTGGCAGCTCGCCGCGCATGTAGCGCGCCCACTCGTATTCAAAGCGCTTCAGGTTTTCCTGTGCCCATTCGTCCACTTTGACATTCCATGGTTTACCGGTGCCGCGAACGCAGAGAAAGGGCGTGGCGGAGGCGTCGTCGATGGGGCCTTGCAGGCCGGGGCGTTTGCCAGTGAGCGTGATCTGGCTGCGCGGGCCGTCGCATTGCCACCAATCGCCTCTTTTGCTGAAAACGAGCACGTCATCGGCTTTGTGCGGCGGTAACGCGATCTCGGCACCAGCGATTCGCATGCGGGAAACAGGTCGGTGAATGGCAAAACGCGTGATGTTGCTCACCTGGCTGACTTCAATGCCGTCGTCGGTCACGTTGGCGCGGAGCTCGGCGCGTTCGTAGTGCTTGCCGAGGCTGAGCAGTTCGAGCCAGTGACAGCGGTTGTATTTCAGCGTCCAGGTGACGAATCGAAGCTGCTTCGGGTCGTGATCGAGACCTATGGCGACGTGTTCGCCAATGCGGCGCATCTGCTCGGCGTGAGTCTTGGGATCAATGACGTGCCCGGTGCCAGGCGAGATGATGTTCACGAATGGGATGCCTTCCTTCGCGAAGACTTCACCCATGTGGACATGCGATTGGAAGAAGGTGTCCTTGTCGCCGATGCAGGCGATCTCCGGCACCATGCTCGCGTTCGCGGCGTAATCGATGGAGTCGAGCATGTGCAGGCCGATCTCCTGATGCGGCGGTAACGGTCCGACTTTGATGAAGCCAGGGATCGGCGTCTCGGAGAAACGATGCGTGTCCACATAGCCGCAATAAGGCCCTATGGCGACGAAGCGATCTGGATACTTCAACCCGAGATGCCAGGTGCCCGAAGCACCCATCGACATGCCGCGCAGCACGATGCGGTCGCGGTCGATCTTATAGTTGCGGCAGACGGCCTCGATGGCTTCAAACACATCCGTCTCGCCCGCCCAGCGGTAGCAGTTCTCCACGCGACCAAGCGGGTGCAGTTCGATGTAATCGACATAGGGGGCGGGCTTGTCGGCATCACCTTCATCGAAACGTGACATAAACTTCAGCTCGCTCATGCCCACGGGCTTCGAGCTGCCGTGCAGCACGACATCGAGCCGCATGGGCTTTGTGCCATCGTAGTTCTTCGGGATGATGACGCCGTAGGGCTGTGTCGAACCATCGACGGTTGAGACGAAGCCTCGCACGACTTTGCCTTTCTTGGTGGTCCACGGCGATTGATTCGCCGCCAGAGCCGTGACGCGCTCGGTGCCGCGAGCGAGCGCTTTCTCAATCGTGGCGACATCTTTGGCGGTGAACGCGGATTCATAGCGCAACGCCCATTTACTGCCTTTGTGAAACACCTCGGCATCGGCCAGCAGCTCGGAATGAGCTGGTCTGAGTTTCGCGATCTGTGCTTTCAGTGTCTCTGCCGCCTTATGCAAGGCGCTTGTGCTCACCGCTTCACTTAGCACAAACTCCATCGCTGCCACGGTGTCCTCGTAGTTGGTGGAATGACCACCCGCTTCGCGATGAATGCTCAACACCTTGCGTTTCGCCTGATGGAGCTTCTCCGCGAGTCGCAGCACGCTCGCTGGCGGCACGACCTCATCTTTGCCACCGGTCGTCAGCGCTACAGGCATCGTGAACCTCTCCGGCCACAGCTCCGCGCTGCGCTTCTTGTATTCATCGGGCTTCTCCGTCTTTGATCCGCCATACGAAGCCGTGCGTGCGTCCTGAAACTTCTCATACTCGACCATGTTCGCCGTTCCGTTCAGGCTGCAAACACCCGCGATCAGTTCAGGATGCAGCGCAGCGAAGATCAGGGCCGACGTTCCGCCCATGGAGCCTCCCGCGATGAACACGCGGCCAACTTGTTGCCGCCGTTTCATCTCCGCGATGATTTGCACGACATCCGTCTCGGCCTTCAGTCCCATCCACGATGTCTTTGCACGGTAGTCAGGTGAGACAAAGATCAGCCCATACTTCGTAGCCACATCGCGCAGTCCCTTGCATTCGCCGCGCATGTCCTTGATGAACTGCCAGCGGTCTGATCCATGTCCGTGCAGCGCGATCATCACGTCATGCACGACAAGCGGATCGAACGGCGCGGGCATGAGTTCCACATAGCGTTGCTCGGAGCCATCGAGACTCGATTTGAAGGCGATGTCCTGCGGCTCAACGCCGAATGCGGAGACTGCGGCAAGGATGAGAATGGTGCTCGTGGTCTTCATTCAGTGTGTGGTTTCGTAGTCAGGTTGAAACAGCGTCTTGATGCCGACGATCAACGCAATGCCTGCCGCGAGATAAGCCAGTGCCGTGATGGAGAGTAGCTTGTCGATGCCGAGTGATTGCTTCCACATGCCCCCAAACAAGGTTGCGAAGCCAGACATGATCGCACCGCAGAAGTTGAGTATGCCAACGGCGGAGGCACGGTTGTCGGCGGGGACGACTTCAAAGGCGGCGGGAAAGATGTTGCCCATGAGGAGGCCGCTGAAGAGTCCGAAGGACGCGGCGGCGATGCGAGTGACGGAAAGTGTGTCGCTGCTACCGAGGAAATGCAGGCAGGGTGCGCAAAGGATGAGGCTGGCGGTCATGAGCCAGAGGCGCGAGGCCTTGGTGCGGCGATACATCTTGTCTGCAAGCACACCGCCGCCGAGCAGGCCAACCGCAGTGGTCAGTTGAAGGGAGATTGTGGCGTTGAAGGCTGCGTCGGCTTGATTGAGCGCGAACTTCTCTTTGAGGAAGGTTGGCAGCCAGCCGTAGAGCAGCCACAAGCCAAAGACGAAGATGGGAAACACCACGCACAACAACAGGAAGGTGCGCACGCGGAGCAGGATCGGGAAGGCGAGGGATTTGGAAGGCTTGGATGTCTCAGCGGTGGGGTTTTCATTCACGCCGCGGAGGAAGGCAAAATACGGCAGCGCATAGAGCAGGCCGATCGCGCCGAGCACAAAGAACGCGCCGCGCCATTGGCCGCGATCTGCCATCCAGCCGCCGAACCAACTGCCTGCCACAGTGCCCGCGATCTGCGCGGTGGTGAGCACCGCGATGGCGCGCGAGCGCAACTCAGGCGGATGCGCGTTCGCCGTCAAGGCGATGGCCGTGGGCATGAAGAGCGATTCAGAGATGCCCATGGCGGCACGCAGGCCGAGCAGGATGAACGCGGAGCCTGCGAAGCCCGTGGCGACGGTGACGATACTCCACACGATGAGGCTGAGCACGACGAGCAGGCGCTTTGAAAAACGATCCGCGAGCTGACCGGCGATGGGGCAGCCGAAGGCATACACCCAGAGGAATATCGCGCCCGTGAGACCGAGTTGCTTGTCGCTCATGCCGAGATCGGCCTTCAGCGATGGGAACATCGAGAACACCGCCTGACGGTCGCAGTAGTTCAGAAAATACGTGAACCACATGAAGGCGACGAGCGCGCCGGCTGATTTCGCCTTGCTCATGCGCGAAGGACCTCGCGCTCACTGACTTGTCTGGCGATTACCGCGACGCAATCGCCCTGCTGCGTGAGGCAAGGCGCACGCATGGTGATGAGATAACCGCTGCTAGCGGCAACGATCTCCTCGGGCGCTCGATCCGGTCGCTCCAGATGATGGATGTAGCCAACGGTTTGGCCCTTTTTGACCTTCGCGCCGAGATCGACGGTGATTTCAAAGATGCCGGACTCGGGCGCGAGGATGTAGTCCTCACGATTCGTGGCCTGCGTGATGATCGGGGGAGCTTTGCGCGGCTGCACGCGACCTTTGAGAGCGCCAACATGGATGAGCACATTGCGCAGACCACTTTGCGTGATGCGATGCACACTGGCAGGAATGCACTCGCCTCCGCCGAGTTCGGTGGTGATGACGAGCTTGCCCTGATTCTCCGCCTCGACGGGCAAGAGGCCTGTTCCCGCGATGTCGGCGTAGATGAAGCAAAACTCGGTGCCCCAGGCGAGCATGGCGGCGAACATCTTCGCCCGCTGCTCACGATCCGGCACCAAATGCATATGCGAGCATGGCACGAACTCCATGCTGCGACCTCCGCTGTGGATGTCGATTACGACATCGCTGATTGGAAACAGCACCGTACGCAGGTAGTTCGCGATCTGGCTCGTGACTGGGCCTTCAGCATCGCCAGGAAAGGCACGGTTCATATTCATGCCATCAAGCGGCGACAAACGTGTGGCGGCGCGTGCTGCGGGCAAGTTGAGCGATGGAATGAGAATGATCCGCCCCGTGACTTTCTCAGGCGTCAGTTCACGTGCGAGCTTCATGATGGCGATCTGCCCCTGATATTCGTCACCATGATTGCCACCAAGCACGAGAACGGTCGGTACTTTGCCACGCGCGACAATGGTAATCGGCACCATCACATTTGCCCAACCACCGAGGTTGTGGGAATACGGGACTTGGAGAAAGCTCTGCTGCTTGCCGGGTTTATCGAGATCGAGGGAGGTGATGACCATAAAAGCGGCTACTGGCGGTTGATGAATTCGTCTAGATTAAGGATCACACGAGCGGTGGCGACGAGTGTGGCGGCTTCGACGGCTTCACTGTGCTGCACAGCCTTTTCATGAGTTCCGAGTGTTTTGAGAGCTTCAGCACCTCCGTTTTGCACGCGGGTTTTTTGTTCAGAATGGAAGGCCCGGAGCCGCGAAAGCTCCTCGGCACGCGGTTCTCGGTTCAAAACGAGGCGGAAGAGCTTTTGCAGGCGCTTCGGCGCTTCGGCGGGGCTTTGGTACAAGACTCGGAGAGCAAGCAATTGTGCCGCTTCGACGAAAACGCCGTCGTTCATCATCGTGAGGGCTTGCAGTGGCGTGTTGCTGCGTTCGCGGCGCACGCAGGCATCGGCGGCATCGGGCGCGTCGAACGTCGAGAGTGTGGGATAAAGCACACTGCGTAGCGTAATGATATAGAGGCTGCGGCGGTAGATTTCATTGCCAGGGCTGGCCTTCCAGTTCGACGAGCGGCCGACATCAAACACATCTTCTGGCAGCGGAGGGCGGAAGCTCGGCCCGCCGATGGTGGGCTTCAACAGCCCGCTGACGGCGAGCGCGGAGTCGCGCAGGATTTCCGCATCAAGACGTAGGCGGTTTTGGCGGGAGAGCAGGCGGTTCAGCGGATCGACTATGACGATGTCATCGCGATGCACGGAGGATAGCTTGTAGGTCGCCGAGGTGACGATGAGCTTGATGAGCTGTTTGCGGCTCCAGCCCTGGCGCATGAACTCGGAGGCCAGCCAGTCGAGCAGTTCAGGATGCGAAGGCGGCTCGCCAGTAGTACCGAAGTCGTCGGGTGTGCTGACCAGACCGGTGCCGAAAAGCTTGCTCCAGATTTGATTCACCGCGACGCGGCTGGTTAGCGGATGCTGCGGCGAGACGAGCCACTTGGCGAGATCAAGACGGCTCGGCTCTGGCTGCGCACGCTTGCTCATCGGTGGCAGGGCCGAAAGGCCTGCTGGGATGACATCGGGGCCACGACGGGTGTAATCACCCGCCATGTGGACATAAGTCTGGCGGCGATCCTTCGTCACCTCGGCCAGCGCCGGTGCTTTGGTGTTCGGCTCGTCTTGATCGACGGTGTTGTCGAAGAAGGCGTAGAAGCTGTAGTAATCGCGGATGGTGATCGGATCGTATTTGTGCGTGTGGCACTGCGCACAGCCGACGGTGAGGCCCATCCAAACGCGGCCAGTCGTGTTGACGCGATCGGCGAGGTTTTGGAAACGCGCTTCTTCTTTGTCGAGGCCCGCTTCCGTGTTCAGCGCGGCATTGCGATGAAAGCCGGTGGCGGCGATTTGCTCGCGTGTGGGATTAGGCAGTAAATCACCGGCGATTTGCTCGATGGTGAATTGATCGAAAGACAGGTCGCGGTTGATGGCGTCGATCACCCAGTCGCGATAACGGTAAGCATTCGGGCGCAGGCCATCGCCGAGGAAGCCGCTGCTGTCGGCATAACGCGCCATGTCCAGCCAGTGACGTGCCCAGCGCTCACCGAAGTTGGGCGAAGCCAAAAGGCGGTCCACGAGGGTGGCATATTTGTCGTCAGACCAGTCGGACGTGACTGACAAGTCGGATGAAGTGGGGGGCAGGCCTGTGAGATCGAGGAAGACGCGTCGGATCAGCGTGATGGGATCGGCTTTGGTAGCAGGCTTGAGATCATGTTTGGCGAGATCGTTCTCGATGAAGGCGTCGATGGGGTTTGTGTTCTTCGAGATCGGCACGGTGGGCCGTTTGATCGGCTCAAAGGCCCAGTGATTCTGATATTCGGCCCCTTCAGCAATCCAGCGGCGGAACAGCTCACGCTCCGCTTTCGTGAGCTGCTTCGGCGAGGATGGCGGAGGCATCACATCATCGGGATCAGCGGTGGTGATGCGATGCCAGAACTCGCTGTCATCCGGTTTGCCGGGCTTGATGGCTTCCTTCACCGCCTCAGCACGCACATCGAGCCGTAGATCGGCCTCACGTTTGTCTTCGTCAGGACCGTGGCAGGCGTAACACTTTGCCGCGAGAACCGGGCGGATGTCACGATTGAATTCGACCTTAGTGTTCGAAGACGCGGCGAAGCTGGCTCCGGAGAGCAGAACGGGCAGGGCTAAGAATGGCAGTCGGAGAAGCACGCGGGCAGGACTGATTCAAACGAACAGCAGAGCTGTTTTCGTGCGCACAACAGGAGAATACCTGCCAGAAAGCGAGCGATGCCCACACCGATGATCGCCCTGGCATTTGGAAGAGGAAACATCAGCTTCGGCTGAGTCTAGCAATGAGAATGCAGGCTGAGGCGGCGCATGTCTCCGCACAAGTGGCGAGTCATGAGTCTTCGCGAATTCGCCGAAAGACTGAAGATCATTCCCTCTCCAAATCACGCAATCAGCCCCTTCACCACATGGCTCTGCTCCACGCCAGTCAGGCGGAAATCGAGGCCCTGTGAGCGGAAGGTGAAGCGCTCGTGGTCGATGCCGAGTTGGTGCATGACGGTGGCGTGAAGGTCTCGGACGTGGACGGGATTTTCGGCGACGTTGTAGCTGAAGTCGTCTGTCGCGCCATACGTCGTGCCGTGTTTCACGCCAGCACCGGCCATCCACATCGTGAAGCAGCGTGGATGATGATCGCGGCCCGCCTCGGGGCTGTCCCACTTGCCTTGGCCAGCGACGCCACGACCAAACTCACCGCCCCAAATGACGAGCGTTTCATCCAACATGCCGCGTTGTTTCAAGTCTTTGATCAGCGCCGCACTGGGTTGATCGGTGTCGCGACAACGTGCGCTGCACCAGCTTGGCAAACGGCTGTGATGATCCCAATCGGGATGGAACAATTGGATGAAACGCACGCCACGCTCAGCCAGCCGTCGCGCGAGGATACAGTTTGCTGCGTAGCTGCCCGCACGTCGCGAATCCGGCCCATACATGTCGAAAACATGATCCGGCTCATCACTGAGATCCGTCAGCTCCGGCACGCTCGCTTGCATACGATACGCCATCTCGTATTGGCGGATACGCGTGGTGATTTCGGGATCTTGTGTTTGCTCGAAATGCATCTGATTGATCTCCGCCAGACCGTCGAGCATGCCACGGCGCAGATGACGCGGCAGCCCCTCGGGATCGGTCAGATACAAAACGGGGTCCTTCGAGTTGCGCAGCTTCACGCCTTGATAACGGCTCGGCAGAAAGCCGCTGCCCCAATAGTGATCGTATAGCGGCTGATCACTCGGGCGCTGCATCTTGGAAATGAGCACGAGGTAGTCCGGCAGGTTGCGGTTCATGCTGCCGAGGCCGTAGCTGATCCACGCGCCCATGCTCGGTCGGCCCGGAAGCTGATGCCCCGTCAAGAACTGCGTCATCGCTGGTGCATGGTTAATTTGATCCGTCGTCATCGACTTGATGAAGCACAGATCATCCGCCACCTCGCCGAGATGTGGCAACCATTCGCTAATGGTCGAGCCGCTCTGTCCATGGCGTGAAAATTTCGTGATGCCTGGCAGGATAAGCTGCTTTTGGCCGGAGGTCATCGTCGTGAGCCGCTGACCGTTGCGCACCGACTCCGGCAGCTCTTTGCCCGCCCATTGCATGAGTCCTGGCTTGTGATCAAACAACTCCAACTGCGAGGGACCACCGGACTGTGTGAGGAAGATCACGCGCTTCGCCTTCGCAGCAAAATGCGGCAACTGTGGCAAGCCAACCGACTCCTGCTGACCCATCGCATGGAGTGCCATCGCGCCGACGGAAACGCCGGTGCATTGGCCGAGGAAGTAGCGGCGCGTAGTTTGGAGAGAATGTTCACTCATGGGTCATGGCTTGATCGAGGTTAAGCACCAAGCTGGCGATGAGCGTGTGCGCTGCGAGTTCGGGTGTGGATTTAAGCTTTGCGGCATCGGCGGGATGATCGCGGTAGTGAGTCAGTGCGCGATCGAGTTCGCGCTGGATCACGGAAAGCTCGCGCGGGGTGGCTTGGCGAGTCAGGACAGCTTGATAGAGGAGTTGCAGTCGATCATTGGGAGAAGCGAGCATCTGCTTGGCGAGTGCTTGCGCAGCTTCCATCATCGTCTCGTCGTTCAAGAGTGTGAGTGCTTGCAGCGGTGTGTTCGTGCGTGTCATCGATACTTCACACACGCGACGTTGAGCGCTGTCGAAGAGGAAGGTCGGCGCGATGCTGCGACGCCAGAAGGCATAGAGCGTGCGGCGATGCTGAGCGGCGCCTTGGCTCGGTTCATAGGTGAAGCGGCCCATAAAGATCTCTTCCCACACGCCTTCGGGTTGATGCGGACGAACAGGTGGACCACCGAGCGCTGAATTGAGTAGACCTGCGGATTGCAAGGCGGCATCACGCAGCATCCAGGCAGGTAAACGGAAGCGCGGGCCGCGTGAGAGAAGAAGATTGGTCGGATCGGCCTGATCCGTCTGATTTGAAGCTTGCTGATACGTCTCGCTGCTGAGGATCAGCTTGATGAGATGCTTCACGTCCCAACCATGCTCCATGAAATCGACGGCAAGCCAGTCGAGCAACTCAGGATGCGATGGGCGCTGGCCTTGAAGACCAAAATCATCCGGCGTGCGCACGAGTCCGGCCCCGAAAAACATCTGCCAGAGATTATTGACGAACACACGAGCGGTGAGCGGGTTATCTTTTGATGTGAGCCACTTAGCGAGGCCCATGCGATCGCGGGTGAGGTCGGCAGGCCACGGTGCGATGGCGGCGGGCACGTCACGCTTCACCACGTCGCCTTTTTTATCCCACACGCCACGAACCAGCACATGTGTGTCGCGCGGCTCTTTACGCTCGGCGAGAACCATAACGTTGAGTTTGCCTGCGGCAGTGGTGACTTCTTTGAGCTGCGCAGTGGCAAGGTCGAGCGATGCCTTGGCGGTTTGATAGGGCGCGTGGTCTTCGAGAAACTGCGCCATGAGTCGATCCTTCTCGATGTGGCCTTTGGCGAGTTGTTCGAGAGTTGAAGGAGCAAGCTCACGCACCGCCGGCCCAGGTTGATCGGATGCGAAAAGACGAAACTTCGCGATGTTGGCATCGCCATTGGTGGAGCGATGGCGAAGCTCGAAAATGAGCTCTTCATCGCTATCAAGCACGAGAGGTTTGGCGAGAGCATAAAGAGCGGTGTGGGGCTGATCTTTGGGGAAGCCTTTGGTCGTCCAGCCGTTGCGTGGATCATCGTCGAGAGTGCCTTTCACGTCGCCATACTCGCGGGCTTTGCCTTCGATCTTGGTATCGGCCACGGCATTGCTTACGAGGATGTCGCGGATCTGCGAGCTGCCTTTTCGACGAACTTGAACCTTGATGTCGGTGAGGATGAACTCGCCTGTCTTTCCGCGTGAAAGCACGCCGTCTTGCGGTAACACTTCGAGCTTCAAACCGGTGATGCGCGGCAGTTTGATCGGCGCGATGAGGCGATAGTCGTCCTGCTTCGGATTAGGGCCACTGGCGCTGACGATGGCGTCTTTATCCTGAGCGAGCTCGGTGCCTTCCTGGGACTCCAAAAGACCACGCACGTCATGCCAGGCTTTGAAGTCGGCCTTCACGTTGCTTTGGCGTTCACTGAGCCATTTCGCGAAGGGTTTCTCGGCTTCCTGACGCGCCTTGCCTTCGATGGGCTTGCGCTGATCGACGAGTTGTTGCGCCTCTGCGACAGCACGCTTGGCATGAGGTGATTGATAGCTCAGGTAGGGCTTTGCAGCCGTGCCAGCAGCCCCGTCTTCGTCGATGCTGTTGAAGAAGGCATTCAGACTGTAGTAGTCCGAGTGTGTGATGGGATCGAACTTGTGCGAATGGCACTGCGTGCAGCCAAGCGTGAGCCCAAGCCAGACCGTGCCCATCGTGTTCACGCGGTCGATGACGTAGTCGATGCGGGACTCTTCTTTGTCGCGACCGCCTTCACCATTGGTCATGTGGTTACGATGGAAACACGTCGCGATTTTTTGCTCCGGCGTGGCATTCGGCAGCAAATCACCCGCGAACTGCTCCAGCGTGAACTGATCGAACGGCTTGTTCGCATTGAACGACTCGACGACGTAATCCCGCCAAGCCCAATTGGTGCGCGTGGCATCAGATTGGAATCCATCGGTGTCCGAATAACGCGCTGCATCGAGCCACCACATGGCCATACGCTCACCGAAGTGCGGCGAGGCCAAAAGGCTATCCACGGTTTGCTCCGAAGACGGCGGCAACCCCGTGAGATCAAACGACAGTCGGCGCTTCAGCGTGTGCTCTGGGGCAGCTTTGGAAAGCTTGAGGCCTTTTTGTGCTAGCTTGGCTTTGACGAAGAAATCCACTGGATTTCCCTCCGCGGGTACTTTGACTGGCTTCTCAAAGGACCAGTGTTTGCCCCATTTCGCACCTTCAGCAATCCAGCGCTTCAACGTGTCGATCTGCTCAGTGTTCAACTTCGGTTTATGCGACTTTGGCGGCGGCATGATCTCCTCGGGATCGTCGGAGATGATGCGAGCGATGAGGTCACCCGATTTGATGACCTCACTCGCGCTTTCTTGAGTGTCGAGTCGGAGATCAGCTTTGCGGTGGCTCTCATCCTGACCATGGCAGGTGAGGCAGTTATCCGAAAGTAAAGGCAGCACATCACGGCTAAAACTTATCGGCTCCGCTTGCACAGCGGAGACGATGAGGAATGGAAACAGGCTTTTAAACATCTGACGAAACATGCCGAAAGAAACGCCACTGAACATGCAAGGTGCAGGCATATGCTTTGGACAATCCTGATCTTTTTTTGCTCGCAGGTGCAAACCAACGGCAGGCATACTCAAAAAAACCATGAGCGACTCCAACTCCAAACTCCACAATGCATTGGCACTCGTCGGCTTCATCGTCATCACCTTCTGCGCACCGTTGTTGCGTGTCGGCTCGATGCCAGGCGCGTGGTATGCAGCCTTGCAAAAGCCGTCATGGAATCCTCCAGCCTGGTTGTTTGGTCCTGCAAGGACGCTGCTTTACACGCTAATGGCAGTGGCCGCGTGGCTGGTCTGGAAGCGCGTCGGTTTCTCGCGACCAATCGCGCTCTATTTTGCACAACTAGCGCTCAATGCCGCCTGGACTCCGATCTTCTTTGGCGCACATCAACTTGGCTGGGCGCTGATCGAGATCGTTGTGATATGGATCGCGATTTTGCTCACGCTACTGAGTTTTCGGCGTGCTGGCACAACAGCGGGATGGCTACTCGTGCCGTATCTGGCCTGGGTCAGCTTTGCGAGCTTTCTTAACTTCACGCTGTGGCGTTTGAATCCCGCGTGATGAAATCCAAGGTAGCGCGGCGTTTCTTTGATCTCCAACCATGATCACAAACCGCCGTCAGTTCCTACGCTCCACCTTTCCACTCATCTTGCCAGCCGCCGTGCTGGGTCGAGCAGGAGCTGTTTCTCCGAATGGTAAAATCCGCCTCGCATGCATTGGTGTCGGTGGTCAGGGCACGAGCAACATGCGCGCCTTTCTCGCTGATGAGCGCGTGCAAGTCGTGGCCATTTGTGATGTCGATGGACAGCATCGCGACAGCGCCATGAATTTGGCCAAGCTCACGAAGGCTGACTGCTACAATGACTTCCGTGAAGTGATCGCGCGCAGTGATGTTGATGCTGTCTTGAATGCCACGCCCGATCACTGGCACTCACACATCGCCGTCGCCGCCGCGAAGGCGGGCAAGGATCTCTATTCTGAGAAGCCTCTCGGGGCCAGTATCGTCGAAGGCCGTGCCATCTGTCAGGCAGTGAGTGACAACAAACGTGTGCTGCAATGCGGCACCTGGAGGCGCTCGGGACTCAAGGTGCGGATGGCCTGCGAACTCGTGCGCAACGGCTACATCGGTGAACTCAAGGAGATCGAAGTCGGCGTGCCCGGCACCTTCGCCATTCGCGGCGGATTCACAGGGCTTGAAGGACCTGAATCTGTGCCTGCGCATCTCGATTACGCCATGTGGATGGGCAGTTCGCCTGAGCGGCCCTACACCGCCGCGCGCTGTCATTTTAACTTTCGCTGGATCGACGACTACGCTCCCGGCTACATCACCGACTGGGGTGCGCATTTTGTCGATGTCGCCCAATGGGGAGCAGGCATGGATGACACGACTCCCGTCGAAGTCAGTGCGACGCAGATCAAGCGCCGAACCAAAAGCATTTACGACGCGCCCGAGCAGTTCCGCATCGAGTATCGCTACGTAAATGGGCTGAAGCTGACGATGTTTAGCACCGATGACAAGGCCACCTATGGCACCAAATTTATAGGCAGTGAAGGCTGGGTGTTTAGTGAGAGCGAGACGCTCAAAGCCAGTTCGCTCGACATCCTGCGTATCAAGATGAAGGACAGCGACACGCGGCTCTTTGTTTCCAAGCATCATCACCGCAACTTCATCGACGCCGTGCTCACGCGCGGTCCCACTGCCGCATCTGCCGAGACCGCGCAGCGCGCCGCCACCATCTGCCACATGGGCACCATCGCCGCGAAGATCGGCCAGCCTTTGAAGTTTGATCCGAAGGCCGAGCGCTTTGAATCCAACGATGCTGCCAATGCTCTGATCATGCGCTCCATGCGCGGACCTTGGACAATCTAACCTGTCATGAAATTACTACCCTTCCTACTAGCGCTGACCTTTGCCACCGCTCTCACCGCTGCGGAAAAACTCCAGCTCACGCTCCCGCCGCATTGGCATGGCGTCGCTGGTTTGCCGATGAGTGTGTACTTCGACAACATCGTGCTCACCCAAACACCTGAGCAGTATCGCTTTGAGGTGCGCGGCATGAACGGCCAGAGCGAAGCACGACGATGGACCACGACGCCGACCGATGGTGATGTTGGAGACCATCGGCTTGAGGTCATCGTCAAGGACAGCACGGGCAAAGAACTCGAACGCGCGCAGACCACGCTGCACATCTCAAAGCGCGATGCGGGCTCAGGCAAGCCGTTTCGGCTTCTCATCGTTGGCGACAGCCTCACGCACGCGACCCTTTATCCGAATGAGATCGCCCGCCTGCTCAGTGAACCCGGTAATCCCAAGTGGAAAATGCTCGGCACTCACAAGCCCGCCTCAGCCAAACCAAATGTCGCACATGAAGGCTACGGTGGATGGAAGTGGAGTGACTTCCTCACCAAATTCACGCCGGAAGTCCCCGGTGTCACCGCAGGTCCGCTTGCGCGTAAAAGCACCAGCCCGTTCATGTATTCTGCTGCCGATGGCAAAAGTGGCGTCTTCGATTTACCACGGTACTTCCGTGAGCACTGCGACAATCAACCGCCTGATGTCGTCACCTTCCTACTCGGTATCAACGACTGCTTCGCCGCCGATCCCGACCAGCCAGACGTCAAAATTAATGAGGTGCTCGACCAAGCCGACAAACTGCTCGCGGCTTTCCACAAGGCTGTGCCCAAAGCCATCCTCGCCGTTGGTTTGACCACACCGCCGAATTCACGACAGGCAGGTTTTACCGCCAACTACAAGGATAAATACCCGCGCTGGGGTTGGAAGCGCATCCAGCATCGCATCGTCCAACTCATGATGGAGCGGTTCGCCAATCGCGAAAAAGACGGCATCCATCTCGTCGCCACTGAACTGTATGCTGATCCTGTGGATGGTTATCCCGACAACAACGGCGTCCACCCCAACGCCATCGGCTACGCGCAGATCGGCACCAGCTTTTATGCCTTCATCAAATCAAGGCACTAACTAATTATCACTATGCGCACTTTAGCTCTCCTTCTTGCTCTCACACTGTTGGCTCATTCCGCAGACCTCACGCTGCAATCCCGCGCTCCATCCGGCAAAGCTTCTCTCGTCAAAGAGCAGTGGCAGCCAGCGCGCACGGCAATCATCGTCTGTGACATGTGGGATCTGCATCACTGCAAGAATGCCGTAACTCGTGAAGCTGAGATGGCTCCGCGCATGAATGAAGTGCTCGAAAAAGCGCGCAAAGACGGCGTGCTGATTATTCACGCGCCCAGCAGTTGCATGAAACCTTATGAAGAAACGCCTGCTCGCCAACGCGCGAAGTCTGCGCCGACTGCGGCTCGTCTGCCCGATAAGATCGGCGAGTGGTGCAAGCAGATCCCGGCGGAGGAAATGGCGGTGTATCCGCTCGATCAAACCGACGGCGGTGAAGACGATGATCCTGCCGAGCACGCTGCTTGGGCAAAGGAACTCGAAGCCAAGGGCCTGAACCCCAAAGCACCGTGGACAAAGCAGATCGATACGCTGCGCATTGATCAGGACAAGGACGCTATTAGCGACAGTGGCGTGGAGATTTGGAACCTGCTGGAATCGAAGAACATCGACAACGTCATCCTCATGGGCGTGCATCTCAACATGTGCGTCTCTGGCCGCCCTTTTGGTCTGCGCCAGATGGCCAAGAACGGCAAGCACGTCGTCCTCATGCGGGATATGACCGACACGATGTACAATCCAGCGCGCTGGCCCTTCGTCAGCCACACACGCGGCACGGAATTGTTTATCCAGCATGTGGAGAAGCGCATCTGTCCCACTATTACTTCCGATCAGTTTATCGGTGGCCAGCCTCTCGCTTTCAGCGGTGTGACCGCGAAGAAGCGCCTGCAAATTATCCTACTTGGTGACAGTACCACAGAGGCCAGCATTCCGAAGAAGCTCGCCCCCGATGAACCACAAATCGAAGACACTCTCCGCATCCTCCTCGCCGCCCAGACCGATCTCCCTCCCTGCGACGTGTACAACGAAGGTGTCAGCGGCGAGTACATACGTCGCCTGCTGGACACACGCTATGACAAGGCCGTGAAGACCAAGCCACAGGCCGACTACATCTTCATCCGCTATGGACTCAACGATCAAGCGAAGATCAAAGACTTTAAATCCTCGTTCCCTAAAGACTTCCACGAGCTCTTCGGTCGTCTGCGCAAAGACCACCCGAAGGCGATGCTAATCCCGATGACCGCGATCCCGTATGCCCTCAACAATCTGCATGAGGACATCAACGCGCTCATCAAACAGATCGCTGTTGAGGAGAAGCTCACGCTCTTTGACATCGCGCCGCGCTACACCGCCGAGCTGAAGAAAGGTCCCGACATGCTGAACTACCGCCGCTACTCGCTCGCTAAAATCCCAGAGAATCTCCGCGCTTTTGCTACGCCGTACATCCAGCCCGGCACCGACCCACAAGTCATCGTGATGGATAATCGCCTTGATGGCATCTTCGGCCATCTCCCCGGCTGGGCGGGTGATCGCCACCCGAATCTCGCAGGTTACAACGTAATCGCAGACGAAACGGCGAAGTGGCTCGCACCAGTGATTCGCGCGCAATTAAACGCCAAGTGACTCACTTCACTCGTGTCTTAAACGTGCGCGAGTGCTTCTGCGATGGCACCTCAACGGTGTAGCTCTTTCCATCGGCGCAAACCACGCAGTGGATGTGCTGCGCTGCGCAGCCCTCACCAAGATCTGCGTGATTCGCAATCATCGTCTTATCGGCCGTGTTCTCATGATCCTCGCGGATGTTTTCATGAACCTGATACATTGCTTGAATTGACGATGTAGCTTTCAGCGCGTCCATTGCCGACTTGCTGGTGCCTTTCTTGGGGCCGTTATTCATCACGGAAACCGTCGGCTGGAGGCTGCGGATCAGCATCGGATTGTTACTCACAGCAAGACCGTGGTGATCGACCTGATATAGATCCACCGTGCCGACGAGATTAAAGGGTGAGACGAGTTTCTCTTCGGCATTCCAAGTCAAATCCCCACCATCAAAGAAGCGAAAGCCCCCGAACTCCAACACGAGCACGACGCTGTTCGCGTTGTCAGATGTGTCTGGTGCTTTCGGTAGTACGCTACCCTTCAGTGGATTTTCCGATTGATCAGGATAAGGCGGAATGAACTTTTGGTTCGCGCCAAGGCAGCTCAGCTTGAGCGCCGGACTGCCTTCGGCCTGCATGAGAGAAATCACATCGCCAGCACTCAGCGTCACACGCTTTTCCACCTTTGCATCGCGGTAGGGGCGACTAGCTAGGGTCCAGCGCAGATCCTGTGCTTTGCCATCTGGACTGCTCTCCGTGATTCCTTTGTCATACAGTGTGCCAATTGGCATCAGCGCTGCCAGTTCGGCTAGTCCGCCAAAGTGATCGACATGAAAATGCGTGATGACAACGTGGTCGATCCTCTTCAGTCCCGCGACCTCCGTCGCCACCTTCTGAATGCGCTGCGGATCGCGCCCGCCCGGATTCCCCGTATCAATCAGCACCGACTCACCCGCTGGTGTCACGATCAATGTCGATCCCCCGCCCTCAGAGTCGATCCAGTAGAAGTCGAGAGTCTTGTCACGCGCGGTGGAAGTAAGGGTGATGGCAAGCAGGGCGGCGATGAGTGGTTTCATGATTCAGTTCGATTGAGACAGAACGAGCTTCATCAGGCAACTTCATTCGCCTTCAGCACGCGCAGCATGTTGCCGCCAAGCACTTGCCGGATCGCATCATCACTGTGACCACGCATGATCATGCCGAGCGTGAATAGCGGCCAATTCGACCACGCCACGCTCTGTTCGGCTTCGAGGGTCGCTATATAATCGTCCTTGGGCCAGAGGTGCTCCCATTTGTCGCCGCTGCCAGCGGGGGCCTTCATCAATTTGGCGCGCTCTTCTTTGTCAAAGCGTGAGGTGTAGGCCACATCACAGCCGATGCCTGCATACTGCGCGCCGAACTTTTTGATCATGTGATCCAGATGATCCATCAGCGCGGTGATGTCGCCCTTGCCGCCAAGGAAGCGTGAGATGCAGCAGATGCCCACGAGACCATCCGTGTCGCAGATGGCTTTGATCGTGTCGTCTGGTTTGCCACGGAAGTGTTTGTACAAAGACGCGCAGGTTGTGTGACTCGCCACCATCGGTTTCGCCGAAGCTTTGGCGGCATCGAGTGCCGTCTTCCATCCGCTGTGCGCCGTGTCCACGATGACACCGATCTTGTTCATCTCTGCCACCGCTGCATGACCGAAGTCGCTCAGCCCGCCATCATGCGGTTCGCCTGCCCCATCGCCAATGGGGTTTCGTCGGTTGTAGGTGAGGTGCATCATGCGCGTGCCCAGTTCATGGAAGATGCGGACGAAGCGCAGCTCATCCTTCACGCTCTCCCAGTCCATCATCAGCGGCACGCCATTCGTCGTGAAACACAGGCCCACATTGCCCGCCTTTTTTAGAGCCACGATCGCCTCCGCCGTGACCACCTTCGATAACTCAGGCTTCATCAAATCCGTCGCCTTGGTGAAATGCGCGAGCCTTTTGATCAAGCGCATCGGATCGCTACCTTCCTCGCCCGTATTTTGAAAAATACATGTCACGCCAGCCGCGTGAAAGGCATCGAGAAACTCCTTTCGCTCGCGTTCGTTGGTCGCGTTTCGGTTCATCGAGATCGACTCACGCAGATCGTTCAGTTCAGCAGCGGAAGCCCCTGACTTGACCGCTTCGTTCATCGCCTCGGCATCAATCGCACAGCGCGGAGCAAAGCCGTAGCTCTCAAACACCACCGAGCCAAAATGCAGCTCCCACGCGTGCTCGATCTGAGCCTGCGTGGGCTTCAGCAGATTGACCGCAATCTCACGCGGCTTGTCGATCGCCGGATTACCCGTGAACCACAGCTTCTTCGCCTCCTGCGAGCGCCCATGAATGTTGAAGCTACTGCCTAGCGCGGCGAGCGGTAGGGATTTAATTAAGTGACGTCGGGAAAGCGTGGCGTTCATGCGATGGAACAAACGCACTCCCATTCACTTCTTCATCAGTCCGATTACCGCCGACGTCATCGCCTTCACACCGGTCTCGATGCTCGGCTCAGGGATCGGTTTAAAATACGGCGAGTGCAGTGATGGCAACGTGACTCCTTTAGCCTTTGCCTCGGCGACGACGTTCGGTGGCTGCGTGCCGAGCCAGAACATGCATAGCGGGACTTTGTCCTTGGTCATGCCGTATTCAGAGAAGTCTTCAGCGCCCATGACCGGCTCACGGGTGAGAACATTGTCCGCGCCGATGGCAGCACCAATCATCTGACGCACATCGGCGCAGAGAGCTGGCTGATTGTAGAGCGCGCGAGCATGATCATCAGACACGATGACCTCGGGCATCTTGTCCGCAGGCATGTTCGCGGATTCGGCTTGTGCTTGAACGATGCGTTTGATGGAGTCGATCAAATGCTGGCGCGTATCCGTCTTGTAGCTGCGCACCGTAAGTTGCAGACGCACTTCATCGGAGATGATGTTGCCCTTTGTGCCACCGTGGATGCTGCCGACCGTGACCACGGCTGGATCACCGGGTTTCACTTCGCGGCTGACGATTGTTTGCAAAGCGATCACGATTTGCGCAGCCAAAACGATCGGGTCTTTGGTGAGATGCGGCATGGAGCCGTGACCGCCAACTCCCCTCACGACCACTTCGAGCGTGTCCGAATTCGCCAGCGCATAGCCCTCCACAATGCCTACCGTTCCATGCACCATGTCAGCGGAACAATGGAGCGCGATGGCTTTGTCCGGCTTCGGGAACTTCGAGAACAAACCCGCACGCAACATCAACCGAGCCCCGATCACGCGCTCCTCCGCATGTTGCCCGATCATCACCACCGTGCCCTTCCATTGATCACGCAATTGGCTCAAAGCCCGCGCCGTGCCGACAAAACTCGCCATGTGAATATCATGTCCACAGGCATGCATCACATTCACCTCACGCCCCAGATCATCCTTCACGATCTTCGTGCTCGCGTAAGGCGCACCGGTTTGTTCTTTGACAGGAAGCGCATCCAAATCCGTGCGCACCATGATGACAGGCCCGTCGCCATTTTTGAGCACACCCACAATCCCATGGCCACCGACTTTCTCCGTGACCTCCAAACCAACGGCACGCAACTCTTTGGCGATAATGGCTGCCGTTTCACTCTCATGCATCGAGAGTTCCGGATTCGCGTGCAGTTCTTGATAAAGTGAGACGAGTGACGGCAGTTCCTGTTTCACAACTGAAGCCGGATCAGCGGCGAGAAGAGAAGATGTGATGAGCAGGAAAAGACAAATGAACTCCATGTCATCATGTAAGCCGACAACTGAGCCGTCTTGCAAGTGCTGAAACTATTTGGGCAGCCATCCCATCGCGCCCATCCAATCGGCACAGCGTTGGGGCCAGGCGTTGATGGGTTGTTTGTTGTCTCTCATGCCGAAGCCGTGGCCGCCTTTCGTGAAGAGGTGGAGTTCGGCGGGGATGTTTTGCTTTTTGTATTCGAGGTAGAGGACGGTGGCGGCGGTGGGGTTCTGGCCGTCGTCGTGAGCGCAGGCGAGGAACATGGGCGGCGCATCAGATGGCAAGGTGAAGTCGGGCTTGAGCTTGGTGGGATCTTTGGCATCAACGAAGCCGCCGCCGTAGATCATCATGCCAAAATTAGGCAGGTTGGTTTTCGAACTGCGATCACAAGCGATATGGGCTAGCAGATTGCCGCCGGCGCTGAAGCCGAGGAGGCCGACACGGTTGGGGTCGAGTTGCCATTCTTTAGCGTGCTCACGAACGAGGGCGATGGCTTTCGCCGCATCTTGGACGGGCTTTTCGTGTGGGGCGGCTTCGTCGCGAGTCGGAGTACGGTAGTTCAGGAGGATGCCGGTGACGCTAATTGTGTTTAGCCATTCGCAGACCTGCGTGCCCTCATGCACGGCGGAAAGGAAGATGTAGGCGCCGCCAGGAGCGACGATGACGCTGGTGCCATTCGGTTTCTCGGGGCGATAGACAGTGATGGTAGGATCGCTGATGTCGGTGATGGTGCTCTTGCCGGCCCGAGTGCGGATGAAGTCTTCAGTGAACTTGGAATGTGACAGCATCTTACCCGGAGCACCCTCAGGCCAGAGTTTGAGCGTGAGTGGCTCGGCTGCGGAAACGAGGGAGGTAAGGGCGAGCAGAAGAATGGTCAGACGCTTCATGATGGTGAACCTAGCACAAGACGACGAGCGGCAAGAATCGAAGTTACCAGGAGAACTCAGCATTGGGCACTCTTCTAACGATGAGGGTGGGTTTTGGAAATCTCTCGCCGGTTCAAAAAACACCGATTAGCGAGAGAGTTGCTGCAAAACTTCCAGCGCCTTCGTCTCGAAGATCTTTTGCCACTCCGGAGCCACGAGCGTGTCGCAGTCTTCCTGCGCGTAGCCTGAGTTCAGTCGCTGCGAGACGGTGGGCGTGTAGAAGATGTAGCCGTTGGTATAACCGGAGACAAAGGCGTGCGCATCCTTCGCCAGTGACTTGATGTTGAGCCCGACTTGAACGGTGACTTCGCCGGGGAAGGTCACAAGTTTGAAGTTCCCGATTCGGAGGCCGCACACTTCGACATCGATCGTTGGTTTGCCTGCTGCTTTGGTTTCTTGGAGATGCTTCTTCAATAAAGCCAAGTTGGTGTTCAAGCGTGTTAACTGCTCCATCACTGCTATGTTTTGCAGATAGTTCTCCACCACCACACGATTGTCGGCATCTAGTTGAGTGATGGCTTTCCCATCATGCAGATAGCTCTGTGAGTAGTGTGATGGGAAATCGGGCGAGAGTCGCTGCTGAACCAGTAACGGCAGGAAGGTTTTGAAGTTGATGTTCGTCGGCTTGAGCGCGGCGAGCAGTTTGGCTTGCTCTGACTGAATGGCTTTGATGCGCTGCTCGTAGTCCGCTGCGCGTGGGATCGAGATGACTTCGCTGCTCACTCTCAATGCGCCATCTTGCTTCGTTTCGATTTCTCTCGCGGCGCTCAGCACACTCGCGCCTAGCATGGTTCCCAGCGGTTCCGCATCAGCCGGGCGGCTCACTTCTTTGTAGCGCACGGGATTGATGTCACCGCCGCAACCTTGCACAAAGAACGCCAGCGCACCGCCACCGAGCGCTTCCTCGATGACCTTCGATGCATAGCCTGGGTAGTCCGCCGAGCAGCCCTTGCTGGGCGGGTTCATGATCGGATGACAGGCGAACTGATAAAGCACGGCCAATGGCTTGCCGTCCTCACGATCCAGTCGCAGCAGACCGATCTGCGGATCAATCGGCCCCACGCCTGTCACATCCTCATCGCGCGGCATGGAGTAGGATCTCCGCATGTCCACCTGGCTGCCGTCCTTCATCTTGAGTCGGCGGTTCTCACTGATGCGCACTTCGCGCCCGATGCCGGCACCCGCTTTCACTGGCACCAGATTCTTCATCGCATCTTTCACGGCCTGGATCACAAGCGGCTCTAGGTCGCCGCGCACGATGCCATGACAGTGACTCGCATTGACCACCACGCTTGACGGCGCAATGCCCAGGTCCTTCTCCAATGCACCCCGAACCGTTGCCATAAAGCCATTGCCGACGCGGCCAATGCTGCCGACCGACACCGCATCCAGAGTGATGAACACGACAGTCGTCTCTGCTGTTTTCAAGACCAACGCCTTCGCGAAGCAGGGATCATTTATGAGGGCCGCCGTGCGATCCGTGATGTCCACTTTCGCCACACCAGCACGGAGTTCGGCGGCATGAAGCGCTGCTGTGATAGAAAGCAAAGCAAGGGTGAGAAGGAGATGTTTCATGGTTGGTTATTTCTTCATGACATGCGACAACGCTGCCATGAGATCGAGTCGTCTATAGGTCTGTTTGGTCGGCGTGTCTTTGACAGGTTTGCCGGTCTTTTGAAAGATGATCATCATCGCTTCGGCGATATTTGGGGCTTCAGTCTTCCAGTTGTAACCGCTCTTCTCGATGGCCTCGCGCAAGATCATCGCCGCTCCGCAAACGATGGCGTTGGAGGAGCTTGTGGCCTTTGCTGGCACGAGAAGATCAAGCTTTGCGTGGCGATCCAGCGTGGCGATGTCCTTGCCTGGCATCACGGCACCGATGGCAAAACAGTTCGGCTGTGAGGCAGGCCACGAGATGCCTTTGGTGAAGCCGTGATTGCCCGCAGGAGCGCTGACCCAGATGCCGAGTTCACGCAGCGTCGCCAGTTCGGCATCAATCTCAGTCGGAACGGGACCGGCATGTTCTTTGTCATCGACAGGCGCGAGGTTCACCGTGGTGATGTGATGTTCCGCATGATGGTCGATCACCCATTGCAAGGCGCGAGCCAGCGAGGCGCTGTCGCTAATTTTGCAGTGGCAGCATTCGAGGCTGCGCACGATGGCGAGCTGGTTGTTGAAGGCTACGCCGTGCTTGCCCGCATGGTTGACTGACGATGGAATGCCGATCGCGCTGCCGTGGTAGCCCTTGCCTTCGTGCTTTGGATCGTTGTCACCATCCATGGCATCGTAGGCAACTTTGACTTTGTCGCCCTGCCACTCGGGCCTCGACATCGTGCAGCCATCATCCAGAAGCGCCAGCGTCTGGCCTTTGCCGAAACTCAAAACGTCCGCATAGGTCTTCCATGCCCGGATGATGCCCGCGTGCTCGAATTCGGCAGGTTGTGCAGGTTCAAATTCAGGCTCCGCGCAGATGAGCGACGCAGGTAACTGCATCCACACAAGGACGATAGCTGGCAGAAGAAAGTGTTTCATCGGAATGGGAATGCAGACTGCGAGGTGAATGGCTCATCCCATGATCCCCTGGATGTCGATGAGATGAAGCTGGCGGCCATTCGCACCGTCGGGTGCGTCGATGCAGACGAGCTTTTCGTTACGGCTGCTGCGTGGGTGGCAGTCCACACGCCACTCACCTTTGTATTCGGGTGGTTGCACGAAGTTACCGAGGTCGATGCGCTTCCTTGATGCGATGTGGTAGAGATGCGGTGTCTGGATGCGACGAATGCCCTGCGGATACGTGTCATTGAGGATCCACTCGTTATTGTTGAGATAGGTGAGGTGGCCGCCTTTATCGAGGATGCCATGACCGATCTCCTCGACGATGCCGCTGTCCTTGTCTTCAAAGAGAAAGTCGCCCCAGTCCTTGTTTCCCAGCCAGTCTTTGGCTTGCGAGAGGATGTGCGTGGCATCGCGCCAGATGAAGTGGGAGGCGTAGCCGTTCGGGATCACGATGCGCAAGTCGCTGCCGTCCATGTTCGCCGTGATCAACCGCGTGAGATGGCCGCCCTTCGGCTGCGTCCAGCGATGCAGCATGATGAAGCGTTTGCCATCTGGCCCGATCAGCAGGTGATAGGCATGATGCTTCGAGTCAGGATGGTTTTCGATCACCTCGCCAGTCTTCGCGAGTAGCTTGTGTGAGACGATGAGTTTCTCCGCCCCCGTCTCCAGATTCACATGCGTAACTCCGCTGCCAGCAGGAGACATTTCATCAAAGAAACGATCTTTGATACCCGCGTAGCCATAGCCCGGACGGCAATCCGCCACGCGTGAGAAGTCGCATGACACGGCCTCTCTGCCATTCGTGCTCAAGGCGTAGATCGGAGCAGGCAGCGTGTGTTTTTCGCCTGTCTTCACGTCCATGATGTGGCTGACGAATTTGTCCTTCTCGCGATCATTCCAGATCACCTTCGACTCCGTGCCGGGAATCCATTGCAACATGCAGCCCTGCTGCCAGTTCCACGCGTTCGACTTGCCGAGCGGGATCCATTTGTCGCCATCCTGGAGGTCCACCATGCCCACTTCGATCACATCATCCCCAGTCGGAGAGCGATGCTCGAAGTTCACCTTGTTACTCAGCACAAAGCGGTTCGTCGGATCAAACTGCAGCTTATCGTAATACGCGAACCAGTGAAAGCCGGGGCCTTTCGTGATGATGCGAGTCGGCGGAAATTTGGGTACCTCCTGACCACGCGCGGCGGCGAGTGGACTGAGGGCAAGCGTGGAGAGAAATCGGCGACGTGAGGTCATGAAAAGCAGTACGCTGCGAAGGGACGCGCTTTTCGACCGTATGTGAAGCCATGTTTCGCCTCACTCTCATCTTCCTCGCAAGTACAGCCCTGGCCGAAGACTGGCCGCAGTTCATGTACAATTCGGCGCACTCGGGGAATGCATCAGCGATCGAACTCGATGTCGCGAATCTCGGCCTGCAAGGCGCAGTGGCGATGACCGATGGTATCTACACATCGCCGGTGGTGGCCGATGGCAAAGTTTTTGTCGTGGATGGCTCGGGCTGCGCGGCTTGCTTCGATGCGGCGACGCTGAAGGAAGTCTGGCGCTTCCAAAGCAAAGGCGGCAAGCAGAACGTGAACAACGTCAGCTCGCCAGCCATCGTGGGGAAGTATCTGCACTTTGGCACCACGGCGGGGATTTATTATGTACTGGATCGCGCGACTGGCGTGGTGGTGAAAGAGATTGACTGCAAAGAGCCGATCTTCAGCACGCCGGTCATCGGCAAGGATCGCGTGTATTTCGCCACGCTCGGCGCGCAGGTGTATGCGATCACGAATGACGGCGAGGTGAAGTGGCAGTGGGACTTCGTGAAGGAAGTTGTCGGCTTCGATGGCAACCGCTGGAGCGGCGAGCAGTGGGCGAAGTTCTGCGAGGCGCGCATGATGAAGACGCTGAAGCCCGGCGCGAAGCCTACTTCCAGCGATGGTCGCGTGAATTGGAAGGATCACTTCGTCTGCTCGCGCGACATTTGCCTCATCAAAGGCAACGTGGTCGTCGTGCCTGCGGGCGGTCGCACCTTGTTCATCGAAGACACCGGCGCTGCGCCGAAGCTGAAGGCCACGGGCGAGATCCCCGAGTGGTCCGGCAAAGAGTTCCCCGCCACCTTCGGCCAAAGCGCGGATGACGACGGCAACGTCTATGTCCAATGGCATCGCCGCGACAACGCAGGCCGCGTGGACATCATGCGCCTCGAAGGTGACACGGTGAAGACCGGCGACTTCGTTCCCGGCACGGACACGAACATCCGCATGGATGGCCTGCTCAGCTTCTCGCCTGTCGCTATTCGCGGGAGTGATGTGTTTCGTGTGAAGCCGGAAACTGGACGCGGATTGATCAGGCACAACATGAGCACGAAGGAGATGAAGACGCTGAGTGGCGCGGGTTCCATCTGCCCACCCGTGCTCACCAAGAATCACGCGATCTTTGGCGGGCTCGACGGCTCTGTGAAGGTCGTGCCTCTTGATGGTGGCAAGTCGATTGAATTGAAGACCCAAGACGCAGCCATCGCAGCACCAGTGGCCGTCGCTGACGGGCGCATCTATGTGCCGAGCGAAGATGGCTCTCTTTACCTCTTCGTGTCGAAACCTGCGACGGCTCAAATTGAGTTCCCTGGCCCTTTGGTATCAAGAATTCGCAGCCCTCTCACCGGCCAATTCGCCGACGCGAAATATGATTGGTTCACCAACTACGGCAACTTCGCGGGCACAAACTCGAACGCTCAGCAACTCGCGCCACCGCTGCGCATGAGGTGGGCGCGTCGTCTTGAAGGCACGGTGAAGCATCTGCCCGTCTGCGGCGGCGGACGCATGTACACCCATACTGCTGAGGGACAAATCATCGCAGTGGAGCAGGACACAGGTCGCTTGGTGTGGCGCAAGTGGTGGCCGGATGTGTATCTGTCCTTCACCTCACCGCTCTATATTGACGGCAAGCTGCTCGTTCCACAGGCAGGCATCAAAAAGTCCTTCGTGCGTTGCCTTGATGCCGCGACGGGTAAGATGCTCTGGGAAGCGCCCTTCACTGGCAGTCCAAGCTGGAGCCGTCAGTTCCCGCCTGTCGTCGCGGGGAAGGTCGCGATCTATGCGAGCGGTTCCGGCGATTATGCGCCGCAGGGCAGCGAGAAGCCGTGGACCTTCGGCGGTGATCTCGTCGTGCCAAAAGATGGCAAAGAAGTGATGAGCTTCATCTATTCCAACGACAACCCGTATTACCCCACCAATCATCATCCGCGACTCTGGGCATGGGACCTTGAGACGGGTAAGGTCGTGTGGGAGAAGGACTTCTTCGACCTCGGTCGTGGAGGCAATGATTGCGGCATCTGCGTGCTCGACGGCAAGCTCTACTACAGTGTCTATTTCGGCTACGACGCCGACACCAAACGTCGTCGCGGTCTGCCAGTCGAGAACAATGGCATGACCATGTGCATTGACCCAGCCACCGGCAAAGTTTTGTGGCAGACTAACGAGTATTACGTCACCGCGAAATGCACGCTCAGCGCTCGTGACGGCCGCCTCTACATCGGCGGCTACAACAAAGCCAACGTGGGGACTGATGATCGCTACGTCTGGTGCCTCGATGCCACCACTGGCAAGCTCGTCTGGAAATCCGACGCCGTGAGCAGCGCGCTGAATGTCGTCAGCGTCGGCGAGCGCTTTATTTTCTCCAATGCCCTGCGTGGCAAGGGCAACATCTTCGACCGTGAGACCGGCAAGGTCGTCTATAGCATCCAGACCAACTACGCCTGCTGCCGCTTCACCATGAGCGAGCCGTATGTGCTCGGTGCCAACATGGACATGATCGACCTCAGCCAGGATGGCAAACTCGTCTCCACAGGTCCCGCGATTGATTCGCGTGAATGCCTTGGTGCCGTGGTCAGCAACGGTCGCATCTTTTACACCTCGCAGGCGAGTGGCTTCGTCGTCTCTCAGACCTATGGGCCAGAGTCGAAGGAATTGCTGCCAGCTTGGGAGGTGCGCTAGCAATGTGGTCCGCACAGTCCCTGTGAGGTTCTTTGAATATCCCATTTGCCAAGTGTCTTCAGGATAAAAAATATCGTCTTAAACACCCAGCGGCAAGGAGGGCCGTGCGGGCCACTTCGGGAGCGAATCACCCTGCCCTATTTGCTTTTGCAGCCTACGTTCGTCTTTAGCTGCCACTTGTCCCTGCGGTCACCTCGATTTGAGACCTCAGCAGACTGATCGGCGACGGGCACTTCCTACTGCCCGCGTTCACGCCATTCGCTACGCCCTCAGTTTTCATCCAAATACTCCAGCGCTTTGGAGTAACTGGCCTGTTGCAAGAAGTGTGCTAATCGGCCTGATAACAAAGGGCGAAGACGCAGGTGCTCTTTGCTAATCAGTTCGGAAATTTGCTGCAATGCGGCCAGATGACCGGGCGCGTCGAGATCGCGAAAGGCATGATCGGAGATCAGGTCGATGCGGCGTTTAAGCAGGACTTTGAGAGTGGTGAATTCGGGATTCATGAGCGTGCTGCTACAGTCGCAGAATCCTCTTGTAAATGACAGGCCGTGAACTTCATGCTCTGTGTCCGCCTGCCGGCCTAACGGCTGAATCATCCAAACACTGATCCTCATGTGCCGAGTTCTTACGCTGTTTACACTCACCCTGCTACTCACCACCACGGACGCTGCACCGGCAGATGAACTCATGATCCCAAGTGTCAGTCTATCAGAGGGCCTCTCGGAGATTACAGGCGTGGCAATCAGCAGTCTTTGGCACACTCATGGGACGTGATTTTTGCTGAACAAACGCGCGTCTGCCGCTGAAATGCGCGAGTCAGGCATGAAGGGCTTCCTGGCTCGCCGCCTCCAGGGTGTGCCTGTGCGGACCTTGGGTAAGCCACAGATTGCAGACTGCTGGCAGCGTGAACTTTGTCTACCGGCCCTGGCTGGTGCTGCCGCAAACGAGCGTGCCTGTGACTGAGGCTGGCATGGTCGTCTGCAAAGGTTTGCTGCACCCCAGTGTCGCTCATCGCAAAGCACGCTGGTCCTGCTGCCGCGTTACCGCCGAATCGAGAAAAGCATCGCTGCCCGTTTCGGCTGCTAGGAAGTCATCGACAGAGCTCTCACGCGTGGATTCATGCCATGCGCCCGTGGCTCATTGGTATCTAATCATAGGGAAAGAACGCCCGATTCACTAAGGCTTAACTTGCTATTCCACGCGCTTGGCCCGCGGCTCACGAGTCACTGTATCCAAAGCGCCAGCGCTGGTCACAAAGGGGCCGTCAGCCATCGGAGCGATGCCGGTGAAGCCGACATCAGGCATGTCGCTAGGCTTACCAGCGAGAGGGAAATCTTTGCGCAGAGGGAAGTAGGGGTAGCCCTCCCACATGAGGATGCGGCGCAGATCGGGATGGCCTGAGAACTTGATGCCCATCATGTCCCAGATCTCACGCTCATGCCAATTTGCGGTCGGCCAGATGTCGCTCACTGTTGGCACATCTTCACCATCAGGGATTTTGGATTTGATGCGCAGGCTCTGGAGATGTCCGTAGCCGTAAAGCTCATAGACTATTTCAAAACGTGGCTCTTCGCCCATGTGATCGAGGCTGGAGATATCCACCAAGTAGTCAAAAGCCATCTCGTCCCGGCAATATTTTAGAACTGCCTTAGCTGCAGCGAGGCTGACATAAAGCGTATGCTCACCGCGAAACTCGACGGTGCTGAGCACGGCTTCTCCAAACTTTTCCTTCAGGGCGGTGACCATCTGTGCAGCGTTCATAACTTCGAGATCAATGATTGGTTAAACTGGCCGCTTAGGACAGCTCATTAATGAGTTCTTTTTTCTGCTCCAAAAAGGAGTGTTCCCCATCAATCTTGCGCTGCAGGCGCATCAGACCTTCGAGCAAAGCCTCAGGGCGTGGAGGGCAGCCTGAAATATAAATATCCACTGGGATCAAATGGTCGATTCCTTGGAGCACAGCGTAGCTGCGATACATGCCGCCACTACTAGCGCAGGCACCCATGGCGATGCACCACTTAGGCTCTGGCATCTGGTCCCAGACACGCTTAACGGCTAGCGCCATCTTGTAAGTTACCGTGCCAGCCACGATCATCACGTCAGCCTGACGAGGTGAAAAACGCATTACCTCCATGCCGAAGCGGCTCAAATCGTAACGACTGCAAGCCGAGGCCATCATCTCGATCGCGCAGCAGGCCAGCCCCATCGGCATGGGCCAGAGCGAGTTCTTGCGCATCCAGTTGATCGCGCTGTCGAGCTTCGTGAAGACGATATTTCCCTCGATCTTCGAGTCGTATGTGGCGTGGGATTCAGCGGGGGCTACCATGGGTATTAAAACTTGCTTTGTCGGCAGGGATACGCCCCTGCCTCAACCCCGGCAACCGCTTTGTGAAAGTTTTCACAAGCGATCAAATCAACCTGCGCTGTAGAGAAAAGGCCATTGCTACCGTAGCTTTACCCAGACCCCGTGGCTCCCATCATCGCACTCTTTGTTCTCGCCTTCGTTTCGCTCATCGCGGTGCGCGTGGGCGCCACCGCCCTGATGATGACCGGACTGAGCTGGGACACGGCCAGTTTTCAGTCCTATTCAGCGTTTTTCGGCGTGGGCTTCACGACCAAAGAAGCTGAGATGGTGGTGAATCATCCCGTGCGGCGGCGCATCATTCGGGATCTCATCCTGGCGGGTAATATTGGGCTGACATCTGCGCTAGCCACGCTCGTCGTCACGCTGATGCAGTCGGCTACGAGCAGCCATCTTTTACTCATCGTTGGCGCGCTTGTCATCGGCGCTAGTGTATTGCTTTACCTATCGCGCGTCGGCTGGTTGCAAAAGCTGCTCGACCGCACCATTAAAAAAACGCTCGAACGCACAGGCATGGTGCGCGCCTTAGATTACGAGTTGCTCCTGCGAATCCAGCACGGCTATGTCGTCTCAGAGATCGAGGTTTTGCCAGACACCTATCTCGCAGGTCGCACACTACGAGACTCACGCCCCCGAGATCGCGGCGTGATCATTCTTTACATCAAGCGGAACGACGAAATCATTCCTGGCCTACCTGGTCCCGGTGACCTAATCCAGCCCGGAGATGTCGTTACCGTTTACGGCAAAGAGCAATCCCTCCAAGAAATGATCGAGCCTCGGAAACTCGATCTCGGGCCAGATCAATAATGTGCACCACCCATGCGCCTCACTGTCTCTTTAATCAGGACAGCAGCGTCGCGTGATGGGCTTGCCACCCATTAGCTTGATGGCGTATTTGCGATCATAACCGCAGACTTCACACAGCTCGTCGAGCAGACGGATTTTGCCTTCACGACCGCGCTGGGCATAGCGCCAGCGCATCTTGGCTAGATACTCTTTTCGACTCAATTGACTCATCTCCGGAGGGGTCTCCATCCGGTGTCATTCATTTTGAGGCAACAATCCGCCAATACCTCACTCGTTCACGCTTCCCCGGTGTCATTCATTTTGATGCACTGCGGTCGGTGATGATATGGTGAAATAAAGATTGCTTCATTCGTCCTATTTCGGCAACATGGCCCATCAAAATGCATTTACAGGGCATTTACAAAGCCCCCTCAACAGCCATGAAAACCCCTCGAATTCTGTTTTTGTCTGCACTCGCCGGACTCGCATGCGTTGCGCTCACGAGCGTTTATTTAGAATCCAAATTAAAGCTCGCAGAAACGCAGACGAGCTTATCGGAGCTTAAGCCTGCAGAGACTTCAGCATTTCGCGATTCACTTGCAGCTCGGATGAGGATGGAAAAGAAGGTCGCTAAAGCCAAATCCAAGACTCAATTTCCGCTGGCGTTCAAGCTGTTAGCATCTCTGCCAAAACCTTATGAAAAGCCACTGCCTGCGGGTGTAGATCCCAGCGCGCAGCCCCTGCACAAAGATGTGCTCAGTAGTACATTCATTGAACGGGCAAGTCTGCCCAATCTGACCAGTCTAAAAAAGGGCCAAAAAATCGGTCTGCCCCTGCCTGATGGCAGTTCCTATGATGGTCAGGTTAATCTGGTGAAGTCGTCCACTAGGAGCGTCATCAGGGTGGGCGGTGCCGTGATGCCGGACGGGGAAGGCAGTTTCTCTATGGGTCAGAATGGCACCAATATATCTGGCATGATCCGTTTCCCAAATATTAACCGCGGCTATGTGATCGAATCGCTCGATGATGGTCGTGTGCTCATGCAGGAGTACCGTCTTGATGCGCTCATGTGCTTGGGAATCAAGCGCAAGGATGGGGACACTGGCTTGCAGGCGGCATCTCTTCAGCAGGGAGCACCAACCGTGCCGCAAGGAGCAGTTTCTTTACTTGACACACGGCCATTAGTCAATGCTGTAATTTACATCGATTTTGATGGTGAAACAGTAACTGACTCCAATTGGAACAGTGGAAATCCAATCGTGGCGGTTGCTCCTACGTTCAATGGCCTTCCTTTGACAAACGCACACATTGCGAGCGTGGTAGATGCGGTGGCAGAGGACTTTGCGCCTTTCAATGTGAGCGTTACGACTGACGTTGCGCGTTACAATGCCGCCCCTATTGGCAGGAGAATGCGCTGCATTGTCACCCCAACGGATCCTATCACCGATGGAACTGCGGGAGGAGTCGCCTATTTGAACAGCTGGTCCACGGCTGGCACCACCTATGATGACGATGTTCCGTGCTGGTGCTTTGGGATGTATGACCCAGCTAGTATGGCTTTGGTCATTTCCCATGAAGTGGGGCACACCTTTGGTTTGAGTCACGACAAAACGGCCGCACTAGACTACTATCCTGGCCACGCGAATAAGCTATGGGGACCCATCATGGGCGCACCCTATGGTTGCACCATGACGCAGTGGAGCAATGGCCAGTTTAATGGGTCCACTAACCCCGAAGATGATGTTGCCATCATCGCCAATGCAATCAACGCAATCGACTTCATGACGGATGCAGCGGGTAACACCCTTGGTGCCGCACTTGTCAGCGATACGGTGAATGGAGTACTCACCATTAACGAAATCCTCTTGGATCAGAATGATGAGGATTGGTTCAAGATCAATAGCTACAACGGCACGATCGCTATTACTGCTAATCCAACCGCCACCGAGGAGAATGTAGATATTAGTCTGGAACTTCGGGACAGCACGGGCATCCTAGTCACGGGCTCTTCTCCGACTGGAAATCGCGGCGCATCTTTCAATACCGTTTTAACAGCAGGTGTTTACTACATTGTCGTGAGGCCATCAGGGGACGGGCCTGTAAGCACAGGCTATGACGAGTACGGCTCGATTGGTGCCTATCGCATTAGTGGTTCATATACTTCAGTGCCTAGTACTCCGCAGATCCTCACTCAACCGGCGAACATCGCTGCTGTCGATGGCACGACCGTCACACTTAGCGTCAATGCCATCGGTTCGGGCGGCTTGGCCTACCAGTGGCTGAAAGAAATCCTCCCCACACCACCCCTCCCCACCCCTCCCAATTATGGAGCGGTCCTTGGAGCTACGGGACCTACTCTCAGCCTCACCAGTATGAGTGATGCCAAGACCGGCAATTACAAAGTGCGTGTGACGAATGCCAGCAATCCTGCGCTATTGGTATTCAGTGATCTGGCAGCCGTCTCGATTGCTTTCAAACCCAAAATCACCGTTCAACCGGCGATTCCGCCGGTAATCACTTCCGGTAATCCGCATACTTTCAGTGTCACAGCGACAGGTACCGGACCATTGATCTACACCTGGGAAAAGATTGCAAAGCCTGCCAACATTCCGGTAGGCACGAATTCTCCAAGTTTTAACATTCCAAATGTGGTTCTCGCCGATGCTGGCAGTTACCGAGTTCTAGTGACTAACGTGACGGGAACGATTGTCGCCAGCAACACGGTCATTTTGAAAGTTAGCTCTCCGCCGGTCATCCTGACTCAACCTCCGGCAAGTTTGGTGATCGCTCAAGCAGCTACAGGCATCCTGAAACTGGTAGTCGGTGGGAATGCCCCATTTGCCTATGAATGGTTCAAAGTGAATGGTTTGACCGAAGCGTCTGTCGGTAAAGCTGCAACGCTGACCGTTAAGGGCGACGCTACAGGCCCAGGTACTTACCGCGTGAAAGTCAGTAACGCCTTGTCGCTCCCAGGAAGCCCAGTGGTCAGCACGGATTCCATCGTTGAGGTGGACAGTAAGCCAACAGTTGTGACAGCACCATTGGGCGGAACCCACGAAGCAGGGGACAACATTGCTCTATCCGTGGTGGCGGGCGGCACCGCTACTGGCCGAACTTACCAATGGTATAAAGATGGTAAAATTGTCGTGGGAGCAGTCGCGGATACTCTTGCCTTTAGTCCCGTTAAGTGGGCTGATCGTGGCTCATACCTTGTCGAGATTATAAACCGAGTAGGCGTGATCAAGAGCAAAGCGGCGGTCTTGGTCATCCGCTCAAAACCCATCATTTTAACTGAGCCAGTTTCATTTGTTGGTGCCACCAAAGGAACGGCTGCTTTCAGTGTCGTTGCCGGAGGTGACTCCCCGCTGACATACCAATGGTTTAAAAACGGTGTTCCGATGATTCCAGCGGTTAAAACCGCGAAGTTGTCCCTGTCAGCACTCACGGGTGCCATGGCGGGGCCTTATTTCTGCCGTGTCTCCAATGGCCATATTGCGGGATCAACGGATTCCGCCACGGTCACTCTGACGGTGGAAGACCAACCCAAGGTGACCGCCATCCTCGCCACCAATTTGGACATCTTAGCCAAGCCAAATAAAGTGGCTGTTAATGGCAGCATCACTCTGACGCCCACGGTCACTGGCACCCCGCCGTTTACTTACCAGTGGATGAAAACTGGTAGGGTTGTCGTTGGGGCCGTTTCTCCGACGCTGACTCTCAACCCTGCCCAACTGACTGACAGCGGTTCTTACACCGTGGTGGTACGCAACCGAACCCCGCTCAGTGCGACAAGTGCTGCTCTTGCCATTAGTGTTTTGATCCGGCCGGCGGTGACTTTGCCTCCAGCTGATTTACAGATTGTAGAAGGCTATCCCGGGACGCTAAGCGTCGTGGCATCTGGCAGCCCGACCTTGAAGTATCAATGGCAGCGCATCGAAAATTTCGGATCAGGAGATGTAACCTTTAATATTCTGGGCAAAACCAGCAGTTCGCTAGTTTTCACCAAAGCCGTAATTGCGGATGCAGGTAGATATCGCTGTTTGATTACCAATGATGTGGGCAGTACACTGAGCACGATTGCCACTCTCTCGGTTCTACCCACGCCGCCATCCTCAATAACCAGCTTCTTGCCAACTCGCGGCCAGGCTGGCGAAAAGATATTGGTCACTGGAACCAATCTTGACTACGCCAAGACCGTCAAAATCGGCGGCATATTGGCGACTTTAACCCCTGTTTCAAACACTAAGATATTGGTCACGGTGCCCAGAGGTGTAACCCCGTCTCCTGCGAATTTTCCGATTCAAGTGATCTCTGATGCGGGCACCTTTGAGTCTTCCTCAAATTACGAGGTCTTCACGAAAGCAATCAACGACGAGGTGATTGATGCTGTCATCGTTTCGGGAACGACCTTCATCTATCGAGGATCAAACGTCGATTTTAATACCGGCCTGACTGACTCCACTGAGCATTCAGCTTGGTTGTGGTGGGTGGCACCGCGGACGGGTAGATATCAAATATCAATTAATGGTGCCTTTGATACAGCGATTAGGAGCTTTATTGGAACTCCTTTGACAGGAATCTCTGGCAGTAGGAGTCTTGACTACATCGGCCAGACTGCAGAGTTTCTGGCCTTTGATGCTACCGCCAATCAGAGTTTTGTCTTTGAACTAGGGGGATCAAGTTTCGGCTTAGCTGCAATAACCGAAGGTAATTATCAGGCCCGACTGATTGCCTTAAATTTAGCGATTCCGCCAATGGAAGAATTCGAGAGCGCTCAGGGCTTTGTGGCCGGTAAGCCTCTTGCAGGGCAGGGAGATTGGGAGCAGGAAGGCGATATGTCTGCGGCTCGTGTGGTCTCGGGTTCTGATTCGCAGGGCGTCCAGTTGGGTGGGGCGGCTGCTAAAGACGCCGAGCCTGTGGTTCTTTGGAATTCTACCGCCACCGCTCCTGCTGGTAGTGCCGAAGTAGTCGCCTCCTTGAAGATGAAAATCGACAGGCCTGTGGACGGCAGCTCTTCCGACCGCTTTGGTTGGACCATCGCTGATCGAAACAAAAAACCTATTGCAGCGCTTTGGGTGGATGCCAGGGATGGGCAAGTGTACAGCACCGATGCTGCTGGTGTAGAAGCCAAGCTCACACAAAAGCTCCAGTCGGGATCCGAACACAAAATTGAATTCACGCTGAATCGTGAATCTGGATTGCTGGATGCCAGTATCGACGGTCTCCCCCTCGTATCCAATCTAGCTTTGCCCGCGAACAGTGACTTTGGTGACATCTCAGCCGTGTGGATTCCATCCAAGGATGGCACTCCCCACGCCAGCATGACCTTTGATGATCTAACGGTGATTTACAGCAAGCAGGAGCAAGCTGTGAGCGCACCCTAAAACAGCTTAGCCTGAGATTATTGAATCAATGGAGAGCGCGAAAGGTTCGTGCTCCTTATGGGTTGCTCTCTAGCATTTCGAGACGGCTAGCGTTTTGTCGCGAAAAGCCCCGTTGAGCCATTGCAGCCAGTCCTAAATGATGCCAAAGACAGACATGTTTTATCGACTTGTTTTTGGGATCATTTTTGTCGCCACTCTTGTCGGCTGCGGTCCGATGGATCGGAATGGTATGACGCTGGATACCTATGAATCGCCTTCCTCGGAGGCCCTGGTTCGTGAGATCATACACGCACTGCCTGATCCGAATCCAGGCGTGGTGAAAAGCTATTCACTCGCACTTGGTGAGATCGTTTTGGGTCGTGATTACACTCCGGCAAGCCAGCCTTTCTTGAATCGTTTCAGCGATCTCAAACTGCGTCTCGTAAGCGCGACTGTCTTAACTACCACTGCGCCGGATAATATCATCGTGGACCCAGAACTCCGCGTGGCAGTCTTTCTTATCCAGATTCGCTCCATGAAGCAGACGGGAGGTGATGCCTGGGAATACGAAATCGGGTGGTCCTACAAGAAGCATTTCCAGCGTCAAACATGGAAGGTCACTGGCACGAATGGCAGCTATCGCGCGGAACCCGGTGCTGTCTTGGAAGGGAATTGGAAAAGCTGATCTCTCAGCCGTTCGGCCTGCTTGTGTGATGCGGCTTTGACCGTTGACCGTCTCATCACGCTCTGTTTCATCTCGGACCTATGTCCAAAGGCCAGGGCTCTACTGCCACTCAGTTTTTCGAACTCGGCTCATCTGCCGAGCCTTTTGTGTTCGCCAATGGTGAGTCACTGCCTGGAATCACGGTGGCCTATGAGGCCTATGGCAAACTGAATGCCAAGAAGTCGAATGCGATCTTGCTCTTTCATGCGCTGTCCGGCAGTCAGCACGCGGCGGGTCACACGGATGATGTGCCGGGTTTGGATGGGCGCTGGACGGACGATGTGAAACTTGGTTGGTGGGATCTATTTGTCGGTCCAGGCAAGGCGCTGGACACCAATCGTTACTTCGTCATCTGCGCAAACTACCTCGGTGGTTGCTATGGCAGCAGCGGGCCGACCTCGATCAATCCCGACACGGGCAAGCCATACGGCAAAGATTTTCCCACGGTGCTCAGCAGTGACGTGGTGCGCAGTCAGGCGGCGCTTTTGGATCATCTCGGCATCAGGACACTTCATGCCGTGATCGGCTCATCGGTCGGCGGTTTGCTAGCCATCAACTTCGCCACACTGTTCCCTGAGCGGGTCAAAATCGTCATGCCTGTGGCGACCGGACTCCGCACCACCGTGCTAACGCGGCTCACTTTGTTTGAGCAAGTCATGGCGATCGAAAATGATCCGCACTTTCATGGTGGGGACTATTATGATGGCCCGCCTCCTGAGTATGGGCTGGTGCTAGCGCGGATGATTTCTCACAAGACCTTTGTGCATCTCGATGCCATCGAAAACCGAGCGCGGCAGACCGTGACCCAGCCGTCAGGGCAGCTTTCCTGGTACAAAGTCGGCCACAGTGTGGAGAGTTACATGCTGCATCAAGGCAAGAAATTCGTGAAGCGTTTCGATGCCAACTCCTACCTTCGTATCATCACCATGTGGCTGCGCTACGACCCGCTGAAAGATGCTGGCGTGGAGAGCTACGAGGCGCTCTTTGCGCGCAGTAAAGCGGCAGGTCATCACTACCTCATCTTCAGCATCGACTCCGACTTCTGCTTCTACCCTGAGGAGCAGGCGGAAATGGTTTCCGCTCTTGAGTGTGCAGGCGTTTCTTCGATGCACATCACCGTGCATTCGGACAAAGGCCACGACTCCTTCCTGCTCGAACCCCAGCTCTACACGCCGCATCTGGTGTACACACTGGAAGGTCGCTGGCAGAAGTCGTCGCTTGATGAGCCAGTGAACGACGTGGAATAAAAAAGGCCCGAAGCGTTAGCTCCGGGCCTTGGTCATCAACACATCAATCTCACTGAAATTCGAGGCAGACACCTTCCTTGGTGCTGCGGGCAAAGAGGTGATTGTAGGCCAGCACTGGGTAGCTCCAGACCTTGCCATCCAGCACATCGTCACGCTTCAGCTCGACATACTTTTCCTTGTTGGCCTCGACCACCACCACTTCACCTTTGTCACTGAGGGCGATCAGTTTGTCTCCGGCGAGGATCACCTGACCAGGGCCAAAGCCAGCCTCTTTCCACACATCCTTGCCCGTCTTGATATCCACGCAGGCCAGAGGTCCAGCGCCGTACTCTTTGAAGCTGAACATGCCGTAAAGGAAGCCGTCCTTCACCACGGGCGTGCTCCAGTGATTGAAGCACTCGTTCTCACGGCGCCAGATTTGCTCGGCGCTCAGACCGCCGCCGCTCTTGCTGATTTTGAAAGCACCTGCACCCACGCCATAACCGGCTGAGCAATACACGATGTCTTCATAAACCACCGGGCTAGCCGCCGTAGAAACCTTGAAAGGGAAGGGCGCGCGCCACAGCACTTTACCCGTCGCAGGCGTCACCGCGACGAGGCCCGTTTGAGTGAAAAAGATCGCCTGATGCACACCGAGAATGTCAGCCGTGATCGGCGTGGCATGAGTCATCTTGTCGTCCTCACCAGTCCACACAATTTTGCCCGTGGTTTTGTCTAGTCCCAGCAGACCCTGACCCGAGCCGCCACCGCACATCATGAGGACATCGCCATCGATCACCGGTGACGCCGCATTCTGCCACTTGATCTGCACGCCTGCATTGTCCTTCATCACATCACGATTCCACACCGGCTTGCCGGTCGCGGCTTCAAAGCAGAAGACACCCAGATTTGCATCAATCACATAGACCTTATCGCCATCCACGACAGGCGTTGAGCGTGGTCCGTCGCCGCCTTTGTTGTCACCAGCTCCGGCGTCGCCTCCGCCATCATACTTGCCGATCACGGTTAGTGATTTCTTCCAGAGTTCCTTACCGTTTTTCACATCCAGGCAGACGATCACTTCACCCGTATTACCTTCAGTCTCGCCCGTGACGATCGTGTAAGCCTTGGCACCCGCGACCGCAAACGAGCTGAATCCCGCAGGCGTGTCTGTCTTCCACAGCGTCTTGATCTTGGCACTCTTCCAGTTGCTCACTTTGGGAGCAGCCGCAGTGCCGTCATTGTTAGGCCCGCGAAACTTGCCCCATTCAGCGGGCGCGGCGGATTGGGCAGAAAGACTGGCCGCTGTGAGTAGCGAGCCACCGATGAGTGTGAGCGTAGTGCGGATCATGGATGTGATTTGAACTGAGGGCGTGTCTAACGAAACGCCTGCGAGCAGTCTTGCGGATCACTCCCACGCCAGCAAACAAAACCTCTGCCAAACAACGATAAACCTCGGTGGAAGTTGACGAAACTGTTGCACTCACGCCTTCGTTACGCTTTGAGCACTTACACCATGTGGGACTTTGTCACAGAGCATTGGCGCGATGGCGTGGAGATCATCATCCTCGCCGCGCTGGCTTATCATGGTTATCTGTTTTTCCGCGCGACTCGCGGAGCTCGCATCCTCACCGGGCTGCTCGTGCTGCTCTTGAGCCTCGCGCTGATCTCTCAGCTCCTCGAGCTAGAGGTCATCAACTGGCTTCTCCAGCGCATCTCGGTCTTCCTCGCCGTCGCACTCGTCGTGCTTTTTCAGCCTGAGTTGCGTCGCGTTCTTGCCGAGTTGGGCAGCCACCGTGTCTTCTCTTTTAACCGACCCGACCCCGAGTCGCTCGATGTTTTGATGGAAGCCATGCAGCAGCTTTCCGCACGTCGCTGCGGCGCACTGTTCGCCCTGAAGCGCGGCATTGACCTCAAAGTGTTCGCTGAAACTGGTGTCGAGATCGATGCCGCCATGAGCACCGAACTCATCACCACCATCTTTCACCCGAAGACCAGTCTGCATGATGGCGGCGTCATCATTGATCAAGGTCGCATCATGGCGGCTGGCTGCGTCTTTCCTGTCAGTCAGAAAGAAGTGCGTGACCGCGCCATCGGCCTGCGCCACCGCGCCGCCATGGGTGTGACCGAGGAGACTGATGCCATTGCTCTGATCGTCAGTGAGGAAAGTGGAGCGCTCTCCCTGGCCTATCGCGGCAAGCTAGAGCACGACTTGGAGCCTGAAGAACTCAGAGATCGACTCAACGAGCTGCTGACCTTTGGCACGCTAAAAACCGAAACCAACGAGGAGGAGACGACCCGTGACTTGGGCACATCTTAAAAACCTCATCTGCCGGAACTGGAAGGAAAAGCTGCTCGCCGTCGTGCTTGCCTTTCTCTTTTGGTACATGATCAAAGCCCAGGCCGCACGCTCCAGCTTGCCCTACGGCTACGGCGGCGACCGAGTCCCTCGGGCGACGCGCCTTTGACACACCGCACCTCCTGCGGTAAAGCGCGCGCTCTATGTCTGAAAAACGCCAGTACTTCGGCACCGACGGCGTCCGCGCCGTAGCCAATCGCCATCCCATGACCCCAGAGTTCGTCCTGCGACTCGGGCAGGCAGCCGCCGTCGTACTCGGCTGCACAGGTGATGGTGGTGAGCGCCCACGCTGCATCATCGGTCGCGACACGCGTGCCTCAGGCGAAATGCTTGAATCCGCACTCATTGCTGGGCTGAACTCTGCTGGAGTCGATGTCGTCCTCGTCGGCATGGTGCCCACGCCCGCAGTTGCCATGCTGGCTGCTCAAACCGGAGCCAATTTTGGTGTCATCGTCAGCGCCTCACACAATCCATTCCAGGATAACGGCATCAAGTTCGTCCACGGCAACGGCCGCAAGCTCAATGACAAGACCGAGATCGCCATCGAGAAAATCGTGCTCGGTGAGTGCGCCGAAGCACCGCGTCCTGAGGGCCGTGGCATTGGCCGCGTCAGTCGCATGACGGACAGCGTGGATCGCTATGTCGCACACGCCGTCGCCAGCATGGGCGGCGTCCGTCTTGATGGCATGAGAGTCGCGCTCGACAACGCCCATGGCGCATCATCCTACACCAGCGCCGCCGCATTATCTCAGCTCGGAGCCGACGTGCAGGTCTTCCACAGCGAGCCAGATGGCTTTAATATCAACGAAGCCTGCGGCTGCACTCACAGTGAGGAACTCGAGCGCCTCGTCCGCCAATCTCAAGCGCAGGCAGGCATCGCCCATGATGGAGATGCTGACCGCATCGCCCTTTGTGATGAAGAGGCCATCGCACTGGATGGCGACGAACTCATGGCCATCGCCGCCGAGTCAATGCTGCGCAAAGGCACGCTAAAGCAGAACACACTCGCCGTCACCATCATGAGTAACTACGGGCTAGACGACCTCGTCTCCCGCCTCGGTGGTCGCGTCATCCGCACCAATGTCGGAGACCGCTATGTGCTAGAAGAAATGCACGCGCGTGGTCTCAATCTTGGCGGTGAGCAGAGTGGCCACATCATCTTCGGAGATTGGGCCACCACTGGCGACGGACTCATCGCTGGACTGCAAGTGCTCAAGATCATGAAGGAAACCGGCGAGCCACTCAGCCAGCTCCGCAAGTGCCTGAAAAAGTTCCCTCAAGCCGCGCGCAATCTCCGCGTCCGCTCCAAGCCGCCCACCGCTGAGCTGATCGACGCACAAAAGATCATCAAAGAGACCGAGAAAAAACTCGGCGACTACGGTCGCGTACTCCTCCGTTACTCCGGCACCGAGTCACTCATCCGACTTCTCATTGAAGGGCGCGACGTTGAATACCTCGAAGCTCAGGCTGATAAAATCGCCTCGGCCATTCTCTCGCAGATCGGATAAAGTGGTCCGCGCAGGACTACGAGCAAACGACAGTAAGCAAAGCACGAAATGGTGCTGGAACGCTCATTTTACGGGCTTCCGGAGCACAAAAACCTGCCGTAATTGACACTTCGGCAGGTGTTATGCATGACAAAAGCACGACAAATCTGGCTCTACACTCCCGGTGTAGGGGTAAACCTTTCGCCGTGGTCAAACAAGGCTCGGCAGCAGTGCCCATCTATCGGGGCGATGTTCGCGGATCCCAACGGTTCACGGTGGCTTTCTATCGGGACGGCAGAAGGATGCGACGGACTTTTGGAAGCCTAAATGCAGCCAAGGAGGAGGCGCGGCTTCTGGCTCTCAACATCCAGCGTGGCATGAGTTCGGACAACGATCTCCGCCCGCAAGACCGCGAGGCGTTCCGAGTTGTGTGCGCCATGCTTGAACCCTTTGGGCTGCCTCTGGTTACCGCAGTGGAGGAGTATGTGCAGTGCCGTCGCAAGCTGGGTGAAACGCCCTTGATTACTTCGGTCGATGAGCACGTCCGCAGGGCCAAAGGATTCACAACAGGGGTGTTGATATCAAGGGTGATCGAGGAATTTCTTGCTGCTAAAAAGCAGGACCGCATGAGCACGCATTACCTGAAATCACTCCAGAGCATCCTCAAACAGTTTGGGCAGGCTTTGCCGGGCGAAATCGCCAGAGTGACCACTCAGCAAATTGATGCTTGGTTGCGTTCGGGAGATTACTCTGCTGTGACGCGCAACAACCGGCTCAAACGGGTTAAACTGCTGTTTGGCTACGCTCGGCAAAGCGGCTACTTGCCGAAACGTGAGCCGACGGCAGCCGACGAGCTCAAACATCGAAAGCAGGGGGACACTGATGTTGGCATCTTTAAGCCTGAGGAGTTTGAGTTGTTGATGAGAGCTGCTCCGGCTGCACTCATCCCGGTGCTTGCTATTGGGGCTTTTGCGGGGCTGCGCGCAGCGGAAATTGCCCGCCTAGATTGGAGTGCGGTGGACTTGGGGCGCAGGATCATTGAATTGCGAGCCGGGCAGGCCAAGACAGCATCGCGGCGCATCGTGCCCATCAGCGACAATCTCGTGGCGTGGTTGACTCCCTTGGAGCGACAGGGCTTGGTGGTGCCGGAGAAAATCGTGTTTGTGAAAATCACTAAACTGGCCAAAAGCTTGGGATTGGAGTGGCCGCACAATGCCCTACGTCACTCCTACATCAGTTATCGGATCGCCGTGGTGCAGAGCGCTGCCCAAGTCGCGCTGGAGGCGGGAAACTCTCCGGCGATCATCTTCAAGCATTACCGCGAATTGGTGACCAAGGAGGCTGCTGCCCAGTGGTTCGGCATCACGCCTAAAACCTGCACATCCACGCTTTGACATGCGAATCTCTGTATGAACCCAACACCCAATCCTCCATCCCCCCTCCTGAAAAAGAAGCCCCTGGCTGTCCTCTTGGGAGTCAGTTCGCGAACCATCGACAACTGGGTGGCGCAGCGAATCATTCCCTACCTCGCTCCAAGCCCGAGGCTCCATTTATTTGATCCGGAGGCCGTGAGGATCGCGCTTGCGGCCCGGTTCGGAGTAGAGACGAGGACAAGGAATTGATCTCATCCTTGTTGCGCAACAAGGTCGCGATGAAAAGATCGGAGTCGTTCACCTTGCGCGGAGGTTTTTGTTCATCCAGCGAAGACCGTGGCTGTTGTTGGATTCCTCTTCGGCGAGGATTTGGTGGTCCGGTTTGCCGCTGACGACGGGCACGGGAGCTTTGGGCGGGTTTTGCTTCACTCGCTGCATCGCGGCCGTGAGATGCGTTTCCTTGCGGCCCGGCAGGGTGGTGAAATAGCCCTCTTTGAGACAAGGAATGCGCAGCGGATCGCGCGTGGCCATTTCGAGGTTGATGACGATGCGGGGATTCACCTTCCGCAGTGTGGCGATCATGCGCGGCAGGTCGAGCATGCCGGTGCCGAGCGGGACTTCGCTGAGGAGGAAGCCGTCATCGCTGGACTGCACGACCATGTCTTTCAAATGCACGCTGAGGGCGAAGGGCGCGAGGGCTTCGATGACCGCGTGTGGCTCTTCGAGAAGGGCGAGGTTGTTGCCGGTGTCCACCAGCACGCCGATCCACTCGCTGCTGATAACCTTCATCATTCCGACCAGCTCCTCCGTGGTGTGATCCTTGTGATTTTCGATGGCGAGCTTCAGGCGGTGCTTTTTTAAAGTGGGCTCGATGAGCGCCAGCGTTTGCTGCGCTTGCTCGTGGAAGGCACGGAAGGCCTCCAGGGTCGGAAACGCCTCGTAGCGCCGTCCATTGGTGAAAACGGCACGGGCGACGGAAGCGCCCGCCTCGCGTGTTTGGCGGACTTCGGCCTCAAACGCAGCGAGATCGCGCTCGGACTTCGGAAGACGCAACTCGCCCTCATAGTAGCCGCCGATTTGTTCGACGAGATCGCGAATCGTTTTCGGCTCGCAGCCCCGTAGCGGCGACTGCACGCCCTCTGCGCCGAGTTCGCGGGCGTAGCGGTAGAAGTCGGCGGCATTGGTCGGCTGGGTGAGTTTCCAGCGCTGATGGCAAGAGAACGTGCAGATGCCTAGCCGGCTTTTTTCCGCACCAGAGGCCGCCAAGAGCGAACGGGCGGAGACCAAAGATGCCGAAGTCAGAAAATGGCGGCGGTTCATGCGAGCACGGCTTTGAGTTCTGCATCCCACGGGGCGCGATAGGGGCGCTGGAGCATGGCGCTGGCGTCTTTGTCACTGGCGATGTCATTGGCGGCGGCATCCCACACGACTTTGCGTCCGGTGCGGGCGCTGATGTTGGCGAGGTGGCACGTCGTGCTCACCCAATGGCTGCTGGCGAGGTCGGAGTTCGGCGTTTTGCGGCTCTTGATGCAGTCGAGGAAGTTCTTCGCGTGCTCGACATACATCCCTTTCCAATCGCCAGTCTTGTCTTCGGCTTTCTCGCACCAGAAGTCGCCTTCGGGCTCAGGGACAGGCTGCGGGCCGCCGACGGGATGTCCGCCGATGATGTTCGCATAGGAGTTGATGGGATCGACCTTCTTGTCGGGCAGAATTTCAAAGCCATCGCGACCGAGCGTCATCGTGCCCTTCGTACCCATGAAGGTGAGCGCTCCCATGCTGCTCGCGCCTGCACCGGCAGCGCATTCGCGGAACTGCACGATGGTGTTGAACTTCGGATACTCGATGATGGCATCCTGCGTGTCGGGCACCTCGCCGTTGTCCTTGAGGAAACGGCGTCCGCCACTGCTGCTCACGGCCTTCGGCGCACCGATGTCGAATATCCAATGCACGATGTCGAGCGAGTGATGGCCGAGATTCGTCATCTGGCCGCCGCTGTAGTCCCAGAACCAGCGGAAGTGATAGAGCGCACGGTTCGCGTTGTATCGGCGCTGCGGCGCGGGGCCGAGCAGCATGTCCCAGTCGAGGTCTGCGGGCGCATCGCCATCCGGCGGGTTGCCGATGCCGGGCATCACGTTGCGGAAGAAATTGCACTGCACGCTGACGATGTCGCCGATGGCACCGCCGCGCAGGAGTTCCTTCGCCTTGTGATAATGCGCCGCGCTGCGTTGCTGCGTGCCGACTTGCACAACGCGATTCGTGCGAGCGGCGACCTTTTGCATCCACTCGCCCTCGCGCACGAAAAGGTGCAGCGGCTTTTCGAGATACACGTCTTTGCCCGCATCGCAGGCCAGCATCATTTGCAGCGCGTGCCAGTGGTCGCCGGTGTTCACCACGACGGCATCGACATCCTTGCGCTCTAGCATCTTGCGAAAGTCAGGAATCTTCGCGCAATCACCACCGACCAGCTCCACGCAAGCATCCATGCGCGGCTTGAAGCAATCCGACACCGCCACGACCTTGCTCTGATCCTTCAATCCATGAAAGCTGCGCGTGTGAATGCGCCCGATGAGGCCAAAGCCGATGATGCCCATACGGACACGCTCATTGGCTCCAGCGACCTGGGCATACGATTTGGCGGACAAGGCGGTGGCGGTGCCCGCGAGGGCTGACTTTTGGATGAAGGAGCGACGGTTCATGATGGATAGAGGAAACGAATGGTGACTGAAAGTCTGACATGGGTCTTCATGCGAGGATGCCCTTCACCACATGCCCATGCACATCGGTGAGGCGGAATTGGCGGCCTTGGAAGCGGTAGGTCAGCCTCTCGTGGTTGATGCCGAGGCAATGGAGGATGGTCGCTTGCAGGTCGTGAATATTGACGGGGTTTTCGACGACGTTGAAGCCGAAGTCGTCTGTGGTGCCGAAGGTGTGGCCGTCTTTGATGCCGCCGCCGGCCATCCAGATGCTGAACGCTCTGCCGTGGTGATCGCGTCCGTAGTTGTCGTGGTTCGCGCTGCCTTGCGCATAGACGGTACGGCCAAACTCGCCGCCCCAGACGACGAGCGTGTCGTCGAGCATCCCGCGTTGTTTCAGATCGGTGACGAGCGCGGCGGAAGCCTGATCGATATCGCCCGCGAGGACGGGGATGCGCTTGGTCAGGCGGTCGTGATGATCCCACCCGCGGTGATAGAGCTGGATGAAACGGACGCCGCGCTCGGCGAGCCGGCGGGCGAGCAGGCAATTGCGGGCGAAGGTGCCAGGCTGGCGCGCGGCCTTGCCGTAGAGTTCGTAGGTCGCGTCGGTCTCGCTTTTGAAATCCATCAAATCGGGCACCGAGGTCTGCATGCGAAAGGCCATCTCGTATTGCGCGATGCGTGTCTCGATCTCGGGGTCGCCGGCCTGCTCGAATTGCAGGCGGTTTAATGCCCCCAAGCCGTCGAGCAGCGTACGGCGGCGCTCCGGGGTGATGCCATCGGGATTGGCCAGATAGAGCACGGGATCGCCACTGCCGCGGAGTTGCACGCCCTGGTGTTTGCTCGGCAGAAAGCCGGAACCCCACAACCGCGCGAGCAGTCCCTGGTCTCCGCCGCCTGCGCTCGGCACGGAGTTCAGAACCACGAAGGACGGGAGGTTTTCGTTCTGGCTGCCGAGGCCGTAGTCCACCCACGCACCGATGCTCGGCCGTCCGGGAAGCTGGCTGCCGCTCTGGATGAAAGTGATCGCGGGATCGTGATTGATCGCCTCGGTGTTCATCGAATGAATCACGCAAATGTCATCGCTGATTTTCTGCGTGTGCGGCAGCAGTTCGCTCATCCATCGCCCGCTCGCGCCGCATTGCGAGAATTGGTAACGCGACGGCTGGATCGCGAGACGCGCCTGGCCCGAGACCATGCCGGTGATGCGCTGCCCCTGCCGCACGGAGTCCGGCAGATCCTTGTCGAACTGCTCCTTCAAGCCCGGCTTGTAGTCGAGCAGGTCGAGGTGCGATGGGCCGCCGGATTGAAAGAGAAAGATCACGCGCTTGGCCGTCGGCGCGAAGTGCGGCAAGCCCGGCAGCACGGCCGCTTCAGCTCGCGGGCTGAGCAAATCGCCAAGCGCCATGGCCCCGATGCCGTAGCTGAATTTGGCGAGGAAATCGCGGCGGCTTTCCGCGCCGGAGTATTGGTTGCAGTTCATCATGGCGGGTCAGTTCTTGGTCACGGTTTCGTCGAGATTCAGCAGCAGCCCGCCGAGCGCGGCGTAGGCGGCCTGCCCGGCATCCTGGCTGGTGTCCTTGAGCAAAGCGCGGGCACCTTTGCCATCGGCGGCGAAGTCTTTGCGGAAGCGCTCCAGCGTTTCGCGGAGCACGGTGAGTTCCTCCGGGCGCGGAGGCCGGCTTGTGACGGCGCGGAAGCCGAACGCAAGACGTGCGGCATCGTCGGGGCCGCCTTCACGCAGCATGCGTGCGCCGAGCTGGCGTCCCGCTTCCACCATGGCCGGCTCGTTCATCATCGTCAGCGCCTGCAGCGGTGTGTTCGTGCGGGCGCGGCGGACGGAGCAGAATTCACGATCCGGCGCGTCGAAGACGTTCAGAACGGGATACGGCACGGTGCGCTTCCAAAACGTGTAGAGGCTGCGCCGGTAGAGGTCGTCGCCAGTGCTGTCGGTCCAGATGGTGCCAGGGTAGTTCGCCGCGACGACGATGCCCTTGTAGAGGTCTGCGGGCTGGGTCGGAAAGACGCTCGGCCCGCCCAGCCGATGCCGCAGCAGGCCGCTCACGGCCAGGGCATGATCGCGGATTTGCTCCGCCGGCAGACGCACGCGCGGGCCGCGAGCGAGCAGGCGATTCTCCGGGTCGCGCTCGTGGAGCGTGGGCGAAATCGTGGAGTCCTGCCGATAGGTCGCTGAGAGGACAAGCGTGCGCAGCAGCGCTTTCACATCCCAGCCGCTCTCGATAAATTCCCGCGCCAGCCAATCGAGCAATTCGGGATGCACGGGATACTCGCCCTGGAAGCCAAAGTCATCCGACGTCTTGACGATGCCCACGCCGAAAAGCTGCTGCCAGAAGCGGTTCACCGCGACACGGGCGGTGAGCGGATGCTCCGGCTGCGTGAGCCAGCGGGCGAGGCCGAGACGATTGCGCGGCGCATCTTTTGGCCACGCGCCGAGCAGCGTTTCCGGCACTCCGGGCTGCACGACTTCGCCGGGCGCATCATACATTCCACGCTTGAGCAGATGGGTCGTGCGCGGCGTCGGCAGCTCTTGCATCACCATCGTCGTCGGCACCTCGCGGGCGAGCAGCCGGCGCTCTTCGCGCAAAAGATCGCGCTCCTCGCACAGTCGCGCATAATCCACCGCAGTGCGCCGCAGGAGCAGCTCGCGCCGCCAGTCTGCGCGATCCTTTTCGCCCTCCCCTTGCGTCACCACACGGGCGAGGCTCGTCTCCACCCATGGTCGGAGGAGGGCCGGCTCCAGCACCCGCGGGTAAAGGCGGAAGCCCGCCAGTTCGCCGCGCAGGCGGTGCGGCTCCGGGGCGGCCTCCTCGCCGATCCGCAGCTTGCCACCGAGGGCGACGTCCGCGGTGCAACCGTCATGCCCCACTTCCTTCGCGCATTCCGCACCATCGATGAAGACGCGGATGCCGGACGCTTTCATTGAGCCGTCGCACATCACCGCGATGTGCTGCCAGCGCCCTGGCAGCACCGTTTCCGAGGTGAAGACCTGCGCGGCGTAGGCCGGCCAGCGCATGGAGAGACGCACTTCGACCCGCCCTTCCGAGGTGAGTCGCACCGCGATGCCTCGACCGTAGCCCCCTGCCGATGCGTCCATCTGCATTTCCATCGTGGAGCACAGCACCGCTTCCCCGCCGGACCAGCGCACCCAGGTCGCCAGCGACCATACCTTTCCCAAATCCCCGAAATCCCTGCTCAACGCCGCGCCCGCCGTGCCGTCGAAACTCAGCACCGGACCCAGCACCGTGTCATCCGAGGCCCGCACCGTCGCCGCACCGAGCGACTTCGCTTTTGGGTCGGCGAGATTCGCCAGCTCCGTTTTTCCATCCGCAGTCGCACGAGCGCCCAGCAGGAGCCTGGCACCTTTCGGCACACTCGCGATGGACTCCTCGAGGTGCGTCTTCAGCGTCGCGAGCACTTCGGCATCGCCGCGCTCTGCGCGGTCGCCAGCGAGCAGCTTCGCGAGGGTGGCCGTCTTGAGCGCGGTCCCGGCATCGAGCTGGCGAAAGCGCTCCTGCTGCTCCCGGGTCGGCGCATCCATCAAGGGTGAGGCATTGGCCACGCGCCCGTCTTCGCCGAGTTCCGGCACCTGATTGAAGAAAGCGAAGAGCTGGTAGTAATCGCGCTGCGTGATCGGGTCGAACTTATGATCGTGGCAGCGGCAGCATTCCAGCGTCAGCCCGAGCGTGCTCATGCCGAGCGTGCGCAGGCGATCCACCACGTATTCCACGCGGTATTCCTCCTCGATGATCCC
>CAMAQH010000008.1 GCA_945860295.1 Prosthecobacter debontii
TGGAGCCAGACCGCGCCCGCCAATACAAGGCACGCAGCAGCGCCGAGCGGGTGAACTCCAACCTCAAGGACAACCACGGCGGGCGCACGCTCAGAGTGAGAGGAGCAAGCAAAGTGATGACGCATCTCATGTTTGGTGTCGTGGTGATGAGCGCCGAGGCGCTCATCCGCTTGCTGTGAACCATGCGAAGTAGGTTCAACCTGTGCTCCATGCTATCGTACAACGATGGCTTTACCGACATGGAGGTCTTCGCGCAAACCCAAGTGCCCTGGTTGCGCACCTTTTTAAAGCGGCGCGAATACCAAGCCACCGCCGATCTGGGCAAGTGGCCAAAAGCTGGAAGTGGAGCGCTTGCAAAGCGTCGTGCGCGTTTGCCGCTGGCGTCATCGCGGCGGACAACAGAGTGGCGAACTCGCCCTAGAGACACACTACTACCTCAGCAGCCTGCCGGCAGATGCCGCACGCCTCGCGCATATCATTCGCGGGCACTGGTCGGTGGAGAACAGTTGCCATCATCTGCTCGACGTGACCTTCCAGGAGGACCACTGTTAGGTGCTTGATGCCAACGCCACGCAAAACCTGAGCATCCTGCGCGAGATGGCGCTACGAGCCCTCAAGACGCATCCCTCCATAAGCTACAAGCGCGCCGCCCTCGATCCCATCTACCGCACCCAGTTCATCGCTAGTATGACACACTCTTTGATTCGTATGCCATGACGATGTTGAGTCATGGCTAACTCGAATGCAATGCCGCGCTAGTTTTATGCGTTTAGATTTTCCTTCCACCCATGCGTCATATCATTGCCCTCCTGTTTCTATCCGCAGCACTCAGTGCTCATGCGGAACTCCGACTGCCTGCCATCATTGGCGATAACATGGTGCTTCAGCAAAAGCAGACCAACCCGATCTGGGGCTGGGACATGCCCGGCACAGAAGTCAAAGTCACGCTGGGCGGCCAAAGTAAGTCGGCCAAGGCAGATGACAAGGGTAAGTGGACGATCAAACTCGATCCGCTGCCAGCCAGTGCGCAACCGGCGACGATGAAGATTCAGGGCACGACAGCTCGCGAACTGAAAAATATTCTTGTCGGTGAAGTATGGGTCTGCTCCGGCCAGTCAAACATGGGCTTTAATCTCGGTAGCGTCTGGGACTCCGATCTCGATATCGCCACGGCAAAGTATCCACAGATTCGCCTGATCTCGGTGCCAAACGTCGGCACGCAGGAGTTGCAGGATGATTTCAAGGGCCAGTGGGAAGAGTGCTCACCTGCGACGGCGGGTTCATTCTCCGCCGTCGGTTATCATTATGGCCGAGTACTGCATGAGATGCTCGGCGTGCCGGTGGGCCTGATCGACAACGCATGGGGCGGCTCCGCCTGCGAGGCCTGGGTGCGCCGCGATGTGTTGGAAAAGGACGCGCGGTTCAAAGCCATGATCGCGAAGTGGAAGCAGACCGAGGCGACCTACACAGATGCTATTTTTGAAAAGCAGATGGCTGAGCACAAGGCCAAGGTGGATGCCTGGACGGCTGCACGAAAGGAAGCTGGCAAGCCTGTGCCGCCGCTCCCGCCACGTGCGCCACAAAACGTGCTGCGTGGTCAGGCGCGTCCTGGCAATCTCTATGCAGGCTGCCTGAATCCCATCATTGGTTATGGCATCAAAGGAGCCATCTGGTATCAGGGTGAGAGCAATGCCAGCCGTGCTTTTGAGTACAGCTACCTCTTCCCGCTCATGATCAGCCACTGGCGCACGGAGTGGAAGCAGGGTGACTTTCCTTTCTACTGGGTGCAGCTCGCTGATTTCAAACACGAGCTGCCAGAGCCTGGAGACAGTGAATGGGCCGAGTTGCGTGATAGCCAGACGAAGACCGTCGGCATGATCCCCAATGCCGGCCAGTGCGTAATCACCGATCTCGGCGAGGCCAACGACATCCATCCGAAGAACAAGCGCGACGTTGCCGAGCGACTGGCCCGCTGGGCATTGGTGAAGGACTACGGATTGAAGCTCCCCTGCCGCAGCCCCGAGTTCAAAGAGATCAAGATCACTGATGGCAAAGCCCTGCTCACCTTTGACCACGCCCCGAAAGGCCTGCGCACCGTCGATGTGGATGAAGCGAAAGGTTTCGCCATCTGCGGTGCCGACAAGAAATGGGTGTGGGCCAAGGCCCGCATCATCGGCGGCTCAAAGCAGGGCACGAACCAGATCGAAGTCAGCAGCCCGCAGGTCGCGCAGCCCGTGGCCGTGCGCTATGCCTGGAGTGACAATCCCGTCTGCAATGTTTATTCCGTCGAAGGCCTGCCCATGACCCCTTTTCGAACCGATGCCTTCCTCATGATCACGGACCCAGCGAACCCAAATGGAATCGAAGCTCAGGCAGCGAAGCTTCAAGCAGATCTCAAAGCCACTCAACAAAAGCGGGTCGAGGAATTCAAAAAAATCAAGAAGACAAAAGACAAAGCTGCTGCTACGAAAAAGGCCGACTTAAAAAAATAGATCGTCTTGTGAAAAGGACGTTTCAACGCGCCACTCGACAATGCGGTCTGTGTCGGCTACACCCCCCCCTGCATGCTCCTGACCGCCCGATTTCACGCAATATTACTGACCGCTCTGCTCTGGCTGGGAGCGCTTGGTTGCGCTCCGGCACAATGGCTCGTTTATGAATTGGTCTTCACGCCGGAAGAGGAGTCGGTGAACTTTAGCTGCTACAAGAGTGCCTATTTGATCGCCCCAGCTCAAGGTGGAAAGGCGACAATAGTCCTGACGACTGAAGATGGTGGCAATGTGTATGCCGTGGCGGACAGCAGCGCGAAGTTCTTTGTGGCAGCGAATGCGAGAAATCGCAAGGCGGTGTTTTCAGCGGCTGCCATCTCTGGCAATTCACAGGCGCTATACACAGCGGCAGGACCTTTGAATCGTTCACTGCTTCTCGACAGCCCTTCTGGCACACGCTCACTGCGCGTGGCTGAGTCTCTGGATGGCAGGCTGATGGCGGCTGATGATGAATCAGACAAGGGCCCGGCAGCAGATGGCTCGCTCGGCATGGTGGGCAGTGCCTTCATCACGGGTGCTCTGCGTGAGGACCTGACGGCTCAGGCCACGAAGCAATTCACGACTCTCAATGAAGCCACGAGCTACATCGTGGAGCTTCTAGAAAAGTATGGCTACGCGCCCGATGTCGGCTCAGTGCCAGTGCCGCCTGAAGCAACGGTGGAGGACACATCACTCATTGATGCCAGCCTTTTCCCACCGGTCACACTAGATGCAGCCAAAGACTGATGAAAAACATCCGCCAAGCTCTCGTGCAATGTCTGGAGGCCTCGGGTGGCACGGGCATTCCCCTGCCCGTCTCGACACCGAGTTCCTCGGTGATCAATCAACTGCTCGATCTCGGCTCTTTAGATGAAGAGGCTTTCCTCTCCCATCTCGCCGTGCATGTCGGTCTCGGCTATGTGTCCATGCCGTTGCCCGACTCGGCAGATGCGGCTGAGATGAAGCGCCTGCTGCCGCCGCGTGTGGCGCTGAAACATCGTTTGTTGCCTTTGAAGATCGAAGAGCAGGAAGGCGGAACCAAGAAACTCATCGTCGCCGGCTACGACCCATTTGATTTGATCGGTCGCCAAGCCGTAGCGCGTGAGGTGGATGTGGCGGTCCGCTGGGAAATCGCTCCGCGTAAACGCATGCTCAATGCCATGCGCGACTTCTACGGCGTGGGTGCGGACACGTTTGAAGAGATCCTCAAGGGCCGCGATGTGGACGGCGCCGATCTCGAACAGCGCGATGAAGCGAACATCATCGACGCCGATGATGACGAAGAAGCCTCCGTGGTGAAGTTTGTGAACACGGTTATCCGCGAAGCCTTGGAGCAGCATGCGACGGACATCCACGTAGAGCCGATGGAAGACAAGCTGCGCATGAGATACCGTATCGACGGTCGTCTGCGCGAGGTGCCCGTGCCGGAGAACATCAAGGCGCTGCAACAGTCCGTGATCGCGCGTCTGAAAGTGATGGCCAAGCTCGACATCGCCGAGCGCCGACTGCCGCAAGATGGACGTATCAGCCTGCAAATCGCCGGTCAGTTCATCGACGTGCGTGTCGCGACTATTCCCTCTGTGGAAGGTGAAAGCGTCAGCCTCCGATTGCTCGGTCAAGAGAAGTTCAATCTGGACCTCCTGCGCATTGAGCCGGATCTGCGCGCTGAGATCGAAGTGCTACTCAAGAAGCCCAACGGCATCATCCTGGTCACGGGCCCAACGGGTTCCGGTAAATCAACGACACTTTACACTTTCCTGAGCCAGCTTAATGTGGAGCATCGCCGCATCGTCACCATTGAAGATCCAGTGGAAAACAAACTTCCAGGCGTGGTGCAGATCGCCGTGCGGCCTGAGATTCAACTCACCTTTGCTACGGGACTGCGCAGCATTCTGCGTGGTGATCCGAACGTGGTTATGGTCGGAGAAATGCGCGATCTTGAAACTGCTGAGATCGCCATCCGTGCTGCTTTGACAGGTCACTTGGTGCTGAGCACGCTGCACACGAACGATGCCATCGGCGGCATCATGCGTCTGGTGGACATGGGCGTGGAGCCCTTTCTAGTCGCCAGTTCTGTTCGCGCCTTCATCGCTCAACGGCTGGTGCGCTTGCTGTGCAATGCCTGCAAGCAGATCGAGCCTGAGGCAGAGATGAAACTGCGAGAACTCAAGTATGAAGGCCCGATCAACACACCTGTGTATCGCGCCAAAGAAGGCGGCTGCGAGGCCTGCCGGCTCACCGGTTATAAAGGCCGTATGTCCATCTACGAACTCGTTCGGCTCACGCCGGCGATGGGTGAACTCGTCACGCATAAGGCCAGTTCTGGAGACCTCATGAAGCAGGCTTACCGAGACGGCTACCGCCCCATGCGCGAGTATGGAGTGCGCAAGGTACTCGCTGGACACACGACGATTGAAGAGGTGATCAGCGTCACCATCGCTGAGTCGGAGCAATAGACTTTGAAGCCATGCCCACCTTTGCCTATCAAGCCACAGATGCCACCGGGCGCGATGTATCTGGAACCGTCGATGCGGCGGATCGCGCCTCAGCCGTGAGGCAGTTGGGCGGGCGCGGACTTCAGCCTTTCAAAGTACAAGAAGGCGCAGGCAAGGCAGCAGCTAAGCCTGGAGCTAAAGTAGCGGTATCGACCAAAGGTAAGTCAGCCGCACAAATCGAAAATGCCAGCGGCCCCATCAAGATCAGCGGCTCGCAGCTTCAACTATTTACTGAAGAACTCGCCGAGCTACTCGAAGCGGGCATGAGGCTAGAGCAGGCGCTCAAACTCATGGAGGGCAAAGGCACAGGTGGCTCGCACAGCCGTATCGCTGCGCGTCTTGGAAATTTAATTCGTGAAGGTCACCCCTTCAGCAGCGCGCTGCGTCAGGCATCACCAGCGTTCGGTGAATTGTTTTGCGCGGTGGCCGCAGCAGGTGAAGCGGGTGGTTCATTGTCTGAGTCGATGAAGCGCCAATCGCAGTATCTCGGCAAGGTGCGTGAGATGAAAAGCCAGGTGGCGGTGGCACTGATCTATCCCGGTTTCCTCGCCGTCTCAGCAGTGGGTGTGACGATCCTCTTCACCACCTTCCTCATCCCGAGACTCAGCGTGATGATGTCACGCATGAAGGGCGGCGTGCCCAAAGGCATCCAGATCGTCATGGCCTTCTCTGACTTCCTGAGAAACTACTGGTGGCTCGTACTCGCAGGCATGGGGTTGGCAGGACTCGGGTTCTGGATTTGGAGTCAATCGAAGACAGGACGGCCGCTGTGGGATCGCTCGAAACTACGGATGCCGTTTGTCGGCAGTGTTTTGATGGCAAACTTTCACACACAGTTCCTCGAAACCCTAGCCTCTCTCACGAGTGGCGGCTTGCCATTATTAAAAGGTCTGGAACTAGCTTCACGCATCTCATCGAACCAGTATGTCCAGAAGCAGCTCGAATACGTCATTGCCAGCGTGCGTGATGGGGCATCCCTTTCGCGTGGCTTGGAGAAGACGGCGCTGTTTCCGCTGAGACTGCTGGAGATGGTCCGCATTGGTGAGCACACAGGTGATCTCAGCGGCACACTGCGCCGCACGGCGGACCGCTGCGGACGAGATCTGGGCAAGAGCCTGGAAAAGGTCATGGCACTGCTTCAGCCAGTGATCATTCTGGTCATGGCTTCCCTCGTCGGCGTCATGGCTTACATGATGATTTCCGTCATCTTCCAGACGGTCTCCGCGCTGAAAACGCGAGGCCACTGAGGAAATCTTGCTTCCATGCCGACGAATGCCGAACACATTACATATCTCGTCTTTCCAGCCACGCCACTGACCCAACGAACCAACTATGAAAGCCAATCTTCCCATTATCCGCCAAGTCCAAGCTGCCTTCACCCTGATGGAGATGATGCTCGTGCTCGCCATCATCGCCCTGCTCATCGCCATCGGTGCAGTCACGCTCGGCGAGGTGGATGAGAACGCCAAATACACTGCGGCAGAAGCTCAGATGAGCACGTTAAGGGCTGCCATCAGTCAGTACAAAACACTCAATCGCACACTACCTGGCAACCTTGATGCTCTGGTCACTCCTCCTGGCAATGCTCGCGTCAAGAGAAAGCTGGTGAAGGAAGAAGCCATCATGGACCCCTGGAACAACAAGTATGTGCTTCGTAGTCCCGGTAAAAATGGTGATTCCTATGACATCTATTCCATCGGTCCAGATAAGAAAGATGGCTCTGAAGATGATGTCGTCAGTCGCTGAAGCTTACAGCCTGGTGGCGTGATCCTGTCATGAAACGGTTATCACCCTGCCGCCGCACTTCAGCCTTCACGCTGTTTGAGATCATCATCGTGATGTCGATCATGATGCTGATCGTTGGTATTGGGTATGCGAGCTTCAGCTTCTTTGAAGATGAGGACCCCTTTGAGAAGCCCGTGCAGCAGCTCTCGCAAATGTCCAAGTTTTCCCTGAACACAGCGGTGATTCAGCATCGTGGGATGTTGATCGCTTTCAGTGAAGAGGGCTTTGGCGTGGTCGGCTCCACAGCCACAGGTATGGGCAGCTTTACCGTGCCAAAGAACGTCCAAATCATGATCAAACGCTGGCAGGGCAAAGGCTGGGAGAAGGCTGAAGGCCAGGTCTGGCGCTTCGGTGAGCAGGGCATCTGCGAACCCCTAAAAGTCCGTTTTGAAATCAAGAATGGCGGCACTCGAGAAGTCACCTACAACGCACTCACGGGAGGGACGATGGATTGAAAATCCCAATCTCCAGATCACAAATTTCAAAGGTAACTCGTCATGGCATGACGCTGCTTGAGGTCGTGCTCGCCCTGGCCGTTTTCAGCATCGCCGCACTCGCACTCGTCGGGACGCTGAATCAAATTTCCGAAGCCGCCGTCGAGTCACAGACTCTGCTCGAAGTGGAGCAATCCCTAGAGTCCCTGATCGACGAATATGGCAAGATGCCGCAGATGAAAAATTTGGAGGAAAACATCAAGGCCAGAGCCGACGGCGTGGCCTACCATGTGAAGGTGGAACAAGTGAAGGATCTCAAGAATAAGGAGGGCCTCTTCTTGCAGAACATGTTCAGAATTGAGGCCACCGCGCGATGGAACGACGGCAGTGGCGTCATCGAGCTAAAGGCGGACTCGCTACGATATGCCGGAGCATTTTTACCTCTATGATGCAGGCGAAAGGCTGAAGGATGAAGAATTTAAACCCCATGACACACAAAGCGTTTCTGCACCCTCGTGCAGAATGGGGCATTCCATCCTTCGCTTTCACTCTGCTTGAGATGCTGGTTTCACTGTCTGCTTTTGTGATGCTCATGGGTGGTATTTTTGCCATCGCCCAGGGCACAATGGAGCTGGGGAATGACGTGGTGGCATCTCAGGAGAGATCGCAGATCCGGCTGAATTTCATCGAATTTCTGCGCCGCTCTTTCCGCAGTCTGCCGGGGGAGGCTGAAGTGCGGCTGAGTGTGAAACAGAGCGGCGGCACTTATGTGCCAACGATGAACTTCGTGAATGGCGGTAGTTCCTTCACACCCGGCCTTTCCCTGGCACCTGATACCAGTATGGATGTCTATGCTGAAGAGCGGCCCGGCGGCTATCTCCGCGTCATGCTGCGCGTGCTGGATCAAAAACAAACTCAGGCTCTACGCTCAAACCAAACGGTGCGCTACAGTCGTGATCAGATCACGCTGCCACTGCTGGACAACGTGAGCCGCTTTGAATGGAAGTTCTACGATCCCACCACGAATCGCTGGGAGAATAACTGGAAGCAGGGTCGCCGACCACTCATGGCTGAAATGAATCTGCGCCTGGACGACGGCTTTGAAACCCGCGCCGTCTTCTGGATTCCTCCTATCATGCCAAACCCGAATGGTGTTGGTGGTGGTGGTGTTGGTGGCGGTGGTGGTGTCATTGACACGCCAAAGACAGAGAACCCGAACTGAAATCTTGATTTCGCATCCCAAATGATCCTTCTCACTCCATCTAGTTATCGCAGGCATTCCGGTGCCGCTTTACTCGCGGTGCTGTGGGTCATCGCGCTGCTGATTGGGCTAGTGGCGGGAGCCTCTCTGCTACTCACCCAGGATCTCGATTCGGCATCAGCGAAGCGGCAAATATTCCGTGCGCGCACGCTGGCTGAAGGCGCGCTGGCTATCGCCATGAACCCAGATGTAAAGCCTGATGATCCCCTACTGCGCCGGCAGTTATTGGACGATGAACAGTATGAAGTGCAGATGACGGGTGAGGATGGCTTAATCAATCCCAACGTGCTTCTTCAAAAGGTAGATCGTGAGACCTTCCGCCGCATCTTCCACTCATGGGGAATGAACTTGCAACAAGCAGATAAACTGATCGACGCCATGCTGGATTGGGTGGATGCCGATGATTTTAAACACATCAACGGAGCAGAGAAAAAAGAATACGGCTTCAATGGCATGCCTTTTAACCGCCCGTTTCGTAACATCGAAGAGATGTCCATGGTGCGTGGAATGCAGGAGGTGGAGCAAGCCTACCCAGAGTGGCGCACTTGGTTCAGTGTCTATGCCAGTGGTATGTTGGATGTGTTTGATGCGCGACCAGAAGTCATCTCCGCCGTTCTCGGCGTAGACTTACGCAGAGCGCAAAGTTTCCGCAGCCAGCGGCTAGGGCGTGACGGTATCATGAACACGCCAGACGATCTGCCTCGTGACCCGAGCGTTCTAGGATTGCTCGGCATTCCTGCTGGCTCGCCGCAAAGCAGCTTTGTCTCTGTTCAAAGCACCACTCAACGCATTGTCATCCGCGTGCGAGTTGGTGATCTTGAGCGCGAACTTTCTGCCGTGACTCAAGGAGCTATCGGCTCAAGAACAACCGCCATCCTGTGGATGAGTGAGACGAATCCGATCGTGGATCAAACCACGCAGACAAAGCCGATCACTCAGTGATCTTGATCGGTGTGCCTACCGGACTCACTTCAAAGAACTTCATCGCCATGTGTGTCGGCAGGCGGATGCAACCGTGTGAGTCAGCATAGCCAGGCAAGTAACCCTCATGCATCCCCACAGCACCCGTGACGCGCATGAACCAGTGCATCTTAGCACCATCAAAAATTGCGCCGCGCGGACGTGGGTCTTTTCGATTATCGATCTGCGTCTTCAGTATGTTTTTATCCTTGTCGATGTAGTCACCGTAAACGGAGGAGAGATGATCGTGATCCTTTTCCATCACAGAAAAGCTGCCCCGAGGTGTCGGGAAGGCAGGACTGCCAGTGCAGACTGGAGAGGCGCCGACCAGGCTGTCACCCCTGTAATAGTATGCCATCTGGTCACTGATATCGATGTGCATGCGAGGGCTACCGCTGACCCCATCACCTTTCCAGAAGGACTTATCGATTGCCGCTGAAACTTTCTGAGTGGGACGACCGAAACCATGAAGCCCAAAATTGGGAATGTTGAATTTAGGTAATCTAGGCTTCGGCATTTTAACCAGCCCAAATGGCGTGATTTGAACGGTACGCGGCACCGCCGTAATGTAGTAGCCACCACCCGGCGCGACTCCACTGTAGTAGCGAGTGACTCGAGTCACTGAACAGCTGGTGGCCGTGAGCAGACAGATCAAAGATAAGCCGAGGCGGGACATGAGGGAGCTTTGAGTCATTGGAGGTGGCTTGATAGCTGAAAAGTTCGACTGAGACAATAGCTCGCTCTACTTTTCACCCACGACATGAAGCATCTTCACGGCCTGTCACACAGGAAAATTTGCGCGTCTGACTGTGCGAGGCTAGTGCAGGTCCCTCTGTAGCCCACTGATCAAAGTGGCACAGATGCTGTTTAGCTAAATCTCCCATGACCGACTCATTCAAACTCCTCTTCGTCTGCATGGGTAATATCTGTCGTTCTCCAGCCGCTGAAGGCGTGATGCGTCACCTCGTGACTCAGGCCAGCCTCGACTCACAAATCCAGATCGACTCGGCGGGCACTGGCGGCTGGCACAGCGGAGCGCGTGCCGATCACCGAATGCGTGCCGCAGCCACGGCGCGTGGTTACGATCTCACCAGCATGGCTCGTCAGGTCAAAGACACCGATTTGGAGGAGTTCGATCTCGTGGTCATTATGGACGATCAGAACCGCCGCGACCTGCGTGCCTTTGATCGCGAGCGCCAGCATGATGCCAAAGTCCGCTTCCTTTGTGAATTCTGCACCCAGCGCACCGAGAAAGAAGTTCCTGATCCCTATTATGGGGGTCAGCAGGGCTTTGAAAACGTGCTCGATCTTCTTGAAGACGGCTGCTCTGGCCTACTGAAGCATGTGCAGAACCAGCTCAAGCCCACCTGTTAAAGTCCGCTGTATCAGGCCCCCGGAGCCTTGATCTCAGGGTCGATCTTTTGCAGCGCGCTCCACAGTCCCGGATCTTGTGGGTGACCATTAAAGAGCACCTTGCCGTCTGGCCCGATCAGGATCATTCGCGGGATGCTTTCGATCTCCAGCATCTTGGTGAAAGGGCGCTCGACTGGTTCGATCAGCCATGGGAACTCGATGTCCTGCTCGCCGCGCACTTTCTCTGCCACCGCCTCCGCATTCTCATCATCCTTGTTCATTCCGGCCACCACGATCCCTTGCTTTGACAGAAGCTCAGCCTTTTTCTTCAGCTCAGGCATCAGTTGCATGCACGGTCCGCACCAAGAGGCCCAAAAGTCCAACAGCACCGCTTTCTTTCCCGCCATCTGATCCGCCAGCGTCGTGGCCTCGCCCTTTGAGGTGACCAAGGCCAATTGCAGATCAATCTTCATCGTCTCCATCTTCGCTTCACGGCGACCTTTCTCGATGGTTTGGACAAACAGTGGCGATTGGCCTGGGCTAAGCCACATCGCCTCCAGCACATGCTTTTTGAACCCTACCTCATCCTTCTTGCTCTGCGCATCCAGAGCCTTTGTGAACTCAATGAAAGCACGAATATCATCCGCCGACTTGATGCCTGCTGATTGCGCCGAATCAAAGTTCGCGGCCAGCACTTCCATCTCCGGCAGCATCTTCACCAGCCACGCCGCATCTTGCTTGCGCAGCCCCCAGATCAGTTTCGCCTCAATCAATTGCTGTCGCGGCACACCCGCCTTTCCTGCCTCCTTCGTTGCTGCGAGTAGCTCTTCAGCCGTGGCACTCGGATTGAACAACTTCTGCATCAACTCCTGTGGCACAGCCGACGGAGCCGAAACCTGAGCCTGAGTCATCTGAAGCAAAGCCAAGACAGTGAGAAAAAAGAGAGCGCATTTCATAGTAAACATGAACGTGCGCATTTCGCCGAAACTGTCCACCAACCATGATGGCAGATTTTCGATTCCAAGTAATATTACACCCATATGATCATCGACATCCATTCCCACGCCTGGAACTTCCCTGCCGATTTCTCTGACGACTTCATTCATCAAGCAACTCGTGCGCGACCTGGAGTAAAGGTGGACATGAGCGCGACGTATGAAGCCTACCGCGCCTCGGCGCCCGAGGACACATGCACCGTAGTTTTCGGCGGCAAAGCCAAACTCAGCGGTCTGTGGGTCGATGACAAAACCGTAGCGGATTATGTAGCGCGCGATTCGCAGCGGTTGATCGGCTTTTTATCCGTCGATCCGACACAAGATGGCTGGGAACGTGAGATGCGTGTCGGGAACGAAGAACTCGGCCTCCGCGGCATTAAGCTGTTGCCGATGTATGCCGGATTCAGCCCCGATGATCCAAAGCTGAAGCCACTGTGGCAATACGCCGAGCTGAACTCATTGCCCGTGCTGCTGCACATGGGTACAACCTTCATCGCACAGGCACCGCTGGCCTTCACACTGCCGCGTTTGATCGAACCCGTCGCCCTGAAGCATCCCGGCGTGAAGATCATCCTCGCGCATCTCGGCCATCCGTATGAAGGCGAGTGCCTGGCGACGATTCGCAAGCACGAGAACGTCTTTACCGATGTCAGCGCGCTGCACTACCGCCCGTGGCAGCTCTACAACTCGCTGATGCTTGCGCAGGAATACGGCGTGTGGCACAAGCTGCTCTTTGGCACCGACTTTCCCTTCACCACCGTGAATGCAAGCATCGACGGCATCCGCAAACTCAACGACATGCTGGAAGGCACCAAGCTGCCACGGCTGGATGCGGCGCAGATCGAAGCGATGATTCACCGCGACTCGCTGACGCTGCTGGGGCTTACTCGAACTTGATCGAGTAAAGATCGGCGTCCTTCAACGCAAAGCGCAGCCGCACGGCCTTCCCGGCGAGTGAGCTGACATCGGTGCCGCTTTTCCACACGACGGTGCGTTCGAGCGCATCGCCGAAATGCTCTTCACAGTCACTCAAAGCGAAGCCGGGCATCGCTTTGCCATTCGCGTCCTGGATTTCGACCTTCACGCCACCGGCGGCGGAGGTGGCGAAATTCATCGTGAGCTTCTTGCCAATGAAGGTGAGAGGTTTGGTGATCAGCTCGCCACCTCTCATCGATGCGTTGATGGAAACAAAACCATCCAAGCGCAGTGTGTAGCGGCGTAGTTCGCTACTCTTGCCAGTCCAGTAACTTTCCGTGGCGTAAAAGGATAGTTCGTTCGGCGCACCTTCGAGCGCAGACTTGGTCTCCACGGCATGCCACGCGATGTATTGATGGCCGTAGTTCCAGGTGCCGGGACGCTCGATGCCGGGCGGGAGGAAGGCCTCGTTCCAGCGTTTAAAGGTCACGCCATCGCGGCTGGCCATGAAGAGACCTTCGGTGACGACCATGCCGTAGCGGTTGCTGGCCTTGGAGCGCCACTCGCGGTGCTCGCGCTCGGGCAGCGCACGCATGCTTTCGGACCATCCACGCTCGATGTAGCGCGTGGGAAAACCGATCAGCAGATGCGGCGCACGGTGGTAGGGCTTCACTTGATTCGTGTAAAGCTGCTCGCTCGGCGAGTCGACGTAGCTCAGGTCATGCTGATTCTCCCAGTGAATAAAATCCTTCGACGTGGCGGTGCGGATGGCGCGATCACCGGAGGGCTTCCAGTTCTTCTCATCGGTCGTGCCACCGGTGAAGTAGCGCCAGTAGGCACGGTATTGGCCGCTGTGCGCGTCCCAAAACGCGAGGTTCTGCGAATCAAACGCGCCGTCCGTAATGACAGGCGCATCCGCCATCGGCGACCACCGCAAGCCATCGGAAGATTTCAGCGCGAGCAGTCCCTTCGGTGAATTCGAGCGCACGATGGCCTTAAACTTCGCATCCGCAGGTGCGGAGGGATTTTCATCTTTGAAGACAGCGGGATGACCACCGTCCGGGTCCACCTTCCCCATCTTGCCATGCGGGATGACGATGTTATTTGCCTTCGAGCCTTTGAACTCATGCAAGCCCAGCTCCGGCTTGCGCCAATGAATGCCGTCGTCGCTTTCGGCGTAGCAGGTGAAAAGCGGATGCTCGCCCGTGTTCACCTTGCCGGGCGCGGTGACGGTGAGCTGCCAGCTCTTGTAGTACATGCGATATTTGTCGCCGTCCTTGAAGATGCTGTGGTAGCCGCTTCCGCTGCCTTCCCATGGCATGTCATGCGTGATAGCGATCTCCTGCGGCTGCGGATGATGCAGGCGCTGCTCGGCCTTGCCGCTGAGCTTTTCGATGAGTAAGTCGTCCACGAACAATTCGCGGCGCGAGCCAATATTTATAGTATCCGCAGAAAGGGAGGAAAAAGACAGAAGAGCGATGAAGAGCAGTTTCATGCGCAGACCTACGCATCCAGATGGTAAAATAATGGCGGGTATGAAGATGTTCTGAAGGATTCTTGTTCTCCCATCATTTTACCCCTCATCGTTCTACCGCTGTGATGAAACCTTCCCGCACCGAAGACCCCACGCCACAAAGCCGCTGCCGTTTTGCGCTTGCGTGGTGCGACATCACGCCGCCGACGGACATTTATCATCGCATGTGGGGCGCAGCGAAGCATGAGCGTGCCACTGGCGTGCATCGTCCGCTGCGGGCCACCGTGACCGTCTTTGCGCCGATGGAAGGCAGCGAGCGACAGATCCTGCTCACGCTCGATCATTGCGTGATGGGAGCTGCCGAGCATGCGAACCTCGTTGCTCAAGCGGCGGAGATTGGTGGTGTGGCGAAGGAGGAGATTCTCGTCGTCTTCTCGCACACGCATGGTGCAGGCTTGATGGGACTAGATCGTGCCTCGTTGCCCGGTGGAGAACTGATTCCGCCGTATTTGCAGTCACTCGGCGAAAAAGCGGGCGATTTGATCCGCGATGCCATCGCCTCGCTCCAGCCTGCGGGCATCGTGTATGGCCGCGGCAGGTGCTCGCTGGCCACGCATCGTGATTTTTGGGACGGGCAGCAGTTCATCTGTGGTCACAATCCCGGCGTGCCAGCCGACGACACCGTCATCGTCGCCCGCGTGACCGATGACGATGGCAAAATGCTCGCTAGCATCGTGAACTACGCCTGCCATCCCACCACGCTCGCGTGGGAAAACACACTCATCAGCCCTGACTACATCGGCGCGATGCGCGAACTCGTCGAACGCGACACCGGCGCTCCCTGCCTCTTCCTCCAAGGTGCCAGCGGCGAACTCGGCCCACGCGAAGGCTTCGTCGGCGACACCGCTGTGGCGGATCGAAATGGCCGCGAACTCGGTTACGCCGCTCTCTCAGCCCTCACCGCCCTTCCCGCCGCCGGGACGACCTTTGTGTATGCCGGCCCCGTCGTCTCCGGAGCCACGCTCGGCTCGTGGAAGCATGAAAACATCGATATCGCCGAAAAAGACACCTGGAAGCTCCAACGCTGGCACGAGCCGCTAACCTATCGCCCCGGCCAGCCTACCATCGAGCAAACCCAAGCCGAACTCGATCAATTTAAGTATGACGAAGCCGCCGCCCGCGCCGCTGGCGATGAAACCCGCGCCGCCGACTGCAGCGCCATGGCCGAACGCAAAACCCGCTTCCTCCATCGCCAACACCAGCTCCCGCCCGGCGAAGCCTACCCGCTCCAAGTCGTCCTCTGGCACCTCGGCGATGCCATCTGGCTCGGCGTCCAAGGCGAAAGCTACTCCCTCCTCCAAACCGAACTCCGCCGCCGCTTCCCAGAGAAAATCATCGTCGTTTCGACCATCGCCGCCGACTGGGGTGCCAGCTATCTGCCGCATCGCGAACTTTACGACACCGGCATCTACCAAGAGACCATCGCTGTCGTCGCTGCGGGGAGCTTGGAGCAACTCATCGAAGCTATTGCAGCACGAGTAGCATAGGCTTTCTAGCCTCCGTTTTTTCAAATCAACACATCACGAACCTCTTCCAACACACAGCCTAAAAAGGCTATGCTACAGCCATGAAAATCACCGCCATCGAAACCCTTGTCTGCCACGCCCGGATGCGAAACTGGATCTTTGTCAAAGTCGTCACCGATCAGCCCGGCCTCATCGGCTGGGGAGAGGCGACGCTGGAGTGGCATACACGGAGCATCGTGGGAGCCATCGAAGACATGTCACATCTGCTCATCGGCGAGGACCCGACGCGGGTGGAGTATCTGTGGCAGATGATGTATCGGCAGCACTTCTGGCATGGGCACGGCATCGTGCGGGCCACGGCCATCGCGGGCATCGACCTCGCGCTATGGGACATTGTCGGCAAGGTGGCAAACATGCCGCTCTCGAAGATCTTCGGCGGGCCGGTGCGTGATTATGTGCGCACCTATTGCCACCTCGGAGGCGGGAAGATGGAGGATTTTTATCAGACACCCGCCGACAACGCGAAACGCTTCGCCGAACTGGCACAGCAGGCCGTGGCGGATGGTTACACGGCTTTCAAGAGCATGGCGGTGCCGAGCACGATGCCCATCGAAGGTATGAAACCCGTGCGCGCTGCCGCAGCCGCTGTCGCAGCCATGCGCGAAGCCGTGGGGCCGGACATCGACATCATGGTCGATTGCCATGCGCGGCCCTCACCGGCCATGGGGCTGAAGTTTGGCAAAGCGCTCGATGATTTCGGCCTCTACTTCTTCGAGGAGCCGTGCTGGCCGGAATGCGTCGATGGACTGGCCCGCATCAATGCCGCGCTGACCACGCCCGTGGCCAGCGGCGAACGCGTAACGAACCTGGAAGCCTTCAAAGACATGTTCGAGAAACGCGCCGTCGAAATCTGCCAGCTCGACATCACCCACTGCGGCGGCCTCAGTGCCGCCAAACGCATCGCCGCGCTTGCGGAGGCGCACCGCATCGCTCTTGCCCCGCACAATCCGCAAGGGCCCGTTAGCACCGCCGCGTCACTCGAATTCGGCTTCAGCCAGCCGAGCTACATCATCTGCGAAACCGTGCATAACGACGTGCCGTGGCGTCAGGACGTGGTCGAGGAAGGCTTCACCATCGAAACCAAAGGCCGCATCGTCCGCCCGAACACCAAGCCCGGTCTCGGCATCACCATCAACGAGGCCGAGGTGAAGAAGCATCCTTTCCAGCAGGAGATCGTGCTGCGTGAGTTCAGCCCAGATGGCGCGGTGACGGATTGGTGATCTTCCATTCATGAAAGCTAGCAACACACGCTTCATCGTCCTCGCTGGCATCTGTGCGGGTGCAGCTTTGGCGTATTTTGTTCGTAATGGCGTGGGGCCGGCGGAGAGCACGATTCGCGCTGAGCTTGGCATTTCCAAAGAGCAGTCGGGGATGCTCATGAGTTCATTTTTTTGGCCATATGCGCTGTGTCAGATCCCGGCGGCGATGCTGGCGCAGCGTATGGGATCGCGATGGGCGTTGTCGTTGTATGGCGTGCTATGGTCGTTGGCGACAGCGGGACTGGCGCTGGGGAATCTGGCGGTGATGATCGGATCGCGAGCCTTCATGGGTGTTACGCAGGCGGGGCTGGTCCCGGTGGGCACGACGGTGATGTCGCGCTGGTTTCCAAAAACGGCGCAGGCCTCAGCCTCGGGGGCGTTCAGCGGATTTATGTCAGTGGGTAGCATTGTCGCGGCTCCGTTGACGGCCTGGCTTGTCGTGAGCATCGGCTGGCGCTGGATGTTTGTGTGGTATGCGGTGCCAGGGGTGCTGTGGGCGGTGTGGTTCTCTGTTTGGTATCGGAACCGGCCAGCAGAACATCCGGCGGTGAATGAAGCGGAGCGTGAGGTGATCGGACAGGATGAGAGGAATGGGACGCATGAGCCTGGAGCGGTGCCGTGGCGGTTACTCATCACGAGTCCGGCGATGTGGTGTCTATGCGCGCAGCAGTTTTGTCGGGCGGCGGGCTACATCTTCTTTGCGAGCTGGTTTGCCACGTATCTGCAAGAAGCACGCGGCGTGACGATCCTCGGCTCCGGCTGGCTCACGACGCTGCCGCTGCTGGCGGATGTGACGGGCTGCATGTTTGGCGGTGTGCTTTCAGATGCGGTGCTGCGCTGGACGAGTAATCAACGTCTCGCGCGTCAGGGTCTGAGCGCGATCGCGTTGCTAATGTGCGCGGGCTTGATCTTCAGCGCGTGGTTCGTCGCGCAGCCGGTGATGGCGGTGCTCATCATCAGCGCGGGCATGTTCTGCGCGGCGACAGCAAATCCTTGTTTAGGAGCGACAGTGATGAGTCTCGGCGGTCCGCACGTCGCCACCGTGAGCGCGACGGCCAACATGTGCGGCAATCTCGGTGCAGCCGCTTTTCCCGTCGCCGTGCCGTGGCTACTGGCACACGCCGGAGGTTGGAACGCGGTGCTTGGTGGCTTCGGCGCGCTTTACATCATCGCGGCAGTCTTCTGGCTCTTGATCCGAGCGAACAGCAGCCTTTTCGATCACTCGCCGAAGGCTTAGAGATATTTATCCGTGCGCAGATAAATCACGCCATCGACGATGGCGGACGAGGCGAATACGGAGAATTTGAGTTCATTGCGCGCGTGCACGTTGAGCTTGTCGCTCGTGGCATCAAGCACGACGACAGCGCCGCGCTGAGAGGATATATAGTTGCGGCCATCAGCGCTAACGGCGGAGGCGTAGTAGTCGCCTGAAGCATCGACGCGCTCGGCTTGGTAGATGGGGCTGCCGCATTTGACATCGTAGCCACTGGCGAGGCCGCCACTCTTCATCGTTAAGACACGACCGTTCACCACGATGAGCAAGGAGACATACGGCAGGCGTTTGTTCACTTGCCAGACGACGTAAGTGGAGGTGAAAACGAAAAAAACGAGGCTCAGATGCTTCTTGAAGCCAGAACATGACGTTGAGTGCAGATGATTCAACGGCTGCTTCCTCTTCTTCTCGTCATGACTTTGCACGCCCACGCTGAATGGCGTGTGCTGACCGACTTCGATGGCGGCAATGCCGAGGTCGTTAAGCTCGACCAAGAGACACGAACCCTGCGCATCATGCCGGAACTGCACGAAGGACGCGGCTGGCCGTGCTGGTGGTTTTTCGAGCTGGAAGGGCTCGCCGTGGGTGAGGAGTTCACGCTCGAAGTGCAGGCACAGACAAAGCCTTTTCGTGAGAAGACGGTTCTCGCCGCCGCGTGGTGCCAGCCGAAGCAGGCGTGGATCAGTGTCGATGGCACGAGATGGAAGCCATCGGCAAAAGGCACGCTCAGTGCGGACAAGGTGATGAGTTACACGATCAAGGCGGAGGCTGCGACGATGTCGTTTGCCTGGGGACCGCCGTTTGTCCCAGCCGATGCCGAGAAATTACTCACTGACATAGCGGCGAAGCTGCCGCAGTCGAAGCGTTTTGAGCTGGCAAAAACGCGCGGTGGCCGCCCGGTGAATGGCATCCGTATTGGCGATGAAAACGCGCCGCATCAGGTGTGGATTGGCTCGCGGCAGCACGCGTGGGAAGCTGGCGGCAGTCAGGTCGGGCGAGGGTTCATCACTTGGCTTGCCAGCGATGAAGCGAAGGAATTGCGCGCGAAGACCTGCCTGCATTACATACCGATCATGGACGTGGATAACACCACCATCGGCGCGGGCGGCAAGGAAGCGATCCCGCGCGATCACAACCGCGACTGGGCCAGCAAGCCGGTCTATCCCGAGGTGCCGGCAGCACAGAAGATGATCCGCGAAATTCACGCGAAGCATGAGCTGGATGTCTTCATCGACCTGCACAATCCGGGTGCTGACGACCCGATCTTTTTCTTCGGTCCCTTTGCCTTTGAGCGCATGACCGGCATCCAACAGCGGAACTACCAGCGCTGGATAGAACTCGCCACTGCTAGCATTACCGAGCCCATACCCGTGCAGCCGAAGTATCGCTTCGCCACCTATGTGACGAGCGAGGAAGAGCGCGGACGAATGAGCAGTGGCTGGGTGCGTGCGAATACAGGCGACTCCACGATCTCTGTGACGCTCGAAACCGGCTGGAACAGCTCGTTGATGTCTGTGGCGGGTTACGGAAAGGTCGGCGCGGGTTTAGGACGGGCACTTGCTGCATACATCGGCGAAAATCCGCGCCGCGAATGAGCTCCAGAATACCGGTGGAATTCGGTTCTAAACTTCACCGGCAATTTGCGGCTGTGGATTCTCAAACGCCTGCACCACGAAACTGCGGCCAGTTGGATTCAGCGTGGCAAGTTGAGGGGAAATTTAAGGACTTCATGAGAAGCTATTTCACGTGGCCGAGTTCCTGGATATTCACATCTTTGATCAAATAGGTGCCAGGATGTTGGAGAAAAATCGTGAAACTGAGGCTCTTCGTTTCAGCAGGCGTAAGGATGAAATGCGGGAAGGTGTGCCACTCTTTGACATGCTCATGCACGCCGACGCCGCTCCAGTGATTGCGCATGACAGCCTTGCCTTTCGCACCGCGGAAAATGACTCGCGTGCGCGGAGTGATGGGTGGCTCGCCGCGTGTGGCAGCATCGGCATCGTCCGTGAGGGTGAGCTTGATCGGCACAGGATCATTCCGGTGCGCGAGAGTGATGCGATAACTGGTGCTAGGCTTGACGTCGATGGAGTAGCTGAGTGATCCCGTGCTGCCCTCTGGCACCTGGATGCGCTGCTCACCATCCTTGACCTCACGGGTAGCGCTGCCTGTCGCGGTCCAGCGCTCTTTGCCGAAACTTCGCACCACCGATTTACCGGTGAGCAAACTGCGCGCGAGATTCGCAAGCGGCCCGTTTGGGGAGATGGCTTGCGTCTCGGCGGCATCGCCAAGATCGAGATTGGCACAAAGGCTGGGCGCATGGCTTTTCAGTCGCTCGCGCACGTCTTGGCGTTCCTCGATCAGAGCTAGCAGTGCTTTTGCATCCTCGACGCTGCTTGCAGCATCGGACTCTAATCGCGCTGCGACAAACATGCCGCGCACGGTGGTGGTGAGGAGTTCGTGTTGGTCGGCGAGGCGCTGCAAACGTGCATGCTCATCGGCACTGAGTTCGCTGACCGCTGCTGCATTGATGAGTTTCGTTGCTTCATCGAGAACGGGTTCATACGCGGATAAAATGTAGGCCGGTGAACCGAGTCCAGGATGCTTTCTCAGAGCAACGCGAACGGCGGAGATACTCGTGTCCAGAGGTGCGTGCCTTGCATTGATCAAGCATGACTCCAGCAGATCGTAATAGGACTGCACATGCGACGCCGCCTTGCCGTAGAGCGCGCGGTAGTAGTCTGCGGCATCCACCTTCGCATCCGCATCCCACATAAGCCGCGCCATGAGCCAGTGGCCGGCGCCGAGCTGCTCGTAGCTTTGGCCCATGTAGAGGTAGCCGCCTTCGAGGCCAATCTTTGATTCGGCACGAATTCGCTCGACGAGATGCTTTGTCATCGGCGCGATGAGATTGAGCGCTGAGTCCGGCGAATAGTAGATGTCATACTTCGCGAGATGCTTCGCCACTGCGCGCCACTGCTGCTCCATCGCGTGTTCTTCCTTCCAGCCGATGCCTTGATGAAAGGCTGTGTTCGTCGCATGCACGAGATAGAGATTCGGATGGGGCTTCACCTTCACCGGTGGCTCGCGGTAGAAGCTGTAAACATAAGCACCCAGCAGCTTCGTCGGATGCGCCTTCACCACACGCTCGGCGATGGCATTGTAAAAGGTGATAAGCCGATCCGTAAGGCTCGTGCCGTGATCCAGCGCCTTGCACTTCACGCAAGTGCAGAAGCCGCTGCCGTCATTCGGTGAGAGCGAGAACATGTCGCGTCCCGGCTGTGCATTGAAGAAGTCGATGGCCGTTTTGGCGAAGACCTCGATCACCTGCGCGTTCGTCGTGCAAACCTGACCGCCGTGATGCTCCATGTAGTGCTCCGTCCTGCGCTTGCCATCGATCTCCGCGAACCAGTCCTGGTGTTCTTTTCCATACTTATCCACCGGCATGATCTGATGCCAAGAGTGGCTGTGCGATACCGTGTGACTATGCCCCAGCCGCAAACGTCGAGCGAACATGTCATCCGCACACATGCCCTCTGGCGAGTAGGCAAGACGGCGATACGACCACGCTGGTGCGGTGTTGATATCGAGGTCCGGCACGATCACTCGCTCATTCTTTGGCACGATGGTTCCGAACTTGTCATGCCATAGAAACTGAATGCCCAGGCATCGCTCCAAAAAGTCGCACACACCACTTAGTGTGCCTGTCTGTGTGGCACTGACACGCTTAGGCTGCAATGAGCCGCGCTGCACGTCCATGCCGACAATGTGGACGTCAGCTCCAACGGTTTTCAGGCGATAACCTTCAGGCTTCAGCCCATCCGTAGAGATCGAGCTTTGACTCGGACCGATGAAGATATGTTTCTTCCCTGCTGAGGGTGCGGTCGCCGTGGGTAGATCCAAGCCGGTCGATTGTTTGATCCAAGTGAGTAGCTCACGGGCAGCCAGAGTGGTGGCGGGATTAGCGTCAGCCGTGCACACAACCTCGTAGTCACTCATGCCGTGATCGATCAAAACGCGATCATCAGCGAGCGCAAAAGTGACGAAGAGAAAAAGTGAAAGCAGGCGGATCATGAGATGAGACACTCTGAACGTCTGCCAAGGTCATCAAAAATCATCGCGCGGGTGAGGTTTAGGCGATTCCGCTTTTGTGAAAAGACGGCACTGGCAGCGCAGATGGAGACGGTCCATGCTGAGACATGCGCTATTTATTTTTGACCGCCGCTTTCGTTGGAACGTTGCTCTCAGCCCAAGAGCCACAGACCTTTGATCGACTGACTTTTCATGCCGCACCTAAGCCGCTCTCGGCGAGCGCTAAAACCAGCGACTGGCCGCGCATACTCGGCCCCCAAGACAACTGTTCCACCAGCGAGTCGCCGCTTCTCAAAGCTTGGCCTGAGTCCGGCCCGAAACCTGTGTGGGAAGTGGTGATGGGCGAGGGCTACACCTCTCCTGTGATCAGCAGCGACTTCTGCGTCATCTTCCATCAGCTGGAGAAGAAGGAAACCGTGGAGTGCCTGCACCGCGAGACGGGCCGCCGCTTCTGGATCAAGGACTACCCAATCGAGTATCAGGACCGATACGGCTTCGGTGGCGGGCCGCGTGGCAGTCCGGTGATTGCGGGAGATGTCGTCGTGACACTTGGCGTGACTTCGATGCTTCATGCTTTCGATTTGAAGACCGGTGCCGAGCTGTGGAAACACGATTTGAGGAAGGAATACAATGTGCCGCAGGACTTCTTCGGCGCGGGTTCGTCTCCGCTCATCCTTGATGGCAGGGTCATCGTCAATGTCGGCGGCAAAGCGAAGTCCTTTGATGGCTTCGAAGACCGCAATGAACGTGCGCGCAAGCTCGCCACGAAAGGCACCAGCGTGGCTGCCTTTGATCTAAAAACTGGTGCGATGAAGTGGAAGGTGGAAGACGAATGGGGTGCCAGCTACGCCTCACCCGTCCCTTCAAAGCTGCATGGTCAGACGAAAGTGCTCATCTATGCTGGCGGTGAGAGTGATCCCGCCATCGGTGGTCTTCTATGCATCGATCCAGCGACTGGTTCCGTGCATGATCGCTTTGCTTGGCGCGATGAAGAATACATTCAGTCCACAGGCAGCAGTCCCGTCGTCATTCCCGAGAAGAACCGCGCTTTCATCAGCACCGTCTATCCGAAGAACCGCCCGCATGGCGGTGTCATGGTCGAGTATGACGCGAGCTTCAAAGCGAAGGAAGTCTGGCACAGCACCAAGATCGCCTGTCACTGGATGACACCGCTTTATCAAGACGGCCATCTCTACGCCATCGACGGCGAGCGCGAGAACAACTCACGCCTGGTCTGCGTGAATGCCGACACTGGCGCGGAAGTGTGGACGAAAAATCTCGATTGGGAAGACGCCGCCTTTGCCACATCTCAAGGTCGCAGCAAACCCGTGCGTCTCAGCATCCTGCGAGCCAGCATGCTGCAAGCCGACGGAGCCGTCCTCTGTCTCGGTGAAATTGGCAGCCTGCACTGGCTCAAGCTCACGCCGCAAGGCTGCGAAGAAATCATCCGCACTCAGCTCTTCTACGCCCTGAATACTTGGAGCCTCCCCGCTCTCAGTCACGGCCTATTGTATGTGCACCAACAGGCAGCGAGTTTAGATCGGAAGAGTGGCACGCGAGTGATCTGTTACGATCTGCGCGCGGAAAAATAATGTTAGCGGTCATCTTTTACTGAATAGGCTCCAGCTCTCCGCGCTCAAAACGACCGCCATGGAAACTCCATCCTCTAACGCCCCGGTAAACTGGTCGGGCCTTTTGACCAAGAAGGTCATTTTCATCATTCTCGGTGTCATCCTCGTTACAAGTGGCATCGCTGCGGCCACGACGGCTTGGTGGGTGAAGCACACGCTGTATCCCGCCCCCCCATACAGCCCGTCACTCTGACGGCTTAGGAGCAGGCGGTGCTTGATGACAAGCTGCATCTGATCACGACGCCTGCACCTGCTTCAATGCCTGTAGATCCTGATGTAGCCAAGCGTACGCTAGTGATCACTGAGCGTGAAGTGAATGCTTATCTGGCAAGCAAAACCTGGGCGAGAGCGTGCAGGTGAACTTCGAGGAAGGCGCCGTCTCATCTGTCATCATTCTCACGGCTCCAGAAGACTTCCCGTTTGTCGCCGGTCAAAAGATTCGCATGAGACTGACCTTTGGCACCAGCATGAATCCAGGTCAGAAGCTGTCCCTCATCCTCAATGACGTGAGCCTCGGCGGCATCTCACTGCCCAATGCCTGGCTCGCTGATCTGAAAGGTGTGGACCTGATCGCCAAGAACATCGAGACAGATCCAGGTCTGCAACGCTTCCTTGCCGGCATCCAGCAGTTCGAGGTGCATGAAGGAGCGCTTCGTGTGCTGCTGAACAAGTAGTCTGGCGGTTGGAGTTCACTCAAAAACCACAGTCTTGTTTTTGAAGACCAGCACTTGGTCCCGCGCGTGCCACCAGAGGGCTTTGGCGAGGACGCTCTTCTCCAAATCACGGCCGAGTCGGACGAGATCCTGCACGCTGTCTTCGTGACTGACGCGCATGACATCCTGGTGAATGATCGGGCCCTCATCGAGATCAGCGGTGACGTAATGACTGGTGGCCCCGATGATCTTCACACCACGCGCATGCGCTTGATGATAAGGTTTCGCACCGACAAAGGCAGGCAGGAAACTGTGGTGGATATTCAGGATCTGATTGGGGAACGCAGCGATCATGGCGGGGCTGATGATCTGCATGTAGCGGGCGAGAACGACCGTGTCGATGCGCTCCTGTTTCAGCAGTTCAATCTGCGCAGCTTCTTGCCCAAGTTTGTTATCCTTCGTGATCGGGAAGTGATGAAACGGAATACCGAAACGCTCAGCGGCGGGACGCAGCGTTTCGTGGTTGGCCACGATGAGCGGAATGTCCACCGGCAGGTCACCAGCCTCATGACGGGCGAGGAGGTCATAGAGACAGTGGTTCTCTTTGGTGACAAAGAGGGCGATACGCTTCCGCTGGCTGGCGAAGTGCAGCCGCATCTGCATTTCATGCCGACGGGCCATGGGCTGGAGACGGTCAGAGATCTCTGACTTCTCCAGCGTGAAGTTCTCCAAGTCCCACTCCAGGCGCATGAAGAAGGCGTCTTGATCTGGATCAATGTGCTGCTGGAGGTCGATGATGTTCCCTTTGTGAGAGGAAATGAAACCCGTGACGTCGTGGACCAGCCCTGGGCGGTCCGGGCAGTGAATGAGGAGTGTAGCGGTGTCGAGCATTCTGGAAGAGGGGGAAGAACGGAGACTATGAGACGCGAAGACGCGGAGACAATCAGAGAGTGCTCTTCTCTCCTCGTCTTCTCTTCTCCGCCTTGAGCTGTCCGCAGCCGGCGGCGACATCGATCCCGCGTCTTTGCCTGACCGTGCAGGGAATGCCGACTTCCTGGACAATGCGATGAAACACCTCACCCGCTGTTTCGACACTCTCGCGCCCCTCATAGCCCGCCGTTTCATTCAGCGGGATGAGATTCACATGAGCCTTGATTCCGCTCAGCAGCGCGGCGAGACGGCGTGCATGTTCCGGCGTGTCATTGACGCCAGCGATGAGTGTCCACGCGAAGAATATCTTCCGTTCTGTCTTCTCGCAGTAAGTGCGGCAGGCGGCGATGAGTTCACTCAGCGGCCAGCGCTGATTCGCGGGAATCAAAGCAGCGCGCTCAGCCTCGGTGCTGCCGTGCAGGCTGACGGCGAGGTTGTAGCGGCTATTCTCTTCCGCCATGCGCAGGATGCCGGGCACGACACCCACGGTGCTGATGCTAATCTTGCTGGGGCCAATATTCGCGCCGCGTGTGTCACTGATGATGCCAAGCGCCTTCATGACGTTGTCGTAGTTATGCAGCGGTTCGCCCATGCCCATGAGCACGAGATTGCGCAGTCGCTCACCACTCTCGCGTAAAATGCGCCGGGCATGATGCACCTGCGCCACGATCTCTCCAGGACGCAGATGGCGAACGAAACCCATCTGTCCTGTGGCACAAAACACGCAGCCCATCGCGCAGCCGGCCTGCGTGCTGACGCAGGCGGTGTGGCGACCTGGGTAGCCCATGACTACCGTTTCGATCTCCTGCCCATCCTGGAGTTTGAGCAGATACTTCCGTGTCAGATCATCACCGCTAAAGATCTCCGAAGCGATGGCTAGCACGTCTGTGTGATATTCGGTCCCCATCTTTGCATCCAACCACTTCCGCAGCGGCGGCAAGAAGTCAGTGCGCTGATTCAAGTCCGTGTCCGCGCGGAAGTGCAGCGCATTCCAGAGCGTGGCCGAGTGAGCCGGACGCAGACCATCTCGCACGATCAGCTCGCGCAGTTCATCGAAGGTCAGATCATGGAGGGAGGTGGGCACCGGGCGGGATTGTGGCGAGTGAAGTCGCCTCACTCAACCTTTGTGCATCAACTCCACGCCTTCTTCAGCTCACCGCCCACACGCTCATGCGGTAGCCAGAGGATGCCGACGGCGTCGGGTTGGATCTTGTTCTTGGTAGGCGTGAGTTTGAATGTTTCAAGCGCCAGCATGGTAGGATCGAATTGATCCCTGATCTTCTGGGTCTCGTCTTCGAGGGTCTTGTTCAGATCAGACATGTCATGCTGGAAACGGACGAGTTCTGCCTCTGCGGCGGCAGCTTCCTGACCTTCACGCATGACACGGGAGGCAGTAGTCACTGTGCTGCCTTTCATCAGAGAGCCGATGGCTCCGAGACCGCTTTTGCGACCCAGGAAAGCCCCAAGAATGCTGGTGCCGATGCTGACAGCAGCGAAGAGTTTGGCGCTGCTTGCTTGGGATTTTTGCGTGTCCACTTTCACCTGAGCTTTGGTGGCTTTGTCCTCGATAGACTTAAGGGTCTTGGTGGTTTTTTTGCGCAGCTCTTCGATGGCTTTGTCCCGCAGTTCACGCGCCGTCTGAGCGATACGAGCTTTGAACTCATCGACCTTTTCACCAGGGTTCGAGTAGGCCTCCAGCACGGGACTATAGCTGACTTCCAGCGTGTGATTAGCATACACCCAGTCCGTGTAGTCCTTCTTGATATTGGTGTAGGTGCTGGACTTCATCGCGGCACCGGGCAGGTCGGAAAACTCGGCACCTTCACTGGCATCGGCGCTCCATTTGGAAAGGTCCACATCACGCGGAATCTCGACGAATTTGTCCCAAAGCACGCGCTGGTTGGTGATGTCGATTGGATTGACCAGCGTGACACTGCTGCGTCCGGTGATCTTGCGTTTTGTGTCATCAAAATTGACGATGGCATTTCTCAAGATGGCAGGTACATAACAAAGAGTGTCGCCACTGACATCACTTGACAGGAAGTATTCGGTGGTGCCTTCAGGCAGCTTGGGCTTGATCGTATTACGATCAGCAGCAGGCGCGGCAGTGGCTCCAGGCGGAAGGAAGCCGTCGTCTTGACTGGCCGCGGCGGCTTTCTTGGACGGGCGGATCGGGTCCATCAAGCGCTTGATTTGATCTCTGGCGAGCGGGCCACTAAGGTAGCTCATGATCCAGCGGACGTGGAAGATGCACGGGCCATCTTCATGGACGTTGTTCATGAGAAAAACACGGTTGCCGAGACCCGAGATGGCGACTTCCATTTGTCTGCGGTCAAATTTGCCACCGCTGCTGCTCACGGCACCTTCGAGTCCATCAAGCAGGCGAGCTTTGTCGCGCTCGGTTTGCAGGCGACCGATCCACCAGGTGCCGATGTTGGCGAGTGCCTTGTAGTCGAGATCCACTGGGTTCTGTGTGGCGACGAGAATGCCGAGTCCAAAGGCACGGGCCTGTTTGAGAAGAATCATCATCGGCTTCTTCGACGGCGGCATGGCGGTCGGTGGCAGGTAGCCGTAGATCTCGTCCATGTAGAACATGGCACGGAGAGAAGACGTGCCTTGCTGGGTGCGCATCCAGCCCAACAATTGATTCAGCAAGAGCGACACAAAGAACATGCGCTCGCTTTCGCTAAGATGGGCGATGTTAAAGATGGTGATGCGCGGCTTACCCTCAGCGGTGTAATACATGCGCTGAATGTTTAGCGGTTCGCCCTCAAGCCATGAGGCGAAGCCTGGGGAGGCGATGAGGTTGTTCATCTTCATGGCCAGAGCAGAACGCTTGGCTTCAGGCATGAAGGTGTCAATATCGACGACGCCGACTTTGCGAATCTGCGGCTGCTGAATGTGACGAACGAGATTTTCCAGCGAGACGTTTTGCCCTTTATTCCAGCAATGAACGATGATGTTTGAGAGCAGGATGTGCTCCGGTGATTGCACAGGATCAGCCTCGATGTCCATGAGGCCGAGCATGGAGGACACGGTGCTTTCGATGCGATCTCCGAGCGTCTCTGCATCGTCCATGACCTCAGGCGGCGGACAGTCCAGCGAGCTAAGAATGGAGACAGGCAGGCCCGCATTGCTGCCTGGCGTGTAGATGGCCATGTCCACTGTCTCGCGCAGCTTCTTGATGCGGTCGGCGCTCTGGCCCCAGTCGCCTAGACCTTTCTTCCACAGTTCCGATTGCTGCTGCGCGAAATCATCCACGCTGATGCCCTTGCGACGTGCATCGTCGGTGTTGACCCAAGGCTTGAATTCCTCTGCGCTCAGGTTTGGGAAAGTCAGCAGCGCATTGCCGATGTCGCCCTTCGGATCAATCGCGATGAGCGGGATACCATCCATCGCCGCCTCTTCCAGCAGCGCGAGACAGAGGCCGGTCTTACCCGAGCCTGTCATGCCGAGGACCACGCCATGTGTGACGAGATCCTTCGAGTCATACAGCACTAAGTCATCCTGAAACTGCTTCGCCTCAAGGTCGTAACCGCGTCCAAGGTAAAAGGCACCGAGCTTCTCGTATTGGTCTGAGGAAATGGTCATGGCAGCAAAGGATAGCTGGGCGGCCTTGATCTTTGCAATCAAACTTGTGAGGTTTGAGAAAATCCGCGTTTGGAGCACCGCCTTCAGGCGGTTCAATGACGGTGCTGCGTCTCCCTGATTCCGCCTGAAGGCGGTGCTCCAAACTCTGAGGTTACTTCACCTCTCTAATGCGCAGATTGCGGAACTTGTAAGTGGCTCCTTTTTCGCCGTGATGCTGGATGGCGATGACGCCGCTCGCATCCGTGCTGTCTTCCACGTCGGTGGTGACCACGCCGTTGACTTCGATCTTCAATTTATTGCCCTGACAGGTGATGCGGTAAGTGTTCCAGCCGTTGCGCTTGAAGGCATCGCCAGCACGAGTGCGGAAGGCATCTTCACTCTTCTTATTGCCTTTGATCGGGCTGATGAACCACATGCGACGGCCTTCATCATAGAGACCGCCAGACCACTTGCGTTTAACATCGCCATCGACCTCGGCTTGGTAGCCGAAGACTTTGTTTTTCTCCACATGCGCGCGAAACATGAAACCGCTGTTGGCTTGGCCTTCAGGAAGAAAGATGTCGCCCTCGAAGATGAAGTCGCTGTAAGTCTTCTCGGTGATGACAAAGAACTTCTTTTCACCCGTGAGATGGATCTCACCATTCACGACCTCGATATTGCCCCAGTCATAGGCATTCTTCCAGCCAGCCATGGTCTTGCCATCAAACAGCGGCGTGAAGCGATCATCCGCAGCCTTGGCAGTGAGGACGGAAAGAAAGAGAAGAACAGCTGAGAGACGATGGGTTTTCATGCAGGTGCGCGACTATGAGCGATTCCTGCATGGTGCCAATACGGATTTGCTACAACTCATCATCCGAGATCGCTGCAAAGACATCGCGAGATGGCAGTGGCCGATCCTCGCGGAGAGCGCGGGCATCTTCCACATCCTCTGCCAGGACTCGGTCACTTTGAATCATCGCGGGTGGTAGGGGCGAAAGCAGGGCGTCGATAATCGTCGGCTAGTCGGCGGCATCACGCATGATGTTTCCAGGGTGCAGATCACTCAACACCCAGGCTTGCTCATGCTCCCAGAGAATCCATACCGCACGGCGAAAACGCGCGCGGCACGGCACAGCGCGGATTCGATCTAGCGCGATGAGGCGATCTGCATCCAGATCCTTGTAGGGATAGGCCAGCGGCTGCTTCACCACTAGATAGTCACCTTGTTCGTCGATGCCGACGAGTTCCGTGGGGTGAGCGCCCGCATCATGCAGGACGATGAGTTTTTCCATCGTCTCGATTAGCACCGCATCACGCACGGTCATCTCAAATCCCTGGTCGTCTGGATAGCGGTCGATTTCAAAAGTCTTGCCCAGGCCACCACTGGCATGAAGTGGAAAGAGCTTATAGACCACCTGCCAATCCGCATCGGCAAAAGGGCTGGCCTCGGCCCCAGTCTTCAGCGGCTGCATGTAGCGGGAGATCAAGTGATCATCAGGATCTCTGCCAATGCCCAGGCCATCTAGCCGGATCAGTGGGACGCCCCACTCTCGGGATCTTTTGGCAACAAGGGCTGCCCAAACATCAGGCGTAAACGGTTGCCGGGATGGAGCTTGTCGAGCTGCTTCCTGGATTCCTTTCGCTCGCTGTCTGTTAAGGGCAGAGCAAGCTGCGCGATCTCCTTCGGAGAAGAGGGCCGTCGCGATGGCTGTCTCGCGCCCTGTCCGGAAGTCGAAGTTGGATTGAGTGCTAGCGTTTCCATTCACTGGGAGAGTTCTTCAGAGGTGGCGAGCATCCACTCACGATCAACGGCAGAAGACAAAATCTTGTTCACTAATCAGGTAGCCGCAGCCGACATGGAGAATCACGAATTAAAAAGATGGTTCTACAACGGCCTCTAGGACGATCTCCTCGGAGAGGTGGACTAAAGAGCCAATTCCTAAACAATCCACGCTGCCGGTGAAACGAGTCGATAATTGCGGTGCAGAATGACGAGTTGGATAAGTGAACACTTCAATTCCATTAGTAGGAGTTTCGGAATTGGCTCACATTGCGGAGAATTTCTCTCATCTGCGGATTCTTTGGTGACAAAAAAGACGAGCCTGCTAATCTCAGTGTCCTTTTCCGAAAAATACCGTTACCTTTATTGCCCCGTGAGACAAATATGCTTGTTACCCATCGACTGCCGCGCACTTTGTGCGCGTCGCTTGATTTGTGATTGCGTCTCTTCGGGCTGTCCTATTTTATTGTCCGATGATCGTCATGCGTAATACTCTCTGCGCCATTTTGATTCTTTTAGCTGGGACAGCATTTGTCTTCGGCCAAGCCCCCCCACCCGCAGCTCCGGCAAAGCCAGGCACACCCGCAGCTCCAGGTGCCGCACCTGCTTTGGCTGGAGGCGCGCTTAGCATTCAAGCGGAGACCGAGGCATTGATGAATGCCGGACTGGCTCTCTTTCAAGAAGCCAAATACACCGAAGCCATAGCGAAGATCGCTGAGGCTGAAAAGAACCTGAATAACAAGCCCTTCCCACAGATCCTCTTCGTCAAAGGCGCATCCTACTTCAATCTGAACGACTACCCTAATGCCATCACGGCACTGGAGGCCTATCAGACAAATTTTGCTGACGGTGAATATATCAATCCAGTGCGTCTTGCCTTGGGTCGTAGTTATATCAACAAAGGCGAGCCAGACAAAGGGATCGAGATTCTCAAAGCCGTGGTGACTAGTGCACCAGCTATGAAAGCTGAGGCGGGTCTCTTTGTCGCCGAAGCTCTCAAAAAACAGGGTAAAAATGATGAAGCTCTCAGCGTGCTCAAGTCACTCATCGCCGATGGCACACGCAGTGCAGAAGGCATTCAGGCAGCGATGATGGCGGCAGACCTCCATGTGGCCAAAGGCGAACTGGATGAAGCGGGAAAGCTGATGGAAAACATCAAAGGATTTGCCAGCGGCGGCGACAACGTGGCGCAGATGAACAACATTTACCTGAAGCTGGGCGACCAGATGTTGGAGAAAAAAAGCTTCCGCGAGGCGCTCGGTGCTTACCAATTAGTGCGCAGAAAGGCTGAGATCAGTCGCTTGCAAAAAGACGTGATCTCCAAACTGGAGTTAAGCCTCAAAACCCCTGGGAAAGGCCCAATCAAAGGCACCAAAGAAGAACTTGAAGAGAAACTGAAGACCAACAATGCTCTGCTTGAAGAGATCGAAAAACGCTCTGATTACGATGCTTCGCTCTATTATCGCCTAGGCCGCTGCTATTATGAGATGGCTCGTCTTTGGGAGTCCATCTTGGCCTTTGATGTGATCGTGAAGGACTTCAAGGAATTCCCACAGCGTGACCGCTGCATGTTTGGCATGATCATCGCCAATGCCCAGCTCAAGCGTGTCAAGGCAGCCCGCGAGCTATGTGAAAAGTACATCTCGGATTTCCCGGATGGCGCTGACTTGGGTACGGTATCCGAAATGTTCGGTATGTTAGCCTATGAGAATGGCAAATTGCAGGACGCGGCTGATGCCTTCAATAAAGCTGAGGGCTTTCCCAAAGCAGATAAAGAGAGACTGCGCTTTCTGCGTGGCAACGTTCTCTTTGAGTTGCAGCGCTTCGACGATGCCCGCACGACCTTTGAGTTATTGGTCAATGAGTTTCCCCAATCCGCCTACAAAGATGATGCTCTGTATCGCGTGGCTCTGATCTACTTCTACCAAAACGATTCGATCAATACATCGAAGGCCCTGAAGAACTACATGAAGGAGAACCCGAAAGGTCAATACATCGTAGATGCGCGTTATCGCTTAGCCTTTATCAAATTCCAGGCTCGTGATATCGAAGGTGTCATGACTGACCTTGAGGGCATTATTAAAGATGCGCCGAATGATCCGAATGTGGGTCAGGTTTATGCCCTTCTCGGTGACGGCTTCAATCAAAAGGGAGATTATGACAAAGCTCTGGAGAACTTTGCCTTAGCCGTGGACAAAGCAAAATCAGACGACGTGCTTAGCTACACCATGGATCAGGCAACAGATCTGTATGCTTCTAAAAATCAATGGAAGCAGCTTGGTGACATGTGGGATAAATACCTGAAAACTCACAAGGACAATGAGCAGCAGGAACTCAAGGCGGTGCTCTGGATTTCCCGCGCCCGAGTGAAGGAAGGCAAGCCAGACGAAGCTAAAAAACTGCTCTCAGACGCAATCAAGCCCAAGATACCAAATCCAGCCAATGAACAGGTCGAAGGACTCATTCAGCAACTCGTCACGCTGGTGACACCGAAGCGCCGTGCCCGCCCAGCATCTGCGCCAATCGCAGTCCCCACTGCCGATGGTGCCGCTTCTCCAGCTGATCCAGCGGCCAAGCCTACTGAAACTGCACCAGCGATACCGCCTCCCTCTCCTGTTGCCACTTTCGAAGAAGTCGAAAAACAACTCGAAGCCCTATTGACTCCCCCTGAAGCGGCCATGAATGGCACAGCCCAGATGCGCATTCTATTTGCCAAGGCTTGGCTTGCGAAAACGATGCGTGAACCAGCTAAATCCGAGAAGTTCTTCACCATCATCATCGAAGTGGCCAAACCTGACGATTTGAGTCCGATGTTGCTCGCGACAGTGGGTGACAATGCCCGCAAGAAAGGTGACCTAGACAAAGCAGCAGGCTGCTACAACCGCCTGAACGAATTCTTCAAAAATACCGAATACGCAGATGGTGCCTCGGTGGGCTTGGCTGAAATCGCTTTTGAGAAGGGTGAGAATGATAAGGCTCTCGAACTCTTCACCAACGCCATTGAGGGTTACCAAGGCAGTTCACGTCTGCTTGATGCGACGCTCGGCAAGGCCAAAACACTCTACAAACTCAAGAAATACGACGAAGCCAAAAAGCTCTACGACGACATCATCAACACCAAGGAATGGCGTGGAGAGGCTCATGCTACAGCGCTCTTCATGCAGGGTGAAATGGAGTTTGACCAGAAAAAGTGGGGTACGGCCATTCCCTTCTACCAACGCGTCTTCATTGCCTATCAGAAGTGGAAACCCATCATGGCTAAAGCCTATGTTCAGTGTGCGCGTGCCTTTGTTAAATTCGATCGCCCAGGTGAGCCGCCGGATCGGAAATACTCAGACCGTGAAGCTGCGAAAATTTTGCTTATTGAAATGACCAAGCGTCAAGATCTCCAGACCCTCCCAGAGATGAAAGAGGCCCAGCAGGAACTCAGCAAATTGTAATCCCTTTCCGCCTTATTTATCCAATGCCACGCATCGTTTTCATGCTTCTGACAGTCATCGTCCTTCTGGTGGGTGAGGCAAAGGGTCAGTTCATCATCCTCAAAGATGGCAGCCGCATTCCTCAATCGGAATTCACGATTGAAGGCGGTAAAATCATCCGCACCATCGCCATTGGCGACAACAAAACAGCTACCACTCAACTGCCAAAGCAAAATGTCGGCTCACTCGACTGGACAGATGTCACCGAACTATCTGATGCGCGCTCGCTGATGGCTCAAGGCAAGAGTGAGGAAGCATTGGCGATGCTGGCAAAAGCCAAAGATTTCTTTGGCACCTTTGAAGACCTTCCAGGAACACCTTATGTCGATGTTTTCTTCGCTTATGTGGAGGCTCTGAGCCAAGCAGGAAAGTTTGAAGATACGATCAAGCTCATTCCACAACTCAAAGCCTTGAAGTTATCTGACAGCCAGAAGATGAAGCTACGCATCATTCAGCTCGACATCGACCGCCAGACCTCCTCGGAATACACCAGCATCCTTGCCGAGGCTGAGAGCATCCTCTCTGAAACGGATGATTCCGCCGTGGGTGCTGCCCTCTGGGCGATCATAGCCGACATCCACGGACGCAAGAAGGAATGGGAGAAGGCGCTCATGGCTTACCTTCGTATCCCGGTTTTTTACGGCACCCAGATGCAGCGCGTCCCTGATGCTGAATTGAAAGCGGGTCAGATGCTCGCCAAAATGAAACGTTTTGAAGATGCTCAAGCCGCCTTCAAACGCTTAGTTGATAGTTATCCAGGTTCTGTCGTGGCTGAATCAGCTACTAAGGAACTGGCCGCCATCAACGGTATGAAAAACGAGCCTGAAGAACCTGCTGAGAAAAAAGAAGAAGCTAAAGCTGCTGAAGCGGCGCCCGTCCCTGCCAAATAACACCTTTCCCAAACCTCCAAGCCAACTAGTCCCATGCAAAACCGTACATCCGCCACACTCATCCAGACTGTCGTCCGCGCCTCCGCTTGCGCCATGATGCTGTTTGGTAACTTCGCCATTCTTGCTCCTATTCATGCTCAGGAAGCAGCTGCGCCCGCAGCCGCTGAAGCTGCTGCTCCGACTAAGGTCGAGCATACCCTCATGGACCGCATCCATGAAGGTGGCTGGGTGATGTATCCGATTGGTATCTGCTCAGTGGCGCTAATCTGGCTCGTCGTCGATCTATGGATGCGCACCAGCATCAAGAAGATGGCTCCGGTCGGCCAAGTGAGCCAAGTTCAGGATCTTTTCCGTGCAGGCGACTATGTGGGTGCCTACCAGTTCTGCAAAAATAACAACGCTCCTTTTTGCGATGTGTCGCGAGTAGCGCTGAGCTTTGTGGGTGATGGAGAGGCAGCTGTAGAAACTGCGCTTTTCACTGAATTGAATAAGGTCAACTCAACGATTACCACCCGCATCAATTACCTTTCAGTGATCGGAGTTTGCACGCCGATGATCGGTCTGACTGGAACGGTGACTGGGATGATGAGCGCCTTCGCTACACTGGGTTCCAGCGGCGTGGGTGATCCTTCCAAGCTATCGGGTGCTATCGGTGAGGTGCTCATCGCCACGGCTTCCGGTCTCTTCATTGCCGTGCCTGCCTTCATGTTCTTCTACTTCCTGCGTAATCGCCTTCAGTCAGCGATCAGCGGCCTACAGGAAGTGGTAGGAGCCTTGTTCCGCAAGATGCCATACTCACACCTTAAAGACGCCCACGTCGGTGAAGAAGAGTTCTACGCGGCCATCCCAAACTGGGTTGCTGGCGGCGACCATGCGGCACCTGCGGCGGCTTGAGTTCAAAACGGATTCAAATTAACGGATTTTTAAACTTTAAACTAACACCACTATGGGCGGAGGAGGAGGCGGTGAAGGCGAACCGGAGTTTCAAATTGCTCCAATGATTGATGTGTTGCTTGTGCTACTCATTTTCTTTATGAGCATCACCTCAGCGCAAGTGTTGAGAATTGATAAGGACATCAAGCTGCCTGTGGCGGCGGACGCAAAAAAGAAGGAAGGTAAGAACGCTATGTTCGAAGCCGCCATCAACGTCCGTTGGCTCTCAGGCCAGCAGAAATCCAAGATCAAGCTCGATGATCGGGAACTGCCCAACGAGGAAATCGTTGAGGCACTCACTCAGCGAAAAAACAGCAATTCCACCTACCGGGTCATTATACGCGGCGACCGCGATGTTCCCGCAGTGGAGATCCAGAAAGTTATGGCGCTGATCGCACAGTCGGGCATCGACGACATTTCATTCTCTGCACTTAACAAGGACTAAATTACATGTCTCACGGCAAGAAAAAGCACCACAGCATCGACGAAGACAATGTCGTCATGGGTTTCCAGATCGCACCCATGATCGACGTCGTCTTCGTTATCATGCTATTCTTCATGGTCATGGCAGGTGCCGTGAAGGTCGAGCGTGAACTCAAGACGCAACTACCAGGCGTCGGAACCCCCGCACTCAGTGACGAACAAACTCCACCAGATGAGATCATCGTCACCATAGAAGAAGCTGGAGTCGTCACATTAAACGAAGAGGAATTCGACACCCCGGACAACAAAACGCTCCCCAACTTCACCTCCACTCTCATGAGGCTAAAGCAGGAGGCCGACAGCCGTAACGCCAAGGTTATGGTCACCATCCAAGCCGAGGAGCAAGCCCGCTACGAGCGCGTCATCGATGTGCTCAACTCAATGTCTAAGGCCCGCATCACCAATGTGACCTTCACAGTTGGTAGCGAAGAGTTCTGATCAAACCTGCAAACTCATCAACAAAAAGCCCCAAGCATTCGCTTGGGGCTTTTTGTTGTGAGGCTTCTGAACCTATTACTTCGGCTGGTGCATGGCGATGCAGTGGAGTCCGCCGCCTTCCATGACGAGGTCTTTGCAGGTGACGGAGATTATCTCGCGGCCAGGAAAGCACTCGGCGATTTTATCTTCAGCAATCTGGTCCTTTTTCTTCTGCCCGAAGATGGGGACCATGATGCAATTGTTCAGCATCATGAAATTGGCGTAGCTAGCTGGTAGGCGGCTGAGACGCCAGTCCTTGACCTCGATAGCTGTGGGCATTTCGATCTCTATGACCTCTAGCTTGCTGCCGTCGGCCGTGCGGACGTCGTCAAGTTGTTCGCGGATCTGTTTCAGGACTTTGAAGTTGGGGTCAGACTCCTTGGACTCGACCATGCAGATAACGGCATCTTCACGGATGAAGCGCACGATGTCATCGACGTGACCGTCTGTATCATCTCCTTCGATGCCTGCTTTGAACCAGACGATGTCGGAGACGCCGAGCATGGCTTTGAGTTCCTTTTCAACTTCGTCCTTCTTACGTGCCTTTCCTCCATTGCGGTTCGGATTGAGTAAAACAGCTTCGGTGGTGAAGAGGAGACCTTTGCCATTGGTTTCGATCGCGCCGCCTTCAAGAACCATATCAGAAGTGAAGCGCTCCATTTTCAGGGAAGCTGCCGCTTTCTCTGGGATCAGATCATCGAGTTCATAAGGGAACTTACCGCCCCAGGCATTGAACTTCCAGTCGGTGATCGCGACCTGACCGGTTTCATTATGCTTGATGAAAATCGGACCGTGGTCCCGGCACCAGACGTCGTTGGTATTGTTCTCATAAATGTCCACCTGACTGAGATCGCCTTCATTATCTGCTATGCTAAGGCGGATGTTCATGTGGCTGAGCATCGGCGCATTGATCCGCACGCGCTCGTAGCGGGAGATAGTGCTGGCGATCTCTCCAAACTTGTCTTGCAGCTTGTGAAAGGTCTTGGGGCAGCTCTCCTTGTTTGATGGCCAGGATAACCAAATGGCTTCCTGGGGTTCAAATTCGGCGGGGAGGTGGTAGTTCTTGGGGTATCCTTTACTCATCCAGGTAGCGTTTGGTCAGGGGTGCGTATGTGTCAATGCGTCGATCACGAAAAAATGGCCAAATGCGACGAAAATCTTCCACTGCTTGCAGATCGCAGGCCATAATCACGATCTCTTCGTCAGACACACTGCCCTTGGCGACTATTTCACCATAGGGATTTGCGACAAAAGACTGGCCCCAAAACTCTGTGTCATCCTGGAAACCCGTGCGATTGATGGCTGCAACAAAGCAGCCATTCGCCACAGCATGACCGCGCTGCACGGTCTCCCAGGCGCAGTGTTGTGCTTTTCCTAGCTCGGCCTTTTCAGAGTCCAGCCAGCCGATGGCTGTCGGGTAAATTAGGATCTGCGCGCCAGCCAGTGCGGTCAGTCGAGCGGCTTCGGGATACCACTGATCCCAGCAGATGAGCACGCCAATCTTGCCAAATTTAGTATCCCAGACGCAATAGCCCAGGTCACCTGGTGTGAAGTAAAACTTCTCCTCAAAACCAGGGTCTTGGGGGATGTGCATCTTGCGGTACTTGCCGAGGTAGGTGCCATCCGCGTCGATGATCGCTGCAGTGTTGTGGTAGAGGCCTGGACCACGCTTTTCAAAAAGAGAGGCGACGATGACAACGCCAAGCTCCTTCGCCAGGGCAGCCATATAATCAGTTGTCGGACCTGGAACAGACTCAGCCAGATCAAACAATGCCGTGTCCTGCCGGGTGCAGAAGTAGGGAATATTGAACAGTTCCTGCAGGCAGATGATTTGCGCCCCCTTCCCTGCGGCTTCACGGATCAGCTCGTCATGTCGAGCTAGGCTTTCAGCCTTGCTGGCAAACGTTGAGCCTTGAATCAGACCAAGTATAACGACGGACATGGGCTAAGACAATTAAGAGAGGAGGTCTCAGCGCAAGTGAAGATGTATATCCAAGCATGCCACCTAGCCACAGTGAAGAGTTGAGAAATGAAGTGGGCCGTGGAGTGCGCTATCACATCAGGTGCCACCTGCTATGATCTCTTGCCCGGTGATTATGAATACAAGCGCGTCTGGTGTGAGGATCGCCGACTCGTGTCTGAAGTTGAGTGTTTTCATCCCTACCGCCCGAGCGCCCTCGTGTTTCGTGCCATCCGCACCTTAAAGCGTTGCCTCGCTAAACCAGCACCGATTGCTGAAACCATCACCGCACCTGCCGAATGAAAGTCCTCGTCCTCACTGCCGATGCCAACACGCTGATTTATCACCGGGGTGATCTCATCCGCGACTTCGCTGCCCATGGCTGTGAAGTCGTCACCTCTGCGGCAGAGGACTACCCGCATGTGCGCTCTTATGTGGAGGCCGCCGGTGGTCGTCATCTGCCCATCCGCATGGTGCGCAGAGAGTAAATCTGCTGAAGGACTGGATCACTTGGCTAGATATGTTCCGCTTGTTTCGCCGGGAAAAGCCAGACGCCCTTTTGCCTACACCATCAAGTCTGTCGTCTATGGCTGCGTCATCGCACGTCTAGCCGGAGTACCCCGCATCTATTCGCTGCTGCCCGGCCTTGGCTTCACCTTTGTGAAACCTGAAACACTGAAGCAAACACTCGTGCAGTGGCTATCAAAAGCGCTGCACCGCTTTGCCCTGAAGCGGGCCGATGTCATCTTCATGCAGAACCGGGACGACGTGCAGCTCTTCACCGATCTCAAAATACTGCCACGCGGCGTGCCTGTGCATGTCACGACGGGTTCGGGCGTCAATCTGGACGAGTGCCCGCATGTCCCGCTCGATGGCGATCCAGACATCGCCGCAGGTCGAGTCCGATTCGTGCTGGTCAGCCGACTCCTCATCAGCAAAGGCGTCTGTATTTTCGCAGAGGCCACGCACAGGATCAAAGCTCGTTATCCCCACACGGAGTTTCATCTCGTGGGTCCGTTTGATCCAAACCCGAACCGCGTGAGTGAAATCGAAGTCGAGCAGTGGGTCAAAGAAGGCACGCTGACCCATCACGGCATGGTGCGGGATGTGGCGGCACTTTTGAAAGCCATGTACGTCTTCTGCCTGACCACTTGGTATCGCGAGGGTGTGCCCCATGCGAGCCTAGAGGCGCTTTCCACCGGTCGCGCCATGATCACCACAGACTCCGTCGGCGCGCGTGAGTGCGTGAGCGGTGGTGAGAATGGCTTCCTGCTGCCGCCGCGTGATGTCGATGCCCTCGTCATCGCGATGCAGACCTCGTTCGACTATCCTGAACAAATCGCCGTCATGGGCCGCGCCAGTCGCCGCCTTGCTGAAGAGGTCTTCGACGCGCGGCTGATCAATCAAATCATCCTACGTGCCATGAATGTCTCCGCGGCACCGCAACAGAAACAATCCTCTCTGCACCTTGCCCACAAACGGCTAGTGCATGATATTATCTTCCTCCGATGGCCTTATGACTCGCACTTCAACCTCCGCTGGCACACCCGCAGTTGCAGGGCGCGTCTGGAGGGGCGCTCGCACTCCTGCCACTGGCTCCCTCGGCACTCGGCTTGCCATCTCCACTGTCGCAGGTTGACCACAGTCCCTACCTCTCCACGCCTGCACCGCAGTTTTCAGAATCTCTCATCAGCATCGCCGACCTCATCGGTTTCATGATGGCAGTGCGCGCTGCCGCACTCATTTACTATGCGCTAGGCATGGGAGCGAAAGTCTATGAAGCAGAAGCGAAACTGCGCCTGCGCCTCGATGAAACAAACCTCCTTAATCTCCCCAAAATGGGCGGTAAAGGCCCGTCCGAAATCAGCGCACCGCTGCTCATCAACAATCACCTGACCGAACTCAAATCACGCCCCTTCCTGGAGCACTTCAGCGAGCGCTTTGATCCGGCAAAGCTGGCCCGCTACTCCGAGGTGGAGGGCAATTCCCTGAGCCGTAAAGATCAGCTCATGAAAGTGCTCGAACTCTACAAACCCGGCAAGCCTGCACCCGCGAAGCTTATCTTTGTCTCCAGCCTCAGCAGCGCTGCTCACGTAGAGCCACAGAAACAATCCCACATCATCCGAGTCGTCGTGCGTGACACAAATCCACTCATGGCAGCCGATCTAGCCAATAGCATGGCCAAGGAATACATCCGCTTTAAAGGCCAGCAGGAGTCTGGCCAAACAGAAAACGAGCGCGACTATCTTCATGAAAAGTCAGCCGAACTGCGTGAGCGTCTCGAAGTTAGTGAAAAGAAGCTCGCCAAGTATCGCCAATCAGAAAACCTGATCGAAGCCGGTGAAGCGCGCACCGTGGACAGCGCGCGCATGTTACAGTTCAACTCCGCGATCACCGACTCCCAGCAGCACCTGATCAAGGCCCAGAATGACCTGCAAACCATCCGCACCACCCAGCAGGCCGGGCGTGATTTGTCAGAAGTGCGCGTCGTCGCAGAGAACCCCGACGTGGCATTTAATTGCAAAGAACATAATGCCAAAGTCGCCGCGCGTCGCGCGCTTGAACCCATGTGCGGACGTCGCCACCCGCAAATGGTCGCACTAGCCGGAGCAATCGAGACGCTCAAAACCGCCTTGGATCGTGCCAGCAATACCGTCGTCACCATGACGAAAACAGAAGTGTCAAATCTCGAACGCCAGATCTCGGGTTTTCAAGGCCAGCTTGATTCCGCATGCGGCATGGCCGTCGATCAAAGCGTCAAGAATATACAGCAAAACCTGCTAGTCGATCAAGTGGCCGCAGACCGAAAAACCTACCAGACCAGCGTCGAGAGTCTGAATAAAGCTGACGTCACAGGTCAGTTCACTGAAAGCGGCGCGCTCAGTCTTTCCGACACAGCCCCAGCACCAGACAAACCGGTCAAGCCCAATAAGCCCATCGCCTCATTGGCCAGCTTTATCATCTTCGGAATAATGTTCATCGGCCTGCCCGTGGGGTGGGAGCTGTTTGATGATCATATCCTGAAACTCGTGCGCCAGGGCGGCTCGCCTTCAGTCAATATTCCACCCGCCAAAGAAGTGTCTCACATGCCCGTCGGTCAGCATCCCGCACAGCCGATGATCCGCGCGCCCAGCGCTGCATTGGCCGCGCCGCCACCACCTCAGATCATGATTCCAGGTGTGGCCCAGGCTCCAATGCTGGCGCGGCTGCCGATCATCGGTTCCGCCCACCCAGAAGTCGTGCTCGGCCAGCTACTCAAGTCCGAGCCCATGGACGCGGCGGGCGCACTCAGTCAGATCACCTGCACACTGGAGATGCAGGCGCTAAAGCGCAGCGGACTCGGCGGCATCATCCTCGTCACCAGCGCCGAAGCCGGTGAGGGTAAAACCGTCTCCGCCGCAGCACTCGCCGCCGCCTTCTGCCATCAGGGGCGCAGCGTCCTCATAATGGGGTGCAATGCCGTCTCTCCCACTCTGCATCAATGGTTTCCCCACGCCTACCACCACAGCTTCTCGGCACACGATCTGGAGTCCCTACGCTATGGGAATACCCACCTCTTCCTCCTGCCAGCACACGAACTACCAGCCTACGCCACCAATAAATTGCTCGATGACTACCGTGCCTGGATCGAACGCGCACGACATCAGGTGGACTGGATCATTCTCGATGGCGGACCTGTGTTGCGAAACTTTGCCGACGTGGCCCCACTCGCCCCGATTGCTACCGATGTGCTGCTGGTCAATAATCCCGCCATCTCCAGTCCCGCCAAGCTGCGCGCCGCCATGAATCTGCTCCAGCCCATGATGTCCAGCAGTGCATTCCGAGGCTTGATCGTGCATGGCGTATGAGGCAGAGAATAACATGAGCGCCGCCTGGCCCCCAGCCTTTCTCCCCAGCCTTCACGATCCCGGCATCAATCCCGAGTCGGCGAGCCGTGCAGAGCTACCACGCACCGTCCTCAAACATCTGAACCCGCTAGGGCATGAGATCAAACTCTGGAGTGCCTCCGCAGCGCATTTAGTTAGCCGTCTCAATCGTGATCGGCTGCCACCAGAGCTCAGCACTTTTCTTCGCACCTGGATTCCCAGCCGCGTTCCTGAGATGCCCACAGCACCCTTTACCGTGCTGCTCGGCGAGTCCACGCACGGCTGGCAGATCGTCACCTCATCACTCCCATGGCTGAATGATCCCGCCTGGACCGCCCTCCTGCGCCTGCCCGCATTGCGCAGCGCTTGGATGAGCGACCTGCGTGCCAGTCACTTACAGCACCTGCTGCAGCTGCTCCCACCAGCCTGGGTTATGGACACTACCCCCATACCGCCAGGAGCCGTCATCCCAGGCCTAGAGATCGCCTCATGGCCAGAGTTAATTCGGCTCCGAGGCACAGGCCGCGATTTTCAAATCGGCCCCACCGCCCTCTCAGACCCGCATACCGAAAATCACTGGCACACCACACTCACCCAAGCTTTAGAAACAAAGCCAAGCCTCTGTATCGAGCACTTTAGCAGCACCTCATGGATACTCACCCGCTATCACCAGCGTGATCCTGATCTATACCTAGCCGAAGCCTGGATCAGCACCGCCCATCAGGTACAGCAGGCACTCAATGTTGTTAAGTTAACAAGGTGCGAGATCAAAAAATCTTGAAATGCAAAGGTGTTGCGCGAGACGTATCTTTTAAAAGTCCCCCAATTTTCGGCCAATGAAACACGCACATTCCCTGCGCAGCGCGTTCTCTCTCATCACCATTATCTCGTCTGGGCTGGCCTAGGAAGATGTCAGCAACTTGTCTTTTGGCAATGTGGGATTCCACAGGCCTGGCCGAATAACTGGCGAGCCTTAGTATCTGCCTGGATAACTAGATAAAGACGAACAGATGTTGAGTCGATGCTTTTTGCTCCGTTGTCGTTTTATCGAGCCAAAGGACAGTGGACGATCTTGAATATTATGAGCTGTTCTGAAAAAGCTCTGCCTGGATTCAGCACGCCGCCTCACGTCGTGCCCAAGCATCGGCTTCGATTAGAGTCTCTAGGGTTGGGTGCTGAATCACCTCGTGCTTTTCCATGACTCGGGCGACGGTTTGCCAGATGGCCGAGAATGAGCTGCGCTCATTGAGGAAGGCTTCCACGGCGACTTCGTTGGCGGCATTGAGCACGGCGGGCAGTGTGCCGCCGACTTCACCGGCATGACGGGCGAGATAGAGGGCGGGGAAGTCATGGGTGCGGGGTGCTTCGAAATGCAGCGCGGCAAGCTTGGCGAAGTCGAGCGGGCAAAGGTTGTTCGGCACGCGATCCGGATAGGTCACGGCATACTGAATCGGGAAACACATGTCGCTGTGACTGAGCTGGGCGATGACGCTGTTGTCGGAAAACTCAACCATGCTGTGGACGATGCTTTGGGGATGCACAACGACCTCGATGCGGCTCATCGGCACATCGAAAAGCCAGCGCGCCTCGATCATTTCTAGGCCTTTATTGAAAAGCGTGGCTGAGTCGATGGATATCTTCCGGCCCATGCTCCAGGTCGGGTGTTTCAAAGCCTGCGCCACGGTGACCTGTGGCAGTTGATCGGCAGGAAGCTGACGGAAAGGTCCGCCGCTGGCGGTGAGCAGGATACGACGCACTTCGCTGTGTCGATGACCTTCCAGGCACTGGAAGATGGCGTTGTGCTCGCTGTCCACGGGCAGGACGTTCACGCCCTTGCGACGTGCGGCCTCCATGACGGCTTCGCCAGCCATGACGAGGATCTCTTTGCTGGCAACGGCGAGGTGCTTGCCTTCTTCAATCGCCGCCAGCGCTGGGGCGAGTCCGGCGACTCCGACGATGGCCACGAGCACCATGTCCGCATCACTCGCACGCACCAGATCCACCAGGCCCTGCGCGCCGACATGCAGTGTCACGTCTGAAGGCAAAAGCGAGCGTGCTCGCGCTGCCGCTGCTTCATCGGTGAGTGCCACTTGCTTCACGCCGGTCTCGCGCACCTGAGCCACGAGCGCCTCGACACTGCGTTGCGCGGCGAGGCCGACGATTTCCATCCGCTCCGGGATGTCCTGCGCCACCTTAAGCGTGCTAGTGCCGATGGAACCTGTAGAACCGAGCAGGAGAATTTTGCGACGTGATGCCATGCTTGTCTCCATGCCTCAGCGAGCGATGGCCGCCAGATAAAAATAAAACACCGGGGCGGTAAAAAGCAGGCTGTCTGTGAGATCGAGGATGCCGCCGATGCCGGGGAATTTGTGGCCCGAGTCCTTCATGGCAGTGCAGCGCTTCAGAACTGACTCGGCGAGATCGCCCGTGATGGCTGTGGCACATAGTACTGGAGCGAGTAGCAGACCATGAATCCAGTTCAGAGGAGCCAGCTTTTCAGGGATCAACCAGAGCAAAAGAGCCGCTGCAGCAAAAGAAAAGAGGAACGCACCAGCTAGTCCTTCCCAGGATTTTGCAGGGCTGATATGCGGGATCATTTTGTGCTTCCCAAACATCACGCCGAGAACATAGGCCCCCATGTCACTGAACTTGGTGACCATGATCAAATACACCACGAGAAACAGTCCGGTCGCCCCCTGCCCCTCTGCGTGGAAGTACATGAGCCGAACGATGAAGCCGAAAAAGATGACGGTATAAACCACACCGAAGACGGTGGAAAAGATCCGCTGAAGCGTGATCGCGCCTTCGAGTTGATGGCGGTAGCAAAGCAGAAATGATCCATGCACACTCGCGGTCAGTGCGGCGAGTTCGAGCCACATCGGAGGTGCGGATTTGTAGCGTATTACCCACCACATCATCGTACCCCAGTAGGCGAGACAAATGCAGATGCCGAGCAGATTAAAGGAGCGCGCGTGCTCATCACTGCGCAGTAAGCGGAAATATTCCACCGCACCCGCCACACCAAAAAATCCGGTGAGTGCGATGAGCGCCCAGTCGGTCTTGAACTGCACTGCCGCCATTATAATGGCCCAGAGCAGTAAGGTGCTGAAAAGGCGTGAGGCAAACACACGACGCTGACTGGGCGATGGGGCTGCGGTGTTAGAGGTCATGGTGCGGTGGTTGGAAGCGGCGCGCTATTTAGAGCAGGCGGCTGGGAAACTGCAATCATTGAGTGATGGCTGTAAGCCCTCACTTTTGGCTCACTGCATCATGGCCTGGGGAGTGTCCTCTTTGAAAATAAGGGGCCGTAGTTCGGCCAGCCGTGGTGCGCGCAGTTGTGGGTCTTCATCCAGTGTCTTCTCGGCGAGCTGACGCGCGAGTCGAACGAGTCGGGTATCGGCCAGCAACTCAGCAAATTTAAGTGGGGCTTGTCCACTCTGTGCTTTGCCCAAAACATCACCGGGGCCGCGCCGTTTTAAATCTTCTTCAGAGATGCGAAAGCCATCATCGGTCTCTTCGAGGATGGCGAGCCGAGACTTTGCTTCTTCATCTTTGTCAGCGACGAAAAGGACACAGTAAGAGGTGTGCTCACCGCGACCGATGCGCCCGCGAAGTTGATGAAGTTGAGCCAGTCCGTAGCGCTCGGCGTGGTGTACATACATCACTGTGGCATTCGGTACATCCACGCCCACTTCGATGACGGTGGTGGAAACTAACACATCCAGTTTTCCGGCTCTGAAGTCACGCATGACGAGATCCTTCTCATCCGCGCTGAGCTTTCCATGCAGCAGACCGACACTGAAATGTGATAGCAGCTTGCACCACTGCTCGTAGCCTTTTTTAGCTGCCGTCACATCGAGCTTCTCGGACTCTTCGATCAAGGGATACACGAGGTAAGCCTGCCGTCCTTCTTCGAGCCGCTCTGTCAAAAACTTAGCTGCATCTGCCTGCTTGGTGAGTGGGCGGGCTTTGGTGATGATCTTACCACGCAATTTTGGGCGCTCATCAATGGTGGAGACATCCAGATCACCGTAGATGGTCAGTGTGAGCGTGCGAGGAATGGGCGTAGCAGTCATCACCAGCACGTCCGGTGTGTTGCCTTTCTGGATCAACTTTGCCCGCTGAGCTACGCCAAACTTATGCTGCTCATCGATCACCACGAGACCAAGATTCCGCACCAGATCCGCATCATGAAGCAGCGCGTGTGTGCCGATGAGTATCTGATTTTTATCCGACATCTTCCCATTCAACAACTCTACCCCGCCCTCTTCAGCTCGCGTCCCCGTCCGTAGCGCCACATTGAGTCCAAGCGGCTCCAGCCACTTGCGCGCTGTATTAAAATGTTGCTCGGCCAGGATCTGCGTCGGGGCCATGAGAGCCGCCTGCTTGCCTGACTCCACCGCGCCGAGCATCGCAGCAAAAGCGACGACGGTTTTACCACTGCCGACATCACCATGCAGGAGGCGATTCATCGGAGCATTGCTCGCCATATCACGCTGGATCTCTTCTAGCGAGCGCTTCTGCGCTCCGGTCATTTCAAAAGGCAGCGCCGATTGAAAGTCACGCGCCAGCGGCCCTGCGACATGCGCATGACCACCCGAGTCAATCACGGCTCGCCGACGCCGCACGACGCGGAGTTGATAGCCGTAAAACTCCTCAAGTGCGAGATAGCGCCGAGCCTTCTCCAAGTCCTCCATCGACGCGGCAAAATGCACCGCTTTGAGCGCCCGGGCACGGCCCCAGCCTGCGAACTCACCAGCCTCACTCGGCGGTGGCAGTATGTCGGTAATAAAGTCATCCGCCAAAGCATGCACCACATGCCAGGTCGCCGTCCGCAGTGTCTTCTGCGTCACGCCAGCCTTCAGCCGATACACCGGTGTGATGCGGCCTGAGTGGATTGTCGTTGTGCCTTCTTCATCCAGGATTTCATATTCAGGATGATCCATCGAAAGCTTGCCTTTGAACTCCTTAATCTTGCCATATACGATCAGCCGATGTCCCTCAGCGATCACTCGGCTCATGAAGGGCATACTCCACCAACGCAGCGTCAGTAGTTGCCCCATCGCAGCTCCACTTAATGGCTCCACTTGCGCTTCAAACATGCCACCACGGCCACCGAAAAATTTGGTCCCCGTTTTCGTCACTAAGACCTGATGGCAAACAGGCACCTCACTGACTTGAAACGAGATCGAAGCGTCCTGTGTCCTTTCTTCATGACGAAAAGGCAACCAAGCGATCACCTCTGCCACCTTGGTGAGTCCCTCTTTTTCAAGCACCTTTACAAGCCGTGAGGGCAGGTCGGGCACAGTGTTTAGGGGGGATTCGAGCGTCAGTGACATGGAGCGCTGAGTATTCCGAGTTTAGTGAAAAAACCAATTCTGAAATCCTGTGAATCCTGTTTAATGCTCCTGTCACATGCCTGACCTTCTCCAGCTCGAAAAACGCCATCTCTGGCATCCCTTCACGCCTATGCAGGCGTGGTGTGAGGACGATCATGAGCCATTACTGCTCGTGTCTGGAAAAGGCTGCACACTCACCGATCAGCACGGACGTGAATATCTAGATGGTAACAGCTCCATCTGGACAAATATTCACGGGCACGGACATCCAACGATCACGGCGGCCATTCGCGCACAGCTTGATCGTGTGGCGCACACGTCCTTCCTCGGGTTCTCGCATGAACCTGCGATTCAACTTGGAAAAGCGCTTATCAATCTTCTCCCCGGCAGCGCATTGGGTCGGGCATTTTATTCCGACAACGGCTCCACCGCCATCGAGTCAGCCATCCGCATGGCGTTGCAGTTTTGTAAACAAAACGAGCGACCTGAGCGCGATACGATCCTGGCCTTTGACCGAGCTTATCATGGCGACACTCTCGGCGCAGCGAGCGTGGGCGGCATCCCCATCTTCAAAGGTAGCGGCAATGACTTCGGCTACCGCGTGCAGCGTGTGCCAAATCTTGCCGCCCTTGAATCCTTAACAGCTGACCAGACTTCACGCATTGCAGCAGTCATCATTGAGCCACTGATCCAAGGCAGCGCTGGGATGCGCCTTTGGCCAAAGGGAATGCTAGCTCAGCTCAGCAGGTGGTGCCTCGATCGCGACATTTTGCTGATCTTGGATGAAGTCATGACCGGCTTTGGCCGCACAGGCACGATGTTTGCCTGTCAGCAAGAAGGAGTCGTGCCCGACTTTCTCTGTCTCGCCAAAGGTCTCACCGGCGGCTATTTACCACTTGCCGCGACCCTGACGACGGAGCGTGTGTTCGAGGGCTTTCTCGGTGCGGGCCGCGCCTTCTACTATGGCCACAGCTACACGGCCAATCAGCTTGGCTGCGCCGCGGCTCTGGGTAGCTTGCAGGTATTTCGTGAAGAGTGCGTGATGGAAAATCTACGCGGTAAAATCATGCGTTTCACTGAACTATTGCAGACTTTGCGCGAGCTACCACAGGTCATCGAAATTCGTCAGTTGGGTCTGATCGCAGGCATCGAAATCGGACCCTATCCGCCAGAAGAACAACGCGGAGCAAAGGTCTGTCACGCCGTTCGGAAGCACGGCCTGCTCACCCGTCCCGTGGTGGATACGATCGTCCTCATGCCACCGCTTTCTGTCACTGAGGCTGAAATGAAACGTATGATGGAGGCGATGCGATTAGGGATCATCGAAGTGTGTGAGTGACTTCGAGCTATCAACGCTCTTCGAAGATTGGGCACGGGCCATCGTAAATATCTCGTATCTTTCATATCTTTCTTGAGCACTCATCTGCATGACCTACCTCGACGCTAATGCGACGACTCCACCCGACCCGAGGGTGGTGGAGGCGATGATACCTTTTTTGACGCTGCATTTTGGCAATGCATCAGCGAGTCATGCAGCCGGGCGCAAAGCACGAAGGGCAGTGGAAGCGGCTCGGTCACAAGTGGCAACCGCGATTCAGGCTCGGCCAGATGAGATCGTTTTCACCAGTGGTGCAACGGAGAGCATCAATAGCGTGCTATTATTTGCCCAGCAGCAGTGGCCGGCGCGACCACTGCTGATCATCAGCACAGTTGAGCACGCAGCTGTGATCGAAGGTGCGCTGCGCTGGGAACAGTGCGGTGGCCGTGTGAAACGTGTGCCTGTGGATACGAACGGACTCGTGAGACTCGATGCGCTCAAGGCAGCGCTAGAACCTGGACAGACCGCGCTGGTCTCCATGATCTGGGCCAATAATGAAACGGGTGTGGTGTCACCGATGAGTGAGATCGTAGCACTGGCCCATGAAGCTGGCGCTTTGGTCCATGCGGATGCCGTGCAGATGGTGGGGAAACTACCGGTCGATGTCGATGCCATGCCTGTCGATTACTTGAGCCTGAGCGCGCACAAGATGCATGGAGTGAAGGGCTGCGGAGCTTTGTTTGTGAGCCGCCGGGTGCCTTTTAGCGCGCTCCTGATCGGCGGTGGTCAGGAGTTTGGCAGACGCAGTGGCACCGAGAATGTGCCCGGCATCGTGGCACTAGGCAAAGCAGCAGAGCTGGCTGGAGAAGTCAGTACCCATGATTTGGCGGTGCTGAGAGATGAGTTCGAGCGCTATCTCATCGTTGGTTGGCCGGGAGCGGTGATTCATGGTGGCAGCTCAGATCGATTGCCGAACACGACGAGTATTTGTCTGCCTGGCGTGGATTCAGCGGCCATGCTAATCCTGCTGGATCAGCGCTGCATTGCGTGCTCAGGCGGCTCAGCTTGCCACACGTCATTGCTCCACCCTTCACATGTGCTTGAGGCGATGGGATTCGATGCAAAACACGCATCGAGCACGTTGCGGTTTTCTTTATCACGAATGAATACTCGTGATGAGGTGATGGCTGCGGCGGCTGAAGTGATCCGCACGGCCAGGCACATTTTAGAGCAGCGTGATGCGCTCTCTAGCCCCGTGGAGTTTACCTGATCAAGGGATCTTGACGATGCCCACGGTGAGGTTGTCTTGGCGCTCGAAATTGATGCGACGGACGGCAAAGAGAATGGCGTCGGTGATCTTATCCGCCGTGGTGTGGCGACCAAAGCCGAGCAGCTCTTCCAGCGCCTTGTTCGTGAGTGTGAAAATACCATCGCTTGCCGCGATGATAATGTCGCCAGACTGCAATGGCAGTGGCTCAGGCGGGAAGTCGATCAGCGCGATCGGATAGCCGAGCAAGGCACTCTGCAAGGTGTGACGGTCGGGATGATGCGCTGCCTCTTCTTCGGTCATTTGCCCTTGCTTCACACGCTCCTCCAAGAGCGGCGTCAGCGAATGATCGGCATTCAGGCGAATGAGACTGCCTTTGCGATACAGGAACAGTGGGGAGTCGCCGACGCTGATCCACTCCATGTGATCTTTACTTGTCAGCGCGGCGAGCATCGTCGTGCCCATCGGAGGTGCGACGGAAGGCATTCGCGAGGTGATGTAGCCAATCGTTTCATTGGCCGTGTCCACAGCAGAGCGTAGGCGCCAGCTCGGACTACCTACCTGCTCGTGAAAGGCACGCACGAAGGCATTCACGCCTATGTAACTGGCCACACTGCCTCCCGCATGAGCACCGAGGCCGTCACCCACGACTAGCAGAAGCTTTTCCAGCGAGACATCCCCAGGCTCAGCAGCATCGGCAAAGGCATAGTAGTCCTCTTGGTTATCCCTTTTCCCGCGATACTGGCGTGCGGCGAAGTCCTGCTCCTGCACAAAGGATTTCTGAACAGGCAGGGGGATGTATGGAAGGGGGGCAGGCGCGGTCACTCGGCGGAAAATTTAAAGATCGTGGTGTGCAGATAGGTTTCACCTGGACGCAGCGCGGAAGAAGGAAACTGCGGCTTGTTCGGGCTATCAGGAAACTTCTGCGTCTCAAGGCAGAAAGCCTGACGCACCTCATACACATGGCCAGCCTTGCCCTGCACGCCCTTGAGATGATTGGCGCTGTAAAGCTGCACACCTGGCTCGGTCGTGCTGACCTCCATGACACGACCACTCTTTGGATCTCTGACGCGAGCCGCGAGCTTCATTCCCTGCCCTTTCAGGACATAATTGTGATCATAACCCTTACCCTGAACGAGCGGCTTGAAACCGGACCCGATGCGCTCGCCAATGAGATGCGGCTTGGTGAAATCGAGCGCGGTGCCGAGCAGGCCCTCCAGCTCGCCCGTTGGGATCAAGGCATCGTCGGTGGCGGTGAACTGATCTGCCGGAATCATCAACTCATGACCGAGGACATCACCGCTGCCTTCACCGGCAAGATTGAAGTAACTGTGATTAGTGAGATTGACCACGGTGGGCTTGTTGGTTTTCGCGAAGTAGTCGATGCGCAGTTCGTTGGACTCGGTGAGCTGGTAAGTGACGACACAGTCGAGCTTTCCAGGAAATCCTTCTTCACCATCGGCACTCGTGTAGCCTAGTTCGACGGCGTTCTTGTCTGCGAGCAACAGGGCTTTCCAAACCTTTTTTGCAAAGCTCTCCCTACCGCCGTGGATGTGATTCTTGCCGGAGTTTGGCGTCACCTGATGCTCCACCCCGTCCAGTTTGAAAGCCGCACCACCGATGCGGTTAGCATAGCGACCTGTGAGGCATCCGAAGTGCGGATGCTTTCCGAGGTAGGGATCCAGAGTGTCAAAACCAAGCACGATATCCACGATCTTGCTGACACGGTCCGGCACCTTGATCGAGACGATGATTCCACCGTAGTTGGTTAATCGCACCTCCAGTCCTTTGGCGTTCTTCAGCTTGAAAAGCTGCACCTCCTCCCCGGTGGCGGTCTTTCCCCATATTTCGCCGGTCACGGTGGCGTGAGCGCAGGTAAAGCTAAAAATGAAGGCGGCGAGAGTCGCGCGGAGGATCATGGCTAGGGATTAGGTTGGGCGCGGATGGTGGCGTTCGCACCTGTTCTTCGCAACCGGTGAAATACCCCGCTACGCTTCCAACCACGGCTCCGTGCGCTCACGAATCAGTTCCACAAGTTCTGGGTCCATGAACGGGTAGTCATCTGCGATGTCGAGCACCTCGATACGGAATTCGTGAAAGAGTTCTGGAAACTGCTCCCACAGCCGACGCTTGTGCTCCGGCTCCATGACCAAAACCAGATCCGCCCAGCGCAGCAACTTCTCCGAAACTCGCCGCCGAGCCGAGGTGCTGGTGCCAGCACTACACACCTCGACTCGCGGATCATTCTGGTACACCGCCTCAGCCGCCGGACTGCGCCATTGATTTCGTGAGCAGAGGAAAAGGAGGCGCATGCTTTAAGCTGGTTCAGCTTCCAACGGCTGCCAGCTAAACTCAATATCATCGGCTACGATCAGCCAGCGACCTTCTTTGGCCCATTCAATTTCATGAAGAAAGTGACCACGCACAGAGTGACAAAACTCGTCGTGGAGCCAGTCACCCATAACGCGCTCGCAATTCATAGATTGGAAATCATTGTGTCGTTGCTCGGAGAGAAGAAAAGACATGGAAGCGGCGGGGATTGGTTACTTATTTCCTCACCAGCAAACTCTCCCCTGTCATCTCGGCAGACTTTGCCACGCCGAGCATGTCGAGCAATGTCGGGGCGATGTCGGCGAGTTTGCCGTTGGCTACGGTGACACTTCCAGCATCGGCGGCGACGTAGATGCCGTGGACGAGGTTGGTGGTGTGAGCGGTATGCGGTGAGCCGTCGGGGTTGCGCATGAGTTCGCAGTTGCCGTGGTCGGCGGTGATGAAGAGTTTGCCGCCGAGTTCGAGCACTTTTTCGACAATCATTCGCACGCCAATATCAATGGTTTCGCAGGCATGGATGCCAGCCTCCACGACGCCGGTGTGGCCGACCATGTCGGGGTTGGCGTAGTTCATGATGACGAGGTCGTAGCTCTCCAATCGGCGCAAGACTTCAAAGGTGAGATCCGGGGCGCTCATCTGGGGCTTCTTGTCATAGGTCGGCACTTCCTTTGGGCTGATGGCGAGGTAGCGGTCTTCGCCTGCATTGGGTTCTTCGATGCCGCTGTTGAAGAAGAAGGTGACGTGAGGGTATTTCTCTGTCTCGGCTGCGCGAAGTTGAGTGAGTCCGGCAGCGGCGACGACTTGGCCGAGGTTGTTGCTCAGGCTTTCAGGCGCAAAGATGACTCGAGCACCAAGGTCGTAATAGTTGGAGCTGTATTCGGTGAGTGTGTAGTAGCTTACTTTCGGGGTGACTACGCGCTCGAAGCTGTCGAAGCCTGCATTCAAAAACGCATCGCTAAGTTGGCGTGAGCGGTCGGCTCGGAAATTGAACCAGAGAATGACATCGCCATCACGGATGCGCGGCTCATTGGCGTTCGCGAAAATCATGGGCTGCATAAATTCATCACCACGCGGATCGCTCGGATACGCAGCCTGAACGGCGGCGCTGGGTGAGTCAGTGCGGACTTCACCACGACCGAGGACGATGGCGTCCCACGCGAGCTTGTTACGCTCCCAGCGCTTGTCGCGATCCATCGCGTAGTAACGGCCAATAACGGTGGCGATCCTGGCACCGCTGGTTTTCAAATCGGCTTCCAGCTTGGCTATGTAAGCCGCACCACCAGTGGGTGATGTGTCACGTCCATCGGTTATGGCATGGACCATAAGATCATCGACTCCGGCAGCCTTGGCGGCATCACACAATGCAGCAAGGTGGTCCTGATGCGAATGCACTCCGCCATCACTGATGAGTCCGAGAAAGTGCAGGCGCTTGCCCTTGGCTTTTTCAAAGGCTTCGACGAGCACTGGCATCTTGGCCAGTTCGCCATCACGGATGCTTTTGTTGATGCGAGTGAGATCCTGATAAACCACGCGACCTGCGCCGAGATTGAGGTGGCCTACTTCGCTGTTGCCCATCTGTCCGTCAGGCAGGCCCACGTCCTCACCGCTGGCGCTGACGGTGCCGCGCGGATAGGTGGCGTAGAGGTGATCGTGAAAAGGGGTCTTCGCGAGTAATGTCGCGTCGCCATTAGCAACAGCTTGAGCTTTGCCGCCGGGATTAATGCCCCAGCCATCACGGATAATAAGTACAACAGGTTTCTTGGCCATAGATGCTTGTTTCATGCGTCAGGAAGGACGGATGTGCAAGCAGCGGGCGGGCCTTAGACACGCTTGCTTTCGCGTCCGAGGGCGGTGCTGGCATCAGCATTCTGAAAATGTGCGATGCCGACGGCCAGTGCATCCGCGGCATCGGGTGGCGGCGTTTCCTTCAACCGCAGCATGGAGCGAATCATGAAAGCAACCTGATCCTTCTGCGCCGCGCCGCGTCCGACAGCAGCCTGCTTGACCTCACGCGGAGCATATTCATAAATGGCAAGTCCATACTCGGCGGCGGCGATGAGACAGGCGGCGCGCGCGGTGCCGAGCACGATGGCGGTCTTGAAACTTTGCACAAAAATGGTGGCCTCGATAGCGCAAACTGTAGGTTTGTGCTCGCGGATGACATCGTTGAGTTGCTCACGAATGGCGACGAGGCAGCCTGAATGCAGCAACTCGGCTGGATTTGAGATGACCCCATAAGCGATAGCTTTCAGATCACGCCCATCCCTCTCCAAAACCGACCACCCAGTATTCCGCAATGCGGGGTCAATGGCAAGAACACGCTCAATGGTAGGCGCGCTTGCCACAACGCGGACAGCGCTGCTAGCCACTTTGGCTTTCTTTGCCAAAACGGCGGCTAGCTGACTGGCAGTAAGGCGTGCCATGCTGACTTAATAACCGCACTTTTTCCTCGGCCGACTGCTCCAGCTTTCTCCGAGACGGAAAAGCTTATCGAGCGAAATGGCTCCTGAACCGAAAAGAAGAAGCGTGAAGGCAATTAATAGATACAGCCAGGCAGCCTCAATGTAGATGGCACCAGCCATGGGTGCCAGGATTAGAAAACCGATGACCACAGGCATTAAGATGACGGCAAACAAACGCGTGAGAAAGCCAGTGATCCAGGCAAACGCCACTGCTGTGACGACGACTGCAACAGCAGGCGCGAGGAGCGTCGGCTGAGGCAAACCAGCATCACTAAAGGTCTTCACCCAGTCCCAGTTCTGCTCTTTCCAGATGAACTCATAGGCACCCACTCCAGCGCTCCAGCCATGACGTGTCATGAGCATAAGACCAGCTCCGATTCTGAGGATGGCGATGGTTTTAAAAAAGCTGCTCCAAGGGTTTTGATTGGTGGCTGGATTGCCACCGACGTAGTCGATCATGAAAATTAGATGTCGGGAGAAAGTTCGATGATGTCGCCAGGCTCAGGCTCCTCTTGATCTGCATCGTCGAGGGTGGAAAAGTAATGGCGCACGCCCTCACGGATGAGATAAACGCCGTGCGAAGTGGAGCCAAGTTTGCGACCTCCAGAAACCGTGACGGCTTGCTTGATCTTCATTTGCTCCCAAGCAGGAATGAACTCGTCCTTTGGCACATCACCGCAAATGGAGACGACAGGCGTGTCCTCCACAGAAAGAATGTGGACAGTGACAGGACGAGTCAGGCGCAGTCCGATTCGGAAGGTAGCGGCGATCTCTTGAACGGCCTGTGGAAGAGTGCCGCCGCCGATTTTTGCACTGCCCACAGGACCGAAGTCGATCACGCCTTTTGTGCCCACCATGAGCAGATTGTTGTAGATCCTTTTCGGTGAGCGCGCGCCCTCATAAACGTGGATGCGGATGGTGTGCCCATAGCCCAGCGTGCCGCGTGCGTTGAAAGGCATCTTCGGATCATCGACAACCACTTTATTGATGTCGGGCATCCCAGGAATGAGGTTCTTGATCTTCTTCAGTGTAGAAAAGCTGGGCAGAGATGGCAGAGATGGCCTGGGCAACTTGCTCAAATCAGGCGTAAAACGCTTCACGGTGGCGCAGGCGCTGAGGCAGAGGGCGGCGATCAGCACGGGTGGGACTGTTCTGAGAAAGCGTGACATAGGGTTCAAAAAGATTCGCTCATCATGAATGACACGGGCCGACATGACAAGGCCAACGTGACTCGACGTTGGCCTGATAAAAATCTCTGAGATAGAGACTTATGCGGCGAGCTTCTGTTTGCCTTTAGCGACAAGTAGATCAGCGAGTTCGGGCATGTAGCGCACGATTTCGTGAGCCATCATTTCCAGGCGCGTGTCTGATTTCCAGCCGCCCTTCATGCTCCTATCACGGTCATGAAGTTCCATGTTCATCACGGTGGTAAACACTTGCGTGTCGCTTTGAAGTTCGAGTTGCGTCGGCATGGTGAGCTATGAGGGTAGGGTGGTTGCTGCGGTGGACAGCACATCACCATTTTGAACAATGAATTTCCTTCGCGTCAGCGCCCCTTCCTTCAACTTCTGCTCCAGCGCCTGGCCGATGAGCAGACGAGCTGCCTCAGACGGGCTGCAGCCATACATGCCATCGGCGGTCAGGTCCTCCAGATACATCTTGATCTGTGGAGTGACTGCGATGGTCATGGTGACCGAGTCGAAGTTGTTGGTTGGACGCGCCATATGTTAAAACAGGGATTAAATACCATTTAAACCGAGTTTACCCAAATGATCAAGATTGAATCAGTTTATTTCGAGGTTTTTACCCACTAAAAACCACCTGTTTAATTAAGACATCTTAATCATCTCGGGATTTTAGAGTCTTTGGATGGATTTCAGGGGCCACGTTCGTTTGGCTTGGCCCATGAAAAACAGACTTCTCATTTCCCTTCTCATCGCCCTTTCACTCACCACCCAGGCCGAAGACGGCTGGCAACAGTGGTTCAAGGACGGCCTCGGCGATGCCCAGATTGTCAGCGGCAGCGCCACTTATAAAGTCGAAAACGGCACCCTGATCGGCACGACAACTGATGGCAGCCCGAACTCGTTCCTCATGAAAGGCCCCTTCAAAGACTTCGAAATCCAGTTTGAAGTGAAGGTGGATGACCAACTCAATTCCGGAGTCCAAGTCCGTAGCCATTTGGCCAAAGAAGGTGATCCCGCCCCAGAAGGCAGCAAAGGCGACAAACCACTACCTGCAGGCCGTCTCTTTGGACCCCAGTGTGAGATCGCCGTGAATGGCACTGCTGGCGACTTTTACGATGAGGCACGCCGCGGCACTTGGTGGAGTATCCTCACCAAAACCGAAGCCGTGCGTAGCGATGAAGCCAAAACTGCCTTCAAGAGGGGTGATTGGAATCTCTACCGCATCATCGTGCGGGGCGACCACTACCAGAGCTTCGTCAATGGTGTGAAAACAGCCGACTTTACTCAACCCGGCGATCCTGAAGGCAACATCGGCTTCCAAGTGCATGGCATTAAAAAGGGCGAAGGCCCTTACACCGTGTGCTGGAAAAATGTGAAGTTTAAAACACTCTAAATCCCCACCGCAATCTAGCGGAGTCAGATCCCTTTCTGATTCCGCTTTTTTGTGCCATCATCAGACCATGTCTGATCTACTCGCTCTCGCTCAAAAAGCCGCACTAGAGGCTTATGCGCCCTACTCGAAGTTTCAAGTCGGCTGCGCTTTACAGACAGTCAATGGCGGCATCTACACAGGATGCAATGTGGAGAACGCCAGCTACGGACTAACGATATGTGCCGAACGAAATACTATCTTTCACGCTGTCGCGGAAGAGGGGCCACTCATGAAAATGGTGCGATTATTTGTGATCTGCCTCGGCCACGAGTTCCCACCCTGCGGTGCTTGCCGACAAGTCATCGCCGAGTTTTCCCTACCTGATGGCAGCACCGAAGTAACCTATCTCAGCGCAGGAAAACCCGTGACTCGAACCATCGCTGAACTACTGCCGGGGGCATTCATCATCCCATCAAGAAAAAGCTGCTCCTCTTCCTACTCATCACCTGTCGCGCCCTAACTGCTGATCTTGTCAGCCATGCCGCCGCTTATCCGGGTGTGGGAGCGGCTGCGGCGATGATCAATGCGACACCTCAGCCGGAGCATCCAGATCCTGTGGAGGCCAGAAGGCGATGAGAAGAATCACAGCAGCAGCGAAAGCACATCCAGCGGGCAGCAGGAACAGACTCTTGAAGTCAGTGATGCCATTCTTGGTAAAGGTTTCTTGAATCAAATACGGGCACCAGGAATTCGCGATGAGAGCACCGACACCAAGAATCACGACATTGAATAAACCCTGGGCACTGGAGCGCGCATCCTTGGGAAAACACTTGTCCACAAAGATGTAAACCGTGGCAAAAAAGAAGGCGTAGCAGATGCCATGCAGGATCTGCACAGTGATGATCATAGCGGCACTTCCAGGCATGTAGGCATAGACCAGGAAGCGTGCAGCATGGCCAAGTACGCCGATGATAAGTGTCCAGCGCCAGCCCAGATTTTTCAGCGTGGCCCCGAGGATGAACATGGTCAGGATCTCCGCCACCTGTCCCACACTCATCACTGGCATGATCCAGTTTCCAGGAATGCCAACACCACCGAGTTCAGTCTTGGTTCCGAGGAAACTGCCAGTCCAGTTGAAGTAGCAGTTGTGAACAAATGAGTCCATGAGAGCAACAATCCAGAGCACCAAAATGAAGGGATGCTTGAGGAATTTTAATGTTTGCAACCAAGCAAGTTTGCCTTCACCCGCAGCCGCAGGTTTTGCGGGTGTGTGAGGCAGTGTTAAACTGAAAAGCGCCAGCAAGATGGAAGCGGTGCCACTCACCACAAAAGTCCATTTGGTTGCCGCCTTGAGGGCTTCTCCAGTAAGACCATTGGCAAGCACTGCTCCGATCCAGTCCACGACACCCTTGGTGTTTGCAGCGTCCACTTTGGCCCAATCAACCAAGATGAATGTGAAGGGCCATGCGGCGAGAATCCAACCGATGGTGCCACCCATGCGCACGATGCCAAACTCACGCGAGGCATCCTTCATATTCGCAAAGGCGATGCCATTCGTGATGGAGATCGTCGGCACATAGAGCAAGCAGTGAATCATCATTAGCGTGAAGAACGAGGCGAAGTCAGTCACGAATCCGCAGCCCAAAATAGCAAGTCCTCCGACAAGGTGACTAAAAGCCAGAAAGCGCTCTGCCGCAAAATTACGGTCAGCAAACTGGTTGCTGAAAAACATCCCGACAATCGCTGCAATCGGAAAGGCGTTTAAAATCCAAGCCTGCTGAGATGCTGTGAATCCTAGACTCGGCAGATAGCCAAAGATCAGCGGCAACCAAGCCCCCCAGATGAAGAACTCGAGAACCATCATGACGAAGAGTTTTTTGGCGGCAGGGGATTTCATAGAAGTGGCCAGGCTAGGGAGGTACGCGAAAGTTGGCAAGGTTTAACAGTATCAGTATAAAAATGCACAGCCTTGCCACATCTCCGCCGAGTCGATAGTCTCGCGGACATTGATACCCATTTCAGCCGCCGCTCGTTTCTCCGCTCCTCTGCATCTCTGGCAGCACTCGCTGCCGCTCCGCGTCCGCTCTTTGCGGCACCCGAGGAGCCCGAGTCCATCGTGAAGCTGCTCTATGAATCGCTGAAGCCGGAGCAGCGGAAGGAGATATGCTTTGCATGGGACTATGTGGACCCGTAGCGCGGGCTGCTGCGCACGCGGTTGGAAAACAACTGGCGCATCACCAAGCCCGCCATCAAGAGCGACTTCTACACAGCCGATCAGCAGGCGATGATCCGCAGCATCTTCGAGGGCATCACGTCTCCTGAGTGGCACGGGCGCTTCGATAAGCAGCTCGATGACGACATTGGCGGCTTTGGCAACAAGCAGGGCATCGCCATCTTTGGCGAGCCGGGCAGCGGCAAGTTTGAGTTCGTGCTCAGCAGCCGGCACATGACACTGCGTTGTGATGGCGACAGCTCCGAGCATGTGGCCTTCGGCGGCCCGATTCTTTATGCTCATGAAGGCGATGCGCTATACGAAAAGCCTCATCACCCGCATAACGTCTTCTGGCATCAGGCGCTGGAGGCAAACAAGCTTTAGCGTGTGCTCGATGCCAAGCATCAGGCGCTTGCGCTCCTCACGCAGGAGATGCCGACCGAGGAACTCGTGGGCTTCAAAGGTAAGGACGGCAAGTTCCCCGGCTGTCCGGTGTCCGAGTTCGCCGCCGATCAGAAAGCGGAGCTTCAGCACATCCTCAACCACATGCTGGAGCCGTTTCGTAAAGCCGATCAAAACGAGGCGATGAAATGCCTCACCTCGCAGGGCGGGCTCGACCATTGCGGCCTCGCCTTCTATAAAGAGGGCGATCTCGGCAACGACGGCGTCAATGACAACTGGCGCATCGAAGGCCCATCCTTCGTCTGGTTCTTCCGCGGCACGCCGCATGTGCATGTCTGGATCAACGTGGCAGATGATCCGTCCGTGAAACTGAACTCGTATCAGAACTCAGTGATGTGAGGTGCAAAGCCTCATTTATAGGAAGAGCGTAGCCATACCCGCTCATCTCTTGGCGTGTGGATAACACCCAGCATCCTCAATCAATTTTCACGCGAACATTTGCAACCACATACTCGCTCCACCCACTTCAGACTAGCGGTCCCGGATAGACATGCTGATTCTACGATTGACGCACAAATGAGCCTCTTAATCGAGCACCGTTCGTGTCAGGTTCACAGCCGTGCCAAATGATTCCTCACTCACGATTGGCACACAATAGCTTCGCTCATTTCGCCGACATGCGTCCTTGGGTGAACGATGATTTAGGGCCATTCCATGGGCGCGTCTTCCTAGTAGCCTTGCCCCTGGCTACCGGAAGGCAGAGATCTCAAAAGTGCGTCGGCGTTGAAAAACGAACTGGAAAGCTCGTTCTACGGTTCATGCCCGAACAACGCGACTGGTACGACACGCCTCTCTATTACGACATCATCTTTGATGCAGACACGCCGAAGGAAGGTGCGTTTCTGGATGCCTTGCATGAGCGCTTCGGCCGCAGAGGCAAGTCACGGCAGATGCTGGAGCCCGCCTGTGGCAGCGGGCGACTGGTTTTAGAGATGGCGCGACGCGGCTGGAAGGTCAGCGGCTTTGACGGCAATGCGCGGATGCTGGAATTCGCGGAAGAACGGCTGAAGCAAGAGTGCCTCAAGGCACGGCTCTGGGAAGATTGGATGCAGAGTTTTAAGTTGCCGGGCGTGCAGAGTTTTGACTTCGCCCATAGTCTGGTCAGCACTTTTAAATATTTGATCGCAGAGAAGGATGCAGTGGCTTGTCTTCAACGTGTCGCGGCTGCGCTAAAGCCTGGAGCCATCTTTGCTCTTGGCGTGCATTTGACCGACTACACCCAGACGAATGAAGATCATGAGCGATGGGTGGCTGAGCGTGATGGTATCCACGTCACCTGCAACACGCACACCTGGCCCGCCGACCGCAAGAAGCGGTTGGAAGACATTCGCACGCGGCTGACAATCCGCGACAATGGCCGCGGTCATGTGCAGGAAACGCGCTGGCAGTTCCGCACCTACAACGCTACTCAAATGCGCGCGCTGCTGTGCAAAGTGCCAGCCTTTGAACTGCTGGCCTGCTACGATTTTACATATGACATCGAGTCACAACGCGAGCTGGACGACAGCTACTCGGACGTGGTGATGGTGCTCAAAAAGGGAACGGACTGATGTCGAACTTCTCGGAGTTCTTTGACTCGAAATAACTGGAGCTGATCTTATCTCGGAAAAGCACGACCCAGTTGCCGAGGGAATCAAGAGCGAGTGTCGTGTCGTAGCTGGCGACGAGGTTTGGACGCGGAATGACGGCACCTTTCGCAGGCTTCGAAGCATCGGCGGGTTGCTTTTCGCGCAGCCAGCGAACGATGGTCCAGGGGGCGGTTTCCAGTCGCACTTCGGCGCTGTATTCGTTTTCGAGGCGATATTTGAGAACGTCGAGCTGCAGGGAGCCAACGACGCCGAGCAGAGGCAGGCGCACAGCGGCATCAGGCAGCTCAAAGGGCTGGGCCAGACCTTCCTTCAAGAGCTGGTCGAGACCATCGCGGAAGCGTTTGAACTTGGCGGTGTTTTCATTGTGCAGATACGCGAAGCACTCGGGCGCAAAGCGTGGCATTTCGTCAAACTTCACCTGGGGATCTTCGGCGAGAGTATCGCCAATGAGGAAGCCATAGTTGCCGACGAGACCGACGACGTCACCAGCCCAGGCTTCATTCACCGTTTCACGCTCCTGGGCGAAGAGGCGCTGCGAGTTGCCTAACCGAAGGCGTGCTCCGGTGCGGGTGTTGATGGCGCTCATGTCACGCTGGAAGCAACCGGAGACGACTCGAATGAAGGCTACATGATCTCGATGCCGGGGATTCATGTTTGCCTGAATCTTGAAGACGAAGCCGCTGAAGCCGGGTGTGTCGGGAGAGATGATTTCATCCCCACTCATGCGTGGTGCCGGCGGCGGAGCGAGTTCCAGGAACCGGTCGAGCATCATCTGCACGCCGAAGTTGTTCATGGCGCTGCCGTAGAAAACGGGTGAGAGCTGGCCTTTACTGATCTGCTCCATCGAGAAGGGTGAGCCGCCGCCTTCCAGCAATTCCAACTCATCGCAGACGCGGGCATACACCAGCGGCGGCAGGGCGGCACGCACGCTTTCATCTTCGATCCCCTTCACGTTCACTGGGGCGCGAAATTTACCACCAACCGTGCGCTCAAAGAGATGCACTTGGCTGGACTCACGATCAAAGACGCCTTTAAAATCCACGCCATCCCCAAGTGGCCAGTTGATGGGATAAGCGGCGATGCCGAGCACTCGCTCAAGTTCATCGAGCAGTTCCATCGGTGGGCGCGCAGGGCGGTCCAGCTTGTTCATGAAAGTGAAGATGGGCACGCCACGACGACGGCAGACTTCAAAGAGTTTCAATGTTTGTGCCTCGATCCCCTTCCCTGCATCGATCACCATGACGGCAGCATCCACAGCGGTGAGCACGCGGTAAGTGTCCTCGGAGAAATCTTTGTGACCGGGTGTGTCCAGCAGGTTCACGACACAGTCCTTGTACTCAAATTGAAGCACGGTGGACGACACCGAAATGCCACGCTGCTTTTCCAGCTCCATCCAGTCAGAGGTCGTGGCGCGCTGGTTCTTGCGAGCAGTCACGCTACCAGCGAGCTGCACCGCTCCGCCGTAAAGGAGCAGCTTCTCCGTGAGCGTGGTCTTGCCTGCATCTGGGTGAGAGATGATGGCAAAGGTGCGACGGCGGGCGACTTCGGAGGCTGCAGACATGGTTAGGAAAAGACGGCGCGCTCCATCGCCTCCAATGCCGCGTTTCTCAAGGCCGATTCCGTGCGACAAGACACCTGGGAATTCCGTTTGCATCTCAGGGGAAGCGCTCCACACTCCGCGCTCTTTTTGCCGCCTCTAACAGACGGCACATTTCAACTGAGTCCCACCTTATAACCTCACGAGCCATGCCTGCGAAAAAGAAACCAGCGCCCAAAGCTCCGGCTAAAGCCGCGAAAAAAGCCCCAGCCAAGCCAGCTCCTAGAAAGCCAGCCAAGCCAGCTCCCAAGAAGCCAGTGAAGTCTGCCCAGCCCGCGCCTAAACCGAAGGCAAAAACTCCTGTGGGAAAAAAAGTGGTCAAATCTGCCGCCAAAAAATCCCCCCCTGTGAAGAAAGTTCCCGTTAACGCAGTCCCCCCTGCCAAGAAGCCTGCCCTCAAAAAGGCTTCTACCAAGCCAGCCGCAGCAGCTAATAAAGCTCCTGCCAAGCCAGCTGCTGCAGCCAAGAAAACTGCAGCCAAGAAAACTGCGGCCAAGCCAGCTGCAGCAGCCAAGAAAACTGCGGCCAAGTCTCCAGTGCCAGTTAAGAAACCAGCAGCCAAAGCAACTGCACCAGTAAAGAAACCAGCAGCCAAAGCACCCGCGCCTGCGCCGAAGGTTGTTGTCAAAGCAACTCCTGCCCCTGCGCCAAAGGTGGTCGCAAAGGCAGAGGCTACCAAGAAGCCTGCCCCAGCACCGATTCCAGAAAAACCAGCGACCAAAGCTAACAATGGCCCTCTGGTGAAGATCACCAATGCCAAGCGCACTGCCAGTCTTGTCGATGATGGCATCACGATGGAAGCAGGTCCGAAAAAGCCCGTGCTCCCAGCCGCCTTCCTCAAAAAGCAGCGCATCCGCCTGATCGAACTGCGTGACCTTTACATGAACGCCGCAGAAGGCGTCGCCAATGAAAGCCTACGCAACAACGATGGCAATGAGTCAGCATTCGGAATGCATCAAGCCGATGCTGGCAGCGATGCTTATGACCGCGACTTTGCGCTGAGCCTCCTGGCCAAGGAACAGGACGCTATTTATGAAATCAACGAGGCGCTCAAGCGCATCGACTTTGGCACCTACGGCATCTGCGAGATGTCAGCTGATGTGATTTCTGAGGAGCGTCTGGAAGCCTTGCCATTCACTCGCTTCACCGTCATCTGCCAGGGCCGCTTGGAAAGTGAGCAGCGTAGTGGCCGCTGGAACCGCCCAGTGCGCTCCCTATTTGGTCTGGATGAAACCGCTGAAGATGCCGACGACGACAAGGACGAAGAAGAGACAACTACACAGAGTAGCGGCAACGCCAATGAGTCGCTTGACTTCAGTAAAGAGTAACCTAGCATCACCATCCCAATTTTATGGCACGAGAAATTATCACCTTGGAATGCACAGAGGCTAGAGCCGAAGGCAAATCCCCTTCACGCTACGTCAGCACCCGCAACAAAAAGAGTCCGAATACTCCCGGACGCCTTGAGAAAGTGAAATTCAATCACTTCCTCAAGCGCCGCACTCTGCACCGTGAGATTCGCTAATCTGCCGCACCCCACCTCATGCAACCGAAGACTACCGAACGCCTCATCTCCCTGCGCAAAAACAACCGCAGGATGCCCCGCCGCCGCATGGACATCCCTGTGGATAAGCTAATTTATAGCAACCCAGAATTGCTTCAGCGTTTCCTCAGCGAGACTGGCAAACTTATCCCACGTCGTGTCACAGGCCTACCTGCTTGGCTCCACCGCAAGGTGACCCGCGAAGTGAAGCGTGCCCGCTCCGTCAATCTGCTGCCATAAACTGGTAGCTATGGTGCTGTGAAATTCACCTCTTCCCACTGTTGCCACTTCGCAGCAGTGGGAATTTTTGTTTACCCATGCCAACTCTCAAAGACACGCAAAACGAGCATGATGATCGCCGCATCGCCATCGACCGCGTCGGTGTAAGGGATGTGCGCTTCCCACTCCGCATCCGCGACCGTGATCAGGCCACTCAACACACCGTGGCCATTGTCAATATGGCCGTGGATCTGCCGCATCATTACAAGGGCACCCACATGAGCCGCTTTGTCGAAGTGCTGCACGCTTATGGTCGTGAACTCAGTGTAGCAGGCATCGCGGCCATGCCCAAAGAGCTACTCACTCGCCTGCACGCCAAGAAAGCGCATGTCGAAATGCGCTTCCCCTACTTCCGCGCCAAACGCGCACCGGTGAGCAAGGCTGAAGGACTCGTGGACTACGGCGTCATTTTTGAAGTGAATGCCGAGGAGGATAAGATCGATTACGTCGTCACGGTCGAGGTGCCGGTCACCACACTTTGCCCCTGTTCAAAAGCCATCAGCGAGCGCGGAGCCCACAATCAGCGCGGCCTCGTGACGCTCTCCGTCCGCTTTCACCAGCCCATCTGGATCGAGGATCTCATCGAACTCGTCGAAGCCAGCGCCAGCAGCGAGCTTTACAGCCTGCTCAAGCGTCCCGATGAAAAAGCTGTCACTGAGCGCGCCTACGACAACCCCGTCTTCGTCGAAGACCTCGTCCGCAGCATCGCCCAAAAGGCATCCGCGCATGAGCTCATCAAGTGGTTCAAGGTCGAGGCCGTGAACTACGAGTCCATCCACAATCACAACGCCTGGGCCGTGATCGAGCGAACGACTGGCAAGGATTAATCGTTGGGCAAACTCCAGAGAAGATTTCTTTACCCTAGGCGTTGAGATAGGACCGTGATGTCCACACTCCTGACCGCCCTAACCATGTTTGCCTTGTCTCCGATTTGGGCACGGCAGCCGAATGTTGTTTTCATCTTGGCTGATGACCTCGGCATCGGTGATCTTGGCTGCTACGGGCAGACGAAGATCAGGACGCCGAACTTGGATCGCATGGCGGCTGAGGGCATGAAACTGACGCGGCATTACTCGGGCAATGCGGTCTGTGCCCCCTCACGCTGCGTTCTGATGACTGGGCTGAATCCGGGCCATGCTTTTATTCGTGACAATCGAGGCGTGGCTGACACTGCCCGCGTGAAGAAAGAAGGTGGCCGGCCAGAAAACGAGGGGCAGTTTCCTATCCCGGCTGTCACCTACACGCTCGCTGAATCCTTCGCTGACCGTGGGTATGCGACCGGAGGCTTTGGCAAGTGGGGCCTCGGCGGCCCAAGCACCACAGGTGAGCCTTTGAAGCAGGGCTTTAAACGCTGGTTCGGCTACAACTGCCAAGGCGTGGCGCACAATTTTTATCCCGTCTATCTTTGGGACAACGACAAGACCATTGACCTGAAGAACCCCGCTTTCCCATCGAGTGATACCTTCAAGCCCGGTGAAGACCCGACGAAGCCGGAGAGCTACAAGCGCTTTCAGGGCACGGAGTACTCCGCCGATCTGATCGCCGAACAAGCATTGCGTTTCGCCCGTGAGAACAAGGACAAACCCTTCTTCCTTTACTGGCCCACGACGGTGCCGCATCTAGCGCTGCAAGTGCCAGACGACTCTCTGAGTGAGTATCAAGGCAAGTGGGAGGACCCACCCTACAAAGGCGGTAAAGGCTACCTGCCACACTTCGCTCCACGTGCAGCCTATGCGGCGATGATCACGCGCATGGATCGCGCAATCGGCCAACTCATGACTCTGATCAGCGAGCTAGGACTCGATGAAGACACGATCTTTGTTTTCACCTCAGACAATGGATCGCTCAATGGAACTCACGCAGGTCTAGCCGGGACTGATGCTACCTTCTTTAACTCCGCCATGGGCCTGCGCGATGGAAAAGGCACGCTTTATGAAGGTGGTATCCGAGCACCAGGCATCGTGCGCTGGAAAGCTCAGATCAAGGCAGGCGGCACGTCGGATCGCATCACGGGTTTTGAAGACTGGATGCCGACACTGATCGAACTCATTGGAGCCAAAGACAAGACGCCAGCCAAGCTGGATGGCATCAGTTTTGCGCCCACCCTGCTAGGTGAAAAGCAGCCCGCGCGCGAGTTCATGTATCGCGAGTTTCACGGCTACGGCGGCCAGCAATGCCTGTACATGGCGAACTGGAAGCTAATCAAAATGGGCCTCAGCCCAGGCAAGGGCAAAGCCAAATCAAGGGTAGAGCCGCTACAACTCTACGACCTGACCGCCGACCCCACAGAGAGTCAAAACGTGATGGCACAGCATCCAGAAGTCGTCGCCAAGATGGAGGCGATCATGAAAACACAGCACACGCCAAGTCCTGATTTTCGTATGCCTGCTTTGGATCGATGAGGGACGCTACGCAGCTAGTTCAGTGGAGTGATCCGTAAGCTCATCTTCAGGCACTTCGCCCATTTCTTCCTCAGACTCTGTTGATGACGCGGAGACATCTGATACTTCAACCTTGGATTCTTTAGCTTTGACCACCTTCGTTTCGAGCTTGCCATCGGGCGTGAATTTCATGCCGACAGATTTCGCTGCTTCAGCCGCTGGACCACCGAAGCCGAGGAGCATGGCCACTTCGTCCTGCATTTGAGCTAGCTCGTCGAGACGAAGCTCTGGGTCGCGAATCATGAAGACCTCACCGGTCTTTTTGTTTTCGTAAAAGAGCATCCGCCCAGCCTCGGTTTCTTTGGTGGCTGTGGGAGTGAGGATGCGCTTCCGCTCAAGCATCAGCACGAGAATGTAGCGGGCGTTTTCCGTCGATGTTTCATCTTCTTCAACGAAACGCTGGAGCAGGGCCGCGGCACTTTCCTTGCTGGTTACTTCAGGCTTGGCCTCGACAAGGGTGGGTGAGTAAAGGGTCTTCCAGTCGGCGATGGGCTTGCGCTCGCTGAGCTCTTGTTTCCAGGCTTCGACAGAAATGTCACGCCGCGTGTAACCACTCGTTTCTGGATCAAAGTAGATGGCCGTGTGAAAGGTTTCTCCCTCGACAAAGTGCCGCTCCGAAAGGGCACATTGTTGGGAGCGTGAGCGAATGGACCAGTTTTGAATCATGACGGATGGGACGTGAAAAATGACAAGGCTCTAGGCTACCTGCCTGTTTCTGGGGCGCGCGACTTTCACCGGCTTCTTGAAAAAACGCGGCAGCGTGATTTTGGGCAGGTCTTTGTTTTGTGACCGATAATGCAAGAGAAGTAGGCCGAGCGAACCGAAGAGCAGATGCGGGATCCAGGGACTGAACCAAGCGGGTAGATGCGAGCCTTTACCCAGATTTAGGCAGAGGTTATTGAGAAACAAAATGCCAAAGAAAATGAAGATGGAGCCTGCTATCCCACCGACTGCTCCGCGCCTGGAATAGGCGATCCCCAGCGGTGCTGCGACGAGCACTAGCGCAAAACTCTGCCATGGCAGCGCGAAGCGCTGATGATAGTGCGTGCGGAAGGGAGCGAGCTTATCTGACAAGTCTCTGGGGTGGGCTTTCAGATACGAAACGATTTCCGGCACTCCCATGAAGTCTGGCTGGAGCGCATAACTAACCATGCTCCAGGGCGTCTCTTCGTAATGACGCACATCAATGAAGCTGCGGCCATTTTCAGTGATTTGGAAAGGCTTCACACTGTCGCCAGTACCGTCTTTGTAGAGCACTTCTTTGCCATCATAAAAACGCCAGACACCACTGGGCCACCACATGGCGGAGTCCGCGTGGATGACGCGCGTGAGCTGACCTTGAGCATCTTGCTCGCGCACCTGCACTCCACGCAAACGCCCGTCACGCAGAGAGAAAGGAAAGGACGAGACGAACCACACTCGCTGGGTGAGTGGATCGCGATACATGACAGCGGACTGCATGATGGAATCACGCTGCTTACCGACAAGGCCGCGCATGATGGCTTTCTTGTTACCCTCAGCGCGCGGTGCCCAGTAGTAATTGGCGGCAAAGCTCATGGTGGCCACGGCTGCGGCCACGATGAAGATGGGCTGGAGGATCTGCACCACACTGCGACCCGCACCGAGCATAGCGACGACCTCATTAGCTCGGGACATCCGAGTCAGGGTGTAGAGCACGGCCAGCAGCAGCGCTGGCGGCATGACCGACACAAAGATGAAGGGCAAGACACCGAGATAAAACAAGAAAACTCGACCGAGCGAAGCGCCTGCCTCTTGGAAATCCTTTAAGTTATCCAGCAGATCCATGATCAGCCACAGGGAGGTGAAGGCGATGAAGCAGAAGACCAACGGCGCAAGAAAGGTACGCAGTGTGTAACGGCACAGCGTGTTACTACGCTGATAGTATTGAAGCAGCACTGGCACGCAGAGTGTGGCTACGAATAGCAATACAAGTTTCAGCCAATAGGCGGCAAATGCCACAGGCTCACCCATCTCAGTCATCTGCATGGCACCGAGTTGGCTGGCGATGTCATTATTCAACGCCCAGGCGGCGACAGAGAAGGCAGCGACCCAAGTTGGCAGGATGAGCTTGCGCACATTTTCCCACTGACGCAGCAGGATGAAAACATACACGGCACCACCGACGAGCATCCACATGTTGAGATAGGGTAGCAGCACGGAAACTATTTTTAAAACAGGCCCCGCAGGTGCCACTCCCTCCTCGGCGATGAGCTGTCCATCACGAACCTCATAGCCGACGACCTCAGCAGGATTTTCTAAATGCCGCCCCTGAGTGACCGCTAGCAGCATCGTGATAAGCGCCAGCGCAAATGCCGACCTGCCGGCATACGGCAGCGCTCGCACGCGTTCCATAAGAGCGCGTAGCTTAGGCATGATGTGCTGCAGCCAGGTCATGGGAGGTCAATAGCTCCGAGCAAAGACGACACGCCGAACGCTCGGCGCACCTGTGATGAAGCACTTGCCCTCCTCGGCGTATTCATCACCCATCGGGATGCAGCGAATGGTGACCTTCATATCTTTGGCAATCTGGTCTTCATCCTGATTGCTGCCCGCCCAGTGCATGAGCGCAAAACCGCTGTGGGCACCGTCGGCAAAGAAGGCTTTGAACTCGTCCAGCGTGTCCATCTTCTTCATGTTCGAGTCACGCAATTCTGTGGCTCGAGTGAGTAGCGCATCCTGGATCTCCTGTAGCATCTCGGTGACGTTGCGAATGAAGTCTTCTTTTGGCAGGAACTCTTTGGCTTTCGGCCCTTGATCACGGCGGCAAACAGCGACGCTACGGCTCGTGATGTCGCGCGGACCGATCTCAAGGCGCAGTGGCACGCCTTTCTTGATCCACTCCCAACTCTTGGCTCCACCTTGGAGATCACGCTTGTCCACATGCACACGCAGCGCCTCACCACCAAAGCTCTGCGAGCGCAGCGTCTTGGCCAGTGCTTCACAAGCGTCGATGACTTCCTGCCGTGTGTCAGGCTTTGGCGTAATAGGCAAAATGACAATTTGGTTAGGTGCCACACGCGGCGGAAGGATGATGCCATCATCATCCCCATGAGCCATGATCAGTGTGCCGATCAGGCGTGTACTCACACCCCAGCTCGTGGTGTGAACCAGTTGCTTGGTGTTATCACGACCCAGAAATTGAATGTTCGCCGCCTTGGCAAAGTTTTGCCCGAGATAATGCGACGTGCCGGCTTGGATGGCTTTACGATCCTGCACCATGGCCTCGACTGTGAAGGTACTAACTGCACCGGGGAAGCGCTCGTTCTCTGTCTTCTCACCAGGAATCACGGGGATAGCGAGGTGATTGCGCAGGAAGTCCGTATAGACGCGATGCATCAGCTTCGTCTCCTCGATCGCCTCTTCAGCCGTTTCATGCGCGGTGTGGCCTTCCTGCCAGAGGAACTCAGAGGTACGCAAAAACAGCCGCGGACGCATCTCCCAGCGCATCACATTCGCCCACTGATTGATTAGCAGTGGCAGATCGCGATAACTCTGCACCCAGCGGGCAAAAGCCGCGCCGATAATGGTTTCTGAAGTCGGTCGGATAACAAAAGGCTCTTCCAGCTTGCCTGATGGGATCATCTTTGTCGTGCCATCTGGCTGCTTCTGCGCCTCCAGACGGTGATGGGTGACCACCGCGCACTCCGTGGCGAATCCTTCGGCATGCTCAGCTTCCTTTTCTAAATAGCTGAGCGGGATCAGCAGCGGAAAGTAGGCGTTGACGTGGCCCGTCTCTTTAAATTTAGCATCGAGCTGCTTCTGGATATTTTCCCAGATGCCGTAGCCCCAGGGTTTGATGACCATACAGCCACGCACCTCGGAATTTTCAGCGAGATCAGCGGCGCGGACGACCTGCTGATACCACTCGGGGAAGTCTTTGTTACGGGTAGGGGAAATGGCGGAAGCTTGGCTCATGGGGCAGCCATAGTAGGGCCATTCGGCACTCGGTCAAATGCCCACCTCCAAGCGGCCACGGAGCTATGGCAGCATCTGTGTAGCCTGCCCGCATTGATAGAGCCATTAAACACAAAAGCGGCGCGGTTTGCACCACGCCGCAGAGATTTAAAATGTCCTGTCGTTCCGGTCTAGCCGTGGAGATTATTCCACGCCTTTCCAAGATCCAAAGCTCGCTCCGGACTCGATCCACTTCTTGATCAGTGCCTGATCAGCGGCTGGCACACGGTCGCCTTTACCTTCGGGTGGCATGGCCATTTCATCGGTGTCAGGGAGCACCATGGACTTGATCATCCAGCTTGCGTCAGGCTTACCGGCGACGACGTTTTCATCTGGGTACTCTTTACCGCCTTTCATGATTGTCGCAGCGCTGTCGAGGCGCAGTCCGCCTTTGGGCTTCTTGATCTTGCCGTTGTCTTCGTGCTCTTTTTCATGGCACTTGAAGCAACTGGTTTTGAGGATAGGCAGGATCTGCTTTTCGAAATCGACGGCACCATCCTGAGCAGAAACGGTGTTGACGGCGAAAGCTGCAGCGACGGCGGCGATTATGAGTTTGGTATTCATGGGGGTAGGTGCGGAATGGTGTTCGCTCCGTCTGATTTGGTCAAGCACGAGGAAGCTCGATTTCAATCATCAGCCCATAAGGCTCGCGGTTGCGCGCAGTGACCGAGCCGCCGCAGGTGTCGATGCAGGTTTTGACAATGGCGAGTCCGAGCCCAGTGCCACCGGTCTGGCGGTCGCGGCTGGTATCCACACGATAAAAGGGATCAAACAGACGCGGCAGGCTGTCTTCTGGCACGCCCTGTCCGTGGTCGGCGATGATGAGGATCACGCTCTCACCTCGGCGCGTGGCGCTGACTTCGATGTCACTTTCAGGCGCATGAAGGCGGGCATTGCGGAGGACGTTGCTGACAGCGCGGCGCAGCAGATCAGGCACGGCGCGGACGATGAGATCACGCGGGAGATTGATGCGCAGATGCTGAGCCGGGACAGCCTCTGTGCCAGCGACTTCATCGACGAGTGCGAGCAGCACGACATCTTCCGGCGGCTTGGCAGCTTGGCCGAGGGACGACTTTGAAAAGGAGAGTAACTCATTCACGAGTAGCGAGATTTGACGCAGCTCCTCACGCACATCAGCGAGGCGTATAGCGTCACTATCGGTGAGTTTATCTTCGAGAATTCCGAGACTCATCTCCATACGGGCGATGGGGCTGCAAAGCTCATGCGCGATATCCCCAAGGAAGCGCTTTTGACCGCGCACGATACCGTCGATCTGCACTGCCATGCTATTGACAGCGTGTGCAAGCCTGCCGAGTTCGTCACTGCGATTCTCTGGAACTCGGACATTGAACTGGCCCTTAGCGATCTGCTCTGTGGCCTGCATGTTCGCGCGGATACTGCCGGTGATATTGCTGACAAAAGGCAGCCAGAGAAGTGCTGATACGGCCATGGCTCCGAAGAGTCCAAGCAGCCACGGTGTGGCATCAAAGAACAAGCCGCCGCCCGTGATCCGATCCGTGACGATCACAAAAATGAGTGGCCCCTCACGCCGATTCCAACTTGGTAGTGTAGGCAGCCGAATGCCGGTGTAATAAACCGGCGGAGTGCCCACCGGCAGCATGAACGTGCCGAGCTTCACCGGCATGGACGAATTGAGTTCATCGAAGCGCGGCTCATCATCTGGCCCGTGTGGTGGGCCGCGTCCTGATGGAAAATCGTCACCAAAGATCAACGCTTCAAATTCTTCATGCGGCAGAGAATGCCGCGGTGGTGGGCGATTACCATCCGCGTTATCCCCACGAGTTGGTCGCCGATTCAGTTCGGGAAACATGTCCGCGAGCAGGCGCTCCATCGGCTCTGGCATCTCCACTTTCATCCCGGCGATGAGACGACTCGGCACCGTGATGAGTGCCGCCTGCACACCATTCTTTTGACCAAAGTCTTTCAGCACGCGATCCCAATCCGCTCGCTTCGAGGTATTGAGTGTGGCATGAATCTCACGCCCGATCGATTGCAGCCGATCCCCCACGATGCCGCCAAGCGCTCCCTGCATCCCCTCACGAAACTGCCACTGCAACACGATCCAAAACCCGCCTCCAAGCACGACCACATTCACCAACAGCCAGAAGAGGATGCGGGCGTAAAGGTTGAAAAAGCGGCGTGGCATAGCGGAGCGTGAGTGTGCTGTGAAGCCTACTCGCCTGACTTTCCTCATGCGTCAAAGAACTCTGAAATCACATTCCTGTCACTTCGCTCGAGGCTGCATGTAGTAGAGGCCGTTGGTCATGGTGTAGGCGTTTGCCAGGGGCATACGCTTCAGGGCGTGCTCAGCACCCCAAGAGTCGGAATAGAGTGCTTCACCGGTTTTGGTGTTGTAGCCGATGATGAGCCGCATGTGGCCGCCGTTGGCCTGCGGGATTTCTTTCTCCGGCAGGAGGCCGAGGGAGACGCTCCACATGACGGGGATGCCCTGATCGATGAGCGAGGCGACGGTGCGCTGAAATTTGCCATAGCCGGAGCGGTCACGCTCGGTGTGGGAGATCTTCAGTACCTCGCCGTCCATCTGCTCGATGATTTCATTGATGTAGATGGTGCCATTGCGCGGGCTTGCATCGACTTCGGGCTTCTTGGCCTTCTTGGCCTCCTTGTTATAGTCGGCCACTTTGTTCATGAACTTTTTGTATTCCCAGTCTTCGATGACGCGCACACTGACACCCATGCGGCCTTCGAGCTTGGTGAGAGCGGCGAGCATTTTGTCCGGGCTGGTGCCGCCGCCATCGGTGGTATCAGCGACCTGCGCCATCTCGTGCTGATCGACGGGGATGCCGTAGTATTTAAAGACGCGCTCGGCGGTGGCGACGGCGCAGTAGCCTTTCGGGCCTTGATCGACCATGGGCACATTGGCGAGCACGACGTCACCGTTGGCCTCGCGTTTGACATTGTTCACGAGACTGCTGCGGCCGACCGGGGCCGTGGTTCCAGCCGTGCTGGTGGCCGCCACCGCATTGCGGGCTCCGACACCGACATTGGCGACGCGCAGTCGGATGAACTCGGCTCGGAAGGGAATATTGCGGCTCTTCATTTCCCGCTGATAGCTGTACTCGAGCAGGTAGGCACTGGGGGCTTTCATCCAGACGAAGCCCTCGGCGGCAACCGCACTGGATTTATCTTTCCCGCGTTCCGTGGGGCTGACGGCGAGACGCTTTGAGATGTCGTCTTTGACCTCTTTGATACGGGCCTCAAACTGATCGCGCGTGTGAATGAGCGTCTCAGCATCACCGCGATTGTAGAGGGAGAAGGTGAGCTTCGCAGGATTGCCCTCGGGCGTGAACTCGATGATGGCTTCATTCATCTTGAGGCTGCCCTCCCAAAGGCTGAGTCCGGGGCCGAAGAAGCGTGCCTGATCCTTCTTGTCTGAAAGCCATTCGAAGCGGGAAGGTCCAAACTGCTGCTCGAACAAGGCCGTGGTCATCTGCCAGGCACCTTCGCCCGCGAGGAGAGCATCCAGCGGGCGCGCAGGGGCGGCGGTTTCCTGACTGAAAGCAGGAACGAGGGCGATCCAAAGAGTCGCAGTAAAAGTGGCGAGTTGTTTCATGGGCGTGGAGATTGGGAATTCTCCGCAGTCTATTGGCCCCGAGCCTATTCCTGCAAGAAAACAAACACGCCGGTCTTGTTGCCGACGACGATGTCGAGCTTGCCGTCTTTGTTCACATCACCTGGAGTGACTTCGGTGCCGACACCGCTAGCATCGTCGATGAGATGCGGGATGAAGTCAGCGCCACCTTTGTCATCGCGTTTGATTTCCCACCAGTAAAGTACGGGAGCGGCGTTGGGTTCGTCGTCCTTCAGAGGACCGTGGGCCCAGCGGCGCTTACCGGTGACGACATCAAGCACGCCGTCACCATTCATGTCAGCGAGCTGCATGGCGTGGAGCTGACTGAATTTAACTCTCTGTTTGTTATCCTCTGGCGTGGCTCCCATCAGCTTGTGCGCAGTGAAGGCGCCGTCCTTGCCCTGCTCATACCAGCCGAAGCCGTAGCCGTGGGCGTCATAGCTGGTGATCACATCGTTGCGCTTATCACCATTCACATCATAGACGAGAATGAAGCTGCCGCCGCGCGCGCCTTCTGGTGCAAAAGGAGCAGGATGGAAAACCCAGTCGCTGTCTTTACTCATGTCCGCCGGCTGCTCACGCCAGCCTTCTTTGTCAAGGATGTCGGCGCGTCCGTCGCCATTCACATCGCCGAAACCGTAGCCGTGGGTATAGCGGAAGTACTTCTTGTCATTCTCTGGCGACTTCGGAGTGATAGGGCGGAAGCGGGCTTTGCCGAAGGGATTCTTCCAATCGATCTCGGCATAGCCGAGCTGACCACCAGTGTGGCAGATGAGCTCAGGTTTACCGTCGCCATTCATGTCACCCAGTGTTGGTGATTCGTTGTCGGTCACATCGAAGATACTGTGGCGAGTCCAGTTGCCACCTTTGCCCTGTGGGTTTTCATAGACCCATGTTTCTTTGCCTGGCCAGGAGAAAGCCAGGATGTCGGCCCAACCATCCGCATTGAAATCATAAGTGTAGCTCAGAAAGAAATCGCTGTAGCCCTTCGCCGGATCGTAAGGTTCTTTTTCGAACTTCGGGGCGAAGCTGATGCGCTCTATGAACTCAGGGCCCTGCCAGATAAAGCGACCGGAACAGATGTCATTGTCGCCATCATGATCGAAGTCGGCGAAGTGCGCACCCTCGGCCACGAAGTCGTTGGTGAGGGTTTGCTTTTTAAAGGTGATGTCAGAACCACTGGCGGAGGCGATGACGAGAAGGGGCAGCAGGAAACGTTTCATAGGTTGGAAGGCGAAAGGGAACACGCGGTAGCGGTGTGATCTTGCAGAGGACTGGCAAAGCGCAAGATAGAAGCAAAACGTAACTGCAAGTCCACACGATTGAGCCACGTTCTTTTCCGCCCATGATTCGTCGCACCCTCTCCGCCTTGCTTTGCTCCAGTGCACTGCTTTCCACCGCCCCAATGCTCCAAGCCCACGAGGCTGGCAAACAAATGGCTGAAGTGGCCACGCTACTTCTATCGGTCCTGACACCTGAGCAGAAGGCTAAAGCGACCTTTGCCTTTGAAGACGAAGAGCGCATCAACTGGCATTTTATTCCGCGCGAGCGCAAAGGCCTGCCGCTGAAGGAAATGACCCCACAGCAAGAACTGCTCTCTCATGCCTTGATCAACACGGGCCTCGGCTTCCGTGGCGCAGCAAAGGCGGCGACGATCATGTCACTCGAAGAAGTGCTCTATCAAATCGAAGGCGCAGATGAATCGAAGCGCGCCGCCGTCCGCCTCAAGCGCGACCCTGAGCAATATTTTGTCAGCATTTTCGGCACACCCGATGCCAAAGGAACCTGGGGCTGGCGCATTGAGGGCCATCATCTGTCCCTAAACTTCACAATCAAAGACGGCCAGCTTCTGCGTGCCACACCGACCTTCATGGGCACAAATCCTGGTGAAGTGCGCCAGGGAAATCTCTCCGGCCTGCGCGTGCTGGGTAAAGAAGAGGACCTGGGCCGCGAGCTGGTGAAATCACTCAATGAGACCCAGTTCAAAATCGCCTTGGTTGAAACCATCGCGCCAAAGGAAATGGTCACCGCGGCTGAGAAGCGCGTGAACCCACTGAAGCCGGATGGCCTTTCTGAAACCGAACTCAAGCCCGAACAGAAAGCAAAACTGCACGAAATCATCCGCGAATATACCGACCGCCTGCGCCCTGAAATCGCCGCAGAAACCTGGGCCGACATTGAAAAGAACGGCCCCGTCTTTTTTGCCTGGGCGGGCGGCAAAGAGCGCGGAGAGCCGCATTACTATCGCATTCAGGGCAAGACCTTCCTCATCGAATACGACAACGTGCAGAACGAGGCCAACCACCCGCACAGCGTCTTCCGCAGCTTCGAAGGCGACTTTGGCCGCGACATCTTGGCCGACCACGCCAAGACAGAGCACGGCAGTAAATGAAGAATGACGAAACCCCAATGACGGATGGCTAAGCCTTCGTCACTTGACATTCGGCAATGTACTCCTGGACGGCTCGCAAAGTCTCGCCTGCCACATCGCAGCGGGCTTTGGCAAATGAGGGTCTGAACCAGGGAAAGCTACCGAGGAGATCGGGGGTGACTAGCACTTGGCCATCGGTGTGCTGACCGGCACCGATGCCGATGGTGCTGGCTCTGATGCGGCGAGTGATCTCAGTGGCGACATCGGGGACGATACTTTCTAAGACGATGGCGACTGCCCCAGCTTGATCGAGCGCTATGGCGTCAGCGATGATGTGCTCGATTTGTTCGGGTGTTTTACCCTTCTTTTTATAGCCGCCTTCTTCGCGCACGCTCTGCGGTAACATGCCAATGTGGCCGACGAAAGGGATGCCTGCCTCGATGATGGCTTTGATCTGCGGAATGAATCCGACGCCGCCCTCAAGTTTCACAGCATCAGCTCCGACTTCCATGAGGCGGCGAGCGTTTGCCAAAGCCTGCTCGGGTGTGTCGTAACTGTGAAAAGGCAGATCGGCGATGATGGGCGCTCTTTTGACGCCTCGGCGCACAGCTGCGGTGTGGTGAAGCATCATCTGCATGGTCACGCCGGTCGTGTCAGGCAGGCCGAGCACGACCATGCCGAGTGAGTCGCCGACGAGGATCAGGTCAACACCTGCTTCATCGAGCAGGCGAGCGGTCGGGTAGTCGTAGGCCGTGAGGACGGCGAGTGGCGGGCCGTTTTGCTTGCGGTGAGAAAGCTCGGTGAGGGAAGTCAGCATGTGGGCAGGAGTCTGAGGAAAGCACTTTTCCCGTGTTGTATGGAAATTAGAACTGCCAAACAAGACCTCTAAAAGAAGCCTGTTACCCATCCAATGCAACAAACGCCTCACTGTAGGTTCTCCCGACGTAATCCGGGCAAGGGTAATCCTAGCTCGACGCTCCTCGGGCGAAGATGGCTAGAAAGGTGGAAAAGAGGATTGGCAAGTAAAGAAAGGGGCGAGGGATCACCTCATTCAATCCCCACCGCCGCCACAACCTCCGCCTCCGCAGCCGGATGAGCTACAGACAGAAGAACCGCTGTCGGACGAGTCGCTGCCATGACTGCTGTCGTGAGAGGAATGGTGATCCGAAGATTACGACTGATCCGAGGATGAATGATGACTCGGTGATGCATAGCCGCCACAGCCGGATGAGTAACCTGATGTGCAGCCCGATGATGAGTGGCTGTCCTTACTCTGCTTGGCAGGTTGAGAATGTCGTTTCGCCTGCCGAGCCAAGAGGCTTAACATGGCCACGATGGCTCCGATGATGAAGAGGATAGATTTCGGATCAAAATCCCCATCCATGCCACTTTGACAGGCGATCAACGTGGCACTCGCTGCCAATATAGCCAAGCTGGCTGCGGCAGTATGAAGTACGCGCTGTTTGGGAACCAGCCAGACGATTGCCTGATTGATGCGTGTCCAGCAAGCCTGTGGCGAGAAGCGCACTTTAGGATCGGGCCAGATGTCTGCGGGCGGCTCGGGTGTCTGGATGGTGATGAAAGGCAAGGCCTGAGTCGGTGGACTCCTTCGGGTGCTGGGGTGGTGATGACCGTCATTGAAACCGGCTAAAGCCGGGGCTCCGAACGCAGACAGGCTGAAGCCGGAACTACAAACGGGGGCACAAAAAAGGGGCCGCTGCCGGCCCCTTCCTGGATGATTGGTTTTACGCTTCCTTCGGCGAATGCGTGTCGCAATGCTCTGGCTCGGGATCGGTTTCTTCGACGAGGGCGTTGTCTTTGAGGAACTGCATGGCGCTCTCTAAAAGCAGGTCGTCACGCATGCGCTCGATCATGCCGTTCTTCTGGGCCTCGGCCATGAACTTCTTGATCGGCTGCTTCTGACGCGCGGCCATGTTGGCCAAGGCATAGGTGAGCTGCTCGTCGGTGATAGTCATGCCTTCTTTTTTGGCGAGCTGCTCAAGAATGAAGGTGACCTTCACACTTTGACGGGCCTGCTGGGTGGCGCTGCTGAGGATCTCGTCCTGCTGCTTCATCAGCTCTTCCTGCGAAATGCCCTGCTGCATGGCGCGCTGGGCGATGTCGTTGGTGCGGCGCTGGGCTTCGCGATTCACCATTTCCTGCGGCAGGTCGAACTCCACCTTTTCAAAGATGTGGGCGATGACCTGATTGGCCTTGGTGGTTTCACGGGCCTGCTCCTTGCGGCGACGGATGACTTCCTTCAGCTCGCTGCGGAGGGTTTCTTCGGTCATTTCTGGACCACCGATTTTGGCGATGAATTCGGCGTCGAGAACAGGGACGGCTTTCTCTTTGATGCCTTTGCAACTGATGGCGAGTGTCAGTGTCTTACCGCGCAGCGCTTCGAAAGCGAAGTCTTCTGGCAGGGGAAGGGCGAGGGTGCGCTCTTCGTCTTTCTTGATGCCGATGAGTGCGGCGTAGAAACCTGGGAGGAAGTCCTCTTCCGCATCGAGCAGGAACCAGTTCTCGGCGATTTCTTTGAGATGATCAGGCGCGTCTGGCATGACATCAGCTAGCGGCTGGCCATCGAGGCTGCCTTTGCTGCCGAGCACGACGGCGTCACCAATCACGGCGTCGCGTTCGACGTCTTGGAAAGTGGTGTAGCGCTCGCGCAGGTGCAGGAGATCGTGCTCGACATCGGCATCGGTGACGTCGATGCGCGGGAGTTTGACAGGGATGCCACGGCACTCTGGCAGCTCGATCTTTGGCGCGAGGCTGATCTCGGCGCTGAAGCTGAAGCTGCTGTCGATGTCATGAACCATCTTATCGTTGATGGCTAGGATGTTGAGCACTTCGAGACCTTCATTGCGGATGGCGGCGCGCAGGCCATCATTGATGAGGCGCTTTTCCAGTTCTGCTTCGATGTCTGGGCCGTAGCGCTTGATAACGGCGGAGTTCGGGGCTTTGCCGGGGCGGAAGCCGGGCAGGCGGACCTGCTGAGAAAAGTAAGCAACGACGGTATTCCGCTGCTTGGTGACTTCTTCTCCGGGCACACGGATGTGGGCGACGGCGCGGCAATTGGGCTGGTGTTCGACGTTGATGTTCATGCGAAAGGCAGGGGTGAAAAATCCCATACTGACGCAACGATGACAGACCGCCGGGCCAGAGGGGCGCGCAGGCTAGGCGGTCTTGGGGATTTGGCAAGGCTGGCTTGCTTCGCGAACGGGACCTCGGGACATTCAGTTTGCCGCAGAGGGGCAAAGGAGCGGAGAAGGAGAGAATGGTGGACTCACATCCGGGGCCAACCTGAATCAAGTAGTAGCCAAAGGATGGACAGAATGATTGTAATAGTAATCCAGCGTCCTTTCAGGCCACGGATAAAACCAGGAACGCAACTGTGAGCGAGAAGCGATACCAGCATGACATATCCCATGATGATCCTTCCTTCTCTCCAAGGATTGATGAGGCCACTATGCCCGTTCTCATTGATGTCGCAGATGGCCCCCAAGATCAGCAAGCTGAGCATCACCAAGAGTGTGGCCCCCGAAACACGAAGCAGGCGATGTAACTTGGCCCGCGATTGCATAGCCTGAATCGTCTAGGAGTCGGCGGTGTTACCCTGCTCCTTCTTGGCCTCAGTTTTGACTTCCATTTCGACCCAGTCGGGGCCGTCTTTGAGCCTGCGCCATTCATTGAAGACGAGCACGAGTACGAGTCCGCCGAGGGCGGCACTGGTCTCTAAAATAAACGGCGTAGCCAGGGTGCCAGCGATGGTGAAGAACGACTTAGCGAGCATCTCTTTCGCGACGTCGCTGACCTGCCAGGCGGTGATGAGGCTGCCGACGAAGACGATGGCGATCAGCAGGGGCATGAGCCACCAGCGCTTGGGGAGGACGGACGCGGACATGGGCTTCATTTACTCCACTGGAACGGCTTTGACAATTTTGTTTGTCTGCAAACTAGCCACCTCTACAGGGCTGAGCGCCATGGTTTTCATTACCTGGATGCTAGGCGGAGCCGAGCTGAAGATGTGTGTTTTGGCCTCAAAGTTCACGGCCTAAGTCACTGGCAGCAATGGTAATGTTACGACCTTTTGCTGCTTCTTCTGCAGCTTCTGCTGTGCTCGGCGATCCTCTGCCAAATACTGAGTGAACTAGCGGTTCCTGCGCTGTCATTCCTAAGAGTTTGAGTTTAATTTCACGGCATCCCACGCGGCGTCCATTTCCTTCAGGGTGGCTTTCCCCAGCTCCAGGCCGGCGGCGGTCAGGCTGGCCTCGACGGCATGAAAGCGGCGCACAAATTTCTCGTTCGCAGCGGCGAGGGCTGCCTCCGACTCAACGCCGAGCTTGCGGGCCAAGTTGACGACGGAGAAAAGCAGGTCGCCGAGTTCTTCTTCAATCGCAGCCGCTTGCCCAGAGGCAATGGCTTCTTCTAACTCCGCAGCCTCCTCGCGGATCTTGGCAAAGACAGGCGTGGCGTCCGGCCAATCGAAGCCGACTCGTGCAGCTTTCTTTTGGAGCTTCTGGCCACGTATGAGAGCAGGCAGGCCAATGCCGACACCGTGAAGATGGCCTTCCTTTTGAGTGCCCTTTTCCTGGCGCTTGATGGCATCCCACTGAGTCAGGACGGCATCCGTGGTAGCCACACTAGCATCACCAAAGACGTGCGGATGGCGGCGAATGAGTTTTTCAGAAAGGCCGTGCGCCATTTGATCCAGATCAAAAGCACCCGTCTCACTGGCGATCTCGGCGTGGAGGACGGGCTGTAAAAGCAGGTCGCCCAGCTCTTCACAAATGAGTTCGGGATTGCCGCTCTTGATAGCATCTGCCACTTCGTAGGCCTCTTCCAACACATGCGGGATCAGCGACTCGTGCGTCTGCTCCATATCCCACGGACAGCCGCCGGGTGCGCGCAGGCGGTGGACGATGTAACGCAGGCGGGTCATGCCATCAGGGTGATCAAGGCTCATGCCTCTGGTGATAGCGAGGAAAGAGGTCCGTGGCACGAAAAAAGTTTGCGCCACCCGTCTGAATGCCTACCTCATACATCGCCTCAGACACTTCTATCGTAACTCTTTTCCCAAACCCCAACTCCTATGGCCAGCGACGCAGTCATCACTCTCAACGATTCCAACTTTGCCTCCGAAATCGCCGCTGCGACCGTCCCGGTGATCGTGGACTTCTGGGCCGAATGGTGCGGACCATGCCGCATGCTCGGACCAATCCTCGACCAGCTCGCCACAGAGAAAGCGGGCTTGGTGAAAGTGGTCAAAGTGAACGTCGATGAAAGCCCCGCGCTGTGCGCACAATACAACGTCCGCTCGATCCCGATGCTGCTCTTTATCAAAGGCGGCGAAGTGAAGGACACCGTCGTCGGCGTGCAGTCGAAAGACGCGCTGATCCGCAAGCTCGAAGCGCTGGCTTGATCGGCACTGAACCTCAAGGCACCTCCACCCGCACGCGGACAAAGAGTCCGCTGCTGGCATTCAGTGCAGGAGTAAACCGTACGGTCACTGTTTCGGTGACACCATCTCCTGTTGGTGTGGCGCTGATCTCCTCGGCATTTGCGCCAGCAGGCTGCCATGAAGTTAGCGTGGTGCTGGTTTCGAGGTGATAATGCACGTTGGAGGGATTCGCGATGCGGCGGCGATAGGTCATCGTGAAATGCTGGCCGCTCTGTGTTGCCGCAGGCAGTGCTGCGCTAGCGAGGGCGCCGCTGATGTTGAAAGCGTATTCGAGCAGCGCAGGCACACCATTAAGGTCCGTGTCTGCTGCCGCGTCTGCGATTCGCAGGATGGACCAGACTTCGCTGTGCGTGTTGGGCGGCACGGCATTGTCACTCGCCGTGATGGTGAAGGTATTCAGTCCGTCGGTGAGCGAGGTGAGGTTTTGTGTCCAGGCGGCAAAGGCATTCGCTGAAGACACACCGCCGCCGTTCACACTCAATGTGGAGATGCCGCTGGCGTCCTGACCTGTGCCACTGAGCTGGATTTGATCTGTGAGCACGACGCCACCAGTGCCAGGAGTCAGCGTGAAGGCTGGATGCGTGGCATCCTGTGTCGAGCGCTGTGGTTCCGACCATGCGCCGACAAGTCCCGAGGCACGCGCCCGTCCACGGTAATGATATTGCTGGCCGTCGGTGAGTCCGCTATAGACGTGCTGTTTGGCGATGACATAACCCGTGGAGCTGGCATCGCCAAAATTGCTCAGCGTGGCGCACTGGATTTCATAGTCGTAGCTGGTGTCAAGAGTGGACCATGAGATCGTGTTGCCAGTTCCGCCAGTGTAAAGCGGCTCGGCATTCAAAGTGAAGTCATTCACTGCCACCACATCCATCAGAGATGAAATGCCGTTGATATTAGGATCACCAGGCAGCGTCGCTTTCAGCCAGCCCGAGACTGCAGCAGTCTGCACCGTCAGACTGCCGTTCCATGAGCCATTGGCAAAAGTACCGCTCGTTACTGGCGTCATGTTCAGGGCCAATTCTGAACGAGTGAGCCGCAGGTTCGGCAGCGTGTTGTAGGCGCTACCACTCGGCAGCGTGGCATCCCAACTCAATGGTGCGCCATAAGCACTGTCGGTGCGGTAGGCGAGAGTGCGACTGCCGGTGATGATGCTCGATCTCACATGGCCGTCGCTGCTGTAGTTGTTGTTATTGAAACTGATGTCCACCATCAGGTTCAGCGCGCCGTCGTAGTCGAAGGGTGTGGTGAATGTGAAGGTGTTCCAGCCGAGCGTGGTCAGCGTCAGCGTGTCGCTGAACACCGTCACCCAACCATCGCTTTCCCAGGTACGATTGTTGGTCGGGTAATCGCTACGCGACGTGTGCTTTAGACGGATCGTGAAGTCCTTTAGCGCCTGCCCGGGCAGCTTGGAAACATCAAGCGCAAGCGATGTCAGTCTGCCCGCTGGTCCCGCTTCGGCGGGTGTGTAGATGCTCTGTGTGCGTGCATCATGGTAGTAGCAGGCCAGCGGATAAAACCACGCATACGCTCCTGCTCCCGTCGTGATCGGAGCCGACTGCGCGCATGCTGCCAGTGATACAGGACCGGTGAAACCCACGATCTCATTGTCCCACTCATCATAGGCCGTGACGCGGCTGCTAAAGGCCGCTTCACGCACCACCGCACCAGGCACATCCGACCAGCCAAAGTGATGCAAAGCACCCACAGGAGGCACAGTGAAATTCCACACCGGTCCACTCCAAGCCTGCGCGCCACGGCGGGCGATGATCTGCCAGTAATACACCACGCCAGGTTCCAGACGTGGCAGCACCACAACGGGCGTAGCGACATTGCCCAGCACATCTACCGGCACTGGCACAGTGCCAAAGAGCACATCATAGCTGTCCGGCACGCCACCACTGACGGCATCGAAACTCCACGCCAGATCACGCTCAGGATGTGTGGGTGAGTTACCATTCGCAGGACTTGGATTTGCCGGAAGAGCCGGCTGCTCATCATCCGTGATACTCATCGTGGCGGCACCTGGATTTAAACCCGCCGCACTCGCCGTGACTTGCACAGTCTGCGCTCCGTCATTGAGCCCATCATTCACCACCATCAGATCAAATGACTGTTGGCTACTGCCTGCGGCGATGACCACACTTGCGGGCACGGTCAGTTCGCTGCTGTCATTTGAGGCTAGCGTTACCGTCAAAGCATTCACCAGCGTGCCCGCGACACTCACCACGCCTGCACCTGCCACAGTGCCTGAGTTCTCCAGCCAAGCGGCAGGCAGAGACACCGTCAGATTCGTGCCTTCATTGTCCAGCACTTGCAGCGAAGAGTTCTGCGTGGGCCAGTTCATGACGCTTGCGCTGACCGTCACTGATTGCGCTCCATCAAGCAGCGCATCATCAGGCATGATGAGTGTGAAAAATGCCTGTGTCTGCCCCTGATGGATAGTGAGAAACGCTGGCACGGTCAGCTCCGTGAGGTCGCTGGAACTGAGTTGCACTTCAATGTTCACCACCGCCGCACTAGGCAGGCTAACATGAGCTTGATTGATCACGGGAGCACCGCCTTCGATCGCGTTCGCGGGCAGTGTCACCGTCAGTGTGACGGATTCATTGTCATGCACTGGCAGACCAGCGTCATGACTCGGCCATGCCGCTGCGCTTGCCGTGAGAGTTACATTTTGTGTGCCATCAATGCGTGTGTCGTTGATTGGCGTCACGCTGAAAGTCGCCTCGGTCTGCCCACCAAGAATCGTCACGCTGGCCGGAATGGTGACTTCCTCTCCAGGCCGACTTGACGCGAGCGTGATGACAAAATCGGCCACCGGTGCAGGGGCCACCATCACGGTGGCTGTGCCCGCAGCGCCGCCTTCTGTCAGCACGGCGGGAAGCAGCAGCCGCAACTGCTTGTCCGGCACCGCACTGATCTCGATGTCATCCAGATTCCAGCCTGACTGAGCATACGCATCCGAGGTGCTCACCGTGTGGCCCCAGCGCACATACACCCGGCTTTGACCATCGGCATACACAGCCAGATCATGCAAAACGTTAGTCCAGACTTCATCACGCGGCGTCGAGACATCATTCTGCCAGACCATGTCCCAGTTCACGCCATCGGTGGAGGCTTCCACACTGGTCGTCACCCACGGCTGATAGTCGGCATTCAGCCAGCGCTGATAGCGCAGCTTGGTGCTGTGATGACCGCTGAGGTCAAAGGGTCCGGCGGTCAGATATTGCGGCGTGTTCAGATTCACATCGTAGTCGCCTGCGAGATTGATCCCGAAGACCTTCGAGCCTGTAGCGCCTACCGTTGGATCAGCATGGCCGAAGATCAGACCACCCTGCCCCAACGGCACGCCATACGCCCACTGGCCGGTGCGTGACCAGCCAGGATCAACGTCGAGATGGGTGCTAAAAACCGGCCCTGCCGCCACCTCCAACGTCACCGGGCGCGTCTGCACGCGCCCACTTGCCGTGCTGTTGATGGTCACGGTTCCTGTGTGTGTGGTGGCCAGCAATTGATTCGCACCTGCATTCAGCGTCACCGTCAATGTCTGACTGGCTCCAGGAGCGATGCTGCCACTCGCGGGTGAAAGCGTCATCCAAGTGCGATTCACACTCGCCATCCAGCCCGAGGTACTGGTGCCGTGATTCGTCAGTGTGAGTGTCTGACTGCTTGGGGTAAACGGTCCACCGATAGGCCCACTTGCGGTTAGGCCGCTGCTCGGCGTGGCCAGGATGTCACTCGTGGACAGCAGAGCATTGAACACATTCAGCCTGCCGCCCGACACGCATTTACCGGTCAGAGCCGGCTTGGTATCCACCGTGATTAGAAGCAAATCGAGAATCTGCGTGTGAGTCAGAGCGGTCTTAAAACTCTTCATCAAGGCACAGGCTCCAGCCACATGCGGTGTCGCCATTGATGTGCCGCTTTTCGTGCCGTAGCCGCCATTGTGAATCGTGCTGTAAACATCACTTCCAGGCGCAGCGAGATCGACCGATGTGGCGCTAAAATTCGAGAACGATGACAACTCGTCTGTGCGTGTTGTCGAGGCAACCGAGATGATGTTGCTGCATGTAAATGACGCCGGGTATTCAGGGAAAAGATCGAGATTGTTGCTGCTGTTTCCCGCCGCTGCGACAAACAGAATTCCCGCAGTATCAGCCTCATCAATCGCGTCCTTCATGGACTGATTATAGACGTCATTTACGTATGAATTTGAGGTCAACGCGACACCCAAATTCGTGGCATACGAAATAGCCTCCGCGCCATCCGACTCGAAGCCGCTACCGCTAGCATCCAGAAACTTCAGACCGAGCAGCGACACCTGCCAGCAGACGCCGCTGACGCCCGCACCGTTGTTTCCCACCGCCCCTATCGTGCCCGCGCAATGGGTGCCGTGACCGTTGTCATCGTTCGGGTTGTTGTCTGAGTTCACAAAGTCCCAGCCGCGTGTGTCATCCACATAACCGTTGTTATCATCGTCCAAACTGTTGCCCGCGATCTCTCCCGGATTCGTCCACAAGTTCGCCAGCAAGTCGGGATGCGTTTGATCAATCCCCGTGTCGAGCACCGCCACGATCACAGACGCACTGCCCGTGCTTAGCGCCCAGGCTTCCGGCGCATCAATATCCGCATCGGTGAAGCCGCTCGACTGCCCTGTGTTATGCAGTCCCCAGAGTGTCGAGTAAGACGGATCATTCGGCGGCGTCTGCGCGCGCAGGATGTGATCCGGCTCCGCCACACGCACCCGCTTCGTCATGCCAGACAACCGCGTCACCGCACGCGGCACCGTCTCCAGTTTCGGTTCTGAAAAAGCCACCAGCCACAGGCCGGAAGCAGGCATCCGCCGCCGCACATGCGCACTGCCATCACCTAGCTCTGCGAGCAGCACCGACTCCGCCAGCTTCGGATCAAGCAGCTTTACCATCACATGATCCCCCACCATCGCTCTTTGCCTGATTAGCCTGTCACCCTGCGGCGTGCGGATCAGTTCATCCTCCACGCGCAGGATCGGATATTTCGACGACTCATCCCGAAGCAATCGCAGTCGCCGCACCAACGTCTCGCCATCCTTACTTATCACATTGTCCCGCTGTTCGATCACTGGACAGTTCACAAAGCGATCAATCACCGTAGGCCGCCCTTTAGCCTGAGTAGCCGCGAATCCTGCAAACCTCGGAATCTCCAAACCAATAAGTGTGCCAGAAGCTTCCAAATCCAATTTGGCACCACCTGCCCACCACCACCCCGCCAGCGCCAGCAGCGCAGCCAGTCCAAGACACTGGAAAAGGCGTTTCATAGAAAGGAGTTTTGGTCAGCCAAAACGCCGTCTCAGTCAGACAGCATTCAGGGCCAGCGCGTTGAAGAGGCTATCATGGGCAGCGTTCGTGAGTAAAGCCATTGTTCTTCAGATGTTGCCTCACCAAGCCGTTGACATTTCATACGCAGGCGGTCATCTCTTTCACATGGCCGCAGTCATCACCGCACCTAAATCCTGGGTCGCCTCAGTCGGGCGTCTTTCGCTCCCAAAAAAGTCCGCAAGCCGTTTGCAGCTCCTCATGGATCGTAACAACGACGGCCTACTTACGCCCGCAGAACGGCGAGAACTCACCGCGCTTGTCGAGTGGAGTGAAAATGTCTCCATCATTCGCGCTCAGGCATTGCAACTACTCGGCAGACAGCCTGCATGAATGTGCCCGCGACATTAGCCGCGAGGGTGAGGCAGCGAGCCAATCATCGCTGTTAATATTGCCAGATGAGCCAATCGCTCCAAGGAGCCAGCTTCCACATTGAGCATATTCAGCCGCGTGTTCATGGCGGCAAAACCTTCTTAGCAAACTTGGCTCTCGCCTGTCCCGGCTGCAATCTCCACAAAGCCGACCGCATCTCAGCCAAAGATCCGGCCACGGAAAATCTAGTGCCACTGTTTCACCCGCGTAAGAACAGTTAGCACGAGCAGTTTCATTGGTCGGGCACTCGATTGGAGGCGCTTTCAGCCGCCGGGCGCTCCACGGTCCGCCGGCTTCAACTCAATCACCCGCGCCGTCTGCTGATACGCAAAGCTGAAGGCCGCTTCGGTCTGTTCCCACCTGATTGAGCGGAAGAGGGCGACAATGCACGAAAGGCAAATTACGAGCAATTGCTCGTCGCCAACCTGCGACGTAGCGCGTATTTTTTGCGTTCTGGACCGATCACCTTCTTTCACCTCATCCAATAACAAGACCCATGACAACCGAAGCCAAGTGCCCATTCCTTCACTCCACCAGCCGCGGCACCACCAGCCGTGACTGGTGGCCTAATCAACTAAACCTAAAAGTCCTGCACCAGCGCTCATCACTGTCCGATCCCATGGACAAAGACTTCGACTACTCAGCGGAGTTCAAGAGCCTCGATCTCACAGCTTTGAAGGATGATCTCGTAGCACTGATGACCGACTCGCAGGATTGGTGGCCGGCTGACTTCGGTCACTACGGACCCTTTTTCATCCGCATGGCATGGCACAGCGCGGGCACCTACCGCACTGGCGACGGTCGTGGCGGTGCAGGCAACGGCAGCCAGCGCTTTGCCCCCCTCAACAGTTGGCCCGACAACGTCAACCTCGACAAGGCGCGCAGACTGCTCTGGCCCATCAAGCAAAAGTATGGCCGCAAAATTTCATGGGCCGACCTCATGATCCTCACGGGCAACGTCGCTCTGGAATCGATGGGCTTCAAAACCTTCGGCTTTGCCGGTGGTCGTGCAGACATCTGGGAGCCGGAAGAAGACATCTACTGGGGTAATGAAAAGGTCTGGCTGGATGACAAACGTTACACTGGCGACCGCGAACTCGAAAACCCGCTGGCCGCTGTGCAAATGGGCCTGATTTACGTCAATCCCGAAGGTCCGAACGGCAACCCTGATCCAATCGCATCAGCACGCGACATCCGCGAAACATTCGCCCGCATGGCGATGAACGATGAGGAAACCGTGGCGCTCATCGCCGGTGGCCACACCTTCGGCAAAACACACGGCGCAGGAGACGCGAAACATGTGGGACTCGACCCCGAAGCTGCTGGACTTGAGGAACAAGGCCTGGGCTGGAAAAGCACCTTCGGCACCGGTAAAGGCGGCGACGCCATCGGCAGCGGCCTCGAAGTCACCTGGACCACCACGCCAACGCAGTGGAGCAACAATTACTTTGAGAACCTCTTTGGCTACGAATGGGAGCTAACCAAAAGCCCGGCAGGAGCCAATCAGTGGAGACCCAAAAATGGCGGTGGTGAAGGCACCGTGCCACATGCGCATGATGCCTCGAAGAAGATCGCACCTTCCATGCTGACCTCAGACCTTGCCCTGCGCGTGGACCCTGCTTACGAGAAAATTTCTCGCCGCTTCTTTGAGAATCCAGATCAGTTCGCCGAAGCCTTCGCGCGTGCTTGGTTCAAATTGACGCATCGTGATATGGGTCCGCGCCCACGCTATCTCGGAGCGGAGGTTCCGGCTGAAGTCCTCATCTGGCAAGATCCCATCCCAGCCGTCAATCACCCTATGATCGGCGAGCAGGACATTGCTTCACTGAAGGCCAAGATTCTGGCTTCCGGTCTGAGCGTTTCCGAACTCGTCTCGACAGCCTGGGCCTCAGCCTCCACGTTCCGTGGCTCCGACAAACGCGGCGGTGCCAATGGCGCCCGCATTCGTCTCACGCCGCAGAAGTATTGGGCCGCCAACCAGCCTGCCCAGCTTGGCAAAGTGCTCGAAGTTCTTGAAGGCATCCAGAGTGCATTCAACAGCGCCCAATCCGGCGAAAGGAAGGTGTCACTCGCTGACCTCATCGTGCTGGCCGGTTGCGCTGGCGTGGAGCAAGCCGCGAAAAAAGCTGGTCAATTAATCACCGTCCCCTTCACACCGGGACGCATGGACGCCACGCAGGAGCAAACCGATGTGGACTCATTCTTCGTGCTCGAACCCGCAGCCGACGGCTTCCGCAACTACCTCAAAACCAAGTTCTCCGTCACAGCTGAGGAACTACTCGTCGATAAGGCTCAGTTGCTCACGCTCACCGGACCTGAAATGACCGCACTCATCGGCGGCCTGCGTGTCTTGAATACCAATGTTGGCCAGGCCCAGCACGGAGTCTTCACCAAGCGACCCGAAGCGCTCACCAATGACTTCTTCACCAACCTGCTCGACATGAGCACCGAGTGGAAAGCTGTCTCTAAGGATGAAGATGTCTTCGAAGGCCGCGACCGCAAAACCGGCGAACTCAAGTGGACTGGCACACGAGTCGATCTGCTCTTCGGCTCCAACTCCCAGCTCCGCGCCTTGGCCGAAGTCTATGGCACCTCGGACTCGCAAGCTAAGTTCGTTAACGACTTCGTCGCAGCTTGGAACAAGGTGATGAACCTCGACCGTTTCGACCTCGTTTAATTCCCGAGGATAAAGCTGAAAGCACGCCCCCGAACCCCCACTGGTTCGGGGGCGTCTTTGTATATAAAGGTGCACGCAACCTAACCAGATATTTCTGCATGATTACCGGCTCAGCATCATGAGCATCTGCCGCTGGTGCCTGCTTGGAGGGATGAAAGACAGCGCTCTGTCAACTATCGACCCTTTCCTGCTGACCCTGCTATGCAAAACGCTGGAGTATCTGACTGAAACCTCAGAGTCCATCCCGTAGCGGATGACGTGAGCCTTCCTGCTTGGCATCAACAGCGCCACCACCAGCAGCTCACCCCAGAGAGAGGGCAAGGCTGGTGCTTCTATCACGCATCAAGGCCTCGTGTTTGAACCGCTCTGTCAAGAACCGACCCCTGACCCGTTCCTGCCAGGAAAGCTGTCATTGTAAATGGGGGGCAGGATGCAACTGGCTGACAAAGTCGCAGCCGCAATGACTTCATGGCATTCTGTCAATCAGTTGCACACTGACCCCGTTCTCTGGACCTACGGCAACGTGCCGCCAGAGCTTGAGTGAGCCGCCACCAGTGGCACATCAGGTGATCTCGAACCCACAGCTCAAACTGTGGGCTACAAAGCACAAGCCCAGCAGCCATCTGCCGACAGCCATTATCCAAACAACCCCATGACCGGTTTGCCGGTGGAGAACGGCGGGCGGATGATGCCAATGTTCATGCCGAGGTCGTTCAGGGGCACGCCCAGGGCATGGAGAACGGTGGCGTGGAGATCCTGGGGTGTGACGGGATCACTCACCGGAGCCGAGCCTGTTTTGTCGGACTCGCCGTAGATGGCACCGCCGCGAATTCCGCAGCCGGCGACGATGGCGGAGAAGCACTTGGGCCAGTGCTGGCGACCTGGAGGCCCGGTGGTCAGGATAACAGGCGTCCGCCCGAACTCACCCACCGCGACGACCAGAGTGTCGTCCAACATGCCGCGATCCTTCAGATCGGTGAGAAGCGCGGAGAGAGCCTGGTCGAGGCGAGGCAGGCAAAAGTTCATGCCATAGGAACCGGCACCGAAGGCGTTGCCCATGCCCATGTTACCGCCATGCATGTCCCAGCTCGAGCTGGGTGGTCCACCGGCTTTTTCGCCGGGTGCTGGACCGACCCAGCCATTCACGGTCACAAAGCGCACGCCCGCCTCCACCATGCGCCGGGCGAGGAGCAGGTTCTGGCCGAGCGGATGCATGCCGTAGCGCTCGCGGACGGCCAAAGGCTCACGGCTCAAATCAAAAGCCTGCCGTCCTTCTGGCCGGGTCATGGCATCGTAGGCTTTCTCTCTGAGTTCGCCCCAGTCCTTCGCCTGCGGGTTGTCCGCCAGGCGGTCGGACTCCATGTCGCCGAGCAGCTTGCGCCGTTCCCACAGGCGGGCCGGATCGCCCATGTCATAAATCTCCGGCGGCTTGAAATTGGGCATCGCGGGGTGGTTGTCGGCGGAGCCAATGAACACCGGTGCGTAGGCGGAGCCCAAGTATCCACCGGAGCCGATGTTCGGCGCGCAGAAGACCGGCGGCCCCACGCACTTGATGAGCCAAGCATTGGAAACCAGATTGTGTTCGCTTGGCAGATGCTTCGCCACCACTGAACCGATGTAAGGCAGGCCGTCTGGCTGTCCTTCCTTCACCCGCTCGATCAACTGCCCGCTGAGCAGGTTGTGCATGGCGTCGAAGTGATTGTTGATCGGCCCTGGGTGCGACATGGAGCGGATGAGGCAGAACTGATCCGTCACCTTGGCGAGCATCGGGTGCAGTTCGCTCAAGTGCATGCCCGGCACTTTGGTGCGGATGGGTTTGTATGGCCCGCGAATCTCAGACGGCGCGTCGGGCTTCAGATCCCAGGTGTCGAGGTGGCTCGGGCCGCCACACAGGAGCACGAAGATGCAGCACTTCTTCGAGGACACAGCCTTGCCCGAGGCATCGAATTTGTCCTTGCCGATAACCTGCCCCGGCACCGCCAAGTTAAGTGCGCCCATGCCACCAGCTTGGAGAAAATGGCGACGGGAAATCTTGGGGAGATTCATGAACAATTTCTGGTTGAGATGAACTGAAGTTTCGTCAGTGGCACCATGTTCCCTGACCGCCGCGAGGCTGAGACTATACAGGAAGAGGGGCCCCGATCTCTCACGAGGCATGAAATCTCACTGGCCGCAGCTCACTCGCTGTAGTGAATGAAGATCGCGAGCAGGATCAATCCCAGCACAATGGCGATAGCGATTTTGACCCAGCTCAGCGGGTATTCACCAGCGATCTTGCCGGTGGCTCCGTTCACGGCGACCTGATAATTTTTGCTGCCGTAAGTGTAGGTCAGCAGCCAGACGGGCAGCAGCGTGTGTTTAAACGTCTGCGCGCTGAAGCTCGGGCTGATGCGGAGATTCCGCTGCGGAGAACGGGGTCAGAGAACGGGGTCAGGGTGCAACTGGCTGACAAATACATAGTGGCAATTGTGTCGAATCGTTTAGTCAAGCAGTTGCACACTGACCCCGTTCCCCCGCAAGGAATCCCCGGAGATCCAGGCGGCCCTCAAGGTCCGGCTGGAGCCAATGGCAGTGACGGTGCCCAGGGGCCGCCGGGTGAGGTGAGCAATGCCGCGCTGGCTGGTGCGATCAACGGCACGAGCAGCAACAGCAATGCAGCGCCGACGCTGGACACGGCTTTTGTGAACGACCCACCAACGCTGGCCGACATGGAGACGATGCGCGCGGCTCACAATGCACTGGTGCTGGCCCTGCGGCGGTGAACAAGGAGTGAGGGCATCCTGCCCTCATGGTGGGGTGATGCCTGGAAGGCCTCACTCCTTGGCGCAGAGACACCCACCACCTCCGCCCACGAATCCCAGGCGAGTAGGCTGTGCCATACTCGCGCTCCTTTGAGCCAATCACCGACTCAGCATCAGCATCATCTGCCGCGCCTCGGCGTGATCGGGGCGGACGCTGAGCGCTTTTTGGGCGGCGGCGATGGCTTCCTGCTTCTTGCCCATCTGCGCGAGGATGGTGGCACGGGCGTAGGGGATACCGGGGTCGGTGGGATCGGCGACTTCTCCTTTTGACAGGGCGTCGAGGGCTTCAGGGATGCGGCTCTGGCCGTTGAGGGCGAGTCCGAGATTGTACCAAGCACGAGCGAAGCGTGGGTTGGCGCGCACGGCTTCTTTGAGCGCAGCGATGGTCTTCGTCATGTCGCCCGTTTCGCTAAAGGCGAGGCCTAACTCGTAGTGATATTGAGCTTCATTGGGCGCGAGCTTGATGGCGTCTTGCAGTTTCTGAATCGTGCGCGCGGTGTTGCCGCTGGCATTGTAGAGCATGGCCAGATCGTGATGGAACGGCGGGGAGTTCGGGTCCCAGGTCACGGCGGTTTCCATGTGCTGGATGGCAGCAGGGACATCGCGTCTAGCAAAGTGAAACTGCCCGAGCTGCATCTGACCGCTGGGCTGATCGGCATTGAGCTGGAGCATGTGCTGCATGTCTTTTCCCGCAGCGGATTCGAGATTCACGCTGTCGCGCAGCGCCCATGCGGCGGTGACGCGCACACTGCGTGCAGGGTCATTCAAAAGAGCTTCCATACTACCGCGCACACCGGGAGCTTGCAGGGCTGGCTCTAAACTGCGCGCGGCGGATTGGCGGACCAGCGGATGCTCATGCTTGAGCTGAGAGCGCAGTGCCTCAGTCACAGGCGGCTGCTCGACCCAGCGATCGAGCACGAGGCTGGCGCTGGCTTTCCAGTGTGGTGTTTCGTCGCTGTCGAGAAGTGCGATCAAGTCATCCCGCGCTGATTCATCACCCTGCCGAGCTTTGGCGATGAGGGTGGCGCGGGTGCGGGTCTTGCGGTTCATCTTTTCTCCCCACCACTTCTCCGTGGCGGCGAGCGACCATTCATTGTCTTTGTCCTGATGGCATTTGTTGCAGGCATTGGGCACGCCGAACTGCTTTGTTAAAAGCGGATCGGGAATGGTGAAGCCGTGATCGTGGCGCGGGTGCCGCTGCATGTAGGTGGTCTGTGGCATGTGGCAGTTGATGCACTGATTGCCGGTGCTCTCGGTTTTGTGAAAGCTGTGCATCTCCGGCAGGATGACCGGTGCATTCGGAAAGCCGCCGGCGGTGTGGCATCTCATGCAGAGTTGGTTGCCGGGCAGGATGGTCTTCATGCTGTGCATGTCGTGGCAGTCCACGCAGCGCACGCCAGCGTGATACATGCGACTGCTGATGAAGCTGGCGAACTCGTAGTCCTCATCTCGGATCTGGCCGTCAGGATAATAGATGTCGCTGCCATCGGTGATGGTGAGCTGGTAGTGATCCCAGAACGATTCTCCGGGCACGAAGTCGCCCGTGATTTCACCGCGCCGTGCATGGCAGCCCGCGCAGTTTTCAGTGTGCTGATCGCGCGTCCAGCCGGACTTGATGGCGGGATTCTGCACATGCGCTTTCATCGGCCCGTGGCATGACTCACAGCTCACAGTCTGCTCGGCCATCGTGGTCTTGTAGGTGTCCGTCGGCGGGTCGTAGTTTTTGCGGACACGCGTGTTGTGGCAGCTCGCACACATTTGATTCCAAATCATGCCGCGCCCTGTCCAGTGGCCCCACTCGCCAGGCTTGCGGTCTTCATTGCCATAAACATTGAACCAGTCGCCACGCAGCGGATCAAAGCAGGCCTCCATGGTGTGTAAGGCACCGCGTGGGCCTTTCACCAAGTACTGCCGTAACGGATCGTGACCGATGACACGCTCCACGGGATAGGCTTCGATCTTGTCATCAAAGCCGAGTGAGGTGAGCTGAAACACGCCGCCTTTCTTTTCAGTCGTCGTGGTCTGCGTGCCGTGCTTAAAAGTCTGTGCTGGCGCAAAGCCAGCGAGATCGAGCTGGTCATTCGGCTTACGTTCCGCCAGTCCATGATGTGATCCCTGCCACTTCTCGAACTCACTCGCGTGACACGCCTTGCATGACTCTGATCCGGCATACTCAGCGAAGGCGGTCTTTTCATCGGGCATGACAAAAGGGACCACTTTCTTCACTGCCACAGGTACCACCGTGTAGTTCGGCGTCGGCCACAAAGCCCACGCGATGAGGCCCACCGTTCCAATCAGAATGCCGCCGATCCACAGCCCCGCTTTCAGAGACGATGGCTCTGATTCGGACGGTATGGCAGGTTGAGGTTTCTTCATTTAGATAACTGCTGATAATGGAGGGCGGCTTTTCAATCAATCCTCATGATCATGAACCCGACAAGCCACGCTCAAACCTCCGCCAGTAGATGACTGCGACGGGGAGGAATGAGACGCATTGCATCGCGGTGCCGACGAGCGCTTCACGAGTCGCTGTCTCAAACGCGCTGAGTAGAAAGCTAACGGCGATGATGAGCGAGGTGCCGAGGAGGAAGATCGCGGCGGGTGAAATGAGCTGGCGTGAGTGCGGCATCTCTGCTTCCACCAAATCCCAAAATTGCCAGGCTACAAAAGCCAGTATGACGATAGGCAGGTAGGCTCCTAGACCAGTGATCTGAGGTGGCTCGTAGTCGTAGATGGCGTGAGCGACGACGAGGCTAAAGAAGGTGATGATGAACTGCTGAGCGCGGTGAAAGCGAGTGCGCAGCATGTCATAGAGGGCATGCGTGGTGAGGCCGGTCATGGCGACATGCATGAAATTGGCCGACAACAATCTCACGAGCGCCACGCCATCTCCGTAGTCCTGGTAGTAGTCGATGTTTTCCTCCAGCGCGAAACCGAGGCCGACAAAAGCTCCGGTCATCAAGGCCATGCCATGCGCACGCCGCCAGACGAGCCAGGGCATGAATAGCGCAGCCAGCGCTAGCTTGCACAGTTCTTCCCGCAGGCCGACGCCGATGATCAGATGCCACACGTCCCAGGGGAAGGGTACATCATCGACGATGCCCATCACCTCTTCCTGCCAGATGGCGAGTGAGACCGTGGGCCAGATGCTGGCGATGCCGGCAACGATGGGTGCGATAGGCCAGATCCAACGCCAGGACTGAGCTGGTGTGTGCTGCACGAGAATGATGAACCATAAAGCAGCGGCGAGCGCGGTGATGGCCAATGCCTGATACGGCACCGTCGCCAATCGATGACGCAAGAGTCCGCGCCATTGCATCATGAGATCACCGAGCTGCACACCCGCTAGATGCTCCATGATGGGCGGCATCTTTTCCAACCAGCCTGCACTGACGATTCGGCGCAGGCTAGTATCGTCATTGAGTTTGAGCGCCAATCTTGTGGCCGTTTCACGCGCAGGTTCGGCATCAGCAAAGAGCGTTGTTTCACGCATCAAGGCGTTGAGAGCATCTGCATCGTGATTAGAGCGCAGAAGCAAGCTGGCGTATAGTTCGTTAGCCAGTGGCATGGGGTTTTCCTGCTGAGCCTGATCACGAATGCGCTTGGTCGCCTCTATGCCGACGGCTTCTTTCTGTGCGAGACAACCGGCGATGTAGTCGAGCAAAAGCTTCTGCATCTCAGGCGGCACGGCATGTTTTGTGAGCAGTGTCCGCACCTCATAAGCTAGGAGTTCACCGCTTTTTTCAAAGCTAGCCCAAGTGGGCGCGTCCATGCCGAGGATGTCTGAAAGCGTGTCAATGTTTGGCAGTGTCTGGCGCAGCCAAGATGCCATTTCACGCGGCTGAGGTTCATTGGCAGCACGCAGGCTTTGCCAGTCGTTGCGCACTCTTTGCTCCATGGGGTCCATACTGACGGCGTGCCCGCGCGGCGGTGTGAGCTGGACGATGATCCACGCCAGGGCAAAGCCACTGAGCACGATGATACAGGCCATCTTTTTCAGCTTATCGCCACGGCGTGACCAGTAGTGCAATCGTGAGCGCCAGCCGTGAATCATCAGAGTTCTAGTGGGCTGGAATTACTTTTGCCACCAGTCCGCCGGGCGCTCCCACGGGGCAGATTCTTCGCGCGCTGAGTTTGCTTTCGAGTCAGGCTTTTGCGCCTCGTCCTCTTCGAGCTCCATGAGCAGCTTCACATGCGACTCGGGCTTGGTGCTGCGCCGCCAGATCATCCAGGCGCAGCCCGCGAAGAAGCCGAACATGAGAAACAAAAAGCCGAGATTGGCGATGACGAACCAATCCATCGCCGCTGTGTTTTCTGCGTGCACCCCGAACTCCGGGCGCTTCATGAACATCGTGATGGCGAGGAGGTGGTTCATGGCGTGCGACTCACTATTTACGACACCACATCAAAGACGAGCCGCATCGGGATCATGCTGGAGAAGGAAAAACCATGACTGACGAAGAATGCCTGTGATTCAGCACTGATCTTGTCCGTGAGCAGGGTGATGCGTCGGAAGTGCTTGGTGCGAGCAAACTGGATGGCGTGATCGAGCAAGCGCCCACCGTAACCCAGACGCCGATGCTGCGGATGCACAATGACGTCCTCCATGAGCACGACGAGTCCGCCCTCAGCCGTGCTGATGGTGAACAGCAAGTTCACCATGCCGATGACCTGATGGTCCGTGCGCAGCACAAAGATGCGACCGCGATTTGGCTGCTCCAAAATGAGGCGCAGACCGTGCTCCTGCTTGGCATTGTTTGGCTCAAAGTCCTCCTCCTCACGAAACAGCGCTACAAGCAGCTCCACGAGCTGCGGTAGGTCTTCGATGGTGGCCGGCTCGATGCGCGGCTCGGAAGCGGGTGCGGACATATTTTGAGAATAGATGGTGATGCCACGAAGGCAAAAGTTTACTCCGGTTTCAGCACCACCTTGAGCAGGCCTTCCTTGTTGTCATACAGACGCTTGAACCAGCCGCCACCTTCCGCAAGCGGAGCTACGGCGCTGAGAAGTGGCTCCACTTTGATGCTGCCGTCTTCGATGCGGCGGATTGCCTCAGGATACTCACCGGCGCAGGAGCAGGAACCACGAATGGTGAGCTGACGGGTGACGACTTCTTGCAGTGGAAAAGGCGTGCTTGGTTGCAAATTTCCGATCAAGATGACCTGCCCACCTTTGCGTACGCAACGGATCGCGAGATCGAGTGGCGCTGCAGCTCCGACGACTTCAAAACTGGCGTCTGCGCCATCGCCACCGCAGATCTCACGCAGATGCATGGCCAGACCTTCCTGCTTGGCATGGAAGGCGTCTGAAGCGCCGAGTTCTTTGGCGAGGGCGAGACGCTTTTCATCGAGATCAATGGCGATCACACGCTCCCAGCCACGGGCCTTCAAAGCCTGGACGACGAGCAGCCCGATCAAGCCCGCGCCGACGACGACGGCGGTGCCGCCGCGCGCTTCTTCAGCATGGCATTCGCAGCCGTGACCGCAGCTTTCAGGTGCTTGTTCTGCCACTGGATCAAAAGCTTCACCGACCTCGATTCCATCCGCCAAATTCACGGCATGAAGAGCGATGGAGACTGGCTCGGCAAAAGCGGCTTTTTCATAGCTGAGTGTGTCTGGGATCGCGTAAAGGATGCGCGTGGGCAGCACGATCTTTTCGGCAAAGCAGCCGTGGCGGCGATACTCGCCCGGTGAGACGCCCAGCACTTTGCGCTTCGGGCACAGATTCACATAGCCAGCCTCGCACTCTTCGCACTCACCACAGTATTCTGTGGAGTCGAAAGTCACGCGGTCACCGAGCTTCCACTCGGTCACGCCTTCACCCACGCCGATGATTTCACCCGCTGCCTCATGGCCCATGACGATGGGAGGCTGGCGGCGACCACTGCGGCCGTCCATACCATGAATGTCACTGCCGCAGATGCCGCAGGCTTTGATATTCACCAGCACCTCGCCACTGCTTGGCACAGGGTCAGGAAAACCGATGTCGTAATTGAATTCCGAGGGCGCAGTGAGGACGAGTGCTTTCATGGGACTCTGAGCATGAAAAGCTCAGGCCCCGTGGCAAGCGCAGAGGTGAGTCAGATCACCACTCCAGCGTCAGGTCCCAGCGTTTGGCGGCTTCGAGCAACTCATCACGCATGGCCCATTCGTCGGGGCGGGGCTCCTGGCCGGAGTGACGGGCACTGGCACCTTTCAGGGTCATGCAGCCGGTGTTGTCACCGATCTGGCGGATGGTTTCGACCTCTTCCGAAGTCAGACATTGCGGCGGCAGATTAGCGACTTCGTCGAGCTTGCTATCAATGCTGCGAGCTCCTTCACCGTGTTCTTGAATCATGGTCGGCACCACACTCTTCACGGCTGTATTGGCTAGGGTCCACAGACAGGCGAGTTGCAGCATTGTAATGCCATGCTTCTCGGCGATCGGGCGGATTTTCTCCAGCTTCTCCACGCCATGCTCGATCCAGCCGCCAGGACGGTGAGTGCGGTGATCACCATCACGGAAGGGATGGCCAGGGCGCACGTCATCATGGAAAATGCCACCGTAGTCCACGACTCGAGCCAGGATGTCCACGTTGTTCTTTTCAGCCGCGCCGAGCACATGCTGGCCGGGCCAAGGCTCGAATGGATTCAGGATAATCATTGCCCAGTCCATGCGATCACCGAATTTTTCAAAGCACTCGATCATGTCCAAAGTGAAACCATTCGCAGGGCCAGGGGCGATACCGAGACGATCCGCCATGCCTTCGTCCTTCAGCTTGGTGAAAGCGTTCCAAACTTTATCGCTGGTGTAAGCGATGCTATCAGGATTATGCAGCATGAGCAGATCGAACTTCGAGGTCTGGCAGCGTTTCAGAGACTTCTCCGTGGCCATTTTGAGGTAGTCATAGTAGCCGTCAGCACCGCGCAGCGACGGATCAGTGAAGCGCGGGTAGCCTTTGGAGCCAGCACGCAGTCCTTCATAGAAATCGTGCCCCACAATTCCGACGAGGCAGTATTCATCGCGCGGGATTCCCTTCAGAGCCTCGCCCAAAAGCGCATCGGCACGACCCGCTCCATAGACATCAGCGGTGACAAAGGTGCGCACACCTTTTTCGAAGGAGAGGCGCATAAGATTCTTGTATTGCTCTTCGGAGAGCTGCTCTCCGTAATGCATAAAGCGGCCACCACTCCAGGTGCCGTAGGCGGTTCGTCCGAGATTCATGAGAGGTCGATGAGGTATTGTGGGTTGGTTAAAAAGAAGGGCGATTCTAGAAGCGGAATCGCATCAGGCAAGTGTCCTGGCTGAAAACAGCAAGCATCGCTCAGCGAAAGACCGTATCCACACGCTACAAAAAAAGGCAGGCCCTCACAGGCCTGCCTTTTGACAACACAATCAGCATTAAAATCAGATCAGACCAGCAGTCTTCAGGACTGTGTAAGCACCATTCTTGTTCACGGTCTTCAGGGCGCGAGCGGTGAGCTTCACGGTCACGAACTTGTTCAGCTCGGGAATCCAGATGCGCTTCGTGCGGAGGTTGGGGAAGATGACGCGCTTCACACGCTTCGTGATGTGCTTACCGATACCACCCTCTTTCTTAGCTTTACCGCTACGATGAATGTGGTGGCCGCGTGTGACGCCGACTCCGGATACTTGACAGACTTTAGCCATATAAAAAGGTTCGTTAGATTGGGGGAAAAGGGGGCCCAAGGTAGCCGACGACTCCGAGTCGTCAACCACGGAAAAGCACTTTTTCTTTCCGGTGGGGTTTAGTAACTGAAAATTTCGCCGTCCTTGAAGAAGCGCTTCAGTTCGACTGCCGCAGCTTCAGGGGAGTCCGAGGCGTGCACAACATTCGTCATCTTGTCGCTACCAAAGTCACCACGGATGGTGCCTTTCGGTGCGGCTTTAGAATCTGTAGGGCCGAGCAGATCACGAACATGAGCAATCACATTGTCACCGCCGAGTGCCACAGCGATCACCGGATTGCTCTTCATGAAATTGGCCACGTCGGGGAAGAAAGGCTTATCAGCGATGTGCGAGTAATGTTCCTTCAGGAGTTCGTCCGTGAGAAGGATCATTTTGATGCCACGCACGCGGAAGCCTTCGGCCTCCAGACGGCGCAGAACTTCGCCATTCAGACCTTGGGCGACGCAATCGGGTTTCAGCAGGAGCAGGGAAGTTTCTTGAGCCATGGTGTTTTTTCGGGGGGATGAAAAGGGCGCGCACATTGGCGCACCGCCCTGGAGAGTCAAGGGATTCGGTAGGTAGCGGAAGGCGTCAGCATTCCGTAGGATCGTGGGCTGTTACCAGATCGAGGCTGGCTCACGCCAGTCACTACAACTTCCGCAGATAGCCATCGCAGCGATTATGCCATCCGGCCAACCAGCGCTGTTCCTTCCGGGCAGCGGGTGCGTTTTGCACTCGGCGTGACAGCGTGGCTTTGGCTGAGGCCGCAAAAGCCGCAGGGCTCGGCGCGGTCATACCTTCCAGCACTTGCAACAGCCCCCAGCCGAGGCCGTTGTAACGCTCCGTCTTCACCGTGCCCTCACCTTTGAAATTCACGTAGTCGATCAGACAAAACGCACCTTCAGGCGTCGCCGACAGGCCATCGAAGTTTGCCTTAACGCGCTTCTTCTGCTGCGACTCCGCCAGCATCTTGGGCCGGGCCGCCTTCAGCCTAACTAAAATGAAGTCCGTCTGTAAAGATACGTTTTTCGACATGATCACCCGCAACTCCTTTTGCCGCGCACCACCACTCTCGGACTCAAACGCCGCGTTGCTGCTCCACGGACACGGTCCTTTCGCCCAACTCGGCATCGCCACTCCACGCGCTTCCGCAAAGGCCACGAGTTGAGGGAAACTCTCCTCAAACGGCCCGCGCTGCCCCTTCGGATACCAAATAAAATGCCCGATCCCCAACGACGCAAAAGCCTCCCCTGCATTCCAGCTCGTCAGCCCCGCCACCGATCCCGAGCATTCATTCTGCCAGATCCGCAACCCCACCCGCTGAAGCTGAGCCTGACTCAAAGAGACGCCAGCTCCATGAGCTGAGATCAATGGGCTGGCACCGAGGGCTAGAATGAAAAAAGTACGGCGGGTAATCATGGGTAGTTCACATGAACTCAAGCTCGAAGAATGAACCTGATCAACTCAGGGTTTTGTCGGCAAGATGACCCGTGATGCGTGACTCATGTCATGCCAGATCGTGTTGATCGCTGCGACACCTGACTCGGTGACGAAGTGCGTGATCGGGCTGCCGGTCTGCGTGTTTGGCTCAAAATACGGCGCGCCAGTGCTGGCGATGGTGATGCGCACGCGGTGGCCTTGGTTGAAGATGATGCTTACCCAGCCGATATCCCAGGCAAGTTTCGTCACCTGACCGGGCACGAGCAGTTTCTGATGATCGAAGCCTTCGTGATAACGCGCACGCAGTGGATAATCGACCAGCAGGATGGAGCGCCCATCGGGATACACATCGGTCACGCGCAGCACGAAGTCAGTGTCCTTCGCAGTAGATGACACGAAGACTTCGGCTTTGATGCGCCCAGTGACTTCGAGCGGTTTGGTGAGCACCTCGCTGCTCCAGATGCGGACTTCGGCCTGCTCTTCAAACGTGCGTGCATCTTTTGCACCAGGGAAGCCGACTGCGTTGAGAATCATCGGCCGCGCTGGGTCGCTTGCATATGAGGTGCTGGCGTTCGGGACCTTGGGCTTGCTGGGGGCCAGCTTGCCATCGGGTTGCAGGAACCAGTCTGCTGCTGTGCTGGCTGGCGGGAAGTCTTCGGCCTCGCGCCAGACATTGCCTGGCGCGCCAGCTTCGCCAGTCGCACCCATCACATAGTATTTCACAGGCGTGTCTTTCTCGGCGCCGTTGTCCACGCCTTTGAGGTAGTGGTTGAACCACTTCGTCATGTGCGGATAAACATCAAACATCGCGTTTTCAGGAAACACGAGTTCACCGATCTTGTTAGACTTCGGATAGCCACCGTGCAGCCACGGACCGATAATGAGCTGCTGCTTACCACGCGAGTTGTCGCCACCGCGCTGGTTGCGGCCGATGAAGCTCGCCACACTGCCCTGGCACATGAAATCAAACCAACTGCCGATGGTGAAGCATGGGTAATTCATCTTGTCGAAGTGCAGTGAAGCATCTTCGTCTTTCCAATACTCATCATAGTCTGGGTGCTGGTCCCACTCGCGCAGCATGTCCTCGTTGTCCTTGAGTTCACGCGCAACCGCACCACCTTTGATGAAGCGTTGCGGCTTCGTCGCTCCGCCGATGCGGTAACCTTCTTGATACAAACTCAAACCTGTATCAGTCATGTATTGCGCGACGAGATGCGGAGGTTGTGTCACCGCGAGATAGTTCTGTGCGTAGCCTGCCTGTGAGCCGCCGTAAGTGCCGATCTTCCCCGTACACCATGGCTGTGTGGCTAGCCACTCACACACATCATAGCCATCGCGAAGCTCACCCCATTGCAGCCCGCGATAGCCGCGATACACGCCCTCGCTTTCATGAGTGCCACGATAGTTCACCAGCGCGATGACGAAGCCGCCTTCGGCAAATTTTGCCGCCGCCTTGCGCGATCCCGCACTGGAGATGTCCGCATAGCGTTGCTCAAAAATGGCTGGCCACTTTTGATCGCCCGCCGGAAAAAAGATATAGGCGGACAAGCGCTTCCCATCACGCATCGGGATCATCACATGCTCCTCACGCACGCTGCCAAAATCCAGCTTCGGTAGATCAGCGGCCAAAAGTGACGCATTGACGGTTAGGCACAATAAAAGATGTAGTAGGCGCATGAAAACGATACGGCGGCCCACGGGGATACCTTGCCAGTGTTGAACAGGTCAATGGCTAGAAGCTGGTGCCAAGGCTGTCCTGATCACATCATCATCGCCTCTAGCCATTCGATCCGGCGCTGAAGTCAGAGAAACACATAATAAGCGCGGGTTCTTTGACAGGCGCAAAATCAATCGGATGCTCTCCATGTATGGAAGTTATTCGAGATTGTTGCCCCACCCCTGTTTTGTTCTTTATTCAGCGTCATCCTGAACTCACAGAGCTGGTACTGGCGGCTATACGAAGGGCTAGGCCTGCTCATCTTCTTGTGGCGGCAGATGGGCCGGAGGATGACGAACGGTGTCAGCAGACACGGAAGCTAGTTCTGGAAGGCATTGACTGGCCTTGCGTCCTGCAGACGCGCTTTTCCGAAAAGCGACTCGGCTGCGGTCAGGCAATTTCACAAGCGCTGGACTGGGGTTTTACGGCTCATGAACGCTTAATCATAATTGAGGATGACTGCCTACCTGATCCCTCCTTCTTTCGTTTTTGTACAGAGCTTCTTGAGCGGTATCAATACGAAGAAAAGGTCATGCAAATCTGCGGTAGCAATCTCAGCGGCCATAAAGCACAAAACGGTAGCAGCTATTATTGTTCGCGCTTCGCCACAATCTGGGGTTGGGCAAGTTGGCGAAGAGCTTGGATTCAAAACGATGCGCGCATGTCTGCGTGGCCAGCATATAGATCCTCGCAATCATGGAAGAATTCGTGTAGCTTTACCGGAGAGGCGGTATGGAGAAAAGGCATCTACAATTCAGCGCATTCCGGAGCAATTGACACGTGGGATACAGCGTGGGAATTCACCAAGCAGGTTCGTTGCGGAGTCAGTTTAGTTCCATGCGTCAATCTTGTTTCCAATCTTGGGTGGGGAGCGGAGGCTACCCACACGTTTGATCTGAATGACCCGCGTTCGCAGATGACGATAGTTTCAATCGATTTCCCCCTGCGACATGTTGAAACCATGGGGACACACGATGAAGCTGACCAGAGTTATTTTTCCAAATACTGTCGTGCGCCATCTCTGGTGAGACGAGTAATGAATAAGTTGCTCCGGCTTTTGAATAAAAACTGATATGAATAGGGCAATCATGGCAGCTCGTTGGCTGATTTATCGCACGGTCATTACCGTGCTGATGACTTTGGTGCGTCCTCGCCACAGGATATCTTATCGCCTGACCATTCTTAAACTAGATCGACTTGGAGATGCTGTGCTGTCTCTAGGAGCTGTCAGAAAGCTGCTTTCGAGCTTCCGCGAGGAAGAAACACTTTTGATCGTTTCCAGAATAGCCGCGCCAATCTATCACCTTGAGTTTCCTGGGATAACTCTGCTGATAATGCCTGCATTTTGTGAACGGTTTTGGCCAGACTTTCTGATATGCATGATTCGGCATGCATATCTACTTCGAGCGATCACCACGGAGACGCTTGTTTGCCTGCGTCATCAACATTCGGACTATCTTTATGCTGTTGCGCTAATGCTGAATTCCAAACTTTGTTACGCCTCGAGATGGGAGGACAATGAGGAGCACACGAGTCTGTCATTTCCTAAATGTGACCTCTGCACTTACCCAGCCACATCAGCCAACACCTGCCTGGAACTAGAGGCGCACCGCCGTGTAGTGGAGAAAGTTTTGCATTTACGAACTGACCTCGCTGAAATGTTACCATATTTCACAAAGGTCGCGACCATGGAAGGCAACTCGTTGCTTGTCTGCCCGGTTTCAGGAAGCCCCATCCGTCAGTATCCAGTAGAACTCCTTACTGAAGCTATCTGTCTCTTTTTGCAGCAATTGACCGACATTCCCGTTCACTTCTGCCTGCCTCCAGGTACAGATTGCACGCCCTGGGAAGATGCTTTGATGGCTTCGGGACTCACAAATGTTCAGTGGCATTTCCCGAATGACGTCGAGTCTCTTGTCAAGCTCATCGCCGAGGCACGTATCGTGCTAGCTCCTGATTCTGCACCAGCTCACATTGCTACGGCGCTGGATAAGGCAGGTGTTTTTTTACTGGGCGGAGGACACTTCGGCATGTTCGCTCCTTGGAGACAAAGTGAGCGTCAGAGATGGTTGAACCACGCCACGGAATGCTACCAATGTCGATGGAACTGCACTCAAACTGAACCTTATTGCGTCACGCAAATTGACCCCCGTGAGATTGCATCTGCATTGTACGCTGTTCGATGAACTGAAGAAAAAATGGAGGGAATTAATCAGCTGAAGCATTGGTGTAGCGTTCCTTATCCAAAAGATGATCGTGCCATGTAAGACTTTTTCTTCTTAGCCTTAGCATAGCGTAAACAGATAAACAAAAGCGCGCCCACTTATTTGTTATCGCAAGCCGTGCTGTGATAGGCATATCGACGTCGCTGAAAACATGTAGGCCAGGATTGATTTGAAAATAGCTACAGCACAACAGCTTAGCGAGTAACTCTAAAGACCGTCTTTGATAGAATGTAATGTGCTGACCAGTATCGAATGCATAATACCACCATTCTCTTGGAGGAATTGAGGGATTAAAAGTTAGCGTAGAAAAAACCAAAGTCCGGCAACCAAACTTATTGAATTGCTGTTCGATGAATTCGACGGGATTGTGAATGTGCTCAAGAACTTCAAAGGCAAAGAGAGCATCTGCCTTGAATGGGTCTTGTGGTTCAAACGAACTCGCGAAAAGGTTTGGGCAATAAGGGTCGGTGGAAAAGCAATCAAAGCCCTTGTCTCTCAATAGCCTTGTGACCAACCCGTATCCTCCTGCCAGATCCACAAACCGTGCATTGCTGGAGAAGGTCAGTGATAGAAAGATCTCCAAAAAGCGACTGTTGCCGATATTGCGAGCCACCAAGCCTGTGTCACCAGAAGTAATCGGCTCCTGGTAGGCTTGCTCAAGCCAGTAAGGAGCCTCGGTCTGCAAGAGGCCGCAGTGTGTGCAGCGATAGTAATGGACCTTGAATTGCCCGAGCACGGTCTCCTCAAAAGCGAAGTCCATTGGAATTCGCGAAATGGGGCAGTGAGGCGCTGTGTTCATAAATCCGTGAGGCGTGCGCTAAGCTATTGGCTCGACTTGGATTCGTCTGAAGAAGCAGTCTGTGTAATTATCATTGGAGGTGAGATGAAGCGGCTTCTCATAGTAGCTCTGTAGCAGACGCGTGACGGCAACGAGGTTTTCATGGCGGACTTCAATGCAGATGGCCTTTGGGCAATAAAGCTGTAGATCCAGACCTCTAAGCACATCCACCTCGAAACCTTCTACATCAAGGCTGAGTAGATCAAAGTCGGAGGGGGTCATCGTCTCCTTAAGAACCGATGTCAGTGTCCTCACGGGAACTTCGAGCAGATGCTCGGCTACCGGAAGCCCTTGCATAGCAAGACCTTCTATTGCGCGTTTCCGCTCTTTGTCATCATCCCCTAAGACTCCGCAAGCCATGGTCATCAAGCCTGCGTGACGTAACTTTAGTGTGCTGCCTTCCGCTTCCGGCGCACCCAATGCGCATGATACCACTATAGACTCTGCGCGCCGCTGCTGACATATCGAAGCAAGCTTGGGTAGCGGTTCGATAAGAACGCCGCGCCAGCGTTTCATGCGTGCGAGATAGTAACTATTGCTCTGCCGAAAACCATCGTAAGCGCCTGCCTCCACATACCAGCCGCCACTTTGTGGCAGCAGTCGTTCGAGTGCGATGTCGAGTCCGTTTAAAGAGGGGCGTGAGAGCCAGGCAATACCCAGGAACTCGAAAATAGGCCTGAGCAGATTTAGGAGGCGATCTCGTCGGGAAGAAACAGCGTTGTAAGGAAGATGGTCCATGTTTAAAACTCTTGCTCAAAACTCCCATAAACACTGGCAGGCCAAGGACTGCCCAAATGAGGAAGCATAATGGTGGCACGAATGAAGACTGAAGAACACCATGTGTAGTCGTCAACCGGCCCAAATCCATGAAAGTCGATCTCCACCATGCCCGGGGAGCGCAACCGGGCGCAAATGCGCGGATACCAGTCGGCATTATCCAGGACAAGCAACCCTCCTTCGACGAGGAAAGGCAGGGATGCTTGGGCGCTTTCTGCCACTGGACCCATCACGGTCAGGTTATCTGGAGCACGGCGTCTTAACTTCTCCGCCCACTCAGCCCCCTCTTCGACCGTGCTGACAGACTCAGCTCTTTTCGCCCACCAAAGAGAGCTTTGTCCACCACCGTATTTGAGTACGCAGGCACGTGAGAAGTCCAGTTGGCTAAGGTAATCAAGCGCCGGATAGGTGATCCAAGGAATCGGGTGGCCCTTCGCATCCATTGGCCTTCCCGTGTGGATGATCTGCGACTGAGCGCGCCGGAACATCAGCGTTTGCATCACCCGCATTGCTTTGCCTACTCGGGGCAGAAAACGATGAATCGCGCGTTCAAGAAGAGTCATAAGCAGACGAGTAATCATTGCTTGCAGCTTTAGTAGCAACTCGTATTTGGGTGGAATGGCGACCACTGCAGACAAAGCCAACCTTCACCATTCAGTTTGGCTTGTCATTCCCGTTCATAATCGGAAGGCAACCACTAAGCGTTGCCTGAATCACTTGGATACTCTGGGTATTCGCGTTTGGGCAAATGTGCTGGTTATTGAAGATGGAAGCACAGACGGGACTCATGAAATGCTGAGAGAGGATTTCCCCTGGGCGCATACAATTAGTGGTAACGGTAGCTTATGGTGGAGCGGCGCCATCCGACTAGGAATGGAGGTGGCAATAGCCAGCGGAGCTGACTGCGTTTGTTGGTTGAATGATGATAGCTTGCCTGATTCTGGCAGCTTGGAGCAGCTCGTTCAGCTTGCTCTCGATAGCGCTGCCATCTGCGGCGGGATTTGTAGGACGCCGGACGGAGCATTCGTTTATTCGGGCGGAATCATACGCCACCGGTGGCCACAACACTGGGCCCCCGTTCCAGAATCCACAGCGGCACCTATTTCCGTGGAGTGGCTGCACGGGAACATGGTAGCCATTCCGGCCAACATCTGCAGGCGAATAGGATTGCCAGAGAGTCACTGGATGAAACACAACTTTGCGGATGTTGAGTATACCTTGCGCGCCCACCGAGCAGGCGTTCCAGTTCTTCTGGTGCCCTCTGCCCTAGGAGTGGCGGACCGCAATACATCACCGACTTACTGGTCCTGGGCGGATGTACGCCTGTCTTGGTTGGCCATTATGCTAGGTTTTTGTAACCCAAAAGTCTGGTGGTATGCGCCAGGCCTGATCTATTTTAAAGTTTCTCAATTTGGAGCTCTTGGCACACTAGATTGCCTCTGCCTTTTTGCTAAAGCCATTCTGATTGTCTTTTACAAGTGTCTGCCCAACCAGATGTTGACCTTCATAAGCCCAAAGATTAGAAGCTAGGCCCCGATTTAATGCCCGACGAATCTCAATCCAGCCCCCACTCTCTTGCAGGTCACCAATGGGTGGTTTTCGGCACTGACTGGGCTCGTCACCCCTCGTCTAGTCAGCATCTCTTCAGTGAGTTTCTGGGCTGTAGCCCCGTGCTGTGGGTTGAAACCGTGGGGCTGCGTGTGCCTCAGTGGAACAGGCGTGATCTCTGGCGTTCTTTGCAAAAGGCAATCGATTTCATCTCTGGCCGTCGTAGCCGTTTTGCCTCTGTAACACACGGCCTGACAGTGATTTGCCCCACAACATTGCCTTTCACAGGCTACAAATTCATCAGGCAATTCAATCTCTGGCAAGTGCGCCGAAGTGTAGAAAAAGCAATACGCCAACTCAATTTCAAGAAATATACACTCGTCGTCACGGCGCCGACACAAGCTGACTTTGTCGGTAAGCTAGGTGAGGCTTTCAGTCTTTACTACTGCCTGGATCACTACGCACTTTGGCCTGGCATGAATCAAGAACATGTAAGACTAATGGAGCAGCAGTTGCTAAAACGTGTAAACGCCGTCGTAGCCGTTTCCGATTTCTTGGCAGCCCAACTTAGACTTTCGGGTAAATCAGTTCACGTTTTAACCCAGGGAGTAAATCCAGATCATTTTTTACGTTCTCAGCCGCAGGAATCCTCCGAGAGGTTCGAGGTCATCTATTTTGGCATGATCGATGAGCGGCTCGATCTCGATCTGATAGTGGAGATCGCCCAATGCGTACCTCAAGCCACGATCCGCCTCATCGGCCAGGCTTCGATCTCCCTGCACAAGCTCGCGGGAATCGCGAACATTCATCTTGAGTCAGCCGTACCCTATCAGGATCTGCCAGAGACTTTGATATCTGCGAATTTGTTCATCATACCCTTTTTGTTGAGTGAGCTTTCCCGCAGTTGCAGTCCGCTAAAAATTAAAGAGTACTTGGCTTGTCAGCGGCCAGTGATCGCCACAGCACTTCCAGAGGCTGAAAAACTTTCACAGTTTGTCCACATCGCCACCGATCGGAAAGCTTTTGTGGCGGCAGTAACCGCTGCATCCGAGGGGCAACTCTCTTTTGATCGGCTCGGAGTGGCCCGCTTTGTCGATTCTGAAACCTGGCAGGCAAAGGCTTTGCAGTTTAGTCAGTTCGTGAGGGGCTTACTGCCTTGATAGAAGTTTCTGAACATCCGTAAACCCTTTGGCTCCAGCTGAAAAAGGCAGGACTAGACCGGCTCTCTCATGAGTGCAATCACCTCACGAAAATGCTCTTCGGTGACGTCATGACTGACGTGCGCGCTGCCGAGAGCACTGAGCAGGACGAAACGGATCTTACCTTGCTCGAATTTCTTGTCCATGCGGGCGATTCGCAGGAGCTCTTCGGTTTCAAAATCAGCAGACAACTGCACGGGCAGATCAAAATGACGCAGGAGTTCGACGATGCGTTCGGCATCTCCGACAGATAGCGTGGAGAGCTCCACTGAGAGCAGTGCGGCGGCACGAAGACCGAGCGAGATGGCCTCACCATGAAGAAGTGTGCCATAACCGGCAGAGGCTTCAATGGCATGACCGAGCGTGTGACCGAAATTAAGCAGGGCCCGCACACCGAGTGTTTCAAATTCGTCTTCTTCTACGACAGCGGCTTTGATGGCGATATTCCAGCGGATGAGTGAAGCAAGATCACCACCGCCTGCGGCCACTTGATCAATCAGCGGCAGCATCGACGCATCACGAATGCATGCGTGCTTGATGATCTCGGCGAAGCCTTCATTCCATTCACGTTTGTGCAGCGACGCGAGCGTGTCCACATCAGCCAGGACATGGGCGGGCTGATGAAAATTTCCGACCATGTTTTTGGCATCGGGCAAATTGACACCGGTCTTACCGCCGACGCTGCTGTCCACCTGCGACAGCACGGTGGTGGGCACCTGGATGTAGGGTATGCCGCGTTGGTAGATGCTGGCGCAGAATCCACCGAGATCACCAATGACGCCGCCGCCGAGTGCGATGGCAAAGCTTTTGCGATCCATTCCCACCCGTGCCATTTCGCTACAAACAGTCTGGGCGGTGAGCAGAGATTTGCTGGCTTCACCAGCAGGCACGGTGATAAGCACGGGCCTCTTGCCAGCGACTCTCAGGCTTTCAAGCGCGGCCTCTGCGTAAAGCGGGCCAACATTCGAATCAGTGATCACGACGCAGTTGGCGCGATTACCAAACTTTTCGTTCGCCACCGCGCCCAGCGTCTTGAGCAGACCGCTACCTACATCCACACGATAACTGCGCGGGCCTAAATTGACTGGGACTGTATGGGCGGGCTGGGTGGAGTCAGGCATGGAAAGAGATCAAGGATGTGGCTGGCCACTGATTCTGCCCCCTGCTGCGAATCGAGGCAAATCGTTTGCAGCCAGTGCTCGCGTTTGAACCAAGTGATTTGACGCTTGGCATAGCGGCGTGTGGCCTGCTGCATGGCGCTGATCGCCTCTGCCAACGTCATTTCGCCAGACAGATGTGCGCGCATTTCTCGCAGACCGATGACTTTTTCAACGCTGACTCCCAATGACGGCAAAGAACCTACCTCGTCCAGCAAGCCAGCAGCGATCGTGTCATGCACACGCTGATCGATCCGCGCATAGAGTGTGTCGCGTTCCCATTGCAGCACGATCCCCTGCCCTAGCGGCTGAGTTTGAGCAAAAGTCTGCCTCAACGCCGATTGCGGCTGGCCTGTGAGTAAACAAATTTCAAGAGCACGCTGCACATAGCGTGGATTCGACAGCGGCACGTTCTCCGCCGCTTGTGGATCGAGCGCTAGCAGCCTGGCCACCATCTCTTCAAACGGTAGCGCATTCAATTCAGCGCGCAGCTTTTCATCCCCACGCGGCAAATCGGCCAAGCCATGTGACAACGCTTTGATGTACAAACCTGCTCCGCCGACAACAATCGGCACGCTCCCACGCGCGGCTACATCGGCGATGATCAGTAGAGCCATTTCACGATAGCGCTGCGCATCACAGCTCTCCGTCGGAGAAAGCACATCGTAGAGATGATGAGGCGCGCGCTGCCGTTCCTTCTGCGACGGCTTAGCTGTGATCAGGTCCAGCCCCTGATAAAGTTGAAACGCATCTGCATTCACGATTTCTCCGCCCACACGCTCCGCCAAAGCCAGCGCGATGGCTGATTTGCCAGAAGCCGTGGGTCCAGTGATGAAAAAAGGAGTGATGGGTAAAGGCGCGCTCAAAGAGGTGATCACCCTTCATCAAAAACTAGGGACTCGGAAAGAAGAATCACCATGTCCCATGACATCATTCTGCGGATGCGAGCATTCGATCAAATTGACGATCCACCTCGCGCTTCGTTTCTACATCAAGTGCGAAACCAACAGGTCCACGAACCAACGTGTTTTTAAAGATGCCTTGGCGCACAAGGAGATGCTTCTCAACGGCGAGGAATCCATCCAGACTCGTCTGCATCGAAACGAGCGCGGCAAGCGGGCCATGGATGCGATCCGCCTTTTCAATATCACCTGCCTGCAGCGCATTCCACAGCGGGACAAGGCCCCGAATTAAATCAGCTCCAGGCATGGTGCCCACAACGCCGCGTTTGAAGGAATCGACCAGTGCGATGCCGCCGGTGCCTTCGAACACGCGCGCCCGGCCTTTCGTCGCATCACGTAGCTCACTCAATTTTGGGCCAATGGGCGAAGCTTCGGGCTTGTACTGCACACGCTCGGGTCCAAACTCGTCTAATAGCTTTGACTGCATCGCGATAGGCATCGGTTTGCCGACGTAGCCGCTCGCGTCCTGCACAATGACGGGAATCCGGATGGCGTTAATGATGCGCGTGTAATACGCCAGCAACTCGCTCTCGCCGATGCCGATAGAAACAGGCGGAATCGCCATCACCGCATCCGCGCCAACGCTTTCAGCATGTCTGGCGTAGCGCTCGGCGACTTTGGACGATTCTGCACCAACACTGATGACCACCACACCACGTTCTTTGCCAAAGCGACACGCAGCGGTGGCAAGCTGTTCGCGTTCTTCACTGTCGAGGCGTAACGTTTCGGACACCATCGCCATCACGATGCCATTCGCGCCGCAGTCGTAGAGCCACGCGATCTCGCGTTCGAGGGTTTCGACGTCGAGGGTTTCGTCTTCGAGCCAGGGTGTTTGAAAAACCGGCAGAACGCCGCTGAGTTGGTGTTGAGGAGTCATGTTGGAGTTCACCACAGCAGTTTGCCGCCATCAAGGATGAGCACACTGCCGGTCATGTAACTGCTAGCGTCGCTGGCGAGGTAGAGCGCGAGCGGGGCGATCTCTTCGGGGCGACCCCAGCGGCCCATGGGAATGCTGTCGGCGACTTCGCCTTCAAACTCGGGCTTCTCGCCGATCCAGCGCTTGTTGGCGTCAGTCAAGAAAGGTCCTGGTGCGATGGCGTTGACGGTGATGCCATGCACGGCCCAATCGGCGGCGACGGCTTTCGTGAACATGGTGAGAGCGCCTTTGGAGGTCTCGTAGCTGCGACCACGCATCGCTTTGCCGGGCCAGAGCGCGTTGATGGACGAGATGTTGATGATGCGGCCCCATTTTCGCTGGATCATTGCTCCTCCAATTCGTTTCGTGAGAATAAAGGCCTGCGTAAGATTCAGATCGAGAATACGCTGCCAGTCTCCGAGCGCGAGATCCTCCGTCGGCGTGTTGATGCGGCGTCCGCCAACGTTGTTGATGAGGATGTCGATGGGAGCGTGATCGCGTAGCACGACATCACACAGACGCTCGGCTTCTTCTGGCTTTGAGAGATCGGCTTGAATCGTGACAGCGTGAAGTTCCGCACTGGCACGTTTGAGATGCTCTTCATCTGATCCGACGATCATCAACTCCGCACCGGCTTCACCGAGCGCTTTTGCCATTTCCAAGCCAAGTCCGCGTGAGCCGCCCGTGATCAAAGCACGGCGTCCGGTAAGGTTAAAACGGTCAAATACAGACATGACCGGATCACTTGGCCTCCCGCAAGACATGATAGCCATGCTTATTTAGCAACGCGATGGCTCCCCGGTCGCTTGAATCGCGAGCAGCGTCGGCATAGGAGTTGAGTGCATTGTAAATGGACTCAACGGCGGCAATGAGCGAATCAGGACGAGCAGCTGGATCATGAGCTTTGTAAAGACTTTCGATGCAACTGACAAAATGGAAGGTGAATTCCAGTCTCTTCGCATGATACAACGTTAGGCTGCGACTGCCTTCTCGCGCGCGAGTGTTGGCGCGGTACATCTCATTCATGGCATTGAGAAAGTGCGTTTTAACCTGTGTAAGCCATTCGGGAAGAGCTTCCTTGGAGTTTAGATGACGAAGTAAAATGTCAGGCGAGGGTAGGCCAAATTTTGGATCGTGTTTGGCGAGAAGTCGGTTGCCTTTATCGATCTCTTGAAAGCCCAGCCACATGCGCTCGGACACGCCTTCGCCACACGTTGGGGTAACAAGATCGCTAAGTGACTTTTCATCAGTGAACTCCATTTGCGGCAGGACTGAGCCTTCCACGAATTTAGCATCGATGATCTCAAATCCTAACTTAGCGGCTTTTTTTCGGAGGCGTTCGGTGATTGCAACGACATCTGGATTTCCAAAAGTTTTGGCTCCGTCAAAGGCTTTGCGACCTGCAGTATCTCCATCGACTCGGATCGGAGTGAAAGGCCTTATCGCCAGTGGAATGGCGATAGCGGTATAGTTTAGTCTCTTGAGCTGATCGAGGCGTTTATCCAGCTCTTCATCGCTCCACGACTCCTGACCAAGGGCGCTCCCCGTGTAGCCATTCCAGACGCGCGATTTACTCACCGGAAGGGAGACAATATCGAGATGCTGTATTTTCGCATCGTGGGCAGTTGAAGCGGTGTTTGATGTACCGGAGGCGATGCAGAAAATGTTTGCTCGCGTGCGGATAAAAAGGCGGCCGTCGGCAATGGCTGGCGTGGCGATGATCTCTTCGCCGATGTCATTTTTGCCGAGCACTTTTAATTCAGGGCCGTCTTCGAGCACAACGATGAAACCGTTTTTGCCTGCGATGTACACTTTGCCATCCGCAGCGATAGGAGAGGCGAAGTGGTCGCCGAAGTTGCCGATACGGCTGCGTTCCCAAAGCGTTTTGCCATCCTTTGTATCGTAGCAGCTCGACATGCCGCCGCTCTTCACGAGATAGAGCCGGTTGTTGTAAAACAACGGCGAGGAAAGATTCGAGGGTGTCTTCTGGTCACGATTCCAAAGCAGGTGTGTTTTTGTGACATCGCCGCTGCCGCCGCCTTTAACGGCCTGGATGATGTTACCGCCAGCGGCCATATTGTCGGGACTTTGGAAGGCCGTGTCGATCTCCTCGGGGCCGATGACTTGGTCTTTGTTCTTGTCCGAGGCATCAAAGCGCTCGTGGAATTCCTTCGGCGTTTCTACGCGTGCCAGGATGCCGTCTTGATTCGTGTCGAGCCATTCGAGCAGCGCGTGCTTTAGAGTGCGCGTGGCATCGCCATAACTTTGCACGGCGATGTAGATGATGCCGTCATTCACAACCGGTGAGGTCATAATGGTGCGTAGCAGCGTATTGCAGGTCCATATCTCTTTACCAGTGGCGGGATCGTAGCCTTTCAATTTGCCGCTGCCGGCGATGACGAGGTCGGTGCGGCCATTCGCCTCACACATCACGGGCAGGGCGTAACCGGCGAGCATGTCTTTGCGCAGCGTCTTCCACTTCTCTTTGCCGCTCTTCGCATCAACGGCTACGACGAAGGGCGCGAGGTCGTCGTCCTGGCAAAAAATGACCATGCCGTCATGCACAATGGGTGATGATGCCGCACCCCAATCCATTAGGTAAGCAGGCTTCGGCATCGTATAGCGCCACAGTTCGGCTCCGGTGTCCGCATCAAAGGCGAGGAGACCGATGGTGCTGAAATAAACATACACGCGCTCGCCATCGGCAGCGGGGGTGGATGAAGCGTGGCTGTTTGGCGGCGTGATGCGGGGCAGCGCTCCAGTCTCAAATTCGGTGCGCCATAGTTGCTTGCCGCTTGTGGCATCAAGGCCGAAAACGCCTAGCTTTTGATCGCCAACCATCGCGGTGGTGAAGACGCGGCCATTTTTGATAATAGGCGAGCCGATACCGTCACCAACCTTCACTTTCCAGGCGACTTTGTTCTCCGCTGAAAATTCGAGTGGCAGCGCCTTGCTGGAGGAAACACCGCTGGCGTTGCCGCCCCGGAACTGCGGCCAGTCTTCGGCGTGAAGGGACACAGTGAGGAGGATGCAGGCAGTGGCGAGTTTCATAAATTATCCGAACAACTCGGTCAGCGGCTTGCCTTCATCGAGCAGGTTGTAGGCGCGGCCGAGTTTGTCTTTGGCTTCGAGGTCGTGAATGCCCATGGCATAATAGACCGTCTTGGTGATGTCTTCAGGACGTATCGGGCGGTCTTTGGGCAACTCGGCTCTCGCATCAGTTTCACCGACGACTTGTCCGCCGCGAATGCCTGCGCCGGCCATGAGCACACTCATGCAGGAGGTCCAGTGATCACGTCCGGCACCGAGTGTGCCGCCGGAGCGTCGGTCGCCGACCTTTGGCATGCGGCCCATCTCGCTGGTGACGAGCACGAGTGTTTCATCGAGCAGACCACGCGAGGAAAGATCTTCAAGAAAGGCGGAGAACGCGCGGTCGAATTTCGGCAGGAGGTATTGGCGCAGACAATTAAAATTGTCGCCGTGCGTGTCCCAACCACCGGCGCTTTTGCACTGCTTGGCGGTGCTTTCGTCCTCTTTCCAAAAGACCGTCACGAAGGGCACTCCGGCCTCGACCATGCGGCGCGCCATGAGCAGGCTCATGCCATTGATGTCCTGCCCGTAGCGCTCGCGCAGACTCTGTGATTCAGAAGCGATGTCGAAGGCGTTTGCCGTGCTGCTTGATGAGAGCAAATCAAAGGCGCGCTCCTGCTGCTTCGCGTAGTTTTGGATCGCCACCTCGTGATCGAGTTCGCGGCGGGCATCATTCATCGCGCCGAGCAGTCCTTTGCGATCGTGCATCCGTGCCGCCGACATACCGCCACTCATCGAGATCGTGGGCGCGCTGAATTTTAGCGGTTCGTCAAAGCTGCCGTTGAGATAAAACGGATCGTATTCCATGCCGATGCGTCCGGCGAATTGGCCTGGGCGCGTGAAGGGCAGTTTACTCGGTTTGTGCGGCAGCGAGATGATCTGCGGCAGCGTCGGATGCTGTGGACGCTTCATGCCGATCACGCTGCCCATATAAGGCCAGTCTTCAGGATAGGGGCGGCGGTCGTTGCCCTGCTGCTTGAAGGTGATGTCCGGCGCGTGGCCGGTGAGATTGTAATAATAGCCCGCGTGATGATCGCCTGTGGCAAGCCCGCCATCCGTCACCCCATGCACGAGCGCAAAGTTGTGCGCTTGCTTGGCCAGCAGCGGCAGATGCTCGCAGAGACGGATGTCGTCGCCCGTGGTGCGGATGGGCTTGAAGTCACCTCGATACTCCATCGGGGCCTCCGGTTTCATGTCCCACATGTCGATGTGCGAGGCACCGCCGCAGAGGAAGAACAGCACCGTTGATTTCGCGGGCTTGGCCAGCGTTGGCGCGGCAACTCCAGGCCCAGTCGATGCCCGCACTCCGGGCGCGAATCGCAGCGAAGCGAGTCCCATCGACGAGGCCGTGAGAAAGGCCCGGCGGTCCATGGAAGGGCGAAACAGTGGTGTATCCATGAGGTGAGAGTTTGTTACTACGGCGGCAGCGCGCGAAGATTGTCATTGGAACGGTGAATTGTGTGCTGTGCTTGCCCATACCCCCATCTGCATTCAGGATGCGTGCATGGCCTCTCTGGCAGACAATCTCATTTCACTTCTCGGACCTGACCGCGTGTCAGCGTCTGACTCCGACATAGCCACCCACAGCACGGACAAATGGTTCGCGTCGAATCCGCCGCAGGTCGTGGTTCATGCGGAGTCCACCGAAGATGTGTCAAAGGTGCTGCGCTACGCCAATGAGCATCGCATTCCCGTCACGCCTCAGGGATCGCGTGTCGGCTATGTCGGCGGTTGTGTGCCGGTAAATGGCGGCATCGCTTTATCTGTGGCGCGGATGAACCGGATCAAAGAGATCACGCTGGAAGATGGAGTCGCTGTCGTGGAGCCGGGTGTGATCACCGGCGATTTGCAGAATGCGGTGCGCAAACTCGGCTGGTTTTATCCGCCTGATCCGGCCTCGCTAAAAGAGTGCAGTCTCGGCGGCAATGTCGCGACGAATGCTGGCGGGCCGCGCTGTTTGAAATACGGCGTCACGCGGCATTATGTGCTCGGTCTTGAAGCGGTTCTGGCGGATGGCAGTATCGTGAAGGCAGGCGGCCGCTGTCACAAGAACAAGACGGGCTTTGATCTCGTGGGCCTCATGGTCGGTAGCGAGGGAATGCTTGGCGTGGTCACGGAGGCGACGCTGCGTCTCATCCCGCATCCGCCGATGCGCGCGATGATCTCCGCCGGTTTCAATTCCTTTGCTGAAGCGGCGAATGCTGTGCAGCGAATCCTCAGCAGTGGCTTCCTGCCAAGCGCGCTTGAGATTGCCGACAAATTCACGCTGCGTGCCGCTCGTGAGTATCTCGGCGAATCCGTCACGCCACAGGGTGATGCGCATTTGCTGGTGGAGATCGACGGGCAGGAAAACTCTGTGCGCGGTGAGATCACCATGCTGTCAAAACTCGTGCGTGAACTCGGCTGCATCTGTCTGCAAGAGGCGATGGGTGACTCTGCCTGTGAAGCCTTTTGGAAATTGCGCCGCGAGTTCAGCTACAGCCTGCGCAACACGGGCCTGATCAAGCTCAACGAAGACATCGTCGTGCCGCGCGGGCGTCTCGTCGATCTGGTGGATTTTGCGGAGAAGCTGCAAGCCCAGCACGGCTTCCCAGTGGCCTGTTTTGGTCATGCAGGCGATGGCAACATCCACGTCAACATCATGGTCCCCACCATGGACGATCCAGTGATCCGCGAGCGCGCCGAGCAGGCTTTGGATCAGCTCTTCCGCCAGGTCATCGCCTGGAACGGAGCCATCACCGGCGAGCACGGTGTCGGCATCGCGAAGAAGCGCTGGTGGCAGGAAGCTGTGTCGCCCGCTGCGCATGAGACGCATCTCCGATTAAAGTCCGCGCTGGACCCGAATGGGATTCTGAATCCAGGGAAGTTTCTGGGCTAACGGCTCTCGCTTCACTCCACGTCGTAGTGCTTCTCGCTCACAGATTTATCGTGATCATAGACCTGCTCCTTCATGAGGTTGCCCTTCAGCGTCCAATAGCGATTTAGGCCGTGGCGTTGGCCGTTTTCAAAATGAGTTTCGGTGGAGAGTTGGCCGTTGTCCCACCACTCCTTCACCACGCCATGCAGGCGGCCTTCTTTGAACGTGTACTCGCCTTTGGGCTTGCCGTTCTTGTGCTGGTCACGGGCGATGCCGTTGTACGGTTTGCCATCGAGAAAGAACACATCGTCCTGCCATTTGAGTTCTTTATAAGTGACCTGACGTGATGGTTCAACGCCGAGCACAGGTAGGCAGGCCAAGAGCAGGACGAGGAGGAGATGGTTCATACGACGATGTATGCAGGCATACGCATCAAATGAGGGATTAAACTTGGAGAATCAGAGGTAAGGCAAGGGCAAAAAAGACATCTGCACAAATCACCCTAGCCTCTCAATTCATTGCGAATGAAACCCGCGCCGATCCCCAACGCCGCTTAGATATGATCGCTCAAAAATCTCCGGCAACGCTTCGCCCAATTGCCAGATTGCCATGCCAATGCCCGCGAAGACGGTCGGCAGCGCTGACGCTTACCAGCGTGCGGCTGCTGGAGGTGCCTCACAACTTCCGCAGCCGGAAAAAGACGCGACCGCCCGTTGTAGTAAATGGGAGAAATTGCTCCGCTCCGTTTACGGTGGGCGTTCCCACGACATCGGTCCAGCTTGCCGGATCCAGATCGTTGCTATTGGCTTGCAGAATCCAACCAGGAACATTGGAGCCCCAAACGACTTGCGCAGTGGAGCCCACGCTGCGGATGGAGATGGGCGGTGCACCGGCTTGCTGCAGCGCCAGGTATTGGCCGAAGAAACCACCGCTCAGGCTATAACTGCCACCCGATGAGGTCGCGCTAGCTTCTTGCTGGGCGATGATTCCCGTCACTGCGTAAGTGCCGCCACTGCTGGCACCACCACCACTTGCAGCTGTGTGGGAGGTGACGGAGTAGCTTTGCGCGGAGGCAATGCTGGCGTGGAAAACCGTGGCCAAAGTGATGCTTAGTTTCATAATGTTTGATGGATTGAAACAAAGTTAAAATTGTGGAAAAGACCAAGAACGAATTTCTTATTTAGCAGTCTGCTCTGCGGCTTAGCTAGCCATACAGGTGATCAAGGAACTTCAGATAGGACGCTGCGGAAGCCAAGATAAGGGCTACTTTCCTGACCAATATATCCGTCGAGGGGAACCCGCCATGCACAGCGCGATGACCCCCCTGCCAATCCACAAGAACCGCCACGAATCACACGAACGGGCCCAGCTGCTGGGCCACGCGGATCTGTGCCACCAGCATATGGCGTCCCATACCAATCCCAACAAAACTCGGAGACATTCCCATCCATATCGTTCAGTCCATACCCATTCGGTGGATACGACCCGACTGGCGCCACAAACCCCTCGTAGTTCGCAATACGGTTTGTAATCAACATGCCCAATGGAAATCTTTGCCCACTCAATCCGCCCCGCGCTGCCTTCTCCCACTCTGCTTCCGTTGGCAGACGGTAGCCATTCGCTGTCCACTTGACCTGTGCGTTGGTCAAATTCACATTGCCCGTCTTGTAGATCGTCGTCTGCGCGTTGTTCGTGTAATACACCGGCGTCTTTTCTGCTCTCTCACTTCTTGCATTGCACCATTTGACACAGTCATACCAAGTAACATTAGAGAGGGGGAAATTTGGAGATGGGCCAACGCCGCCATTGACTCCGTCACTCAAGCTGTAGCCGTGATCAATGGCCCAGAGGTAAACCACGTCCCACTGGCTTTGTGTTACCTCGTTTATATCCATGTAAAATGCCGACACTGTTGTGGTCACGGGTGCAGCGTCTGTGATGTCAGTATCGGCAGCGACAGTATTTCCCATGGTGAATGCCCCCGCCGGAATAAGCACCATGCCGGCTGGTGCTGTGGAGACAGGTGCAACCCCAGGAATGTTCCCGTTGGCATCCCGTTTCACGAGAGTATTTGGCGTGCTCGCTGTCGTCGCCGCATTGGCGAGGTTCGCGCCAGCGGCCACATTCGCGGCCGTGACGCCGCCGACGGATGCGATGACGGTGGTAGCCTGAGTACCGGCGACATCGCCCGCAAGATTGCCAGTGAAGCTCGCCGCACTGCCGCTCACATTGCCAGTGACATTGCCCGTGACATTGCCCGTAAGCGGGCCGCTGAACATGCCGGTGGTGGTGCCGCTGAGCGTGAGACCTCAGGAAAGCTGTGTGCTGCCAACCGCTCCGTTGGCAATCATTGTCCCCGAGATGGTGCCGCTGGCGATGTTTCCTGCCGCGACGGTGCCAGTCAGGTTGGTAGCATTGAGTGCGCGCAGTGCATACGGTGTGGCGGTTATACGCTGCCGAGGCGCGAGCACGGTGTAGGCAACCACACTGCCCGCAGGCCTCACTCCCAGCTCTACCCAGCGGTCGCTGCCATCAAAGCTGGCAGAACCGAAGTCCAGCGTGACACTAAAAATGCCATTCACCGCCGTGACAGGCGAAACCGCCTGCGGCGTGTCGACCGTGGCACCAGCCGTGAGCGCGTTCTTGAGGGTGAACTGCAGGTCATAGTTGCCATTGGCAGAGGCCCCCGCATCCATGAGGTGGCCCTGATAAGTAAAGGCCGTGGATTGCGCCGAGGCGACGCCGGTTAGAGCGAGGAGGAGAAGGCAGAGCAGGTATTGTTTCATGGTGCAGATGCCGTGTTGAGGCTACATTCCTCGAAGCGACGCGCATAGGAGTAAAGCATTCGGCCCAGTTTAACAATACAAGTTATGAGTGCGCGCGGGCGGCTAGCTCGTAGCGTGGCCACTCTAGGCTGTGTGGCTTCGGGATCGCTCAAAAGAACACCGGCTAGAAAGCCGATGCTACTTCCCGAGCAAAAACGCCAGCAGGTCACTCATCTGCTCTTTGCTGATGGCGGCTTCGAGGCCATCCGGCATCAGGGTGCGGTCGAGGGACTTCATGTCTCTGATAGCGCTGCGCGAGAGGGTCTCCTTAGCTCCGCCCATCATGGCGAGGACAATGGCGTCGCTAGTTTCGTTTTGGATGAGGCCACTGAGGGTGCGTCCGTCCTTGGTTTCGATTTGATAGGCGCTCCAGCGAGCCTCGAACATACGATTGGGGTCAAGGATGTCGCTGAGGAGGCCTTCGGGGGGCTTCACTTTGACGTCGGAGAGGGGCGGGCCGACATCGACGCCCATGGCGCCATGCTTATGGCAGGCGATGCAGATGGTGGAGAAGACTTGCTGGCCCTTTTTGGCGTCGCCAGGCTTTTTGGCGGCGTTGAGGTAGGCGGTGACGACGGCGGCCCGGTTGCTGTTGGCCTCGCCGAAGAGCTTCTTGGCTAGATCAGCCATCTCGCCTTTGCCGCGTTGATAGCTCCAGCGTTTTTCGACATCGACCCACGCCGGCGGGAATTCGCCCTTCTCCATTCGCTTGAAGAGAGCGAACGCGGTGGTGGCATTCGCGGTAAGGATGGCGGCAAGGTCGCGTTTGAGCGCCGGACCGGCCTTCGGAAGTAGCTCGTAAATGAGCGGCGCAGTGCTAGTGGCGGCGAATTTCTTCAGCAAGGCGACGGCGGCGGTGGTGAGTTCGGTGGGCTGGTTGCTGCTGAGCAGGTTCTTCGTCACCGGCTCGACGGCGGTCCACTTCCGCGAGGCCAGCAGCGGCAGCACGGCGAGGCGTTGATCGAGCGGCGCTTTAGGGTCGGCGACGATATCGTCGATCTTGGATTGCAGGGCAGCGATCTCTTGGGCGGCGGCTTCCTGGCCTTTGGAGAGCTTGGCGAGACCTTGAAGAAGAGCTGGTTTCCACCAGAGGAGTTCGCCGGGTTGTTTTTGGAGAAGCGTGAGCAGCGCTTTCACATCATCGGCTTCTGCATCGGCGAGAGCGCCTGCGGCGAAGATGCGGACGGTGGTGCTACGATTTTCGGAGAATGTGGCGAAGAAGCTGTCGCCGAGTTGGCTGAGGATACGGCCCATTTGCTTGCTAGAAGCGGTAGCGACCATCTTGGCCATCCACGGATCATCAGCGTGTTTGGTCACGATGGCGGCGAGCTCTTTGGTATCGGTGATGCCTGGCACTTTCAGGAAGAGGGCACGGTCGGCCTGCATCTTTGGCGCATCGCCCCAGCCGACCTCGGGAATGGCGTGGTATTTCCCCGGCGTCTTGGTGACGAGCTTCTTGATGCCCTTCGGAACCACACGCCAGATGCGACCATGATTTTCACCTTGGCGCATATCGTGGGTTTTGACGAACTCCTCGGGGAAGAAGCGGGCGTGATCGATCCAGCGGCGGTAGATGTCGCAGATGTAGATGGCGCCATCAGGGCCGGTGGTGAAGTTCACGGGGCGGCTCCATTCGTCGCTGCTGCGGAAGAACTCCGTGCGGTCGCCAACGCGGGTGGCTTTGAGGGATGCGCCGTTCGGCTCGACTTTGTAGCGGGTGACAAGCTGGCCTGTTGGATCGGGGACGAAGACGTTGTTGCGCAGTTCAGGCATCAAGTGGCCGCGATAGACGCCGAGGCCGGAGCAGGCGGTATTCGTTCCAGCATGGGCATCGGCTGTGGTGTGGGTGATTTGCAGCGGATAGACGCGGGTCTCCGCGCCGGGCGTGGCGATGTCCTCATGCACCTGCGTGATGCCAGCATTTGGATTCCGCAGCATGGCCTCGTAGGGCATGACGGTGAACATGACGGGGTTGCGGTTGGAGCAGTAGAAGTGATGGCCCCAGTCGTCGAACGCGCCGCCGTACTGGCCTTTGCCGCCTGTGGGCGTGATCTTGCCGGTGCGCGGGTCCCATTTGAAATTGGAGCCGGGGATGTTGACGACATCCTTTGGTGCATCGGCGGGGTAGATCTCCCGGGCATCGAGGCCATTATTAAAATAGACGCAGCCATCAGGACCCCAGCGCGGGGCGGAAACCTGGAGCTGTGCATGCTTGGGATTGAAGCCACGGATAAGAGGCTTGATCTCGTCGGCGATGTTGTCGCCATTGGTGTCTTTGAGGAAAAGCACCTGTGAGCGGGTGGTGGCGATGAGGCCGCCATTGTACGGCAGCAGGCCCTGCACGTTGTCCATGTGATCAGCAAAGGTCACCGCCTTGTCCATGCGGCCATCACCGTTTTCATCGGTGAGCAATTGAATGCGCGATAGCCACGGATCACCTGGATTGGGCGGGCCGAGCGGGTAGTCGCGCATGTCAGCGACATACATCCGGCCTTTGTCATCCCACGTGGTCTCGACGGGATCGAGCACGAGCGGCTCAGCGGCGACAAGCTGCACTTCATAGTCGCCATCGAGCTGGATGCGCTTCATGGATTCCTCCGGCGAAAGCGCTTCGGTTTGGCCATCACGCACGCTGACATCGCTGCCGCCGCTGGCCTGGATGGCGCTCCACTTTTCTTTGAATTCGCCGAGCGGATACAGCTCGTAGCGGCGCACGATCATCTCTGCGCCTTCGGTCTGGAGGAGAATTTTTCCTTCGCTGGGTTTGCAATCAAAAGCCTCGTTGATCAGCGCGCCGTTGACGAAGTATTGCAGCGTGTCGCCCTTGGCGATGACTTCGAGGCGATTCCACTCGCCGGAGGGTGACTCGACATCGTCCTTGCCACGGAAGCCGACTTTATCCGCCCAATCGACATCACGACCACGCCAGTTGATTCGTCCACTGGACACCGGCTGGCGCGGTTGGCCTGCTTTCCAAATTTTTTCAAGATCGCGGTCCAGGGCGATCTCGGCAGTGACACTGGTGATGAGCTGCCTGCCGTCTGGAAGGACAGGCGAGAGCACCAAAATATCGCCGATGCCGCCCTCGATGATCTGTGCCTCGATGCTGGCCATCCAGGTGTCGCTGTAGGCTCCGTGCGGACCATAGGCGTGGAGGAGGATGCCGTTACCTTTAGCCTTCTTTTCGCGAGCACCCCAAGTCTTTGCGCCCCATTTGAATTCGATGACGAGGTGGTAGTCGCGGTAGTTTTCCTTGGTGGCGACATAGCCGTAACCACGTCCGCTGATGTTGAAGGTGCCGTCTGCGGCGAAGGTCCAGATGTCCTTTGGGTCATCATGGAAATCCATCTTGGGATTCACATGGTGCTCGACGGCACCAGATTTGATGACCTGAAGGAGATCGATTTTCTGCGTGACTGGCTGGGCAGATAAGACAGATGCGACGGATAGGACCGAAAGGACGATGAGAGAGCGCATGGTGAGGATACGAAGAGCGTGACCCCACTCTAACGTGCCCACGACTCTGCGTGGCTCGTGCGAATGCAGCCACTGGTGGTGCTTTTGTGATGACTCCTACTTCTGGAGTGACGCGGCGCGGATGAACTTCGCCAGATCAGCCTTCTGCTTTTTCAGGTCGGGCAGATTGAGATACATCATGTGGCCGGCGGTGTAGTCGTCGTGGGTGATGTTCTTGGTTAGATCGGGATGCACGGTGAGATGATTAAACGTGTAGCGGCTGGCGAAGTAGGGCGTGGCCATGTCGAAGTAACCACTGGAGACATGCACTTTGAGGAAGGGATTCGTGGTCATGCTCTCGGCGAGTGTCTCGGAAACATCGGCGAAGTGATTTTCCGCGCTCCAGTTCCATTTACCGACTCCGGCGAGGATGTTGTAAGGGCGGTCGTCTTCAAACTTGAGATCGTTGCGCAGGTAGTGATGGAAAGTGGAGGCGAAAGCGCTGAAGACGGCATCGGCACTCGGATCACGCTCGGCGTTGTTGCCGAGCGGATCACGCACGGTGCTGGTGTAGCGGCTGTCGAATCGGCCCACGACGAGACGTTTATCACGCAGCAGCTCGGCATTGAAACGACCGAGCGAGACGCGCAGATTTGCAGCATCGACAAAGGCTTCTGACAGGCCAGTGAGACGCGCCATCTGCTTCACCATTGCAGCGCGCTCTGCGGCAGGCAGAGCAGCACCGAGTAGCAAGGCGCGGTTGTAGTCGCCACTGGCAAAGGTTTCCGCTTCGGCCAGCACCTCAGTGAGCGCTTTCTTTTGCAGATCAGCGGGCAGCTTCTTGTGATACCAGGCCGTGGCGGCAAAACTGGGCAGAAACATCACATGCGGCAGGTCATTGCCATCGCCACCCCAGATGGTTTGGAAATTGAGCACGGTGGAGACAAGCATGATGCCGTTGAGATTCATGCGGTGTGACTCCAGCAGTTCGCCACTGAGCGCTGCGGCACGGGTGGTTCCGTAGCTTTCACCGATGAGAAATTTCGGAGAAGGCCAGCGTGATTGTTTGGTGACATAGAGGCGGATGAATTCACCGATGCTCTTGGCGTCTTCGTTCAGGCCATGGAAGTTTTTGGCATCTTCAGGCTTGGTCGCGCGGCTTAGCCCAGTGCTCACGGGGTCGATGAAAACGAGGTCGGTTTCATCAAGCAAGCAGGATTCATTTTCGACAAGCTGATAGGGCGGCGGCACGGCAAAGCCGTCATCGCGGAGTTTCACTCGCTTAGGTCCCAGCAGGCCCATGTGCATCCAGACGGAGGAGGAACCTGGGCCGCCATTAAAGGAGAAAGTCAGCGGGCGAGTGGCGGCATCGGTGACACCTTTCTTGGTGTAGGCGATGTAGAAGATGTCGGCGGTGGTTTTGCCCTCGGCATCCTTGAGCGCCAGCGTGCCAGCCGTGGCGGTGTAATCGATCTTCTGGCCGCCAAGCGTGATGCTGTGCTCGGTTTCTGATTTCTTGTCAGCCTTCTCGTCTTTCTTGTCATTAGGTTCCTCCTTTGAAGGTTCGTCCTTTTTGTCCTTCACTTCCTTTTTTTTCTCCTGAGCAGGCAGATGGGCGGTGATGAGTAGGATGGGAAGGATGAGAAAAAGGCGGCACATGGCGCGGATGCTACCAATAACAACGCCGCCGTCCATCTGATTGATGGCAGGCGTATCCTGTGCCTAACTCTGCCATGTCTGCCCCGCATTCCTTTCTGCTCGTGGATGGCCACAGCGTCCTGCATGCGTGGCCTGAACTGCGGCGTAACCAGATCGTGGCCAGCAAGCGGCATGTGGCTCGAACAGATCTGTTGAAACGCCTGCGGCATTATCAAGACATGAAGGGCGGGCAGGTGGTGGTGGTCTTTGATGGCACGCAGGCTCAAATGACTGAGGAGCGTGAAAAAAATGGGCTTCAAATCATCTACGCCGCCTCTGGTGACAGCGCTGATCACATCCTGGAAAAGATCGCCGCGAAGTATGCCAGGCTGCACTCCGTGCGTGTCGTCTCTGCCGATACCATGGTGGGTGAAACGGTGATGGCCTTTGGTGCCGATTGGCTCAGCCCTGAGATGCTGAAATCCATGTGCGATGATGCCGAGAAAGACATGCGAGGTCACATCGACAAACTCACCAGCCGTCGTCAGATGTTAGCGTGGCTGGGATTCGGCGGAGCTGGTTTCATCATGCCCGCTGAGGCCGGCAAGCCTAAGTTGCAGATCATCAAACCAAGCGCTCTCACCAATGCCGCCCGCTACTCCGCCGAGCACCGTGGTCACGCGCTGCTGATCCGACAACACGGGCGTATCATCCACGAAAGCTATGCCGACGGAGCCCAGCGCGGCGAAGCACGACGCATCTTCAGCGGCACGAAGAGCTTCTGGGGACTCGCGGCGATGGCAGCCGTGGAGGATGGACTGCTAGCGCTCGATGAGAAAGTGGCCGACACGATCTCCGAGTGGCAGGACGATGAGCGAAAAGCCAAAGTCACGGTGGAGCAACTGCTCGACTTCACCGGCGGCCTGGAGCGCGGCCTGAAGATTCACGAAGACGGACTCAAAGATCGCAATCAAATGGCGATAAAACGCCCAATGGTCGCCACGCCGGGTAAAGCATTTATTTATGGGCCGAGTCAGCTTCAAGTCTTCCATGAACTGCTGAAAAGGAAGCTCGCGAAACAAAAGCAGAAGGATTCACCGACACGCTATTTAGAAAAGCGCGTTTTGAAACCACTCAGGCTAGGTTCGCAGCGCTACATTCCCGACGCAGCAGGCAATCCACTACTGGCAGCGGGCTTTCTCATGACTGTCAGCCAATGGGCAAAGCTCGGCGAACTGCTGCTGCGTGAAGGTGCGCCTGTGCTGAAACCGGCGTCTTTTCACGCCTTAATCGAAGGCTCCAGTGCCAATGCCGCCTACAGTTTCGGTTTCTGGAACAACCACGCTGCAGGCAAAGATGATCCGCGTGAGATAGACATCGAAGACCATCTCGAAAACGACTGGAACAAGCAAGTCTGGAAACGCGCCTGCCTGTGCAAAGACGCGCCTATCGATCTGATCGCCTGCTTTGGCAGCGGCTATCAGCGGCTCTATGCCATCCCATCCAAGCAACTCGTGATCGTGCGGCAGGGGCAGAACGCTAAATTCTCTGACGGTGACTTTCTGCGAGCGTTGCTGGCATAAAGGCACTCTGACATCCGCGCTGGCAGTTTTTTCATGCATGACTAGTCTGCGCAGCACGTTGCATTCATTGACATGTCCACCACTTTGGAAGCCCCCCTATCAGCCACAGAAAAAAAGGTCGAGCAGACCGAGGCTGGAAATTACTTCGTCTCGAACTACCCGCCATTTTCTTTTTGGAAACCGGAGCAAGTCCCTGTGGTCGAAGCCATGCTACAAACACCTGCGCCGAGTGATGTCCCGCTCGGTGTTTACTTTCACATTCCTTTCTGCCGAAAGCGCTGCCACTTCTGCTACTTCAAAGTTTATACCGACAAGAACGCGCAAGAGGTCAAAGCCTACATCGATGCCGGAATGCGTGAGATGGAGAGCTTCGCCAAGCAGCCCTACCTAGCAGGTCGCAAGGCACACTTTGTCTATTTTGGTGGTGGCACGCCGAGCTATCTGAGCGTGCCACAGCTCAAAGATCTGACGAATCGCATGAAGGATCTCGTGAGCTGGGACGGCGCGGCAGAAGTCGCGTTTGAAGCCGAACCCGGAACGCTTAATGAGACGAAACTCACCGGCATCCGCGAAATCGGCGTAACGCGCCTGAGCCTCGGCGTGGAAAACTTTGACGACCATATTTTGGAAACCAATGGTCGTGCGCACCGCAGTGGCGAGATCGACAAAGCGTATCGCTTCGCCCGCACACTCGGCTTTGAGCACATCAATATCGACCTCATCTCAGGCATGATGAATGAGACCGAGGCCAACTGGAAAGACACGGTCGCCAAAGGCATCGCACTCGGTCCAGATGCCGTGACGATCTACCAAATGGAAGTGCCTTTTAACACAACCATGTATCAGCAAATGAAGGCTGAGGGAAAAGTCACCGCGCCTGTCGCCGACTGGCAGACGAAGCGTGACTGGGTCAGCTACGCCTTTGATGAATTTGTGAAAGCTGGCTACACCGTGACCAGCGCCTACACCGTGGTGAAAGACCCTGAGCGCATTAAATTCGTCTATCGGGATTCGCTCTGGGAAGGCGCTGATCTGCTAAGCTGTGGGGTGGCTTCGTTTGGCCATCTCGGCGGCGTTCACTATCAAAACCAGTCCGATGTCGGCCCCTACATGCAGGCGATTGATGCTGGCCAGAGGCCTATCTACCGTGCTTATCAGACGAATGCAGAAGAGCGCTTTGTGCGTGAGTTCATTCTGAAGCTGAAGCTGGGTCACAGCGCCTTCGACTATTATCAAAAGAAGTTCAGCCAAAGCCCACGTCAATTCTTTGCGCCTCAGCTCGAGTATCTCACCACGGAAGGTTTTGCTTCCCTGACCGATCACGACATCACCCTCACGCGCGACGGCCTGCTCCAGGTGGACCGTCTGCTGCACGACTTCTTCCTGCCCCAGCATCGCCAGTATGCCCGCTACACTTGATAGTAGCCGCGTCCGCCAGGACGTGGTCCACGATCGCAATCAAGAAGACGATCTCGCCCCGCTCGTCTTCTTTTACGGACTCGGCAGCGCGCGACCGCGCGTGACCTTTGTCCAGCCTGAGGATCTACCCGAGCATGAGCGCTGGCTGCTCGTCCACGACATCGATATGACCCCGCGTCTGCGCGAAGGCCACGACTGTGAGATCGATCTCGACGTTCATGCCAAAGGCCGCATCGGCAACTACCTCGTCCGCGCCAGCGTGCTGAACCGTCGCAGCGATGGCAAACCCGTCGAGTTCGGTGCCATCGGCATCCATCTCGATTTACTGCCTGAAGAGGCGCAAAAGCTCGTCATCGAAGGTCGCGTCCCCTTTGGCACCATCCTGGAAAAACACAACGTCCCGCACAGCAGCCACCCGCGCGGCTTTTTCCGCATCGCTGTGGATGCACGACTCGCCGAACTCCTCGGAGCCACAAGCGGCCAGATTCTTTTCGGTCGCTGCAACGAGCTCCGCCACGGCAGCGGCCGCGTGCTCGCCGATGTGGTTGAGGTTTTGCCGAGAGGTGTTTGAGGATTCACTCAGCTTTGGAGGAAGGTTTTGATTCCGTTGAAGCCAAGTGCTTTTCAACGGCTGCTTCCGTTTTTAAGAATGTCTTTCGCAACAAAGAGTTTCCCATCATGGACACTAGTAGCGTGATCCCCAACGCACCAAAGATGCTAGACCATGAGCGCTCTTTCAACGCGTCTGCCTGCGCTGAATCTTGCCATTGTGAAAGCCACGGACTGATCAAAAAAACCACCAGTAAAACTGCAAGCAACCCGGCCGACTGGCTGATCCAAAACATCTTATTGAGAGATATGTCACGCCGGTTGGCGAAGATGTAAGCTGGAAGCCATGAAGTAAGAAGGGCGAGAAAAAAGACCGTACCGCTCACATTGTTTATGGACTGATGTACCGACCAAAACAAAGCTGCTCCGATGACGGCGTAACCGATCATCAACCATCCCCACGCCGGAATAACACGAATCAATTGCATGGCCTGAGTTTACACCTGGTGCCACCATTTAAGTCAAGCTTCGAATCTGCGATGACAACTCTAGGACGCTTGCCATCATGCCGCGTGGACTTCGGCGAATCTTTCTTTGATCAACTCATCCTGCATCTCGACGGCACTCATGCCGGGCCGATGAACATGGCGGTGGATCAGGCTTGGTTGGAGCAGAGTGAGTTGCCTGTGCTGCGAGTTTACACCTGGGATCGGCCTACGGTGACGATTGGCTATGCACAGAGTTTGTCAAAGCTCCAGGAAGCACTGCCAGGCTGGCCTGTCGTGAGGCGCTGGACAGGCGGGGGCGTGGTGTTTCATCAGGATGATTTTACTTACTCGGTGATCGTCCCCGCTAGTCATACATGGGCAGAAATGTCGGCGCTGGAGAGTTATCGCCGCATTCATGGATCACTCGCTGAAGCGCTGGCAGCGAATGGACATCCTGAGTGCCGACTAGCGATGCCTGAAGACCTTGTGGAAGGCCCGTTTTGTTTTACGGCTCCGGCTTTGCATGATGTGATTCGTGGTCCCGTGAAAGTGGCGGGCGCCGGCCAGCGGCGTGGCAAGCTTGGCTTTCTCCATCAAGGCAGTGTGCAGCAAGTAAGAATCCAGCCGGACTTCTGGCTTAATTGGGCCGCTCGGCTGGCTTGCAAGGTGCGCGTCACAGACGAAATGCCAGCTCCTGTGATGACCCGAGCGCTTGAACTCGAATCCAAACGCTTCTCACTTCCACAGTGGCTCGCAGATCGAGATGACTTGCTGACTTAATCCCATGCTTATCTTCGTCTATGGCACACTGAAACGCGGGCATTCCAATCATGGCTACATGGAAGGGCAGCATTTCGTCAGCCTGGCGATGACACAGCCGCAGTATCGGCTTCATGATTTTGGCGGTTATCCCGGCATGGTGCTGGATGAGTGCAACGGAATCAGCATCCATGGTGAGGTCTGGAGGATCGACGCTGATTGCCTTGAGCGATTGGACGAACTCGAAGACACCGCAGGTGGCGAATATCTGCGTGAAGTGGTTCCAATGATCCCGCCCTTTGATCAGGCGAAAGTCGAAGGCTACCGCTACCTGCGCGATGTTTCAGAGGCTCCCAACATCGGTGGCAGTTGGTGAGGAGCGTAGTCTGACCGAAGCAGCCTCCACTAGATACACCAAACCATTCACCGACTCTTCACATGCCCAATCGAGCGTGGTGGTCGTGATGATTTTCTGTGTGCCTGGAGGCAGCAAACGCAGCAACGCACGGCGGCGTGTGGAGTCGAGTTCGCCAAAGACGTCATCGAGCAGCAGCAGCGGCGGCCTGCCTGCGGCGGCTTCTAGCACACAGGCTTGGGCAATCTTCAGTGATAATGCGGAACTACGCTGCTGGCCTTCGGAGGCATAGGTGGTCGCATCCAGATCATTGATCGCGAGCGTCAGATCATCGCGATGCGGACCTGCTGCGGTCTGCCGGTTCCGGCTTTCCTCCTCGCGTCGGCTGAGAAGCTCCTCCGCCAAGTTGCCTTCGGCAAACCCCGGACGGTAGGTCAGAAGCAACAGCTCGGCATTCGCACTCAGATCTGCGTGAATACGCAGCACATGAGGCTGCAATCTCGTGACCAGCTCGGCCCGACGTGCGCGCAGCACTTGCGCAAAATCATCCATCACTTTGGCAAAGGCATCGGCCTGCCGCCATTGGATGACGGCATCACGTTTGAGCACATGATTGCGGCCACGCACGGCACGCTCATAGCCACGCAGGGCTTTGAGATAATCGGGGAATATCTGACTCGCGGCAAAGTCGAGGTAGCGGCGGCGATGCTCGCCACCACCGCGCAGCAGATTCATATCACGGTGATCCATCCACACCACCAGATCGCTGGCTTCCAGATACTGGGCTGAGCGCGTGCAAATAGAACCATCGAGCGCGAGTCGCCGAGCCGTGGCCGATTGAGCACAGCGCAAACTTTTCTCACTGAGGCGACCCTCGATCAGCATCGTTGTGGCACCGAGGCGGATCATCTCAGGCCTGTTGCCTGTTCTCGGTGATTGCAGCCGCAGCAGCACACAGGCCGCCTCCATGATGGAGGTCTTTCCCTGCGCGTTTCTGCCGATGAATACCGTCGTCTCAGGATGCAGCACCACGCGGCATTCCTGAAAGCAGCGAAAGTCTCTGAGCAGCAGGTCGGCGAGCATGTTTTAGTGTATGGCGTTAAGCATCGATCTAGCCAGTCAGCGGACCATTACACAAGCTCTACCTGTGGTGAGATAAGAGGTGGTCCCCGTTCTTCGGCCAGGATTGCGTGAAGTTAAGCTATGGTGATCACGGCTGTGGGTGGTGATTGATTCGGAGTTCTGGGGGCGTTTGGCAAGGGCTTTGCTCCGCATTTTGAGCTGTTCTCAAGAAGGCTGCGAGCGGA
>CAMAQH010000009.1 GCA_945860295.1 Prosthecobacter debontii
TGGTGGTGAGGCTGGCCGCAGTGTAGTTACCACCGAGGGTGGAACCGAGCATGACATTGGCTCCACCAAAGGCGGTGAGGTCGAGAGCCGTGCTGAAACCAGCGGCATCGACGGCGAGGATACCGCCGAAGCTAGCACCGGTCGTGCCGGCGAAGGTGGTGTTCGCGGGAATCGCTCCGTTGTAGGCCAAAGCGAGAACGCCGAGGCCTTCGCTGTTGGTGTTGACCGTGACCGTGGCAGCCCCTTGTACGTTCGCAGTGCTGGCAAGGCGAAGGATACCCGCCGAATTGACCGTGAAGTTACCCGATCCGAACGGCGTGCCGCCGCTGGTGGAGGCGAGGATGCCTTGGTCCACGATGTAATTGCCGGTGCGGTTCGATCCGGTGCCGGCCACGAAGAGCGCGCCGGTGCCAACTTTGGTCACATCCGTGGAAGTGGCACCCATGAGAGCGCCAGAGACCAGGGCATTGTTGGTGGTGAAGATCGTCGTGGCACCGGACCCGTTCAGGGTGAGCGCGCCGGCGATGTTGGTCTGCTGACCGCCACCGAAACCAACGGCCCTTGGGGTGGTCACCGTCACCGCACCGATCATGGAGTTGGCCGCCAGCGCGTTGATGTAGGCGTCGCCGGTCACGTTGACGGCATTCTGGGTGAAGATGTTGTTGATGTTCTGAGCGTAAGCACCGCCGGCGAGGGTGACCGCCGGACCGGCGGTGTAGTTGGAGCCGCCCAGCGCATACTGGTTGCCTGCCGCCAAAGTGCCGCTGTTGACGGTCACGCCCACAGTGATGGTGGAGTTGACGCCATTCAGATCAAGGCGACCGAGGCCGGACTTGGTCAGGGTCGTGAGGCCCGCGATGTTGGCACCGAGCGCGAGGGTATTGTTCGGGCTTTCCACATTGATGGCTGACGCCGCTGTGGAGAACGTCACCACCCCATTGAGAGTGAGGTTGTTGGGGGAGGTACCCATGATCAGGTCGCCGCTGGCGGTGATGGCATTGATCACGGTGCGGTTGCCATTGACGGCCATCAGTTTGGTGCCGTTGGCCATGACGAGGGTGCCCAGACCCAACGGGCCAGCAGTGATGGTGCCGCCGACAGTGTTAGGAGTGCTGTCGGTGCCCAACAGGATCGAACCCGCCGAGAGGGTGACGCCAGTAGAGCCAATCGCACCAAAGGTGCTGGCAGCTGAAAGCAGGAGTCCACCGGTTCCATTCTTCAGAATTTGGTTGGTTGCCCCAGCACCGGTGATCGGAGCATAGATGTTGAGTGAGTTCGGGGACAGGCCGTTGGTGGTGATGGTGCGGGTTGCACCTCCAAGGTCGAGCGTGCCTCCTGTCGTTGCAGCACCGATGGTCGGGGTGAGACCCAAATTGTCATTGGTCACCGTGATGTTGCTGTTGAGAGACAACACACCGCTGGTCACGATCGAGGGCGAGGCGTTGGTCACGACGACGCTGTTGTCTCCGCCAGCCGCATTCGCAGCCTGCGACATGGTGAACTGGGTGGCACTGAGGATGCTCGTGATCATGCCACCAATGTTTCTGCCGCTACTGATGTTCATTCCAGACCACAGGCCAGCGGTAGAACTAACCGTGACTGTGGCGCTTTGGTTGACCGAAGTGGAATTGGCGAGAGTCACCACAGCCAGGGGGACAGGATTGGTGCCACCGATGTTATTGAAGGTGATGCCACCGGAGATCGTGTTGGCTCCGGAGTAGGACAGAGTGCCGGCGCCGTTGATGACGATGGCTGACGCAGCAGCGATCTGGCCCGCATTGGTGGCTCCCACGTTGGCATTGTTGATGGTGAGCGCGCCGGGCACTTGAACGATGCCCGCTGTGCCGCCCAGGGTCAGGGTGCCTTGGTTGACGATGGTTCCGCCCCCGAACGTGTTGGCCACGGTGCCAGCCAAAGTCAGCACGCTGGGTCCCGATTTCACCAATGCTGTGCTGACTCCGGTGATGCGGCTGCTGATGGTGGCGGTGTTGTTGGCGTAAACGAAGAGTTCGTTACCAGCACCTGCCGTGAGGTTACCACCCGTGATGACGCTGGCCAAACCGTTGAGGAGCACGCCGCCGGTATCGACCGTGAGTGTGTTCGCGGCGGTGAGGGTGATCGTCGAAGCGACGCTGACGCGGAGGGAGTTGATGTTGCGTGTGGTGACACCCGAGACGCTGGCCGCTACGGTGATATTATCAGCCGCAACACCTGCGGTGAGCAGGGTAGCCGTGCCTGTGGCCACGCCGGCGTAGTTGCCAAAGCCATTGGTGCCGAGTGCGCCGACGCCGCCCTGGTTGCCCGCCGGAGCCACATAGGTCGCGAAGTCAGTGCCAGCCACCGTAGCCCAACCACCGATGATGCCGTCGTCGAGAGCCGGCGCAACTCCATTGAGGGCAGTGAGGATCACCTGCGACGTGCCAACGCCATTCTGGCCAAGAGTGGTGCCGGTGAAGTTCAAAGTGGCACCGGCTCCGCCGCGCACCAGGTTGGAAATAGTCAGGGTGTTGGTCGCCACGCCGAGTGGAGTCACGTTGATGGTATTGATCCCGCCGGGGCTGGCACCCCCCGTAAGAGTGACGGTACTGGTCGAAGCACCGGTCTGAGCGCCCAGGTAGGACAAGGTGCCACCCGTCATGCTGATCGCCGTTGCCCCTGTGCGATTTACGCCCAGTTCGGTGGCGGTGTAGAGACCGGTGTCGTCCAGGATGAGGCCGCCGTGGTTGAGCGTGATGCTGGACGTGCCGGAAAGCCTGCCTTGATCACGCAAGGTGACCGTGCCGCCACGGATGATGGTCGCGCCTCCGTAGGTGTTGTTGCTGGTCAGAGTCGTGTTTGAAGTGGCCGCATTGACCGCACTGCGGGTGTAGCCAAGTCCGGCCCCTGCGAGGACGCCGGCAAATGTAGCGGCACCCGTGATGGAGGTGAGTGTGGCCGCGCCGGTGCTGGTTATAGTTCCGCCCGTACCCGCCAGGACGCTGATGCTGCTGAGGGTGCCGATGGCCTGATTCTGGCCGTTGAGATCCAGCGTGCCACCATTGACCGCGATGTTTATGGCCTGCGGATTGCCTGCACCAGGAAGTAGCACCATGGTGTTAGCCGCACCGCTGTTGAGTGTCAGGGTGCCTTGGTTGATTGTGTAGTTCGAACTAGTGGTGATGAAGGACTGTCTGTTGAGACTGACGGCACCTGCACCGGTCTTGATGAAACCGTTGGAGCCGGTCAGGACGCTGTCGATGACCAAGGTGTTCACCGCATCTGTCTGGTGGATGATGAGCTGATTGCCACCTCCATTGACGATACCGCCGCTGAAGGACTTGCCTGCACCGGTCGGAAGAACGAGAAGACCACCAGAGCCGGTGGTGAGAGTCGCGGTGTCGCCGATGCCGGTGAGGGTGGCGGTGTTGTTGAAGGTGAAGGTGTTCACCTGTTGGGTGCCGAAGGTCTGGTTGCCGGAGAAGGCGACGTTGGCGTTGGTGGCGATGGCGCGGTAGAGGCTGGTGGCCAGCTCAGCCGTGGTGAGGGGACGCAGACCGGTGGCTGCGGAGTAAGTGGCAAAGCCGGTGCCGGTGCCTGTAGCACTGCTGTCAGCGATGATGTCCGCACGGATGCTCATGGTGGTCGCGCCGTCCAGTCCGGCACCGCCCGTGAGCGAGCCGATGGTGGAGAAGTTGGGCAGCGGCAGGTTCAAGGATGGGCCGCCAACATAGAAGTTGGCGGTGCCAGCTCCGGGAGTGCCACCGAGATTGGAACCACGAAAGAGGGCACTACCGCCACCGGAAAGGCCTTGCATGATGCCGACGCTAAAGGTGAGCGGCTGGGCGGCGTTCGCGGTGAGGGTGATGGTGCTTCCGCCGTTGTTGGTGTTCAACTGTCCGATCGGGCCGGTGCCGAGGGTTTCGATGGTCGGGGCACCGCTGTTGCCGATGATGTTGAAGTTACCGCCGTTCAACTGGAGGCCGTGGGTGGGGACGCCGCCGCCGAGGCGGTCGTTGCGATTGGCAGCCGAATTGTCGAGCGTCAGGCTACCGGTCGTATTGAGCGTGTATTGTGCAAAACCAACGGTGCCATTCGCTCCATTAAGTTTCAATTCGCCCTGGCTCACGGTAAGGGTGCCAAGAGCTGTGGAAGTCTGAGATCCGCCGGTCACGCGGGTATTGCTGTCGATCGTCATTACCCCAGTGCCGAGTTTCAGGAGATTGAAGGTGTTGCTGTTCTGATTACCGCTGCCGAAGAGACCGGAGAAGGTGAAGTTGCTGTTGTTGAAGCCGGTGGAGAGAGTGGAGGCCGCCGCATTGTTGGTCACCAAGCCGGTGCCGGTGATGGACTTGGTGACGAAGTTGGCGTTGTTCAGGTCGAGCGTGGCGCCTGCGGCGAGAGCGACTTCAGAGAAGCGGGAGAAGCCGCTGGTCGCGCCGGGGCGGATGGTGCCGCCGCTGACCGTGGTCACTCCGGTGTAGGTGTTGGCGATGTTGGAGAGGGCGAGGATGCCGTTGCCAGTTTTTGTGAGGGCAAAGGCACCGGTGTAGGCTGCACCAAGGGTCGTGACCGTCCCGATGCTCTCGGTGTTGATGGTCGGTGTGCCGGAGAAGGAAATCAGCCCGTTGAGGGTGAGGTTGTTGCCACCGGTCAGCCCGTTGATGGTCAGCGTCTGGCTCGGATTGGTGACGCTGATCGCATTGAAGATGGTCGAGTTGGTGCCGGTGAGTTTCGTGGCGTCCGCATTGACGGTTAGGGTGCCAGTGCCGAGCGGGCCGTTGATGAACACACCCTGCTGGAGGGTGGTGGTGCCCAAGATCAGCGAACCGGCCGAAAGGGTGGTTCCGCCCGCGTAGTTGCTCAGACCGTTCATGGTGAGGGAGCCCGTGCCGGTCTTGACAATCGAACCGTTGGTGAGCACACCGGTGATGACAAGTCCAGCCGAGGAAATACCGGAAGTGTTGATTGTCGTGGCGGCACCATTGAGATTCAAACCACCGGTCATCGTCGGAGTCGTGCCGAAGCTGTCATTGACGGAGGTGATGTTGCCGCCCGAGAGAGTCAAGGCTCCGAAGTTCAGAGTGTTGCCCGTGGTGGTGGCAATAGCGTTGCTCGAAAGGGTGATGCCAGTGGTGCTGATCAGAGAGGCGATGGTCGTGCCAGCCGGGATACCTGCGCCAGTGACCTGCATTCCGACAGCTAGACCCGCGTTGGCAACAATCACCGTGTTGCTTCCGGACACAGTCGCGGAACTCACCGCATTACCGGTGGCGTTGAGGGCTGGTGTGCCTGTGCCACCTTGGTTGTTAAAGTTGATCGTTCCAGCGGCCGTGTTGTTGCCGATGTAGGTGAGCGTGCCGCCGCCGTTGATAACGAGGTTGTTGTTCGCACCGATCTGGCCCGCATTGGTGGACATCGAGACCGCAGCGTTGTTGATGGTCAGCGTCGCACCGCCGGGTGCGCCTGGGTTCGGAATGGTGACCACGCCTGGACCACCGCCGAGAGTCAGGGCGGAATTGACGACCGTGCCGCCGGTGTAGGTATTGTTGGCCGCCAGAGACACCGTTCCCGCACCGGCGATCACCAATCGGGTGGAGGCTCCAACTGTGCCGCTGTCCTGGATGATGGAGTTCACCGTGAGGGTGTTCTGGTTGTTCATGATGAACAACTCGCTCAGGGCGGCTACGGTGCCGCCGGAGGTCAGTCTGCCGCTGCCGACCGTCGCACCAATCGTGTTGGCGTTGTTGCCGCTCTTGAGCAAGCCGCCTGACACAAGGTTCAGTGTGTCAGTGCCAGCGGTGAAGGTGATGTTGGCATCACCGACGATGTTCAAACTGTTCAGGCTGTAGCCTGCCACGGTTGGGACGGCACCGGCGGCGGTGAGGCGGATGTTCTGCGTGGGTTGCGTGGCACCCGGCATTGTCGTGCCGGAGTAACCTGCGTAGCCAGCGTTGTTGAGCGGACCGACGCCCTTGGCGGCGGTCCAGGATGCGAACTCGGTGCCGTTGGTCGTGGCCCATCCACCAAGGATGTTGTTGGACGCTGTGAGGATCGCTGGGGTCAGAGCGACTCCATTCAGATTGGTCAGCAAGACCTGCGAGCTGCCGACATCCGGGAAGCCGAGATTGACGCCGGTGAAGTTCACACGCGAACCGTTGCCAGCCGCGCGGACCAAATCAGTGATCGTCAAGACCGCCCTACCTGTATTGCCTGGGGTAGCAGTGACCGTGCTGAAGCCGCCTTGAGTCGTAACGGTGCCAAGTGTTTCGGTGACCGTCTGACCCTGGACACCGTTGAGGGTGATCGTGCCGCCACGGGTGCTGATGGCGTTGGTGTCGGCCACGCGATTGGCGAGGTTGGCGAGGGCTGAGTTGTCGATGTTCAGGATGCCGAATTCCAGATTCAATCCAGTGGTGCTGGCCAGAGTGGCGCTGTCACGAAGCTGGAGTGTGCCGCCGCGGACTGTGGTGGTGCCGCTGTAGGTCTGCGGACTGGTGAGGGTCGTTGTTGTGTTACCAGCGCGCGTGAGATTGAGGTTACCTGCAATTACGCCACCAAAGGTACCTGTGCCCGTGGTAGTCAGGGTCGCTGCGGTGCCGCTGGTATTGGTGACGGTGCCGCCAGTGCTAGGCAGCGGGTTATTGTTGGTCAGCACCCCAACGAGCTGGTTCTTGCCGAATAGATCAAACGTGCCTGCATTGACCGTGAGTGCCGGAGCGGTCGGGACCGTGGTGGTGGGTACCACGGCGATGGTGTTGTCATTGCCGCTGTTGAGCTTCAGGATGCCGTTATTGACGGTGGTGGTGCCGGTGTAATACTGCTGCTTGGTGATGTCCAAGGTGCCGTTGCCAGCCTTGACGATGCCGCCTGTAGTGGTCGGATTGAACGATGAGTTCAAGGTCAGGGTGCTGCCATTGAGCGTGTGAATGTAACCTTGAGTCACGGCAAGCTGGCCACCTGTAATGGTCGCATTGGCTGTGGTGATAAGTCCGCCTGAGGCAGCGAAATTGAGGATGCTGCCCGCGTTAAATGCCGTCAGGCCACCACCGGCATTGATGGTGAGGGAGTTGAAGGCATTGGTGGTGAAGGTCTGGTTGCTGGAGAGGGCAACGTTGGAGTTGCTGAGCGAGTTGGCGAGCGTGCTCGACATTTCTGTCGAGGGATTGAGGAGGCGGAAGCCGACGCCTGGGAAGTAAGTCACAAAGCCTGCTCCGTTACCAGTAGCGGAGGTGTCACCGATGATGTCAGCACGGACACTCATGTTGTTGAAGCCGGGAAGACCAGCACCACCTGCGATGTTAGGAGTAGATGAATAAACATTGGCCACGCCATTGCCCGGAGTTGATCCAAGGCTGGTCCCGCGAAGGATCAGGGTCATACCGGAGTTCGAAGCACCAGCAGCAGTAGTCGCCATGTTCAGGATGGTGGACTGGCCTGCATTAGGAGCCAGTGTCACGAATCCCTGACCGGAACCAAGGTTCAATTGGTTGATGGATTCAAAGGTCGCCGCACCGGAATTACCAATGATCTTGAACTCACCGCCTGCGACTTGGACGTTCTTGAGCAGGCCACCCAAGCGGAAATTTTCGTTGGTGGTGCTGTTGTCGAGAACGAGCGAGCCGGTCTGATTCACCACATAAGTTCCGAAAGCCGAGCTGGCGGTGCCGCTGTAGGTGACCGCGCCGCCGTTGACGGTGAAGGTGCCGATGGAGGTGCTGTCACCGCCAGTCAGACCGAAGGAGCCAGAACCGATCTTCTGAACGTTGACGTTGGGGAGGGTGACGTCGTTGTAACCGAGGAAGCGACCGTTGAAGCTGGTGGCGGCGTTGTTCAAGCCGAAGGTCAGCGTTCCAGCGGCTCCGTTGTTGGTGATGTCACCCGAGCCGGACAACTGGCTGAGAGTCTGGCTCAAGGCGTTCAGATCCAGGCGGCTGGTGCCAGCCATGGTGAAGGTCGAGGCATACGGGATGGTATTGGCCACTCCGAGGAAGAGCGTGCCAGCGCTGAGAGTGGTGGCTCCAGTATAGTAGTTGAAACCGTCCAGACGGAGACCGGAGTTGCCAAGCTTGGTGATGCCGCCGGTGGTGCCGATCATGGTCGGCAGGACGAGGCCCAGCGGGGAATCGCTGGTGCCGTTCACGGTGATGTTGTGATTGGTGGCGCCGATGTTGATCAGGCCGCTGGTGCTGACCGAGAAGCTCGGGGCGGAGCTCGGGGTATTGGTCGTCGCGACGATGTTGCCGGTGAGGGTGAGCGTGCTGCCGAAGGTGACGGTGGTGTTCGTGGCAGCAGCCGTGGCGGGCTGTGACATGGTGACCACCGATCCCGCGATCGCGACGATGGTCGTGCCAGCGGGGATGTTCGTGCCGGTGATCGGCATGCCGACCACGAGGCCATCCGCGGCATTGGTTCCTGCAATGGTCAATGTGGTGCTATTAGCGACGGTCGTCGTAGTATTGGCGGTGACACTGGCGGTGCGGACGAGGGAACCGGCGGCGTTGCCGTCGTGGGTGAAGGTGAAGTCGTTGAAGCTGGTATTTCCCCAGAGGTTCAGAACGCCGCCGCCGTTGATAGTGAGGTTAGCCCCCGTGGCGATCTTGCCGCTCTGCCCGATGATGTAGGCGAGGGTGGCGTTGTTGATGGTGATGCCACCTGCGGAAGGCAGAACCGCCTGGGCATTGGTGCCGGCGAGGGTGGTGGTGCCGCCGTTGATCACGGTGCCGCCGGTGTGGGTGTTCGGGGCGGTCAGGGTGAAGGTGCCGCCGTTGACTCCCGAAGTGAGGATGAGCCGAGTATTGCCACCGCCGGAGTTGTCCACAATGCGAGAATTCACGGTCAGGGCGTTCTGGTCGTTGGTGATGAAGAGTTCCTTCACCCCGGCAGTGAGGGCACCGGCACTGATGCGCCCGCTATCAGCGGCGGCACCGATGGTGTTGACGTTGTTGGCACTCTTGAGCAAGCCGCCCGAAACGAGGTTCACTGAGTCGGTGGCGAGGGTAAAAGCAAGGTTGAAGTTGCCGACGATATTGAGACTATTCAATTGGTAACCCGCCACGGTCGGAATCGTTCCAGCAGCAACGATACGGATGTTTTGCGTCGGCTGGGTGCCGGCTGGGATAGTTGTCCCACTATAACCAGGGAAGCCAGTCTGATTGAGTGTACCAATACCCGTGCCCGGGAGGTAGCTGGCAAATTCGTTGCCGTTCACAATGGCCCAACCGCCGATGAGATTGCTGGCGAGTGTAAGTGCCGTACCAAACTTGATCTCGGCATTGCCTGCATTGAGGGAAATACCCAAGTTGGAACCACCAAAGTTAACCACGGAATCGGTGTTCCGGGTGAGGCTGGTGAAGTTCAGAAGGGCAGATCCACCTGAACCGACGGTGGAGTTCACAAAGGACGTGCCACCATTAAGAGTTAGAGCACCGAGGTTCTGGACGGAATCCGTGCCGTTACCGCTGAAGTAGTTCAAGCTGGCACCGGTCAGACCGACCGGAATGACACCAAGGCGAGTTACGTTATCAACTAGGCCGCGGTTATCGATATTCAGGGTGGTGCCGAGCGAAGCCGCCACTGAGGTGGTATTGGCCAGGGTGCCGCTGTCGATGAGGGTCAGGACGCCGCCACGAATGATCGTGGTGCCGGTGAAGGTGTTGGCATTGGTGAAGGTGGCGGTGTTGTTGCCGGTCTTCACGAGGTCGATGTTGCCATTGATGGAACCGCTGAAGCCCGCGCCATTGGCGGGAGTAGCTGTGCCGCCAGTGACGGTGAATACGGCCTGGGCACCTGTATTGGTGATCGTGCCACCAGTGCCAGCGAGATTGTTGGCGCTGCCGAGCGTGGAAACGGACTGATTGTTGCCATTGAGGTTCACTGTGCCCGAGTTGACCTGAAGGATATTGGCGACGCCGATTGCGCTGACGAACAGGGTGTTGGCTCCGCCGTTTAAGGTCAGGATGCCGTTGTTCACCGTGGTTGCTCCCGTATAGAGCTGCGCACGATTAAGGTTCATCGTGCCCGTGCCGCCTTTCGCGACGCCAGCCGTGCCAGTGAAAGCAGCACTGACAGCTAGGTCACCGTTGGCGTAAACAAAACCAGGGGTTCCACCGAAAGCGATGAGACCGCCGTTAAGTCCTCGGTTTCCTGTCTGGGCGAGGATACCACCGCTCGTGACTGTCAGCGTGGTGTTCTGCGGAAGTGGACCAGCGGCAAGGGTATTGCCATTGCCTGTCAAGGTCAGGCTGTTGATGGTGGTGGCAGCGATGAATGCTCCGCCCTGTGGGAGAGAAAGCCCAACGTTACCAGTGTTGACCGGTGCGGTCACAGTCGTCATAAATGGCGCATACTCCGCCGCAGTCAGTGCGCGGAAGCCGGGGCCTCCAACGGTATTCGCGCCATCCGCGCCAATGTAAGTAGCAAAGGAGGTACCTGCACCGGTCAACGAGGTATCCACGAGGATGTCAGGGCGGATGGACATGTTGACTGTGCCAGCGGCTGTTGCGCCACCGATCTGAGCTGGTGCCGTGCCAGTCAGAGTAAAGTTAGCAACTCCGGCTCCGGCTGTGGAGCCAAGGTTCGGACCGCGCAGCAAGAGTGAGCTACCGGTGGTGACGGCACCAAGAACGCCAGCATTGAGAATAGTTCCCTGGCCTGCCGTTGGCGTGAGATTGATGATGCTGTTACCAGAGGCCATCGTGACCTGACCGCCTTGAGTCGTGAGGGCTGAGGCTGCAGGGACTGTGGCGTTCTGACTCAAGGTGAGTGTGGCCTGATTGATTGCTATGATGGTTGTATTGGCAGCGATACCAGCACCCGAGATACCCATGCCGACGACCAAGTTATCGACATTGGTAACAAGGAGCGCCGTCGATGCGGACGAAGCAACACCCGAGGTCTTTGGAATGACGATGCCGAGCGACTCCGTGGTGGAGGCAGCGCTGTTGCCTCGGATGGTAAGTGTGCCGCCGTTCAGGGTGAGGCCGACGCTGTCGGTGGCGGTGTCAACTTGCCCGCCGAGGCGGCTGTTGACGTTGGTGCCGGAATTGTCGAGGACGAGGGTGCCACCATCAAGGACGTTGTTGGTGCCGAAGAGGCTGTTGGCCGTGCCGCTGTAGGTGAGGGTGCCCTGGGCGGCGATGAGAGTGCCGGTGCTGGTGCTGGTGCCGCCAAGAGTGAGATTGCCGCTGCCGATCTTGGTGACATTCAGCGTGTTCGGCGCTGCCGCGCTGAAACGGGCGAAGGAACCGGCGAAGGTGGAGTTGGTGTTGTCAAAGCCAACCAACAAGGCACCCGCCGTGCTGGCTGCGTTGGTGACGACACCGGTGCCGGTGATGGAACCGAAGAGCGCGCTGGCGCCGTTCAGATTGAGGTAGGAAGTGCCGCTGGCGAGGTCGAGGCGGGAATTGCGCGCACCGGCGAAGGCGCCCGCCGGGTTGGCGCTGATGGCGATGGTGCCCGCACTGACGGTGGTGTTGCCGGTGTAGGGGTTCTGGGCCTGGAGACCGAGGACGCCCGCGCCGCTCTTCGTGAGCCCGGCGGTGCCGATCATGGCGGCCTGGACGTTCACAGCGGGCTGGAGGGCCGAAACATCCTGACCATTGAAGAGGGTGGAAGCGACGTTGAAGGTGCGGTTGCTGGCCCCGAGATCGACTCGTCCGATGATCTGCGCGATGGAACCCGGGTTGCTGGAGGTAACGGTGACACCGCCATTCAAGGTGAGTGTACCGCCCAAGGCATTGCCACCTCCAATAACGGAACCGCCGCCAGCGGAGTTGACGGTCGGGTTTGTAGCACCCCCCCCGTTGTTATTGAACTCTAGGCCCGCGAGAGTGTTGGCACCAGTGAGATTCAGGACTCCGGGACCATTGATCACCACGGTATTGCCAGCCGCGATCTGTCCACCATTGGCATTCATGTTGACGGTACCGCCGTTGATGACGAGGCCAGTCGCCGGGATCGCTGCGAGAGGAACCGTGATCACGCCAACACCGCCATCAAGGCGTAGCGGGCCCTGGTTGACAATGGTTCCGCCAGTGTAGGTGTTATTGGCGGTCAGGGCGAGGGTAGCGGCACCGGACTTCACAAGGGAAACGGTCGATGTGCCCAAACCAGTGTTGGCGATGACCGAGTTGATCGAGAACGTGTTTTGATTGTGATAAACAATCAATTCCGTGTTGCCGGCGACAGCCGAGCCGCCAGCGGTAAGGACACCGCGTAGCGCGGTGGTGCCGATGTTGGTCGCGTTATTGTCATTCGACCGTAGCAAACCGCCCAATGCGAGGTTTAGCGTTTCCGTGCCGAGCGTGAAGGTGATATTGCGTGTGGCAGCACCCGAAAGGCGCAGGCTGCCGATGGTTGTGGCTGCGCCGATGACCACATCCCCGCCTGTATTGGAAATGTTGGTCGGGAGATTATTTCCGCTGGCGAGGGCTGCCGCATAGGTCGGGAAACCGGCGACTCCGAGAGCACCGAGGCCGTTGCCTTCAGCATAGGCGGCGTAGTCGCCGCTGTTAATGATCAACCACGGAGCGAATGAAGCCGTGTTGGTCTGACCGGTGATGAGAACGCGCGGGGCATTTCCGATCAGCCCGAGGCTGGTGCCAGTCACGTTCAAGGTGGCACCGGAGGCGGCAGTGCGAGCAAGGCTGGTCAGGGTGAGGTCAGCAGAGTTAATGCCCGTGCCGCCAGTGGCGACGGTGATTGTGGAGGCACCCTGGTCTGCGTTCACGGCACCAAGGGTTTCCGTCGAGGCGGTCTGCGCGCGCCCGATGTAGCTGATCGTGCCGCCGCGCAGGTCAATGGCCGCTGCATTATTGATGCGGCCCTGCACATCACTGATGTCGATGGTGCCGACGTTATTGTCGAGAGTCAACGTGCCGTAGTTGATGTCGAGGTTGGTGGTGCCGGAGAAACGGGCGGAATCGCGCAGCAGCGTGGTGCCGCCGGAGATGAGGGTGTCACCCGTGGTGTTGCTGTCGGAGAAGAGCGTCAACGTGTTCTGACCCGTCCTCTGGAAGGCGACCGAGCCGTTGATGCTGCCGGAGAAGTTTCTGGCCGTGTTGTCGAGGTTCTGGACAAAGGTCGAACCGGCAGAGCCGATGATGGTGCCGCCACCGTTAAAAGTGGAGCCGCCATCGAACAGACGGGAGGTCTGGGCAGTGCCATTCAAGTCCAGGGTGCCACCGATGAGGCTGAGGAAGTTGTTGAAGTAGAGCGTGTTGTTGCCACCAGCGAGTTTGAGGGTGCCCTGGTTGATTTCGGTCTGACCGCCCGCGACGTTGCCGGCCACGCCAGTGATGACGCTGGCCGTCGGTGCAAGGGTCAGGATGCCGTCACCCGCCTTGATGAAGCCGATGTTGCCGCCACCCTGGCTTTGACCACCTTGGAGCAGGCTGGTGACGGTGGTGTTATCCGTGGCAAGACCGACGGTGTGGAAAATCAACGGGACATTGCCTGCGACGTAGGATAGCACACCGCCGCTGATGCCGGTATTGCCAGCCTTGGTGAGGATACCACCGCTCTGGATGGTGAGGAGGTCGAGCGACTTCATGGTCACACCACCGCCGCTTTCAAGCGTGAGGGAGTTGAGCCTGCGGGTGTCGATGGCGGCTGGGGCCGTGGTGAGGCGGACGTTGGTGTCCACGGTGAGGGCAGCGGCCATTTCTGTGCCGGTATTGAGGGGGCGGAGAATGGCGGTGATGTTGGCGGCGGCAGCGACGGTATCGCCAGTGGCGAAGGAAGTGCCGGTGCCGGTGTTGGTCGGATCAACCAAGGCCCAGGGGATGATGGACTTGTTGGGCGTGGCGGTCGCGCCGGTCTGACCGACCACTACAAAACCGGTCGTGGTGGCGGCGATGGTGGCGACATTCGGGCCAGCGACAGTGCCGAGGCCGAGGCCGCGGAAGAGGGCGGTGGCACCGGTGGGGGCAGTCGCGGCTGCGGCATTGTTCGCCGTCGAAGGATTGTTCGGAGCACCGAAGACCAAGCCAGCGGTCTGACCGGCCCCCGGAGTGACCGTGATGATGCTCTGGCCGCGGGCGAAGGTCGGCGCGGCGAAGGTCTGGGTGGTCGTCCCGGCAGCGCTACCAATGACATTGAGATTGCCGCCACTTAGTGTGATGAGGCGGGTGGTGCCGAGACGGTTGTTGGTGTTGGTGCCGCTGTTGTCGAGGGTCAGGGTAGCACCGGGATTGACGAGAATCGGAATGGCAGCGCCGCCCAGAATCGTGCCCAAGCCATTCAAACTCATGGTGCCCTGGAGCACGGTGATGTCCGCCGTGGGAACCACCGCGTTGGCCGTGGTGATGTTCAGTGTGCCGGTGCCGTATTTTCTGATGCCGACCCATTGGTTCACCGTGGCAGTGGCCGCCGTCATGTTGCTGTTCAGGTTGATGACGCTTGATCCCTGGGCATTAAACGCAAAGGTGCGCGCCGTGACGGTGTTGTTGTTGATGGTGCCGTCGATGTTCAGGATGCCAGCATTCGCACCGATCGCCGCGTCAAAAGCCGCCGTGATCACACCCGTCGTGGTGTTGGTCCCTGAAACACTCTGCAACTGGCCACCGAAGTTGATGCCGCCAAGGAAGACGTTGTTGGCACCCTGGAGGTTGATGGCATTGCCAAAGGAGGCAGATGTGGAACTGAACAACTGCAGGGCCGAACCGGTGACTGCAGCCGGTGAGACCGTGATCGCACTCGTGCCGAGGGCCGTGGCGTTGCTCAGGCGGATGGCACCGGCATTGATGGTGACCGCGCCGGCATAAGCGCCATTGGTAACTGTGATGTCCATGATGCCGTTATCAGCTTTCACGAAACCGTTGGCACCGCCGAATGCGGAGTTCAGGGTCAACGTTTTGCCCTGCACGACTTCGATGACGTTATTGGCGGCGGTGGCGTTGCTCAGGGTGATGGTGCGCGTGGCAGCAAGGTTGATGTTATCCGCCGCACGGAAGGTCGCGACGGCTCCGGCACCCGCGGCGTTGAGGTTGATGCCGTTGGCCGTATCGCCCAAAGCGCCATCGCTGGTCGCGGCAAGAACACCACGAACCACATTCATGGTGCCGACGAAATTATTGGTCGCATTCGATAGCAAAAGAGTGCCGCCGATGCCGCCGTCAGCCGCCACGCCGCCGCCAGTGCCTAGATTCAATCCGCTCGCACCCGTGACCTGACCGCTGAGTTCGAGGCCCGCGACGATGTTAGACGTGTTGGCGGTGATTGGGTTGAGGACGATGAAGGTCGGGGTGGCCGCGCTCAGAGTGGTGGTGCCAGTGAACTCAAGGCCGTAACCATTCAGGTTGTTTGTGGTCAGGCTGTTGGCACCGATGGAGAGGGTATTGAGCTGGATTGTCTTATTAAGAGCGGTAGCCCCCGGAAAACCAGCCACACCGGTGCGATCCACGGAAATGGTGCTGTTGCCGGTGACGGTCACATCATCGCCAAACACAATGTCCTGCTTATTGCCGTAGCCGGAGCCGTCATCGCGGAGATCTAAGGAACCACCACTGAGAGTGATAGCATTGGCAGCGCCTGTATTCATCGCCGCTCTGGAAACCAACAGGTTACCACCGGAGACACTGACTCCACCAGTAAAGGTATTGGTAGCACCGAGAATCCAGCGGCCAATGCCGGTTTTGGCAATCGAAGTGGCGCCACCCGCACCATCGCCAATGATCGCAAGCAGGGTGTTGTTACCATTGCTGGCTCCCGCCAGCGTGAGTGTGCGCGCGCCAGAGCCGGACAGCCCCATGGTCCCCACATTGGAGAAGGTCAGCGCCGCATTGGCCGCACCCGAGGCGTCAAGCGTACCGCCGTTGTTAGTCAGGGTGAAGAGGCGATCCGTCGAGATGACTGCCCCAGTATATTGAAGGCCACCGCCATCAAGCACGAGGTTGGTGTCCGCATTGGCAGAAGAGCCGATGCCGCTATTAACTCCTCCAGCAGCAAGAGAGTTCGTGGAGAAAGTACCGCCACTGAGGGTGGTGACGCCGTTGTAGCTGCTGGCGTTGATGTTGGTCAACTGGCCTGCGCCGGTCTTGGTAACAGCATTGGCACCCGAGATGGCTCCGGTGGTGAGGAGTGCATTAGATTGCACGTCGAAAGTTGCCCCACCAGTAAGAGTGACCGCACCGACGGTGACGCCTCCAGTGCCCGTGGTAGCATTGGGACCGCGTGCTATAGAGAGGGTATTTGCACCAATGGAGAGGGCACCGAGGGTGTGCGTGACGCCAGGACTTGCAGCAGTCACACGATCAGAGGTGATCGTGGCGTTACCGCTCACTGTGGTGCTGCGATTGAAGGCGAGAGCCGTGTCGTTGGCCAACTGTAGATCGCCCCCTGAAAGAGCCAGCGCTCCAGCGCCAAGCGCAGAGGCTGTGGTGGTGGCGCGAAGGACACCAGAACTGACCGTGGTCGTTCCGCTATAAGTGTTAATACCCGAGAGTGTCACTCTACCAGCGCCCGACTGAGTCAAGCCACCAGCGCCAGCACCGATGATGCCAGTGATCGAGGTATTGCCCGCGCCATTAAGCGTCAGAAGGTTGGCTCCTATGTTGACTCCTCCGCTGATGGTCAGCGTCTTAGTGGTCGCCGTGGTCCAGTTTTGCGCCCCGCCCAAAATCGTGTTGGCAGATATAGTCGCTGAGTCGTTAGCATTGATGCCGCCATTGATGGTGAGAGAATTGCCACCACCGGCGATGGTGTAATTGCCCGAACCTGCCGCATTGAAAGTCAGGATGCCTGCCGTGATGGGGGAACCAAGGGTGATCGTCCCTGCTGCGCCATCGCCAAATCCGAAAATGGCATCGTCGGGGGTAGCATTGTTCCAGTTCACAATTCCCGCGTTGTCCCAGTTTCCCGCCCCATTAATCCAAGTACCTCCGCCGTCGCGGACCCCCAGTGCACCGCTGGAATCCCATGTCAGAGTGGCACCTTTGACCTGAACACTCCAGAGGGCAAACTGCACCAGGAGAATGGCGGAGATCGACGTGTTCCACGCGGGGCGGCGCAGGCAACGGATCAAGCGCTCGGGGAGTGAGACGGTTTGGTTGGGAGTGTTCATAAAAGTTTAAGGGACGAGTTAAAAAGAGGCAGCAAAAGACGAAAAAGAGGTCAGGCGAGACGAGGCAAGGTGCTAAAAAGAATAAAAACCGATTTGATCGAAAAATAGACAAAGCAAGAAATCACCGAACCACGAGTGCTGGCACGATGCTTGCTTTGGAAATTTAGAAATTGGTTAGACACGCTGTAAAAGCTCGGTTTTCCAATGCCTAACGGAAGGCATGGAAAATAATTTGGTTTGAACTATAAATGAAAAGTGTGACTCTGCTGAGTGTGACTTAGGACGGTTGGCTAGAATATAAAAGGTAACAATTTTCATGTAATCACAGGGAGCCTACATCCGCCAAGCCTTTTATTTTCATTTTTAGCGCAGAATAGCTATCACTTAACACACTGCGATTATCTGCATTTCAGTAATTTAGGCGGCATCTGCATGTCTTATTAGATTATGTGAAAAGTCACTGGAATGAGTGCTTTAAGAAATGAAAATTGGGGGTGACGGGACAGACGATTTCCAGCCCGGAAAACTGGGGATTTTCATCAGATGGCTGTGGGGTTTGGGGTTTGAAAATCTATTCTACCACAAAAAAGCCCGCTCTCCGGCGTGGAGGCGGGCTTAATAAAAATCTTTACCGAAGAACTAGGAGTCCGATTCGTCGTTGTGATCAGAGCGGTCATCACTGCCGATAGGCTTGGCGCCGCTGAGCTGAAGAGGGCGCCCCATGAAGTCTTTGTTGCTTAGTTCGGCAACGGCGCGGCGGGCTTCTTCGACTGAACCCATGGTGACAAAGGCGAAACCTTTGGAGCGCTGGGTGCGGTTGTTCACCACAACTTCGGCATTGCGGACGCTACCCAGACCACTGAAGAGCTCGAAGAGATCGCTCTCGGAGGCATCGTAGGAGAGATTGCCGACATAAAGACGATCTGTGGAGATGCTCGCTGGATCGACGGGCGTGGAGTCACGACGCGGGCGCGGCTCACGTGGTGGACGGGAGGAATCCGAGCGATCTGAGCGAGGGCCACGATCAGAGGATGTGGAAGAGCCAGAACGCTGAGCTTTGGGTAGCGTGGCAGGCTTGCCGAGCAGACCAAAGGTGATGGCGCTCAAGAATTTCTGAAAGCCGGTCGGTTTGGGAACGCCGCCGCGTGGGGTGGAGGTGCGGCGGTCGGAGAAGCCTCCGCTTTGGCCACCCTGAGCGCCATTAGGACGGCGGGTGCGACGGCGGCGGGTGCCTTGTTGAGTTGAATTGTCTGACATGAGGTGTTCGTTCTTGGGTGCTGTGGGGTTGGAGGCACCACGCTATGGGGCGTGCTAAAGGCCGGTGCCGAGGAAGGACGACTGGTCACATCCTGTGGGACGGGTGGTGTGATAAACCGCTCAGGCGATTCATCGCAGCCCCATCGGGTGCCGCAATGGCTGGAGAGGGACCGGGTGGGTCCAATGTGCTCATGACCTGAATGGGTCACGAAGAGGCGTCCCGGCGAATAAATCGCAGGTCCAGTCAAAGCATTTGGCGCAGTCAGTGGGCTGGCGTGGCGCATTTCAGCAGTTCGGTGGGGTGGACGTTAGCCTCAGAGCACAGCGCTCTAGACAGTTGCGGGATGAGACTAGACGGAGGGTGAGTCGGGGTCAATAGGTGAATTCTGGGTCGACTGGCAAGTGGCTCAACGCAGCTTGGTCAGGGCGAAACTTTGGAGACTGAGTCGGGTTTGCTCTGGTTGGGTTCGGGAGATGAGTCCTGAGTTGCGATTTTGAGGCTTCCCGCCCACATTGATTGCGATGACGCGCCCCCAGGTCTCTTATCTTGCCAGTCTGCTTTTACCTCTGCTCCAAGCAGTGGCACAAACGCCCTCTCCGGTCTCACCCGTGGTGAATCCGAAACCGATGGCTGGCACACTGCCGAGTCAGCGCCCCGGAGATAGACGCGGCATGATGCCGAGTTTTGGGCGGCCTCCAATGCGCTCGGAAGACTTCGACAAAATACCTGAAGAGGAAAAGAAGCGTGTGCGGGAGGCTTTGGATAAAGTCTGGGGTAGACCTGAGGTGATCGAGGCGCGAGATCAGGCGATGAAGGCCAATGAGGAGATGCGCGACACGATCCGTCGTTCGCTAGAAAAAATTGACCCTGGAGCTGCGGCAATCTTAGCCAAGATCGGACCGAAAGACCATTTTGATCCACGGCAAATGCCAGCGATGCCGGAAGCCGACTCAGCGGAGTTTCCAAAGGCCCTCGTGCTGCGGCTAGGAATGGAGATGATGGCCTTTGCCAAACCTGAGCGCCGTGAGGAGACAAAGAAATTTCACGAGCGCATCATGGCCACGTCTCTTGTTCAGGCGGCGCTGAGCGAACTGGAGATCAAACGCGGAGAAAAGCGTATCCAAGCCGCCCAGAAACTGCGGCAGACTTATCGAGAAGCCGCGATGCATGAGTTTCAGCAATTGCGTGAAAAACGTGCCGCCAGCGAAACGCCAGTGAAGCCGTAACCCAGGATGACAACGACGATCAGATTATTCGTCAGCACCATCAACCCACGAATCGAGTTTTAGGAATCAAGTCTCACAGCCTGATTGCATGTAGTGAGCATAGGCATTACCCATGAATTATTGAATTATGGAAGGCGTGTCTCAAGAATCCCACCCAAGCCTATTGGAACTCCCAGAGGAGCTTTTGCCAATTGGCCGTCTTCTGGTCAAAGCGCTGAGTGAAGAAACAGGTGTGGAGCAGGCCTTTGCTGACTTTTGTGGGAAAGCTTATGTGAAACGTGATTGGGCAGGCGGGGCCAGCGAATTCCTGGTAACTCTTTTTGAAAATCATCAAGACCTGCTGGCGGAAATGGCACGCATTCCCGATCTCATTATTGAGCTAGGCAGTGGTCATCTCTCCCTCACCTGCATGGTGGCCTACCGTTGGGCCGCTCAATCAGACACGACTCGGCTTTCTAAACTCGCGGAGGCACTCGGCGCAACTCAGTCCAAAATGAGCGACCCAGAGATCGTTCACATCATGCTGGCTCTGGTGACCTCACTCGCCATCACCCGCTACTCGCGAGCGGAGCAAATGTTGTCCGTGGCCGAGCCAAAGGCAGCAGAGGAACATCAGGAAAGCCTGCAAGAAGCACGTCTCTGGCTGGCGGCTGGGCGCATCGTTTGCAGCTGTAGTCAAGAGTCCCGCGATCTCTGGGACCACCGTCTGCGCCGCAAGCGCACTGCCTGGACTTGGGATAAACCAGCGGAGCAGACGGCGTTAGCCGAGCTTGAGGAGCACCTCACTCCAGATCAGGACGGGTCGAGTCTTTTTCAAGAGGTCACGCCAGCGATTTGGTGGAGTTTGGCAAACCAAAGAATCACTGATAGAATCGAGTGCCCAGTCGAACCCGCTCCATCGCCACAGACTCCGAGACAGTCTTCGCTGGAGCCGCGCTCTCAGCCACAAGCGCCACAGGAGCCAGTCATCATCGTCTGGAATGCTTGGCCTTTTTTTGCGGGTGGCCTCGTCGGAGCCGCTGCCCTCGCATTGATGATATGGATCACGCCCTATGAATTAACACGACCAGCGCCCGCTAAACCCGTGCCAATAGCCGTGAAAGCCGAGACACCAACTCAAGTGGCGTCAGCAGATGAGCTTTGGCGTCATGAAGAGGCATCTAAGATGGCTAGTGAGGCCACAGATCTAAAACCGCATTTCGATAAAGTCCATTCTGGCACCTGGACTGAACACGAACTTTTACTCTCAGGAAATAGCCTCGATCTACCCACTGCCGATCCACGCTATACCAAGCTACTCACCTGGCTACACCTCGATCCACCAATGGATGAAGACATCCGTTCACACTTGCCTAGCCTGCTCGCGACGGCTCAGGCCAATAGCGATACTCTCGCGCTGTGGGTGAAACTTTTTCATGAGGGATCGCCCATGAAATCCTCGATCCAGTCCGCTGCGCGCCGTCAGCTTCACGACAACAAAGAAGCTTGGTCCGCCAGCCAAGAACAGGATCTCAGTCGGCTTGCTTGGTGATCAAATTGGCTTCCTTCACGAAGAGCAGCCGCAGACTATTCAGGCACACCAGCACCGTGCTACCCTCATGCGTCAGCACACCCAGCGTCAGCGGCACGATGGCGAAAAGAGAAGCCACCGCCATGATGATCACCGACCCCAGTGATATCGCCAAATTCTGCCGAATGATCCGCCGCGCCGTCTGACTGATGTGACGCGCAGAAAGCAGTTTTTCGATCTTATCCTGCATCAGCACCACGTCTGCTTGCTCCAGCGCCGCATCACTGCCGCGCGCGCCCATAGCCACACTCACATAGGCAGCAGCCAAACTCGGCGCATCATTCACACCATCACCGACCATCGCCACCTTGTGACCTTTGTCCGTGAACTCCTTTATTGCTGCCACCTTGTCTTCCGGGTGCAATCCCGCGCGCACATCCGTCACACCCAACTCCTGTGCGATCTGCGTCGCAGCAGCGCGGCGGTCGCCTGTGAGCATCACCGTGATGACATGCTCAGCGGCGAGTTGCGCCAGCACCGCCTTACTGCCATTGCGGATCTCATCCTTCAGCAGCACACGCCCCATCGTCCCGGCATTCAGCACCCAGACTTCAGAGAAGCCCAGTGGCGCATCCGGCACATCCTTCAGCCATTGCGCAAAATCACCCTGATCCATCAGCTCACGCCGGCCCACATACGTCACACCATCCGCCGTGCGACCGCGCAGACCTTGTCCTGGGATGGATTGAAATTCGAGCAACTCGCTCGGCTCGATCCCCTGCTCTTTCGCGTGGCGCGTGATCGCTAAAGCAATCGGGTGATTCGAGTTCGTATCCAGCGTCACCGCCAAACGCAGCACCTCTTTCTCACGACCCGGCGGGAAACTCTCCACAAGTGCGACACGAAGATTCCCCTCTGTCAGCGTGCCCGTCTTATCCATCGCCACCAAGTCCACCTCTGCCAGTTTTTCGATCGCCGCACCGCCACGGAAAAGAATGCCACGCCGCGCACCCCACGCAATCGCCGCTAGGATTGCTGAGGGAATCGACAGCACCAGCGCGCAGGGACTCATCACCACCAGCAGCGTCATCGCCCGATAGAAAGCCGACCGAATTTCAGCAGTGGATTCAAAGGGCGGAATGCCCAGCGCCAGCCACCAAACCAAAAACATAACCAAAACCGCACTCAATGTCAGCAGCGTGTACGTCGTTCCAAAACGATCCGTGAAGCGCTGACTCGGCGCGCGCATGTGCTGCGCCGTTTGGATCATCGTGATGATCTTCGCCAGTGCGCTTTGTGTCGCCGGGCGGTCCACATGCGCCTGCACCAGACCCCACAGATTCAGTGTGCCGCCATACACCACCGCGCCCTTCGTCTTATCAATTGGCAGCGCCTCACCCGTCAGCGTCGATTCATCCGCCGCCGTCTCACCGCTCACCACCGTCGCATCCACCGGGAAGAGTTCCGCAGGCCGCACCTGCACCACATCACCCACACGCAGCAGCGACACCGCGCGCTCCTGCACACTGCCATCTGGCAAAATCACCCGCGCCATCTTTGGCACCACCTTCATCAGCGCATTGATCTCACGGTGCGTGCGGTGCAGCACGAAATGCTCAAGCGCTCCCGACGTGGAAAACAGGAACAGCAGCAGCGCCCCCTCCTCCCAGGCACCGATCGCCACTGCCCCAGTCGCCACCGCCAACATCAGGAAATGCACGTCCAAGCGGCGCTCCTTCAAATTTTCCCACGCATCCTTCGCTGCATCCCAGCCGCCGCTCACAAGCGCCACGCCTAACAGCGAATGCCGAACCCACTCCGGCGCACCGAAGGCGTTACCGGCCACATAAGCAGCCACCTGCATCAAGCCGCAAATCGTCGCCTGCACAGCCATCACCCGCCATTCCTCATCACTCTGCTTCTCGATCTCTTCCGCCTCAGGCCATTCAAAATCACGCCACTTCCAGAAACGCGGTGCCGTCAGGCAAGTCGGCTTTTGCAGCAGCACCTCCCCTTCCCTGCGCGTCAGTTGCAGACCCTCCAGATCATCCGTCTTCGTCGGCGCAGCGAGTAGTCGCTCATCCAGCGACTTCAGCAGCTCACTGACCTGCGTTTGCAGCGCCGCCAGATCCACCTGACCCAGAGTCGCCACCTGCACACTCCGGTCCGTCGTATTCAGCCGGATCGCCTCAACCCCGTTTTGACTCGCGAGAAAATCAGAGAGAGCATCGATCCAGGTAATATCTGCGGGGGGCTTGTCGGGCATGAGCCTTCATTATAGCCGCAGCTTTCATTCGTGCCCGTCCTTTTTCTCATTCCAAAACCTCCCTTAAGCCCGCAGGGCTAGCCTGTGAATAGCCGGGGATTGAGGCACGAACTCATTCTCAAAAAGCGTGGTCTAAATAGCTTGAACTTCTCAGTCATGTTCCATTACCTCGATGGTCTGTTCAGTCTCTGTCATTCTCTGTGCGCTGCACTGAACGCCACACATGCATATTTCGATTCGATTGAACGGATAAACAACCGACTTCACCATGTTCGTGGTGCTGGTTCCGTGGAAATATCCAATCAGGAAAGTCCAGCCCTATAAACACGCCGCTGGAAAAGCACTTTACCAAGGTAATGGCACCGATAGCGGTGTCTGGCGTGATGCCGCGACGGCCTTGGATAAGATCATTCACGCGGCTGACGCTGAGTCCGGTGGCCAGCGCGAGCTTGTTTTGGCTGATGCCAGCGGGCTAGAGGAATTCGAGTAGCAGGATCTCTCCGGGATGTGCGGGTGGGATTCGTTTGGTTTTTGCTTTCATCGGTTTCGGATTGCCCCTATTTCTTCTTCCCCTTCCCCACTCCCTCCAAGGACTTCTCGGGATCATAGTCTTGATTCAGGGTGGGTTCTTGAGCGCCGACTTCCTTGCGCCAGGCGTGGAGTTTTTCGGTGAGGGCGGCGGCGACGTCGGCATCCACGTCGGCGACGTTTTCGAGTTCGCCGGGATCGCGGCGGAGGTTGTACAACTCGACGTGACTGGTTTCGAAGAACTCGATGAGCTTCCAGTCGCCCTCACGCACGGCGCTGTAGGGGGTGGCGCTGCCGGGATGATAATGCGGGTAGTGCCAGTAGATGGCATCGCGCTTCAGTGAACCCTTTTGGGTGAGCAGGGGCATGAGGGATTCGCCATCGACGATCTGCCCGTCCTTCACAGGTGTGCCGGTGGCCGCTAGCAGCGTGGGCACATGATCGTAGCTGATGACGGGCGCGTCGCACTCTTCACCGGCGGGGATCGTGCCGGGCCAGGAAACGATGAGCGGGATGTGGACGCCGCCGTCATAGGCGCTGCCTTTGCCGAGGCGCGCGGGGCTATTATCCGTGGGGCCGCGTGACCAGCCTTTGGCGCTGACGGTGCCGCTGAGGCCGCCGTTGTCACTGGTGAAGACGAAGATGGTGTTGTCACTGAGGTCGAGCTTTTTCAAGGTGGCGCGCAGACGGCCCACGCTGTCGTCCACGCTTTCGACCAGGGCGGCATAGACGGGATTGGAGTGGCCGCCCGCACCGCGCTTCTTCTGATACTTCGCCACGACATCGGGCTTGCCCATGATGGGGGTGTGGACGGCGAAATGCGGCATGTAGATGTAGAAGGGCTGCGCTTTGTTTTTCTCGATGAAACCGATGGCCTCCGTGGTGAGGCGGTCGGTGAGGAACTCGTCCTTGGGGCCGTCATTCAGGGTGTCGATGCCATAGGGTGAGAAGTAGCTCGGCGGCTGGCCGCGATCCGTGCCGCCGATGTTCACATCGAAGCCCTGCTTCTCCGGGTAGAAATCCGGCCCGCCGAGATGCCACTTGCCGATGCTGGCGGTGGCGTAGCCGCGTGTCTTCAGCCGCTCGGCCAGCGTCTCTTCTTCCAATGGCAGATGCTTCGTCCATTCAGGAATTTTTAACCGCGCATGAGGGCGGTCATGACCGGCGATCCAGTCGGTGATGTGCAGACGTGCCGGGGACTTACCGGTCGGCACCGCCGCGCGAGTCGGCGAGCAGACGGTGCAGGCGGAGTAGGCATTGGTGAAACGCATTCCGTCCTTCGCGAGTTGGTCGATGCTCGGTGTCTCGTAATACTTGCTGCCGTAGCAGCCCAGATCCGTCCAGCCCATGTCGTCGATCAGCATGAAGATGATGTTTGGCGGGCGATCCTGTGCCGGCAAAGACGCAGTGACAAAAACCAGGGCGATGAAGAGAGGGCGGAGCATGAGGGCCGAACGTGACCGAGCATCGCGAGTTATCAACCGCTCTGAGGCATTCTCCTGATTCCAATTTTCGCTTGAACTCTACCCCCTGACAGCCGACAGCCTGCGCCCCCCGCCAGCGGCGGTTTTTTAGGACACCATGACCCACGACTTCTTCGTCTATATCCTGGCAGGCTTCTTGGCGCAGATCATCGATGGTGCGCTAGGGATGGCCTATGGGGTCACGGCATCCAGCTTGCTGATGGGCTGGGGCGTGTCGCCAGCAGTGGTCAGTAGCACCGTCCATGCGGCGGAGTGCTTCACCACGGGTGCCTCGGCGCTCTCCCATCACGCTTTTGGAAACATCAGCCGCGATCTTTTCCGCCGACTGCTAATCCCTGGCATCATCGGTGCCGCCGTGGGTGCGTATGTGCTCAGCTCCATCAATGGCGACATGATCAAGCCCTACATCTCAGGCTATCTCATGATCATGGGCGTGATCATCATCACCAAAGCCTTTTTGCCTTTCCCGCCGCGTGAAGTGACGACCAAACTGACGCCACTAGCTCTCGTCGGCTCGTTTCTCGATGCCGTCGGTGGTGGTGGCTGGGGTCCGATCGTGGCGACCAATCTGATCGTCCGTGGCAATGGCTTCCGCGAGACTGTGGGCAGTGTGAATGCGGTGGAGTTCTTCGTGACATTGTCTGCCTCGATCACCTTTTTCCTGAGCATCGGACTCGGCCACTGGCAGGTCATCGCAGGCTTAGCGCTGGGCGGTGTAATCGCGGCACCATTCGGCGCTTATCTGACGAAAAGAGTGCCGCATCGGCCCATGATGGTCGTCGTGGGAGTGCTGGTGATTGCGATGAGTCTGCGCACGCTGCTAAAGGCGCTGGGCTACACGACGTGGTTTTGATCCTTGCTAGAAGCGCCGATCTGCTAGAGCATCGGCCCTCACCCCAATCATTCCTATGTTGAAAAAGAACTGGTATCTCTTCACCCCACTGCTGCTCGCAGGCATTCCCGCACTGCTGTTGTTTTATTACATCCTGAGCTTTGGCTATCCGGTCAATGAAGCTGTGGAGGCCGTCAGCCACTTCCTGCAATCCAGCACGCGCTACTCGATGAAGTATGATGACCACCGTTTCTCCCGCGTCAGGCCGGGCATGGGCGGGCGAGATGTTTTTGAGCTGATCGGCGTGCCCTTTGAGCGTCGCAACAATGATGAAGAGTGGCTCTATGCGCTGCCTCAAGGCACGACCAGATATTATCACGAGCGCAAAGTCATTTTTGTCCGTGACAAGAACAACGTGCCTCTGGTGAAAGAGACTGTGAAGGCCTTCCATGCCAACTGAGTCACTCGCGGCGCCAGCACGCGCGCTGCCATCTCTTCTCGGCACCACGCCGCAGGAGATCACGGATTTAGTCGCATCACTCGGCGAGCCGGGCTTTCGTGCGAAGCAAATCATCGAGTGGACCTATGCCAAAAGGGCCACCAGCATCGAGGCCATGTCGAGCCTGTCCAAGCCGCTGCGTCAGGCCCTGGCCGAGCGCTACGTCGCCCGAAGCATGAGCATCGCGAAAGTGACGGGCTCCGAGGACACCACGCGCAAGTTTTTGCTCAAGCTCAATGACGGGCGCTACATCGAGACTGTCCTCATCCCTGCCAATCCAGCGCTGTATGGTGGCGACTCCGACCGCCGAACGCTCTGTGTTTCCAGCCAAGTCGGCTGCGCGTATGACTGCAAATTCTGCGCCAGTGGTCTGGCCGGATTCACACGCAATCTCACCGCTGCGGAGATCGTGGAGCAGATTGTTTTGGTTGAAGCCCACGTCGGTGAGCGTGTGGACAATCTGGTCTTTATGGGCATGGGCGAGCCTCTGGCAAATTACAGCAACCTTATCAAAGCCATCGAGATCCTGAATGCCGAATGGGGCATCGGCATCGGTGCCCGGCACATGACCGTGAGTACCAGTGGTCTGGCTCCGCAGATCAAAAAGCTCGCCGACTTTCCGCTGCAAATCCGCCTCGCGATTTCTCTGCATGGAGCCAGCGACGATGTGCGCAGTAAGATCATGCCAGTGAACCAAAAGCATGACCTGGCCGAGTTGTTTGATGCATTGCAAACCTGGCGCTCAAAGCGCAAGCAGCACATGACGCTGGAGTACATCCTCATCAAAGATGTGAACGACATGATCGCCCAAGCGCATCTGCTGGCCAAGCGTGCACGCAGCATCCACGCCAAGGTCAATCTCATCCCCTACAACACTGTCGAAGGCCTGGACTGGGAGCGCCCAAGCGAAGCCCAGCAGGATGCGTTCCGCGATGTCCTGCTTGCTGCCGGAGTCACCGCCACGCTGCGTCGAGAAAAGGGTCACGACATCGCCGCCGCCTGCGGCCAGCTACGCCTCATGCAGGAGACCTCTGAAGGCATCATCCAATCCCCAGTTCCCGCGAAGCGGATCACGATTGGGGCTGGGGCATTGTAGTCGCTCAGCGCCTCACCATTTCAGATTCTTCAGGAACGAAAGGCTGGAGGGAATCTGCTCTTCTGAGGTCGGGGATTCGTCCTCAATGAAGTAGTGCTTCACGCCGATCTTTTGGGCGGCAGCTAGGATGGATGGCCAGTTCATCTGACCTGTGCCGATGGTGACGTCGTTCTTCACATCGGTGCCACCACTGAGAGAGCCAGTGGCCACGTCTTTGCGCAGATCTTTGAGGTGCATCAGCTTCCAGCGATCAGGATATTTATTGAGCAGGGCAGCCGGATCTTGGCCGGGGAAGACGACCCAGAACACATCCATCTCATAGCTCACATGCTTAGCTTTGGTGCCGGTGATCAGCACGTCCATTAGAGTGCCATCACCCTGCTTTTCAAATTCATAGCCATGACAGTGATAGAAGAATCTGATCCCAGCAGCGGCCAAGGCTTCACCGGCTTTATTAAACGTGGCGATAGCGTCTTGGCACTCGGCTTCATCAAAGCTGCCCTTGTGGTCGATCCAGGCACAGCCAGCGTATTGAAGCCCCAGCGTTTTCGCCTCAGCCACCACGGCTTCGAGATCAGTCTTGTAGCGACCATAGGGGAAGTGGCCGCTGATCGCCTTCAGGCCGCGTTGTTCCAGCTCGGCTTTGAACTGTTCAGGTTTCAAATCGTAGGTGCCAGCCAGTTCGACTTCAGTGATTCCGAAGGATTTCACACGATCTAGGGTCCACGGCACTCCGCGCAGTTTGAACTGGCCGCGCAGGCTGTAGAGCTGGAGACCCGTCACTCCGGTGAAGGATTGATCAGCGGCCTGCGAGATGGAGGCCAAACAAAAGATAAACACGGTAAGGAATCTGCTTTTCATAGGAACCACCATCTTTGATGGAAACTATGTTCAGAGGCAATCTCGAAGAACCTTCTAGCCTATTTTCCCACTTGCTAGCAACCCAGCGGGTGGTTAACCATCTTCCCTCTTTAAAGTCATGTCTGTCACCTCACAATCCCTCATTCGCTCCATCATTACGCTGATCACTCTGGCCGTGGGGGCACAGCTACAGGCTCAGTCCTCCAGCAATGGCATCGCAGCCATCGTGAATGGTAATGTCGTCACCAAGTCCGAGGTGCGTGACGCCGTGAATGCTCAGGAGCAGATGTTGCGCTTCCAATTTCAAAATGATCCTGGTGCCCTACAGCGCGAACTAAACAACCTACACGCCACGGCATTGGACAGCCTCATCGACCGTGAACTGGTGCTGGCCGAGTTCAAGCGCCTGGGCGCTGCCATCAAGAGCCAGTGGGTGGATGATGATGTCAATGGGATCATCCGCGACAGCTTCAAGGGTAACCGCGATGCTTTTGTCAAAGAGCTGGCTGGCACAGGAATGACGGTGAAAAAGTTTCGTGATCTGCGTGAGAAGATGATGATTGTGAATGCCATGCGCGGTAAGCAGGCGGCCCAGCAATCGCCAGCCACGCCGAAAGAGGTAGATGACTATTATAAAAAGAATCAGGATAAGTGGCGTGAAGGCGGAATGATCAAAATCAGCACCATCACAATTCCCAAATTCAGCACAGAAACGTCGGTGACCGTCGAAAGTCAGGGCAAGTTAGCCAACGAGCTTCGCACCAAGCTGGTCAATGGAGCTGACTTTGCCACAACTGCCAAAGCCTACTCACAGGACAGCTACGCTGAATCCGGTGGAGCTAGAGAGTGGGTGGACAGAGATCAGATGCCACCCGCCATCGCCAATGTTGCCTTTGGCCTGAAAACCGGAGGCATCAGCGAGGTCATCAACGAGCAACAGGCCTACATCATCATCACCTGTGACGCCATCAAGTACGGAGACGTAAAATCCATGCAGGAACTACGCCCCGAAATCGAGCGCTCCATCTCCTCTGAGAAATCCAAGGGCGTGATCGACAAGTGGATGGAAGGCCTGCGCAAGCGGTCCGTGATCAAGAAGCTTTAATGCCTGAAGTGGGAGTTGAGAGTGAATGGTTGAGAGTTGAGTGAACTGGAGTAATTCAGCCGAAAAGTGAGTCTTTGTTCTAATTTAAATGGTTTTGATTCAGGCTCTCAATCTTCAACTCTTAACTTCTCCGCGCTTAGTAAGTGCATCGTTGCTTGTGAGTCAGACGTACAATAACAATATCCTCTTATGCCCCTCGCCATTTATCACATCGCCCACATCATCGGACTGACCTTCGTTTTCATCGGATTCGGTGCCCTGCTTTCCTCTGATTCAGCTCGCAGTGCCATGAAGTGGCATGGCACAGGCCTCGTCATCAGTTTGATCTCCGGCTTTGGACTCTTGGCCAAGCTGCAAATCTTTGCGACCATGCCCACCTGGGTCTGGATCAAGATCGCTCTCTGGCTGGTGCTCGGCTTCCTGCCCGTGCTTGCTCGCCGCCGCGTGCTTACACCCCATGCCGTCATCTTACTCGCTGTCATCGTTGCCGGATTCATGGGCTACTTGGGCTACATGAAGCCAGCTTTTTAATGGGCTTACGGGTCCGTGAGATTCGGTGCCCACATGCCCGTCTCTTTCACGGCGGGCGTCACGCCATCCACTGGAAAAGACGCTTTCGCGGCTTCACGAATTTTCGCTGATATCTCGGTCACGATTGCTGCGTGATCGACCTTGTCTGCCAGGTTTATCTGTTCCTTGGGATCAGCCTCATGATCGTAGAGTTCGTGGCCTTCTTTCCCTTCGTCCCATTCGGTGTAACGCCAGCGCGGAGTGCGGAGCGAGTAACCACAGATACGTTTTCCGTCATCGCCACGCGCAGCGCTAGCACCACGGCGATTAAAGCCGCCGCCGCGCACGACTTGGCTCAGCACCCAGCCGCGTCCCATCTGTGTCGTGTCCTTCAGGATCGGTGCCATGTTCTGGCCTTGCAGATTCGCAGGAGCTTCCACGCCGCACATCGCTGCTAAAGTTGGGTAGAGATCGATCAAGCCCACCGGAGCCTGCGCCACCGCACTCTTCGTTACACCCGGACCCGCCATGATTAGTGGCACACGCGCGCTTTCCTCAAACAGACTCTGCTTCTGCCACAGCCCATGCTCGCCGAGGTGATAGCCATGATCGCTGGTGAAAACAACAATCGTATTCTCCGCCAGCCCGAGTCGATCGAGTGCATCCAGCACACGTCCCGCCTGCGCATCCATGAAACTGATTGCTGAATAATAGGCCTGCACCGCCTGCCGGCGCAGATCATCCGTTAACTTTTCCTGCTCCTTCTTCTGGCTGCCCAGCGCGTGGATTGGCAGATCTTTCTGATCTTCCTCCACGCCACTCACCACTGGCATCTGATCCACCGGGTAGCCGTCGAACCACTTTTTCGGCGACACATACGGCGTGTGTGGGCGGAAGAAACCCAGCGCCAAAAAGAACGGACGGTCTTTTTCACGAGCACAGCGCTCCAGGACCCACTCCGCCTCTTTCGCTATCATCCCATCTGTGTGTTTTTCATCACTGCTGGGAGAAGCATACCAACTCAGCGTGCCGCCAAAATTCCCTGGAAGCAGGCTGGAAATATTCGGCTGATCGATCATCCGATCTGCCCCGGCCGGATTGATCTCCATCTCCCACGATCCAGGATCATCATGCCCATCCGTGCCTATCGAGTTCGGCACATTGTAATGATACAGCTTACCGATCCGCGCCGCGAAGTAACCATGGAGTCGAAATGCTTGCGGCAGACAAATATGAGCAGGAATCGTCTGCCGGAAAAGCTGCCCGTTTGTCAGAATGCCCGAGCTGTTTGGGTAAAGTCCCGTCAGCATTGAGTTTCGGCTCGGCCCGCATAGCGGAAACTGACACCCTGCTTTATCAAAGCGCACCCCGCGTGCTGCCAGCTTATCCAGATTCGGCGTCTTCACCTGTGTATGGCCGTAGCAGCCCAAACTGTTATTTAAATCATCCGCCATCATGAACAGCACATTCGGCGTCGATGCTGCGTGCAGTGAATCCACTGAAATAACGGTCAGGAAAAGAAGAGAACGCATCATCATAAGAGCCAGTCTGAACGAAGCCCGGTCAATGACATTTCGCTAAACTTGGCATCAACTGCTGCGCGCTGCGCGTTTGGAGCTCCGCCTTCAGACGGTTTCTTTGAATGCTGATCGCGGACAGAAGCTCAACGAACGCACCGCTACAGCATGAGTTTTTCGATGCCGCCGATTTAACGACTGAGTTTCTTGAACAGCCGCGCCACGCCATCCGCAGAGCGGCAGGCGATGGCGGCCTCGGCGAGGATCATGGCGACATCCAAGCGAGTGATCTTGATGCCGAACTGCAATTCCTCCCATGAGGCCGACTGCATTCGAGTGAGGGTTTTGGCTCCCAGTAGCAGGGGCAAGGAAGTGGCGTAACGCAGCTTCCCGTCGGCGACATGCTGGACGTAGTGCAGCCCGCTGTCGAGATGCTGGCGGCAGGTGGCTAACCAATCATGCCATAGGGGCTGCAAGACACGAGTGTTTGCCTGAACCTCCGCAGGATTCGCACCTGGAAGATAGCAGCGGCCATCACGGACATCTTCTCCGATGTCTCTCAAGATGTTGATGAGCTGAAGGCCTTTGCCGAGGCTGGCTCCCCATGTTTTCATCTGCTCCAGGCTCACACTCGAATCAAGAGACGCGGGCTTCTCGATCCCGCACATCTCTGTCCAAAACTCACCCACACAGCCCGCGACGAGCCAGGTGTATTCATCGAGCTCATCAGCGCTCTTCAGACAGCGCAATTCGCCGTCCGATGGAAAGCGCTGAATGTCGAGTCGCTGCCCGTGAATAATGCGCTCCAGCACGTGCTGAATGGCGCTGAGCGGTGCGCCGCTCATGGCTCGCAGCCATGCAAGACCATCGGTGAAACGCTCCATGAGTCTGCGCTCTGCCTCATCTTTTTGCTGGGGCACGAAGTCCTGGGCGATGCGCGCTGCCAAGGCTTGCTGCGTGGTTTCAACTGGCTGCTGAATCAGCGCCTGATACTGCTGCAAACAATCGATTCGGACACTGGCGCTGACACTGGCTGTATCGGCGATGGTGTCAGCCGTCCGAGCCAGTAAGTAAGCAAGTGAGATGGGTTCACGCAGCTCACGTGGGAGAGCTTTCAACGTCAGATAAAAGGAACGCGAAACAGAGGCGAGAAGCTGGCCGCCTAGTTCGCGTTCGTGATGTGATTCGTCGGACATGTAGAGTTCTTAACGGCTGATGAACACTAACAAAATCAATACTTGCCAGCGCGCTGCTGAGCAATGAGTTCGCGAATCTTTTCCGCGCGGTTTTCGGGGTTCGGATGTGAGCTGAGCATCTCAGGCTGGCGGCTGCCACTGGCGGCTTTGGCCAGGATCTCCATGACGCCGATCATGGCTTCGGGGTTGTAGCCGGCTTCAATGAGGAAGCGTACGCCGAGCGCATCTGACTCGAGTTCATCATCACGGCCATATTTCATGACGCGGAAGCTTGCCACGGCCTGAGCAATCTGTGAGCCCACATTGCTTTGACCATCCGAGAGCAGGATGCCAGCGCCCTGTGCGAGTCCGCTCCAGAGCTTGGTCGTGGCCATCTGCTCATTCGAGTGGCGACCGACGACGTGACCGATTTCATGTCCGAGCACACCCGCGAGTTGGTCTTCATTTTTTAGCAACCGCAACAGCGCCTCGGTGATGAAAATCTGGCCACCGGGCAGGGCAAAGGCGTTGATAGTCTGCGTATCGCCAAGCAGGTGGAAGTCGAAGTTGTAGTCGGTCTTCCGGGCGAGTGTGCTCTGTACGAGTTTTGATCCCACGCGATCCACCAAGGCTTGGCTTTTAGCATCACGCGATTCACCACCCATCTGGCGAATCATGGTGGGTGCGGATTGCAGACCTAAAGCGACTTCTTCCTGCGCGCTGGCATAGGCGAGGCGCTGCGTGCGGCCAGTGAATTCATTCTGATGAGCTGTCGTGCCGAGGTAGTGGTAGGCCAGCGTGCCGCCGATGACGAGCACGGCCATCATGAGGCGTGGATTACAGCCGATGCCCGGCCTGCGCCCTTCAGCGTATGGAAGTGCGAAACCGTTGAGTAGGCGGGTAAAAAGGGCGCGCATTAGGACGATAGTATGTGGTCTTCACCGTCAGGCAAGCAGGACCACCGCCGTGAATTGACCGTGCATCAACTTGCGGCTTGAACTCTACGTTTTGAGCCGCGACGGACTCATATGAAACCACGGCTAATACTTCTCTGGGTACTGACTCTCGTTGGCTGCAATACGCTTCAGACCAGCAGCAATACGGCCTTCAACTACGGTCACCTATTTGTCACTGGGGACATCCCTCGCGTCTCACGCTTTCTCACGGACAAGATCAAAGGGCTGACTCGCAATGACGGCTCTTTTTGGAATGCAGATGATGTCGAGGGCCGACCCAGCATCATGATTTCTCTGGGTATGCAGATGGTGTACCTTTTCAAAGGCGGTCAGCTCGCAGGCGGCTCGCCCATTTCATCGGGTGCCGAAGGGTATTATACCCGCCCAGGTCGCTATCATATCACGGAGAAGGACATCGATCACAAATCCTCCATCTACGGCGACTACGAGGACCGCGATGGGAACGTCATCAGCCTAAACATCGACAACCGCAAAGACCCGCGCCCACCTGGAACACGCTTTGAGGGAGCCAAGATGTATTACTTCATGCGTGTCTATGGCGGAGTCGGCATGCATCAGGGCTACCTTCCTGGCTATGCGGCCTCTCACGGTTGCATCCGCATGCCAGGCCGCATGGCGGAGAGATTCTTCCATGAGGTCAAAATCGGCACGCCTGTCGAGATCGTGCCTTGAGATCTTTGAGGTCACTTTCTCAGCACGCGCACTTTGTGCGACTCGCTGTCGCCGATGAAAATGGAACCGTCGGTATCAAAGAAGACGCCGTGCGGACGGCCCATTTCACACTTGAGGGGATCGCCGTCACCACCGTTGCCTTTTTGACCGGTGCCTGCGATGAGATGAATCAGACCACTCTTCGCCTCGACCATGCGGATAGTGTGGCTTTCGCAATCGGCAAGCCAGGCGTTGCCTTCAGCATCCACGGCGATGCCTTTGGGGCCACTGAGTGTGGCTTCTTTGGCTGGCCCTTCATTGCCAGTGAGTCCTTTTTTTCCACTGCCTGCGATGTGATGAATCTTACCTGCCGCGAGGTCAAATTTGAAGACCTGATTGCCCTCTCTCATGCAAAGCCAAAGATTGCCCTGCTTATCAAAATCAAGTGAACGTGGACCATTCAATGGAGTGCCGACGATGGGCGATCCATCGGCTGTGGGTCCGGCTTTACCGATGCCGGCGAAGGTGCTGATGGAGCCGCTTTTCATATCGATCTTGCGGATGACATGGTTGCCGATGTCACACACATAGAGCGAGCCATCAGGACCAAATTGCAGACTGTGCGGCTGCTTGAATTGAGCCTGTGCGGCGGGGCCTCCATAGCCGCTGTAGCCTGCCATGCCGTTACCCGCGAGTGTGGTGATGATACCTGACTTCATGTCCACTTTTCGTATGGCATGATTGGTCATATCGACGATGTAGAGATCGCCCGCAGCATCAAAGCGCAGCTCATGTGGCAGATTGAAGGTGGCCTGCAAAGCTGGACCGCCATCGCCACTGTAGCCCTTTTGGCCTGAGCCTGCGACGGTGTGGATGATGCCATCCGGAGTGACTTTGCGGATCCGCTGGCCAGTGTACTCGCAGAAGTAAAGCGCACCATCTGGTCCGCGTGTGAGGCCGAATGGATTATCGATCTGCGCCTTTGTGGCAGGGCCACCATCACCACTGCCGCCTTTTTCGCCTGTGCCGGCAAAGGTGGAGATTTTCCATTCAGCAGCAGATGCTGAAAGGCTGACTAGGAGAGCAAAAGTCGTGAGGAAGCGCATGGGAGTATGGGGTAAGGCAGTGAAAGAAACGTATTGGACATAAAAGTCCTGCAAAAGGCGAGCACGGATGTGTTGCGGCATGAAATGTCTTGTTCAAACGAGCCTGCGAGATAGCATTGAAGTGCGTTTTATTTTGAAGACTTTTTCGATCATCTGGAGTTGTCTTGGGCTGGCTGTCATGGCAGCCAGCGCGCGACTTTCTGCGGCAGACAGTCCACCACAGCACACCCTGGAGATAGCGCGCATTCAGTTCGAGCGGTCGATGATCGAGGTCAGTCTAGCACCGATGAAAAAAAGTCTCTTGGAGCTAACGACTCTGGAGAAACAACGTGCTGATGCCCGCGACTACAAATGGGCAATTTCCATCAGGGAGCAGCGACGGAAGATCGAGCATGAACTGGAGCGACTGGATAAAGAACTGCTGCTGCTGCAAACGCGCGAGCAGTCACTGAAAGCCAGCCTGCTGCCAGACCGCATCCCTTTGCCGCTGGATCAGGCAGAACTCAGCGGCGTGCGGCTAGAGGGCGGCGCGCTCACCGGCTGGAGCAAACCCGGAGCAAGCGCCAAGTGGCAGCTCCCCGCTTTGCCCCCAGGCGGTTACGAAGTCATTCTCCGCTACCGCTGCGGCGCGCTGGATGGTGGTGAGCTACAAATTAAGGAGTCACACTTCAGCCTTAAGGGGCAGATCGACACCGCGCTCCAAGGCCCCCAGGAAAAAAACCTCGGCACACTGAAAATCACAGATGGTTCCGGCCCATTAACGCTCACGGCTATGACGCTCGTGAAAGACAATTTGATGGACCTGATGTCCCTGCATCTGGTGCCTGCTTCGCGCTAAAAGAGAACCCACCTTAGCTGGATATCTAAACGATCTCAGACTGAGCTGATCCACCTGGCCTATTTATGGCCCCTTATGCAGACCAAATTTCCCGCTTGCCAGACTCGCATCACCCACTACTGTCGCCCCCCCTTACCCAGATAATCTGGATATATAAAGACCGTACCAAGCCGATGAAAGCCGAACTCGTTGAACAAGCTGCCCTAGTCGTCAAAGACACGCCGATCCTCATCAACATGGTTTCCAAGCGCGTCAAACAACTCACATCTGGCCGTGCCCCGCTCGTCGAGCGCCGCCCAGGTATGCGTGAGGCTGACATCGCCCTCCTGGAAATCATCCAGGGCAAGATCAAGGCTCAGTTCCTCGACGCTTAACGCCTCAGCGGGCGGCCCCTAGCTCCTGAGCGGGCGGCATAAAGATCGCCGCTTCATGACTGAAGAAATCGCCACCAACCGTAAAGCGCTCCGGGACTATCATATCCTTGAAAGATACGAATGCGGCGTCGAACTCCGAGGCACGGAGGTCAAATCCATCCGCCAAGGCAAGCTCAATATAAGTGATGCCTTTGCACGCGTCGAGCGTGGTCAAGTCTGGCTCTACAACATGGACATCCAGACTTATGACAAAGCCAGCTACGATCAGCACGAACCACGCCGCACCCGCCGCCTGCTTTTGCACAAGCGTGAGATCTTGAAGCTCTTCGGTTTCACCCAGATCAAAGGCCACTCGCTACCCATCCTGCGTGCTTACTGGAAGGGCGCTCACATCAAGATGGAACTCGGTGTCGGCAAAGGCAAAAACGTCGGTGACCAGCGTGAGGCCCTGAAGGAAAAAGCCGTCAAACGAGAGGCTCAGCGCGTCGTAGCCAGTTTTAACAAGCGCGCTCGCGTTTGAATTTCCGTATTTTTTGCTCGCCGTCTTTGTGGTGATCTGGCTAAAACCATCACCGACATGATCGAACTCGAAGTCTATGCCAAAGGTCTGCGCACAGAACCCATGCTCAAAGAGCTCCACAGCCAGATGGATAGCCTGCCGCAAATTCGTTACAAGATCGATACCCACCACGACCTCGTCTACTTCGAAGTCGATACTGATTCAGACGCGTCTCTGCGGCAATTGACCACCATCTTCACCGACATCGGCCTCATCCCTCGCATCGTTGGCCAGCCCCCAGATGGCTTCGCTGCAGACAGCGACCACTAGCATTTGATAGGCTGCGGTGCCGTCACTGTGTTCCCTGGTTGTAACAAAGCCGAGATTGATTCAAACTCAGAAACCGCATGGCTCCCTAGATGTCTGAATCGATCATCGGCGGTAACTTGAAGACGCGATCTCTGAAGACTCCCGAGGGTGGCGTCCGGCCCTAAACCAGATTTTGAATCGTCGCCGACTCATCGTTAGGTGCGACGTAAGCCGCCCCTGCCGCCCAGCAAACGCAGTCACATTGGCGATCTCCTGGGAATACCTTTTTTACCGCAGCCCACTTAGTCCACCGTCAGAAGAACCTTTTTAAGCACCCGCCTCCACCCCTCGAGCACCCCAGAGTCGCCAGCTCGCCCGCCGAAACTTTAGCGAACCCGAGGTCAAAAAACCATCGCCACACGGAAACATCCCGCTACTCTCCGCGCTCCCATTTCCACAGCCATGTCCGCCGTCCCCACCGCCGCCCAGATCCGCCAGAGCTTCCTCGACTTCTTCAAGTCGAAGCAGCACACCATCGTCCCCAGTGACAACGTCGGCTACACCAGCCGCGACGGAGCGCACATTTTCACCAATGCGGGCATGAACCAGTTTGTCCCCATCTTCCTCGGCGAGCGCAGTGCGGATGTCGATACCTGGCCTGGCGTGTTGCACAAAGGATTGCCCACTCGCGCGGCGGACACGCAGAAGTGCATCCGCGCCGGCGGCAAGCACAACGACCTCGAAGACGTGGGCCTCGACACCTACCACCACACGCTCTTCGAGATGCTTGGCAATTGGTCCTTCGGCGACTACTTCAAGAAAGAAGCCATCTCCTGGGCCTGGGAACTCATCATCGAGAAGTGGAAATTCCCGCCCACCCGCGTCTTTGCCACTATCTATCAACCCGGAGCTGGCGACCCTGCTGATCGCGACGAGGAAGCCTGGGACATCTGGGCCGAGAAGTTTCGCAGCATCGGCCTCGATCCCGACATCCACATCGTTAACGGCAACAAGAAGGACAACTTCTGGATGATGGGCGACACCGGCCCCTGCGGCCCCTGCACCGAGATCCACATCGACCTCACGCCCGGTGCTCCGAACCTCGACGAAGACCGCCAGCGCGCCGGAGCGTTGCTCGTCAACGGCAGCGACGCGAGCTGCATCGAAATCTGGAACAACGTCTTCATTCAATACAACGCCAACCCCGACGGCACCTTCGTCCCCCTGCCCGCGAAGCATGTGGACACCGGCATGGGCTTCGAGCGCGTGTGCTCCATCATCCAGGGCACCAAGAACTTCACCGACTTCGAGACCGCCAAGATCAGCAACTACGACACCGACGTCTTCAAACCCATCTTCGACGAACTGACCAAGCTCAGCGGCAAACACTACCAAAGCACGCTGCCCAAAGCGAACGAGCAGTGCCACGTCATCCCCATCACCGAACAGGAAAAGATCGACGTCGCCTTCCGCGTCATCGCCGACCATCTGCGCACGCTCAGCTTCTCCATCGCCGACGGCATCCAGCCCGGAAACTCCGACCGCAACTACACCCTCCGCCGCATACTCCGCCGCGCCGTGAAGTATGGTCGCACGCTCAAGTTCAAAGAGCCCTTCTTCTACAAGCTCGTCGATGTTCTCGCCGCGCAGATGGCAGATGTGTTCCCTGAGCTGCGCGTGAAGAAAGAGCAGGTCAAAGCAGTACTCAAGCTGGAGGAAGAGGCGTTCAACCGGACGCTGGATCGTGGTGTGGCACTATTTGAAGATCAGGTCGCATCGGTCGGATCAGACCGATCGCTGAGTGGCGCTTTCGCCTTCCAACTCTACGACACCTTCGGCTTCCCCATCGACCTCACCGAGCTCCTCGCTCGCGAACGCGGCCTGAACGTTGACACCGCAGGTTTTGACAAGCTCATGGACGAGCAGAAGCGACGCGCTCGTGAAGCCGGTCAGAAGAACAAGCAGGTCGTCTCCGTCAGCGAGATCGAAACCAAGGACGCCACCAAGTTCATCGGTTACGACGCGCTCGAAGCGGACGCTAAAGTCCTCGAAGTCGTCTCTATGAAAGACAAGACGGCTGTCATTCTCGACACCAGCGTTTGTTACGCCGAAATGGGCGGCCAGGTCGGTGACACGGGCGAACTCATCATCGGAGCCAACAGCATCCCGATCACCGGCACGACCAAAGCCGGCAACACCTGGCTCCACTTCATCCCCTCTGAAGATTCGTCATTAGTCATTCCGCAATCGTCATTGTCCCTCCGCGTCGATGCCACGCGCCGTCACGCCATCGAGCGCCACCACACCGTCACGCACATCCTGCATTGGGCGCTGCACGAGGTCGTCAGCCAGGACGCCACGCAAAAAGGCTCCAACGTCACGCCGGACAAGCTCACCTTCGACTTCAACAGCGCCACTTTGACCCCCGCGCAGCTCGCCGACATCGAAAAACTCGTCAATGAACGCATCGTGGCTAACGATGTCGTTTCCTGGACCGAAGTGCCCTACACCGAGGCCAAGGCGAACAGCAGCATCATGCAGCTCTTTGGCGAAAAATACCCCGAGAACGTCCGAGTCGTGCAGATCGGTGGCAAAGCAAATGCGCTCGATGGTTGGAGCATGGAACTCTGCGGCGGCACCCACACCCGCCACACCGGCGAGATCGGCCTCTTCCGCCTCGTTGCTGAAGGCGCCGTCGCCGCCGGCGTGCGCCGCATCGAAGCCATCGCTGGGATGGAAGCCTACAACGCTGCCAAAGCCGATGCCGACCTCCTCAAACTCCTCGCTGGCAAAGTCAGCGCTCAAGGAGCACACGACATTGAGAAGAAACTCGAAGCCCTGATCACCCTGCAAAAAGAACTTGAGAAGAACCTCAAAGCCGCACAACAACGTGAAGCGTCCGCTCGCGCCAAGGAACTCCTCACCACCGCGGAAAACAACGCCATCATCGTCAACCTCGGCGACGTGGATGCCGACTACGCCGTGGCCGTGAGCGACGCCTTGAAAGGCAGCTTCAACGGCATCGTAGTCCTCGCCACCACCGGCGGCGGCAACGTCGCGTTGATCGTGAGCGTTGCCAAAGACCACCAAGCCAAGGTCCAAGCCGGCAAAATCATCCAAACTATCGCCCCCGTCGTCGGCGGCAAAGGCGGCGGCAAACCCGACTTCGCTCGTGGCGGCGGCAAGGATGTAAGCAAGGTCGATGCAGCTCTCGCGGAAGCCCGGAAGATGCTTGCCTGAAGGAGCGCGAATATGTCAAAGACTACTCGCCATTTCGGCCCAAGATACCGAACACCCAAACCACATCATTACCGCCCAATACTCCGCCTTTGTGTGGCCTCAGACACGCTGTGAAAGTTAGGCGAGTAGGCTACGCCATACTCGCGCTCGGGCTGGCGCCTCAATGATTAAACAAGAACGCGGATGAATTGATCAGCGCCCAGGCCAGATCCTGCGCGGCAGAGAGACGTTTGTTGCCGAGCTGTTTCGTGCTCAATTCAGCATCACGGCGGAGTTGGACGAGCTTGGGCTCGATGATGATGGGCTTCTGTGCCTCGGTGTTATTGGCTTCCAAAGCGACCAATTGCGCGTCCACTGGCAGCGGCTTCTTGGCATTCGCGAGCAGCTTCTTCTGAGCCTGCACGTCTTTGAACTGCGTGAGAAAGCTGGTGGCGAGTGCGGACTGCTGCTCCTTCGTGCGTTTGGCCATCGGTGTCTTCAAGGCGGCAGCGATGAGGCTGGAGGTGCCGAAGCGGACGATGGGACTGGTGGTTACCCAGATGCGGAAGTGGCCGAGGTTGTATTTACCATTCTGGAACTGCGAACTGAGCGTGACGGTGAACTGCGCACCACCTTCATAGGCGATCGGTTTGGCAAACTCAAAAGTGGCTTCATGACGATAACCAGCCTCAGGAGACACGGCCCAGCCTTTGTCGCGATTGCGCGGCTTCAGGGCCTCGGCGAGATCGAAGTTGGCCTGCATAAAATCAGCCTTGGGATTTTTCAACGTAGCCTGCTCACCACCGCGCTTGGTGCGTTTGGCGTCCATCGGGTCAGTGCGGACGCTAAACTCACTGAGCACAAAGTTGCCATCCGGTGCGAGGCCTGGGCCGTTGCTGGGCAGGCGATCATCAGGCAGCATTTCCAGTTTGATGGCGGTGATGTTAGTTAGGGCCGATTTGCCGACAAGAATGTAGGTGCCGGGGGTTTCGCGCCCGTCAGGCATGGCGGTGGCAAAGAGGCTTCCATCGGCTTCGACGGTCAGTTTCTCGACACCAGTGGCACGCTGCACTTTCAAATCGAGCGGCGTCCATTCGGTGGTGAGATCGACATAATGTTCCCAGCGCTGCTGCTGCGCAGGTGCGGCATCGGCGACGGTTTTCACGGCGGCTTCAGCTTTTGTGATGGCGGCGAGGCGGGCGGCTTCCTGCTTTTTCACTTCAGGGGCCATCTTCACTTTGTAGGCTTCGAGTTCAGTCTTCGTCGCGGCGATCAAAGCGACGCGCTCAGCTTCAGCTTTGTCGATGGCGGGTTTCTGCTCGGCTTCTTTGGCTTGTCGTTCAGCGGCGAGCATTTTGTTCTCGGCGTCCATGCTAGCCATGCTGGCGAGCGCGGCATTGATCTCTTCGCCGGTGGGCTTGCGATTAAGAATGCGGACAAAAATCTCTTCCACGAGCTTGGAGTCGTCCTTCACCTCAGTGGTGAGTTTGGCGATGGCGTTGGCCGGATCGCTGATGGCATCGCCGACCGTTGGGCCGGACATGAGTGCCATGACGGGGCCGAGATTGACATCGTTGCTGCGCTCGCACTCGCACACGGATTCACGCGCAGGTTTACCGAAGTTAGTTAGGAAGCCATCGGGCAGTTGCGTCTGGCCGTCGATGAGCTGGGCGGCTCTCATGCCTTTGGGCACGCCGGGGATGTTTGGCATGGAGCCGGTGACGGCAAACACGGAGTCAAACAGCACTTCAGCAGGCAAGCGGCGGGCCTTGGAATGGCTGTAGTTGATCTTGTCATCCTCGTTCCATTTGTTGGTGGCGAGGGTGAGCTGGTAGGTGCGGCTCTGGGCGATGATCTTCATCAGGTGGCGCACGTTGAAACCGCTCTGGATGAATTCGTTCGTCAGGTATTGCAGCAGCTCAGGATTGCTGGCCGGATTGCCCGCGCGGATGTCATCCAGCGGCTCGATGACGCCTGTGCCGGTGAGATAGCCCCAGATGCGATTGGCATAGCTCATGGCGAAGTAGTCGTTGTCCGGGCTGGTCATCCAGGTGGCGAACTGCTCGCGGCGGCTGGTGGCGGTCTTGCTAACTAATTCTGCATCGAAAGGCACTTTGGGTGCGACTGGTGCATTGGTTCGGAGGTGATTCTGCTCGCCTGCTTTTTTGTCACTGACGATTTCATACAGCGGCTTCGCGCCTTCGACAGCGGTGCCGCCGATGGTCTTGCCAGAGCTGGCAGGATCGGTCTTTAGATCGACTTGAGCAAAGTAGGCGGCGGTTTGGTAATACTGGTCCCAGGTCCATTTTTCAAAGGGATGGTCGTGACACTTGTTGCAGTTGAAGCGTGTGGCCAGGAACAGATGCGTGGTGTTTTCCGCCAGCTCTTCGGGCGTGCGCACGGTTTTGAAATACGCGGCAGCCGGGTTGTCCTTGGTCGATCCGGTGGCCGTGATGATGCGGTAGGCCATGCGGTCATACGGCGTGTTTTCTGTGACCTGCTGCTTGATCCAGGCGCGCAGAGTTGTCACGCCTTCGGTGCCAAGGAACTTGCTGTTCACTTGCAGCATGTCGGCCCATTTGTTCGACCAATGATCAACGAAGTCAGGATTGCCGATGAGCTTGTCAATGACCTCGTTGCGCTTCGTGCGCATGTCGCGCGTGTCGGCGACAAAGGCGCGCACTTCTTCAGGCTTCGGCGGCAGACCGGTGAGGTCGAGATGGATGCGGCGCAGGAAGTCTTCATCACTGCACACACCACTCGGCTCGATCTTCATGCGCTCCCATTTGCGGGTCACGAGTTCGTCGATCTTGCTCCACTTCTCCGGCTCTTTCCAAGCGAAGCCGGTGCGATCACCCATCACCGTGATGGTAGTCGCGGCATACGCGCCTTCAAAGCGCGCGAGGATGGCGGCTTCGCCGCGGCGCAGGCTGGTCATGAGACCGGTTTTGTCGGCTTCGATCACGTCCATATTGCCGCTATCGACAAAGGCTTCGGCGGTGACATCACGGACATAACCATCCGCATAATGAGCGACGACACGGATCTGCTGACGATTGCCGATGCGTTCCAGCACTGGGTTTTTTGGCGACACTTCGATGCTGGTGACGCGCGGTGTTTTCATGTTCAGCTTCGCGCCCTGACTGATCCAGGCTTTCAGCGTCTCATAGTAAAGCTCGCCCGGCACGGTGAGCTGGCCGCCCTCATGCGGCACAGAGCCGCTAGCTTTCAGTAGCATGAGTGAGTGCTCGGGCGAAGCCACATTGGCGCGGCGGCTGGCGAGTTCGTCAGTGAAGGCGAGGACGTCATAAATCGGATCATAACCGCGCAGGCTGAGCTTGAAGCCAGCCTTGCCATCCTTGGCCCCGTGGCAGGTGCCCATGTTGCAACCGAGCTTGCTGGCGATTGGCATGATGTCGCGCACATAATCAGGCTTCAGGGCAAGATTCATGCCGGTGATGGCGACAGGTACAATGGCGGCTTTGCCCATGAAGGCGATTTTGATTTCGCCTTTGCCATCGGTGGTTGGGCGCAAGAGGCCACGTTCATTGATGCTGCCGGCTTCGCTGCCGGTAAATGTGAGCTTGGCCATGCGGGTAACATCAGCCTTGGTGCCATCACTCATCGTCGCGGTGACGAGGAGCTGCGCGTATTCGGTTGGCTTGCCGATGCTGATGCTGGTGGGCTGAACTTCGATGGAAGCGACCGTCACACCGGGCACCAGCGTTTCGACCTTGATGTCCTTCTTCGCCGTAGCGCGCACGCTGTCATCGGCGATCACGTCGCTGGCAGCGAGAGCCTTGTTGGCGACGAGCGGGACGCTAACGAACTCTTTAGCAATCTTTCCTGTGGCGGCTTCGATCAAATGGATGCGGCCATCTTGTCCGGCAGCGGCCACGGTTTGACCATCGGGGCTGAAGCTGACACTGAAGACACCGCCGGTGGGCAGTGGTGTGCTGGCGATGAGCTTCACTCCTTGAGTGGTCCAGGCTTCAAGCTCGGGGCCTTTCCCGCTGACGGTCTCGACGAGCTTCTTCACGGCATCTGGTAGAGTGCTATCGTAGTCGCTGGCGTAGATGTTCACCGCGCCCGTGCCTTCAAACGAAGCGCCGGCTGCGATGCGCTTGCCATCCGGCGCGAAATCCACGCCGAAGATGCGGCCCTGCATGACGGGGAACTTGCGGATGAGGTTGGCATTGTCGCCAATGACGCGCTTGGTGAGGCGCTCCATGCGGTAGATCGCGGGCACGCCGTCAGTACCACCGATGAGGATTTCATTCCGCAAAGGATGCCGAGCGAGCACTTGCACTCCGCCTTTGAGCGCGCCGGGCGTGATGGAGGTGATGTTGTCCACAAAGCGCTGCGTGGCGACCTCCGTGAGCTTTACGCTCATGTCGCGACCGCACGAAGCGATGAGCTTGCCTTCGAGGCCCCAAACCGTGTCGAGCACCCAGTCACTGTGTCCGCCCATGAAAACGACTTCTTTGCCTGTCGCCGCTTCAAAAGCACGCAGGCCGTTGTCACCACAACCGACGGCGATGAATTTGCCATCGGGCGACCAGCTCGCGCCATACAGCGTGTCAAAAGTGAGCGACTTGGAGAGTTCGAGCTTCTTTTTCTCAACATCCCAAACCTGGATCTCACCCATGCGCGCCGGGCTGCCACCGGTGACAAGGATCTTTTTTCCATCGGGCGACCACGCCAGCTTTTGGATGCGCTCAGCGAGTCCGATGAGACGTGCGGCAATGCTTGAGCCATCGGCTGTATGCACCAGCACCTCATGGTATCCGGCCACCGCGATCATCTTGCCATCGGGCGAATATTCCAGAGACGTGACCGCCGGCGCGGTGACATACACGGGCGGATGTTCCATGTCATAGTGCGCCTTCGCGGAGGCGGGCGTATCATCCTTGGCACCTTCCGTAACCCACTTCTTGATCAGCGCGACCTGAGTTTCATGCAGCGGATCACCCTTCGGTGGCATCTCGATTTTGCCTTCCGCATTCGGGCTTGCGACCTTGATCAAATTGGATTCCGCAGGCTTGCCCGGCACGATGGCTTTGCCTTCCTCACCCCCGGCGAGCAGCTTGGCGAAGTCCGTCATGACGTAGTCGCCCTTCGCCTTCGCTGGCTGATGGCAGCCAGCGCAGTTCGCCTGGAGGATCGGGCGGATGTGCTTGTAAAACGACACCGGCTTATTCGGGTCGATCGTCTCCTCTTTCTTTGGCGAAGCCGCGTGAAGCGAGGAAGAGAGAAACGCGAGGCCCGTGAGTGTGGCGAGGGTCTTGGTCATGACTTGGAGGGAGTGTTGGTTCAGAATAAGCACGCCAAAACGCAGCAAAAGCCATGTCTCTTGCGCCGCCATGCCTATGCGGCGGGATTACCTTTTAAAAATGTGTGTGAATATTCCACCGGATTTCGCTGCTATCACAGCAATCTCTTAAAGCGCATGGCCAGTGTTTATGGTGAAGACAAACTCGTCGAAGAGAGCGGCTTCGTCTGCATGCTCGAAGCGCTACTCAAGCTCCGCTCCATTGATGCGCGCTCTTGATTCCCTACACTTTACGTTATGACCTCAAGACCGGTGTTAGCAAGCTGCGCATCTGGCGCACCTTGAAACGCTACCTCGCCGTCGTGAATCGCTATCGCGACAGGAAGCCCCAAGCCATCGCTCAGACAGCCGCTGTCCTGGTCAGTCATGTTTAATTCTCACGTTTCATGTCCTCACCTCTCATCGTTGTCCTCGGTGGCGGCATCTCTGGTCTGACTTGCGCGCTGCGACTCGCCGAGCAGGGGAAAGCCGTGACGCTCATCGAGAGGTCATGGTCCCCGGTCGCGTCTTCCTAGCCACCACCACCCAGGTCTGTCCCGTCGTTACCAGCTGGAACAGCAGCGTCATCCAAACCGCGCGCACCTTGGAGGCGATGAATTAACGAAGATTTTATTAGGCTACCTCATTTCAGCATGCCCATCTGCCAGAGGATGAAGGTGGCTTCCTCGGCATTTTCGCGCAGTTGCTCGAAGCGGCCAGACTTTCCGCCGTGGCCTGCCCCCATGTTGGTCTTGAGCAGAAGTATATTCGAGTCGGTCTTGGTTGCGCGTAGTTTGGCCACCATTTTTGCAGGTTCCCAGTAGGTCACGCGCGGGTCATTGAGGCCACCGGTGAAAAGCATCGGCGGGTAGGCCTTTGCTTGGATGTTATCATAGGGGCTGTAGCTGCGGATGAGGTCAAATGCGGCCTTGTCGGTGATGGGATTGCCCCACTCAGGCCACTCGCCTGGCGTCAGCGGAAGTGACTCGTCGAGCATGGTGTTCAGCACATCGACAAACGGCACATGAGCGACCACAGCACCAAACAGCTCAGGCGCTTGGTTGACCACAGCGCCCATCAGCTCACCACCTGCTGATCTGCCTGATGCGGTGATTCGTCCCTGAGCGGCATAGCCCCGCTCGATCAGACCCTTGGCGGCATCGACAAAATCATTGAAGGCATTCGTGCGCTTCATCAGCTTGCCGTCGAGATACCACTGGTAGCCGAGATCATCACCACCACGGATGTGGGCGATGGCATAGGCAAAGCCACGGTCCACCATCGACAGCCGATTGGCACTAAAATCAGGCGGCATGGCGATGCCATAAGCACCGTAGGCATAGAGGTGGAGCGCCTGGCTGCCATCCTTTGGAAAGCCCTTGAGATAAAGAATCGAGACGGGCACCTGCACGCCATCACGCGCCGCGATCATGAGTCGTTCGGTCTCATACTTGCTGGCATCATAGCCCGAGGGCATCTCCTGGACCTTCAGCACCTCCAGCCGCTTTTCAACGAGGTGAAAATCGTAGACCGTCTCAGGTGTGACCATAGACTCATAATCAATGCGTAGCTTCGACACTGCATACTCGGGGTTATCTCCGAGACCCGCTGCATAGCTTGATTCGGGGAAAGGGACATTCTCGATCTTCGTCACGTCGGCATAATCGCGGATCTCGATTTGATCGAGTCCGTCGATGCGACCTTCGATGACATAGAAGTCCTTAAACAAGGCCAGATCAGTCAGATAATGCCTGTCTGAGCCAGGGATGAGCATCTGCCATTCATCTGGCTTCTCCAGTGATGCCGTAGCGACACGGAAGTTCACATGATCGTCATTGGTTAGGATATAGACTTGCTGATCACGCACATCCACGGAGTAGTTCCGGCCCACTTTGCGTGGGCTGACCAGGATCGGCTTGGCGGTGGGGTCACTGGCTGGCACGAGCCGGATCTCAGTCGTTACCTGATCGCCTGTCTCGATGATGATCCAGTCCTCTTGCGCGCTTAGGTTCACATCGACACTAAAGCCAATGTCAGGCTCCTGGTAGAGTCGTTTGGCATTCTTCGGATCATCACCCAGCCGATGAAAATGCATGTTATCCGTGCGCCAGTTTTCATTGGCTAGGCCATAGACGAGGCCCTTGCTGTCAGCGGACCAAACGATGTTTGAAAGAGTGCCTTCAATGACATCGGGCAAGTCTTTGCCGATTGTCAGATCGCAGAAATGCAGAGCGAAACGCTCGGAACCATCGTCATCATAAGCATAGGCCATCAGCCTGCCGTTTGGGCTGATCACTAGCTCCTCAAGCAGGAAGTAATCCTTGCCATCAGCGAGCTTGTTTTCATCAAGGATTAGCTGCTCCGACCCGCCCTCTGCGTGCTTACGATAGTGCTGACGATACTGCGCGCCTGGCTCAAACTTTGACCAATAGATCCAATCGCCGTCTTTCTGCGGGACGGTGCTGTCATCCTCTTTGATCCGAGCCTTCATCTCCTCGAAGATTTTTTCAACCCACGGCTTTTGTTCCGCCATCTGGGTTTCAAAGTAGCCATTTTCAGCCTTCAAATACGCCAGCACATCCCTGTCCTTGATCTTGGGGTAACTCGGGTCCTTCAGCCAGTGCCAGGGATCTTCCATCGCCACGCCGTGGTAGCTGTATGGATGCGGCCGCTGTTCGGCGACGGGAGATTTCACGGTATCATTCATCATGGTTGGGCGGTTCTTGTCCTGATCAGCCGCATTCGAGAGCATAGCAAACATCGCCAAGCTGAAACAGAAAGTGACCAGTGATTTCATAAGAGAGTAGGATGCGGCAGGCAATGTTCGATGGCTGTCGAAAATCTCGAGAAATCAGGAATTCGGGGTGTTGCCATTTCTGCCACAGCCATAGACCGATCATCAGTCCGCCCAGTCAGCAAAGCAGTCCAACAGTTTGACCAGAGGAGGTGTGATACATCACGAATTTATCATGGACGCCATCTGCGAAAGGATTCAGAATTAGCCAAGTTTAGGGGCTATAGCTCAGTTGGTAAAGCGTCTCGTTCGCAATGAGATCAGAGGTTCGAATCCCCTTAGCTCCACCAGTTCTGGTGATGACTCGCAAATCAGCGCTTGGCTTTCACGTAAGACAGCACCTTTTGATCATCGTCACCAGCAGCCCAAACGACGCGGAGGAAGTCGGCGGGATGAATATCGTATTTGGAAAGGAAGGCGCGATCACCTCCGCAGCCGAACATGGTGTCGGGATTCATTTCGCCTCGTAGTTTGGCACGTGCTTTGACAAGGATGCGTGGTAGCCAGATGATGCCGTCGAGTTCGGTAGTCTTGGAAGGAAGGTCTGCTGGCGCAACGATTTTTGTGCTCGACACGCTTTTCTGGATGGTGAGGAAGTAGTCACGTCGCACGGCGGCGATGAGCAGCGCGGCGATAGCGGTGGGGTCCTCACCACCGGATGTGACATTGTCTTCGATGAAGTCAAAGAACTCGCGCTCGCGGCAGCCAATAGATTTGAGGAAGTCTTGGTCCTCATCGCTGAACCATTCCTCGAAGTCGTGATTGCCTTCATCATATTCGTTCACGCATGAGTCGAAAAGCTCGACGAAATAGGAGTCCCAGATGTAGTTTTTCATAAGGTTAGCTGTGATTCAGTTTTTCTTCACGAGAGTCTCGTAGAGAGACTTGGTGCGCTGAGCGATGCTGGTCCAGCTAAAGCGTTCGACGGCGCGTTTGCGGCCAGCCAGGCCCATGAGTCGGCACTTTTCAGGGTCGGCCATAAGACTGTTGATGCCGTCAGCGAGATCTTTGGCAAAGCGTGCTGGATCAGTGGCTTCAAAGGGGCTCTCTGTTTGCTGATCAAGCTGGACGAGAATGCCTGTCTCATAGGGGACGACGACTTCTTTGATGCCGCCGACGGCGCTTGCCACCACGGCGGTCTCACAGGCCATAGCTTCAAGATTGATGATGCCAAAGGGCTCGTAGATCGAAGGGCAACAGAAGACGCTGGCATGGGAGTACATGGCGATCTTTTCTTGCACGGGCAGCATGGCTTGAATCCAGATGATGCCGCCACGCTTGAGCTGAGCGGCAGTTACGGCTGCTTCCATTTCAACTAGGATTTCTGGGGTGTCGGGGGCACCAGCACAGAGCACGATTTGGAAGCCTGGGTCCATTTGCTCAATGGCGCGCACGAGATGGATGATGCCCTTCTGCCGCGTGATGCGCCCGACAAAGAGGACGTAGGGGACATTGGGATTCACGCCATTTTTTCGCAGCACGTCAGGCGCCTCTACTCGGTGGTACTCGACGGGGTCGATACCGTTGTGGATGACGTGGATTTTGTGTGGGTCCACCTGAAAGAGCCGCATGATGTCCACCTTGGTTTCTTCAGAAACCGCGATGACTGCGTCGGCCATCTCAATGGCGGTCTTTTCCAGCCAGACAGTGAAGTCATAGCCGCCGCCGAGCTGCTCGCGTTTCCAAGGGCGCAGGGGTTCTAGCGAATGCACGGTTAACACCATCGGCACGCCGTAGTTAAACTTTGCTAAAATGCCGCCGAAGTGAGCATACCAAGTGTGTAGGTGGACGATTTGCGCATCAATGTTCCGCGTGTTGAAGTCTAGACTGCGCTGCAAGGCACCGAAGACGGATTTTAGTTTCCCTGGGCTAGTCCATTTCAACATATCCAGCCCAGCGCCATGCACCGTGATACCACCATCGCTGCTATTTTGATCACCGAAGCAGCGCACTTCCACCTCCATGAGCTTGGCGAGCTCTCTCGTGAGATATTCGACATGCACGCCCGCGCCACCATAAATGTAAGGTGGGTATTCGTTGGTGAGGAAAAGAGACTTCATGGGCAAGTCATGTCTATGGTGATAGTCATGAGATAGGCAAGCTCAAAGCCACGGTCTAGAGTAGCCAGAAAAATGTCTCGGTTGCCTTTACGATGACTCAATTGGGTCGGTATTGGCATGAATGTTTCCATCCAAGCATGCCTGTTTTTGGAGTTGTCATCATTTGTACATTAAATTTCCCCTTTGCACGCTGCCAAAGCCCGCTACTCTGTGCGCCCTTTTTCCCCTGCTGATGGCTGAACCCAAAAACATCCTCCGACTCGGTCTGCCCAGTGGCAGCCTCCAGGAGCCGACCCTTGAACTCCTCAAGCGCGCCGGATTCAACATCGTTGTTCCCTCCCGCTCCTACCGCCCGACGGTGGACGACGATCAACTCGAACTGCGTCTGCTGCGCGCCCAGGAGATCGGTCGTTATGTGGATCACGGATTTCTCGACTGCGGCATCACAGGTCGTGATTGGATCGCTGAAAATAATGCTGATGTGGAGGTGCTGACGGACCTGCGTTACTCCAAGGCCACATCCAAGCCTACTCGCTGGGTGCTAGTCGTTCCTGACGATTCACCTGTGAAGTCAGTCAAAGATCTCGAAGGTAAGCGCATCGCTACTGAAGCAGTGGACATGACGAAGGCTTATCTCGCTAAGCATGGCGTAAAGGCTGAAGTGGAATTTAGCTGGGGCGCTACTGAGGTGAAGGTGCCGGAACTCGTCGATGCGATCGTGGACATCACGGAGACGGGCAGTTCGCTACGCGCGAATAAGCTACGTATAGTGGACACGTTGATGGAGAGCTACCCGCAGTTCATTTCCAGCAAAGCTGCCTACCAGGATGCCTGGAAGCGCGAGAAAATGGAGACGCTCGTCCTGCTCATCAAAGGCGCGTTGGAGGCTCGCGACAAGGTCGGCCTCAAGATGAACGTCCCAGCTAAATCACTCGAGCAGGTCGTTGCGACGCTCCCAAGTGAGCGCTCACCTACGATTTCCCAACTTGCTTCGCAGGATTGGGTCGCCGTCGAGACAGTCATTGCGGAATCGGTCGTGCGGGAGATAATCCCCCGACTCAAATCTCTCGGTGCCGAAGGCATCGTGGAATACCCGCTGAACAAAGTCGTCCCTTAACCGGAGCCGACACAAGAAAACAGGAGAACACACCACCATGGGATCGCTGAAAAAGCGCAGAAAGACGAAGATCAATAAGCACAAGCGCAAGAAGCGCATGCGCGCCAACCGTCATAAGAAGCGTTTGCGCTATAAGTCGTAACCGTTAGCCTTGTCCGCATGATTTGCCTCCGTCCCGCGAAAAGAATGACTCGATTCGCTGACGGAGGCTTATCGTCGCGGATGCGGATTTTTAAGCTCAGTGATCCCGCTTCAGATCGGCTGAAGTCGGGAAGTTTGAACCTAGCCATTTTGGCGGGTTCCTTCGTGTTTAGTTGGTCGGCTTTGAGCATGGCTCTAGTGCCGTTGGAGAAGCCAGCGATGGCAGATCTTTCCCTGCCAAAGATCACCACACAGGTTTCTCCAGACCTGCAAATTCATGCATCTGGTGAACGGATTGCTGAAACGCTCGCCCACTATTCGGCTGCGTTGCAGTTTGAGAAATCAGGCAAGATGCGCGAAGCGCTCACGCAATTCTTAGCCGTGCTTGAGGTGGACCCCGCAAATCCCGAACTTGCAGCTCACACAGCCGAGTTGGCCTATCATTACCAGGGAAGGAAGGAGGCGGTTGCGCTCTTAAACAAGGCCATCGCGACAAGGCCAGACGAACCAGCCGCGTATCTAAATCTGGTCCGCTTTCTCAACACCTACATCTCAGAGGAACCCTTTGAAGCAAATCGTGCGAAACAGGTCTTGGCTGATGTCGTGAAACGTTTTCCGAAGCGGGCGGACGTGTGCGCCTTTGCGAGTCTTAGTTTTCTGAGTCAGAACATGCGGTCAGAGGCCATTGCCGTCATGGACCAGGCCGCGAAACAAGAGGTCAAAGAATCCGCCTATTGGCTAGAGCTGGGTCGCGCAGCCCAGGAGATCTGGCCACTCGCTCAGATCGAGAAGAAGGCGGATCACACCAGCCGGGTAAATGCTTATTTTGAGAAGGCACTCAGCCATGCAGCAACGGGAAAGAAGGGCGAAACCACACGGATCGAGGTGGCACAATACTACCTGCTAACAAACCAACTCGATGCCGCGCGAGCCTTGTGTGAGTTGGTCGCTACTCAAACAGGAAATCTTCAGGCTAGAAAAATTTTATTCCGCCTTTACGAAGCGGCGGAGGAAAAAGATAAGGCATTGTCCACACTCGAAAAGATCGTCCGTGACGCACCGACGGATGTGGAGCAGCAACATCTTCTCGTGACTGCCTATGAATCGCGCGAAATGTATGCCAAGGCTGTGCCGCATCTCGAAGCTACCATCCAGATCGGTGGTGGGGATGCAGGAGATTATCAGGCACTTGGCGAGCTGCTGCTGCGCTCCCAACTTTATGACAAACTCATCCAGCTCAGTGAGCGCTGCGTGAAGCTCTATCCTGACAATCCAGTCTTTCATCTCCATGCCGCATTGGCACAACGCTCATTATTACGCTGGGAGAAAGCCATTCAATCCTTTGAGCGTGCCGCAGAGCAGGCAGAGAGCACGCAGGCGGAGCTGGTGAATCACCGTTTTTTCTTTCAGTATGGCCTGACTCTGGAGCGTGGAGGCAGGCATGATGAGGCGGCGAAGATGTTTGAAAAGTCCATCACACTCACTCCGAAAGAGGAACTCGAAGACGCCGCAAATACATTGAACTATCTCGGCTACATGTGGCTAAATTTAGAGCGCAATCTCGACAAAGCTGGCGAGTTGATTCGCAAGGCCAATGAACTCCAGCCAGAAAAGTCAGCCTATGTGGACAGCCTAGGCTGGTGGCATTTCAAAAAGGGCGACTACCCGAATGCACTCAAGGAACTGCAACGTGCCTTTGCACTGCTCAAGAATCCAGAGCCCGATGATGCCGAAATCATCGAGCACATCGCCCAAGTCTATCTCAAGATGGACGACCAGCCCAAAGCGCGTAAGTTCTTTGAAAAAGCCAGCGCGCTTCAGCCGACCGATCCCAAGCTGCTCAAGCGCATTGAAGATGGGCTGAAAAGACTACCAAAGCCCTGACGCCGCTACAGCGTTCAGTCCGAATGTTTTTGTCCGCAAGTTGTGGTGCCGAAGGCTAAATAATTGGTTCCATAAAGCGTTTATTGTGAACAAGACAGAGGATGATCATATTAGATTTAAAACATTTAGACCGGTTTGTTGCCGTGATGTTTTGTGTCTCCTGACTTGGTATCTTCTTTCAGGTTGTTGTGCCTTGGCAGACGCAATAGAGACCACAAGCAGCGACGGGCCGGGGACAGATCCTTGACAGGATTGACCCAGCTGTGAGAGCCGACACCTACAGCTCGGAGGAATTTTCATTCGTCATCTCACGACTCCTGCCCATGATCCGCGCGCTCGCCTTATGGAAGCCGCCATTGTCATTGGATTGCTCATCATCGCCGTCATCTTCTTCGCCACGGAGAAGGTTTCGGTGGACCTAGTCACGCTTGGGCTTCTGTGTGTGCTCGTGCTGAGCGGCATTCTCACGGTGAGTCAGGCTTTTGCGGGCTTTGGAAATGAGGTGATCATCATGCTCGGTTCGATCTTTGTCATCGGGGCCGCGCTGCGTGAAACGGGTGTGCTCGATCAACTCGGTCATGTCTTGGCGCGGGCGACGGGTGGGCATCCTGGGCGAGTAGTCGCGGGTATGATGACCACCGTGGGCGCGGTCTCTGCTTTCATGAACAACACGACCGTCACTGCCATGTTCCTGGGCCCGGTGATTGGTCTGGCCAGAAGGCTTGGCATCTCGCCTTCACGCCTGCTGATGCCGCTGGCTTTTTCCTCGCTGCTGGGTGGCACCTGCACACTCATCGGCACGAGCACAAACGTCGCTGTCAGTGCGGCGATGGTGAAAATGGGCATGCCTGCTGTCGGCATGTTTGAGATCACGCCTGTCGGCATTGTGCTTCTGTGTGTGGGGCTTGTTTACATGATCCTCATCGGCATGAGATGGGTGCCAGAGCGTGACCGTGCTGATGGCCAAACAGACGCTGCACCGATGCGTGAATATTTGGCTGAAGTGGTCATCAGACCTGGTTCACCTCTGATCGGCCAGGAGGTGTATGCATCAGACTTTTCGGTGCTGGAGTTTCAGGTCGTGAAACTCCGGCGCGCGACAGAGGAGATGGATGTCAGTCCACATGTGCGCTTTGAACTGGGTGATGTCGTGCTCGTCGCGGGTAAGGTACAAAATCTCATCAAGGTGAAGAAGATCGAAGGCATCGATATCGTCGAAGATCTAGACCTAGTTCATTCGGGTGTGGATATGAAGGACGCCAGCATCGCTGAAGTAGTGCTGACTCCGCGCTCCAGTCTCGTCGGGCAAACGCTGCGTCACAGCAATTTCCGCCGCCGCTCTGGGCTGTCTGTCCTTGCCCTACTGCGCGGCGACCGCACGCTCAACGACCATATGGCCGACGTGCCGCTGCAGGCGGGCGATATGATGCTGTTGCAGGGGCCTTTTGATCGGATGCGTCAGTTTGAAGCGGCCTCTGAGATGGTCGTCATCACAGAGCACAGTGTCAGTGAGAATGCGCAAAAACGCGGAGTCGCTGTGCTCATCGCATTCGCCATGGCGGTGATCTTGAGCAGCTTCAATTTGCTACCTCCATCCATCGCCTTTTTACTCGTCGCTCTGCTGGCGTTAGCCACGCGTTGCATCACTTTGGACACAGCTTATGAAAATGTGGACTGGAGGCTGCTCATCCTGATCGGTGGCATGACTGCCTTTGGTGCGGCGATGGCTAAATCGGGTGCTGATCTTTTGATCGCTCAAACCATCACGGGTTGGTTGCAGCCTTATGGCTTTATCGCGGTGCTGGCTGGCTTCACCATTCTCACGGTCCTATTGACCCAGCCCATGTCGAACGCCGCTGCGGCACTCGTGGTGCTGCCCATCGCGATCAAAGCGGCTGAGAGCATGGGTGCAAATCCGCGCGCCTTTGCCATTGCGATCATGCTGAGTGCCAGCATCTCGGTGCTCACGCCCTTTGAGCCAAGCTGCATTCTCGTTTATGGCCCTGGCAAATACCGCTTCAGTGACTTCATCAAAGTCGGCGGTGGACTGACGCTGATCTCGGTGATTTTAATTCTGCTTCTGGTGCCGCTTTTCTGGCCTCTGTGAACTGGTCCACGTTGGAGAGTAGATTGCCGATGATCTGCTCGATAGCGTCGGAGTCGGCTTTCATCTCGGCTGGGCCGTGGAGGGATGTTTCGACGATGAATCTCTTGCCTTCTAGCAATAGACGCCAATTGCCGACAGCGCGGCTGATGACTTCATCCAACACGATGGGGCGTGGTTGGACCGTGAGTTTGTCGCGCTGCTGTCGGGCGTAGTTGAGGACGTTCTGGATGAGCCGATCAAGCTGCGCGGTCTCCGTTTCGACGACACGAAGATGACGCTGCGCGATGGTGTCACCCCTTTCTTCGACTCGGCTCCCCGCCATCTCGGTGTAGAGGCTGATGTTGGTCAACGGCGTCTTCAATTCATGCGAAATCTGGTTTACGAAACTGACCCGCTGTTGGGCCAAGCGCAGCTCGCGGGCATTTTCGCGGAAGAAGGTCCAAGCCAGCGCCAGCACAAGAATGAAGCCGGAGCCGACACCGAGAAGGATGGGGAATAGGTAGCTTCGGAAATTCCGTCGCCGCTGGTGTGTAGGCTAACTCCCATTGAGTGAGGGGGGGGCTGAGCAGCGCTTCCACGCCACGGGAATGCTCTGGAGGCCAAATCTTTTAGTTCCCCACTCATGCAGAGGAATGCTGGAAAGAGTGGTGAGTGTGAGCCGACCCAGATAGGCATCCATGCCCTGGATGGGTAGCCTTTTAATAAGTGCCTCTCCCAGCAGGTGGCCGTCGATTCGGGCGCAGATGAGCTTATCACTAATCAGCCGCCAGCAGATTAAATCGCCCTCGGTGACATGCCAGCCGCTGGGGAAACTTTGGTTGGACTCCTTGGTAAAGACCGCATCGAGATGGTAGTTCTCAGATTTCACCGCAGTCTGCCAGATGGCATTTTTCCCACGGAGCTTAGCGGTCTCTGGCGAGTTGCCCAAGAGCGCAAAGGGCTGGCTTTTGATGGAAATGTGCGGGCGCAAGATGCCGCTGAATTACAGGCGCTCGCGCAGTGCTGCCGAGCGTGGGCTGGCGAGTGCATCGGTGAGTGGCGCGAGCGTTTTTTGTCGGCGGCGATGACGACTTGGCCTTGGGCATCTGCTGTCCACGTTTCACCCACCCATGGATGCTGCGCTAGCTGCTCAGCCGTCATTAGAGCGGTCGTTCCGGGGGTGATAGCCATCGGGTCCAGATAGTCAGTGAACTGCCGCAGATCATGCAGAAGCTGATTATCGGCGACGAGCAGGCTCTCCTCTAGCACGGCCTGCTGTGCCCCATCCGTGCTGCGCGCGGCATCGCGGATCAAATAAGTGCCCAGCCAAGTCCGTAGCGCCAAAGGCGTGATGACGAGGAGGATGAGCAGGAGGATGAGCAGGAGGTTGAAGCGGCGGGGTTCCATCGGGGCGTTTCGGCCTGAAAGTTAATGCCTCCGAATGATAAGGTATTAAAAATATCATAAATTTAATAATTAATTGCATTGGGCTTACCTCTGGGCTCAGCAGCCAACTCAACAGCAAACTTCTGGCTAGAAACAAAAAGGGCCTCGCTGTTGAGTGAGGCCCTTTTGGGTGGGATGGACTGAAATACCAGTGTTAGACGGTCTTGGCGGCGGCCACAGCGGCGGCGGCTTTTTGAGCCTGCTCTTGGGTGTCGAGCACTTTGCGCTTGAGGCTCTGGCCGGTCTTCGTGGCATACCAGAGCACGAGCGGGCTGGCGATGAAGATGGAGGAATAGGTGCCGAGGACGACGCCGATCGTGATCGGCAGGGCGAACTCAAGCATGGCTGGATTGCCCAGGAAGAGGAGCACGATCATCGGAGCCAGAGCAGTCGGGCCAGTGAGGAGTGTGCGGCTCAGGGTCTTGCAGATGGCCTCGTTCATCAAGTCACGGATCGAGCCGCTGCCTCCGCGCTGGATGGTTTCGCGGATTCGGTCGAAGACGACGATGGTGTCATTGATCGAGTAACCAGCGATGGTCAGCATGGCTCCGACGTGGATGAGGCTCAGCTCTTGTCCGAGCAGAACGCAGAGGCCAGGAACCATGAGAACGTCATGGGCCAGGGCGACGACGGCACCGAGGGCAAAGGCGAACTCATAGCGGACGAGCAAGTAAAGGAAGATGAAGATCAGCGCGACTCCGAGAGCGATTAGCGAAGTCTTCGCGGACTCCGAGCCAATGACTGCGCCGACTCGTGATGTTTGCGTTCCTTGGATCGCATCCGCGAACTTGGTCTTCACGGCCTGCTCGATGGCTGGGCCTGCCTCAAATTCACTGCGAATGGCGATCACGTCACCACCAGTGGCGTTACCCTTACGCTGCGGATAGAAGCTGCCGATTGGCTGCCCATTTTCCAGCTTCAGACCTTTGAGCAATGCATCCAGCTCCGTGTCTGCGATGTTCTTGCCCTTCTTCAATTCAACGTGTACCAGACCACCGCCGCGGAAGTCGATACCGAGGCTGGCTTTTCCATAATAACCGAGTGCCGAGAACGAGATGGCGGTAACAACGAGTGATGCAATGATAAAGCCCTTCGCATTGGAAAGAACGTCGAAAATCTTATCTGAAATGATCTTCGTGGTGGTGATCTTCTTCAGGATACCTTTGTCGATCACCCACATGAAGATGACGCGAGTCACGATCAGCGCACCGACCATGGAGGAGAGCAAACCAATCATCAGGGTGATGGCGAAGCCTTTCACCAGACCACCAGAGATAACGAATAGGATGACGGCTGAAATCAGTGTGGTGATGTTTGAGTCAGCGATGGCGGAGAAGGCTTTTTCATAGGCGGCCTCCAATGCACTGGCGAGAGTGCGGCCAGCTTCCATTTCTTCACGCAGACGTTCGTAGATCAGGACGTTCGCATCAACAGCCATGCCGATCGTGAGCACGATCCCGGCGATACCGGGCATGGTCAGAGTGAACTGGAAGAGTGACATGCCACCAAAGAGGATGGCCAAGTTGATCACGAGACCGATGATGGCGATGAGGCCCGCGAGGCGATAGATGAAAAGCATGAACAAAGTGGTGATCGCCAGACCAGCGATACAAACCCACTTACCCTGATCGATGGAAGACTGCCCGTAGGAGGAGGACACTGCGCTTTCGGAGAGAATCGTCATCGGGTTCTCCAGCGGATTTTCCAAAAGGGTAGCTAGCTGAAAGGCGCTCTTTTGATTGAAGTTACCCGAGATCAAGGCCGTGCCGCCGAAGTGATCCGTTAGCAGCGTAGGAGCAGAGATGATCTCTCCATCCACAATGATTGCGAGCTGACGCCCCTTGTTCACGGCGGCGATGTCGTCAAAGAGCTTCGAGCCAGCGCTGTCGAGATTCAGATACACTTTCCAGCCTTCTGCATCGGTATTGGCAAAGGCACTTTTCACATACTTGCCTTCCATATCGGAACGATTGCGGACAAGTTCGCTACCGCGGTTTGGAATTTCTTTACCGTTCTTGTCCGTCTCGTTCTTATATTTGAATTCTTCCCAGCCCGGCTCTTTGATGCCGCCGTTGGTTTTGATCTCCTGCAGCTTTGAAGAGCTGCTCTCATGGACGATGCGGAACTCTAAATGCGCGACTTGCTGAATCTTGGTGCGCACATCGGCGAACTCCTCTGCCTTCACACCTGGCATTTGGATCAGGATGCGGTCCGTGCCCTGCGGCAGTAAAGTCAGGTCTTTGTTGCCGTCAGGGTTCAAACGCTTTTCCAGGATGGCGATGGCTTGCTGCACGGATTCTGCCGTCACTGGCTTTTCGGTGCCGTCATCTGCTTTGCCCTTTTGAAGCTCGACGACAAATTCACTGCCGCCCTTCAAATCGATGCCCAATGCGATGTTCATGTTCTTCACCGTGATGACGGAGAAGGCGGTCATGAGTAAAATCAGTGCGGAGCCGATGAGGCGCTTGCTCTTATGAACGACGGTGCCGATGTAAAACAGAAGCATCAGCAGAATGGCTGCGCCTATCAGGAAGGTGACGATTGGGGACATGTAGGTGGGTTGGTTTTGGAAAATGTATCTGGGAGAGGGAGGGAAATGACAAATGCAGAATGTCGGATGACTAACTTTAGAGCTTCATCTCGGATTCAATCTGCGGATCGGTTTCGTCATTAATCATTCGGATTTCGTCATAGCGGCTATGCCGCCGTGGCTTCGACGACATCAGACTTTTTGCTCACGGAGCCGATGGCGCTGCGCTCGTATTCGATCTTCATATTGTCAGCCACCTTCACCATCACGGTCCGGTCTTTCACGCTGGTGATCATGCCGTGCTCACCACCATTCATGATGACATGGTCGCCGACCTTGACGCTGCTGATCAGCTTCTCCAGTTCCTTTTGCTTCTGACGCTGTGGGCGGATGAGGAGGAAGTACATCATCACAAACATCAGCACCATGAACACCATGGGATTACCCAGAAGACCGCCGGGAGCGGCAGCGCCAGCAGGGGCTTGAGCGAGGATAGAAGAGAGGGCGGTAAGTGTCATGGGTCAGTGGGTTCGGAGCGGGTCTGGTAGCGTGAAATAACCTCTGCACGGAATTCGGCGAAGCTACCTTGTTCGATGGCTAAGCGTGCTCTGGACGCGAGGGACGCGTAGAAATGCAGATTGTGAAGGGAAATCAACCTCAAACCCAGCACCTCTTGGGTATTGATGAGATGCCGGATGTAGGCCCTGGAAAAGCCCTGACACATGGGATGAGTGTCCTCAGCGAGTGGGCTGAAGTCCTTAGCATACTTGGCATTGCGCAGATTCATCATGCCCTCATGCGTGTATGCCGTGCCGTTGCGCGCGAGCCGCGTCGGTAGCACGCAGTCAAACATGTCGATGCCGCGCGCGATCAGCTCAACCATCTGCGGCGGTGTGCCGAGGCCCATGGCATAGCGTGGTTTGTTGGCTGGCAGGATCGGGCAAGTCCACTCGGCGATCCGCATCATGTCTGCCTCTGGTTCGCCCACACTCAGGCCACCGACGGCATAACCGGGGAAGTCCATAGCCACGAGTTCACGCGCACAGCGTTCACGCAGATCCTGAAACGTACTGCCCTGGACAATCGGGAAATGAAGCTGCGCACCACCGCCAGTTTGAGGTCGGTTTTGATCCACCCAGTCGCGGCATCTTTGTGCCCAGCGCAGGGTTAGCTCCATGCTCTTCTTGGCCTCATCATGCGTGCAGGGCCAGGGCGTGCATTCATCAAAAAGCATGGCGATGTCGCTGCCCAGAGTCGCCTGGATTTCCATGGCCGTTTCCGGTCCCAGGAACATCGGTGTGCCATCCACATGATTGTTAAAGTAGCAGCCCTCTTCTTTGATCTTCCGCAGCTTCGCCAATGAGAACACCTGATAGCCGCCGCTGTCCGTGAGGATGGGCCGATCCCAGTTCATGAATTTGTGCAGGCCACCTGCTTCCTTGATGATCTCCGTCCCGGGCCGCACCCAGAGATGATAGGTGTTACTCAAAATGATCTGCGCGCCCAGTGACCGCAGCTCATCGGGATGCACCGCCTTCACCGTCGCCTGCGTGCCGACGGGCATGAAGATCGGCGTCTCCACCACCCCATGCGGCGTCGTCAACCGTCCGCGACGCGCGGAGGAGCTGGGGTCAGTGGCGAGCAGTTCAAACATTGAGTTGGCGCAGAAAAAGGACGCGGAGTGTGGAGTCGATGCCCCCACCTGTCAAAAGACACTTATCGTCAGCCAGTTGCCCCCTCATTCCTTCATGACATCATGCATTCAGGTGACTCAGCCGTGACCATGCAGCAGCGCAACGCATTCGACCGCACGGTCACCGCTTCGAGTTCGGAGCACCGCCTTAAAGCGGCTCAATGACGGTGATTTGTCTCCTAGTTTCCGCCTACTGGCAGCGCCTCTGAAAAGCAGTGCTGCAAGGGTTCACCTGATAACGGCTAAGGTGCAACTGGCTGACAAATAAAAGGGAGCGACTGCGTCTGCTCATTCAGCCACGCAGTTGCCTGCCCCCAGTTACTCCTTACCCGGGTCACTGACGGTCTTCCAGGTCGATGTCGTTAAAAGGGCCAAAAGCCCCTAGCAGCGGTAGCTACCCTATGAAAAAGGGCGGACTGAGTGGTCCGCCCCAAGCTTTTTCAGGGATGAGCTGGAATTTCCAGCTTCAACGAAGTTATGCCGCTGGATTGAAGGCGCGAATGGCTACGACCTTCACCGAGCGAGTGGCACCAGTGTCTGTCGGGAGATCGGCATCATCACCCACCTTCTTACCGATGAGCGCCTTGGCGATCTCGGAAAGGTAGGAAACGATGTTCTTCTCGGTATCGCCATCCCAGGCTCCAAGGATGCTGTAAGTCTCAGCCACGCCAGTGTCTGTGTAAGTGAAGTCCACCACTGTGCCGATGCCGACTTTCTTGGTCGCCACTTTGGCGAAGTCGGTGCCGCGAGCATGGCCGACTTCACGTTCCAATTGCTCCTTCATGCGGTTAAGCACGGCTTGCTGGTCACGGGCTGCTTTGTAGCCGCCGTTTTCTCGAAGGTCGCCTTCATCACGAGCGATCTGGATCTCGCTCTTGTTGTGCGGGATCTTCACGTTCACGAGTTCATCAAGTTCAGCTTTTTTCTTTTCCAGGCTGTCCCACGAGACGATCAGGCTTTTGTCCTCACGCGCTTCGGAGCTTTCTTCCGTCATGGCTTCAATCTCAGGCCGTGCTTTGATCACACGCGCCAGCAGAGAGCGGCGGGTGAGTTCATCGAGAACGGATGAAGTGAGCAGGCGCTTGGCAAAGAGGCGGAGCGACTCATCGTCCGTGTCCTGCACGAGCTCATGAATGAGTGTTTTGTCGTCGGAAAGCTGCACGCTGAGACGACCGGCACGCTTTGGTCCGCCTTGGACTTGATCGTCTTCGACAGCATCGAGAATGGCATTGCCGAGATCGATGCTGAACACGGACTTGGCTAGTCCGCCGCGCTCTTTGCAGATCCAGATCAGCAGATCGGAACTGAGGGTGCGGTTGCGGACAGCTTTCTTGAGGAACTCAGAGAGAACTTCAAGTTCGCCGTTGGCATCCAAGACGACTGCGATCTCAGCCACGGCGCGACCACCTGTGCGCGTGAGATGATTGAGGATTTCAGGCACCCAGACACGTTCTGGAAAGGCTGCCGGGAAGGAGCGATACATGCGCCCGAGCATGGCCACTGGCAGGCCGCCGATGTTTTCAGCCAGCAAAGGACGCGCCTCACAGACGAGATCCGAAACCTTCATGGAACCCAGCGGTGCAGTGCCTTCTGGAATGGTTTCAATGATTTCATCACGAGCCAGGAGCAATTGCAGACTCTCTTTCAAATGCAGTCTCCAAGCTTTACGAACGGTGTCTGAGATGTCCTGAAAGACGGGCTTGAGTTCGTTCAGGGCATCTTCAAAGAGATCGAGATCCTTTGAGATCAGGCCCAGTGCGGTCAGTTTGCCTTTGAGATCGCGTTTGGCCAGGAAGCCCTGCACCATGCCGCCGCCTGGCTTTTCTTTGGAGTCACGCAGCACGAGTGGGTCCTGACGTTTGCTCGGCACCACGATGTGGCGTGCGGCTTTGAGGGTCTTTTTTGCCGACTCCCACCACTTCTTGTAGTCGGCTTCAGCAATGATCAGAGGCTTCAGAAGCGCCTCAAGACGGTCGAGCGACATCTGGCTGCCAGAGGAGGTAAGCGCGAGCTCAACCAACTCTGTTGGATTCTTTTTCGACATCTCTTTCAGGCCAGCCAAGTCGATCAGGCGGCGTGACAGGAGATGCTCATCAGCCAAGACCTCCAGGCTAGTAAGGGCAAAGCCCAACTTCAAGCCGTGGCCTGGTTTTCCTTCGAAGTCGATGACCAGACGGTCATCCGTCAGCTCCCAACCGGAGACACGGCCCACCCCCCAGCTTTTGTGCAGGCAAAATGTGCCTGCTTCCAGTTTGGATAGTTTTCCAGCATCTGCCGTTGTTAGCTTGCCGGCATCGACCAATTTTTGCGCCTCGGGATTCATGGGAGGGTGATGTTAGCAGGAGCGCGGAGACTGGCAAAGGAAACCTTACCGAGCCCCGCCTTAACTCGCTCAATGCCATTCTGGAAAATATAACGAGAGGTGCCGCAGGCGAGCAATTCATCCCATGCTTTGAGGCTTCAGCGGCGGGGCTTTAAATATCCCCCTTTGCGCCTGAGCTGCTTTGCATGAGAGTCCCTCCGTGCTTGATGCAATCGACAGCTTTATCCTCCACCTAGCCACTGAGCGCGGCCTTTCCACGAACTATCAGGTGCTCATTCGCCGCGTGTTGGAGGCCTTTGCCTCGTGGACAAAAGAGGATCGGCAGATGGCGGAAATCTCTGCTGTAACCACCCAAACGCTCACCGATTATTTGGCTCGCCGTAAGCGGGATGGACTTGCTGCCTCAAGTGCCCGAATCGAGTTGGTAGCGCTGAAAATATTTTTCCGTTGGCTCGCTGCTCGTGGCAAACGTGCCGGTGATCCGGCTGAACCCATCCTGCCTCCACGGCAGGAAAAACATCTGCCAGACACGCTTAATGAGCAGGATGCCAGGCTGCTCGTGGAGTCCATTATTGGCAACGATCCACTCGACCGTCGTGACCGCGCGATCCTGGAACTTTTTTATGCAAGTGGCCTGCGTTTGACCGAACTCGTAGAGTCACGTCTGGAAAATCTGAGCTTGGAAGAGGGCTGGATTCGCGTGACTGGAAAAGGCAACAAGACGCGGCTCTCACCCGTCGGAGCCGCCGCTAGGGAGGCAATCGCCGCCTATCTTGCCCACGGTCGGCCAGCTTTGGTAAAGCCGAAAACGCAGAGTCACGTCTTCCTCACCATCAATGGCACCATCCTCACCCGAGCACGGGTGTATCAAATCGTCCAAGAGCGTGCCAAAGCCGCAGGACTTGGGGATCGCGTGCATCCGCACCTGCTGCGGCACTCCTTTGCCACGCATCTACTAAATAACGGTGCCGATCTCCGCGTGATCCAGGAAATGCTCGGACATGCGGACATCTCGACGACGCAGATTTACACGCATGTCGATCAAAAGCGCCTCAAGCAGGTGCATCGGCAGTTTCATCCGCGAGCCTGATTGAACACGTTGCTAGCGAACATTGACTCAGTAGCTCGTTATGTTCACTCGGCTTACCCAGTTCTTGATGGTCCTGCTCATGGCAGTTCCCATGTGCTGGTGTTGCATGGCAAAGGCGCTGCCGACAAAAACTGAGTGCCTCTCCTGCCACAAATTCCTCCTGCCTGAGGACGCGCCAAAAGACCAGCCGGCTCACGAGTCCGACTGCCCATGCTGTCAGGGCCCGCTTGAGAGAAAACTTTCTCCTGACATTGCTGCTGCACCCCGTTTGGTCTTGGTCGATTTACAGACGTGGGTGTGGCTGCCTGTCGCGGTGGTGCTTCCACCACTGAGTTGGGAGCTGCAGACCGGACTCCAGCTTGCGCTGAATCACAGGTCGTCACGATCGGTGACGCCGCTCTATCTTAATTATTGCGCGTTGCTCACTTGAGACTTCAGGCTTCCGCCCTCGGAGTCACTGATGCGTCTGTCCGTGCAAAAAGCGCACCTCAAACGATTCACCGGATCAGTCAGCCCGATCTCCCAGCGCGCGCCATTCCAGCTGGTTCAATGTCTCAAAGTCAGTCCACTCAATTCAAACCCGATAAACATCTCTAAAAATATGAAAACCATTCTGTCCCTCATTGCCCTCGCCGCCATCTCCAGCTCCGCCTTCGCCGGTGAAGCCTGTAAAAAGTGCTGCGCTGACAAAGGTAAAACCTGCGCCACTTGCTGCAAAGACGCTGGCAAAACCTGCGGCAAAGATTGCTGCAAAGAGAAGTAAAAAGCAGTTCCGGCTCTCTTAAGCCCGATCGCATCCACACCGCCGTCATCCGCACTCCGGGTGACGGCGGTTTTTTATAGGCCCGTTCAACGGCTCAGCTCCAGCATCCGCAAAATCGGCTTCTCAGCGCGGGCACGAATGTCTTCTGGCAACTCCACCTGCGGAGTGAGATCACGCAGCGCATCGTGCAGCTTTTGCAGCGTGTTCAGCTTCATGTAGCGGCAGTCGGCGCAGGCGCAGTGGCCGGTCGGCCCTGGGATGAAACGTTTGCCGGGCACCTCACGCTCTAGGCGGTGCAGCATCCCGCTCTCAGTCACAATGATAAACGTGTTCGACGGGCTGTTGCGGCAGTAGCCGACCATCTTCTCCGTGCTGCACACCTCATCCGCCAGCATCCGCACGGCATAAGTACATTCAGGATGCGCCACGACTTTAGCATCAGGATGTTCGTCCTTGATCGCCTGGATGCTATCGCGCGTGAACTCGACATGCACATAGCAGGCACCCTTCCACAGATCCATCTTCCGCCCCGTCTGCTCCATCACCCACGATCCCAGATTCTGATCCGGCACAAAGAGGATCGGGCGATCCTTCGGCGCGGCTTCCACGATCTTCACCGCGTTGCCACTCGTGCAAATGCAGTCGCTCAGCGCCTTCACATGACCGCTGCAGTTGATGTAGGCGATCACATAATAATTCTTCACCGCATTCGCTTTGAGGAAAGCCTCAAGCTGCGATCCAGGACAGCTCTGCTCCAGCGAGCAGCCCGCATCGCGATCTGGCAGGATCACGATCTTCGAGGGATTCACAATCTTCGCCGTCTCCGCCATGAAATGGACACCGCAAAAGGCGATTACATCCGCGTTCGTCTCCTTCGCCTTGTAAGCCAGCCCAAGGGAGTCGCCGACAAAATCCGCGATTTCCTGGATGTCTCGTGTTTGGTAATTGTGCGCGAGGATCAGCGCATTGCGCTCCTTCTTCAGGCGACGGATATCTTCAATAAGGCTGGGTGTGACGGCGACCATGAAAGTCATTTAGCGCGGAGGTCGCTCGGCTCAAGTGATCATCCGCATTCAGCGAATCATCAGTAGCGTGATTCGCCGAGTTGAGTTTGATCATGCCATGCGAACTCTGCTGCTTTTCCTTATGGTCAATAAAGCCCTCCATGCCGACGACTGGCCGCAGTGGCTCGGCCCGCAGCGCGATAGTGTGTGGCGAGAGACCGGCATCATCGAAACTTTTCCGCAGGGCGGCCCGCCTGTTCGCTGGCGTGTCAAAGTCGGCGCTGGTTACACCGGACCCGCTGTCGCGAACGGCAAAGTGTACCTCATGGATCGTCAGGTCGCCGAAAAGACGAGCGTGTCCGGTAATGCCTTCGCTCGTGGTATCATCCCTGGCAGCGAGCGCGTGCTTTGTCTCAATTCCGCCGATGGCAGCGTCGTCTGGGAGCATCGCTACGACTGCACCTACACCATGAGCTACTCCACAGGCCCGCGCTGCACGCCGGTCGTGAGCGATGGCAAAGTGTGGACGCTCGGTGCGGAGGGAAATCTGTTCTGTCTCGACGCAGCGAATGGCCAAATCATCTGGTCACGCGACTTCAAAAAAGACTTTGCTGCCACCACACCGATGTGGGGCTTCGCCGGTCATCCGCTGCTCGATGGACAACGCCTCATCTGCCTCTGTGGCGGCCCCGGCAGCGTCGCGGTGGCCTTTGACAAAGACACCGGCAAAGAAATCTGGCGTGCGCTCGATGCCCGCGAGCCTGGCTATGCACCGCCGACCATGATCAAGGCTGGCGGCCAAAAACAACTCATCCTCTGGCACCCGCAGTCCGTGAATTCACTCGATCCCGCCACCGGCAAAGTCTTCTGGTCGCATCCTTGGGATGTCCGCGCCGGCCTCACCGTCGCCACTCCGCGCTTGGCAGGTGATCTACTTCTGTTCAGCTCCTTTTACACTAGTTCGAAGTGCTTCAAACTCGAAGCCGCAAAGCCTGCTGACACGCTGCAATGGGAAGGCAAAAGCTTTAGCGAAAAGAAGACCGACACACTGCACAGCCTCATGAGCACGCCCTTTATCGAAAACGGTCACATCTACGGCGTGTGCAGCTATGGCGAACTCCGCTGCCTGAAGCTCGACACCGGCGAGCGTCTCTGGGAAACCTTAGCCGCCACCACGGGTAACAAACCCGTCCGCTGGGCGAATGCCTTCCTGATTAAATACGCCGACCGCTTCTTCCTCGCCAATGAACAAGGCGACCTCATCATCGCCAGACTCACCCCTAAAGGCTACGAAGAACTCAGCCGCACACAGCTCCTCAAAGCCACCACCACCGACCCGCGCCGCGCCGTCGTCTGGTCCCACCCCGCCTTTGCCAACCAGTGTGTGTTTGCCCGTAACGACGAAGAGATCGTCTGTGTCTCGCTGGCGAAGTAGAGACTTCCAACTTGCCGCTGAACAACCTGCACGACAGCCTCGTCTCAACGACGCTCAACTCTCTTTATGAAGACTCATCTCGCTCTCCGTCTCAGTGGCTTGCTTGTCCTAGCTCTCTCAGGCTGCAAGCCTGAATCCAACAACGTAGTAGCCGATGAGGCACGACGGCAGCTCGAAGCCACTTACGCGCAGCAGGCCGCCGACATGCAAAACCGCAGCGAGGATCTGCAAAAGCAGCTCGCGGAACTCGAGCGCAGCATCAAGAACAAAGAGAACGCGAAACTCAAAGCCAAGCTCGACGTGATCTCTGCTGAAAATCAAAAACTCATGGCTGATGCCGATGCGGCTCGCCGCAAGAGCGAGCAATTGCGTGAGCAACTAGCCACCACGCCCTTGATGCCAGTGTCTATCGCTACACCGTATGTGCCACCCATGGCGCAGCCTCCAGTTTCTCAGCCCTGGAACGATCCGAGTGCCGACTATTCGATGTTCTATGACTCGCTCAACCCCTATGGTCGCTGGCTTAATATCGATGGTTATGGTTATGCCTTTCGTCCGAGTTTGTCCGAGCGCTCGTCATGGCGTCCGTATGTCGATGGACGCTGGGTTTCCACCAATCAGGGTTGGGCTTGGGATTCACGCGAACCGTTCGGCTGGGCCTGTTACCACTATGGTCGCTGGGTCCGTCTATCGCGACAGGGCTGGGTTTGGATTCCAGGCCGTGAATGGGCACCCGCATGGGTTTCATGGCGTTCTGGTGGCGACAATGTGGGTTGGGCACCTCTGCCGCCAACCGCTGGTTATGGGAATGTCGGCAGCGACTGTGACGCCCGCTTCGGGCTTGCACCCACCAGCTACACTTTCATTCAGGCATCTCATTTTGGTCGTTCCAGCTATGTGAATATTTCCCTGTCGATCGGCAGCGCGACCCAGTTTTTTAATCAGACAATTAATGTCACCAACATCGTCCAAGTGCGGCAACAGAATACCAACATCTTTATGAATCGTGGTGGTCCCGCATTAGACTGGATCGAGCGTCGCAGCGGCTCACGCATCGAGCGTGCGCCAGTGCAGGTCGTGCGCACGCTGGAGCGTCCCGTGGAGTTCCGCGCTGGGCGCACGGGAGCGCCATCCTTCATCGCCGCACCGCTGCCTTCAGGCCGTGCAGATCGCACTCGTGAGTTACCAAAGAATGCCGAGCGCGTCAGCAGCCCTACGATGGTCGATGTCTGGAAGGATGTGCCCTCCGCACAGCGAAATGGCTTCCGCGAAGCCATCACCCGCCAGGCTCGTGAGCCGCAGCCGAAACCCGTCATCGCCGTTTCAGCGCCTGAAGTAGTGCCTGTCGTGCCACCGCAGCCTAAAGTGCGCCCAGGCATCCTGGCTCCCAATATGCCGAGCGTGCCTGATCGCATCGCCGATCGTGATCGCGGAAACAATCAGCCACCCGTGATGCCCAAGCTCGAAATCACCCAAGACGCAGCCAACCAAGCCAACCTCGCTCGTCGCGACGCCGAGCGGCGAATGCAGGAGGCTGAAGAAGCGCGTCAAAAGCAAGTCGCCGAGCAACAAGCCAGCATGGCCGCTCAACAGAAAGAAATTGCACAAAAGCAGGCAGAGGCAGCCGCCATGCGTGCGCAGTTGGTCGAGCAAGAAAAGAAAGACTTAGCCATGCGTGAAAAGCAGGCCGCCGACATGAGCGAAAAAGAAGCTGCTGCGCTCAAGGAAAAACAAGCCGCCGAAATGGCTGCACAGCAGAAAGAACTCGCCCGTAAAGAAGCCGAAGCCGGCGCCATGCGTGAACAGCTCGCTGAGCAGGAAAAGAAAGCCATCGTCATGCGTGAAGAGCAGGCTGCGCTCATGAAGCAGCGAGAGGCCGAGGCAGAGAAAGCCAAAGCAGCCGCTGACATGGCAGAGCAGCAGCAAGAAGCCGCCCGCAAGCAAGCCGAAGCCGCCGCCATGGCACAGCGTCAAGAAGCCATGGCAGCTCAGGCTGAAGCCGCCAAACAGCGTGAAATGCAGGTCGAGCAGCAGCAGGCTGAAGCCCGCAAACAGGCCGAGCTGGAGGCCGCCAAAGCCCGCGAAGCCGCCATGGCTCAGGAGCAGGGAGCCAAAGAAGAGCTCACCCGCCGTCAGCAGGAACTTATGCAGCGCCAGCAAGATGCTGCCGCCATGAAAGCTCAGCAAGAAGCCGTTGAACAACGCGCCGCACAGATGGAGCGCCAGCAACAAGAGACTGCCGCGAAAGCTCAGCGTGACGCCGCCATGCAAGCCCAACAAGAAGCCACCGAGCGCCAACGCGAAGCCGCAATGCAAGCCCAGCGTGACGCTGCCATGCGCGCTCAACAAGAAGCCGCCGAGCGCCAACGCGAAGCTGCGATGCAGGCCCAGCGTGAAGCCGCCATGCGCGCCCAACAGGAAGCTGCCGAGCGCCAACGCGAGGCTGCGATGCAAGCTCAGCGTGAAGCCGCAGAACGCGCTCAACAAGAGGCCGCACGCCGTGCCCAAGAAGAAGCCGCACGCGCCCAGCAGGAAGCCGCCCAACGCGCTGCTGCCGAAGAAGCTGCACGCCGCGCCGCTCAGCCGCCACCGCCAGGACAATAGCCATCCAAGGAAGCACTGGAAATTGTCGTTCCTCGATGTTGCCGTATCATCAAGGCAACCGAGAATGCATTTACCATGCGCTCCATCCTTCTCTTAGCCGTCGCAGCTTTGGCTGCTTGCTCTTCCAGTGAATCGGAAAGTGAAACCCGTCTCACGGGCCGCAATGTCCTCGACGCTTCAACTCTCAAGTCGGCTCAGTCTGGTCAGGTGAGTTTCACGGATCATGTGAAGCCCATCCTCGAAGCCAAATGTGCCATTTGTCATAACAAAAGCGGGCTGCCTGGGCGTCTAAGTTTCGCTAGCAGAGAGGAGGCGGTGAAGACTGGAACTCTGGGAGCATTCATCGTCCCTGGGCAGCCTGATAAGAGTCGCTTCCTGACTCACCTGAGTGGTGCCCATGCCTCCGTGAAAGCCATGCCGCCAGTGGGTGAGACGCTGACACCTGAAGAGATGGCTCTCCTGCGCCGCTGGATCAGTCAAGGTGCTGCCTGGCCCTCTGGCAAGGCTGGAAAGCTCATCACAGAACGCTGATCTCCTCTTCTTCGTGTCTCTGCGTTTCCGTGTCTTCGCTACTTTAGTCTGTGCTCTAGGCCATGCAGCCTGCACGCCTGAAAAGCCACGCGCGGATTTGATCTTCATTCAGAGCGCCGAGCCTGAAACCATCGACCCTGCGCTCGCATCGGATCAAGTGTCGATGCGTATTTCAAGCTCGCTGTTTGAAGGCCTCTGTCGCGTGACCGCTGAAGGCAAGCCAGAGCCAGGCATGGCCCTGCGTTGGGACATTTCGGAGGACAAAAAGACCTACACCTTTCATCTCCGTTCAGGCTCCACTTGGTCGGATGGCAAACCTGTGACAGCTCAGGATTTCGTGGACTCATGGCGGCGTGTTTTGACGCCCAGCACAGGCGCTGATTATGCGAATCTCATGTTCATCATCCGTGGCGCGCGCGCATTTTTCGAGGAGCCGGAAAAGGACTTCGCTAAAGTCGGTGTGCAGGCGCTGGACGAGCGCACGCTACGTGTCCAGTTAGAAAACCCGACGCCTTACTTCATCGACCTTTGTTCATTCGTCACGCTCGCGCCTGTCTCACTCAGCGCCATTCGCCAGCATGACACAGCTTGGATCAAGCCACAGAACATCGTCACCAATGGGGCCTACATTTTGGAAGACTGGCGGCTCGATGATCACATCCGACTCAAGAAGAACCCGCGTTACTGGGACGCGACAAATGTGAAGATGCGCACGGTGGAAGTGAAGCCGGTGCAGGATGCGAACACCGCGCTCAGTTACTTCCACACCGGCCAGTGTGATCTCATGATGGACAAGGGCATGGTGCCACCATCGCTCACGCAAAAGCTCAAGCAGGAGCCGTGGTTTCACACCGGACCGTTTCTCGGCACTTGGTTCATTCGCATCAATGTCACACGTCCACCTTTCAACGACCCGCGTGTGCGCCAAGCCTTTGCGTTAGTGGTGGATAAGACACGCATCGTCGAAAAAATCACGCAACTCGACGAGCCTGTGGCCAGTAGCATCACACCTCCGGGAGCGGGTCAGAATTACCAGCCACCATCGGGCTTGAACTATGATGTGCAGCGTGCGCGAGAACTGCTCACGCAGGCGGGATTTCCAGGCGGCAAAGGCTTTCCACGAATCGAATATCTCTACATCCCGTTGCCCATTGAGCGCAGCATTGCCATCGAGCTGCAATCCATGTGGCAGGAGGCTTTGGGAGTGACGGTGAATCTCACCAAGCAGGAGCAGAAAGTGTGGCTCAAATCCATGCGCGAGCTGGATTATCATCTCTGCCGCTCAAGCTGGGTCGGCGACTACAATGACCCGAGCACCTTCATGGATCTCTTCACCAAAGGGAACGGCCAGAACCGCACCGGCTACGCCAGCGCTGCTTATGATAACTTTATCTCTACCGCCGCGCGTGAGCCGGACACGCAGCGCAGAAACTCACTTTTCCAGCAAGCCGAGAGCCTACTCATCAGCACTGACACCGCTGTGATTCCCGTTTATTTTTATGTAGGCGTACAGTTCTACCACAGCGACCGACTTAGCGGTGTTCAGGGCAATCTGATTGATGATCATCCCTTCCGCTGCATGAGCTGGAAGTGAAGCATGAGGCGGCTTTGACAATTCGCCATCCACCGCCAATCTGCCGCAGATGTCTGACGCCCCACTTCTCCGCACGCCCTTGTATGAAAGCCATGTCGCCCTCGGTGGCAAAGTCATCCCTTTCGCGGGCTGGGAGATGCCGGTGCAGTACACGGGCATCGTGCAGGAGCATCAGGCGGTGCGAAAAGCGGCCGGCGTTTTCGACATCTCGCACATGGGCCAGTTCATCGTCAGCGGTGGTGATGCGCTATCTTTTCTGAATCGCGCGCTGACCAACGACGTCTCGGAGCTGGAGATCGGTCAGGGCCAGTACTCGCTTCTGCTGAATGAGGCGGGTGGCGTGATCGACGACCTCATTCTCTATCGCACCAGCGCCAAGGAATTCTTCCTCGTCGTCAATGCCAGCAAGATTGCCGAGGACTGGACGCAGCTTCAAAGCCTGATGACTGACGCCGACGATGTACACATGGCAAATCTCAGCGATGCCAACGCCGGGCTCGCCATACAGGGACCGAAAAGCCGCGCCGTGTTTGATCGCGTGTTCGGAGGTGCTGCCCCCTTTCCACCGCACAACAGCATCTTCATCGCCTCCAGTGATGAAGGCTTCATGTGGCTCTGCGGCACCGGCTACACCGGCGAGGAAGGCTTCGAGTTCTTCATGCCCGCCGCCACTGCCACGACATGGTTCGACAAGTTCGTCGGCGCTGTTCGTGAAGAAGGCGGCCAGCCATGTGGTCTCGGCGCGCGCGACACGCTGCGTTTGGAAATGGGCTACCCGCTCAATGGCAACGACCTCTTCCCAGACAAAACACCGCTTCAGGCCGGACTCGGATTCTTCGTCGCCATGAACAAAGGCGACTTCATCGGCAAAGCCGCGCTCACCGCGCAAAAATCCGCCGGTCTACCCAGCAAGCTCGCCGCCTTCAAAATGCTCAGCACTGCTCCACCACCGCGCCCGCATTATCCCATCGCCTTCAACGGCGAAATCGTCAGCGAAGTCGCCAGCGGCACCCAATCCCCCAGCCTCAGCAACGGCATAGGCATGGCCTACCTACCTATCGAAGCCACCAAATTCGGGACTCAAATCGAGATCGAGATCCGTGGCCGCCGATTCCCCGCCGAGGTCGTGAAGAAGCCGTTTTATCGGAGAATTGAGCCATGAATTCGCTAGCGCAGGCACTTGCGATTGCCACCACTTACATTGCTTCGCGGCCAGCACGCGATGACGATGAAGAAGATAACGACGTAGCAGTTCTTGAAGAGATCGCTGCTCTTCTGCAGAGTGCTAGCGTTGACGAAGTTAGTGCTTTGGATTTGGCTGCATCTCGTCTTTCGAAAGAGCAACAGGACGAGAATTTGAAAGCACAATATGCCAACCTACTCGATCATCTTGGTCTGCGAAACTAAACTCAAGGATGTTAGTTTGCTCCCGACTTCAGACTGACAATTCCCTATCTATCGCATACTTTTTCAGACTTCGTCATTTCATGTCAGATCCTCTCTACGTCATCGGTCATCGCAATCCAGATACGGACGCTATATGTGCGGCCATTGGGTATGCGGCATTTCTTCGGCAGGTGCGCAGTGATGAAGTCATCGCGGCGTGTTGTGGGGAGATCAATGCGCGGACGAGCTGGGTGCTGAAGCTGGCGGGGCTGGAGCCGCCGAAGCTGCTGCTGGATGTGCGACCCACTGCGGGAATTGTATGTCGTAAAGAAGTGCTGACAGCGACGCCGAATGAGACATTTTTGTCAGTGTATCGGAAGATGATGGAGCACAACTTCCGCTCGATCCCAGTGGTGAATGCGGAGCACCGGCTACTGGGGATGCCAACGATCCAGGAGATGGCGCAGCTTTTCCTGCCAAGTGATGCGACGCACAGCGCAGCCAACCGCGAAGTGCGCACGAGTGTCCATAACATGGTCGCGGCATTGGGCGGCAAACTGATCGGCGACACGAGCCAGGTCGATACGGTGGGGGATCTGGTGCTCGTGGTCGCGGCATCGAGTGTCGAGACCTCTCGGGATCGTGCGCAGCAATTTCCTCCGCGTGAGGTCGTTCTGGTCACTGGGGACCGGCCAGAGATTCATGCCATGGCGATGGAGCTGGGCGTGCGCTGCCTTGTGGTCACCGGTGGCTTCATACCGTGCGACAGTCTTTTAAAGCAGGCCATGGAGAAAGGTGTGAGCGTGATCTCCGCGCCGCAGGACACGGCTAGCGCTTCGCAGCTCATCCGCTTTTCGCGCCCGATTGCAGAGGCGCTGATTCACGATTTCCAGAGCTTCACCACGCGGACGCCACTGCGGGAAATCATCCATGTGGTGCAAAACTCCCATCAACCTTTATTCCCAGTAATTGATGAAGAGACGGGCAGATTAGAAGGTGTGTTTTCCAAGTCGGATCTCGTCCAGGTGCCGCGCACGAGGCTCGTTCTGGTGGATCACAATGAGTTTAGCCAAGCCGTGGCCGGAGCAGATGAAGCGGAGATCGTTGAGGTGATCGACCACCATCGTTTGAGTGGTAACTTGCGAACGAAAGAGCCAGTGCGTTTCATCAATGAACCCGTCGGCAGCACGAGTACCATTGTAGGTATCATGTATCGGATGCGCGGCCTGACGCCGGACAAAGCAACTGCCATCTGCCTATGCGCGGGTTTGATTTCCGACACACTGAATCTCACCAGCCCGACCTCGACGAACACGGATCAGGATATCCTCGAATGGCTGGCCAAGGTGGCAGACATCGACGCCGCGCAGTTTGTGAAGGACTTCTTTGCCGCCGGATCACTCCTGCGTGAGGCCACACCGGCCCGTGCCATTGAAGGTGACCGCAAGGTCTTCGAGGAAAACGGCTGGCGTATCAGCATCAGTCAGATCGAGGAAATGGGGCTGGAAGAGTTCTGGAAAAAGCAGGCCGATCTTCATGCGGCACTCACGGGGCTAGTCACCGCTCACAGCCTACACTTCGCCTGCCTCATGGTCACAGACATCACCTCTCACTATAGCGTGCTTTTGATCGCCGGAGACAAGCGCGTGGCCGCCGCCATCGACTACCACGAGCGCAGCCCGCAGGTCTATGAGATGCCCGGCGTGGTCAGCCGAAAGAAGCAGCTCTTCCCGTATCTGAGCAATCTCGTCAGCAAGCTTACGCCGCCGTGATGAGCGCCCCCTCCATCACGATTCATCCCATGAATCAGCAGGGATTTAGCATCAAATCGACACCTGATTGTAGATCATGGCCAGAGTTACAGGATTAACAAAATTCACAGGATACTCATGATTTCATCAGATCTGTGAATCCTGTAGCAATCAGCCCCTTAGTCTTTTGATGCGTAAGCCGCGATAAATCAGGGGCACTTCATTTTCGTATGTAGAACTTCCGCTCTGCCTCCGACAGTTTCTCGATGGCATAGCGCAGCATGGTCCGTGGCATCTGCGCCGTGTGTTTGCCGAGAAAAGCGTGCAGCACAGCTACATCACGCTTACCCACTTCACGCAGCATCCATCCACAGGCTTTATGCATCAGGTCATGCGGATGCGTGAGGAAGCTTTCACAAAGGCGAATCGTGTCGCCGAACTCGCCAGCGCGAATGAATACCTGAGTCGCCAGCACGGCGATGCGCTGTTCCCACAGGCTTTGTGATAAAGCGAGTTTCTTTAAAATGGCGCGGTCACGAGTGAGCAGCCATTTGCCCAAAATATAGGGCGCGCTCGTGTCCACCAGATCCCAGTTGTTGATCCATTTCGTGTTCGCCAAATAAAGATCGACGATATGAGCTTGGGTCTTCTCGTCTTGCTTCGACTTCTCGAATCGTCTGACTAAAATCAGCAGCGCTAGTAGCCGCTCCTCATGCCATTTTGAGCGCAGCAGTGTCAGCAGATTAGCTTCCGTTAAATCATCCGTTTTCTGCACCAGAGCGCGGATCTGTGGCAGGCTCAGTCCGAGGAAATTATCCCCCTCACCGTACTGGCCCGGACCCGTTTTGAAGTATCTTTGAGACACTGCCGCGCGCTCGGGATTAGCCAGGGCGCGGAGTTGTTGACGGTGATGAGTGAGGGGCATGGTCGGGGTGAAAATAGAAGATGGAAAACGAAAGCGACGGTTTAAATCATTTCGTAATGTGGGCGCTGAAATTTTTGTGGCTGGCACCCCCTATTTGCGATTAGATGAACCATACAGATTTTTCTAACCCAGCCACGATGTCGAAAGCCGAAACACAAGAATCTGATCCGGTGAAGGAAACTTTGTCCGCGCCTGAGCTGCGCAATTTTGAGGCGCACTACAAATTGCTGTGCTGTCTGCTCGATTACATTCCAGACCGGATTTATTTCAAAGACAAGAACGGTGCCTTCATACTCGTGAGCCGCTCCGAGGCAGAGTATCTAGGGGCAAAAGATCCGGCTGATGTTGTCGGCAAAACGGACTTCGATTTCTTTGAGCCACATCTGGCCCGGGCATCGATGGATGATGAGTGGGACGTGATGCAGAGTGGCCAGCCAGTGAGAGGCAAGGAGGAGAAGAAACTGTTACTCGATGGCAGGACGGGTTGGGCGCTGGTGGACAAGATTCCGCTGCGTGATACTGACGGCACCATCATCGGGACCTGCGGGGTCTCAAAGGACATCACCCGGCAGAAGGAGACTGAGGAGGCGCTGACTCATGCACGAAAAGCGGCTGAAGCGGCGAACCGGACGAAGAGTTCATTCCTGGCGAACATGAGTCATGAGATACGCACGCCGATGAATGGTGTGATCGGCATGACTGAGCTTCTGCTTAATACGGATATGACCGCCGATCAGCGGGGTTATCTCAGCCTTGTCAGACAGTCGGCAGATTCGCTGATGAAGGTGCTCAACGACATTCTTGATTTCTCCAAGATCGAGGCTGGTAAGATGGAGCTGGAAAAGCACGAGTTTGATCTTCGGGATGCTATTGGGGACACGCTACAAACGCTGGCAGTACGCTCGGCGGAAAAGGGTATCGAGCTGGCCTACATGGTCCGCGCAAACGTGCCAGATTACCTTGTCGGAGATGTCAGCCGCCTGCGCCAGATCATCATTAATCTGGTGGGCAATGCGATCAAGTTTACGCAGCAAGGAGAGATCGTGGTGGAGATCGAGGCGGAGTCACTCACGAAGGATCAAGTGTCGCTGCATGTGCTGGTGAGAGACACGGGAATCGGCATCGCTAGAGACAGACATGAGGACGTGTTTGAATCCTTTACCCAGGCGGAGGGTTCCACCACGCGCCGCTTTGGTGGAACTGGGCTTGGTTTGACTATTTCACGGCAACTCGCTGAACTCATGAAGGGCCGTCTCTGGCTCGAGAGCGAGCCTGGCACGGGCAGTGTGTTTCACTTCACGGCCTTGTTTGATCTCGGCTCCGAGCGGCCTGCTGAAGCACGCCTGATGCCGGAGACACTGCATGAGCTGCCCGTGCTCATCGTGGATGATAACGCGACCAACCGCATGATCATGGAGCAGGTGCTCAGGAATTGGGGGATGAAGCCTGTTCTCGCCACCAGCGGTCCTGAGGCTTTACATATTCTCGAAGCAGCTCAGGCGGCTGGCACAGCCTTCCGGCTCATGCTGCTCGAATACATGATGCCAGAGATGGACGGCATCGAGGTCTCTCGCCATGCGCATAATCGGCTCGGCGCGCTGGCTCCGAAGATTTTGATCCTCTCGTCTGGCAGCCGCTTTGCAGAAAGTTCAGGTGCCGCGATTGACGGCATCGAGCGCTTCCTCTCAAAACCAGTGAAGCAGTCAGATCTCTTTGATGCCATCACCCGAGCGATGGGCATCGCGACGGGTGAAGATAAGTCTGTCATTTCAAAGGATGCACTGAAGCCCGTAAATCCTGGAAAGATGAGGCTGCTACTCGTGGAGGATGGCCGGGTGAATCAAATGGTGGCGATCAAACTTCTAGAAGATCGCGGTCATAACGTGACTCTGGCTACTAACGGGCGCGAAGCGGTGGAGATCCTGGCCAAGACTAGTTTCGACGCCATCCTCATGGACATCCAGATGCCCGCAATGAACGGCTACGAGGCCACGGCCGTCATCCGTCAGCGTGAGGTCGCGACTGGCAATCACGTGCCCATCATCGCCATGACTGCGAATGCCATGAAGGGCGACCGCGAGCAATGCATCGCCTCGGGCATGGACGACTACATTTCCAAGCCAGTGCATTCAGCCCACCTTTATGCCATCGTCGAAAAGTATGCCGACCTGAATCCACTGCGGGATGCGGTTTCACCCGACGCACCAGCCTCGCAGGACTCGAAAGCCGCTGCCGCAGCGCCCTTTGATGCAAAGGCATTTAGAGCCTCTATTGGGGATATCGAACTCATGCGGGAGCTTGTCGCCGTGTTCTTTGAAGACTCGAAAAAATTCCTCACAGATGCACAAGAAGCCTTCAGCGAGCGAGATGCTGAGGCGCTCTATCATGCGGCCCATTCGCTCAAAGGCATGGTGGGAAATTATTCTGCCGCGCCTGCATTTCTGGCCGTGTCTGCCCTCACGCACAGCACGCGTGCTGGCAGCCTGAGGAAGGCGCGCGCGCTCCTGACTACAGTCATCAAAGAGGTGTCACGGCTGAGCACGGCGCTTGAGGAGTTTCAAAAGCATCTCTAATTTGCTTTCATGACGGAATCGAAAATCAAACCCCGCATTCTAGTTGCCGAAGATGTCCGAGCCATCTCGCTGCGGATCACTCATGTGTTGCAGGCGCGGGGCTATGAGGTGGAGGTGGCCACCGATGGGGAGGCTTGTTTAGCGCTGATCGCTGCAAACAAGCCAGACCTGGTCATTTTGGACCTGATGATGCCACGCTTGAATGGCATGGAGGTGCTCAAGCGGTTGCGTGACAGCCCGGAAACCGTCGATCTCCCTGTCATTATTTGCACCGCAAAGGACTTCAGCACCGAGATGAAGCATGTGAAGGAACTCGGCATCGCCGACGTGATCATCAAGCCCTTCGACCACGACACACTCGCGGAGAAAGTGGACCATTGCTTCCATCGATTCAACGACATTGCTTCGCATAAAACAGCAGTCCCAAAAGCTGCTGAGCCGATGTATTCACCCACGATGGAAGTCAATCGTGCCCGCATTATTCTATGGGGCACGCGCGGCTCCATTCCTGTGTCGGGTGCCCGCTACCTAAGGCATGGCGGGAACACCTCCTGCATGGAGTATGCCAGCGGGGATGATCATCTCGTTTTTGATGCAGGCTCAGGCATTCGCGAACTCGCCTCTACCCTTCTTGCTGGCGGGCCGCGCCACCTGCATCTCTTCATCTCCCACACGCACTGGGATCACATCCAGGGCTTCCCCTTTTTCACACCCGTCTACATTCCAGGATACGAGATTACCATTTATGGTGAGCGCGGTTTCGGAAAGAACCACGAGGCGCTGCTCAGCGGCCAGTTGGATCGCGATTACTTTCCTATCCAACGCGAGGACTTACGCGCCAAGCTCAACTTCCGCTTTCTCGACGACGAACCCATCCTCATCGGCGACATCAAAATCACCCGTGAGTTCACCCATCACCCTGGAGCCACGGTCGCGTTCAAGATCGAGCATGAGGGCCGCAAGATTGCCTATGTGCCGGATAACGAGTTCCTTCAGGGCTACCTAGGACCACCGCAAGCTATCGAGAGGGATAGTGAACTTGTCACCCCGCAGGACCCGATGGTAGAGTTCCTCAGCGGTGTCGACGTCATGCTGCATGAGGCGCAATATCTTGCTCCCGAATACAGCAAAAAAATCGGTTGGGGACACTCGAACCTCGCTAATGCTTGCGTGCTGGCCAAACTTGCTGGAGTCAAAAAATGGATCGTCATCCACCACGACCCCGCGCATGACGACGCCTTCCTCGACAACAAGCTCAGTCTGACGAAGCAGATCCTACACGAGATCGACTGCCCCACCGAGGTGCTGCATGGTCATGACGGCATGGTGGAGTTCTTGTGATAGATGGCATTCACGAGCATGACTCATTTGCGCCAAATCTTACGCTGGAAAGCGTCCGCCATTACAAGGCACGCAGCAGCGCCGAGCGTGTGAGCTCAAATCTCAAGGACAACCACGGCGGGCGCACGGTCAGAGTGAGAGGAGCGAGTGGCTCGTTTAGCTGGAGTTCTTCCGGCTTCTTGAAAGGCGCGCTCTTACCTTTCAAGGTCCAGTTCATGAGATGCATCTTGCCATTGAAGAGGAAGAACCAGCAGGCTGTAATGGCAGCATCCAGCCGTGGCAGCAGCTTCCCGTTCTTGAAAACCCCATGAGACTTCACGCCATTACGTTACATCAATCGAGTCACGGCCTTCCGATGTCGCCCTGTGTCCATCAAGTGTGATCGGTTTTTCCGGCTCGCCTTTCTTGTCGTAGAAGCCCGCGCAGTCACGATAGATCTTAGGCTCCAAATGGACCGTGTCGCCGGGCTGCGCCGCTTTGTTCCTTGCGTGGATCGAGGCTGCATCTTTGCCGACATGAATGTCTCGCGCACTTAATAGCAGACTGAAGGCGATGAGGATGAGAAAGATTTTCATTCGATTCAGACTCTCAACCAACAAATCTGAGCCCTCTACCCAGGTTCAATTGTGGCATTGTATGATGCTAGGTTCTGCATTAAACCCATTTCGTTTTCACCTATGCTGCACGCCATCGGAAGCCACACACTCTCTATCGTCCACGGATTGGGTGATTTTACTGTGTTCACGGCGCGGTCGTTTCAGGCGGTGCTAGGATCACGCCGACTGATGCGGCGTGTCATTCGGGCGGCCTTTGAGCAGGGGGTGCGCTGCCTGCCTGTGATCGTGATTGTGGGGATGTTTACGGGACTGGTGCTCGGCTTGCAGGGCTATTATGTGCTGAGTCGTTTTGGTTCGGAAAGTCTGCTCGGTGCGCTGGTTTCACTCAGTCTGGTGCGCGAGCTCGGGCCGGTTTTAGCGGCGCTCATGCTCGTCGGTCAGGCAGGCTCGGCCCTCGCTGCGGAGTTGGGGATTCAGCGGAACTCGGAGCAGATCGCGGCGCTGGATACGATGGGTGTGAATAGTCTCGGCTATCTGGTGACTCCACGGCTGCTGGCGTCTTTGCTGATCTATCCGATGCAGACAGCACTGTTTGTTACCGTTGGACTCTGGGGCGGTAGTTTATCTGGCTCACTTCTGCTTGGATTACAGCCCGGCGTTTATTGGTCGGCGGTGGAAAGGGCAGTCGGCTCCGCAGATGTGCGTGAGTGTTTCATTAAAGCGGCCACCTTTGGTCTGCTGACAGTCGCCCTGTGTTGCTATCATGGTTTTAACTCGCATCGCAATCGCGGGGCATCAGGTGCGCGCGGCGTCAGTGCCTCAACGACACGCGCCGTGGTGCAGTCCAGCATCCTGGTGCTGACGGCAGATTACGTGATCACCTCCTTCCTCGTGTAATGCCTGATGATCTCCAGACTCCGCTGCTCCAGGTTCAGGGCGTGCATAAACGCTTCGGTGAAAACGTCGTGCTTGCTGGCGTGGATCTGGAAGTGGTGCGCGGCAGTGTGGTCACGGTGCTGGGTCGTAGTGGCACGGGTAAATCGGTCTTCCTCAAATGCCTCGCTGGCATCGAGCGGCCTGATGCAGGTAGCATTCGTTTTGATGGCCATCCGCTAGATGCTGACACGCCGCAGGCACGCGCGGAGTTTCGTCGACGTTGTGGGTTTTTATTTCAAAGCAACGCGCTCTTTGATTCGCTGACAGCACTGGAAAATGTTGGCCTACCGCTGGAGCAGACGACAAATCTTTCCGACAGCGAGATCCGCAAGCGCAGTCTCGAAGCGCTGCGCCTGATCGAGCTGGATCAGCACGCAGAGCGCTACCCGAGCCAGCTTTCAGGCGGGATGCAAAAGCGGCTGGCTTTAGCTCGGGCTATCGTCACACAACCTGAGCTGGTGCTGTTTGATGAACCCACCGCAGGACTCGACCCACTGAGGCGAAATGCGGTGTTTATGATGATCTCCAAGTATCAGCGGCAGTTTGGCTTCACGGCGGTGATCGTCACCCATGATGTCACTGAGGCACTGGTGGCTAGTGACCGCGTGGCGCTGCTGGATCAAGGCGTCATGCATTTCCAGGGCACACCGGCGGAGTTTATCGCTTCTAAGGATCATGTGGTGACAAGTTTCCGTGACAGTGCCGCTGCTCTGGGTACAACTCTTGCCGCTCTCCGCAGTGGCGCTGACATCCACTCCGAAGACTGATCACAAACCTCATGAAACAGACCAAGCTGGAACTCCTCGTCGGTGTCTTTGTCGTCCTCGGTCTCACCGCTGTCGCCTACCTCACCTTGAAGCTCGGTGCGGGTTCATTGCTCGGCGGTGACACCTACATGCTCGAAGCGCGATTCACGAATACCAGCGGGCTGAACACTGGCAGTAATGTCGTCGTCGCAGGTGTGCCCGTGGGCCGTGTCGAGGGCATCCGAGTCGAGCCCACGGACTACAGCGCCATCGTGACTCTGCGCGTTATGTCGGGTCTGCATCTGCCGACAGACTCCATGGCCTCGATTAAGACCACTGGCTTGATCGGTGACAAATTCATCTCGCTCGCGCCCGGTGCAGACGAGACCTATTTGGCCCCTGGTACGCGCATCACGATGACTGAGTCAGCGGTTGACCTAGAGGGCTTGATCGGGAAGATGGCATTCGGAAGCGTTGACAAAGAGATTACCCCAGTATCCCCAACACCTCAGCCATGAATCGCCGTCCCCTTCTTGCTCTGATCTTACTCTTGCCCATGCTGGTAAGGCAGGCCAGTGCCTCGGCATTGGAAGCCCAGCAGCGCTTACATGGTGCAGTGGATGAAGTGCTGGCGGTGGCAGATAGAGTCGCCGATCGTCGTGCTTTGGCAGACAAATTGCGACCCGTTTTACAACGACATGTCAGCTTTGAAACCATGACCCGCCGCGCTATCGGCCCCGGCTGGCGGCAGTTCACCTCAGATCAACAGAGGAAGGCCACCCAGCTCTTCACCACGCTTGTGATCCGCACTTACAGCAACAAATTCACCCCTGGTGAGCGACCTGTCATCACGTACAAAACCGCAGTCGCCCACGCCGCTGGGCGTGTGGATGTACCTACCACGCTTGTCTATAAAGGCAGTCACTACAGCGTCACCTATCGCATGGAGCAAGAAGGCGGCTGGCGTATCGCCGATGTCGTGATCGAGGGTGTCAGCATGATCGCCAATTACCGTAGCCAGTTAGATGCTCAGTTTAAAAAAGCCGGCGCTCCTGCCGTCATTAGCTCACTCGAACAATCCGTCGCCCGCCCTCAATGAGACCTGCACACCACCACCTCCTCCGCTTGCTCATACCAGCCGCCGTCGTGCTGCTGAGTCAGTGCGCCACCACGAAAACAAAAACATCAACTGCTGCCTCAAAGCCCTCGGTGGTCGGCACCGATGCGCGTGATGACTATGATGTGGTCGAGGCGTCCGATCCGCTTGAGGGGCTGAACCGTGCCACCTTCAGCCTCAATGACGGCCTCTACAAATTCGTCCTCCGCCCGATTTCCAAAGGCTACGAGACCATCACACCCGAACCAGTGCGTCACGGAATCGACAACGTCTTTGATAACATCAAATTTCCTGTCCGCTTTGTGAACAGTGGCCTGCAGGGCAAGTTCGGTCGCGCAGGAAAAGAAGTGCAGAAGTTCGGCGTGAATACCATTGCAGGCTTTGGTGGACTCATCAAGCAGTCGGACCGCATCCCATCACTGGCAGATGTGCCTGCTGAGGACGCTGGACAAACTCTAGCCACCTGGGGAATCGGCCATGGCCCATATATTGTGCTTCCGGTGCTCGGCCCCAGCTCCGTTCGGGAAACCGTGGGACTCGCTGGTGATTATGCGTTAAACCCAATCAACTGGGGCTTTGCCATGAAAAGCGATGCCAGAAAATACGCATGGATACCGCAAGCTGCGAACACCTTCCGGCAGTTACCCGAGCAGCTCAAAAAGTATGACGATGCTCGCTCCGACGCCGTCGATCCCTATTTGGCTGTTCGCAGCGCCTACTACCAGAACAGTAAAGCTGCTGTTGAGCAGTAAGCTAGTTCACAGCTCCACCGTCTGCATCAGCTTAGCCACTTCGACTTGGCTCGTCGGATGTTTCTCCGCCAGCGCTGCACACAGCTTTTCGGACCGCTCAGGCTCGCCGTGAACCAGGAAGACGCGCTTTTTGGCGCCACCCACGCGGTCAAACCAGTCGAGCAATTCATCATGGTCGGCATGACCAGAAAAGGAATCGAGCGTCTCGATCTCTGCCCGCACAGCAAACTCTTCACCGAGGATGTTCACGTGCTTATGACCACTGCGCAGCTTCCAGCCCAGCGTGTTCTCAGCGCAGTAGCCGACAAAGAGAAGGATGTTGTTTGGGTTGCCCACATTGTTCCGCAGGTGATGCAGGATGCGCCCACTCTCCGCCATCCCAGAGGCGGAGATGATGATGGCAGCTCCCTTGATTTTATTGAGCGACTTTGACTCATCGACACTGTGGACGAGGTGCAGCCCCTCGAAGCCAAAGGGATCATTGCGCATGAAGAGTGCCTTGCCGACCTCCGGCTTCAGTTCATCCACATGCAGCCGGAAAATCTCAGTCGCCTTCACCGCCAATGGGCTGTCCACGTAAGTCGGGATGGGCCCAAAGCAGTTCTCATGGCGCAGCTTATCCAGCGTGTAGAGGAGTTGCTGCGTGCGCTCCACCGCAAATGCCGGAATGATGAGGTGCGCACGCCGTTGCTGCACCTCACGGATGATTCGGCAAATGTGCTCTGAAGTCTGCGCTTCCAGGTCGTGTTTCCTGCCGCCATAAGTGCTCTCCATGATGACGTAATCCACCTTCTCACTCGGCGCGGGATCATTCAGCAGATCATTGTTCGGTCGGCCAATGTCGCCGCTAAAAAGCAGGCGCGATTGCCTCTTCGTCGCCTTGTCATCAATGTCCAAAATAACCTGCGCCGAGCCGAGCACATGGCCCGCATCAATGAATGTTAGCCGCACTCCTTCTGCTATGTGCATGTGCCGCTCATAGCCCAACGTCACGAATTGGCGCAGGCACTTCTCCGCATCGACTTGTCGATAACTCGGCTCTAACTCAGTCTGTCCATCACGCTTGCGATGTTTGTTTAGCCACGCGATGTCGCTTTCATGAATATGCGCCGCATCCGGCAGCATGATGCTGCATAAATCGCGTGTCGCTGGTGTGGAAAAAATGTTCCCCGTAAAGCCGCGCTTGCACAGATGCGGCAAGTTTCCGGCATGATCGATGTGCGCATGAGAGAGCACCACGCAGTCGATCTTCGCCGGATCAAAAGGGAAGTCACGATTCCGCTCCATCGCCTCGGTGCGGCGGCCTTGATACAAGCCGCAGTCCAGCAGGATGCGCGCGTTATTGACCTCGATGAGGTGTTTCGAACCTGTGGTCGTTCCGGCAGCTCCGCAGAAAGTGATTTTCATGGTAGCCGCATACCAGCGGATACGCGCGTGAATGGCAAGACACAAAGCTGTGTGTTGACGAAACAACTCTCTGCGCGAAGAACTGCGACTCCATTCCTATGACTGATATTCTCTCAGCACTCAACTGGCGCTATGCCTGCAAAGTCTTTGATCCAGCTAAAAAAATCCCGGCTGACATTTGGGCACAGCTTGAGCAGTCGCTGATACTGACCCCATCAAGCTTTGGTCTTCAGCCGTGGAAGTTCATCATCATTCAGGACCAGGAACTGCGTGAGAAACTCGTGCCCAATGCCTGGAACCAGCACCAAGTCGCCGACTGCTCGCACCTCGTCGTGATGACCGTCCCCAAAGCACTCAGCGTCGACTATGTTGATGCAAACATTGCTCGCATGGTCGAGGTGCGCGGTGGCTCGGCTGACAGCCTGCACAGCTTTCGCGACATGGTGCTCGGCTTTCGACTCGGCCTAGAAGCCAAAGGTGGTCTGGAGCAGTGGGCCAAATTGCAGAGCTACATCGCGCTCGGTCAGTTCATGTTTGCTGCCTCACAGCTCGGCCTCGACACCTGCCCTATGGAAGGCTTTGTCACCGCCAAATTCGACGAGATATTAGGACTCGAAAAAGACGGACTCACCACTGCTGTGCTTTGCCCCGTCGGCTATCGCAGCTCCGATGACCGTTATGCTGGCCTGCCCAAAGTTCGCTTCGAGGCCAAAGATGTGATCGAACACCGTTAAGTCTAAACTCATGATCCTCGACACTCTCGACAACGCCGCCCGATACGAAACGCTGAACTCACGCTTTGCGAAAACCTTCGCATGGCTGCGCAAGTTTGATGGCACACAGGAGCTGGGGCGTCACGACATCGATGGTGATCATTGTTTCGCTCTAGTGCAGACCTACGAGACGAAGCCGATGGAAAAGGCCAAGTTTGAAGCGCATCGAAAATACATCGACGTGCAGTTCATCTACTGCGGTCGCGAAACCATCCTTTGGGCACCGCTCACCGCGATGAAGGAAGAGACCTTGGCTTATGACGAAGCCAAAGAAGCTGCGCTGTGGAAACTGATTCCTGATGTGACGCCTCTGCACATGAGCGGTGGTCATTTCGCCATCTTGTATCCGCAGGATGCCCATGCGCCATGCATCGAGTGGGAGAAGCCTGAGCAGGTGCTCAAGGTCGTGATCAAAGTTGCGGTGGAGTAGCATGGGCCGTCTAGCCTGTGATGCCCCTTTCAGAGCACGGGCTAGAAAGCCCATGCTACGCCCGTAGTTGTGAGCCCCTAATGAAGCTGACACCTACTGTTTTCCTTTGTTCCCTCGCTGTGACTACCCGCGGTGCTGATGCCATGCTCACGTTTGAAAAAGACGTGCGGCCCATCGTGAAAGCGCACTGCACACATTGTCATGGCGAGGAAGAGAAGCCGAAGGGCAAGCTGGATCTGCGACTGCGGCGCTTCATGGACAAGGTCGTGGTCGCGGGTGATCCGGCGAAGAGCAAGCTCATCGAGATGATCCGCAGTGGCGAGATGCCCGAGAAGGGCAAGAAGGTGTCTGAGGCCGAACTGGCGATTCTTGAAAAATGGATCGCTCAGGGAGCGAAGACTGCGAAAGCGGAACCGCTCGTGCTGGCACCGGGGCCGATGATTTCAGATGATGATCGCGAGTATTGGGCCTTCCAGTCGATCAAACGGCCCACAGTGCCGTCGGATGTCGATTTCAAAAAAGTGCGCACGCCGATGGATGCGTTTCTGCTGCACTCGATGCGTGAGAAGGGGCTCGATTTTGCTCCTGAGGCCGATCGGCGGACCTTGATCCGGCGTGTGACGCTTGATTTGACCGGCCTGCTGCCGACACCCGAGGAAGTGGATGCCTTTGTCGCCGACAAATCGCCGCTGGCATACGAGCAACTGGTGGAGCGTTTGCTGGCCTCAAAAAACTACGGTGAGCGCTGGGCGCGGCATTGGCTGGATGTCGTGGGCTATGCGGACTCGAATGGTTACACCGAGGCAGATAGCGTCCGCCCTCATGCGTGGCGCTATCGCGACTATGTGATTCGCTCGATGAACGAGGACAAGCCGTGGGATCAGTTCATCCAGGAGCAGATCGCGGGGGATGAACTCGCCAGCGCAACGCATGGCGACTACCAGCAGGCAGTGCTTGATCCGAAGCGAACCGACCAACTCATTGCCACCGCGTTTCTGCGCATGGCACCGGATGGCACGGGCGACACGGTGGATGATGCCAAGCTCGCGAAAAACCAAGTCATCGCCGAGCAGATCAAGATCACGACCTCCTCACTCATGGGCATGACCGTGGCGTGTGCGCAGTGTCACGATCATCGCTACGACCCAATCACGCAGGCCGACTATTATCGCCTGCGGGCCGTGTTTGATCCGGCGTATCATTGGGAGGCATGGCGTGCGCCCAACAGCCGCCTCTACTCGCTTTACACACCGCAAGAGCGCACTAAAGCCGCCGAGATCGAGGCAAAAGCCAAGGAGATCGAAGTTGAGGCCCGCGCGATGTCGAAGAAGTTCCTCGATGAGATCTTCGAGGTCGAAATCAAGAAGGTGCCGGAGGCCGAGCAGGCCGCGTTCCGCGTTGCTCGCGACACGCCGGTGGCCAAGCAGACGCCAGAGCAGAAGGCGCTCATCAAAAAATATCCTTCCGCGCTCGCTACCTACTCGCTGGATCTCTACGACAAGAAAAAGCAGGACATCGTCGATGCAAAGATGGCCGAGGCCACGAAGCTCCGCGCCACGAAGCCGGCGGAAGGTTTTGTGATGGCCCTCATCGAAGTGAAAGGCCAGATGCCAGTGTCGAAGCTCTTCAACCGTGGCGATCACGATCAGCCAAAGCAGGTCGTGCAACCCGGCGAGCTGGGCATTCTCGCCAGTCCACAGATCGAGCCCTTCAAGCCCGTGCTGGTGAGCAGCGGCTCAAGCGGTCGTCGTCTCGCGTATGCGCAGTGGCTCACGAGTAGCAAACATCCGCTTGTCGCGCGAGTTTTGGTAAACCGCTTTTGGTTAAACCACATGGGCCGAGGCATAGTGAACACGCCCGGCGATTTTGGCCACCAAGGCGAGCTGCCCACGCATCCTGAGCTGCTCGACCACCTCGCCGATGAGTTCGTGAAAAGCGGCTGGAAACTGAAATCGCTGCATCGCCTCATCATGCTCAGCAGCGCCTACCGTCAGTCATCCGTGAATGATGCATCGTTGCGTGCCGATCCCGAAAACCGATTTTATGCCCGTTTCAAAATGCGCCGCCTCGATGCCGAGACGCTGCGCGATTCCATGCTTGCCACCACCGGCACGCTCGTGCAGGCCAGCTACGGCCCGCCCAGCGGCATCGGCCGTGATCCGCAGGGTCGTGTAATCACTGGCATCGACAAAGGCACCATCACCACGCACAAGGTCGATCCTGCCGGTGCGGATGATTTTCGCCGCTCGATTTATGTGCAGGTACGCCGCAGCAAGCCCGTCACCGTGCTCGATACTTTCGATGCACCCACCATGAGCCCGAACTGCGAGATGCGCAGCCAGACCACCGTCGCCCCGCAGTCGCTCCTGCTCATGAACGACACCTTCGTGCTGGACAGCTCCCGTCGTCTTGCGGATCGCGTCACCGCCGAGGCCCCGAACGACCGCGCCAGGCAACTCCAGCGCGTTTGGAACCTGCTCTACAGCAAGCCCGCCACCGATGCCGACATCACGAAGTGCCTCAGCTACCTCGACGAGCAAACCAAGGCGCTCACGCAATACCATCACGACATCCAGCACGCGAAAGGTGTCGTCCCAAATCCAACGCAAGAAGCCATGGCCAGCCTGTGCCAGATCCTTTGCAGCTCGAACCGTTTTCTCTACGTCGAATGAACCGCCCCCAACTCTGCTCACGTCGTCATTTCCTTCACACCAACGGCTTCGGTCTTGGCACCGTGGCGCTTGCCTCATTGCTAGAGCGCGATGGCCTGCTTGCCGCGCCTGTGAAGCCGGAGAGCTTTGGCGAGATCCGCTACGATCTGACGCCGAAGAAGCCGCACTTTGAGCCGCGGGCGAAGGCGATGATCTCGCTCTTCATGATGGGCGGGCCGTCGCAGATGGACCTCTTCGATCCAAAGCCGATGCTGACGAAATACGATGGCAAAAAATTCCCTGGCGACATCAAATACGACAACCTCGCGCAGGCATCGGCAAAGTGTTTTGGCTCGCCATGGAAGTTCGAAAAACAGGGCCAGTGCGGCATGGAAATCAGTGAGCTACTACCAAACTTGAGCAAGGTGGTCGATGAGATCACGCTGATCCGCTCGATGACCTCCGGCGTGAGCAATCACGCGCAAGGGCTCTACGCGATGAACGGCGGACGCATCACCGCCGGTCGCCCCGCGCTCGGCTCGTGGCTGACGTATGGTCTTGGCAGCGAGACCGATGAACTGCCCGCCTACATGGTGCTCTCGCATCCCGGTGGCCTGCCGACTTTCCAAGGCGAGCATTTCACGAATGGCTGGTTGCCGTCGCTGTTCCAAGGCACGCTCGTGCGGCCCACCGAGCCGCGTATTTTGAATCTCGATCCGCCCGCCTCACTTGCTGGTGCGCCGCAGGCACGGCAGCTCGCGTTGCTGAAGGCCTTCAATGAAGATCATCTCTCGCAGCACCGCGGCGAACTCGATCTCCAGGCGCGCATTTCCAGCTATGAACTCGCCGCGAAGATGCAGACCGCTGCGAAGGAGGCGCTCGACATCTCGAAGGAGCCTGAGCACATCAAAGAACTCTACGGCGTGAACAATCCCGCGACGAAGGACTACGCCACGCGCTGCATCATCGCGCGGCGTCTCGTCGAGCGCGGTGTGCGCTATGTACAGGTGCTCAATGCAGGCCAGTCGTGGGATCAGCACGGTTCACTCATCACCGCGTTGCCAAAAAATTGCGAGGCTACCGATCAACCTAGTGCCGCGCTCATCAGCGATCTCAAACAGCGCGGTCTGCTCGACACCACTGTCGTACATTGGGGCGGCGAGATGGGCCGCTTACCCGTGCTGCAAAACGACGCAGGCCGCGAGAAGTGGGGCCGCGATCACAACACCTATGGCTTCAGCATGTGGGTCGCCGGTGGTGGCTTCAAGAAAGGCTGTGTTCACGGCGAAACCGACGAATTCGGCCACAAGGCCGTCATCGACGAGGTGAAGCACTTCGATTATCACGCCACGCTGCTGAGGCTCTTTGGTCTCGACCACAGCAAGCTCACCTATAAGCGCAACGGTCTTGCTGCATCGCTCACCGACAATCAGGGCGCAAAGGTCGTGGATGAATTGCTGGCGTAATTTTTTCGTGCTCAGGTGTTGATGTCGTAAGGTGACGAGGCTTCCAACTTTATTGCCCTGCGACTAGCGCTATTGGCCGTTCACATCCAAGAGAGGCCACTGATCACCAGGGAATTGGAAAGCTTCTGCAAGAAACTTGTCTCACATGGGTATTTCTTCAGCGAAGTCCATGGAACAAGTTCCATATATGGCACAACATCATTCCAAAACATTTTCTAAACTGACTGTCGAAGCGCCAGCGCTGGATCGTGGACTTGCAGTCTTGGAGGCGCTGGATGCGCAGCATGCGGGCATGACACTGACAGAAATCAGCACGGTCATTGGCGGGCCGAAGAACTCCACTTCGCGGCTGATTCAGACACTCATCACACGGGATTATGTCGTGCGGGAGGATGCGACGATGCGCTTCCGGCTGACGGGCAAACTGCTACGCCTTGGGCAGCCGCGCGTGGCGGATGCGAGTCTGGTTGAGTGCTCACTGGATACGATGCGAATGTTGCGCGATGCCGTGGGTGAGACGGTGCAGGTCGGCATACCGATTGGGGACGAGGGTATCATCATCGAGAAGATCGAGAGCACGCAGGCGGTGCGCATTGGTGTGAACATCGGATTGCGCTTCCCTCTGCACAACAATGCGCCGGGGAAGGTGCTGCTGGCGTTTCGTCATCTGAAGGAGTGCGAGCGCACGATCAACCGCATCAAGCTGACGCGCTGCACGGCGCGCACGATTACGGACAAGGCGACGCTGCGGGCGGAATGTAAGCGCGTGACAAAACAAGGTTACGCGACGGACTGGGGCGAGGCGGATGAGGGCATTCATTGCGTGGCGGCACCGGTGCGCGATCGGCTCAATGTGCTCGTGGCGACGCTTTGGGTTTCAGGCATCGCTGGGCGGATGCCGAAGAGCACGTTCGCATCCGTGGCTGGCGAGGTGATGAAAGCAGCGGGCGAAATCGAAAGGAGGCTGCGGACGTGAAACGAACTCTGACCCTTGCAATCCTTTTCGCGGCATCCTTGGCGAACGCGGATGAGTTTTTCACTTCCAAGATCGAGCCGTTGCTGAAGCAGCGATGCTACGAGTGTCATTCGCATGAGAAGAAGATGAAAGCCGGGCTGACGCTCGATTCGAAATCGGGTTGGGAGGAAGGCGGCGACTCAGGGCCGGCTGTCGTCGTGGGAAAGCCGAAGGAGAGCTTGCTCATCAAGATGGTGCGCTGGTCTGATGAGGAGCATCAGATGCCGCCGAAGGAAAAGCTGCCGTCGGCGGAGATCGCGCTGTTGGAGGAATGGGTGAAGCGTGGAGCATCCGATCCGCGCGTGCTCATGAAGACTCGGCCCAGCGCCACGGACTGGTGGTCATTGAAGCCGCTGGTGAAACCTGCGTTGCCAGTCATCGCGGGCGCGAAGGTCGAGCACCCGGTGGACCGATTTATTCGCGCACGACTCGCGGAGCGGAAGCTGACACCTTCGCCGGGAGCGGATCGCCGCACGCTTATCCGGCGCGTGACGTTCGATCTGCATGGCTTGCCGCCGTCGCTGGCCGAGGTGGAGGTGTTCGAAAAGGACAGCAATCCTCAGGCCTACGAGCATCTGGTGGAGCGTCTGCTCGCTTCTCCGCACCATGGCGAGCGCTGGGCGCGGCATTGGTTGGATACGATTCACTTTGCGGAGACGCATGGGTGTGGGCACGATCTACCGCGCAACCATGCGTGGCGGTATCGCGACTATGTCATTGAGTCGCTGAACAACGACAAGCCATGGCCGAGGTTCGTGCGCGAGCAACTCGCTGCCGACCGTCTGTTTCCCGAGGAACCGCGTCTCATCGCTGCGCTCGGATTTCTCGGCGCGGGTGTCTTTGATCACAGCGCGTATCAGACAGCACCGACGAACTTCGATTACCTCGACCGCGATGACTTGGTGACGCAGACGATGGCGGCCTTCACCAGCACCACGGCGAACTGCGCGCGCTGCCATGCGCACAAGTTCGATCCGATCACGCAGGAGGACTACTACGCGCTGCAGGCCGTCTTCGCGGGCATCATCGAGGGCGACATTCCTTTTGATGAAGACACGAAGTTCGCGCAGCAGCGGAGGCGCTGGCAGTCGTTGCTCACGGCGGCTGAGGCGCATGACAAAGCCGTGCTACTCACGGCGGAAAATGAGGCGCTCGTCTCCGATTGGGAAAAGCAGCAGGGACCGGCGGTGAAATGGACAACGCTCGGATACGAGAGCTTCATCAGCACCGAGGGTGCGATGCTTTCGCGCCGCGGCGAGGTCATCATCTCCGGCGGCGCGAAGCCGGACAAGGACACCTATGTTATCACAGCTGCCGTGCCTCTCAACAAGGTGACGGCTTTGCGACTCAATACGCTCGCCGACAAATCATTGCCCATGAGTGGCCCGGGCAGACAGGACAATGGCAATCTGACGCTCAGCGAGATCGAGGCGCAGCTTTTTGAATCGGGTGCGGCGCAACCGGTGAGGCTGAAGTTCTCGCGTGCCACCGCAGACTTCGACCAACAAGGCTGGACGTCGTCGATGGCGATGGATGGCAATCCCGCCACAGGCTGGGGCATTCATCCGGCGGTCGGGCAATCACATCATGCAGTGTTTGAACTTGCGCAGCCGCTCACATTGAAGCCCGGCGCAAAGCTCACCATCTCGCTGAAGCAGTTGTCGGGAAAATCTCATCTCATCGGTCGCTTCAAGCTCTCCGCCACGGATGAACCGGCTGCACATGCTGCTGCGATGCCGTTGCTAGCTGCCGAGGCGCTCGCCATTTCGTCTGAGAAACGCAGCGAGCCACAGCGCCTCGCGCTCGCCGCTCATGCACTGCGTCTTCGTGCGACCGATGAAATACAAAAGCTGCCCGCGCCAGCGCTCGTCTATGCAGCAAGCAAAAAGGCCGATGTGCTGCTGGCCGTGAGCAAAGGTACGCCGACCACTGTGGCCAAGCCCAAGGTCGTGCATCTGCTCAAGCGTGGTGACTTCGACAAGCCACTCGATGCCATTGCCAGTGGCGCGCTCAGCGCCGTAAAGACACTACCCGCGCGTTTCACCAAGGCGCACGTCGGTGATGAGTCCGAACGCCGCGCCGCGCTCGCGGATTGGATTGCCGATGACCAGAACCCGCTCACCTGGCGCAGCATCGCGAACCGCGTGTGGCATTATCATTTCGGTCGCGGCATCTGCGATACGCCGAGCGATTTCGGGCGCATGGGCGGCACGCCTTCGCACCCCGAGCTGCTCGACTGGCTCGCATGCGAACTGCGCGACAGCGGCGGCTCCTTGAAGCATCTGCATCGCATCATCGTCACCAGCGCCGCATATCGCCAGAGCAGCGAGCACCGCGACGACGCAGCAAAGCTCGACGGCGACAACCGCCTGCTCTGGCGCATGAATCGCCTTCGCCTCGACGCCGACAGCTACCGCGACTTCGTCCTCGCCGCTGCGGACAGACTCGACCTCACCGTCGGCGGTCCCAGCGAGCGGCAATTCATCACCGGTCCGCCCGTGCAGCTCACGCCCACGCTTGATTACGCCGCCTACGACTGGGCTGCGCTGCCGAAGCATCGTCGCAGCATCTACCGCTTCGTCTGGCGCGGCGTGCCCGACCCTTTCATGGACACGCTCGACTTTCCAGACCTCGGCCTGCTCGCCCCGAGCCGCAGTTTCTCCGCATCCTCGCTGCAATCCCTCGCGCTCTACAACAACAGCTTCGTCCTGCACTTCAGCAGCGAGCTGGGCAAAAAAATCACCACGCCCGCCGATGCCGTGCGCCGCATCCTGCTGCGCGAACCGACGGCGGATGAACTCCCCGGCTTCACCGCCTATGCGCAGAAGAACGGCCTCGCCGCGCTCTGCCGAGTGCTCATCAACAGCAACGAGTTTCTCTTTGTGAACTGAGTCCATGAATCATGAGACTCACGCACGCGCTCCTCAACGGTCTGCATCTGGTGCCACTTGGTTTTGAATCGATCACTTTTAACAGGATGCAACGGTCCCAAGACTTTCCACTATCCGAGCAATGAAACCCAAACGCTCCGCCAAAAACAAAGCCCTCCAGCCGGTGCCGCGTCGGTTCGACAGCCTTCTCCGCGAGCTGCGTTCGTTCATCACCGAGAGCCGCAACTCGATCTTGCGCGCGGTGGATGTGGCGCAGGTGCGGACGTGCTGGGGCGTGGGGCGACACATTGTCGAGTTTGAGCAAGGCGGCGCGGCTCGTGCCGAGTATGGCGCGAAGTTGCTGCCGAGGCTGGCAGAGGAACTAACGGCTGATTTTGGGAAGGGCTTTGATGCCTCGAATCTGCGCTACATGCGGTTGTTCTACCTCGCGTTCCCAAATTGTGACGCACTGCGTCACGAATTGAGCTGGACCCACTACCGCACGCTGCTCCGCGTCGAAGATACGGCGGCGCGGGAGTGGTATGCGAAGGAGACCGTGGCGCAGAACTGGAGTTCGCGTGCGCTGGATCGGCAAGTCGGGCGACTCTACTACGAGCGGCTGCTCTCCAGCAATGATCGCAAGGCCGTGCGGGCGGAGGCGGAGGAGAAAATCGCGGAGTTACCACCATCGCCGTGCGAGTTCGTGCGTGACCCGGTGCTGCTGGAGTTCCTGGGATTACAGGAGACCGGGCGGTTGTTGGAGACCGACTTGGAGCAAGGTTTGATCGATCACTTGCAGGCCTTTCTGCTGGAGCTCGGCAAGGGCTTTGCCTTTGTCGCCCGGCAGATGCGGGTGAGCACGGACACAAAGGATTTCTACATCGACCTCGTCTTCTACAATTACCTGCTGAAGTGCTTCGTCATCTTTGACCTCAAGCCCAACGAACTCACGCATGGCGACATCGGACAGATGGACATGTATGTGCGCATGTTCGACGAACAGGAGCGCGGCCCTGGCGACAACCCCACCGTCGGCATCATCCTCTGCGCTGCGAAGGATGCCTCCATGGTGCGCTTCTCCGTGCTGCACGGCAGCGAACAACTCTTCGCTACGCGCTACAAACTGGTGCTACCCACGGAAGACGAACTCCGCATCGAACTCATCCGCGAGCAGCGGCTTCTGGAAGGACGGATGGCGTCCCAAGCAATGCCCCAAAAGAAGGGCAAGTCTCCTCGGAAAAAGAAAACCATCGCATGAAATACATCCTCACTCTCATCATCATCCTGCTGCTCGCACCACTCACCATACTCCGCGCAGCCGACGCACCCATTTCTCACCGCGTCCTCTGCACCGACTACAAGGGCAACCGCGTGGTGATTCTCTCGGCCAAGGGCGAGATCGAATGGGAGTTTCCGGCGAAGACGCCGCAGGATTGCTGGTTGCTGCCAAATGGTAACGTGCTCTTCAGTCAGATTACCGGAGCGGCGGAGGTGACGATGGATAAGAAGGTGGTGTGGGAATACCAAGCGTCGGCGAAGGCGTTGGTGCATTCCTGCCAGCCTCTGCCCGATGGCAATGTACTCGTGGCTGAGTGCGTCACGGGTCGCATCGTGGTCGTGGGTCGCGATGGCAAGGTGGTGAAGGAGATACCAGTGAAGTCATCGCCCAAGGTGGTGAGTCACCAGTTTCGCGGAGCGCGGCGCGCGAGCGATGGGCATTACTGGGTGTGCCTGATGGATGAGAAGAAGGTGGTCGAACTCGATGCCGACGGTGCGCAGTTGCGCGAGGTGGCCTTTGACGGACACCCAGGCGAAGTCGTGAAACTGCCGAATGGGCATCTCATCGTCAGTCTTTGGGACAAGACGGGCATCGTCGAACTCGACGAAAACTTGAAGACCGTCTGGCAGATTGCGGAGAGCGAAATCCCCGGCAACCCGCTGCGCATCCCGATGGGCATCCATCGTCTGCCCAATGGCAACACGGTCATCGGCAACTACCTCGGCCACGGTTTCGAGGGTAAGCAGCCGATGGTCTTCGAGGTTACGCGCGACAAGAAAGTCGTTTGGGTGTTCGCCGACCACGCGCGCTTCAAGACCGTGTGCCAGATGCAGGTACTCGATGTGCCTGCCGACGCGACGAAAGGCGAAGTGCTTCGCTGAATGCCCCCACCACTGAAGCTCATGGACACACCTCCACTTCACCGACGGCGTGACTTTCTCGCTGGAATTAGCAGCGGATTCGCGGGCGTCGCGCTCACGCTAATGCTCGCCCGTGAAGCAGCGGGCTCGTTTGCCAAACCAGAACTCAACGGCGGCATTCATCATCCGGCAAAAGTGAAGCGCGTCATCCATCTCTTCATGAACGGCGGCGTGAGTCCCATGGATACCTGGGACCGCAAACTCGCAACATCCTTGCTCCGTGCCGCCAAAGAGCGGTGAACTGCTACCGGACGACTGCCCCCATGGAACCACTATTTATCGTTGCCGCCTTCCTTCAGATGGTTCTACTTGTTTCAACTGCGATTGCACACAGTCCAGAAAACCAGGTGTTTCAGTTCATGCAGCGTGGCACGCTGGAGTATGCGGCGGGGGATGTGGTGAAGACGACGGCCTATTTGAGGATTCCAGAGAAGTGCGGACGACTGCGCGGCTTGCTCATTCTCGGTGAAAATGTGACCGAGCACGGGCTCGTGGGGCATCCGGCGATTCGTGGGGCGTGTGAGAAGAGCGATCTGGGCATCGTGTGGTGCTCGCCGAGGTTCATGAGCGTGAAGACGCTCGATGATTCCGCGAGGCACGTCGCGTTTTTGCAGCAGTTACTCGACGGGATGGCGGCGACCTCGGGCTACGACGAGGTGGCTAGCGTGCCTTGGCTGCCGATGGGTGAGTCGATGCATCTGCGCATGGTGTATCATCTGCTGAATGCGGCACCGCAGCGCTGCATTGCGGGTATTTGCATCAAGAACACGCCGTCGCTCACGCTTTGCAAAAACCGCGAGACGCCGCTACTCGTCGCGGTGGGCACGGCGCAGGAGTGGTTTCAAAACAAGAAGGACATCCGCACTACATGGCAGGATCTCAGTTTTTATGACACGCTGCTGCGTGAGAGCCAAAAGTATCCTGCGTGGCCGATGAGCCTGCTCGTGGAAGGCGGCAGCGGTCACTTCGACTGCACGGAGGCGATGGCGCGGCACTTTGCTGATTACATCATCGCCGTGGCAAAGGCTCGGCTGCCTGAGGAGCCGGGGAAGCCTCTGCGTGCTGTTGCCATCGCTGAAGGTGTCCAGGCTGGCCTGCCGTTGCCGAATGCTGAAGCAGCGGAGTCCAAGGTGCAGACGAAGCCGTGGTATCTGAATGAAGCGCTCGCCCGCGATGCACAGCGTATGGCGGCGATCAACTGGAAGGCCGCGAGCCAGCTTCCCACCTTCATTGATGCGGCGGGCAAACCTGTGGCGATGCTCTACCAAGGCATCACCAAGCCCGTGCCGATGATCACGGGCGAAGACGGGATCACCTTCGACATCCGTGGCGGCTTGCTCTCGCAGATTCCGGCGGGTTTTGTCGGTGCGGGCGAACCTCTGGCGATGGCTCCAGGCACGCCGGAGGTGGAATGGATCTGCGGCTCTGTGGCACCAGCGGAGAAGGGGCGTTTTCGCATCGCGCTGGATCGGACGTGGCCGCAGGGGCCGGTTTGCGTGGCCCTGAGGCATCGCGGCACGGCAGACATCCGGGATGTGGTGCAGCCGGGTTATCTCCAACTCGTGCCGAACAGCGCAGGAGCGGCGCAAAGCATCCACTTCGAGCCCATCGCGGATCAACTCATGAGCACGAGCACCGTTCCGCTCATCGCAAAGGCGGACTCTGGCATGAAGGTGCGCTTCTTTGTCGTCGCCGGCCCCGCGAAGATGGAGGGCGATGCACTCATGCTCACGCCCGTGCCACCGCGCACGCGTTTTCCTATCGAGATCACCGTCGCTGCTTGGCAATGGGGCCGCAGCATCGAGCCACGCGTGCAGACGGCCAAGCCGGTGACGCAATCGTTTCGGCTTCTCGTCTCCAAACCCGTCGATTAACTCGCGAAAGTCATCGCTGACCCATTCATGAAACCCACCCTCACCCTCTTTACCGCCCTGCTGCTCGCGCCGCTGGCTGCGCAAGCTCAGCAAACATCGCCGTCGGCCACAGCGGTTACCCTCGCGAAGCCCGCCGATGATCTCGCGAAGATCGTCGCCGCCTCCGGCATGGTGAACCATCTGCGACTCGATTTGCAGCGCCCCATCGACCCGCGTTTGGAAAAACTCGAAACGGGAGACCTTGCGAAGCGCGGTCTCTTTCGCGGCAAAACGCATGTGGTGCGCACTGCAGGCGAAGTGAGCCGTCTCTCGGGCAAACTCGCTCCCGGCGACCAGCTCGTGCTAGCCGCCGATGGGGCGTGGAAAGATGCGCGATTCACCTTTCAAGGTGAAGGCACGGAGGCTGCGCCGATTCTCATCCGGCCGGAGGTGGAGGGCGCTGTGGTGTTTTCCGGGGCGGCGGGCGTGACCTTTCACGGCTCTCATTTGATCATCACAGGTTTGGAGTTTCGAGCCGTGATCCCGACCGGGAATGGAGCGGTCGTCTTCCGGCTGGGGAATGGTCGTGCTCAACCAGCGGAGCACTGCATCGTCAACCGCATTAAGGTCGAAGATTGCAACTCACCCGATGCCGCCGATTGGCCGAAACAAAAGGTGTGGTATTTGACCACCGACTTTGGCGCGGACAACACCGTGGCGAACTCGACCTTCGCTGGGCTACGGCACCTTGGGCAAATGATCGGCGCGGCGGAACTACCGGGCGAGGGCTTGCAGCGGCTGCACATCCTGAACAATCAGTTCAGCAACCGTCCCTATCTCGACAACCAGAATGGCTACGAAGTCCTGCAAATCGGCTGGAGCGCCATGCGGGCACGCCCCTCCGGCTCGCTAATCCAGGGCAACACCTTCGAGCGTTGCGATGGTGAAAACGAGCTCATCACCCTCAAAGCCTCCGACATCGTCGTGCGCGGAAATCGCTTCCTCGCCTGCCAGGGCGTGCTCTGCCTGCGGACCGCTCGTCGGGTGCTCGTGCAGGACAACATCTTCGACGGCCAGGGCCGCGAAAACACCGGTGGCGTCCGTTTCCAAGGCGACGGACATGTTCTCGTCGGCAACACCTTCCGCGAGCTGAAAAAACCGAAGGACTACTACACTTGGCCCATCTCCCTCATGGCTGCCGACCTCGAAACCTACGGCGAGACCGACCAACTCAGCGGCTATGGTCGCACGCATGACATCCTCATTACTCGCAACCGTTTCGAGCACTGCGACAAGCGCATCGCCGCTGGCATCTACGCCCGCAAAGAGTATCCGCTGCTGCCGAAGAACATCGTTGTGCGAGAGAATGTGTTCGCGGGCCTGGGCGAAGGCAGCGCCTTTGACTTTATATCCCCAGATCCGAGCGGTGAGCTGCCGAAAGAGCTGCATGAATCCAGCAACACCTTTGAACCATGATGCCGTCAAGATTGATCGTTTTCCTCTTCGCCTTCGCCACCTCCGCCATGGCACAAACGATCACGTTCACCGTGAGCGAGACGGCGGGTTTGCGGCGCTTTGGGTATCCGGTGACGGCCACGCTGGAGAGTGCCGAAGGCATGATCGCAGATGCGAAGAAGATTCGGTTGCTCGCTGCTGATGGCAAAGAAGTGCCCGCGCAGTTCACCGCCATGTCAATGTGGCCTGATGGCAGCGTGCGCGGACTCGATGTCGATTTCTCACCGAGTCCGGGACCTCGTGAAATGCTGACATATCGCGTGGAGATCGGGAAGGAGCCTACTCAGCCGCTGCGTGCTGGTTTGTCTGTCACGGAGACAGCCGACGAGATCGTCGTAGCCTCCGCAGCCATTCGTCACCGCATTCGCCGCGATGGCAGGCCACTGCTGACTTCTATTGCGTTCGGCGAAAACGAGTTCATCGGCGCTGATGGCATCCGCACCACGCTTCAGCCCGGTGCCGTCAAAGTCATGAAGCGTGGTCCCTTCAACGTAACGCTGAAGCTAGGCTCTGTGCAGCTCGAATACGTGAATACCAAGTCCTGGATAAAAATCACCCAACAAGCCGGGAGCGAGCGCGAACTCGCCGTCGATGCGCATTTCAATCTCGCCAAGCTTCCGCTGCTTTGGGACTTCGGCGCTGGAAGCTGGCTGTATGGAAACATGAGCAAACCTGGCCAAACCGTGATGCTCCAACATCGCAACACCGCCTGGGACATCCTCACCGCTCCGGAGTCGGTTTTCGCCACCGCTCCAACCTTCGACGGCTGTGGTCACCTCGCCGATAGAGAACGAGTGGCGGCTTTCGGCATCGCGAAGGCAGCCAACGACATCCAAATGAAACTCACCGCCGACGGTCGCGTCCACGTCGCCGCCAAGAGGCGCAACCTCACCATGTATTTCCACGTCGTCGGACAGCCCATCCCCGTAACCGCCGTGACAAGCCCACAGGCGATGATTTACAACCTCGTGACAGCAATATCCGAATAACCAGGAACCAACCAAGCTCCGCAACTGCAGTGCGCTTCAGCCCTCATTACCATGAACCCGCATCCCACCCAGCGACGTGATTTTCTCTCCAGCCTTAGCGGCGGGTTCACCGGTCTCGCGCTCACGCAAATGCTCGCCCGTGAAGCAGCGGGCTCGTTTGCCAAATCAGAACTCAACAGCGGCATTCATCATCCGGCAAAAGTGAAGCGCGTCATCCAGCTCTTCATGAATGGCGGCGTGAGCCCAATGGACACCTGGGACTACAAACCAGCGCTCACGAAGCTCGACGGGCAGAAACTCGGCTCCAAAACCAAGATCGAAGGCGCAACCGGGATGCAGGGTGCGCTGATGAAAAGCCCCTTCGAATTCAAGCAGCATGGACAGTGCGGCAAATGGGTCAGCAGCTTGTTTCCCGAGCAGGCGAAGCTCGTCGATGAGATGGCTTTTCTCCAGGCGATGACCGGGCGCTCGAATGTTCACGGCCAGAACGCCTACTTGCTCAACAACGGCTTCCTGCTGCCCGGCTTCCCCTGCATGGGCGCATGGATCTCGTATGCGCTCGGCAGCCTCAGTGACAACCTGCCCGGCTTCATCGTGCTGCCGGATGCGCGTGGCCTGCCTTACAATGGTCGCGGCTGCTTCACCGCCGGCTTTTTGCCCGCCGTGCATCAGGGCACCGTCATCAAGGCCGACAGCCCGCAGCCCATCGCCGACCTGTTTGCCTCCGACAAGTTTGCCTACGCCACACGCGGTGCCGATGCCGATGGACTCGCCCTTTTGAACCAGATGAACCGCGCCCACACTGCGCAGCATCCCGGCGATTCACGCCTCGCCGCCCGCGTTGCCGGCTATCAACTCGCCGCGAAGATGCAGCTCAGCGCCCCCGAGGCCTTCGACGTCATGCGTGATCCCGAGTCCGCCCGCAAAGCATACGGCCTCGACAACAGCGACAAAGCCACCGCCGACTTTGGAAAACGCTGCCTGCTCGCCACACGCCTCATCGAACGCGGCGTGCGTTTTGTGCAGGTCTGGAGCGGTCCCGAGGGTGCCGTGAACAACTGGGACAACCACGGCAACATCCCCACGCAACTCCCACCGATGGCTGCCAGCATCGACAAGCCCATCGCCGCCCTGCTGCGCGATCTCCGTCAACGCGGCCTCGCCGAGGACACCCTCGTCGTCTGGACCACCGAGTTTGGCCGCACACCGTTTTCACAAGGCTCACTCGGTCGCGATCACAACTGCGGCAGTTTCGTGAGCTGGCTCTGGGGCGCAGGCATCAAGCCCGGCATCACCCATGGCGTCAGCGACGACATCGGCTACCAGGCCGCGCACGACATCACCACCGGCTACGACTTGCATGCCACCATCCTGCACCTCCTCGGCATCGATCACGAAAAACTCACCGTGCGCACGAACGGCGTTGATCGCCGACTGACGGATGTGCATGGCCATGTCGTGAAAGAGTTGCTGGCGTGAAATGGCAGCCTTTTAAACGACGATCATTTCTCTTCCCACCGCGCGAGCAGCCAGAGGACATCGGCTAGGCGATTGAGAAAGCGCATCACTTCAGGATTGGGCACTTCTTGATCCGTGCCGATGAGGTCCACGACATTTCTTTCCGCTCGGCGGCAGGCCACACGGGCGAGGTCGGCATAGGCTCCAGTCATAACACCTGCCTCGCCGGGTAGTGCCCAGCCTTTGAACTCGAGAGCGCCGCCAGCTTCTAGTTTGGTGACCCATTCGTCGAGGTAGGCTACTTTTTCAGATTCGAAGGGCTTATGCTTAGCGGCGTATTTTTCTTCGAGACCGGGTGGCGTGGCTAGCTCACCCATGAGGGCGATGAGCCACGGCTGTAGAGTGCTCACGACTTCACGAGTTTCCCCACGCAGGGCAGCGATGCGGAGTGGGCCAAGAGCAGCATTAAGTTCATCCACCGCGCCGAGTGCGTGGACACGAGGATGGGATTTGGAAAGACGGCAGCCGAAGAGGAGATCCGTCTCCCCTTCGTCACCGCGTCGGGTGGCAATGGACATGAGCAAATCTTACGCTGGGCTACATAATCAGGTTCGTAAATCTTCAGGAGTTTTACTTTTTGTCACCACCGCTGGGTGATAACTGCGTGCCACATTCAACTTCAACGTCATAAAATACAGTTCTACCATTGTCGTCTGCGCCGCGCTTCTGCTGCTTGCTGCGGGATCAGCGGCCAACGCTGATTCGTGATGCCACTGGCATGATCGCCAGCCCTGCCGCTGCGCTGATGGCTGGGCAGGTAATCACCCTGTTTTCTGGTTTTTGTAAACTTTTCAGAGTCATTCGTGGCGGTGATCCGCCTGACTCATTATCACTTTCCCAGCCAAACTCCTTGCCACGACCTGCGTCGTTGGCTAAAAGCGGTTTTGCCGAATGAAAGCAGGCACGCTATTTATGAAGTTCACGATCAGCAAGGAGTCCCTCCAGCAAGCCATCCAACAGGTTCAGCACGTCGTTAGCACACGCACGACACTGGCCATCCTCTCCAATGTATTGCTCCGCGCCAAAGACGGCGTCTTGGAGCTGACCACCACCGACCTCGATGTCGGCGTCACCTGCACGGTGGCCGCTGATGTGCAGGAAGATGGAGCCACCACGCTGCCCGCCCGCCGACTCGCTACGATCATTCGCGAGCTGCCAGCGGAGGACATCGACATCAGTGTGGATGAGAAAAACATCGCCTCCATCCGCAGCGGTCCTTCCTTCTTCAAAGTGCTCGGCCTGACCAGTGAGGAGTTTCCTGCACTGCCTCGTTTTGATGACGCACGTGAGTTCAGGATCGATCAAGCCGTGCTGCGCGAGTGCCTTCGCAAGACCTCCTATGCTATCTCCACTGACGAGACACGCTATGTGCTCAATGGCCTGTTGTTCTCCTTCAAAAATAACGCTCTCACCATGGTGGCCACGGACGGTCGCCGCCTCGCCATGGTCGAGCAGGAGCTGGAGTTCCCACAGAGTCAGGAGATCGACATCATCGTGCCGACAAAGGCTGTGAACGAACTCGCCCGTCTTCTCGGTGATACAGGTGAAGTCGTCATCCGCGTCACTGGCAGTCAGGTCGGCTTCGATCTCGGAGATAGCCTGCTCATCAGCAAACTGATTGACGGCAATTATCCAAATTATCGTCAGGTCATTCCCGGCGAGGCCAAGGAGCGCATCGCCCTGGATCGTGAAGTCTTCCTCAAAGCCATCAGCCGTGTTTCCCTGCTCGCCAGTGAGAAGTCGAACTCGGTGAAATTTCAGTTCACACCCGGTCAGGTCGAGATCATCGCCAGCAGCCCCGACATCGGTGAAGCGCGCGAAACCATCGCCATCAATTACAAAGGCGCGGTCATCACCATCGCCTTCAATCCTGAGTTCACCATGGCTCCGCTGCGCAATATCAGCGCCGACGAAATCCATCTGCATCTCATAGATGACATCAGCCCCGGAGTGCTCCGCTGCGGCACCAATTTCCTGTATGTGCTCATGCCCATGCGCGTGAATAACTAGGTCGCTTTTTTCAAAACCTCACCTCCAGACCGATGGTCCGCTCCACGCTCCTCCTCACACTAGTTGCAGCCGCACTCTCTGCCTGCGTCCCCTACAATCAGCCGCGTCCCTTCGCAGGTCGCGGCGGTCGTTCTTTGGACAAACCACCACGTTATGGAGACGACAGCCGCTATGTGGAACCCATCGCGCCAGCGCCTACCACTCCATTAGACCCATCAGGCATCGTGGATCCGTTGGCCGTGCCGCCGACAACTCCTGGTGTTGACCCCGGCCTAGCCATCACGCCTCCCGGCACCACACCACCCGTCACTTCTGGTCCAGGCGTGACTGCACCTGCCAGCCCAAGCGGCGTCACCACTCCTCCTGCGGCGCCTACGTCACAGCCGCCCGCCGCTCCAGGCGACGTGCCATTCGCCCGCTCCGTCCCCGGTAAACCCGGCTATGTTTACAGCCCAAAAGATGCGAAAAAGATCATCAGTGTCGATGGCCTGCGCCCCGGCTCCAAAGCCAAGGATCCTGAGACCGGAGAGATCTTCCGCGTGCCTTATCAGTGATGTCTATTTAGCTTCGGCTAACCAAGTTTCGATTTCGCAAAATCGCCATCCTTTCCGGGTGGCGATTTTGTTTTTTATCAGCCTCTAAACTTATCCGCTCAAAACCAGCACTTTCACACGATTTATCCGCCCCCATTTTTACTCATGCGCCGTTCACTAGCTTTCGTCCTCCTATCCGCCCTCAGCTCTCAGCTCACTGCTGCTGAAAAGCCCCTGAAAGCCCTCCTCATTGCCGGTGGTTGTTGCCACGACTACGCAAAGCAGCACGAGGTCATCGCCAAAGGCATCCAAAGCCGTGCAAATGTGCAGGTCGATGTCATTTGGACCGACGACAAAGGCACGAACCCACCGCTGCCGCTCTATGAGAAAGCCGATTGGGCCAAAGGCTACGACATCATCATTCACGACGAGTGCGCGGCGAGCATGAACAACAAGGAGACGCTCACACGCATTCTCGATGCTCACAAAACCATCCCGAGCATCCAGCTTCATTGCGCCATGCACAGCTTCCGCACGGGCGAGGATCGCTGGTTCAAGCGCCTCGGCCTGCAATCGAACTCCCACGGCCCGCAGGAGCCTATAGCGATCACTTTTGTCGATAAAGAGCACCCGATCACGAAGACGCTGAGCGATTGGACCACGGTCAAAGAGGAGCTGTATAACAACGTGAACCTCTTCGACGCCCATCCGCTCGCCATGGGCAAGCAGATGGTCAAAGGCAAAGCGGTGGAATACATCGTCGCCTGGACGAATGAAAAAGATGGTGCCCGTAGCTTCAGCACGACCATCGGACACAACACGGAGACCGTTGCCGATGCTCGTTACCTCGATTTGATCACACGCGGCCTTCTGTGGGCCTGTGACAAGCTCACGCCGGATTTCCTCACGCCGTTCACGGGGCAGAACAAAATCACATTTGTTGCCGCGAAGCCTGCGGAGGCTCCGAAGCCGCCGCCAGTGCCAAAAGACGCCACCGGCATCAAGACGACCGCGAGCAGCACTCAGCCGGGCAATGATGCCTGGAAGGCTGTGGATGGCGATGAAAGCACCCGATGGTGCGCCAGCGGTGCTAATATGCCTCAGCGGCTTGAGCTTGAATTCGAAAAGCCGCAGGACCTCACTGGCCTCGAGATCGTGTGGGAAAGAAAAGACAAGTCCTACCAGCACAAGATCGAGATCGACGGCAAAATGGTGACAGACATTTCGATCTCGAAAAGTCATGCCTTGGAAGCCAAGCAGGCCAAAAAGCTCGTCATCACCTGCACTGGGAACGATCACGGCGGCTGGGCCAGTATCCGTGAGGTGCGGCTTAAAGGCCCGGGCATCAAAGCCATCGCGCCTAAGCTCAGCGCTGAGCAAAAGAAGGAGTATGACAAGTCGAATGATCCCCGCGCCAAGGAAGGCAACATCGTGCCGAAGATCGTCAAACTCACGCCTGAGGAAGAGGCGGCCATTTTGAAGGACGTGAAGGTCGCCGAAGGCTTTGAAGTCTCCCTTTTCGCCAACAGCGCTGCTGCGAACTACCCCGTCTTCGTCGCCGCCGAGCCAGATGGCACGCTTTACGTCAGCAGCGATGGAAACGGCTCTCTCGGTCGCAAACCCAAGCGTGGCCGCGTCATCCGCCTGCGCGATCTCAATGGCGATGGCCGTGCGGATGAGACGAAGGTCTTTTGCGAGGTCGATGCGCCGCGTGGGCTCGTATGGGATCACGACCGCCTCTACCTCGTGCACCCTCCGCACCTCAGCGAGTTCATCGATGCTGATCACGACGGCGTCGCGGAGAAGCAGAACATCCTCGTGAAGGACATCGCCTTCGGTTACAAGGATCGCCCCGCCGATCACACTACGAACGGCCTCAGCCTCGGCATCGACGGCTGGCTTTACATCGCGGGCGGCGACTTCGGTTTCATGAAGGCCACGGGCACCGATGGCAAAACGCTTCAGCATCGCGGCGGCGGCGTCATCCGCGTGCGTCCAGACGGCAGCGGGTTGGAAGTCTATTCCACCGGAACGCGCAACATTCTTGAAGTCGCCATCAGCCCGCTGATGGACATCTTTGCACGCGACAATACGAACGACGGCGGCGGCTGGAACGTGCGCTTCCACCACTTCACCGGCCTCGACGACCACGGCTACCCGCGCCTCTACAAAAACTTCAACAATGAGGCGATCCAGCCGTTGGCGGACTACGGCGGCGGCAGCGGCTGCGGCGCGGTTTACATCGACGAGCCCGGCTTCGGCGCTTGGAACAATGCCCCCTTCACCTGCGACTGGGGTAGCGGCGCTCTCTGGCATCATCAGGTGAAGCCCAAAGGCGCAACGTTTGAAGAAACCCGCAAGCCTGAGCCCTTGATTAAAATGACCCGCCCCACCGACGCTGATGTGGACGGCATGAGCCGCGTCTATTGCGCCAGTTGGAAAGGCGCGACTTTTGACTGGGCCGGACCAGATGCAGGTTACATCGTGCAAGTGAAGCCGAAGGGCTTCAAAGCCGAACCGCTGCCGGATTTCGCTAAGGTCAGCGAGACGGATTTGGTCATGATGCTCGACCTCGGTAGGCCCCAAAGCTATCGCCGCCGCATCGAAGCTCAATGTGAGTTGCTTCGTCGTGGCAGCAAACTCACAGCAGTCTATAAACGCCAATTTGGTGATAACCGGAACGTTGATCGAAATCTCGTAGCTTCTCTCAAGGAGAAAGCCTCGGACGATGAAGTCATCGCAGCCATTGGCCATGCTGATCCGGTGATCTCGCACACAGCGATTCGCGTCGTCGCTTTTCGACGGCTTTTCAAACAAGCCTTTGCCGCTCTCGATAGTTCCAGCAGCGACCGCGCAGGCATTATGCGCTCGTTTGCCATGATGCATCAACCTGAAGTTGTCACCGGCCTCATTGAGCGCCTCGGCAAGGCCACTGATCCTGCCTTGCGCCAGGGCATCCTCGCGGCGCTGTGCCGACTGCATTTCAAGGAAGGCGAGTGGAAGGGCGATTCGTGGGGCACGCGGCCGGACACGCGGGGGCCGTATTACCGGCCGGAAGGTTGGAGTGGGACGGACAAGATTTACGTCACTCTGCGCAATGCATTGGCCAAAGCATCGCCTGAAGAAGCGACCTTTCTTGTGAAGGAGATGAGCCGGAACCGCATTCGCTCCGATGACTCACTCAAGCGCATCCTCGAACTCGCGAAGCAGGATCCGAAGGTTATCCCAGATGCCGTGGCGCAGATCGCCATGGCGGATGAGGTGCCTGCGGAGGCCGTGGAGCTTCTCGTCCGTCAGGTCAAACAGGTCGGACAAGTCGGACCGGCGACGCTTTCCCTAGCCATCACCGCCCTCTCGAAAACCGATAGCGCGGACGGCGTCTACGCGACACTAGCCGCGCTGGAGCCGCTCAAGAAGCTCCCCGACTCAGGCAAAGACTACGATGCCGCGTTGGCTGCCTTCTTGAATGCCCCGAAGCTCGAAAACCACCATCAGCTCGTCGAGCAGATCGCCGAGAAGGCTGAGTGGCCGATGTCGATGTATGCCAATGCCGCCTTGCTGAACCTCTCGAACCGCAAGACGGGCAGCCCCGAGTCCATCCAGCTCACGCAGAAGGCGCTCGACAAAGGCTGGGCCGATCCGAAGCACCGCAAGCTCATCATCGACGCCATAAGCGCTTCCAAGCACATGCCCAGCGCCGCCAAAGTGCTCGCCGCGCTCGATGATTCCGATAACGAGGTCAAAGGAGCCGCCGAACGCGCCGCCAAAGCCATGCGCATCACCAAGATCGAAGACAAAACACCGAAGATAATGACCTTGAAGCCCGAAGAGGCCCTCGCGGCTGTTTTGAAGACCCAAGGCAACGTGGCGCTCGGCGAGCAAATCTTCACCAAAGCCACCTGCGTGGCCTGCCACACCGTGAAGGAAACCGATGCCCAAAAAGGCCCCTACCTCGGCAACATCGCCCAAACCTACAAGCGCCCCGATCTGGCCCAAAACATCCTCGACCCGAACAAAACCATCGCCCAAGGCTTCGCCAGCGAGATGATCACGCTGAAGGATGGCACCTCACAGATGGGCTTCATCACGCTGGAAGGCGCGAACGAGGTCAAACTTCGCAACATCGCCGCCCAAGAGTTCACCTTTAACACGGCGGACATCAAAGAACGCCAGAAGCTGCCCACCAGCATGATGCCACCCGGTTTGATGATGAACTTCACGGTGAAGGAGTTCGCCAGCCTGCTCGATTACCTGGAATCGCTGGTGAAGCACTGATGGAGCGCGAGCATGGCGAATGCCTACTCGCCACTCTTTCTCAGCGCATTGAAGTCCAGACCAGCCAAGACAACTGGATGATGAATGTGTTGGCTCGGCTTGGGTGAGTCGTGGACCAATCAAGTGGCGAGTAGGCTACGCCATACACGCGCTCCGTCTTTGCCTTGCCGCCTCAAAGAGCATCACGGCTCCTGCCGCCGCGACGTTCAGTGACTCCACGCCATTCAGCAGAGGGATGCGCAGTCGGGCGTCGCACTGCGACATTAGAGCGGCATCCACGCCACGGCCCTCATTGCCGAGCAGCAGAAGCGTGGGCTGCTGCCAGTCGTAGTCGGTGTAGTCGATCTCGCCTTCACCGGCTGCTGCAACGATCTTCAGTCCATGAGACTCACGCAGGCTAATCAACTGCTCCACCGTGGCATTGGCCAAGATAGGCAGTCTGAAAGCGGAGCCCATGGAACTGCGCAGAACTTTGGGTGAAAACACATCCACGCTGCCGCCGAGTGCCACAATGCCACCGACACCGGCGGCTTCCGCCGTGCGAATGAGCGTGCCCATGTTGCCAGGGTCCTGCACGCGATCGAGACCGAGAAAGAGCGTCGCGCTAGCTTCACTCAACACGCTCGCGGAAAGCATGGGCCGTTGAGCCAGCAGGATGATGCCCTGGCTTTGAACCGTATCACTGAGTGCGGAAAGAACCTCGGGTGTGGTGAACTGAACGGACACGTTTTGTGAGGCAAACTGAGCCAGCAACTCACTCTGACGAGACTCCTCACACTGAACAGCAAAGCAGGTGTCGATGATCAATCCCGATCGCACCGCCTCTTCCGCCAGACGCACGCCCTCGATGAAGATCAGGCCCGGCTCACGGCCATCCCGCACACGACGTGCGTGTTTGATGCGTTCGTTGCTGGCGCTGGTGATCTGCATGGGCTGCGCATAGCTCAGTCGCCCCGCGCACGCAAGACCGGCGCGCTACCGCCCGTATGGCTCGCCATGCTCCGTGTCCCGTTATGCCTCATTGTTCTCTCCGCCCCAGCCTGGGCTGCGGAGACGCTCACGTTTGAAAAACATGTGCGTCCCATTTTAAAGACGCACTGCTTCCACTGTCATGGCGAGGAAGGTGAAACCAAAAGCGGACTCGATGTGCGCTTGGCTCGCTTCATCATGAAAGGCGGCGAGGACGGCCCGGCGATCATCCCCGGCAAGGCGGCGGAGAGTCATCTGCTGCAGTTGATCAAAAAAGCCGAAATGCCAAAAGGCAAAGCGAAGCTCAAGGACAAGGACATCAGCACCATCGAGCAATGGATTACTCAAGGGGCAAAGACGGCAAAAGCTGAACCAGAAAAGCTCGGGCCGGAGCATGCCTTCACTGATGAAGAGCGCGCATGGTGGGCGTTTCAGCCGATTCGGAAACCGGCGACAGCAATGACGAATGGTCAGAGGGTTTCACCATTCACCAACCCCATCGACACTTTCGTCGCAAGGAAGCTCGCGGAAAACAAACTCGACTTCTCTGCCGAAGCCGATCCGCGCACGCTGATCCGCCGTGCCTACTTCGATCTCACCGGCCTGCCTCCATTGCCAGAGGAAGTCGCCGCCTTTGAAGCCTCTTTCCGCCAAGGTTCGTCATTCGACATGAGTCATTCGTCATTCGAGGCGTTAGCCGACCGCCTTCTCGCCACCCCCGCTTACGGCGAGCGCTGGGGCCGCCACTGGCTGGACATCGCGGGCTATGCCGACTCAGATGGCTACACAGACAAAGATCTGGAGCGCGCGTGGGCCTGGAAGTATCGCGACTACGTCATCGCCGCACTGAACAAGGACAAGCCTTTTGATCAGTTCGTGCGCGAGCAGATCGCTGGTGATGAAATGGTGCCGCAGCCACACAAGAACCTCAGCGCGGACGCCATCGAAAAGATCACTGCCACGGGCTTTCTGCGCATGGCGGCAGATGGCACGGGCGCGATGAATGACAAGGCCGCGCAGAACGCCACGATTGCCGATACGATCAAGATTGTGAGCACCGCCTTCTTTGGCATGACCGTCGGCTGCGCGCAGTGCCACGACCATCGCTACGACCCGATCACGCAGGCCGACTACTATCGCCTTCGCGCCATCTTTGAGCCTGGCTTCAATACAAAAAGCTGGAAAGCTCCTGCAGGACGACTCGTCTCGCTACTCACGGATCCTGAACGCGCAGTCGGTGCCAAGATTGAAATCGAAGCCAAGAAGCTCGATGCCGTTCGGCTCGTGAAGCAGGAAGAGTTCATCAGTGAAGTGCTGGAGAAGGAATTGGCCAAAGCGCCCGAGAAAGATCGCGAGGCACTACGAGCCGCCTATCGGCTTGCCGTGGCCAAGCGCACACCCGCGCAACTCGCCCTGCTCAAGGCCTGGCCGCGCATCAATCAGCTCAGCGGCGGTTCGCTCTATCTCTACGACAGCACGAACAAAACCAAACACGCCGACACGCTAAAGAAGATGACGGAGGAAGCGGCAGCGGTGCGCGCCACGAAACCAAAAGAAGAGTTCCTCCATGCCTTTGAAGAGCAGCCGCTGGCTCCCGCCGCACTGCCGCCAACCAACATCTTTTTTCGTGGCGACATCGAGCAGCCGAAGCAGATCGTGAAGCCAGGTGATCTGACCGTGCTGGCCTCTTACCGCCCCATCGAGATCGCGGAAAAGAACGCTGCCCTGCCGACCAGTGGTCGCCGCCTCGCCTTTGCCAACTCGCTTACGGATGGCAAGCATCCTTTGTTGGCACGCGTCATCGTGAACCAAGTCTGGCTGCGGCATTTCGGCAAAGGTTTGGTCAACAGTCCCAACGACTTTGGACAGCTTGGCGAGAAACCAAGTCATCCTGAACTGCTCGACTGGCTCGCCGCTGACTTCATGGAGAATGGCTGGAGCCTCAAGCATCTGCATCGCTTGATCATGACCAGCCGCACCTATCAGCAGCAGTCGCAGCGGGATGCGCAACGTGACCGCATCGACCCCGATAATCGTTTGCTCAGCCGCATGAATGTTCACCGCCTAGAAGCCGAGACGCTGCGCGACTCGTTGCTCGCCGTGTCTGGCAGGCTCAATTCAGCGCTCGGTGGCAAGCCGGTGCCTGTGACGTTTAATGAAGAAGGTCAGATCATCATCGGCATCGACACGCGTGATACAGCAGGTCGTCAGACCGGCAAATTCCTCGGACTCAATGGTGAGGAGTATCGCCGCAGCATCTATGTGCAGGCGCGCCGCTCCATGCCACTGGAGATGTTCGCCGCCTTTGATGCCCCGGCGATGACCGATACCAACTGCGCCAGCCGCCCGATCACCACCGTCAGTCCGCAAAGCCTGCTGCTGATGAACAATCTCTACATGCGCGAGTATGCCCAGGATCTGGCCCAGCGTGTGCAGCGGGAAGCAGGCACGGACTTGGAAAAACAGGTCGCTCGCGTCTTTGCTCTCTGCTTTAGCCGCACTCCCAGCATGGCCGATCAACTGGCCGGCGCTGAGTTTGTGAAAGCGCAGACGGAGCATTACAAAATCACGCCCGCAAAGCTGGAGAAAGTCTCCGGCCCCACCGAGAAATCGGATGCGCCGCCGGAGCTGCTTGGCCTCACCGCCCTCTGCCACGCGCTGATCAGCTCGAATGAGTTCCTGTATGTGGATTGATTTAGCAGTTGCTTGTCAGAGGCGGTTTGGTCGTTATCTCGCACCATGCCCATTTACGAGTTCTACTGCCCACAAAACAACACGCTTTATCAGTTCCTGGCCCGCACGCTTGCTTATCGTGATGCAGTGCCGATTTGCCCAGATGGAGCGGACCTCATTCTGCAGAAGCGTGTGTCCAGTTTTGCCGTCATCGGACAAGCGAAAGAGGAGTCCGACAATGATCCGTTTGCAGGCATCGACGATGCCAAAATGGAAAGCCTGATGGCTGATATGGAAGGCGACATGAGCGCGCTCGACAGTGACAATCCAGACCCGCGCCAGCTCGGTCACTTCATGCGCAAGATGACCGATCTCATGGGCGACAAAATGCCGCCTGAACTGCGTGAAGTGATGCGCCGTCTAGAGTCCGGAGAAGACCCTGAGAAGCTGGAGTCTGAATTCGGTAATCTCGATGAAAGTGGCGGTGCGGATGCCCTTTTCAGTCAGGTAAAAAAGATCGTGCGCGGTGCCAGACAGCCCGTTCGTGATCCGAAGCTCTACGACATGCGGGATTGGGTGCAGCAGATTCCACAGTAGCCGAATGCTCAAGCCTGCTGCATAGTCAGAGCCATGCGCGAAGAACGTCCCCGCAAACCCACAGGCTCACGCACGCCATCTCGTTTCACCTCACAGCGCCCACCCACGCGGCCTACCTCGCGGCCAGCGCAGGATCGCAGTCAGGGTGGCACGTCATGGGAGAAATCAGCGGACTGGTATGACCGCATTCTGGGCGACAAAGGCTCCGAGCTTTATCAGGCTGTGGTGATACCGAACGCGCTAGAAATGCTGGCTCCAAAGCGTGGTGAGCGAGTGCTCGATCTTGGCTGCGGGCAGGGTGTTTTTTCGCGCGCACTGGCAGAGACCGGCGCTCAGGTCACAGGCATTGATGCTGCCCCCACGCTCATCGCCAAAGCGCGCAGCTACCAGAGCCGCACGCCCATTCGTTACTTCGATCGTGATGCCGCCAACCTCAGCGGCATCGGTGAATTTGATGCAGCCTCAGCCATTCTTTGCCTGCAAAATATGGAGCACCTGGAAAAGGTCTGCGCCTCTGTTTCTGCCGTGCTGAAGCCAGGCGCGCGAATGCTTTGGGTGCTGAATCATCCCGCCTTCCGCATCCCCCGCCAGACCTCCTGGGTTTTTGAAGGAAATCCCATCGTGCAATACCGCCGAGTAGACGCTTACAGCAGCACGCTCGGCATCCCCATTGTCATGCATCCTGGAAAAGCGGACAGCGAGACAACCACCTCTTTTCACCGCAGTCTGGAGACGCTGACGCGCACGGGTTTTGAGGCTGGACTCGTCATGTCAGGCCTGAGTGAGTGGTATTCTCATAAAGCCAGTCAGGCTGGTCCTCGTGCTCGCGCGGAAGATCGAGCCAGAAAAGAATTCCCCCTGTTTCTCGCGCTGCTATGGCAAAAAAAGTAATCGCCGCCAAGCCTTGTTGCAGGCTGGTTGAATGAGCGCTGGTAAGTATTTCCAATGCCGAGTTTGAGAGGCTTTTAGAAAAGGTGACAAAAGTTGGCACGGGGGGTGCTTGGATTCCTTTCGGAGCCAATCCACCTCGCATTCTATGCTTAAACACAACCACACTCACATCTGGCGCAGCCTTCTCTCCGCTGCGGTCGTCGCCACCACTGCTATCGCATTCAACACCAGTTCATCCTGGGCGCAAGATGCGGCGGCCCCTGCCCCTGCCCCTGCCCCTGCCCCTGCCCCTGCCCCTGCCCCTGCCCCTGCCCCTGTTGCTGCTCCGGCTCAGGCCGCTGCTGCGCCCGCCCCCGCTGCTGCTGAAGCTGCTCCTGCCCCTGCCACTCCGGCGGATCTTGAAAAGCGAATCGCAGATGTGGAACAATACTTTAACAACGTCGCTCCATCGGCTGATGGAAAGCTCGCAGGCATCGCCGGTCCAGGCCACAACGGCTTCCTGATGATCTGTGCTGCGCTGGTGTTGTTCATGACCCTTCCGGGTCTGGCTCTGTTCTACGGCGGTCTCGTCCGCTCGAAGAACGTGCTCAGCGTGCTGGCACAGTGCCTCGGCATCGCGGGTCTTGTGACCATTCTCTGGTACTTCGTTGGCTACTCACTCATCTTCGGTGAGCATCCGGCTGAAGGCGCACCTTCATGGGCACCTTACCTCGGTAGCTTCAAATACTTCTTCCTTGAAGGCGTGGGCGCTGCTCCAAACGGCAACTACTCAGGCTGGCCAAGTCAGAGCGTGTTTTCAATGTATCAGCTCATGTTTGCCATCATCACTCCAGCCCTGATCGTGGGTGCTATCGCTGAGCGCATGAAGTTCTCTGCGGTGATGCTCTTCGTGGGTATCTGGATGTTCGCCGTTTATTTCCCACTCGCTCACATGGTCTGGGGCTTCGATGGTCTCATGAACGGTGTCTGGAATGGCGCTGCAGCCATCCCTGCGATCGACTTCGCTGGTGGCACGGTGGTTCACATGAGTTCTGGCTGGTCCGCTCTCGTTCTTTGCATCATGCTCGGCAAGCGCCAGGGCTTTGGTAAAGAAAAGATGTCTCCACACAGCATGGTTCTCTGCATGGTCGGCACCGGGATGCTATGGGTGGGTTGGTATGGCTTCAACGCCGGTTCAGCTTTGGCGGCTGACGGCCTCGCTGGTAATGCTTTCATGACCACCACACTGGCTGCTGCCACTGCCTGCTTCATGTGGGCCTTGGTTGAAAAGCTGCACAAAGGCAAGCCCTCCATCCTCGGCTTCTGCTCGGGTGCTGTCGCTGGTCTGGTCGTGATCACGCCTGCTGCTGGTTTTGTCGATGCCAAAGCTGCGATGATCATCGGTGTGCTTGCTGCTGTGGTCCCTTACTTCGCTGTGGTCTTCCTTAAAGGTAAGCTCGGTTATGACGACGCACTGGACACCTTCGGTATCCATGGCGTTGGCGGCACCATGGGCGCTCTTGTCACAGGCATCTTCGCCAGCGACAAGGTGAATGCTAATCTCGTGAGTGCAGCTTATGCCAAGGTCAACGGCCTCGACAAACTGGTCACTGAAGGCGGTCTATTCATGGTCCAACTCAAGGCTTGTGCGATCACCATCGTGCTCAGCGTTGTCGCCACCTTGATCATCACGATCATCGTGAAAATCATCGTCGGCCTACGCCCAACACCAGAAGAAGAGTCCATTGGTCTCGACCTCTCCGATCACGGCGAGGCTGGTTACGAACATTGATTCCTCTCTCAGGCAATCCCTGAATGAACATGAGGCCGGAGTGCATAAGCGCTCCGGCCTTTTTCATGCCCTGATCCAGAGATAAAGCACAGGAGCCAGCACCGCCAGATCTGCCCAAACGCGATAAGCTTCGGCAGACAGCGCTTTCCTTTTCCAATCCAGCATCAGCAGCAAGGCCAATCCGATTCCGCAAGCTGTCGCTAGCGTCTTCATCATTGGCAGCATGGCTCCAAATCGCACCTGCCAAAAGATCCCCACCACCGTGCCTGCTCCTGCTGCCATCCAGCGAAACTGAGATCCACGTGTCGAGATACCCGTGAGATTCGCAATGAAAAGGCAACTCAGTAGAATGAACTCGACCAGTGAAACCAGAAGATCAGTGCCTTCATTGGCAAAGCGAATCCAAGCCGTGCAGCCGAGCGCGAAAAGTAGCCCGCCCGCAACATCCTTGGTGAGTGCTGAAGTGAGTCGCTTATGCAGCCGCTTGAAATAAAACAGCCCTAAAAGGATCAGAATGAGTAGCGTAATAACTAACTTGAAAGCTGGAGATAGCGGCATCGCATGCACCAGAAGGATCGCGCCAAAACTACTCAATTGGATCAGCAGCCGGTGAACCATTTTTCTCTCAGTCCCCGGATACACCGCCAGATAAAGCAGCATCAGCAAACCTAGCGCCACGCATTGCCACATCAGCGCCGCTGGCACCACCCAAAGTGCGAGCCAGCCAAGGATTCCAAGCGCAATCCCAACCGCCACTAAGAGCAGGCCACGCCAGCGCCGATGAAACTCATGGCGCACATCCAGCGGCTTTAGCGAGTGATGGATGCCATCAAGCACACGATCCAAAACATAGACGATCCAAACGCACAGCCCCAGTCCCGGCAGCACGCCGGGCATGATCGACATTTGATGCAATTTTGCCAAACCCCAAGTCCACGCGACAGCCACCAGCGGTGCCTCCAGGCTTAGCAAATGTGGCCAGAGCCAAAGCGGACGCGGCAGGAAAGTAGTGGTAGAGAAAGAAGGCACAGGTAGTGCTGTCGAGAAAACGAGGGATGCCCGTGAAATGCAAGCCTGCTCACAAGCCTCAATCACAGGAATACCGCATCGCGTGATAAGCACTGGCAGGAATTTCGCCTTCATGCCGTAATCTCAAACCAAGATGCGCCTCCAACTTTCTGCCCTTCTCGTCCTTTTAACATTTTCTAGCCAGGCTGCCCCACCTGCTGACGTTGCCGGAAATGATGCGGTAAAAAAAATCATCGAAACCCGCCCTGGTCGCGGCGTCATGCGCGACGACACGCCTCCAACTCCGCCTCTGGAAGCCGTGAAGAAATTCAAAACACGCAGTGATGTCGCCATCGACCTCATGACGTCCGAGCCGGACGTGGAGCAGCCGCTTTATGCCAGCTGGGACAGCAAAGGCCGCATGTGGGTCACCATGTATCGCCAATACCAGTTCCCGGCTGGGTTGAAGATCGTCAGCTATGACCAGCATCTCCGCGCAAAGTTCGACAAGGTGCCGCTGCCGCCGCCGCGTGGTGAAAAAGGCGCGGACAAGATCACTGTCTTCGAAGACACCGATGGCGACGGCTTTTTCGACAAGCACGAAGACGTCATCACCGGCCTGAACATCGCCAGCGCCGCGCTGCACGGCATGGGCCGCATCTGGGTGCTGAATCCGCCTTACCTCCTCAGCTATCCCGATGCCGACTTTGATGCCAAACCGGATGGCGATCCCGAAGTCGAACTCAGCGGCTTCGGTCTCGAAGACACGCACAGCGTCGCCACGAACCTGCAATGGGGCATGGACGGCTGGCTTTACGGTGCCAACGGCAGCACCACCACCGGCAACGTCAGCAGCGCCAACACCAAAAACGTGAAATGGGAAGGCCAGTGCATCTGGCGCTACCATCCGAAAAAGAAGACCTTCGAAATCTACGCCGAAGGCGGTGGCAACACCTTCAGCCTTGATTTCGACAGCAAAGGCCGCCTCTTCTCTGGCACGAACGGCGCCACACGTGGCATGCACTACGAGCAAGGCAGCTACGGCATCAAAGGTTGGGGCAAACACGGCCCACTCACCAATCCGTATGCCTTCGGCTGGTTCGAGCACATGAAGCATGAGGGCGATAACAAACGCTTCCCCCAAGCCTTCGCCATTTATGAAGGCGGCCTGCTCGGCAGCGCCTACGAGGGCAAAATCATCGCCCCAAACGCCTTGCATAACCTCGTCTATGTCAGCGAGCTCATCGCCGACGGCTCAACCTTCCGCACCAAGGACGAAGAGCAGCTCATCACCACCACCGACCGCTGGTTTCGCCCCGTCTGGGCCGGCGTCGGCCCCGACGGCGGCTTCTACATGGCCGACTGGTATGACACAAGACTCAGCCACGTCAGCCCCGTCGATGATTGGCACAAAACCAGCGGCCGCATTTACCGCGTCCGCCCCGCCGCCGGTGCGCCAAAGCTGAAGCCGTTTGATTTGAGCAAGGCGAGTGGTGACAAGCTTCTCGGCTACCTCAGCCATCAAAACGAGTGGTTCCGCAAACAAGCCATCCATGAGATCGGCTGGCGTAACATGACCGATCTCGTGCCAAAGCTCAAAGCCATGCCGCTCACGCTGGAAACCCTTTGGGCGTTGGATGCTCTCGGTGCGGCTGAGGATAAAATCCTCACCAAGCACAACGATCCTTACATCCGCCGTTGGGCTTGGAAGATGGCGGGCGAGAAGCAAATCCTGCCCACATTGGGCGAAGAAAAGCATCTGGAAGTCTGTGCTCAAATCCTCGCTTCCTCGAAGAAACTGCTCAGTGCAGACGCGCTCTTTCTTCTACGTGCTGGCGACATTGATGACGAAAGTGGCCACCTCCCACTCCTCGCATGGTGGGCACTCGAATCGAAGGCTGAAAAGGAGCGCGAAACGGTCTTCAAATACTTCAAATCCGATTCCGCTTTCCTCCAAACCAAACTCTTCCGAGATCACCTCGCCGAAAAGCTCGCGAAACGCTATGCGCTGGCCGGTGGCGAAGAAAACCTGAACTCCTGCGCCGACTTGCTCGCTCTCACGAACGACGAAGCCCTGCGCGGCAAGTTCATCGCTGGCATCGCCTCCGCCTTCGAAGGCGCGGAGATGCCGAAGCTTCCGGATTCGCTCACCAAGGCCCTCAATGATTACATGGCGAAACAAAGCGGTGGCGATCTCACGCTCGCACTGCGCAGCGGAAACACCGATGCGCTCGCAAAGGCTCTGAAACTGCTCGGTGATGCGAAAGCGACGAACACCGCGCGCATCGCCATTGCGAAGACTTTGGCGGAACTCGGCAAGCAAGAGGCCGTGATGCCCATGGCGGCCATTTTGAAGTCCAGCGCAGCTCCCAGCCTCAAGCGCGGCATGTTGCAGGCATCGGCCAAGTTTGACGACAAACGTATTCCCGAAGCGCTGCTGCTCGGTTGGGAAGGTCAAATCGCTGGCGACAAAGCGCTGCGTGAAGACGCATTGCGTGTCATGGCAGGCCGCAAAGAATGGGCGCAGATTCTGGTGAGCTTCGTCAACGACTGGAAAGTGCCCGTGAAGCACTTCACCATCGACATCGTACGGCAGCTCAGCCTGCACAAGGATGCGGACATCGACGCCGCAATCGACAAACACTGGCGCGGCCTGCTGGCCACCGGCCCCACACCTGAGAAGAAACGCGAAGCAGAACGCATCAAAGCCGTCCTCAAAACGGGTCTTGGAGATGCCGACAAAGGCAAGCTGCAATTTACCGCTCGCTGCTTTATCTGTCACAAACTCTTCGCTGAAGGCGGCCAGATCGGACCAGAACTCACAGGCTATGATCGCGCCAACGTGGACTTCTGGCTCGACAACATTTTCACCCCCAGTCTCGAAATCCGCGAAGGCTTCGGCGCTTACATCGTGAAAACAAAAAGCGGCCAGATCCTTACCGGCCTCATGGATGCTCAAGACACCAAAGGCATCGTCATCAAAGACATGGCGAATAACAAAACCGCGCTGAAACAGTCCGACATCGAGAAGATGGAAGCCTCTCCCATTTCCCTGATGCCCGAAGGCATGCTCACCGGCATGAGCGACGCCGACCTGAAGGACTTCTTTGCGTATCTGATGAAGAAATGACTCAGGCGAGATCAGGCACGCGCAAGCCTTTCAGAATGGCGAGATCGCGCGCTTTGAGGTCAAAACTCCAAAACGTGTCGCACCCCAGCAACAGCGCGGATGCAACATGCAGCAGATCATAAGTGCGGAAGCCATGCTTCGCGGTGTGACGCAAGGCCAGTTCCTCAAACCGTACCTTCAAGCGCGAATACGGCATCTGAGTTGAGCACACGAACTCACTTGCTGTCAACGCGCTGCGGAACTCCGCCTGAGCAGCGTCGGCAAATTCAGGCGTGACGCGCAGCCGGCCTTCCGGGCGAGCGACTAAGACGCAACGCTGGAAGGCGTTGATGATTTCCAGTTCGGTCAGCCAAGTGACAGGCAGGGGTGGTGTTGCCTGAAGCATGGCCTCATCGACCCATCGGCGGGCTGTCTCCGCGCCATCGAGCTCCAAGTAGAGTCGGGTAAAGCAGTTGGTGTCTGCGTAAGGAATCATGCGGCGTCTTCTTCGCCCGCAAGCCAGCGATCAAGGCCCGCCGTCTGTTCCGCAGTCCATGCCGGCATGCCAAGGGAGTGCAGCCGCCCCCAGTAAGAATCAAAATCAGGAGTACGCAGGCGGGCAGGCGTGGTCTAGATGTCCACAGTGAAGTCGGCCATCGCCTCCATGAAGCGACGCTGCTCTGCGGGGGACAGGGCTTTGACTTGCAGGAGTAGATCGCGAGCCCTCACGGTTCTAGAATACAATCACAGTGCTTTTTCAACATCAGGCTTTTCATAGGCATCACGGAGAACATCGAGATTCTGTACTATGCGACTGACTCCAGCTTAAGCAGGATTTTTGTGTGAACATCTGACACTGGATTGAAGGAAAAAGCTGTCGAGTATGGCTGGGCGAGTCGTAATTCTGTCCCACCAAACTTAGATGCTCTCACCCCGAAACAAACCCGATCTCATGGTGAAGCTGCGCGATGTGCCGCACACACCAGGCGTGTATGTCATGCGCGACCGGTTGGGCAGTGTCATCTATGTGGGGAAGGCGCGTGATCTGCGGAAGCGGCTGAGCAATTACTTTACGCCCGCCCGCTCGAAACTGGCGGACAGGAAGACGCGCGCACTCATCGACAGCATTTGGGATTTTGAATTCCATGAGGTGCGCAATGAAACGGAGTCTCTGCTGCTGGAGGGGCAGCTCATCAAAGATCTCCGGCCCAAGTACAATGTCAGCTTCAAGGACGATAAACGCTTCCTACTCGTGCGTGTGAATTTGCAGGATGACTTCCCGCGCTTCTCGTTGACGCGCATGAAGCGGGAGGATGGTGCACGCTACTTCGGTCCCTTTGTCCATGGAAGCGCCTTGAAGACGACGATCAACTGGCTCATCAAAAAGTTTGGCCTCCGCGTGTGCAAGCCGATCCGGCCCGGCGAGAGCGACTACAAGCACTGCTCCAACGACATCATCAAAAACTGCTGCGCACCGTGCATTGGTCGCGTGACGATCGAAGAATATCAGCGGCGCATGGCGGAGGCGTGTGGCTTTCTGGATGGCAAGGGCATGAAGGATTTGCTGGTGGTGCTGGAGGAGGAGATGCGGAAGGCGGCAGCGAAGCTCGATTTTGAAAAGGCGGCTGAACTCCGCGACATGGTGGAAGACATGCGTCGGACCATCATCCCCACGCGCAGCTTTGAGCGTGGCGCGCGTGCCAGGGTCATGTCCACCATCAACCCAATGGCAGATGTGAAGGAACTCCAAGAGCTGCTGCACCTGGAAAAACCGCCACTTGTGATGGAGTGCTTCGACATCGCGAACATCGGCATGGCGCACTGTGTGGCGAGCATGGTGCGTTTCAAAAACGGTGTGCCTGATAACTCGAACTATCGCCGTTATCGCATCCGCATCGTGAGCGGACAAAACGATTTCGCCAGCATGGCTGAAGTCATTCGCCGCCGCTTCTCTCGCATACTCAGTGAAGGCCGGGAAGCCGTAGGAGGTGATGAGGCTGATTTCACACAGGAGTCACCTCTTGAGGCGATGCAAAGGGTGGCCGGTGGCGTTCGTCTGCCCGATCTTGTTATCGTGGACGGTGGAAAGGGGCAGCTTGGCATGGCGGTGGATGAACTACAGAAGCTCGGGCTGGGTGGGTTGCCGATCGTGGGATTGGCCAAGCAGCATGAGGAAGTTTTCTTTCCGGGCGAGTCTGATCCCGTGATCATTCCGCATGATCGCGGAGCGTTAAAATTGCTTCAGCGGATTCGTGATGAGGCGCACCGCTGGGCGAATGGTTATCATCAGTTGCTACTAGGTAAGCGTGTGGCGGAAAGTCTGCTCGATGACTGCCCAGGTGTCAGTCAGGCGCGAAAGGCCAGCTTGCTCAAAGCTTTTGGTTCCGTGGCTCGGCTACGTAAAGCGAGTGTGGAGGATATCGCTAAACTGAAGGGCATCAGCCACACGTTAGCTGAAGGCATTCTGGCGTTTCTTGAATCGCGAAAGTAGCTGTCACTCCTTGATCCGCGCCGTGGGCTTGGCTGAGAGGCCTGCAGGACGCTGGCCTTTGCCGGGACGATTAACATCTCCGAGCTCTTCGCGCGCTTGATCCGCCAGCTTGAGCAGTCTTTGCACGACATCGGTGTTCATCGCTGAGACTTCATTCATCTCGCCGACATCTTCTACGACGTTGAAGAGATTCAGCGTTGCGGTGGTGCGCTTGGCGGCACCGCCGGTGATCTTGGACTCAAGCGGCAGATAGAGCTTCCAGGGTCCGCTGCGCACGGCTTGAAGCTGATCCATGTGATAGTAAAAGAAGCCTTCTGCATCAGCCGGTGACTTTGCTTTGGCTTCGCCGAAGAACAGTGGACGGATGTCATGACCATCGATGGCCTGCTTGGGCAAAGCCGCTCCGGTGAGCGCTACGAGCGTGGGCAGTATGTCGAGCATGGAGCACAGCTCACGGCATTCGCGATTCGCCGACACATGGCCCGGCCAGCGGGTGATCATGGGCATACGCATGGCTCCTTCGCTCGTGCTATAACCCCAGCCTTTGTAGGGCGCATTGCTGCCCTGCGGCGGCTTTCGCTGGGGTGCACCGTTGTCTGAGGTCAAGATGACGAGCGTGTTTTCATCGAGCTGGCGCCGCTTCAAAGCTGCGAGGATCTCTCCCATCGACCAGTCGAGTTCCTCAACGCTGTCACCCCAGTGACCGTTGGCGGACTTGTCTTTGAAGGCTGGGCTGGCATACGGATCACTCGTGCTACCGGGCATGGCGTGTGGTAGGTAGAGAAAGAAGGGCTTCTCGCGATGAGCCTCGATAAAATGGATCGCCTCCTCGGTATAGCGTTTGGTTAGGTTGTCGCGATCCACGGGGGCTTCGATGACTTTTTCATCGCGCATTAGTGGAAGTTCAGGCCACTCTTCGGGACGTTTGTCGTGTGTCATGTCATCACTGTAAGGGATGCCAAAGAAGGAATCAAAACCCTGGCGTGTGGGCAGGAATTCCGGCTGATCACCGAGATGCCATTTGCCGATGATCATGGTGGCGTAGCCCGCCGACTTCATCACTTCTCCCAGCGTCGTCTCATTCGGATTCAGGCCTTTGGCGGCGATGGGTTGCAGCACGAGGCTGCCGCGATCACTGACATGCATGTTGATGCGCATAGGATAGCAGCCAGTCATCAAGGCAGCACGGCTCGGCGTGCAGACACCACTGGCGGAGTAGTAGCTGGTGAAGCGCGTGCCCTCCGTCGCCATGCGGTCGAGATGCGGTGTGCGGTGCTTGGTCTGCGAGTTGAAGCAATGCACGTCGCCATTTCCCAGATTGTCACAGAGTACAAAGATGACGTTGGGCCGATCAGCAGCGAGCGCCGAGGTGGCCAAGAGGAGCGCGGCGAAGAGGGTATTCATATTGCGATCAAACGGCGTCCTCCTTTATCACTGGATTCTCCGCATTGAGGAAGAGCGCAAATAGACCCGCGAGAACAAATGCGCCTGCGCAGAGCCAGACGCCTTCGTGGTAATCGTTGTTGGTGTCGTAGGCCTTGAGCACGCCAGTGAAGAGCATGGGCATGATGGCCGCGCCGAAATTACCCCACATGTTACACCAGCCGAAGAGCTGGGCCTGATTGCGCCCGCTGATATCCTGCATCGTTGTCCACATCGCAGGCAGACCAAAGTCGGCGAAGAACGTGGCCAGACCAAACCACACGGTCGCGAGCCAAGGTGACTCCGTGCTGATGGCGACAAAATACAGGCCTGCCGCGATGAATTTAGATACGGACATGGGCAACATGCGCCCCATGCGTTTGCCGAAGCGCCGGGACAGGTAATCTGTCATCCAGCCGCCGATGGGCATACCGATGATACCAATGGTGAGTGCAACCGTGGTCATGGTGCCGCTCAATTTGTCTCCCACATGCAACACGACTTTGAGATAGTCCCCCAATGAGAGCACGAGGAAGGCCCAACCAATGTTGGTGAAAAATTGCGTTCCGTTGGACATCCACAGATTGTGGCTTTTCCATGCAGCAGCCCACGGGAAACTGCGCGCCGTGCGTGGATCAGGCTGATAGGCACCACGACCTTCTGCAAGCAGCGCAATCTCGCTTTCATTGCAGCGCGGATGCTGACGCGGATGGTCACGAAACACACGCCAGTACAGCAGCGCGACAAACACGCCTGCACCACCATACATCCAACCCACCCATCGCCAATCACCTGCTGTCACGATGAGATAAATGGTGAGCATCGGGGCGACAGCGCCTCCAACTCGGCCACCCCAAGTGATGGCGCTGCTGGCGAATCCTCGATTCTCAATGTGCGCCCAGCGCGTCATGAGGCCACTGCTAGCGGGATAATAACCCGCCTCAGCCAGACCGCAGCCAAAGCGCACGAGCATTAGACTGATAAAGCCAGTGCAGAATCCCGTGCCGAGTGTGAAGAGCGACCACGCGGCGATGTAGAGTGTGATCAAAAAACGCGCGCCATAGCGATCACTCAGCCAGCCTGCGGGCACCTGAGCCAGTGCATAGGCCCAGAAGAATGAGCCTTTGATTAGATCCTTCTGCCCCTGAGTAAGATCGATGCTTCTGGCAAACGAGTCTGACTTGATGATCTCTGCCAGACAGATGCGGTCGAGATACATCAGGAACGCCACAAGCGTCGCTGATGCAATGATCTGATGGCGTACGCTGGTAGGCTTGGCGGCGGTGTTCACGAGAGACTAGAACGCCGACGTGACGAGCTTTTCGGCAAGCAAAGTAGATTCGACTGGCAGTTGAATGGCTTGGGAAACGGGGAGCTTCGATTTACCAATCGAAGCTACGATCAATACAGCAGGAGATGAATCTCATGGTCCGTGAGCTGGGACGTATCCTGCACGGCGAGCAGGTCGCCCATGGTCTCCAGCTTCTTCCACTCGGCCTCAAATTCAGAGACGAGCGGGAACTCGGCTTCAGTCAGCAGCATCTCATCGATCACGGGAACGGCAGCAGTTTGAGGTGCTTCATCCCGAGTCATCAGTGTGAGCGAGACGGCGAGCATGACCATTGTCGCAACAGCCGTCCATGTGAAGCCAGCCGATGGCGACTCACGCCCCTGCCACCAGCCCTGGAACTGGGCCAGCCAGCTAAGCTCCTGTGGAGTCTGGCGGGCGGCACGAACCACGTTTTGGACGAAGTTTGCACGCGGTTTCACTGGCTTGGCTTTGCCGAGCACGTTCCAGAGAGGATCGTTGGGGGTGAGAGGTTCCATGACGCTGAATAAACTCGGCTAGGCGGACAAAGTTGCGCCTGTGGAGAAGTTTTTAACTCAGCCCGGAGGCCAGGCTAGGTCACGCCCCGCGAGAAGATGCACATGCAGATGCGGGACGGTTTCGCCTGCGTCTTTGCCGTGATTGATGACGAGGCGGAAGCCCTTAGAGCGTTCCTTGATGCCGAGCTTATCGGCGATCTTTCCTGCTGCGAGAAGCAGCGCGCCGAGTGTGGCCTGATCCTCTGCCTCAGCCTCACCGACACGAGGGATGACTTTCTTTGGCACGATCAGGATATGGATCGGAGCCTGGGCATTGATATCGTTAAAGGCGGCCACGAGATCGTCTTCATAGACGAGAGGCGCGGGGATCTCGCGGTCGATGATCTTTTGGAAAATGGTTTTCTCAGACATGGAGCTTAATCAAAGAGTTCTTCCTGGGTCGTGTCACGCAGACGGCGGCTATCGAGAGATTTGATCTCGTCGATAAACTCGCCCACGTCCTCGAACTGACGATAGACGGAAGCGTAGCGGACATAGGCGACATGGTCGATGCCTTCCAGCCGGTGCATGACCTTGGCACCAATGACGGTGGAGGGGATTTCGCGGTAGCCTTCTTCTTCCAGCTCGTTGGCAATGTCGTCGGCGAGCTGTTCGAGCTGCTCCATGTTCACGGGGCGCTTTTCGCAGGCTTTGCGTAGGCCGGACATGAGCTTGTCCCGATCAAAGTTCTGGCGTGCGCCGTTGCGCTTCACCACGCGCAGTTCCTCACGCTCGACGATCTCATAGGTGGTGAAGCGGAAGTTGCACCTCATGCACTCGCGACGGCGGCGGATGGCGTGGCCTTCCCGCGCCTCGCGTGAGTCGATGACTTTGTCCTGGGAACTTCCGCACTTGGGGCAACGCATGATGGGCGTGGAAGGTGTCACCTATGCCTTTAATGGCAAGGGCGGTATGGTTTTAGCGTGATTTGCGGCAGACCGAGCAGACCTCTTCACCATCATCACTCACGCGGAAGTCGAGCGTTGGGTCATCCACTTCAGTCTTTTGACAGACGGTGCATTGATGGAAGAAGGCGGCACCGGTGCTAGTCATCTCTTGGAAGCGAGTCCGCCTTTCCGCGACCTTGGCAAAGCGCAGCCGCTCACGCACAAAACCGGGTGCGAAAACGATGAGGAAATTGAAGTGGGCGAACAGGATCGGAATGATCGTTACGGGTGCGCTCAAAACGCTCAGTGTCATCAGCGCCACATCCAACCATGCGATCCATTTGATCTTCACGGGGATGATCATGAAGAGCAGAATTTCCTCATTCGGATAAATCACCGCGAAGGCTAGCAGCAGGGTTTGAAACAACCACATGCCACTGCCATCAAAGCCAAAGACCAACGAGCCAATGGCGATAGAAAGCATACCGCCAATGAAATAGAGATTGAGCCGAAAAGCTCCCCAGGCCTGCTCCAGTCCGCGCCCGAGCCACATCAGGAACATGGCACCAAACAAAGCGAAAATAACATTCATCGTGCCCGGAATGAAAATGTAAGTCAGGAGCCGCCAGACTTCGCCATGCAGGATACGAGCACCATCGAGTCTGAGGAAATCCTGGTATTGCCCACGCGCCTCTTCGGGCTGGAGCATGAAAATGACAAAGGTCAGAAGTTGCAGTCCTGCCACGAACTGAACGAGGCCTGGAATGGCAAAGCGGCCGAGGTGGGATTCGAGTTTATCGATAAATCGCATGTGGAATGGGGATACGCGGCAAGTTGGAGCGTAGGCACAAGTCAGTGGATGCCATTGAGGTGAAGGGCAAGATGTTCTCAAGCCTCTCATCGGCCTATGAAGCTACTTTTGAGCTGAAGGAAAACGCAGCCGATCCCGCACGGAAAGCAGTAATCCGAGTGGCAGTCCCACGAGCCAAAGCAGACGCCCAGGGCTAGTTTCCATGTCCATCACTTGGCGTAGAGGGCCGACACCTATGAGGAAACAAAAGCGGCTGTATTGCACTGCGGCGCGCAGCACGCGCTTGGGGGCAACCCAAAAGAAATGGGTCTCCATATTGAGCGCGCCTTTAAACATGAGCCGATGTCCTGCGGCATTGACCGACGGATCTGATTTACCTCGGGTGAGGGAAGGTGTATCGGTCCAGTTGATGAGAATGTATTCGTTGATGTGCCGCGTCTTGTAGTGCTGCGCCACCTGAGTCCAGATGTATGACTCGGGGATGAAGTTTCGCGGCACATCTTCTGGATAGAGATACTGGCGCACGATGTCAGAAAGCAGGCAAACTGACTTGTCGCCACATACTTTGTGGATGTATTCCAACTCGGCGGAAGTGCAGTCGAGTTCATCCTGCGGAAATTGGGTGCCGACCAAGACGCCGTCTTGATTGCGGCAGAGTCCGGTCACGCCCGAGAAGCCTTTTCGCTCTGACTCAGGAATGGCATTCCAGTGATGCCACAGACGCTCCAGCGCTTCGGGGGTGAAACCATTATCCGAGTCCAGCTTGATCCCTTGGATTGATCTAGGCTGCTCGGCCTTCTTCAGTGTCCATGAGATCAAAGAAAGTCACGATGTCCTCACGGTTCCCAAGGCCAGCTTCAGCCCGCTGCTCCACCAGTCCGGCAGAGGCTTCATCACGCCAGCCGCGCTTGGTCATGAAGCCATTGAAGATGCGGATGTGTTCAGCGTCAGGCTTGCTGCCGTTTTGCAGGCACCAGTCGAGGATTTCTTCATCCGTGCCGCCTTGCAACACCTGCGCGATGAGGTCTTGAAAGGTCACGCCGAGCAGCGTGCAAACACGATCATCAAAGGTTCGCTTGCCCTCCATGAAACCAAGGTGATAGCCATCAGGAAGTTTGCCGTCACGCTCATGCAGGCGGATTTTATCCACGATGCGGCCAAAGACCATGATGCCGCCGACCATGTCGCGAGGAGAACGAAGAGGAAATACCATGCCTGCCGATAGCGAAATCTGCTCGCAGGTCAATGCCACACGCCTGCACCGCGCAGCAGTGTCTCATGCACGGCGATGTCATGCGCGGCATCCCAAGCGAGTTTCTTTACACCACGCACGATTTTCGCCAGATCCATAAACTCGCCGACATAGCGATCCTTCGGCACGTCGAGCGTGATGGATTGCGTGCCTTTCTTGTAGATGCCTAACGCCTGCGAAAGTGACAGGTTCACTCTGCCTGACTCCAGCGGCAGGATCTCAAACGTGCCCTTCGTGCCTGTGACACTGAAGCGGCGTCGCGGTCCGCCAAAAGGATCAGCGTGATTGCAGCGGATCACGGCAGTTGCTTTCGCATATTCGAGCACCGCCGTTTGGTTGTCCTGCACGCCATCACCCGTCGTCGGTGTCGAGAAAGCATGAACCTCCTTTGGTTTACCAAGAAGTGTCACGACCGCATCGGCGACATGGCCTGCGAGTTCAAAGAAGCCACCGCCCGGCAGCGTGCCTATCTGTTTTCGCGTGCCAGCTTCTGCCAACTTGCCCATCGCTGCGTCGATCTCCGTGATCTCGCCGAGCCAGCCTTCACGGACGGCTTTGAAGAGCAACTCAAAGGCCGGATTGTAGCGCAGCATGTAGCCCATCTGAACGGTCAGCCCGCGCTTTTCGGCATCCAGCCGCATGGCTTTAAACTCGGCATGATCCAGTGAGCCGGGCTTATCGAGATGGATATGTTTGCCCGCCGCAAGACAACGCTCCGCTGTCGCGCAGGAGTCTTCAATCCGCGTTTCGACGGCGACGGCTTTCACATCCGAAATCGCCAGCAGTTCGGCTTCACTGAGCAATGGCAATCCCTGATAAGTAACTGACTGCGTCCCGTCTGGCGCGACGATGCCCACAACCTCCCAAAGCTCTGGTAGGCCGCGTATCGACATCATCTTGCCGCTCGCGTGGGCATGAGCCGTGCCGATCTGGCCGATCTTCAGTCGCGGTGTCGCTGCTTGAGATTGAGTGACAGCAAGGGTGGCGCTTGTGGTGAGGAAATGGCGGCGGGTCATGGTGATGGAAAGTTCGTGAGCTTGCGGTCCTGGTAGAACGCAGCAGTATCGTCATCGGGCGTGTCCGAAAGTTTGTGTTTCGGGTCTTTGGTTATGTTTTGGTCTGGGGTTGTTTTTTTGATTGAGCGCATGCGCTCAATCAAAAAAATCGCGATCCGAACTGGATCGCAAATTGGTTGGCCGCAGGCACCCAACTCGCCGG
>CAMAQH010000010.1 GCA_945860295.1 Prosthecobacter debontii
GAACTCTTCTGCGAGCTGGGGCACCGTTTTACCAAGATTGAAGAGATCAATGATCTGCGCTTTGAAATCACTGCTGTAACGTTTTCGGAGGGTTGTTTTCATGCTGCTTATTCCCTTATCTCCTGGTCCAACATTCTAGCGCACCTCAATTTGAGGTCGTTGAGTGATGAAAGACGAAGAGTGGGTGGGAAAGTCTCGTCTGCTGCTCGAAAGCTGATCCAAATGCCATGCAGGATCCTGGGCAAGAGATTCTGAATTTCTAGAATTTCGCCATTTGAATCGCCTGACCAAGTTCTCCCGCCATTTGAATCAGCGGACGCCCATATTTTTAGATCCCCTTAATTCGGATAGATCGTCACTCGGCCGCTGGTCATCGGCGATGTGGTTGCGTTGGCTGGCGGGCCTGTGATGCTTGGCAGCAGGAAGTAACCGGTGGCCATGCCTGCAGCAGGCAGTAGAACGCCGTTGAAGTTCACGGGCCGGGAGATCATCGGCAGCGCTGCGTTGAATGGGTTGAAGTCCTTCAGCGTCATCAAGCCAGTAAAGGTGCCTTTGGCCACGTCGATTCGGGTCAGTTTCATCTGCACGGGGCTCAACCAATCCGCGGTGGCTGCGAATACGGCACTCACCGTGAATGCCTGGCTCAGGTCGCTATTCTGATTCACGCTTTCAATGTCACCTCCACTGAAGGCGAGCAAAACACCTCCGGTAGGGCTGGCGATACTTGCCGCCATTGAGGCGGAATAACCGCCCCCAGTGGCCGAAAGAGTGGTTTCGAAGCCCGCCGCATAGGCTCGCACTGAGGCCGCCTGCGGCTTTTTCAACCAGTGCGGTGATCCTGAGATGTTGCGGCCGGTGTCAATATTGAAGCTTTGGTTGAGCGATCCTTTGTTGGCATAAAGCAGGGCAAACAAAGGCACGTCACCAGTCGCCCAGAGTGTGGCGCTGACCGGAGCGATCACCGTGCCATCCGCTAGTTGGCCAGAATAGGTCACCGCCCCCGCAGGACTCACCGTGAAGATCAGGAATCCATCGCCCTGCACATAGCCTGAGTTGTCCCCAAGAGACGTGGTGTAGCTGCCTTGGTAGATGCTCGCCGGATTCTTGGCAGTATTCCAGACGTGTTTACTGCCGGTGAGTGCTGCGCTCACCGGTTCAGGTCCCGGCAGAGTCACATCACCAGAGATCAAATCAGTGGAGCCCGAGTTCATGTTGACCGTCAAAACCACGCTGGGCTTACCGCTGCGCGTGATCGTGGCTTTGAAAATAGCGTGATCAGGATCCGGGGCCAGAGGATCGACTGCTGTGTTCAGCCTGCCAGTGAATGCATGGCTACCAGTGCCGAGCTTCAGCGTGCCAGTCACGCCTCCCGTGGCAGTCACACTCATGGCCATCAGGCCGCCGAGTTTATCGGTGAGCAACTCATTGTCTTCAATAGTAGCAGAGTAATTGCCTGCCAGTGAGGTCGGGAAAGGCAGCACGGTGATGTCGAATGAAATGGGATTTGAGTTACCAATCACATTCTTGGCCAGCACAGTGAGGGTGTAGGTGCCTGGTGTTGTCGGCAAGCCACTGATTCTACCGGTGAGATTTGAAAGCGTGAGCCCCTTGGGCATGACACCAGAGACCGTGTAGGTCACGGGGCCATTTAAGGTTGGGATGGCTAGGTCGTAACTGGCGCTGATGGCTGCATTTGGGATCACCAAAGGGGCGCTAAGGACGGGGGGCAGCAGAATACCGGTTTGTGTGACGAGGTGCGTCTTGCCACCAATAATGACTGTGCCAGTGCGGGGGGCTTTCGTCGGATTCGGCGCAGGGATTAAACGTAGTTGAGTGGCGTCAGCCACGGGCGTCTCGACACTCAGCCAAGGAATAGATTCGATCACCATCCATGGTGCATTTGCTGTCACCGAAAGATCATACGGTGGGCTGTCAGCAGGGATGGTAACATTGCTGCCCAGAGTACAATCAGCCAGGGTAAGAGTCACAGTAGCTGTGCTTTTGCCGCCAAATGCATCCACCGCGCTATATGTGAAACTGCCACCAGTAAAGCTTGCAGTGGGCGTGAATACCAGATCTGCTCCCACCTTGGCTATGCTACCAACCGTCTTGCCGGGCTGAGTGAAATCTGGCGCGATGCTCAGTGGATCACCATCAGGATCACTATCATTGGTGACCGCGCGGATGACCACCTTCGCTGAGGGTAATGCTAGGATATCATCATCTTGAGCCACGGGCACTCGGTTAGGGGTGGTAAAGGTCAAGTTCGTGCCATTGGCGGAACCCAAGCTGCTGTCAGCGCGCACGCGGAAGTTGTATTTGGTGTGTGGCAATAGATTTGAAAGTGCCGCACTCACGTTGGTGGCCACGTTCCCAGTCACCGTAGCAGGCATGGCAGCCACACTGCTGCCATAGCTGGTCGTCGGCCCGTAATCGAAGAACACAGCCCGCTCCAAGTTATTGGCTTTCACGATGCCGTTGAGGGTAGCTCCAGCAAAGGTGATGCCGCTGGCGACAGACGTTGTCACGCTGGGTGAATTCGCAGCCACACCCGTGGCGATGAGAGTGATGTCGTAAGAGGCCTCATCTTCATCATTACTGGCGATGCGAAGAACCGCCGTTTTCAGACCGCTGGTCAGTCCCGCCACCTTCACCGTGAAGCTCGTGCTACCACCCGGCACGATCGGCGATGTAGGCAAACTCAGCAACGTAAACTTCGCTTGGTCCGCCCCGCCTTTGGTGATGTTTAGATTCGTGAGAATTCCCGTCCCCGTGTTCTTGATCGTAAAGCTTTCGGTGACCGAACTACCAATCCCTACATTACCAAAATCAAAGAAGCCACCGTCGGCAATGGTGGCACCCTGCATTTGTTCCACACTGATTTCAGGTGCTAATCCCTCGCCGGTAAGCTGTATGTCGAATGGATTTTTCGTCCCTGTCACGTTACTGGTGATGTGAATCCCGGCGCTACGCACACCCGCTCCAGTAGGTGAAAAAGTAACAGTAAAGGTGGCAGAACCTGCGCCTACAGGGATGCTCGTAGCGCTAAGCAAACTCACGCTAAAGTCGGAGGCATGGGGCCCGTCCTTGATCACCGCGAGGCCATTAAGTGCGGCGTTACCACGGTTGGTAATGGTGAAAGTGATAGTTGCGCCAGTCATACCCAATGACTCTCTTTCAAGAGTGATACTACCGACGTCATCGATAAGGGGTACTCCTAGCACTTGTTCAACTTTGATTTCAGGTAAGAAAATTGGGTCGCGGGTGTCTAGGTTGCTGTTTGAGGAATCTGCGCTGGTGTTTAAGGCATGCACTGGTTCTTCAGAACTAAAAAAGACTGCGATTAGCAACAGCAGGTAATTATGTTTCATTTTTGAACTCTGAAAAGACGATGATTTGATATTGTGAATAGCTCGACGTTAACGTTTGCAAAAAAATTATTCAATTTGCTGCGGAACTGAACTGCGGGCAGGGCGAAAACCGATGTTATTGTAGCCGTTTGCGCCACTTGGCGCGCCACCATTGCGGTCCACGGTGCGGCAGGTGAACGCGTAGGTACCCCAAGCGCCACCCCGGACCACCCTGGGCGAGCCCGAAGCAGGTCCTCTAGTATCACTGAGCCCATCAGTATAGTATGAATCTAAATACCAGTCCCAGCACCTTTCCATTATATTACCAGCCATGTCATAAAGACCATAACCATTGGCTGCAAAGCTGCCGACAGGTGAAGCGCCTCTGCCATAAGTCGGGGCATCTCCTCTGGTCGGACTTACGTCGTAGATATACGTAATAGAGTTGGCGCTACTAAAATAATTCGCTTGACTATGAGAGATTGTATCTCCCCACGGAAAACGCTGACCACTCACTCCACCACGCGCTGCTTTTTCCCACTCCGCTTCCGTTGGCAGTCGGTAACCTGAGGCGCTCCAATTACAGACCACGGCATCGCTGTCACCTGTCTTGTAGGTCACGCTCGATACGGTGTAGCAAGGTGTAAGCCCTTCCTTCTGGCTGCGTGCATTGCACCACTTTACCATGTCATACCAGGAGATGCTATGCACTGGATGGTTCGCTGCTTTACCTGCACCTGCTTGAATGTCGGTGTAACCATTGTCCAGTCCCCAAGTCCGCACCTCACTCCACAATGCTCTTGTCACTTCGTAATTGGCCATGTAAAAGGCGCTGATATAAACTGAAACCGGTGGTGCATTTGTATCCGCATCGCCACTTGTCCGACCCATGGTAAAGCTCCCCTCAGGAATCAATTCCATTCCAGTAAAACCATCATCTGCCGTGATCCGGTAGCGCATGGTGGTGCTGAGCAAATTGTTCCAGTTCGTGCCAGCATTCCACACAATGGCGCGGCCACTACCAGGGGGGATTCCTGCCCCAATTTGCCCAGTGGCGGAAGTTGCGGGCACCGTCCAAGTTGACCCTGCATCCGAGGAGATTTGCAGCGTCACGTAGAGTTCTGCGGAATCCGTATCCGCCAAATCATAGGTGATATCCACTAATTTAGTGCCCGCACGTTGCACGCCGAGGACGTTCGACACGACGGGGGCAGTCTGGCTCAGCGCAGGGCTTGCAGTGAATACCAGAACTAGCGCAATGGCGAATACTTGGAACGTTTTCATCGGAGTGATAAGTGGTGAAGTGACGTTCAAAGCGCATCATTAAGCAATTAAAGCTTTCAGAGGTGATGTCGCTGATCTGTTATGGTTTAGCAGAATCAGTGACAAGAGAGCTATTCATCAAATTCTAAACGCGCGAAGTTGAGATTAAGACTAGCCACAAGTATTCCCCAAGCCGTGGGGAGCGTAGCAGGGGTCAGGCGATCATATGGCAAGATTACAGTTTTTTGAACTCTGTGATGCACCTGATGCGTGTCAGAAGCCCTAGCCTTGCCCTCTTTCGCAGGCCCTCTCGCTGGCTGAGTGGCTGGTGGTGCTGAGTTGTTGGTGCCGATTAGGAAGGCTCACGGCATCCTCTACACTGACGCTGAAATTGCAGATGAAGGCATGGATCAGGCATGACTGGTGCAGAGGCATCGCTCAGGGCAGGACGGGCAGCTCATAGCAAACCGCTTCGCGGTCATTGCGCACGATCAGGTATCTACCAGCCAGCACCGGGTGATTCCAAGTCTTGCTGCTCAGCGCTTCGATCTTGCCCAGCTCTGTGAAGCCATCAGGCTTTGCGGCACAGAGATGCACAGGGCCACTTTCGTTTTGGATGATGACCAGATCATCTGCGAGCAAAGACTGCCCGGAAGCAAAGCGACCCTCTTTCCACAAGCGCTCACCCGTGGCGAGATCGAGGCAAGCGAGCCGACCATCATCAAGCCCATACAGATGACCGCCATGCACAGCGGGGCTGTTGAACTGGGTCTTCATCTTCATGCTGCTCCAGACTTCTGTAGCGCTCAGTTTGCCAGCAGATTCCGCTTTGATCTGAAGCATCTGGCAGCCTATGCCATAGCCAGCGGCGATGAAGACACGATCAGCACCGACGATCACCGGCTGGGAGGCCTTCGGCCATTTATCCCCACCCCACACATGATCCAACAGCACGGCGCCAGTGGCCGGATCATAGCCGGTCAAAGAGCGCGCGTTGTTGCACAAAACGAGGCGCTTGCCCGCCAAAGTAGCCAGCATTGGTGAAGCATAGCTGGCCTGATCGTCCCCGGCTTTCCACAGCGGTGCGCCCGTCTCACGCTGATAAGCAAACAGCACCGGTCCCTTGGGATTGCCGCCCGTCACGATCACCTTGTCATCCACAATCAGAGGTGAAGCACTGACACCCCACTCAATGTTAGTCAGCTTGTTTTCAGTCAGCACGGCGCGCTGCCAGATCGGCTTCCCCGTCGTGGCATCCAGACAATTCAGCAGGCCTGTGGCACCATAAGCATACACGCGGCCTTCATGCACCGTCGGCGTCGCGCGCGGGCCATCACCGCCCTGCCATTGAGAGAAATGCGCCTTGTCAGCATGAGCCCAGAGGAGCTCACCCGTGAAGAGATCGTAGCATGTGACGAGTTCTTCTTCACCACGCTGCTCCTGAGTGTAAGCGCGGCCCTTCACCACCGCATAGGCCGACCAACCTGCGCCGACGGCTTGCCGCCACAGCTCCTTTGGCGCAGTCGTTTTCCAGTCGTGTGCCAGCTTCACTCCAGGCGCCACACCATCACGATTCGGGCCAAAGAACTGCGCCACATCAGCTGCCTGGGAGAGTCGCGGATCATCACTCATTGGCGCTGATGATTCAGCCCTGATCGGAGCCATGACAGGCCGGTTTGAGTGGGACCATTTCCAGACAAAATTCGGCAGGCCCGTGCCATCCAGCGTGCCATCCACACGCAGCGCCGCCTTTAGCCCGAAGGAGATCAGTGCCACCGCAGCGACCCCGAGCAATCGCGTCCGTCCCGAGAAGCGCTTGGTGAAAACAAACCAGATCAGATTCAGCAGCAGCGCCAGCAGCGGAATGCCCGCAGTCAGCCAGCCTTTGAGATTGCGCTCAAACTCCGGCAACCAGCGCAGATACGCGACCCCAGCGACTGCCAGAGTCAGGGAAATGATAGGAAACAGCGGCGGTCGGAGCTTGGTCATGAGGACCACAGAAGCATCACATAAGCCGATGCCACAAGAAAGGATTCCGGCACATTCTTGAGCGTGTGGAAGCAAAGAACCAAGATTTTCTCGACAGTTCGCGCTCCCGCTACGTTCTTTAAGTTCACATGAAGAACCTGCTCAGCGCCGCTCTCTGCTTTCTCACCCTCTCTGTTTCTCACGCTCAATGGCCCCAAGATGCCAGTGATCTGAAGGCTGACCCTAAGGCCAGCTTTGGCACTTTAGAGAATGGCCTGAAGTATGTGATCCTGCCTAATGAGGAGCCGCCGGGACGCGCGAGCATCCGAATTTATATGGATGTGGGGTCGCTGATGGAAGAGGACGATCAACAGGGCATGGCGCATTACCTGGAGCACATGGCCTTCAATGGCAGCCGCCACTTCCCCGGCGGCGAGATGGTGGAGTACTTCCAGCGTCTGGGCATGGGTTTCGGGGCGGATACGAATGCGCACACGTCCTTCAAAGAAACGGTGTACATGCTGGAACTGCCGAAGGTGGAGTCGAAGCTGATCGCTGAAGGCATGCAGCTTTTCCGGGATTACCTGGATGGCATGGCCCTGGGTGAAAAGGAGATCGATAAGGAGCGAGGCATCATCCTGAGTGAGAAGCTGAGCCGCGACTCGATCGAGTACCGGACGATGCTGGAAGGCTACAAGTTTGCGATGCCGGACTCACTGCTGCCAAAGCGCCTGCCGATCGGCACGGAGGAGACGATCAAGTCGATGCAGCGCCCACGCTTTGCGGAGTTTTACAAGAAGTGGTACAGCTCAAAGCGGGCGACGATCGTGGCGGTGGGTGACTTCAAAGATGTGGCTTCAGTGAAAGCGGAGATCGAGAAGAACTTTGCCGATGTGAAGGCACCTGCGACTGACATTCCTGATCCGAGTTTGGGCAAGATCACGACAGGCCGCGGCATCATCGCCAAGCTGCATACGGAGACGGAAGCGAAGGCGGTGGACATCAGTGTCGAGCTGCTGCGCCCAGCCAAGAACATGCCGGACACGGCGGCAAATCGTCGTGAGAAAATGGTGCGCGATCTGGCGGATGCGATGCTGAATCTGCGCCTGTCAGAACTGGCGAAGGCGGAGAAGACGCCGATCCTGAGCAGTGAGGCTTACAGCTATGAGTACCTAGAGTTTGTCGAGGTGGTGGGCATCATGGCTCAATGTGCGCCAGATCAATGGGAGCGTGCTTTGACGCTGATCGAGACGGAAGTGCGCCGGGCCGTGCAGCATAGTTTTACGGAGGCTGAGTTTGAGGAAGCGAAGGCCTCTCTGCTCAAGTCGGTGGAACTGCGGGCAGCCCAAGCAGATAGCCGGAAGTCACGCGATCTGGCGAGTGGTCTGGTGAGCATTTTGGCCTCGAAGAAAGTGATCACTCACCCGACAGATGATCTGGCGCGAGTGAAAGCGGCGCTGGCTGGATTGAACATGGAGGACTGTCACAAGGCCCTGACGGCGAGCTGGAAGAGTGAGGACATCCAAATCTTTGTCGGTGGCAATTTGAAGCTCGAAGGTGATGCCTCGGCGAAGATAATCGCCACCTATCGTGACAGCCAGAAGCAGCCAGTGGCCGCACCGGCGAAGAAACAGACGGCCGCTTTTGCTTATGCGAGCGTGGGTGAGGCGGGCAAGATCGCCTCCCAGACGGAAGTGAGGGAACTGGGGATCACTCAAGCGGTGTTTGCCAACAACGTGCGCCTGAACATCAAGCCGACGCCGTTTGAAAAGGGCACGGTGCGCGTGGGAATCAACTTCGGCGGTGGTAAGCTGACAGCTCCACTCGACAAGCCCGGCCTAATCGCTTTTGCCCAAAGTGCGTTTATTTTAGGCGGTCTGAAAGCGCACAGCGCGGATGACCTCAGGCAGTTATTCGCCAGCAAGACGGTGGGCATGGACTTTGTCGCGGGTGATGAAGCTTTCCTACTGAGCGGTCGCACCACACCGGGTGATTTGGATGCGCAACTTCAACTACTAACAGCCTTTCTCACCGCACCTGGCTACCGCGAAGAAGCCGAGCGGCAGTTCCGCAAGAATCTCGATCCGATGTATGTGCAACTGGCGCACACGGCTGAGGGGATCATGGCTGATAAGGTGGTGTCCTTCATGCACAGTGGCGATCCGCGCTTTGGCTTCCCAACCAATGATGAGATGCAGAAGCGTAGCCTCGTGGAATTGGCAGACTGGTTGAATGCACCGCTGGCTGAAGATTTCATGGAGGTTTCCATCGTCGGTGATGTTCAGGTGCCAGCGGTGCTGGAAGCTGTGGCTGAAACACTGGGTGCGCTGCCAAAACGTGCCTCGGAGAAACCTGCGTATGCGAAAGAACGCGCCGTGCCTTTCCCGAAAGGTCCGAGCACGAAAGACATCACTTTTGACACGGAGATCCCGAAAGCCATCTCAGCTCTCTATTGGCCAACAGGCGATATGAGCGACATCAAGAGAACGCGTCGTTTGAGCCTGCTCGCAGCGATCCTCGATGACCGTCTGCGTGTGAAGGTGCGTGAAGAACTCGGCGAGACCTACAGCCCGGCCTGCTACCATGTGGCGAGCGACACATTCACTGATTACGGCTACATGACAGCGATGATCGAATGCAAGCCTGAGCAGGCTGAGTCTCTCTCGGTGCTGGTGACCAAGATCGCGGCTGAACTTTCGATTGGGCCGATCACTGATGACGAGTTTGAGCGTGCCAAGAAGCCAATCCTGACGCAGATCGACCAGATGCGCCGTGATAACCGTTACTGGGGACAGAATGTGGTGCGCAACTGCCAGGAACACCCGGAGCGCATCGAGTGGTCGAAGAACTTGGTGAGCGACTTTGATGGCGTGACCAAAGAAGAGGCGCAAGCATTGGCGAAGCAATTCCTGGGAAAAGATCACGCAGTCGCAGTCAAGGTGCTACCCAACAAGAAATAGAAGACCTGCCAGCGATGGCGAATGCTTTAATCTGTGCTTTCCCACTTCCAATGTGGAGCTGACCACGTTTAGACTAATGAGGTTACCTCTCACCACCTCCTTTTACCATCGTGATCCATCATCTATCCGCACTCGAAGGTGCTCTCTGGGGCCAATTCATTGGAGATGCTGCGGCTTTGGGAACGCACTGGATCTATGATCTGAATGAGCTCGCCGCTAAATTCCCCGGCGGGATCGATGGATTTGAGACACCGAAAAAGGGCCACTATCACGAGGGTAAAGTTTCAGGTGATCAAACGCAGTATGGTGATGTGGCTCTACTGCTTCTGGAATCCGTCGCCGCCTGTGGCGAGTTTCGGGAATCGGACTTTGGCATCCGCTTTGAGGACCACTTCACCAGTCCTATTTGCAAGAGCTACAAAGACCACGCGACCCGTGAGACTTTGGCCAATCTCCTGCTTCAGCCAGGGAACTACCAAAACGGAGCCGACGATAATCAACTGGCGACGGTGACGCGACTGGCACCGGTGGTTGTATTTTATCATGATCGCCCTTCAGCAAAGCACTTGGATGCGATTCGACGGCTCACTTTAGTCACGCAAAATCACCCAACGGCGCTGGCCTGTTCTGCCGCTCATGCCGTATTGCTGAATAGCCTTATAGGCGGCACGCCATTCCGAGATGCCTTTGAAGCGACGCGTAAAGCCGCTGACGTGAGCTGTGATGGCTCCGATTATTTCGAGTTTGCCCACATGCTGCGTGAGATGGATGTGGTCACGGCGACGGGTCGCTTTGGTCAAAGCTGCCCGCTGCCAGAGAGCTTTCCCTCAGCCCTGCATGCAGCGTGGTTTCATCATGATGATTTTGCCACGGCTATCCTCAACACAATCCGTGCTGGTGGCGACAATGCGGGGCGCGCTTCCATGGTCGGCGCCTGGCTCGGAGCTGCTCACGGACTGCAAGGAATCCCAGGTGAGTGGCTACTGAAATTGCGCCACCGCGAGCGCATCCAGTCGGCCATCAGTCAGCTCATGGCGAAGATAAAAGCGGTCACTCCCGAGTGCCCATGAGCCGCCGGAGCAGGTCTTCTTCGTGCAGGATGCCGGAGGGCTGCTGATTGGCATCGAGCACGAGGCAGAGACTGCGGCCTCGTTTGCGCATTCGTTGCAGAGATTGCAGCGCGCTATCCTGCTCATGCACACTGTCGAGCGTGCGCATGTGCTGTCGGACGAGCCGATCTGCGGGCATGTCCTTCCCCAAAGTGGAGAGGTCGATCACACCGACGAAACTACCCTGATCACCGATCACGGGCAGTGTGCTGATGCAGTTTTCGCGGGCTAAAATCAGAGCGCTACTGAGCGGTAAATCTGGAGCCAAGGCGACGCTACGAGTAAGCAGGCGCATGACATCGCCGGCATGAAGTAGGCGGTAGTCCAGCACCTGATGGATCAAGCGTGCGGCACCGGATGAGAGCTGATTTTGATGCTCCAAAGTGCGTGTCTGATGGCGCAAATCATCACGACCTGCCGATTGATTCGGCACAGAAGTCGTATCTGCCGAATGAGCACGAGCCATGAGCCGGAATAAAGGACGGAAGAGTCCGATGATCAGCACCAGCGGAAACAGGGCACGGATAGTTCGAAAGGGATAGCGTCGGAAGAGCTTCTTTGGCAGGACCTCTAACCCGATGAGGAAGATGGGCAGCGCCACGGCAAAGGCGGCGAGATAACCCCAGCCGCCAGAAACACGCACCAGCTTCCAGGCGATGATGAGAAAGGCGGCGAGATTGGTAATGTGATTGGCCACCGTGATCGCGCCAAGCAGGGCGTCGCGGTCCTCTACCAGGGGCAGCAAACGCGCAGCACGGCGGTCGCCCGAGCTTGCGGCATGGCGCACGCGCACTCGACTCACAGCGAGCACAGCACTCTCCAGCCCTGACAAAGCGAATGACAGAGCGAGGAAAAGGAGCAGTAGGATGATCCAACTCATACTTCCTCCGCCTCCTCTTCTTTGGTTAGCGGACGACTCAACCTTAACTCGACCTGCTGGATTCGGGCGCGAACGACTCGACGCACTTTAATCTCGGCACCTTCGACCTGGATGCGCTCACCCGCCTTGGGCACATGGCCGAGTTGATTGAAGACAAAACCGCCAATGGTGTCGATACCACCTGCGGGTAGAGGCAGCTCTAATTCACGCGACACGTCATCCAGACGCGTGCCGCCATCGAGCAAGTAACGACCACCGCCCAGCTCACGAATTTCTCCCGCCTCACCCTGCCACGGCGCGGCCTCGTAGAGCAGCCAGTCGGCGATTTCCTCCTGACTCACCATGCCTTCTAGCCCGCCATATTCATCAACGATGAGCACGGGCCGGACGGAGTTTTGCAGGTGTTTTTCAAGTGCATCCAACACGGGCATTGTCTCTGGCACAAAGGCCACCAATTCACGCATAGCCTGCCAGGTCGGCCTGCCAGCAAGCTTCCAAGCGACGGTATCAATCACGCCAACCACCGCGTCAGGTGTCTCACCATAAATCACCACCCAGCGACTGGCTGACTGCTCCAAAACGATGGCTGATTTGGCGGGGCCATCCTCGGCACTCATCAGCGTCAGATCAACGCGCGGCACCATGCAGTCACGCACGGTCAGTCGCTCAATGTCCAATGCCTCACGGATGATGGAGGCCTCCGCGCTGTCGAGCAGGCCCTGCTCCTCACGCATTTCCACCAACGTCTCAAATTCATCTCGGGTGATCGGCACCCGCATTTTCACACGGCCAGACACCAGTCGGCGGATCAGGGCATCTGTCGCGCGATCAGCCAGCGTGACCATGGGATCAAGCACCGAGCGCAGGGGATTCAGCAGACGCAGACTGCCAAGGAGCACGGTCGAGGGCGAGTAGGCGGCGAGAAATTTTGGCAGCACATCTCCCAACAGAACGGTCGTCATGAACAGAATCGGCGCCGTGAGCCAAGGGTTCCAACCCATCAATTTGAAAGGACCCGACACCAGATGCAATCCCAGCGCTGCGAGCGCGAGATTCAGCGTCGCGGAAAGGAGCAAGGTGCGGTGCAATTGAGCGAAAGGGTTCGCGGTGATACTTCGCAGCTTTCGTGCCACGCTGCCCTCACCCGCTTGCTCTAGTTGCTCTTCCAAATCACGCGCTGTGTGGATGGCCGTCTCCGTGGCAGAGATCACTGCCAGCAACAAAAGAAGCGCGATGTAGATGAGTCCAGAGACGAGAAGAAGCACGGGCCGAAGTGTTCCGAAGGGTCAAGTCGGGGTCAAGCCATGAATCGTGATCATAAACTGCTGCGCTCAAGGATTGATCAGCGACTCCAGATCACTTTCCTGCAAGCCACTCATGAGCGGAGATTGATCGTCGATGGAGGCCTCAACTAAACCGCGCTTTTTGGCCTGAAGAGCAAGGATTCGCTCCTCCACCGTGCCCCGCATCGCAAGGCGGTAGGCGGTGACGACGCGCTGCTGGCCGATTCGGTGGGCACGGTCGATGGCCTGGGACTCGACGGCAGGGTTCCACCATGGGTCCAGAAGGATGACGTGGTCGGCGGCGGTCAGGTTGAGACCATAGCCGCCAGCTTTGAGACTGATGAGGAAAACGCGCCGCTCGGGCTGGGTTTGGAAGGCCTTCACCTGCGCCTCACGATCCTGACTGCTACCATCTAAATAGGCATAAGTAACCTGGCGGGCATCAAGCGCCTCGCGGACGAGTTTCAAGAATTGGACGAACTGGCTAAAGATGAGCACTTTGCCGCCCCCCTCCAAAATAGACTCCAGGCGCTCAAGTAGCATAGGCCACTTGCCAGACAGGTCATCCTGATCAAGTCCGCCGAGGGTGTCTTTTTGCAGACCTGTCAGGCGGAGATCACAGCAGACCTGGCGCAGGCGGAGAAGAACGGTGAACATGGTCATCTTAGCACCACCCTGGCCAGAGCGCTTGCGGGCGGCTTTGATTTCCTCCCGCCCCTCTTCCAGTAGACGGCGGTACACCTCGGCCTGAGCTGGGGAAGGGTCACACCAGAGGACTTGCTCGATCTTCTCGGGCAGATCCTTGAGCACCTCACGCTTGGTGCGACGAAGGAAATAGGGGCGCAGAAGCTTCTTCAAACGCTCGCTCGCCGCCATTCCAGCCAGAGTGTCCATGCCGCCGTGAATTGGTAACTCGAAGCGTTCTTTGAAGTTGTCCCGACTGCCCAGATACCCCGGTAAAACGAAGTGGTAAATGGACCACAAGTCTCGCGTGCTGTTCTCCACAGGCGTCCCAGTGAGAGCCAAGCGGGACTTCGCCGTGAGCTCTCGAAGCGCCTTAGCTGCATCAGTATCGGCGTTACGGATGTAACTAGCTTCATCAAGAAGGATCAAGGACCAAGACTGCTTCTTTAAGGCTACCAAATCCCTGACAACCAACTGATAAGTGGTGATGATCACATCGTAATCCTGAAGGCGACCCAGCAGTTCCGTGCGATTTGATCCCTGGGAAATCGCCACTCGTAATTCAGGAGCGAAACGCTCAAGTTCTGCTCGCCAGTTACCAGTCAAAGACTTGGGGCAGGCAATCAGAACCGGCAGACGATCCTCTTTTTTCGTCCGAATGAGAAGCATGCTAAGCAGAGCAATGCTCTGCACCGTTTTGCCCAAGCCCATTTCATCACCCAGAAGTCCACCGCGCCCGGACAGTGCAAGTGAGGCCATCCAGCGAACGCCAAGCAATTGATAAGGCCTGAGCCGTGCACCTAGATTCCCCAGTTCAGCCAACACCACGGCCTCGTCAGGCAGATCGGTTTTCTCATCTTCGCCCGCACCCAAAAAGTAGCCCGCATGGAGATTGCTGATTCGAGCGCCATCAGGGGTGAGTTGGAGAGGAACATCTCGCAATGTGTCCTCAAATTCCTCCACGCTCTGGAGGTCAAGCGTGTAACGCTTGCCGTTTTTCCCCTGAACCGAACGCTGGCCTGAACGCACCAATCGAAGCACCTCAGAGCGCGGTAAACTGAAGCCATCCGGAGCCTCGTAACCGAACTCCATCGCCAACCAGTCGGAACCCGAACTACCGGTAAATCCTTCCTCGGGGCGCTGCCGAACCTGAGGAACAATGCGAGCCACACCACGAGTTGCCGCCAACCAGCGCTCCCCCTCAATCACCGTGACATGCTTCTTTAAACGAACTAAATCAGAGGCATAAAATCTTAGCACCGCCTCCACTCCAGAGAGCCTCATTGGCGTTACTTTAGTAACTAAATTTACCCCGTCTATAGATTTAAATCCAAGACCCTTCAAAAAGGCAAAAAGACGGAATTCTTTATCCACGTTATGAGTGTAATAAACACCTTTTGATTGCTTATCCTCAATAGGATATAGTTTTTCAAGTGATTTCACATCAGGGTTTTCCACAACTGGCCATCTCAGACCCTGATGTAGAGCAATTATCGTTACATCTATTGACTGCATTGAACCGTCCACAAGCAGCTCAAATTCGCAGGGAACGGGAGCCACGTGGAAGTTTTCCAGCGCTGCGCCATGAAACTCAATTTGAAACGCATCCGTAACGCTTTCACGATTCGCAATGAACCAGCGCAGCGGGCGAACACACGGAAGCTCTGCCACCAATCGTTGCAGATCGAAGGGCATTTGAGGCAGACGAAAAAGCGTGCCCGTCTCCCGGCAGCACCACCAGCTAGTTGACTGATTTTTGACCAACGGCCCCTGCCCCACTGCATCCAACTGAAACTTAATCTCACCCACACTGCTGGAAGACTCGACCCTCAAAGGCAAACGCACGGGATCAGCCGCCACAGAAATCGACTGACCTCCACCTGACGGCTTGCCGGCCACCAATCGTGGGTGATCCGCTGCGCTCTCTAAAAATTCCGAAAATAACGGCCCCGGTAAAGACAGCGGCGCGCTCTGCCCGAGAACCCCTTTTTCAGCAAGCCAGGCCGCCAGTAGAGATTCCTCACCCTCGGCGCTTGGTAAGAATCGCACATAAACCCCGACAGGCTCCCGCAAGCCACCCGTGAGTATTCCCTCTGGCATATAGACGCTGTATTCACCCCCCATCCGTAGAGATTGACGTTTCACTTGTAACGCTCCAGCGTGGGCGGTCACAGCGCGATGTGAATCTACAGATCGAGTGGTCAAACCACCCTTAGCAGTCGGAGCTGCCCCACTCCGCGCCTTGAGGTGAACCAAAGCCACCGAGAGAGAGTGCTCACAAATTAGACCGCGACGTGCCGAGGTACAGGTGCAAAGATTATCCACATCCTTGGGAGATCGAATCAGCAATCCACAGGCGAATTTCATTTTTCCATGACCCGCTAGGCCCCTAAGCCGCCCAGCCTCAGTCGCCTGAACCGAGACCAATCCAGCATCAACCAGCCCACGCGCCGCCTTCAAAGCCTGCCAGCCGCCGATTTCTCCAAGCCATTTTTCAGTGATTTCCATTTCTTTCTGGCGCTTATCATTGTTCCAGTTCAAAGTCATGCGCTAAGGGTCATATATGCGGATAGTTGCGATCACCAATCAAAAAGGCGGTGTTGGAAAAACCACCACGGCAATCAATCTGGCTGCGTGCCTAGCACAACGCGGTATGCGCGTGCTGCTCATCGACCTCGACCCACAGGCAAATGCCACGAGTGGCCTTGGCTTAGCGCAGGAAGATGGAGGCAGCCTCTATCCGGCTCTTGTTCTCGGCACCGACCCTCACACGGCCATCCGCAGCACGCGCTTGCCCAATTTATCCATCATCCGATCCCACCAGGAACTGGCTGGCTGCGAGATCGAACTCGCCCAGAGCGGCAACCATCTGGCTCGCCTGCGTGAAGTCCTACATCCGCTTCGTGAGTCAGGTCATTTCGACTATATCCTTCTCGATTGCCCACCGTCACTTGGCGTTCTCATGACCTCAGCCCTGGCTGCCGCAGACGAACTCCTGGTGCCTCTTCAGTGTGAGTACTTTGGTCTCGAAGGCCTATCTAAAATCGTCCAAGTTGTGCAGCAGATTCGCGATTGCGGAGCCAATCCCAACCTGCTCCTAGAAGGCATCATCATGACGATGTATGATTCGCGCGCTAATCTATCCCAGCAGGTTGTCAGCGATGTGAAGAATTACTTCGCCGAAATCATCTATAACACGATTATTCCGCGCACTGTCCGTTTGGGCGAAGCCCCGAGTTTTGGGAAATCCATCATCGAGTATGAACCAAATGGACGTGGAGCCACGGCCTACCGCGCCTTAGCTGAGGAGTTCCTGGCTCGCCGCATGGCGAAATAAGCTCGAGGTGTCTGCGCGAGCATCTGAGCGGATTGCTACCTCCATGTCAGATACTCCTATGAACAGTATATTAAAAATGTTACGGTTTTATTGATAATTAACTTGGAAGATTGAGTTTATTCTCCTACTCTCCATATTAACCATGACACGCTCCCACTCTCCTGTGCTTTTCCTGGATCAGTCAACCACCACTTCGCGGCGCCCGCATGTCCGCATTCATTTTTTTGATTACGTCTTTTTAACCCTGTCTCTCATCGTCATTTGCGGTGGTTGTCTCTTTGTTATGGACCTTGCTTCGGCCCACAGTTCTGGCCAAGAGTCTCCTATGATGCAGATGCTGAACAATATCGGCAGTGCGATTCCCGCCTTGATGCATGGCATCGCCAAATACGCTCTACTCTTCCTCGCTAGCGTTTTGAACTCGGCGCTGATTGTCGGTCTCGTCTATGGCCTGCGCGCTCTGGATAGCAAAGTCAGCCGTGGCCCGCGTCGCCAATATCCAATGTTCATGAATCTGCCACGACCAAGTTCACAAAACGTGCGAGGCAGAAAAGCAGCGATGCGCGTTCGTGAAACGGTTCCGTTCCTGCTTTCTCCGGTTTTCCGGTAACGGTTCACCGTTTTAATTCGGACTCGGTCCAGAAACCCACCCGGTCTGCTACTGCGTTACGAACTTGTTTCACATCATCCGTCTTCACCGCTCTTGATTGATTGCCAAAGTTGGCACGCACGTAACTCAGAACGTCAGCCATCTGCTCGTCATTCAGACCCATCGGAGGCATCGGGATCGCTGCGAGTTGTTTAAATTCCACGCCGTTCACCGTGATAGGCCCCTGGAGACCGTGAAGCACTATTTTGATCAACCGCTCAGGATCACCTTTCACCCAATCGCTCTCGGCCATACTTGGGTAAATGCCAGGCAACCCCTTCCCTTCCGGTTGGTGGCAGTTCAGACACAGCGCATCATAGACAATCTTACCCGGATGCGCGACCGCCGGCGCGGCGCTGGCGATCTTCTTCACATAGTCGGCCTGCGCCGTTTTGCCGCCAAAGCTGAGCCTTGCCAAAACTGGCTGCCAGTGGGGCTGCAAAGCGCGCACAGCCTGACGTAGTGAGTAGTCGATGAATTTATCCATCGGATGATCGAGCACCTGCACAGCAATCTCGACCGTTTCAGGTTTTGACACACGAGCGCTAGCGACCACCGCTTCGAGCCTCACACGCGGCTGATCGTCTTGAGCAGCCTTGGCCAAAAGCGTGAGTGTGTCTGGCAAGCGATCCCCCCAGGCTCCGACGACACGCGCACCGTAAGCGCGCACCCGCCCTTCTTTCGCAGCGAGCAGACGCTTCAGCAGCGTCGAGTTTACGATCTGATGAGATTCATAGACACCGCACACCTCCATGAGCAGTCGCTCATCATCGTTCTTGGCAATGAAGGCGTCACAGGCACTGATCACATCGTTAGTTGGGCCATCAAACAGCAGACGCTTGACCTGGTAGCGTGTCCAGCGCTCTGGGGAGCGGAGCTGCTCCAGCAACTCGGCAGGCTTCATGTCAGCGAGCTTCGGCTGCTTCACGCTGGCACGGCCTTTCGCCGTGATACGCCAGACTCGGCCATGACTGCGATCACGACGCGGGTCCGCATAGCTCGCCTGATAGTGACCGATCACAGGATTAAACCAGTCGCACAGATACATCGCGCCGTCCGGCCCCACACTCACATCCACCGGGCGAAACGAGGTATCGCTGGAGGTCACCAACTTAGGCAACTGCGTCGTCTTGAAGCCTGAGCCATCATCTTCAAAACGATGCAGCTCCACCACGCTGCCAAAGTAACCACCAATCAGCGCACAACCCTGAATATTATCTGGAAGCGCCTTCGTGCCGATGATTTCCAGTGAGTTCGTCTTCGGGTTCGAGTCAAACAACGCGCCTGTTGGGTGATACTCATCCGGATCCTTCATCGCGATCAGACCCGGCGTGCTGAAGTAACCCACAGGCCGATCTCCACTCTTGTGGAAGACTTGATTGTAGTCATCAAAGGCCACACCCCAACAGTTGTGCCCAGCCTTGCCGCCATTGAAGAAACCCTCCATCTTTTGAGTGCGCGTGTTAAAGCGCCACACCCCCGCTTTTTCCAGCACCGCCAGACCATGGGCCGTCTCCACTCGCGAGAAAGCATGAAGTCCCTGCGTGAACCAAAGCGTGCCATCAGGACCATGACAGATCGAGTTCACGAGCTGATGCGTGTCACCGATTCCAAATCCAGAAAACAGCACTCGCTTCACGTCTGCCTTGCCGTCGCCGTTCGTGTCCTTCAGATGCAGAAGCTGATCAAAATCACAAACATACACGCCGCCATCACCCGGCTCTACGCCCTGCACCATCGTCAGACCTTCTGCAAAGCGTGTACTCTTATCAGCCTTCCCATCACCATCCGTGTCTTCGAGGACAAGGATGAAATCACTCGGCTTCACGCCCGGCAATGCTTGCGGATAAGTCGGTGAGCAGGCCACATACAAGCGTCCACGTTCATCCCAGGAAAACTGCGTTGGCTTGGCCACACCTTGCTCTTCTGAGGCGAAAAGATTCATCTCATAACCCTCTGCCACGGTGAAAGCCGCCATCTGCTGCTCGGGAGATAGGACTGATGGGAGTGACGCGACAGATGCGGCTGCTGGAGCGATGACAGGCTCTACCCTGCCCTTCGCTAGCGCATGAATGCGCGCATCCATCTTTGCGATCAGCGGCTTATGGCTTTCAAAACTCTCACGCAGCGACGGCGCATCCACACTCGGCTTGCCAAACATCTGTGTCACACGGTCCCCGTACACAAACGACCAGTTCGCCGGGCGCCAGCAGTCGAACCACAAACGGTTCTTTTCCACGATGGCTTCCTTCATCGCCGTGAGATCATCCGCCTCGCTAGCTGACACACCAAGCTGTGCCGCGATCAGCCGCGCCACCACGCGCAGGCCTTCTTCATTCAAATGCAGCCCGTTGTCCGTTAGACGTGGCTCATCCTTACCGCGTTTCGACAGCGGCGTGAAGAGATCGACAAAGATTGCACCGCGCTGCTTCGCCACCTCACGCACCGCATTCGCATATGCCGCCACATCTTCATTCCGCTTCGTCAGATCCGGCGCGTGTGACGCCACAGGTTTCGCAAAAGGCATCGGCGAAATCAGCACGAGCCTTGGCGTGCGTCCACGAAACTGATCCAGCAGACGATGGTAAGCCGATGCGAACTCAGCCAGCCGCGCCTTACCATCAAAGGCCTCCACCTGACCAAACTGCGCCATCACCATGCCCGCACCCGTCGCATCGAGCTGCGATTTCCAGTCACCAAAGTTCAGGTCACGCCACTGCTCATACACCGTGTCACCTTCCCAGGCCATGCTGCGAAAGCGCGGCTGTTTGTCAGCGAGCGCATGAGTCAGCACCGCCTCAAGCTCACCCGATTTTTGTTCACGCACCAGATTCGTCTGCCCCGTCATCACGATCACCTCATTCGCTGACACCTCGAATTTTCCATCCTTGAAAGGCACCATCACAGTCGTCGCCGAATCAGGCTCACCAAACCGGCTTTGGATCTCCTTTGGCCCCGGCACGAGTGCATCCGGCAGTTCCTCGATCACGATATTTCGGAAGGCAATCTCCGCCTTGCACTTGCCATGGATTTGCAGAGCGATGTTGCCCTTCATCGCGATGCCCGGCTCGCGCTCCGTATAGTCCACCGTGCGCACGCCATTCACTCTGATCTGGATACGCTGATCCTCCACCAGGATCTCATGCGTGTTCCACTCACCGGGCTTTTCCGCGCTCTTGATCAGCTCCTCCACAGGCTTCGCCAGCATCGTCTTGCGCCGTGACTCATCATACAAACAGCCGCTGTAGCCCGCACCGATGTCCGCCTGGTAGCCAAACATTTCGTTCGGCGGTTCCTTGATCCGCACACTGCGAAACTGCACACCACCATTCACAAACCCCTCCGTGCCCGCCAGTTTGTACTCCAGCTTCAGACGGAAGTTTCGATACGGCTTCTTAGTCGCCAGGAATTCATTCTGCGAATTCCCCTCCAGCGAACCGCCCATAATCACCCCATCAACGATGCGCCAGACCTTTGTCGTCTCCCCTTCCCAACCGTTAAAAGTCTTGCCATCAAACAGTGGCACAGGGGCAGCAGTGACCGTGGAAACAAGCAGCAAAGAATAGAAAAGAGACTTCATCATATAGGGTAGCACTCAACGTAGCTGACCAAAGATTTTCACCAACGAGTTTTCTATTATCCAGCATGTCCATCTTCTGCACCCTACCCATATTTTAGTCATTCGACACAGAGTCCTCAGTCGACACGCAAACCTAGTCCTAGCCCATGTGGCTCAAGAATGGCTCACTGACGCTTCGCGATATTCCTTTAACTGATCAGCAGTAGCCGCACGGGATCAGCGAGCTGCGTCTCTGGCGCGCGGTGGATGCAGGGGGGCACGGGGCTGCCGGGGTAATCGGTGGCAATGCGCCAGAGATTGCTTAAACCAAAGCTGAATGGCTGCGCCTGTGGCAGGGCGGCGTAGTGCAGGTCGTAGCAGTTTTCATTCAAGTACACCTGGAAATCAGTGTCATCTTTGCCGCCGTAGAGCCTCAGGAGTTCGGCACGAGTTTCGGGGATGTCCACACGCCGCTGCGCTTGATCATTGCGCAGTCCTTCACTCACAGCCCCGTGGTAAGTACAAAGCCAAGTGTCAGCCTGCACGGTGGCGCTATCGACATGGAAGGATAAGACATCTGTGGCCACTGGACCTGGTTCTTCATCGCGCGGATAACCGTTGATGCAGTTCAGCACGGGATCGAGGTCGTGCTCACGGAGCAGTCGCTGGTCGGCTAAAAGTATCTCGACGGCGACTCGACCCGCTGCGCTCACGGGCAGGGCCTGAAGTCGCTCATCATCCAGAGTGGTGATCCCCTGCTCTGCTGCCAGAAGCTCCACCACTTCAGCAAAATCACCCGCCAGCGTGCGCGGCCAGCAGAGGGCATTCACGCCGTCTGCGAAAGGTGTCGTGATGAGTTCATGGAAGCTGCTCACCCGCCTGATGCGCGGGTAGTCGAGGGGCAGGCTGAGCGGCGTCATGCGCTAGGCAAACAAAAGGCGCAACTCACACGGCAGCGCGCGTCAGCGTGCTATCGACGAGGCGCATGGCACCAGCGTTGTTGGCATTTTGTAGCGGAGCGGGCAGGCAATCATCTGGGAAGCCCTGATAACAAACCGGACGAACGAAGCGGTAGATGCTGCCCGTGCCGATGCTGGTGAAGAAGCTGTGGCTGGCCGCTGGATAAGGGCCGCCATGATGCATCGATGCGCATGGCTCAATGCCTGTGCCGAAGCCATTGAAGATGATGCGGCCTGCCTTGCGCTCCAGCACGCGGACGAGTGCTGCGTATTCGCGCAAATCTTCGGTTGTGCCGTGAATGGCGGCGGTGAGTTGGCCTTCGAGACCGCGCGCAAAGGTGAGCATTTCCTCCAGCGAATCCGCAGCAGCGACGATAGAACAGGGACCAAAGACCTCGCGCTGGAGTTCTTCATTCGACTCCAGGACATCGAGCGTGGTGGTGAAGATGCGGCAGGCAGCTTGAGAAGCTTCGTTGTTAGGCTCAGCAGCGGATTGCCCGGCAAGTTTGAGTCCCTCAATCGTGCTCCACACGGCGGTGCCGGCTTCAAATGTTTCGCAGATACCACGGTGCAGCATGGTCTGTGGCGCGACCTTTTGAGCACCCTCACCTGCGCTATGAATGAAGGTGTTGAGGTCCGCACCTTTGATACCAAGCACGACGGCTGGATTTGTGCAAAACTGCCCCACGCCCATGGTCACTGCTCCGATGTAGCCTTCGGCAATTTTAGCGGCGCGCTCCTTCAATGCGCCGGGCAGAAGGAAGACCGGATTGATGGAGCCCATCTCGCCATAGAACGGGATCGGATGCGGACGCGCGGCAGCGACATCCATCATGGCACGACCACCTTTGAGCGAGCCTGTGAAAGCCACGGCCTGAGTCAGCGGATGCTTCACCAGCTCAGTGCCGATGTCATGACAGCGGCCATGCAGCATGGAGAAGCAACCATCTGGCAGACCCGCTTTACGCAGAGCATTGAAGACGGCTCGGGAAAGCATTTCACAAGTGCCGGGGTGTGCCTGATGCGCTTTCACCACGACTGGGCAGCCTGAAGCCAGCGCGCTAACCGTGTCAGTGCCGACCACGCCGATGGCGAAAGGAAAATTACTCGCACCAAAGACGACCACAGGGCCGATTGGCAGCAAGACGCGGCGAACATCTGGCTTCGGCGCGGGTACACGATCTGGGAGAGGTAGGTCGATACTCATCTGCGCCCACGAACCCTCACGGATCAGCGCGGCAAACATCTTGCACTGACCGATAGCGCGACCGCGCTCGCCAGTGAGACGAGCCATGGGCAATGCCGTTTCCTGATGGGCACGCTCAAGCAAGGCATCACCCAACGCCATGATTTCATCCGCCAGATGATCGAGCAAAGCGGCGCGAGTTTCAGCCGAGGCCATGCGCAACGAATCAAAAGCACCGTCAGCGGCTTGCAGAGCTTCATCTGCCAGATCAGCCGTGGCTTCACCAAAGAAGGGTTCCAGCTTTTGATTCGTCGTCGGATTCATGGCCTGAAATGGCGCGTGATCGGCGGCGGCTTCGCGACCTGCGATGAGATGATGTCCGGTGAGCATAAGAGTGGAAAAGAAGGGTTTAAACGGGCGTGAGTGGTAGAGGCAAAAGCCGAAGGCGTCCACTGCGTCTTCAGTGTGCGGACACGATGGTAGATCATGGCCAGAGTTACAGGATTACACGATTCACAGGATGAGCAGGATTTTTTCAGACCTGTCAATCCTGCCAATCATGTTAATTCTGTAGCAATCAAGTTCAGCCATTCGCTATTTCCCCTTCCCTTCTTAGCGAGCCTCTGAATAATCCGCGCCGCGCTCTGCGTTCTTTCCCGCTCATGTCCACACCTGCTACTTCTCCATCCCCTGCCGCACGTCGCGGTTACATCGCCGCCCTCGTCGCCGCCTTTCTTGGCTGGCTCTTTGATGGATTTGAAATGGGGCTTTTCCCACTGATCGGCAAGCCGGCTTTGCAGGATCTGTTGCCGGACGCGACACCGCTAGTGCAGGGGCAATGGTTCACGGTCATCATCGCCGTCTTCCTCGTCGGTGCAGCCACGGGCGGTGTGCTATTCGGTTGGTTAGGAGATAGGATCGGGCGCGTGAAAGCCATGGCATTAGCCATCTTCACCTTTGCCATTTTCACTGGGCTATGTGCCTTTGTCACAGAAGCTTGGCAGTTCGCGGGACTGCGCTTCATCGCCTCACTCGGCATGGGTGGCGAGTGGTCACTGGGTGTGGCATTGGTGAATGAACTGTGGGCAGGTCGCAACCGCGCCTGGATCGCTGGCATGATAGGTGCAGCATCAAACATTGGCTTCCTGCTCACGGGCATTCTCAGCCTCAAGCTGAATGCCTCCATCGAATCCGTGACTGGGATGCTGGGCAGTCTGGGCTTGAGCCAAAGCACGGCTGACTTCCTGCTGCACAATCGTGCATGGCGATTCATCGCGGTCAGCGGCGCGCTGCCTGCACTGATCAATTTCTTCATCCTCATCTTCGTGCCCGAATCCCATAAGTGGGAGGAAGAGAAGGCTTCTGGCAAGACCTCGCACTGGGCCACTTGGGATCTGCTGGGCGTGCTGCTCGCAGCCACGGTGGCCATGGTCATCATCTATGTATGGTCGCCGATGACGACGATCAGTGCGCCTATCGCAGGCGTGATCACCGTCGTGGGTTTAGTCATCGCCATGTGGGGCTATCTGCATCCCGTGCGGCAATACATGAGTCGTTTTGCGGCTACGCAAAAGACGGACTCGGGTGAGCACAAAGCGGTGCTTCGTAATCTAGTCATCGGCGCAGGACTGGCCTCCGTGGCTCTGCTCGGCACCTGGGGTTCCGTGCAGCAAGCGGCGAAGTGGTCCAGCGGTCTTCTGCCAAAAGGCAGCACGATCCCGATCATCGAATACACCGTCATCGCCACCGCTCTGGGTGCAATCCTGATCTCACTCATCACGCCTCTCATTGCCGACAAACTGGGACGCCGCTTCACCTATACTTTGCTCTGCGCGCTCAGCCTCGGCGGAGCCATCGCCTTCTTCCAGACCAATCACCCCTTTGCTGATGGCACCATTTCCACTTGGTTCTATATCAGTGCGTTCCTGCTCGGCGGACTCACCGCGTCTTTCTATGGCTTCTTCCCGCTCTACTTTCCTGAGCTGTTCCCGACAAGTGTCCGCGCCACAGGCCAGGGTTTCTGCTTCAACTTCGGTCGCCTCGTTGCAGCCATTGGGGCGCTACAGCTGGCCAACCTGACCCGGCTATTCGCCGGCGATAACCTCACGCAGTTCCAGATGGAATCGAACGCCTACTCAGTCCTGTCATGCATCTACCTCGTGGGGATGGTGCTAATCTGGTTTGCACCTGAAACCAAGGGCCGTGCTCTAAGCTGAGGTCTTTGATCCGCGTATCAGAATCCCATTTGCCTTCGGTTGTGCAGCCCTGAGCTGTTTTAAAATCCATCGAAACGTGTGGTTCCACACCGGGCGTCCTTGCAAAGCCCTGCTTGCCGTACAAAATCGCCCGCTTACTTCAGCCGCCTCCATTTCTCTTTCCCCAATCCACTGCCATGCCCAAGAAACTCGCCACCGCCTCCACGATCCGCCCCATCAAAAAACTGATGGTCGCGAACCGCTCTGAAATCGCCATTCGCGTCATGCGTGCGGCCACTGAGCTGGGTTTGAAAACGGTGGGAATCTACGCGGCAGAGGACCGCTTTTGCCCGCATCGCTTCAAGGCGGACGAGGCCTACGAGCTGAACAAGGCCAAGGGGCCGCTCGGGGCCTATCTCGACATTGAGGGCATCGTCGCCATCGCGAAAGAGAAAGGCGTGGACGCCATCCATCCGGGTTACGGATTCCTCAGCGAGAACCCAGCTTTCGCTCAAGCTTGCGCAGACGCTGGCATCATCTTCATCGGACCCGAAGCGAAAATTCTCGACATGATGGGCGACAAGACCGCCGCGCGAAACATCGCCCGCAAGCTCAAGGTCTCCATCCTCGAAGGTACGGACGAGCCGGTCAGTGATCGCAAAGAAGCCATCACTGCTGCGAAGAAGATCGGCTTTCCCCTGATCATTAAAGCAGCCTTCGGCGGCGGCGGTCGTGGGATGCGCGTCGTGCGTGAAGCGAAGGATTTGGAGAAGCTGCTCGATGAAGCGCAGACAGAAGCGCTGCGCTCCTTTGGCAATGGCGCGGTGTTTTTGGAAAAGTTCGTCGGCAAGGCGAAGCACATCGAAGTACAGATCCTCGCCGACAAACACGGCACTGTGCTGCATTTGCATGAGCGCGACTGCTCCGTGCAACGCCGCCATCAAAAGGTGATCGAGCAGGCGCCAAGCTATGGCGTGAAGCAGAGTGTCATCGACGGCCTGTGTGATGCGGCCGTGAAGCTGGCGCGTGAGGTGAACTACACGCACGCCGGGACCGTCGAGTTCCTCGTCGATCATGAGACGGGCGAGTGGTTCTTCATCGAGATGAATCCACGTATCCAAGTCGAGCATACCGTGACGGAAGAGATCACCGGCATCGATATCGTGCGCAGTCAGATCCTCATAGCGCAGGGTTATCAGATGCATGAAGAGCCGCTCGGACTGCCACCCCAGGAGAAGATTGAGAAGAGTGGTTTCGCCATCCAATGCCGTATTACCACGGAAGATCCCGAGAACGGCTTCACGCCCGACTTTGGCAAGATCCTCAACTACCGCAGCCCCGGCGGTTTCGGCGTTCGCCTCGACGGAGCGATGGGCGCGACCAACTCTGTCATCACGCCTTATTATGACTCCATGCTGGTGAAGATGACCGTCTTTGCACGAACTTATCAGCAGGCACTTGATCGCATGGATCGTGGTCTGCGTGAGTTCCGTATTCGCGGTGTGAAGACCAACATCCCGTTCCTCATGAACGTGGTGCATCATGAGGAGTTCAAAGCTGGTCAGGCCACCACGCGCTTCATCGACAACAACCCAGACTTGCTCAAGTTCGTCGCCCGCAAAGACCGCGCCACCAAGCTGCTGAACTACCTGGCCGACACCATCGTTAACGGTAACCCATTCGCCAAAGGTCACCAGATCAGCAAGGCATTCACCGCACCGCCGATTCCGAAATGGGATCACCGCATCGCACCCGCGAATGGCACCAAGCAGCTACTCACCGAGATGGGGCCTGAGAAGTTCTGCAAAGACTGGATCGCCAAACAGAAAAAGCTTCTGATCACCGACACCACCATGCGTGACGCGCATCAGTCACTGTTAGCCACACGCATGAGAACCTTTGACATGACCACCGTGGCAGATGCCGTGGCGCGTCGCACGCCGGATCTGTTCTCATTGGAAATGTGGGGCGGTGCCACCTTCGATGTCACCATGCGCTTCCTCCGTGAAGACCCGTGGGCGCGGCTACGCGACATCCGCACCCGAGTGCCGAACATTCTTTTGCAGATGCTCTTCCGTGGCAGCAATGCCGTCGGTTACACAAACTACCCCGACAACGTGGTGAAGGGCTTCATCAAACATGCCGCCGAGAACGGCATGGACATCTTCCGCATCTTTGATTCGCTGAACTACCTACCGAACCTCACCGCCGCCATGCAGGCTGTGCGTGAAGATACGAAGTCCATCTGCGAAGGCACTCTCTGCTACACCGGCGACATCCTCGATCCGAAGCGCGACAAGTATGACCTCAAGTACTACGTCCGCCTCGCCAAAGAGCTGGAGAAGATGGGCGCGCACATGCTCTGCATCAAAGATATGGCCGGCCTCGTGCGTCCCTTTGCTGCGAAGAAGCTCGTCAAAGCGCTCAAAGATGAAGTCGGCATACCGATTCACTTTCACACGCATGACACCAGCGGCCTGAACGCAGCCAGCATCATCGAAGCCGCCATCGCCGGTGTCGATGTCGCCGATGCCGCCATCGCATCCATGTCCGGCGGCACCAGCCAGCCGAACTTGAACTCCATCGTCGCCGCCATGCAGAACACTCCGCGCGATACCGGGCTTGATGTCGAGGCGCTGCAGGAGTTCAGCGACTACTGGGCCGCCGTGCGTGCCTTTTATAAACCCTTCGATACCAGCGAACCTTATGGCACCGCCGAAGTCTATCTCCACGAGATGCCCGGCGGCCAGTACACCAATCTCAAAGAGCAGGCCATCGGCATGGGACTCGGACCGCGCTGGCCGGAGATCGCCCACGCTTACGCTGAGGTGAACCAGCTCTGCGGCGACATCGTCAAAGTCACGCCATCCAGCAAAGTCGTCGGCGACCTCGCCATCGAGTGCGTCGCCCGTGGCGTGAAGCCTGGCGACATCTTCCAGCTCACCGGTACCAAGTGGAGCAAGGATGTCACCAGCATGTTTGAAGGCTGGTTAGGCGAACCCTTCTACGGCATGGAGCCTCAAAAAGCTGCAAACAGCCGCAAGAAGTGGAACGCCCTAGCTGACGCCATCGTCGGCAAAGGTGGCAAGCGCATCAAAGGCCGCCCCGGCACCCACGCTGCCAAGATCAAACTCAACGACGTGCGCGCCGAGCTGGAGCAGAAGCTCAAGAAAAAGCCCACCGAAGACGATGTCTGGAGCTACCTCATGTATCCCGACGTCTTCCTGAAGTTCGCCGACTTTCGAAAGACCTATGGTGACATCGCCGCCCTGCCCACGCCCGCCTATTACTACGGCCTGCGTGACAAGGAGGAGATCAACGTCACGCTTGAAGAAGGCAAGACCCTCTTCATCCGCCTGCTCAACATGACCGAACCTGACGCCGCCGGGCAGCAGACCGCCATCTTCGAACTCAATGGCTTCCCACGTCACACCACCGTGACCAACAAGTCACTCGCCGTGAACGCCGTCAGTAAAGTCAAAGCCGACCCTGCTGATCCAATGCAAGTCGGCGCCCCCATGCCCGGCATGGTCGCCAGCATTGCTGTCACCATCGGCCAAAAGGTCAAAGAAGGCGAAACCCTCGTCACTCTCGAAGCCATGAAAATGTTCGCCGCCATCAGCGCCCCCGCCTCCGGCACCGTCCAAGAGATCTGCATCAAGATCGGCGACAACGTCGAGAGCAAGGACTTGCTGGTGAGGCTGGGTAAGTGAGGCCCTGTTGACGAGGGCACTATTGGCCAGACCTTTGTTTCTAATCAGCATGAACCGGTATCTCGATGAGCGCAGAGTGTTGGCTGGCATTTCAGCCTTTATGGCTTCTTGCCAGCATTAACATGGGGTAAATAGTGATTTCCAGGTCACAGCTCACTTTACTTCCTGCCAGTGACTCCTCAGTGACAGGTTCATCATACAAACCCTGAAGCAAGGTCAAAGGCAGATCCATGTGACGGACTTGGAAGGCGCGAGATAGATCGTCGGATCACTCCATATACTGGTCATGAGCATATCTCGATAGTCTCGATCCATGATCTCAAACGACTACCCCGTTCCAAGCTTAACCATAAGACGGGCATGAAACTGTTTGTCGTTCAGTTCAAGGCTGAGGATGTAGGTACTGACATTTGTCAGCGTGGCCGCGAACCGAGCCTCCTCGGTTCCTTGGGCGGGATGAAACTGCAGCGTGAATCTAAGCCAACGGGAAAGACCTTCAGTCGTGTTTAGAGCCGTGTGGTCCAAGAAATTAGGCCGACACACCGCCAAAAAAAAGACAAGGCAAATGCCGAAGATAAGAAAGCAAACGTTGATAGTCTTCATAGCATTGGCGAACCTGATTCAGGTCCGCGCAACCGCGTATAAACAAAATCCCCTATGCCACAGAGAGGATGATTTCGGCAAGATCGAAAGTGTCTGACATAAGTAATAAAAGCGTGCGCCGACGGCAAAGAAACCGCTCAGGCGGGTACAAGCCCAACGAGCTTTCGTCATGCAGCCTAGGCATGCCAATGCCTAGGGCGAGGTTCCCATAGAGCGCGGAATTGATGACGCAGCAGGTCGATGACACCCAGCGCCCGTTCTATTCGCTCCAGCGTCTTCAAGCCGAAGACGTGGGTACGAAGGCCACGCCGCGTCGATCTCCACCCGCCACCTGCGATCGAGATGCTGCGGATTTGGAAATCCGCGCTCCGACCTTATCGCTTAGCCGCCGTCTTTGATTCCCGTTCTGAGAGAAGGACCGCCGTGAAGCATTCTTGGTCGCATTGAACAGAACCTCACCATCTCCCAAGCCTTCGGGCCAGCCTGCGATCACCGTTTACTCGGTGGTTCGCAAGAGCTTCTCCGAAGCGCGGCGCAAAGCATTGCGAACGCAGGGCGTGATGACGATGCAGCAGGTGTGGGCCAATCAGGCGACGATGAATTCGTGCCATGAACGACTTCGTAACGGACGCAGGCCTTTGGATGAATGCGGATGCATTGAAGAAGCCGAGCAGACAGAACCCGCGCCAAATCCTGATCTTTTCAGCCACCAGCGACAAAATGCTAAAGCGCAGTGATACGAGTTTAGCCTTTAGCTCACCACGCTGCGCCCACTTCACTGCGCTTGATTGGCTTTAATGCAGTAATCTTGGGCACGCTTGATTCGATGCCTGGGGTGCTGGAAATACCCAGTGCTTTGCCGGAGAAGATATTGCCTTTCCAGGTGATGCCATCGAGCGCGCACTTAGCTTGGATGAGGGTGTGATTGGGCGCTGAAATATGATTGCCACTGATCACGGTTTCCACGGGCGGCAGGCTACCTTTCTTGTCTTCGCTGAAGCCTATGAAGAGAGTGTGCGCGCAGTTCACGAAGGTGTTGTTTTCAACCAACGCGCGCTTCACCTGGAAGTAACCGTTGGCAGGTGAGTTCGGGATGCCGAGCATAAAACAGATGCCGGAGCGAGTTTCATCACCTGTGAGATTTTCGAGATAGTTGCCACGTACGAGGTGATCCTCACCGATGAGGCGGATGCCGCCGGTGCCGTTCATTTCATTGCCGATGAAGACGTTCTTTTCGACGGTACAGCCGTTACCATGACGCAGGGTGATGGTGCCACTGACTTCGCTGAAGGTGTTCTCGCGGTAGATGTTACCGCAGGATTTATTGGAGATGCATTCGGCTTCGCCATTGCACTTCTCAAAGAGGTTGTGCTCGACGAGGCACCCGGCCTTGAGCATGGAGGTCTTGCTGTCTCCGACACGGATGGTTTCACCGCCGTTCTTGCCGAGTTTTTCACGCGGGCCAAAGTAGTTGTGATCAATCTGATGGTGCCCGTCTCCCTCTAGATCGAGCCAGACGGCAAAGGTGGTGCCCTTCCCTGTCTTGCCCTGGAAGCTGCAATGATCCACGCGATGCCCAACGCCATAAAGTCCAAGCCAGCGGCAGTCCTGCGCGCCTGCTGGCGGCAGAGCGCTGATCACGGCGCAGTGGGTCATGCGGCAGTGTTGGGCGAGATTTTTTGAGTCCTCGCGAAACAAGATCAGATCACTCTCGCTCGTGTCAGGATCTTTAAAAAGCAGTCCTTCAACCACGAGATGCTCACCGCCGATGCGCAGCGAACTCTTGCCAGTGATCACCGTCTTGCCAGGAACTGCCGCCTTCAGGGTGATCGGCGCGTCCTTCGTGCCCTTCCCCGTGAAAAGGATTTCTGCATCACGCCATTCACCTTTACGGAGGATGAGATTATCTCCGGGCTGCGCGGCACTGATCGCTGCGGTTAAAGCCGCTGCATTGGCGATAGAAACATCCCTCGCCTGAGCGGTGAAGGACAGAAAGGTCGCAAGGAAAAGGGCGATGGGTGAACGCATGAGGGCGAATAAAACAGTGATGTTTTTGACTTCTCTCTCACAAAGCTAAATGGCCGAGCGCGAGCAGGCCGTAGTAAGTGTATTCGGGATCGAGAGTGTCGTCCGTCCAGTTACCATGAAAGCCACCAGCGGCACTCCAGAGCGAATCGATGAAGTCGAGGCAGGGCTCTTTCACTTGGGCAATGGCAATGGTGTTATTTGACAGGGCGTGCAGCGCCACGGCGGTGGAAAGCAGATCAGGAATCGGCGCTCCAGGAATGGCTAAAAAGCCGCCGACTGGCAGGCATTGACGAACGAGCCACTCAACACTCGCAGGCGGCGGAGGCATCTGCATGTGACGGTAGAGAGAAAGCATGGCCGAAGTGGCCGTGGTAGAGCCGAGTTTCAGTCCCGGCTCGTTTGACCAAGCACCATCCGGCGTCTCCAGACTGTCCATGCAGCGAGCGATCGCCAATGCGTCTGGCGGCAACATGCCGAGATCCTGGTAAGCACCCCAAGCGATTAGGCAGCCATACGCGCTGCCGCTCTTCCTGCCCGGTGACTGGTGATAACCGCCGTCAGGCGTGCGGTAGTTTTCAATACGTGCCGCCAAAGCACTGCCCTGCTCCGCTGTCAGTCCGCCACCCAGCCCAGCCCAGCAGCGCGCAAGGCAGCAGAGGTGAACAAAATCTAGCACATCACCATCACCATACTTAGTCAGCCATGATCGCATGACTTCCTGTGGCAAAGGCTGCTGTAAAGCCATGAGTCCCTCGATACCAAAGACGCTGTAGTAGAGATCAGGTTTGTCTGCCCGATCCATAAAGCCGCCATCAGGGTGCAGGCGCGTCTTCAAAAAGTCGACCACGAGCGCGGAGGAGTCACCTAGCATCTTCGGCGCGAGGCGCGCGACTTGGAGCATTTCGAGACGAAAAGACATGACGCTTAGAACAGAAAGAGAGTGCGTCGTGGACTAGAGCTTCTCAGGCTCCTGCAAAAGATTCGCCACACGAGCCAGCAAGCGCCCAGCACCGCCGCCATCGAGGATGCGGTGGTCAAAACTCAGCGTCAGCTCAGCCTCCGTCACTGGGATGAATTGGTTCACCTCTTCACTCCAATGCGGCACCTTGCTACCAGCGCCGAGTCCGAGCACGAGATTCTGCTCAGGCAGAGGGATCGGCGTGGCCCAGACGATGCCAAAGGTGCCAAAATTCGTCACCGTGGCGATGCCTGGGCGCTTTGAGTCATGTGGCAGTCGGCGTGAGCGCGCCTGCTCGACGAGCTTGTTATAAATGGGGACCATCTTCATCAACGGCGTCTTATCTACCTCACGCAGCACTGGCACGATCACTCCATCATCCACCTCCACCGCAAAACCAATGTCGATGGCAAGCGGATGCACGATACGATTACCAATGAGTCTTCCCGCGACCGCCGTGTTCTCTGCTAAAGCGAGAGCCAGTGCGCGGATAATGTAGAGAGCAGGTCCGGCTTTGGGGTCCGTGCGGCGGCGGTGCGCTAGCAGCGCGTCAAGCATCACAGGGCTGCCCACCGTCGCCAGTGGGCGGCTCCAACTACGACGCATGGAGTCAGCCACAGCGATCCGCATCGGCGAAGCAGGTGTCATGCGATGCTGCTCCAGACTGCGCAGGAAGTTTTCAAAATCCTCCACCGTCACACGGCCACCTGCGCCCGTGCCAGCGATGCCTGCAAGGTCAGAGGTATTCAGCCCGAGTTCCGTCATGCGCGCCCGCATCCGTGGGGAGATGTAGCTCGCACCCGTAGCTCCCGCAGGGACCGGCAGACCGCCGACCACAGGCTCTACTTTGGGCTGATACGAGCTGATGTTATCCTCCTCACTGAAATGAAAATGCAGGGAGTCTGAGCTTGCCTTCGACTCAGTGGCCACATGCGCAGTTTTTAGCGGTTCGTTGAAGCCGAGTTGAAGAGCATCCTCGTCTGTAATTTCAAAGCTGGCCAAATTTGATCCCACCGCATAGCTCGTTTGCACCTTGCCGACGATTTGAATCAAGCGACCCGCACAGGGGGAACTCACCGCCATCGTCGCCTTATTTGTCTCCACCTCAAAGAGGTCCGCCCCAGCTTCGATCTGTGCCCCAGGCTCCACCAGGATACGCACTAGAGTCGCCTCGGCGATGGACTCGCCAAGCTGGGGCATGAGGATCGGAATGGTCGGCATGGTAAAAAACGAAGAGACTCATGAGTGACGGCTGACACGCACCGAGTCAACCATGCTCTCCGTCATACTTCACTCACGACTCAGGTATGAACCACATGTCTAGAATGATTATCCTGACCAAGTGGAAGACGCTCAGATCATGTGGATTGGACTTCAGTTAGCTTTCTTGGAAGCCACGTTACACAGAAGCGGCGGACTGAAGCATGCCTCACAATTGACGAGCGAAAACTGGAAGATGTAGAGCGTAGTTACTGCAGACACGGTCATTCTCCCATGCACTCTTCTCTGCTTCAAAACACCCGACGCCATTTCTTCAGCCAATGCGGTATGGGGATCGGCGGCGTTGCGCTGGCGTCGATGATGGCGGAACGTGGACTAAACGCAGCGAGCGCGGCGGCAGGAGCACCGGGTGTGATGCTGAAAGGTCATCACCCAGCGAAGGCAAAGAATGTGATCTTCTTATTCATGGCGGGCGGGCCGTCGCAGTTGGAGTTGTTTGATTATAAACCGAAGCTGCAAGAACTGAACGGTCAGCCGATTCCGCAGAGCTACATTGAGGGGAAGCGATTTGCCTTCATGGGCACGAGCCACAGTGTGAAACTGCTGGGCGCGCGGCGTGAGTTTAAGCAGCACGGACAAAGCGGCGCGTGGGTCAGTGATCTGCTGCCGCACACAGCGGGCATTGTGGATGACATCAGCATCGTCACCACCTGCCAGACGAGCCTGTTCAATCATGCTCCGGCAAAGCTGTTCATGAACACCGGCAGCGGTCAGTTTGGGCGGCCCTCCATGGGTGCCTGGGCGACCTACGGCATCGGAAGTGAGTCGAGTGATCTGCCCGGCTTTGTTGTGCTGCAAAGCGGTCCACGCGGTCCGCGTGGCGGCGCGGTGAACTGGGGCAGCGGCTTCCTGCCCACCACTTATCAGGGCGTGCCGCTGCGCAGCCAGGGTGAACCAATCCTGAATCTAAGCACGCCAGCAAGCGTGGACTCGCGCAGCCAACGGCGAGTGATCGACGCGGTGCGTGATTTGAATTTGAAGCGTCTCGTCGAGACCGGCGACGATGAAATCCAGACACGCATCAACGCCTATGAGATGGCGTATCGGATGCAAAGCAGCGCGCCTGAACTGATCGACATTCAGGGCGAATCGAAGTCCACGCTCGACCTCTATGGCGTGGACCCGGCGAAGCCTAGCTTCGCCCGCAATTGTTTGTTAGCACGCCGGCTCGTGGAGCGCGGTGTACGCTTTGTGCAGCTCTATCATTCGAGCTGGGACAGCCACGGCGGCAAAGGCGAGACGCTGGAAGATGATTTTCCCAAGGTGGTGCATGAGGTCGATCAGGCCTGTGCCGCGCTGATCCGCGATTTGAAATCACGCGGCCTGCTGGAAGAGACGCTGGTGGTCTGGGGCGGCGAGTTTGGCCGCACGCCGATGGGTGAGAGCCGTGACAAGACGGGCCGCAATCACCACATCGACGCCTTCACCATGTGGTTCGCCGGTGGCGGTGTGAAAGCTGGGCAGACGTATGGAAAAACCGACGAGCTAGGTTTCGATGGAGTCGAGAACAAAGCCCATGTGCATGACATCCACGCCACGATCCTGCATCTGATGGGACTGGAGCACGAGAAGCTGACCTTCCGCTTCCAAGGCCGAGATTTCCGCCTGACGGATGTGCATGGAAAGATCATGCACGGGCTGCTGGCTTGATCACTTGGCGAAGTGAATCGCCTTGTAGCAGCGATGCTCCAGCAGCGATGACTTTAAGCCGAGCACTTCAGGCCGCACGAGCGTCGGGCGTACATACCAGTAGATGGGGAGCACGGGCAGTTCATCGAGCAGCAGCGTCTCCGCTTCGGTGAGCAGAGCCAGTCGCTTCTTGGTATCGCCCTCTCGAAGAGAGCCCTCCAGCAGTAAATCGTAGCGTGGGTTATTCCAACCCGTTTGGTTATTGCCATCGCCGCTCTGCCAGAGGCTGAGGAAAGTAAATGGATCAAGGAAGTCACCGACCCAGCCTGCACGACTGACCTGATAGTCGAGGCGCTTTTGGGAGTCGAGATACACGCTCCAGTCCTGATTGAGCACGCCGACTTCGATATGCAGATACTTCTTCCACATCTCCTGAATAGCCTCTGCGATGGTGCGGTGGGATTCGAGCGTGTTGATGAGAATCTCAAATTTAGGAAAACCTTTACCATCGGGAAAGCCGGCCTCGGCCAGCAACTTGCGCGCTCCCTCAGGATCAAAGCGCAGGATGTTCGGTGCCTCATAGCCCTCGCCAGCACCCGGCGGTGTAAAGCCGGTCGTGGGCTTCTGCCCGGCACGCAGGACATTTCGGATCAGTCCGGCACGATCAATCGCCATCGCCAGAGCCTGACGCACCAGTTTGTTATTCATCGGCGGCCTCGTGGTATTGATGCGGTAAAAGTAAGTGCTAAGCAGGGCATTCTCATGAAACACCTCGGGGTGCTTTTCCCGATACTCTGGTATTTGGGAAAGAGGCACCTGCTCCGACACATGGATCTGACCATCGCGGAAAGCGCGCTCTTCCGTGGCATCACTGACGATGGGCAGGAAGACGATCCCATTGAGCTTAACTGTGGCAGCGTCCCAGTACTCAGAATTACGCTCGACGGTGATGGAGTGCGTGTAGCGCCACTCCTTGAGCTTGAAGGGGCCGTTGCCGACCGTGTTCCCCACGCGTGTCCACTTGGTATCACGATCCGTCATCTTGCCGAAACGCTCGATCACATGACGTGGCACGGGATACCACGAATAGTGCTTCAGCATGGATGGAAAATACGGCGCGGGTCCATTCAGTGTGATGCGCAGCGTGTGGTCATCCAGCGCCTTCACGCCGACTTGGCTGAAGTCGGTGAGCGTGCCTTCATTGAACTCACGCGCCTTGACCATGGGGTAAAGCATCTGCGCATACTCAGCGAGCAACAGAGGCGAAAGGATGCGCTGATACGACCAGACAAAATCATGCGCCGTGAGCGGCGTGCCATCACTCCAGCGCGCCTCCTTGCGGAGATGAAATGTCCAGGTGGTGAAGTCGTTCGTGTCCCAGTGTGTGGAGACTCCGGGGCCGTTGGCATCGGGGTTTTCCACCGTCGTCGCGACGAGTCCTTCATTGAGCGCATCAAAGAGATGGTGCTCAGGAACTCCCGTCGCGATTTGCAGGTCCATCGTGGCAGGCTCCGCGCCATTGCCCATGATCAAAATGCCATTCTCACGAGCCAGCTCGATCCGTGTCGGACGCAGCGAACGCGACTGATGAAACCAAGTGAGTCCGCCAAATAAAAGGCAAAGAATGAAGGCACGCGTGATCCAAGCTGACATGGCGAGGAGGGTGAGGTCCGCACCATGGCTTGTCAATGCTCAGCGCTATTCCTTAACGGCCTTGGATAGCGTGATCACGCCGTCAGCGCCTTTCGGCCAAGCTGCGCCCTGCTTGATCCAGTCATAGATTAGGTTCACGTCCTTGTCGGCAATGCGATGTCCGTTCGGCGGCATGGCCTTCGGGTTCTTCGGCGGCATCTTGAGTACCATGTAGAGAGCGCTACTGTCTGGCTTGCCCGGCAAGATCACGGGACCATTGACGCGCTTCTTGAAGGCCATGGCGCGGTTCTCCAAATTCAATTCACCGAAGAGCGCGCCAGCGTGGTGGCAGTTCACGCACTTCGAGGTGAGCAGTGGCTTCACTTGCGTTGCGAAGTCCACTTTAGCTTCCTCAGTGGCAGCGTGGACAGTGCGGAAACTTAGAATGCCGAGGAGAAGTGTGTGAGAGATTTTCATGAGGTTGGTTTCTGTGAAGAGCATGATCAATGCAGCTCTGAGATGCTGTCCTGAACTTGCCTTTGCCTGCGCGTCTATTGAGGTGCTTGATGTGTGTTTTAGACAATTATGACGTTCTTTGTCGATCATGAAACGCCGCCCATTCCTCGCTGCCCTGCCACTTGCCTTTGCCTCTCTGCAAGCCGCTGATAAATCATCCAGACTACGTGTGGCAGTGATCGGGCACACGGGTCGCGGTAACTACGGCCATGGCCTGGACACCATGTGGCTACGCATTCCTGAAACCGAAATCGTAGCTGTCGCCGATACCGATGCCAAAGGACTCGAGGGCGCGCAAAAGAAGCTGTCGGTGAGCCGTGGCTTTGCCGACTACCATCAGATGCTCACGGAGATGAAGCCGGACATCATCGCTGTCGGCCCGCGTCATCTCGATCAGCATCGCGACATGATCATGGCAGCCGTGAAGGCCGGAGCGCGTGGCATCTATGTGGAGAAACCTTTCTGCCGCAGCCTAGAGGAGGCGGATGAAATCATCGCCGCCTGTGACAAGGCGGGCACGAAGCTGGCGGTCGCACATCGCAATCGTCAGCATCCCGTGCTGCCAGTCATCGCCAAATTGATCGAGGAAGGCCTGATCGGTCGTGTGCTTGAGATGCGCGGGCGCGGCAAGGAAGATCCCCGTGGTGGCTCGCTGGATCTCTGGGTGCTAGGCGGTCATGTGATGAACCTGGCCTGCTTCTTCGGTGGCGATCCCGTTTCATGCAGCGCCAGCGTGCTGCAAGAAGGCAAGCTCGTGACCAGAGAGCATGTGAAGGAAGGTGACGAAGGCATCGGCCCGCTCGCTGGCAACGAAGTTCATGCCCGTTATGAGCTGAGCAAGGGCATGCAGTTGTTCTTTGATTCGATCCAGGGTGCCGGTGTTAAAGAGGCAGCCTTTGGTCTGCAAATCATCGGCACCAAGGGCATCATCGACTTCCGTGCCGACACCGAGCCGCTCGCCCATCTACTGCCGGGCAGTCCTTTCCGTCCCGTCGTCGAGCCTCGCACCTGGGTGCCGATCACCACCGGAGGTGTCGGCAAGCCAGAGCCCATCAAAGATCTAGGCAAACTGGTTTCCAGTCACGAAGTCGCCGGACGCGATCTCATCGCCGCCATGCAAGAGAACCGCGCCCCGCTTTGCGATGCCGAGCAGGGCCGTCAGACCATCGAGTTGATTAGCGCCATCTTTGAATCTCATCGTCTCAACGGGCAACGTGTGACCTTCCCGATGAAGACGCGCGTGAATCCGCTCTCTCTGCTATGACCCCACCACCCGCCCTTATCATCGAGAACGGCACGATCATTCTGCCGGATCGACTCATCGAGAAGGCTAGTCTTATCTGCGAAGGCGGTCGAATCACCGCACTTGGTAAACGCGTGAAACGCCCTCTGGACGCGCAGATCATCGACGCGCGTGGCAGCTACATCAGTCCCGGATTCATCGACATTCATGTTCACGGCGGAGCGGGAGCGGACTTCATGGATGGCAGTGCCGAAGCGGTGCGCACAGCTTTGAAAGCCCATGCCCGGCATGGCACCACGAGCATCTTTCCCACCACGACCACAGGCAGCCCGGAACAGATCACCGCGATGCTCTCCACCTGCCGCGAGGTGCGTGATTCATGGGAGCCCGAGCAAGGTGCGCGCATCGCAGGTGTGCATGTCTATGGCCCCTATTTCGCCGAGGACAAAGTCGGCTGTCACTCCCAGTCAGGCCGCCGCGAGCCGAGTGCGGAGGAATATGCCGCTTGGTTCCGCGATGACCTCGTTCGCATCGCCACGTGTGCTGCGGAGTTGCCGGGAGCACTCGATTTCTATCGTGCTGCAAAGAAGAAACGCTGCCTCATCACCTGCGGACACTCGAATGCCAACTGGGCAGAGATGGCGCAGGCCTTTCGCGCCGGAATGCGGCATGTCGATCACTTCTGGTGCGCGATGAGCAGCGTCGTTTCATTACGCAATCGCTTTGGCACGCCCATGCAGGCCAGCATGGAGCAGTTCGTGCTCGCCACGGCAGATATGAGCACGGAAGTCATCGCCGATGGCCTCCACCTCTCGCCAGAGCTTCTCGACTTCGCCTTTCGCATGAAAGGAGCAGCACGACTTTGTCTCGTGACCGATAGCAATCGCGCGCTCGACATGCCGCCCGGTCGCTATCGTTTTGGCTCGGCCAAAGATGGCTCATGGTTTGAGAGTGATGGTCTGGTTGGCCGCTCAGGTGGCAGCCTCGCCAGTGCCATCGTTGGTATGGATCACATGATGAGACACATGCACCGCAGCACCTCAGCCGCGTTGCCTGAATCTGTCCGCATGGCCAGCCTCACTCCGGCGGAGCGCACCGGCATTGCCAGTCAGACAGGCAGTTTGGAGATTGGCAAACGAGCGGACGTGCTGGTGCTCAGTAAGCGGTTGGAAGTGAAGCGCACCATCATCGGCGGTGTCGAGGTGGTGTGCTGATTACTCACCGCGCTTCTTTTCACTCCGCAGCGAGTCTTTGAGACTGATGAAATCGGACAGCAGGAAGATCACCGTGAAGAAGGCCAGGATGACCTCCATCATCGTCACGATTTTCGCCGGGATGCTCTGTGGTGTCACGTCACCAAAGCCGAAGAAGGAGAAGTTCAGAACGCTGAAGAAGAAGCACTCGAACAGGATCTCCGCCTGATTCCAGAACTCCTGAAAGGCGCTGAAGCTGCTCTTGAAGTCAGCTTACCCCACAAAAACTAACAGGGCGGACCACTCGGTCCGCCCTGAAGTTTTCGAAGGATGCCAACAGCCAAGAAGGTCAACCCACTATCTGAAAGTCTCGGTCAGGTGCCCCTTGGGCGCTTCCCTTACCTGCGAGCAATGTGCCACAGCCGCGAAACGATGTGTCAGCCACCGGTAAGTGAGTTGTAAGGCGTTTGTCAGATGACAAAAAAGGCAGCGAATGATCTCCGCTCAGGCCTTGGAATTTTGTATCCGCAACTCCGCGATCAAGGCTGCCGGATCGGCGACGCTGAGCATGAGCGTGTAGCCTTCGGTCGTCGGGATGCGCACGATGCGTGTGCGGTCGGTGACGTAGATCAGTGCTTTCGTTCCGTTGCGTAGTTTGAACCATCCAGCGGAGTAACCAGGCAGTCCGGTGCCCATGGTGCGCCATTTCGGCTGGTGATCTTTGTCGGTGTTGAGGTTGGTGACCACCGCCTCGTCGAGTTTAAGCAATTTGAGCGGGATCAGGCGACCATAGAGATCGCCTCGGAGATGCAGGCCTTCCCGTGAGACGGTGAACGTGGCATGCTGCATGGACCAAGCCAGCCAGATCATCAGCACAAGGACGCTCACCAACACGAGACTGATGATGGCAAAGAACCACAGCGACTTGCTCGCGGCGGGGATCATAGGAAAGACGGTGGTGGGGGACATGTGGAAGAATGACGAAATCCGAATGAAGAATGACGAATGGCTACTTGTTGGAGGAAGTATTTGGCGATGATTTTTCAGCCAGTGCTTTGATGTGGGTCAGTACTCTTTGGTGTATCTGTGAAACGGCATGGCGTGTCACAGGAGCCCAGTACCACTGAGGCCAAAGGTCGTGGAGGAACCAACTTGTGCCTTCGATGCGCGTTCTGCCGCCCGGAAGAGCAAACAAGACAAACCGGCCACGCTTCGCTTTAAAGTAACCTTCAAGGTGTGGCGCTTCGACTTGGCCAAAGGGATTACTTTCAACCATGGTTGGAGGCGTTTCGAGAACATCGAACTCCAGCCTTTTCCCAGGTTCCCATGCGGTGACGACTTCAGGCATGGTACCAGTGGAAACAATGCAGCGTCTGGTGGCACCCACTCCCGCTCCGTCGATCTCAGAGGCGATGGGATAGGCAACGCCGCTGGCTAGCCATCCAGTGGGAGGCACCTCAATCGGCGGGAAAGAAGGGATGAACTTCCATACGATTTCAGGCGGCCTATTAACCTCTATGACAGTGGTGTGTTCGAGCAGAGGTGGAAATGGCGGAGAAGACGCCTCCCATTTCATCGCGAGTGGCAGACAGAGAATGGCGATGCAGTGAAATTGATTCCGCCGAGCACTGCGCCGAATCAGCGCCTGGATGGTCCATGCAATCAAGATGCCTATCAAAGTCATTCCTGACACCAGCACCGCTGCCATGAGAATGCAGACGAATCCTTCGATCTTGCAAAAGAGCAACCAACCCGCAGTGAGTACCAAACAGGCAAGCGTGAGCAATAACATCCCGCCCCAGTTCCACTCACGACCATGCTGATAGAGAAAAGAAATCAGCAAGCCGATCACCACAGGCACGCCAATGAAGAGAGTGTAGCCATAGTGACGGAAACCATCTGTCGCATACGCAACAGCCATCGCGGCCATTGTCGATACAATGAAACAGATTAGCCATTCGCCGAGCGGCTTGGGTGATCGGAGACCTGGTTGGCTTGTCATAAAATGTCTCTAATTAGAGCCTGATTAGAGACATTTTAGATAGATGGGCAAGCTCCCCGTGCTTTTGAACTTCAATGAAGGGATGCGGGTGAGGGTACCCGCGCTCCATCACGCATTCGCACGCAAAATCTGCGCGAGCACATACGGCAGGATGCCGCCGGCGCGGTAGTAGTCGATTTCGACGGGGGTGTCGATGCGGACGATGACGGGGATGTCGAGGGTGCTGCCGTCGGCATTGTGGACGCGGAGGGTGGCTTCGCTCATGGGCTTGAAGTCGTTGGACAGGCCGAGGAGGTCGAAGGTGGCGTCGCTGAGATCCTTCACTTGGTCGTAGTCGGCCTTGTTCTTGAAGTTGCAGGGCAGGACGCCCATGCCGACGAGGTTGCTGCGATGGATGCGCTCGAAGGACTTCGTGATCACGGCTTTGACGCCGAGAAGACGGGTGCCTTTGGCGGCCCAGTCACGACTGCTACCCATGCCGTAGTCTTCACCGCCGAGGATGATGCTTGGCGTGCCGACGGCTTTGTAGGCCTCCGCAGCGTCGTAGATGCTCATCTCAGTTCCTGCGGGCTGGAGGAGTGTGTCACCGCCTTCTTTGCCGCCGAGCATGAGGTTCTTGATGCGGACGTTGGCAAAGGTGCCGCGCGTCATGACGAGGTCGTTACCACGGCGACTTCCAAAGCTGTTGAAGTCGGCCTGCGTAACGCCGTTTTCGAGGAGGAAGCGGCCTGCGGGGCTGTTCTTCTTGATGGCACCAGCGGGGCTGATGTGATCGGTGGTGACGCTGTCGCCAAAGATGCCGAGCGGTCGTGCTCCGATGATCTCGGTGATGTCACCGGGGGTCATGCTGAAGTCAGCGAAGAACGGCGGATGCTGGATGTAGGTGGACTTGCCATCCCACTCGAAGACTTCGCCAATGCCACCTTGGATCTCGTTCCACTTCGGATTCTGCGAAGCGAAATCGGTGTAGAGTTTGCGGAAGACATCGGGTGAAAGTGCTGACTCCATGGCGTCGCGTACTTCTTTGAGTGTGGGCCAGACGTCTTTCAAATAGACGCCGCTGCCGACGACGAGTTCGTCTTTGCTCAAATCAATATCGACGGTGCCAGCGATGGCGTAGGCGACGACGAGCGGTGGGCTCATGAGGAAGTTTGCCTTGATGCTCTGATGCACACGAGCTTCAAAGTTGCGGTTCCCGGAAAGCACGCTGGCAGCGACGATGTCCTCGCTCTTCACGACGTCTTCGATGCCTGGATCAAGAGGCCCGCTGTTGCCGATGCAGGTGGTGCAGCCATAACCAACAGTCTGGAATCCGAGCGTGTCGAGTTCGACCTGAAGGCCTGTTTTTGTGAGGTAATCTGTCACGACGCGGCTACCTGGGCCGAGGCTGGTTTTGACGGAAGGCTTGACGGTGAGGCCGAGCGCGTTGGCTTTCTTGGCGAGAAGGCCAGCAGCGAGCATGACGCTCGGATTGCTAGTGTTCGTGCAGCTCGTGATGGCGGCGATGAGGACGCTGCCGTGGGTGATGACATCTTTTTCTCCACCGCGACTGTCCACGGTGACTTCCCAGAGCGGATAGCCGAGGTCGCTGCTAGGCAGTGTGACGACGCCTTCGTCAGCTCCGAGCGTGGCGGCAAAGGCGGATCGGTCGGACTCGCCATCAATGCTCGGCGGGAGGTCGAGTTGATCGCTACTGCCGACTTCTTTGATCTTGCCGTAGCCTTGCGGAACGGGCTTTGAAAGTGTGTCGTTCCAGGAGTCTTTGAGCGCGGCGACGGTGATGCGATCCTGTGGGCGCTTCGGGCCAGCCACGCTGGGTTCTACGGCGGCGAGGTCGAGCGCGAGTTCGCTGCTGTAGTCGATCTCTCCCTGTTGTGGGATGCCATAGAGGCCCTGTGCGGTGTAGTAGGCTTTGAAGGTAGCGCACAATTCCTCGCTGCGGCCCGTGCCGCGCAGATAGGCGACGCTTTCGTCATCGATGGGGAAGAAGCCCATCGTGGCACCATACTCAGGGGCCATGTTAGCAATCGTGGCACGGTCAGGCAGCGGCAGGCTCACGGCACCTGGGCCATAAAATTCGACGAACTTACCGACAACGCCAAACTTGCGCAGCATCTGCGTGCAATGCAGTGCCAGATCGGTAGCGGTGACGCCTTCTTTGAGTGAGCCAGTGAGGCAGACACCGACGACTTCCGGCACGAGGAAAGTCACAGGCTGACCGAGCATGCCCGCTTCAGCTTCGATCCCGCCGACACCCCAACCAACGACGCCGAGACCATTGATCATGGTCGTGTGCGAGTCAGTGCCGACTAGTGAATCCGGGTAATACACGCCATCTTTTTCGAGCACGCCTTTGGCCAGATATTCGAGGTTTACCTGATGCACGATGCCAATGCCTGGAGGCACGACCTTGAATGTATCAAAGGCTTGCTCGCCCCATTTGAGGAACTGGTAACGCTCCTTGTTACGCTCAAACTCAAGCGCGAGGTTTTGGTTCAGCGCGTTCTGTGTTCCCGCGAAATCAACCTGCACACTGTGATCGACCACAAGATCCACGGGCACCAGCGGCTCGACTATTTTCGGATTGCCGCCGAGTTCCTTCACCTTCGTGCGCATGGCGGCCAGATCGACCAGCAGCGGCACGCCTGTGAAATCCTGGAGCACAATGCGGGCGACGGTGAATGGGATCTCATACTCACCGGGTGATTTTGCATTCCAGTTGGCGAGATTTTTGACATCAGTGTCAGTGACCTTTTTGCCGTCCAGATTGCGCAGCAGGGATTCGAGCACGATGCGGATCGAAACGGGCAGGCGCGAGATTTTGCCAATGCCTGCTTTTTCGAGTTCGGGCAGGGAGTAGAATTTGCCAATGGAGCCGGAGCCGGTGGTGAAGGTCTGAGGGGTATTCATGAGAGCGTAAAGCGCGGAAGGGAATAGCGAGCGTAGCACGATTGACACCAATTTTTTCACGTTTCCGAGGATACGCCCTGCCTTTGTGAGTGTCACGACTCCAGCCTGATCAAAAAGGGCGCATTCGAAAACGAATGCGCCTCACTTTGAGGAAAGACTCTCTTCATTCGGTCATTTTCACGACCCGATACCAAGAAACTTTGCCACAGGCAGGGCTGCCCCCGATATCCCAGATGGAGCGCTGATGGTCGCAGTCACGGCAGACCATCCATTGACGGGAATCGGCCTCCATGCTGCGTGCCCATGAAGCAGGAAAAAACCAAGTGAAGAACTTTTGGATCGGACTCACACACACATTCCACCCAAAGAATTACTGCATGGGCGAGCCTCAAATGACCACTACCAAAGCTTGAATGTCGCAGGTGGGCCGTCTTTGACAGGAACTTTGCCCTGAGTGCGAATGACTGCCTCGATTTGCATGGCCCATTCCCGCACAGCCTTACGGAAGAAGCTGTAATTCGTGTAGTCGTGGTAATAGAAAATGATGCCAGAACGATTTTGCTCGGCATCGGCAAACTCATAAAGCGTCTGCTTGGTGCCTTCATCCCGCAGTCGGCCCTCAATGGCCATATTGCCCTTGAGTTTCGTGGACATCATGGTCTCAGCCCCCGGCCAAAGGAGGATATTAATGCCCTTACGCATGAGTCCGCCCGAAATAGGATTGGGATTGAGCTCCACGATATTAAGTTCGAGCACTAGCGTGCTCTTGTCTGTTACATCGACCACTAGATGTCGAGGCTCTCCTACATGATGATCGAATGCATGCTTGATCTCGCTTTCGAGATAACTAGCCAGCTTATGGGCGTTTTTTTGACGTGATTTCTCGCGTATCTCGATTTTTGAAAGCGTGCGAGTCATCGGGCGCAGATGGTTCATGGTGACGGGAGCGATCTGGATGCGAGTTCGCTTTGCTACCTCTACCCAAACCTTGTCATCAGGGTTCTTCCACTCACATAAAAAAGGTGAGACGGCAGCGTCGGTTTTTTTCATCTCCGAGCCATGCTGGAGAAAGGGCGAGGGCTCAGCAGGAAAGGCTTTGATCAGCCTCTGCGCCGAGCGGCAGGACGTGAAGGTGCAGGCAATGAAGACTATGAGAAGGAGCTGGCCAGACATCGGAAAAAATATCGAGTCTAGTTCGCGGAGATCATTCAGATCGGCAATCAAAAATCATGTCACTGTCCCTGCCTAGCGAGCTTGGCCGAAAGGAGGTAATTACGACGGAAAGCATCTCCCAATTGACGTGCGAGTTGCGTCTCGGCCACCTTATCACGGGAACGGATGACTTTATTGATGTCACCGAGCGTGGTGTCGTAGCGAACACGATTGAGATCATGGAATATCTCGACAGCACGGGGTGAAAAATCTGACTGCACCAGTCGCTTCCAGGCCAGTCGTTGCTCCTCGTGCGTGTCCACGCATAGCACGCGAATCAAAAAACGAATGGCGCTGAAAGCTGGTCCCGTCCATTCAGGATGATAGACGAAGGCCTTGGCTTTTTCATAAGGCATCTCGGCACCATCACTCATGAGTGCCGTAAGCTCAGGTGTATAAAAATCACGACGCACTGGCAGCCGCCGCAGTGCACCTTTTTCAGGGCCACCCAGCGTGCCTCTGCGAAAGCCCCAGAGTCGCTGCCCGGGATCACTGAGCACATACTCCATGAAGGCTGTGGCCAACTCTGGATCAGGCGCACCACGCAGCATGGCGATGGGATCGACGCTGATTGATGTGCCTCCGATAGGCATGATGAAACCCACGCGTGAGGTGCCATCCGCCTGACGTAGCGCCTCCTCCGTCGAGCGCCCGTAGAAGTCGATGCACATGCCCGCTGCCGCGTCACCACGCATCACATCCAGCGGGATCTTGGTGGAGGTATCGCTGTAGTAGCGCGAGTTCGCACTGATACGCTGGATCAAACTTAAGCCCTCAACCCAACCCTGCCGAATGCCCACAGCTTCAATCGCTTCCGGCTTCAGCGCTCCAGGTGCCTGCGTAAGTCGCGCGATGTTTTCCTGAATCGCCTGCTGGATGAGCATTTCAAAAGCCTTGGTCACAGAACTGCTGCGACCCGGATCTGCCAATGCAACCATGCCTTGCAATCGTGGATCAGCCAGATCACGCCATTGATTAGGATCTTTTTTGATGCCGAGACGACGTAGCACATCGCGATTAAAGACAATGCCAAAACTCGACAGGCAAGTGCCACACCAGCGATCCTGAGGGTCACGAAATGGCTCACCACTGGTCTTTTCAGGGATAACAGCCTCCGTGAACCAGTCCGGGTGACGCTGGCGAATTTCCTTCAAGCCCGTGCCCGTTTTCGACTGCGCCACGAGCGTACCGACCTCTGACTGAATCTGAAAATCAAACCCGCCACCACCAAAGAAAAGATCGAGTCCAATACCCACATTGGAACCCAAAAACTCAACCCGCGCAGGATCAGTCGCTAGCGCTTTAGGATTGAGACAACTCAGAGCGACCTCTGCCGTCCATGGCTTCCCCCGCGTCCGCGTCCAGTGATGTTGAAAAGCAGCGGTAAACTCCGATTTAAGCATCATCGCGATCTCTGACGTGCCACCCGGAACACGCCAGTCGATGAAGACCGTCTCTCCTGTCCTCGCCTTCCAATGCCGTGCAAAACCACGACCAAACTCATCTCGAATACGTTCATGGTGCGGCGTCACAATCACCAGTCGGCGGTCATAATGCGCAGGTACAGCCGTATCTTTCGGCTTGAGCAAAAAGGGCCCCACTAGCGTGATCAGCATCGCCATAGCGACACCGACCTCTTTGCGCCATTGCGCGAGCCAGATAAACAGAAACTTCATAGACCGTCTTCATCCAAGCGGCAGCTAGAGAAACAGGCAAGGACTGCTTTGCGCGAAGGTCCTTTCTTTACAACTCTCTGAGGATGAGAATGGTGGGTAGGGCTGGGTTCGAACCAGCGTAGGCGTAAGCCAGAAGATTTACAGTCTTCCCCCTTTAACCGCTCGGGCACCTACCCATTCCCATCCTTTCAGAAGGGCCGCGACACTGGCTAGTGCAGGCACTCTTTGCAAGGAGCTTTTACTGCTTCATTCACTTTGTTTTTATTCACGCCGTGAATGAACTGAAAACGCTCCACATTTATCAGCCAATCCGACGCTGACGCCGATGCATCTGCATGATGGCTTTCGGACGGCTGCCATGCAGGACCTTGAATCCGTGGGCTTCGATCACTAGGCGGGAGGTTTCAAAGGCCTCACTCATCGCGTTCTCATATGGCAGGTGTTTATTGGCAACGAGCCACAGATCACCGGTGGAGCGCAGACCACGAGCAGCAGCGCCGATGAATTTCAAACCCAACATCGGATCGGCATCACGACCATCATGAAAGGGCGGGTTCATGACGATGACGTCATAACAGGCTTTACCGAGTCCAGCGGTGACATCGGACCAATGCAGTCGCGGCCGAACATGGCTGGGGACGAGACCGAGATTCCGGCGTGCGCACTCGATACCGATGGAGTCGGCTTCGTAGCAATCGAGGCTGCGAAGGTTCGGGCAACTGCGCAGGAGGTGATCGCTGAGGAAGCCCCAGCTACAGCCAAGGTCGGCGGCGGAACCGCTGAGCGTGGCAGGGAGTTGCTCGGTGAGGAGCTTGGAGCCAGCGTCGATTTCATCCCAATGGAAGAGGCCTGGGCAGGACCAGAAGCGGCCATCGAGGATGCGACGGAGCGCGGCCCCTTCACGCCAAGCGTCGAGCTTGTCAGTCTTCCACGGTTTGTTTTTGGTAGCCCAAAAAACTCGGCTGTGATGCTTCGACACACTTTGCACGCCACCACAAATTTCGGCGAGCTGCTGCTCGGTGCGTTTGGCGCCCCAGTCATTGTGAAGGGCGACGATCAGGGCGCCACCATCAGCCAGCAGATCATGCGCTTTGGCGATGTCTGCCAAGATAGTATCACGCTGGCGCTCGGGCAGCAGTAAGATGGTCTCAAAGGTGCCAGTGATTTCGCGCGTCGGCTTCAATCCTGCGGCGTCTAGCGCGACGGCGCGGGGCTTCCATGTCTGCTCGCAGGTCAGTCGGTCAGCGAAGCGTGCGAGCAGTTCCCCAGGTTGAGCGTGGAGGAAGAGGACCCTGCCTGTCTGCCCGAGTTCAGGTTGGGTTTCAAGGACAAAGGAGAGTGCGTCGAGAGCGTGCAAAGAGGGCGAGAGAAGAGGGATTTAGCGTGAAATTATGGCACGTCGTAGGTGCCGAGAGCGGCGGTATCAAAGCGGGCACCGACGACTTCATCAGCGATCTCATTGAGTGCCTCGACCTCAGCGGTGGTGAAGAGTAGTCCACCAGCTTTTTCAGTGTGCGCGGCGTTTTGCGCCTCAGGCTGGCCAGGAAGCATGCAGCCTTCATTGCCATGGCCGAGGATGTCGCCGATCACGGCCTTCATGTTCTCGGCAAAAGTGCGACCTTTGGCGAACATGCCACTGCTGATGGCATCAGGATGGATGACTTGGAAGTAGAAGCTGCTCGTGCGTTTTTCATTTGCAGGGAAAGGCTGACTCTTGATGTCTGGATGCGCGCCGCCACCACGTAGGGTTGGCAGTGATCCGCCAATCATTGCGCCCATGACTTCGATGAGCAAAGAAAGGCCGTAACCTTTGTGCGCGCCGAAAGGCAGTAGCCAAGCGGCTTCATTCGCATCGGTGGTCGGCTTGCCAGCAGCATCCACCGCAGCACCTGGAGGCAGCGGTTTGCCTTCACGCTTCAAAACTTGCACGCGGCCCATAGCCACGGTGCTGGTCGCCCAGTCGATCACGATTGGAAATCCGCAGGCGTCTTGTGTTGGCAGACCCCATGAATGTGGGTTGGTGCCAAGCACCGGAAATTTGCCACCAAAGGGCACGACCTCGCCGAGTGTTGAAGTGCAGTTGGTGTAGGCGATGTAGCCTTTCTTCGCGGCATCCATCACATAGCCACCGCCCCAGAGATAGTGGAAGGCATTGTCCACACTCACCTGACCAATGCCGTATTTGTCCGCCATCTCCATGCAGCGCTCCATGGCGAGGAAAGCCACGCTTTGGCCGAGCTTCAAATTGCCATCCCAGGCCTCGCTCGCAGCGAATTTCTTGTCGATCACCTTGATGTCGGCACCCGGCTTGCAGCCACCTGTAGCACTGCCAAAGAGGTGATCGAGATGCAGCGCCTTGATCGCATTGTGCGTGCGGATGCCATGCGCGCTGGCCATCTCGCAGAAGCGTGCCGCGTCCTCAGCCTCGGCAGCCGTGTAGCCGCGATGCAGATAAGCAGCGCGGACGAGATCATTGTGAGCAGTGGTGGGGACGATGTGGTAGCTGGTGGCCATAGCAGTTAGGGTCGCTTGATTGACGCAGAAATGCTCCGATTGCCAGCGGGAAGTTCAACCGTTGCTGCAAACACGTTCCTGAGACTAGAGTATTCCTTCATGCTCCAGCAACCAGCGTTTGCGATCCACACCGCCTGCATAACCGGTAAGCAGGCCAGAACTGCCGATGACGCGATGACAGGGAATGATGATCGAGATCGGATTCCGGCCGATGGCGACCCCGAGGGCTCGGACGGCATTCGGTGCGTCGATCTGCTCGGCGAGTTGACCATAGGTGAGTGTTTCGCCTTTGGGGATGTTTTTGAGCGCCTGCCAGACTTTCTTTTGAAACTCGGTACCGATGATGAGGTCGAGCTTCGGCATGGCTCCCCTACCCTTGCCACTAAAGTAACTGGTGAGCCAAGTGCGCGCTCCATCAAATCGTGCGCCGTCATATCGCAGCCAAGTGCTGGAGTCAGTGGGCCAGTGCTTTTGTGCCGCAAAGTAAAGACCACTGAGACCTCGATCAGTGGCTGTAAGCGTTATGATGCCGAGCGGTGACGTGACTTCGGTGAAGTGGAGGGGTGGTTTCATGGAATCTTTACAGTTCGATCTCTAGGTCTCTGCATCATGACGCTTTTAATCCTCTGTGCTCTGCCTTTTTCAGCGATCAATGTGGTGACTCGACAGTCGGCATTTCAGCGCCACTGTGCGCGCTCGTTTCCCCCCATGCTCTCTGTTTCCAACGCCAGTAAAACTTACGCAGGCCGCACGCTTTTTAGCGGCGTCTCGTTTCATATCAACCGCGGTGAAAAGATCGGTCTGATCGGTCCCAATGGCGCGGGCAAGTCCACGCTCTTCTCCCTGCTGCTGCGTGAGACGACGCCAGATGAGGGGCAGGTGACGATGGAAAAGGGGCTTGATTTCGGCTTCCTTCCGCAGGAAAGCGCGCCGGTGGATGACATGACGGTGCTCGAGCTAGCGACCAGTCATGTTCATGAGCACAGCGCCTGGGAGGCGGAGCCAAAGGCCAAGCGCATCCTCAAAGGACTAGCTTTTCGTGAGAGCGACTTTGACCGCAATGCACGCACGCTTAGCGGTGGCTGGGTCATGCGTGCTCATCTTGCGCGACTGCTGGTGCAGGAGCCTGATTTACTGCTGCTGGATGAACCGACGAACCATCTCGATCTTGAATCCCTCATCTGGTTTCAGGAATATCTAGAAAGCTACCAGGGAGCCATTCTCATGATCTCGCATGACCGTGAATTTCTCAATGCGCTGACGGGTGCCATCTTGGAAATCGGTCGTGGTAAAGTGACGCGCTACCGTGGCAACTACGACGACTACCTGCGTGAGAAAGCCGCACGCGAGGACCAGCTCCAAGGGGCCTATGACAATCAGCAGCGCGAGATCGCGAAGATGCAGCAATGGGCGGACCGCTTCAAAGCCAAGGCCAACTTTGCCTCACGCGCCCAGGACAAACTGAAGATGATCGGGCGCATGGAAAAAGTGGATGCTCCAGTTGCAGCAGCAAAGACCGTGAAGTTCCGCTTTCCTCAGCCGCCGCGCAGTGGGCAGCGCGTCATGGCGCTGAAGGCGCTCGACTTCGCCTATGGTGAGACGCCGGTTTATCAGGGACTTGATTTCGAAATCGAACGCGGTCAGCGCATCGTACTCGTCGGGCCAAATGGCGCGGGTAAATCGACGCTGCTCAAACTGCTGGCCGGCGCGCTCAAACCGCAGGGCGGCAAGTATGAACTAGGACACAATGTGAAGCTCGGCTACTTCGCCCAATATCGTGGAGACGTACTAAATATGAAGCACACCGTTCTTCAATCCGCCATGGATCTGCCGAGTCGGCCTGGTGAAAACCTCTGCCGCACACTGCTCGGCTCCTTCCTGTTTCACGGTGATGATGTTTTCAAGACAGTTGGCATTCTCAGCGGGGGTGAAAAGTCACGCCTCGCGCTCGTCCGACTGCTGCTCGACCCACCGAACCTGCTGCTTATGGACGAGCCGACGACGCATCTGGACATGGGCAGCATTGATGCCCTGATCAACGCGCTCGAAGACTATGAGGGCACGCTCGTGTTCATCAGCCATGACGTTCACTTCATCCGTGCCATGGCCAAGACGGTCATCCACATCGCCACGGGTGTGATCACATCTTATGCCGGGGATTATCAATACTTCCTGGACAAGACCAAGGCCACCTCAGCCCGCCATGCGCTCACCGCCAGCCTAACGAACAGTCAGCCGACCACATGGGAATCAAAGCCAGCCAACAACACGCCGTCAAACGTGCCAGCGAAGTCGAAGGAGCAGCGCCGTCAGGAGGCTGATGCCCGAAACTCGCGCAGCAAAGGGCGCAAGGACGTGGAGCAAAAGATATCTAAGATCGAGACCGAACTGGCGGCCATGGACAAGCGCAAGCATGAGATCGTGGTCCTGCTCCAAGACAGCGCAACGTATGCCGACCCAGTGCAGTTCCGCGCTCTGAGTGCCGAGTTGGAGAAGCTCGAGCCAACCATCGCCAAGCAGACCTCAGCCTGGGAAAAAGCCACCGAAGAACTCGAAGCTATGCCCGCCGCATAAGCCGCGTTTCTATCAGGTTCGTCACTTGACATGTAGCACCCTCCGTCTTCAGACTCCGCGTGTCTCACTAACCTCTCTCAACCTATGATCTCCCTGCAAAAGTTTTTCGGCAAAACGGATGTCTTCTATGACCTGCTCGAAGCCAGCGCCGAAGAGGCTAGACTCAGCGTTCAAGCCCTGACTACGCTGCTTTCTCAATCGGCAAATGATCGTTCTTTGGAGACCTTCATTCTCTCACGCCGCAAGGACAAGCAGATCACAGAAAAGATCGATGAAGCCCTCTGCCGCACTTTTGTCAGCGACCTGGAGCGTGAGGATGTCGAGGCTTTGGCAAACGCCATTTATAAGATCCCCAAGACAGTCGAAAAAATTGCCGAGCGCATCATCATCGCTCCCGATCGCGTGCAGGGGGTCAATTTCTCAAAGCACCTCAAGATGATGCAGGAGGCCGCAGACACGGTCATCATCATCGTCCAGGAGTTGCGCAAAAAGCTCCACTTAGAGAAGGTCAAAGACCATAACGCCAAGCTTCAATTCATCGAGGGAGAGGCTGACAAGCTCATGCTCGAAATGTTGGGTGATCTTTATTCCGGCAAGCATGAGTGCGTCTCCGTCATTTACCTGAAGGATCTCTACGATCTCATGGAAAAGGTGTATGACCGCTGTCGAGATGCTGGCAATGTCGTCTCTCACATCGTTCTCAAATATTCCTGAGCACCGCGTATGACCTCCGCTCTGCTCCTCCTTTTCGTGGTGCTGCTGGTGGTGCTAGCCTTTGAGTACATCAACGGCTTTCACGACACCGCAAACGCCATCGCCACCGTAGTCTCCACCAAGGTGCTGACTCCGCGTCAGGCACTCCTGCTCGCTTCTGGCACCAACCTCATCGGGGCCTTTTGCGGTCAGGCCGTGGCCAAGACCATGCACAGCGGACTGATCGATGACAAAGTCGTCGCGATCACCTCACTCACCATTCTTTGCGCTATGTTGGGAGCCATCGTTTGGAATCTAATTACCTGGTGGTTCGGCATGCCGTCCAGCTCCAGTCACGCCTTGATTGGCGGACTTGTCGGAGCCGCCATGGCCTCCGCTCCAGGCGCGTGGAACTGGCATGTGCTCATCTGGTCGCGCCACAAAATCGATTCCAAGACAGGCCTGGCCACGGCTGACATGGAGGGCATTTTTCATAAGGTCGTCGTGCCGATGATTTCCTCACCCATTCTTGGCTTCAGCATTGGCTTCATCCTCATGGGCATCCTGTTTTTCCTAATTCGGAATTGGCGGCCTAACACAGTGAATTCTTTCTTTGGCAAGATGCAGATCGTGAGCGCTGGCTACATGGGATTTGGTCATGGCATGGCAGATGCCCAGAAGACGATGGGTATCATCATGCTCACTCTCTTTGCCTCGACCAAAGCAGGCGAACTCGATCATCTCCCTACTTGGCTACACTTCCTGCAAGTCCCAGATAAAAGCGCCAGCATCCCCCTCTGGATCATGCTCACCTGCGCCCTCACCATGGCCGCCGGGACCTATGCAGGCGGCTGGCGCATCATCAAGACTCTCGGCCACAAGATGGTCAAAATGAAACCCGTCCACGGCTTCGCGGCTGAGACGACAGCAGCCACGATTCTAGCCGTCACCGGAGCCATGGGTATGCCAGTGAGCACCACTCACACCATCACCACTAGCATCATGGGTGTCGGTGCTGCACGCCGCTGGAACGCCATCGAGTGGAGCCTTGTCGAGCGCATCGTTTGGGCCTGGGTCATGACCATCCCAGCCACCGCCATCATGGCGTATGTGTTTTACAAGCTACTATCTTTGTTTGCTTAGCCTCTGCTCAAATCCGCACTTGCCCAGACTGCCTCGCCATGCGAAAGCATGATTCGCGAAGCGCCCGTATTTCAACGGATAGAATGGTGGTCTCCGAAGCCGCATATCCAGGTTCGATTCCTGGCGGGCGCACGCAGCTAATGATGGGAACTGCCAGCGGCAGGATAACAGCAGACGTAAGCTTGCCCATTCATGCAGCCCACGCTCCACTCGACAGACAACATGCCCGACCTCTCTCCTGCTGAACTGCAACGCTACGCCCGCCATCTGGCGATGCCAGAATTCGGTACGGAAGGGCAACGCAAGCTTAAAGCTGCGCGCGTGCTCTGCATCGGCGCGGGTGGGCTAGGTTCACCAATCACTATGTATCTGGCTGCCGCAGGCGTCGGCTGTCTCGGCTTAGTGGACCCTGATGTGGTGGAGGTTTCTAATTTGCAGCGCCAGCTCCTCTTTGGTCAGAGCGCTATCGGTCGCCCAAAGCTGGAAGCTGCGCGTGAGCGGTTGCTGGATATCAATCCGCATCTCAAGGTCGAAACGTATGCTGAGAGATTCACTGGCGCCAATGCCATGCGCATCGCTGCAAACTACGATGTCATCATTGATGGTACAGACAACTTCCCCACACGCTACCTATCTAATGATGTGGCCGTTTGGCTAAAGAAACCCAATGTCTATGGCAGCATTCTGCGCTTTGAGGGACAGGTGGGCGTCTTCGCTCCGCATCTCGGGGCACCCTGTTACCGCTGCATGTCACCCCAGCCGCCGAAGCCAGGTTTAGTGCCGAGCTGTGCAGAGGGCGGAGTGCTCGGCGTGCTACCAGGCATCATCGGAACCATGCAGGCGCTTGAGGCGATCAAACTCATCACAGGCATCGGCCAACCTCTCCTGGGTAAGCTGCTGCACGTTGACACGCTCAGTCTGCGCTTCCGCACTTTCACTCTGCGTCGCGATCCCGAGTGCCCCGTGTGCAGCGACCATCCGACGATCACCGAACCCATCGACTACGAAGGCTTTTGTGGCATCACGCCAGCACCCACCGTGCCAACGATTAGCGTCCAAAATTTGCATCAACTCAGACTGCGTGGCGACCCACACTTCCTGCTCGATGTACGCGAGCCTGATGAATACAACACGGCACGCATTCAAGGCTCACAGCACATTCCACTGGCTCAAATCGCGGCCCGCTCAGTCGAAATCCCGCGTGATGTTCCCGTCTATGTTCATTGCAAACTCGGGGGTCGCAGCGCTAAAGCCGTTGCCACATTACAAGCACTCGGCTACGCGAATGTGACCAACGTTGCCGGGGGCATCACCGCATGGTCAGAGACGATAGATGCCAGCGTGCCAAGGTATTAAACCGCCTTTCGCGCCTTCTTCGCCGGAGATTTTTTTACCGGAGCCAGAGCACGCAATTCCTTCTTCAGCGCACGCGCTCTCTTTTCCAGCTCAGCGATCTTCTCCTGACGCTGTGCGCGTTTCTTCAGAATACTGCGCAACTTTGGCCAATGCTGCTTGTCAACAATGTAGCCCACGCAATCAGCCTGTCCGCAGCGACAAGGGTGATCCTCCCAGGTATCCAGATCAAAACCATAATTGTAAGTTAGCTCTTCACCCTTTTTGATCTCGCGAGTCGAGTAGATCCAGATGCGACCCCGCATGATGTAGGACTCACAATTGCCGCTACAAGAGTGATTCATCAAGCGGGCAGGATTACCAGGATAGCCGCCGTCAATGTCATGCTTTTGGTTCAGCGTGAAAATATAAACAGCAGCACCGCCAGTCTTCTTGGCCCTCTCCTCTAATTCGAGACCACGGCGCGTGCTTTCCTTCTTTGTGATCTTTTCTCCGACATACTCGATGATCGGCGCGTCATTAGGAATGTCCAAGCGAGCGAAGAGACCGCGATTGTGGATCGATGAACCGCGAACGGCCCAGTATTTGGGTGCAGGAGCAGAGGGCATGAGGGGATAGAGAGCGGATGTGATGCCGTCTCTAGGACTAAAGTCAAGACAGGCTCATTTTTATCAGCACCAGAGCTTTGCTCAGTGCTTGACCCGACCATAAAGCCTGCGCCAGAATCGGCACTCCTTTCCAAGACTTCCAGACTAACACCCCACTCACTTGTACTTTATTTTATGAGCCGAAAAATACGTTATGGCATGATCGGCGGCGGACGTGGCGCCTTCATCGGCGGCGTTCATCGCATCGCAGCAGCAATCGACCAGCAGACAGAACTTGTCTGCGGTGCCTTCTCCTCCAATCCGCAGAAGTCCAAGGACAGCGGCGCTGATTTCTTCCTGCCTGCTGACCGCTGTTACGGAAACTTCGAGGAAATGATCAAGGCTGAAGCGGCACTGCCAGCGGACAAGCGTATGGATTTTGTTTCCATCGTCACTCCGAATCACATGCACTTCCCTGCGGCCAAGCTCGCGCTGGAAAGCGGCTTCCATGTGCTATCCGACAAGCCCGCCACCTTCAATCTCGCGCAGGCCAAAGAACTCGCGGGTATCGTGAAAGCGTCCGGCAAACTCTACGGCGTCACTTATAACTACACGGGCTACCCGCTGATGCGCCAAGCCCGCCAGATGATCGAGCAAGGCAAGCTGGGAGAGATCCGCAAAGTAGTCGTCGAATATCCGCAGGGCTGGCTCGCCACGATGCTGGAAAACACTGGCCAGAAGCAGGCCTCCTGGCGCGTCGATCCAGCGATCTGCGGAGCCGCTGGTTGCATGGGCGACATCGGGACACACGCCATCAACTTGGCCGAATACGTCACCGGTTTGCACATCAAGGAACTCGCGGCTGACCTCACCATCTTCCTCGGCACAGAAGGCCGTCGTCTTGAAGATGATGGCAACGTGCTGCTGCGCTTCACCAATGGTGCCAAAGGTGTCTTACACTCCAGCCAGATTAGTGTCGGCTGTGAAAATAATCTCAGCCTCCGCGTCTATGGTGAACTGGGCGGCATCGAGTGGCATCAGCGCGATCCAAATACCATGTTCGTCTCATCGCTCGACCAGCCGATGCAGGTCTATCGCACCAGCATGGGCTACCTCGGCAGCGCCGCTGCTGCCGCGAGCCGCACACCCGCTGGTCATCCCGAAGGCTACCTGGAAGGCTTCGCGAACATCTACCGCAACTTCACCAACCATATCCGCGCCGTCGAAGCAGGAACCGCGCCGAACCCACTCGACATGGACTACCCAACGATCGAGGAAGGCGTAGCCGGCATGGCCTTCATCGAAGCCGTCGTCGCTTCCTCTGCCAAAAATGCCGCTTGGACACCACTCGATTACACGCCGAGCGAACGAGCCAAGTATGGCGATGCGACGCTGAATTCAGATCGCGGCGGACTCGGCTGATACGACGATTCAGGTCGATCCCGAAAAAATAACCTCGGGATCAATTCTCTTCGACACATCACAACGAACAGCGTGCCTTCCCAGGCTCGCTGTTCTCGTTTAGAGTCACTTCATGAAGCCACCACCACTGCCCCTGACTCTTGGTTCACGCCTTGCGCGGATAGGTCTTTGGCTGCAACTGGCACCACTTTTCGGTATTGCCGATACCCTGCGGCAGATGTGGAAAGCTTTTCAGCCCGCGCTCGCCGAGCTGAACCGACATGGGAGCACCGATCCCTTCTCCATGACCCGAGTCATGGGTGATGTGATCAAAGTCTCAGTCACTAGCTCCATGATCGGCACCGTCATCAGCTTAATCGGTGCCGCCCTGATCTTCACCGCCTATTTCAAATACCAGCACCGCCCGCGCTGGGCCACCGGGTTCCTCATTGCCTTCGTCATTCTGGGTATCATGAGCCTCCTGTTTGCATCCATCCCGATACCAAAGCTGACGTGAGTCTGGCCGATAGTTTTATTAGCGCAGGGCGTTTGATTGAGCCACCTCATTCCTCACCGCTCAATCATGCGCCGCTTCATCCTTCCACTGCTCGTCCTTACTTTCGGAGTCACCTCCCTTGCCTTCAGCCAACCCATCAAAGCCACACCCAAACCTGCGGGTCTCGGTTTGCAGGATGGCGACCGAGTCATCTTCATCGGTGACTCGATCACTCATCAGTGCCTCTACACTCAGTATGTGGAGGACTTCTTCTACACTCGCTACCCAAAACTGCGCATTCACTTCCGCAATGCAGGCGTCAGTGGTGATCGCGCGGCGGATGCTCTGAATCGTTTTGATGACGACATCGCCTCATTCAAACCCACCGTCGCCACAATCCTACTCGGCATGAACGACGGAGCCTATCAGGACTTCTTACCTGAGATTTTCAAAGCTTATGAACGCGACATGACCGCGCTGCTAGATCGACTGGATGCACTCAAGGTGAGCGTGTTTCTCATGAGCCCGACCATGTTTGATCATCAGGCCTTTGAGCAGATGGTGGCCAAAGACCCGGCGCGTGGAAAGAACAAGAACCCGGCGAACTACAACGCCGTGCTCGCTTATTTCGGCAAGTGGGGACAAGAGGTCGCACGCAAGCGCGGCTATGGCTTTATCGACATGTATGGACCGCTGAACAAACTCACGACTGAAGGCCGTGCCAAGGACCCGAGCTTCACCCTGATCGCCGATGCCATCCATCCAGGTGGAGACGGACAGTTTGTCATGGCCTACTCTATGATTGATGCCTTTGGTGAACCTGGAGGCGCGTGGAACCTCATGGCCACAACTGATGGCGGCACCTGGAAAGTCACCACCAGCGCAGGCAGCAAAACCACGGTCACTGGCGGTGAAGCTGGCAAATCTCTCACACTCACCCTCCAGCCCAAATGTCTGCCCTGGGCCGTGCTGGATGAAGCCAAGATCGGTGCCACACTCACTGCAGCCGGACACCGCAAAAGCGGCGAAGTACTGACCATCAACGGCCTGCTGCCAGGGCGCTACGATGTCCTGGAAGACAGCCAGATCGTCGGCACCTGGGACCACATCACTCTGGGCAAAAAGATCGAACTCCAAGCCGATCCAGAGTCCGTCACCCTTCATCAGGCACAGCAAGTCATCGCTCTGAACAAAAAGCGCAATGATGAAGCCATCCGCCCCCTGCGTGACCTCTATGGTAAGCGCAAAGGCATGCTGCGTGGAGACAAGGCCGCGTTTGAAACCTGGTGGAATGGCGAAGGCAAAACCAAAGAAGTTCAGCTACTCAAGAAAGCCGAAGCCATGGAAGATGAGATCTATAAGATCAATCAGCCTGCCGAAGTGAAGCTCGAAGTGCGACCATCCTCCGCACCGGGCCCCGTGAAAGCCAAGACTGCCGCAAAGAGGAAGGCTGCATAAGACTAAACTTTTGAACAGGAGGAACCAGAGGCATGACGTCATTAGAACTGCGCCAGACATTCGAGTGCATACCTGTCCTCTATTTTCTCTGTTACCTCCTGTCAAAAAAACTGATCTATTTGAATCGGCATTCATCAGCAACGACGGGCAACTTTTAAACCATGTCTGACTCCACCCATGAAACGAATCCTTGGACCACACTAAGCACTCGCGAGACGTACTCGAATCCATGGATTCGGTTGCGGGAAGATGCGGTGATTAATCCGAGCGGTCGCGCTGGGATTTATGGGGTGGTGGAATACAAGAACCGTGCCGTTGGTGTGGTGCCAATTGATGAGAATGGCTTCACTTGGCTGGTGGGGCAGTGGCGCTACTGCCATGAGAGCTATCAGTGGGAGATCTGCGAGGGTGGCTGCCCGCCGGGGGAGGCGCCTGAGGAGTGCGCCCGACGTGAGTTGCTGGAAGAGACGGGCATCTGCGCGGCGATCATCGAACCGCTGCTCATGGGGGTGCAGCTTTCAAACTCGACCACGAATGAAGTGTGCGATCTATTCGTGGCTCGTGGTCTGACTTTTGGTGAGGCTGCACCGGAAGAAACCGAGAAGCTAAAAGTGAAGCGTCTGCCTTTGAGCGAGGCAATTGCGATGGCCTTGGATGGTCGTATTCAAGACAGTCCGAGCGTGCTGGCGCTGCTGCGACTGGCGCTTTTGCCTGAGTTTAGAGAACATCTCAGGGGCGTGTGACACGCAAGCGCATGAAGCGTTTGGCAACTCCGCCGATGGCGGTGTTATCACGAACCACCAGCGTCGTACTCGTATTCGTTTCGACCGTGGTGCCAGCAGCGGTCCATGACAGTGGGTTGGTCATGTCGTTGGTGACTTCGACACTGAAGGTCACATCTGTCGCGGCTGGATTTTTGGTGATGGTGTAGCGCAGATAACGACTGCCGACGATCTGCTCGGCATCCATGACCATGTTTGCTGATGGAACGTTGGTCGCGTTTGGCGTCAGGCCGAGGGCATACTCGACGAGATTGCTGACGCCATCAAAGTCAGAATCAGCTCCTTCAGCCGCCGAGCCAGTCGTGCTCACGGAGCCGAAATTCTGCTGCCACCAAGTCTGACCAGGCGTGCCAGTGACTGTGACGACAAAGCTCGTGCTGGTCGTCGTGCTGCCATCGTTAACTTCCAGCGTCAGTGTTGAAGTGCCCACTTGGTCAGTCGCTGGAGTCACTAAGACGGTGCGGAAAAGACCGGTGCCATTCACGGTGATGTTGATGACGGGAATCAATGAGGGATTGGAGGAGGTCTTGGTGATCGTCAGTGCGGCAGCCGCTGTTTCGATGTCTCCTAGATTTAAAGGCTGTGCGGCGGTCACGGTATTGAGCGGCACGCTTTGATTTGTCAGCGCACTGATCGTCGGCGCATCATTCACGCCAGTCACGGTCAGCACATAGGTGTCACTCGCACTCAGCTCACCATCCGTGACGGTGAGCGTGATCGTTGCGGCGCCAGTTTGATTCAAAGCTGGCGTGAGGATTACGGTTCGACTCGACCCACTGCCGCCGAGTGTGATGTTCGCGTTTGGCAGCAGCAGGGCATTGGAAGAACTGACGCTCACAGGCAATGATGCGGCATTGGTTTCCGAGTCGCCAACGGTGAAGGCGATGGCACTTGTGGCGCTGTCTTCACTGATTTCAGTGTCGATGACGTTGCTTATCGTCGGAGCCATGTTTGGCAGACTGCTTGAGGGGGCAATGAAATTGATGCCGGGAGCTGTGGGCAGCATCACGGTGGCAGGAATCGCCTCACGCGAGATGCCGGGGCCAGCCCAAGCGACGGAGACGTGATCGCCACCGTCTCCTTCTTGCTGCTGTGATTCAATCCAGTAAACCTTGCCAGCGACGAGTGGGATGGTGGCGGATTTTTGCGAGTCATTTTGGTCCCAGGATTGGTAATTAGTCCAGCCGTTCACCGCCGCGATTTGCACCTTATTCGCCTGATAGCCATCAGTGCTGAGATAGAGCCTGCAATCATCATCACCGGCGAGCCAGAAGGTGTAGTCGCCAGTCACCTGCGGTTTGAGAAATGAGGTGAGTCGGCGTGAATATTGGTATCCGACTCCCTTAACCGTGGTGAGCAGATTTAGCCTGCCCGAGTAGCTCGTGCCGGTCCAATCCTGATTCCAAAAGGCCGTGGTGCCGGGCCAACGCTGCTCAACCACAGCCTGCGTGCCGGGATTGCAAATGACGTTGATGACGCCATCACCTGTGGAACCCAGATTGTCTGTGGCACGCACGATGAGCTGTATGCCACCCGGATTCGGCAAGCCGGCAGGCAAAGAAAGCGTGAGATGCCCGCTGGCATTGATGGCGAAGATGCTGCCTGCATTACCGGAAACAATGGACCAATTCGCAATGGTACGTCCTGCGGCAGGTGTGGCGATGGCAGTGGTGATCACGGTGCCGATGGCCTGCGCTGAGGATGCCGTAACAAATTGCGTGTCCACCACGGGTGTCGCTGCATCGATCAGCATGATCGTGTGTGTCGAGGGTGTCGAAAGCACCGCGCCGACGGGGTTTGAAATCGCGATGATCAGGCTCTCCGGTAGCTCTCCGAGAACGTCCGCCAGCAGCGTCAGCGGAATCTCTTTCATCTGCTCACCCGTGGCAAAGGTGAGCGTGCCAGGTGTGAAGCTGTAGTCGCTGCCATTCGTCGCCGTGCCCGAGGCTGTGTAATCGACGGTGATCGGCGTGAAGCCAGCCGGGCGATCCAGGATTACCTGAAGCAGAGGTTCCGTGCCATCCGTCTCCTGTCGCGTCGTGGCTGAGGTCGCGAGCCTGAACGTGCGCGGTGAGGTGTTGGGTGCAGTCATGATGATGGGCACACGCGTGAAGCCTGGCCCCTCCCAAGCGACAGATACATGGTCGCTGCCGCTGCCTTCTTGATGCTGAACTTCCATGTAATACGACTGACCAGCGACGAGCGTGATGCTGGCTGACTTTTGGGAAGTTGCTGCATCCCAGTTCTGAAAGCCGGTCGAACCCGTAAGCGTGGCGATTTGCGCTTTGCTCGCTGCGGTCGAGTTCGTGCTCAAGTAGAGACGCGAGGCATCATCCGAAGCGATCCAGAAGGTGTAGGCTCCTGAAGTGGGTGCGATAATCTGACCCGTAAGACGACGCGAGAAATTGTCTGTTACATTCTGAGCCGATGTGAAGCCGCCGAGAGTCGCTGTGTAGTTTGGAGTGACTGTATTCCAGGTGTTGTTGGTATAGACGGTGCCTGTGTTCCAGCGCTCTTCAGTTACCAGCGCGGGGATGATGTCATCATAGATCAAAATCGTTTCCTGATTACGACCCGCTGTAAGTGCTGCGTTAAAGGGAACAGTTAATTGCAGGATCGTCGTCTCAGAGCCCTCACTCACGCCATCATTCTTGATGCGAATGCGAATGTTTTGCGAGGTCATGCCAGGAAGGAAAGTTAGCGTGCCGGTTGGAATCGAAGCATTGCCATTGGCCGCATCGACAAAGGCCCAGTCAGTGTCATCGCCCGCTGCATTACCGCCTGCGCTGCTGTAGTTCACCGTGATCGTATTCGCCGAGACTGCGGAAAGTTGTACAGGCAGGTCACGATACTCGCCGAGCGCACTTGGTTGCTCACTCGTCACCAGCGATGCCTGCTGGAATCCCACCGTGATTGGTGGCGACTCATTATCAGTGATTTCAAAGGTGGCCGATGCTGGCCGATCTGGACCGTAGCCCGTGCCAGGGAGCACCGTGAGCGTCACCGTCTCAGTACCTTCGAGCAAGGCATCGTCAATGGGTGTCATCACGAGATTCACGCCGGAAAACGTGTCAGGAATGACCACGCTACCGGAGAGTGCGGTGAAATCGGTGCCATTGGTGGCGGTGCCGGAGATGGCATAGTTCACGGTGAGATCACCGGCTGTGAGCGTGCGTGAAAAGTAGAATGTCCCAGCGACGGGACCGACCTCTGCTGGCGAGTGATTGTAGGTGGAAACCATGACGCGGTCAGTGCCGCTATCGTTGTCCTGAATCACCATCTCTGCCGTGCTTTCATTGTAGGCTTGGTAGTTGGCAGAGGGTGTGATCTTCACCACCACGGTCTCTGTCGATTCAGCGGTGGTATCATTGATCAGGGGAATTGTGACCGTTGTGTCATTCGAGCCCTTGACTGGCACGCTCACCGTTCCGGTCAGAGCTGTGAAGTCCACGCCGGAGGTTGCTGTGCCGCTGACCGTGTAGTTCACCGTGATGTTACCCGTGCCGCTACCGATGGAGTGGAAGATGAATGTTGGGTTTAACCCGCCTTCGGTGCCGACGGCTCCAGAACGGACATTCACGAAAGGCGTATCACTGTTGTCCGTGATGGTGACGTTGGCCTGGAAGGCTTGGCCGATGCTGTAGCCATTGTTGAAATTGGCGACTGCGAGCGTGACCAACTCTGACGGTTCGGCAATGTCGTCATTGTAGGGTGAGATCACCACGGGGGCGCTCACCGCACCTGCTGGAATCACGACTTCACCGGTAAGTGGCGCGTAGTCAGTCCCATGCAAAGCACTGCCGGACAGTCCATAATACACTTTCAAGGAAGCCGTCGTGCTACCCGTGCGTGTCACCAGCAACACACCTGTGTTTGAGCCTGCTTCAGAAGCTGTGGCATCGGGCACGCTGACACTAACGATCGGCGTGTCATCATCCGTAATCGTGACCGTGGTCGTCGTTGCTGCGCTGTTGCTGAGATAGGCGGCATGGGTGCTGATCGTGGCGATGACTGCTTCCGGCACTTCGATCAAAGCATCATCACTGGAAGTCACGGTCACATTCACTGAGCTCTGACTGGCAGGGATGGTTACGGTGGCTGGCAGGCTTGAGTAGTCAGTGCCGTTTGTGGCAGAGCCAGTCCAGGTGACGGTGAGGTCCAATGCCGAAGTCGTGTCACCGATTCTCGTGAAGGAAAACGTGCCAGTATCTCCCGCAGGAGCTTCCAGTGCATAGGGATCAGGTGCGGTGACGCTAACCTGTGGCAGCGTCGTGTCATTATCCACCACGTTCATCACGACCGAGTTGCCTGAGTTGGATTGATAACCTGCTGCGCCTGCCATTTGCAGCGTGATGGTTTCAGGCCCTTCCGCAGAGGTGTCCTGAACGCCACTGGTATTCACGGCTGCCACACTGACATCCATCGTTGCTGATCCAGTGGGAATGGTGAATGACCTGAACGATCCAGAGGTTACATAATCCGGCGTGAAGGTGTAGTCCGTGCTCTTAACCGCTGTGCCTCCGACAGGTGAAATGAGCACGACCAAGTCCGCCGCTGTGCTGCCAGTTCGTGTGAGTCGGAAGCTGCCATTGGTGCCACCTTCATTAGCATCGGCTATTTTGGTTAAGCTCACAAAAGTCGCGGCAGTGGCCGTCCAGTTGGCGGTATTCGTGCCGGCCACGACGGTCAGTGGATTGGTGAATCCTGGTGTGAAGGTCTAGCCGCTGAGCACGGCTGTAAGCGTCTGAGATCCCGTGGCCAGTCCTGCGAGTGAATAGGTTCCGTCTGCATCGGAGTAGCAGGCTTTGCCACCGCCTGAGATTTGGACTCCCTGCAAGGGCAGGCCATCCACCGTGACTGTGCCAGTGATCGCCTGCTTGCCGTGACTGCCCACATTGATCAGAACGGAACGACGTACTGTGCCGCCTTTCATATCAGAAACGGTGAGCATGGCGGTGACTTGAGCCGCAGTGCTGAAAGTGCGGGTAAAGACATCGCTGTTGGTGCCATTCACTCCATCGTCAAACTGCCATTGATAGGCGAGTGAGTCGCCATCGACATCGGCTGCGGTAGCGGTGAAAGTGACGCTTCCACCTACAGCGATTGTCGTGGCACTCGCTGCGAGTGTGGCGGTGGGCGCTGCATTGGTAGGAAAGGGTCCGCGATTGTACGCAATGTCGAGTGAGGCAGGTATCGTGGCATTTTTGCTCAGCACGGTGAAGTGCATGTCGCCCTCTGGATCGGAGTAGGTGCGACCGATGGCAATCCCTCCGTCGTTCTTGCCGTTGAGGCTGCCTTGAGTCGTATCAAGCAGGTGGCCCGCGTTTGATCCCATGCCGCTGTAGATGGCCAAAGCGTTGTCGGCCAGATAGCCGCCGCGCGCGGGATGAAACTCGATGTTGTATTGCCGCACACTGTCCTTAGCCACATTGATTCCATAGCGTTTTCCCTCCTCCAGCGTCGGCTGATCATAGGCATAGATGCGATACACCCCGTTGCCTTTCACTAGATGTATGTAGCTGTCGGGCAGCCAGGCCAGAGCGCGCTTGCTGAAAGTGTTGTAGTGCGCGCTGAATCCGCCGCCGTCGCCCATCACATCGAAAGTATTGCCGTACTCGCCATTCTGTCCGTAGCCATAGGGCGTGCCATCGAGCGAATCCCAAGAGTTCGCGTGATTGCGCCCGAGCGAGTGACCGATCTCATGATTCAGCACGTCCATGCCATTCCAGGTAATCCAGACACTGTTGCCTCCGCCCCATGAGATACCTTCCAGACGCGGCCCTTTATCCACTCGGACGATGATGCAATCGAACTGATTGGAGTCATAACCCAGCGCGCGCGCGGCATTGCTCGAGTCGCTATGCACAAGGCCAAGTCCATCCACCTCAGCATCCTTGGCTTTGTACCAGGCCAGCGTGTGCGGCAGCGTGACCAAAGAGGTCACTGTGGTGGTCTGGGTCATCTTGCCATACGAGTTTTCCAGATAGAACCGCGCATTGTCGCGCATGTCAGAATAGGCCAGTTCTTCCGTGTTTGGTTGCGCCATCTGATCGGGGTAAGTCACGCGAATGTAGAGGCATCGCAGATTGCCAATCGCGCGCGATGAAGTGCCGGGGAAGTTGTCCATAAAGAAGCCGCCACCGCCCGGCCCACTCGACTGTACATAGGTGCGGAAATCACCTTCCAACACACTGACATGCGAGCCATTGCAGAGTGTGATGATGCGGTTGCCGATCTCGACGGTGGGTGACTCATCCGTCACGGTTTCGCCTTCAGAGACAGCACTCGTCGTCAGTCCAGACACGGGACAGCTCTCTTCCACGAGCGTCCCTTCGGGAATACGTTCACCGACTTCGAGCCTGCGGACGGCGTTCTCTGCCACGGCCATGTCGCGGTCGATGGAGACACCGCGTAGAGGCACGCCTTTTCTCGACATCACTGGCGTGAGTTCGCCGAAAACGTGCGCCTTGTAGCTTACGCCGTCGGCTTCGAAATAGCGCAGCGTCAGGCCTTCCGCAGGCACTGGCACGCCAGGAGCAGGTTTCCCCAGATACACATTGAAGTCGCCTTTGGCTGACACGGTTTTCTCCAGCCATGCCACCACGGACTCCGGCAAATCCTGCCGCACCACTCGCGGTACAGCTTGCTCCAGCGCACTCCTTGGATCGCTCTGAATCAGCTTCTGAAAAACTGGTCGCCGAGCCAGCGCGAGTTCGACGCCTTCTTTTTCTAATGCCGCGCGCTGGGCCGCTGCTGCCGAGAGATAACGCTCGGCCCAAGTTGAGAAGTCCTGGAGAGCCTGCTCAGGCACGCTTGTCACCGTCGAAGGTGCAGCATGGGAAACGGGTGTCGCAACTGGGATTGATGCGACAGATGGCGCTGTCGTCGCTGAAACTCTTGGTGCATTGGCTACAACCCTCCGTTCTGGAGTGCGGTTTAAAAACCACAGCGAACTAAGAACAAGATTGAGGATAATAATGACGAAGCGAGTGCGTAGCATTTCTAAGCATTACAAGAAATAAAGAATTTGTTCAATAAATATCTTAAAGCCAGCGCAACAAAAACAAAGACCTGAAGGCTAAAAGCCTCAGGCCGATGACGGGCGTGAACGCCTAACCTACTTCAAGCACGCCGGTGCTATCTCCGACCTTCTCGGCTCGGACACCCATGCGGTCGAGCATGGTGAGATAGAGATTGGTGATCGGTGTCTCACCGGGCAGGACGATGCGCTTGCCGGGTGTCCAAGTGCCGCCAGCTCGGCCTGCCACTATGACTGGCAGGTTGTCGTGGTTGTGGCGATCTGGATCACCGATGCCGCTGCCCCACACGATCATGCTGTTATCCAAAAGTGTGCCTGAGCCTTCTTTAATGCCTTTAAGCTTGTCGAGGAAGTAGCTGAGCTGCCGCAGGTAGAAGCGGTCGATCTTGCCGAGCTTGGCCAGTTTCACCGGATCTTTCTGATGATGCGAGATGCTGTGGTGCGCGTCTGGCACACCGATGTCTGGGAAGCTGCGATTGCTGCCATCATGCGCGAGCATGAACGTAGCGAGGCGTGTAGTGTCAGTCTGGAAAGCCAGTGCCATGAGATCAAACATCGTGCGGATGTGCTCTTCATAGCTCTCCGGGATGCCCTCTGGCATCTTCATGTCCGGCGGCAATTGAGCGGTGAATTTTTCACTGCGCTCGATGCGCTGCTCGATGTCGCGCACGGAATCAAAGTATTCGGTTAGCTTGCGCTTATCGCCGCCACTGACCTTGCCTTGCAGCGTCTTCGCTTCATCCAGTACGGTGTCGAGAATGCTCTTCTGCAAACGCTGACGACGTGCGCCACCTTCACCTCTCATACCTGAGGCACCGAAGCCAAACAGCCTCTCGAAAACGAGACGCGGATCCATCTCAGGAGCCATCGGCATCGTTTCATTCTTCCAGGCCAAGTTGAACTGATAAGCACAGGAGTAACCGCTGTCACAGCGGCCCGCGCTGCGCTGGCCGTCGGCGCTGAGTTCCAGCGAAGCTAGTCGTGTTAGATGGCCGATTTTTTGTGCCGCGATCTGATCCACAGAAACGCCGAGCTGGATGTCTGCTCCCGCTGTTTTCTTTGGCATGCAGCCCGTTAAATAAGTGGCCGTAGCGCGCGCATGATCGCCACCGCCATTGCCATGCGAGCGAGCGAAGTCCTGAGCGAGACCGGACACGACCATGAAGTCGTCACGATGTTTTTCCAACTCCTTGAGCGAGGCGCTGAGCTGATAGCCAGCGCCATCACCCGTAGGGAACCACTCATTCACATTCACCCCGTTCGGCAGATACAGCCAGGCAGCGCGTAGCGGAGCCTTCACTGGCACAGCCGCCGCGCTTGCACGACCGGCAAAAGTTTCTAGAAAAGGCAGCGACATCAAGGTGCCGAGTCCGCGCAAGACCTTGCGGCGGCTCATCTGGTGTGAGGCTGTAGCGGTATCGTGAAAGGGATTCATGGGGGGACTCCGAGAACGAACTACGCTGGCATAACCTTTCTAGATGATCATTTCCTGCGCTCTCGCTCTCGACCGTAAAAAAGGTTGAAAACACTGCCGGACAACGCCCGATTAGCATTCCCCTGCGTATTAAATACCCCCATGAACAAACTAGCTGCCCTTACCGCCCTTTGCCTGATCACTTCCGCCGTCTCCGCTCAGGAGGCTGATGTTGCCATCATCGAACTGAAGCCCAATGCCACCAATGCGTTCGGCTATGACAAGACAGATCTTACCGTGAAAGCCGGCCAGAAGGTGAAGCTCACGATGAACAACACGGGCAGCATCGCCCCGCAACCGCACAATTTTATTCTCGTCAAGCCAGGCAAAGAAATGGCTGTCGGTGCACAAGCAAATGCCATGATGACTGATCCTACGGCGATGGCCAAGAGCTACATCCCGGACGCCTCCAAGGATGACATCATCGCCCACACCAAGCTGGTCATGCCAAACGGCACTGAGACCATCGAATTCACCGCACCTGCTGAGGCTGGCGACTATCCTTACCTTTGCTCATTCCCTGGTCACTGGCTGCTGATGAAAGGCGTCATGCATATCACGAAGTAATCTATTTCTCGAAGGCGGACTTAGGTCCGCCTTCTTTTTTCATCCCCTGCCCTGAATCAAATCCATCATGAAAACTCTCCTCACACTTCTCACTATCGCCGCACTTTCTACCGCCCTTCAGGCTAAAGAAGGCAAGCTCGCCGTCGCTGGTCTTAATTTTGCCTATCCCACCGCCTGGACATCAGTGCCGCCCACAAGTACGATGCGCGCAGGCACCTTGCAGATTACCGTCGAAGGCGCGGAGAAACCCATGGAGGCCGTGTTCTACTACTTCGGCGCAGGTCAGGGTGGAGATACCAAAGCCAATGTAGATCGCTGGCTCGGACAGTTTGCCAGCCCACCAGAATCGAAGACAGAAGACATCGATGTCAACGGCACCAAAGTCACTCTCGTGACGGCCCACGGCACTTACAATGATGGAGCCATGTTTGGTCCTAAGACCCCCAAAGAAAACTACACGCTCCTAGGTGCCATCGTCCCCGGCACAGATGCCCCCGTCTTCATCAAGCTTACCGGCCCAAAAGACGCCGTAGCAAAAGTGACCGCTGAGTTCACGGCTCTCATCAAGAGTCCCTTTCCAGCGAAGTAGATCTCATCAGCAGGCCATCTAAAATCAGAGGGACACGCCGCGCTTCCAGGGCAGGAAGTCGTCTTGACCAAGCGAGACAGATTTTGGTACATACTCACCACTGGCGGTAGCGATGCAAAGTTCGAGAATGGCCTCTCCCATCTGCGGCACCGTCTGAGCGCCAGTGATGATGGGGCCAGTGTCAAAATCCAGAATGTCACTCATGCGCTGCATGAGTGAAGTATTCGTGGCGATCTTGAGCGTCGGACAAACAGGATTGCCAGTCGGCGTGCCGAGACCCGTGGTGAAGAGAATGAGATTGCAGCCGCCACCTGCAATGGCGGTGGTGGACTCGACATCATTTCCCGGTGTGCAATAAAGCGTGAGTCCACCGTGTTTGGTGATGGGTTCACTGTAATCGAGCACATCGATAATCGGTGCGGTGCCACCTTTCTTCGCGGCACCAGCCGACTTGATCGCATCGGTGATCAAACCATCACGGATATTCCCTGGAGATGGATTGGCATCAAAACCGGAGCCACAAGCTTTGGCCGCGCCTTCATAAGTGCGCATGAGATGCACAAAGCGGTCGGCATGTTCGGGCGTCGCGCAGCGATCACACAAGCTCTGCTCCACGCCTGCCAGTTCAGGAAACTCTGAGAGCACGGGCGCACCGCCGAGTGCAGAAAGCAGATCCGCCGTATGACCGATAGCAGGGTTCGCAGAGATGCCTGAGAAGCCGTCCGAGCCACCGCATTCGACACCGATGATGAGATCGCTCAGCGGGCAGGGTTCGCGCACTTGCTCGTTGGCTTTGGCCACAGCGGTAAAGGTCGTTCGAATGGCGCTAGCCATCATGTCGCGCTCAGAGGCACACTTTTGCTGCTCAAAAATATGCAGCGGTTTATTGAAACGCGGATACAAGCGACTGATCGCGTCTTGCAGCAAACTCACCTGCGCATGCTGACAGCCGAGGCTAAGCACCGTGGCACCTGCCACATTTGAGTGGGCGATGTAACCAGCAAGAAGTTGCACCAAAGCCAGTGCATCTTGTCGCGTACCACCACAGCCGAGGCCGTGTTCGAGGAACTTGATGCCAGTGACGTTTGGGAACAGCGGCTTGGGCTCTTTGAGCAGCAGTTCTTCAATATCGCCGTCAAGCGCCAAGCCCTGCTGATGCCGCTCGACGAGTGTTTGTGCATAACGCTCATACGGTGAAGTGCGTCCGTAACCGAGCGCGCGAGTCAGGGCTTCACGCATGAAAGCGAGGTTTCGGTTTTCACAAAACACGAGCGGAATGACGAGCCAGTAGTTGGCCGTTCCAGAAACACTGTCACTGCGCTTATAGCCCATGAAACTGCGCTGCTGCCAGCGGCTCACATCTGGCGGAGTCCAGCAGTAGTCGGACTTCTTGCCGGAGAATGCAGCCGTTTCGTGCTTGATGTTATGCGTGTGGACGAGGCTACCCGCTAGAATGTCATGCATGGCGCGGCCCACAGTCACTCCATACATGGTAATGAGTTCACCTGCGGCAAAGTCATGAGCGGCAAACTTGTGCTTGGCGTCGATGTTTTCCCTCAGTGTCCAATCGCCCACCACCTGCCCGGCTTTGAGATCACGAAGAGCGACGATAAGGTCATCAGCAGGATGGACGCGGAGGATGGAAGCAGACATGGGCAAAGTTTAACCTTCTACAAGCGCGCCTTGTTTCAGGATCAGGCGACGATCACCACGCTTGGCGAGGGTTTGATCGTGGGTAACAACGACGAGGGTTTTTTTCGACTCTTCGACAACGCTCATGAGCATGTCCATGACGACCGAGCCGGTGCTCGCATCCAAGTTGCCGGTGGGTTCGTCGGCGTAAAGAATGCCGGGGTCGTTGATGAGCGCACGGGCGATGGCGACGCGCTGCTGCTCGCCGCCGCTGAGTTCAGTGGGTAAGTGATCGAGACGCGGCGTGAGACCCACTCGGTCGAGCAACTCACGAGCGCGCGCCTCACCACTGCGACCGCCGATCATGGCGGGAAGCATGACGTTTTCCAGAGCCGTCAACTCGGGCAGCAGGAAGTAGTGCTGGAAGACAAAACCCATCGTGCGGTTGCGAGCCTTGGCGCGCTCTTTGGCACCGCCATGGTAGAGTGATTTGCCATGCACGAGCACGTCGCCACTCGTGGGTTTTTCCAGTCCACCAAGCACATAAAGCAGGGTTGTTTTGCCAGCGCCGGATTGGCCACAGAGGAAGACTTTTTCACCCGCCTCGACTTCGACATTCACGCCACGCAGCACAGGCAGATCATGCCCGCCGATGTGATAGGTGCGGTGGACATCGGTCGCGATCAAGGGGGCGGCTATGGTACTCATGAGTGGACGTTTTTAGTTTGATCCATGGCCATGCGTCCAAGAGCTAGCGAGCCGAGCAGACCTGAGCGGCTACCGAGTCCGGGTTGTACAATGTATTGATCAATGTCACGACCAAGCTGTGGCACTAGCAGGTAGCCATTCATCTGATGGATCAGTCGGCCACGGATGAGCGGGATGAGCTGCGCCTGATCCATCACGCCACCACCAAGAATGATGCGACGCGGCGACAACGTAAGCGTGAGATTCATGAGCGCATGCCCCATGACATCGGCGATTTCTTCCCAGGCCGGATGATCCAAAGGCAGCGAGTCCGCGCGCACGCCCCAGCGTCGAGAAATGGCAGGACCACAGACGTAACCCTCGACGCAACTCTTGTGAAATGGGCACTGACAGTCACGCTGCACAGCAAGACTATTCGACGGCGGCGGCACGATCAAATGACCGATCTCAGGGTGCAAGGCCCCATGCAGAAGTTGGCCATTCACCAGCACGCCACCACCGACTCCGGTGCCGACGGTGATGTACACGAGCGGGTCCATCCCCTGCCCTGCACCCCAGAGATATTCAGCCAGCACGGCAGCATTCACATCCGTATCAAAGCCAATGGGCACCTTGAAGCGGTGCTTGAAAAACGTCACCACATCGGTGTGCTGCCATCCAGGCTTGGGCGTCGTGGTGATGAAGCCATACGCCTCGCTATTGGGATTCAAATCCAGCGGCCCGAAGCTGCCGATACCGATTGCGGCAAAATGTCCATGCTCTTGTTTGGCTCGCGAAAGCCAACGGCTCACGCCCTCCAGCGTTTCTTCAGGCGTGGTCGTTTCGATGCGATGCACGGCCAACATGTCATGCGGCCCTGTGCCGATGCCGCAGACAATCTTCGTGCCACCCATCTCAATGGCGGCGATGAGAGGTGCTTTGTCGCTCATGCGTGACGAACGGCTGAAGAGTCACGAATACCGAGGCTGGCGTAAATCTCGCGCGTGGCCTGGGATTTATTCAGCGTGTAGAAGTGGATGCCGTCCACGCCGTTTTCAAGGAGGTCGCGGCACTGTTCCGTGGCATAATGAACACCCACACGTTGCACGGCTTCTTCATCGCCACCACAGCGCTGGATGGCGCGCAGAAGCTTGGCCGGATAGTGCGCACCAGCGGCAAGTTCGGCCATGCGTTTCATCCCGCTGGCACTCGTGATCGGCATGATGCCAGCAATGATCGGAATCGTGACGCCCGAGAGGCGGCAGCGATCTCGGAAGTCGAGGAAGTCGTGGTTATCAAAAAAGAGCTGAGTGCAGATATAGTCGGCTCCGGCATCGCACTTAGCTTTGAGATGCTCCATTTCTAAAACACGGTTTGGCGTGGTCGGGTGACCTTCTGGAAAACCCGCCACGGCGATGCCAAAGCCGCGCTTATCAGGGTGCGCGCCACTGTCGTTAAACTTCTTGATGAAGCGCACGAGATCCGCCGCGTGCTGGAAGGCATCTTTAGTGCGGTCATAGCCTTCGAGATTGCGCGGTGGATCACCGCCGAGCGCAAGGATATTACTGACGCCAGCTTCAGCATAGCGCTCCAAGATGCTGGAGATGTCAGCTTCACTGTGACACACGCAGGTGAGATGCGGCACGGGATCGAGTGTGGTGGTCTTTTTGATACGCACAACGAGATCATGGGTCAGTTCGCGAGTGGAGCCACCAGCGCCATAGGTCACGCTGACAAACGAGGGCTTGTAGGCCTCCAGCTCGCCGATGGTTTGATAGAGCGCCTCGAAAGACTCGGCAGACTTGGGCGGAAAGAATTCAAAGGACAGCGTGGGGCGCTGCTGGTTGAGGATGTCAGAGATGTGCATCAGAAATGGGAGGTCGCCTATTCAAGGCGGGGATGAGCTGGGCGCAAGAGTTGGACTTCACGCCACCGCAGAACGGGCAATCTTTTCACAGGACTGCACGTCAAGCTTACCGGAGGATAGGATGGGGATGTCGGCGACTCGTATCATCTTTTTCGGAATCCACAGCGGCGGCAGACCTTTCTCTAGCAGGCGGTAGCGCAGGTCGAGGATTTCTTGATGCTCGGGTCCGCCGGCTACAGCGGTGAGCAGGATGAGTGCCTCGCCCTTATCAGGGTCGGGCACGCCGACGATGGCGATCTTGCGTGAGGCTTCATTCTCCAGGCCCATAGCTTTTATGAGCGCCTCTTCCACGGTTTCATGCGGCACCATCTCACCGGCGATCTTGGAGAAGCGGCTAAGCCTGCCTTCGATGTAAAGAAAGCCGTCCATGTCCACACGTCCGATGTCGCCCGTGCGGAACCAGCCGTTTTCATCCATCACTTCGGCGGTGCGTTTGGCATCATTGAGGTAGCCAGTAAAAATGTTGGCTCCTTTGAACCAAATCATGCCGCTGCTGTGGATCGACTGCCGCTGGAATGTCTCTGCATGAGTGATGCGAACCGCTAGGCCCGGCACCATCTGACCGACACTGCCCTGGCGGTGACTCGGCAGCCAAACATAGCCGGCAGATTCATCACCGAGTGGTAGCGGATTGGGTAGGTTCACGTTGGAAACAGGTGATGTTTCCGTGAGTCCGTAACCTTCATAGACACGCTTGCCAAACTTGGCCTCAAAGGCATCGGCCACCGTCGCTGGCAACTTCTCAGCGCCCGTGACACAAAGCTTGATAGAGGTGAGAGATTCTTTGTTTACGCCACGCAGATAACCACGCAGGAAGGTCGGCGTGGAGATCATCAAACTGACGCGATGTTTCTCGATCAGCTCGGCCAACTTCTTCACCTCCAGCGGACTCGGATAGGTAACCAGATCCACCCCGCACATGATGGGATACCAAAGCGTGACGGTGCAACCAAAGCTGTGGAAGAGCGGCAAACTGCCGAGGATGCTGTCACACGATTTCATACCGAGTCGGCTGCCAAACTGGATCACGTTGGACATCATGTTTCGATGGCTTAGCACCACGCCTTTGGGTGTGCCTGAACTACCGCTGGTAAAGAGTAGCAGCGCTTCGCTATCCCCACCCTTCGTTGGCACGCCGAGCACGCTGGCGAGAATGGAAGCAGGCAGCAACTTGCTCAGCGCCAGCCAGAGGCCGATCTGCAACTTCAGCTTCGGCAGCACGCGCTCGACGAGGATGAGTTGCTTGCTCGGCGGCCACGGGAAGCTCTGCACTTTCCGCACAAAAATATCCGCTGTGATGAAGCGATCCAGATCACCTGCTTTGATCGCGTGTTCGATGGAGGAGCGACCCGCCGTGAAGTTCAGATTCACCGGCACCTTACCCGCCAGCAGCACAGCGATGTTGGCGATGAGTCCGCCGATGCCCGGAGGCAACACGACGCCCACACGCTTCTTTTTCGTTTCCGATTGGATCACTTTTGACAGAGCGATGGCGACCGCGAGCACCTTGTCATAGCCCAAAGTTTTGTCGTCCTTGCCGTCGATGATCTTGTGGCCGCTGCCATGCTTCTTTAAACCACAGAGCAGCGCATAGGCCAGATTCATGTTCAGCGCCGGATGCGCGGAGAAGCACTGCTCCGCCAGCGCCAGCAGTGACTCTTGATAGGCCGCTAGATTGACCTCACCACCCGTCAAAAGTTTACCAAACGCGAAGATCGCATCGCTCTCATCATAGCGCGGCTCGATGTCGAGCGCGATGTCCAGACTGGTCTGGACGTAGAGCGGCAGCACCGGCACGCCCGCTTTCAGCAGAAACTCCAGCTTTGTGCCCGGCACCGTGCTCATCGGCGCATTCACCACAGAAGCCAGCGCTGGCAGATAGATCAGCACCCGGCCCTGCTGCGCCTCCGCCGCGACCGCTTGGAGATACATCGTCGTGTCCGTGCTCGGGGCGATGGACAGCGCATTCACCGCGTCCTTTTCCAAGTGCGCACTCATCTGCGGAGCCAGCGCCGCGCCCTGCTCCACGAAATAAACAAACTCACGCCCCGGCAGCATCTGCTCCAGCCGCATCAGGTCATGATAACATAACTGGCTAGGCAGGATGAGAAAGCCACCGCCCGCAGGCAGATGCTCTTGACCGAGTAGTTTGAGATTCTTGAGCGAGACAGGCTTTTCCTTGGGCATGGCAGATTGAGTGGTCGGGGGCGTGAAACGTTGAGTCTAAGCGCGGCCAGTCCTGCATTTCCAGCAGCAAAACGATCATCTTGTCGCGGAACGGTGACAGCCTTCCGTCTCCGGGCGCTGCGTGCTGTCCGCGCTCGTCGAAAGAACGCTTACGCTTTCCTCTACACATTACGAATGAAAGCCGTGCCGCAGATTCTCCGGCAGCGGGTGCGCGGCGTCGATGTCATGCACCTCGATGATCCGCCCATCATCCATCGAGGCGATACGGTTAGCGTGGGGGAAAATTCGGTTGTCGTGCGTGACGATTAGCACGGCGCGGTCAGGGCTGCGTGCCACACTTTCAAAGATGTCCATCACCAGAGTTCCGTTCTTCGAATCCAGCGCCGCCGTCGGCTCATCGCAGATGATCAGCCGGGGGTCATGCACCAAGGCGCGGGCGATCGCTACCCGCTGCTGCTGCCCGCCAGAGAGTTGCGTGGGCCGGTGCTTCATGCGGTCGCCCATGCCTACCTGCTCCAGCACCTCACGCGCCTTCTTTTCCGCCACTCGCGTGGACTTGCCCTGAATCAACAGCGGCACGCTCACATTCTCCACGCAGCTCAGTGTCGGGATAAGATTGAAGGACTGAAAGATGAAGCCAATGGAAGTGGAGCGGAACTTCGTCGTCGCCCCCTTACTTAGCTTGCGCAAATCCTGACCAAAGACCGTCACCTCACCAGGGCCTTCATCCACGTTCAGTGTGCCCGCCACGATGCTGATCAGCGTCGTCTTCCCACAGCCCGAAGGCCCCACCAGCATCGTGATGTCCCCGCAGCGCACATCCAGATCGATCTCCTTCAGCACCTGCAAGCGCGAGCCACCGTCACCAAACGACTTGTTTACGTTCCGCAAATACGCGGCCAGAGCAGGGGTAGCTTTTGCAGAGGAAGTCACAGGTGGCATAGCATCAAAGAAACATCAGCTCAGGATACGAGCCTCCTCCGATCATGGGCCTGGAGATTCATCGGCTCAAGCTGCACCTGCGTGGCATCACCTTTGCAAGCTGGTTTTGGAGAAACTCCGCCATGGTTGCCACACAGCCTTGCGCGGTGCTTTGCCGCCGCTACCATCGCGCCTGTGCCATCTCCTCCTCACAGCCCACGACAACTTTTTCACTTGCTCGATACAGGACGGATGAGTCTGGCCGAATTCCGTGAGGCGATGAAGGTGAACGCGCAGGAAATCATCGTGGAGATGGAGGAAGATCATCTCAATCCGGTGCAGGCTTTCATGGAGCAAATGCTCTGCCGCCGTGCCGCCTCAAAACTACTGAAGAAGCACCAGGAGCAGGTGATTCGTGAGGTGCTACAGGCGCTCTCTGAGATCGATGACTTCCACCCAGCGCGCTGGTTGTGGAATGCGGGGCACCCGCACATTCCGCTGCATGCTTTTTTTCGCAGCAAGCGAGAACCGGTTTTCCGCGTGATGACGCTGGAGGCGCTGCCTCAGGTGGTGACGGTCACGGTGGAATACGGTGCACCCATTTCCACAAGCCTGATCCGTGAGGAGTTCCGCCTGCGTCGTGACCGCCGTGGTCAGCTCGGCCTCGAGCGGCGGCAGGCAGTCCCGCATTGACCAAGTGACACTGATTTTTCAGCTGATAAGAAACTTCCCATTAAACGCTGCTTTCATCCGTTGATAAACCGATCATCAATCCAACCATGAAACCCATCCTGTCATTCCTGCTAACCGTTCTGCCTTTAACACTCAACGCTCAAACCACTCCTACCGCGCCACCTGCGGCAGAGGTGCCGAAGCTGACAGAAGCCCAAGTCAACAATGTGCTCGGACAGCTCAAAATACTCGAAGCGGACATCCTTTCCAAGCGTGGGTCCAATCTCTCCTCCATCTTGGCCAGACTGAATGAAGGAGTGGCTAGTGATCAGGCTGCGACCAAGCTTTACACCGATTGCGAACTCATCGTCAACAGTGAGCGCAAAGGTGAAGGCAAAGCTGAAGCCCGAGCAAGAGCTGAGCAGGTCGAGAAGGCTTTGGAACGCAAAAGTAAGGCTGGTAGTAAAGCAGACGATGATGGTGACTCGGCGCTCGGCATCCGATTTGGTCTGCGCTACCTCATCATGAGCCTCGAAGCCCATGAAGCGAAAGAGGAGGAATTTAAGAAGATGGTGCCCAAGCTTCAATCTTACATCAATGATTTGGTGGCAGCGGCACCCAAACTTAAGGGCCGCGCTTTCGGCATGGTCAGTCGAGTCTGCAGCGGTAACAGCGCCATCATTGAGGCTTTCCAGCTCGAGCGCTACCTCAACCGCCAAGGATGGGACAAAAACCCGACCAACATCGGCGGTATGTACACCAACACCATCCTGCCGATCGCTGCGGTAGACGCCAAAGACAACCTCCCATCGCTGTGGGATGCCCGGATCAATGCCGATGGTGCATTCCGCAAAGAGAACATGACAGAGCCTGAATTCATTCTTTGGGGTCAAAATGAGCTGCCGACTCTGCGCTGGGAAAGAGCCACTTATCTGTATGAAAAAGGACCGTCCGCAATCAATGCCATGGCCGACATGCTCAAGCTCATCAAAGACAATCCTGCTCATGCCGATGCCCCCAAATGGGTGAAGGAACTGCGTATGCTCGTCAATCAATCCTCCCCCACTCAAGTAAGCAGTGAGGCCACGCCGACGCCCGCAGTTAACTAAGTCATGTTCCCCGCCCTGATACGCAGTTTCCGCTGTGCCTTTTCCGGCATCGGCTGGGCTCTGCGGACACAGAGAAATCTGAGGGTCCATGCCGCAGCCACACTCACCGTCGTGAGTCTAGGACTGGTGGTGAATCTATCCGCCATGAAATGGTGCGCTGTGCTCGGCTGCATCGCCCTCGTCTGGGTCGCTGAATTGCTCAACACCGCCCTAGAGGTGCTCTGCGACCGCGTCTCCCGAGAACAGGACGAGTCCATCCGCCGCATCAAAGACGTAGCTGCAGGAGCCGTGCTCATTGCCGCGATCATCAGTGTCATCGTCGCAGCAATGGTGTTTCTCTGAATGCAAAAGAACGAACCCGCCCACTTAAGCCGTCTTTAGCCCCCCTCTATTTAAAACTTCCAGTCCTCAACTTTCAGTTTTCAGTCTCTCGTCGCTGCTTATTGAACACTTTCGCAAATTTCATCATTCCATGCTTGACCACCGCTCCCTGACCACCGCATTCCTCACACTCGTCGCGCTTACGGCCCCCGCCGCAGAGAAGATCGACTTCAATACTCAAGTGAGGCCCATTCTCGAAGCTGCCTGTACCCATTGCCATGGCGCTGAGAAAGACAAAGGCGATTTCCGAATGCACACGAAGGATGACATGATCAAAGGCAATGAGAACGGCCCCGGTTTGACGCCGAAAGATCTCAAAAAGAGCGCCATCTACAGCACGCTGCTCCTTCCACACGATGACGATATGGTCATGCCGCCTGAGAAAGAAGGCTTGCTCGACAAATCACAGATCGAAGTCATCAAAGGCTGGGTCGAACAAGGCGCTGACTGGCCCGCAGGCGTGACACTGGAAGTGAAACCACGCATCGACTTCGTGAAGCACATCCAGCCCATCCTTGAGCAAAACTGCCTGAGCTGTCACAACCCCGAAAAGGCCAAGGGCGACTGGATTCTCAGTAGCCGAAAGGAAGCCTTCGAGACTGGTGAAAACGCACCCAACATCGTACCTTTCCAACTCGATAAGAGCGCCATTTATCATTCGACTACACTCGCTGAAGACGATGACGATCTCATGCCGCCCAAGAAGAGCGGCGGTCCTTTGAAAAAGGCAGAGGTCGCCATGCTCAAAGGCTGGATCGAGCAAGGTGCCGTATGGCCCGATGCCGTGAAGCTCAAAGCCAAGGAAAAAGGCGCAGCCCCTACCAACAATCCCGACACGCTGGAATTGGTAAAGAAGATCCACGCACTCATCGTCCAGACCTCCAAAGAAAAAGCCGAGGCCGACATGAAATCCTACGACGCCAAAGTGCCGAAGACTGGCGCCGCGTATTCCATGGTCGCTATCAAAGGCGGCGAGTTCCTGATGGGTAGTCCCGCCAGCGAGACCGGACGTATCGACGACGAGGGCCCACAGATAAAGAAGACAGTGAAGCCCTTTTGGTTCGGCAAATACGAAGTTACCTGGGATGAGTACGAGCCCTTCCAACTTACCAGTGAAGGTCGCAACAAAGACGGCAGCCGCAAAGTCTGGACCGCCAATGACAAGCCTGAAGACCTAATCAGCCAGCCGACACCACCTTACCAGCCGATGGACTTTGGTATGGGCCGCAATGGCTTCCCTGCCATCTGCATGACCCAGCACGCCGCGAACAAGTATTGCCAGTGGCTTAGCGCCCAGACCGGTCATTACTACCGCCTGCCAACCGAAGCCGAGTGGGAATACGCCGCCCGTGCCGGCACCAAGACCGCCTTCTTCTGGGGAGACGATGTCGCCCAACTCAAGGATTATGCCTGGTTCTTTGAAAACGCCCCCAACTTCCAATACAGTCTCATTGGTAAAAAGAAGCCCAACCCATGGGGCCTCTACGACATCTATGGCAACGTCTGCGAATGGTGCATGGACCAATATTCCGAGACCACCTACAAGGCCTGGGCGGCCGATGGCGCCACTGGCAGTCTCGGCGGCACCTGGATCAAATCCAAGACACCGTATCCACACGTCGCCCGCGGCGGCACCTATGATGACGATGCCGAAATGTGCCGTAGCGCCGCCCGCAAGCCCTCTGAAGAAGGCTGGAAGCAACAGGACCCACAGCTCCCCAAGAGCATCTGGTACCTGACCGATGCAACCTGGCTCGGCTTCCGCATCGTCCGCCAGCTTGAGATCCCCAGCGTTGAGGAAATGTTCGCCGCCTGGAACAACGGCGTCGCCCGTGAATAACCAAAGCTTCAGATTTTTTACACGAGAAGGGCGGGCACTAGGCCTGCCCTTCTTCTTATGCGTCTTGATGGCATTAAACTTAGTTCATGGTGCCAATCTCACTCGTCACGACTTCTCCGGTCCAGGCATGGCCACCACCTTCCGCATCGCTTGTTATGCAGAAGACAAAGCCAGCGCCGATAAAGCCACCGAAGCCTGCTTCGAGCGCATCGCCGAGTTGAATGCCATCTTCACCGACTACGACCCCACCAGCGAACTCATGCGCCTCTGCGCGCCTGAAGCCAAATACCCCTTCAAAGTCAGCGAGCCACTCTTCGACATCCTTCAGCGCGCCCGCGCATTTGCTAAAACCACTCACGGAACCTTTGATCCAACCTGCGGCCACCTGTCCAATCTCTGGCGTCGCGCCAAACGTCAGAGTAAACTGCCACCTGCGGATCGTTTGCAGCAAGCCATCACCGCCACGGACTGGCGGCGCATCACCCTGCATCCTGAATATCGGAGTGTGAGTTTGCAGCCTGGAACCTTGCTAGATCTAGGCGGTATCGCCAAAGGCTACGCGGCGGACGAATGCCTGCGCGTTTTGAAACAACACGGCATCACACGCGCCGTCGTGCAAGCGGGAGGCGACACCGCCGTGGGTGATCCACCTCCCGGAGAAACTGGTTGGCCCGTCACCCTGCGCACTGACGCCAAACACGAAACCCAAGTCAGCCTCGCCAACAGCGCCGTCTCCACCTCAGGCGACCTATACCAGTTTACCGAACTCGAAGGCCAGCGCTACTCTCACATCATTTCTCCAAAGACCGGACTCGGCCTTACCCAACGCATCGCCTGCTCCGTCTTCGCCAACGACTGCACCACCAGCGATGCCCTCGCTACCGCCATTTGTGTTCTAGGCAAAGGGGAAGGCGAAAAGCTCGTCGCCCAGATCCCCGGCGTAAAAGTCCTATTTCCGAAGACGCCCTGATGCGCCGCTAAATCAGTGCGCGAGCAAACCTTCCCCGATTTCTGATAGCACTACCGCCACCTTATTGCTCATAAGCAAGCCTTGGCTGACAAGGTCTTCGTATTACTGAAGGCCAATCCACGGCACCCATCTCTGCATGTCAAGAATGTAGCCACAGACATCTACTCCGCCAGAGTGGGCCTCGACCACTGCGCTCTGGCCTTTGAGATGGGAAAACACATGGTATGCTTTTGGATCAGGCATCACGACAAGTATGACCGTTTGATTTCTTGAGGAGTCGATGGCTGAAAACAAAATCCCGAGCACCGCAGAGCAGTGTTCGGGATTGATGAATAGGCACCCAACTATTGGGCCAATCTTGCGTCATCTTACGCGGCGATCATTTCAATGCCGCGATGACTCTTCATGCGACCACGATACTCGGTGGGGGATTCGTTGGCGATGCGTCGGAAGCTACGATTAAAGTGGGAGAGCGACTGGAAACCAACGTCGTAGGCGACTTCGGTGATACGAGCGGCGGGCTTCATCAACATGCGCTTGGCCTTCTCAACACGGGCACGATTCACAAAGTCAGTGAAAGTTAGGCCAGTGGCGCGCTTAAAGATCTTACAGAAGTGGAAGGGGCTGACATTCACGGCCTTAGCCACACCTTCGAGCGTCATCTGCTCAACGAGGTTCGCATGGATATATATCTTGGCATTCTTCACCGCCTGTGGCTCATGCGTGGCCTGAGCAAACAACATGCGGTGAGCACATTCACCGAGCTGGATGGCAAAGGACTTTAGGATGGCGAGAGCAGCCTGATAGCGTGCTGGCTCCATGACTGGCACCTGATGGAAGTGGACCTGAGCACCACGCACTTCATGAGCGTTGCGGTCATCATTGATGAGGGAGGTAGCGAGCGGCGCGAAGGTCTCCGCATTAGCTGCCTCAAGGCGAACGCCACCGGTTTCCATCAGAGCGACAGGAGTCTTGCCGACGCGAACTGGGACAAATGTCTCCACCACACCCGCCACACCTTTGCGGGTGATGACTTGTTCAACAAACTCTTCGTCTTCCTGAGCACGCAAACTCAGGGGCAAACCTGTGAGCGTATGGAAGGCGTGCTGATACTGCTGAAAGAGATCGCTCTCTGCGAGGGTTTCAATGAAACGCTTCTGGCCGGTGTGCTTGGAGGTGTTGGTTTGCATGGTGTCGAGTGGTGTGGTTCTTTGACACCCCGATGCTAATGCCCCACCGAATGCGCCACTATTGTGGTCAGCTACGGCACAATTCATGAGGACTGACCCCAATCGAGGCATAGTGGATTCCATTAGCACCTAGGCACTGAACGCAAAACACCCGGCAGACTGCCGGGTGTTTAAACCAAACTCGCTGAGGCGTCGGTGCTACTTGCCCCAAATTTTGAGCAGCGCAGCAGCCATGTCCGCAGGGGAATCAGCGACCGAGATACCGCACTCGGACAAGATCCGCTTCTTCGCCGCAGCGGTGTCGTCTTCGCCACCGATGATGGCACCCGCATGACCCATGCGGCGTCCTGGAGGTGCCGTAGCACCAGCGATGAAAGCGGAGATTGGCTTCTTGCAGTTGTCCTTAGCCCAGCGTGCGGCCTCGACCTCAGCATTGCCGCCGATTTCGCCGATCATGATGATGGCCTCAGTCTCTGGATCTTCGTTGAACATTTTCAAGACATCGAGGTGGTTGGTACCATTGACCGGATCACCGCCAATGCCAACGCAGGTGCTCTGGCCGTAACCACGAGTCGTGAGCTGCCAGACGGCCTCATAAGTGAGTGTGCCTGAGCGGCTGACCACGCCCACATTACCACGCTTGTGGATATACCCTGGAGCAATGCCGATGCGGCAACCACCATGTGATTTCTCACCCAGACCAGGTGTGACGAGACCTGGGCAGTTCGGACCGATCAAGCGCGTTTTGCTACCTTTCATCGCTGCTTTCACACGGATCATGTCATTAATTGGTATGCCTTCAGTGATCGCCACCACGAGGTCGAGACCAGCATCCACCGCCTCAAGGATCGCATCGGCTGCAAACGGTGGCGGCACAAAGATGACGCTGACAGTCGCTCCGGATTCCTTGGCAGCTTGAGAGACGGTATCAAACACTGGCACCTTGTGACTACCATGCTCAAAATTCTGCCCACCTTTCCCTGGCGTAACGCCAGCGACGAGCTTCGTGCCATAGTCGAGAGAGGCCTTAGCGTGGCGGGAACCGAAGTCGCCCGTAATGCCTTGGACGAGAATGCGGGTGTTTATATCAACGAGGATGGCCATGAGTGGTGGTGAGGAGGGGGGATTCTAAAACGAAGTTTGCCAGTGAAGGCAGTTATCATAGGAGTGACCTCCACAGCGTCAAGAAGCCACGCGGTTCATTTGCAGAACGCGCAGCTCGGAGAGCTCAGTGACTCCATTCATAATAATTGTTGACCAATCGTCTCTATATTCGATTAACATGGCCCTATGGGAAGAACCAGCGACGCCAAAGAACGCCTCATCGAGGCCGTAATCGAACTGATCTGGACTGGCAGCTATGGTAGCACGTCTGTGGATCAGATCTGTGACCGAGCTGGTGTCAAGAAGGGCAGCTTCTATCACTTCTTCGAATCAAAAACCGAACTCGCGATCACCGGCATCGAGCACGGCTGGGCGGAGCACCGCAAGCTACTCGACCAAATCTTTTCTCCGACCACACCGCCGCTAGAGCGCATCCTAAACTGCTTCCGCCAATTCCGAAAAGAGCAGGAAGAACTCAAGAAGAAACATGGTCGTGTGCTCGGTTGTCCCGTGCATTCACTAGGCGCGGAGATCAGCACCATCGATGATCGCCTGCGCGACAGGCTTCAGCAAATTCTCGGGCAATTCATCCTCTATTACGAAAGCGCGATCCGTGACGCCCATGCCAGCGGTGTCATCATCGCTCCAAACGCGAACGCCCTGGCACGCATCGTGTTTGCATACAGTGAGGGGTTGCTTCTTCATGCCCGCATCTGGAATGATCTCAGCCACCTCGACGAGTTCGAGTCTGGAGCCATGCTCATCCTGGGTGCCAAAATCGATTCACAAATCCCCAAGAATTAATTTTCCGAACTTATACAAACCAACCAGTCAACTTAACTGCCACTTTCCGTTCAAACGATGAAACCCGTTAACCTACTCCCACTGCTACTCATCCTCACCGCCTGCGGCAAAAATGATTCGGCCAGTCATGGCGGTGGCATGCAAATGCCGCCTGCTCCAGTCACTCTTGCCGCCGTCGAGTCGAAAGAACTCGTCGAATGGAAGGAGTTCACGGGCCGTGTCGAAGCTCTGGAGACCGTAGAGCTCATGTCCCGCGTCTCTGGCTACATCACTGAAGTGCATTTCAAATCAGGCGCACTTGTGAAAAAAGACGACCTGCTTTTCACCATCGACCAGCGCCCATTCCAAACCAAACTGCGCGCTGCTGAGGCCGAGGTTTCACGAGCACAAGCCAACGCAACATCGGCCAAGCGCGAGTTTGATCGTGTCTCAACATTACTCGCCGCCAAAGCCATCGCTCCCGAGCAGGCTGAAATGCGTGAGTCCATGGATCTTCAGGGCCAAGCAGCGCTGGAATCCGCACTCGCCGCCGAGCACAGCGCCGAGATCGAGCTCGAGCACAGTGAAGTCCGCGCTCCCATTTCAGGCCGCATCAGTCGAGCGATCACGACGACAGGAAACTTTGTCACAGCAGGCACTACTCTCCTCAGCTCCATCGTCACCATTGATCCTGTTTATGTATATGCCGACATTGACGAAAACAGCCTGCTCAAGCTCCAGGCCTTGCAGCGTGACAAGAAGACCTTCACCGATGGCGCAGGCCTCATGCCCGTGGAACTCCAACTCTCCAATGAGACAGGCTTCCCGCATCAAGGCCATGTTGAATCCCTCGACAATCGACTCGACGCCGGCACCGGCAGCATGGTGCTGCGCGCAGAGTTTAAGAATAGCGACGGCATGCTCACCCCCGGTCTCTTTGCCCGAATCCGCCTGCCGATGACAGCGAAATATCCCGCACTACTCATCGACGAAAAAAGTATCCTCACCGACCAAGCAAATAAGTACGTACTCGGCATCGATGAAAAGAATATCAGCGTGTACAAGCCCGTCGTTCTCGGTCCCGTTATCGACGGCAAACGCATCGTCCGCAGTGGCCTCAAGGCGGGTGAAAAAATCATCATCAACGGCCAAGCTCGCTTGCCGCAACCAGGAATGCCAGTCGCACCGACTGAAGCATCGCCAGTCAAAGACACAGCGGCGAAATAAGCCTGAAGCGTCTCAACCCCCACTCGCTTCATGAACTTTTCTTCCTTCTTCATCACGCGTCCCATCTTCGCGGGCGTGCTGTCGCTGCTGATCTTCATCCTCGGCGCAATCTCACTTTTTCAGCTCCCGATTTCGGAGTATCCCGAAGTCGCGCCGCCCACGGTGATCGTCACGGCGACCTATCCCGGAGCCAACCCGAAGACCATCGCGGAAACAGTCGCATCACCACTCGAGCAGACGATCAACGGCATCGAGAACATGCTTTACATGTCGTCGCAAAGCACCGCGAACGGCGTGATGACACTCACCATCACCTTCAAGATCGGCACAGAGCTGGATCTAGCTCAAGTGCAGGTGCAAAACCGTGTCGCGCAGGTTTTACCGAAACTACCAGAGGAAGTGCGGCGCTTTGGAGTCACCACGGTCAAGTCATCGCCAAACATGACGCTCGTTGTGCATCTACTCTCACCCAACGACCGCTACGACGAGATCTACCTTCGCAACTATGCCTCACTCAATGTGAAGGATGAGCTCTCGCGCTTGGCAGGCGTCGGTCAGGTGCAGGTTTTCGGCGGCGGTGAGTATGCAATGCGCATCTGGATTGATCCCGATAAAGCAGCCGTACGCGGTTTGACCTCGGGCGATATCGTCAATGCTATCCGCGAGCAGAACATCCAAGTCGCCGCAGGCACCATAGGTCAGCAGCCCGTCAAAGAAGCCGCCTATGAACTCACCGTGAACACCAAGGGCCGACTAATCTCCGAAAGCGAGTTTGAGCAGATCATTGTCAAAACCGGACCGAATGGCGAAAAGCTCCGTCTGCGTGATGTCGCACGAGCCGAGATGGGATCGGGCGACTACTCGCTGCGCAGCCTGCTGAACAACAAAAGAGCTGTCGGCATGGGAGTGTTTCAGCTTCCAGGGGCGAACTCGCTAGCCGTCTCAGAAGCCGTGCGTGAATGCATGGCTGGATTGAAAACCAAGTTTCCTGAAGGCGTCGATTTCGCCATCGCCTATGACCCCACCGTCTTCGTGCGAAAATCCATCGATGCCGTCATTCACACACTCATTGAGGCCATCCTACTCGTCGTGCTAGTGGTCGTCATCTTTTTGCAAACATGGCGCGCCTCCATCATCCCACTCGTGGCCGTTCCCGTGTCACTCGTCGGCACGTTTGCGGTCATGCATCTGCTGGGTTTCTCAATCAATAACCTCTCACTCTTCGGTCTCGTCTTAGCCATCGGCATCGTTGTGGATGATGCCATCGTCGTCGTCGAAAACGTCGAGCGAAACATCCGTAACGGACTCAAGCCGCTAGAGGCAACGCAACAGGCCATGAAGGAGGTCACTGGGCCAATCGTCGCCACCGCGCTCGTTCTTTGCGCCGTGTTCATACCCACCGCATTCATCAGCGGACTCAGCGGCCAGTTCTACAAACAGTTCGCTGTCACCATCGCCATCTCCACCGTCATCTCGGCAGTTAATTCGCTCACGCTGTCCCCTGCCCTTTCAGCACTACTGCTTCGCGGGCATTATGACAAAAAAAGATCTGCTCACCAAGTTCATGGATATTCTGCTCGGCTGGTTCTTCCGGCCCTTCAACCGCTTCTTCGAGTGGTCCTCGAATGTCTATGTCGGCCTCGTGAAACGTATCATTCGCTTCAGCATCGTCGCTCTGCTGATCTATGGCGGACTCGTGTGGGCCACCTGGAAAGGTTTCCAAATCGTGCCCGAAGGTTTCGTGCCCGGCCAGGACAAGCAGTACCTCGTCGGTTTCGCACAATTGCCTGAAGGGTCCTCGCTCGACCGCACCGAAGACGTGATGCGCCGCATGTCGCAGATCGCCATGGATCATCCCGGGGTGAAAGACGCCATCGCCTTCCCTGGCCTCTCGATTCAAGGCTTCACCATCAGCCCGAATGCTGGCATCGTCTTCGTCGGCCTCGACGACTTCGAACAGCGCACCACGCCCGAGTTAAGTGGCGACGCCATCGCTGGCGCACTCAATGGTAAGTTCATGGCCATTCAAGATGCCATGGTGCTCATGTTCCCTCCGCCGCCCGTCAACGGCATCGGGACCACTGGCGGATTCAAGCTCATGGTCGAAGATCGCGGCAATCTTGGTTACGCAGCACTTTATCAGGCCACGCAGCAACTCGTGGGCGCATCCTATGGCACGCAAAAACTCACGCAGGTCTTCTCAGGCTACACCGTCAACGTCCCGCAGCTCGAAGCCGATGTGGATCGTGAAAAAGCCAAGATGCAGGGCGTGCCGCTCGCCAATCTCTTTGAGACACTTCAGATCAATCTTGGCAGCCTTTACGTGAACGACTTCAACCGCTTCGGTCGCACCTATCAGGTCATTGCCCAGGCCGAGCAGCAGTTCCGTGATGACGCTAGCGACATCACCAAACTCAAAACCCGCAATGCTGCTGGTGGCATGGTGCCCATCGGTTCCCTAGTGCATGTGAAGGAAGGATTCGGCCCAGATCGTGTCACACATTACAATGGTTACCTCGCCGCCGACTTGAATGGTGCTCCACTCCCACCACTCAGCTCAGGCCAGGCCGAGGAACTCATAGCTGGACTTGCCAAAAAAGTCCTCCCCGCAGGCTTCGAGTTCGAGTGGACAGATCTCACTTACCAAAAGATCATCGCCGGCAACACCGCCATCTACATCTACCCGCTCTGCATCCTGCTCGTCTTCATGGTGCTCGCCGCGCAGTATGAAAGTCTGCGCCTGCCTCTAGCCATCATTTTGATCGTCCCGCTCTGCCTACTCTTTGCTTTGGCAGGAGTAATGATCACGCATGGCGATAACAATATCTTCACGCAGATTGGCTTCATCGTCTTGATCGGACTCGCGTGCAAAAACGCCATCCTCATCGTCGAGTTTGCCAAAGAGAACCACGATCACGGCAAGAGCATTCTCGATTCTGCTCTCGAAGCCTGCCGCCTGCGACTGCGCCCCATTTTGATGACCTCCATCGCCTTCATCGCTGGCGTTTACCCTCTTGTCGTCAGCACCGGAGCCGGAGCTGAGATGCGCCGCGCCATGGGCACCGCCGTATTTGCTGGCATGATCGGCGTGACTTTCCTCGGCTTGTTCTTCACGCCTGTGTTCTATGTTCTCATGATGAAATTGGGCAAACAAAAGAAACCTTCCACACTCAACACTGAGCACTAAAATATTTACCTTCTCATGCGCCTTCTCATCCCATTCCTCCTCAGCACCTGCGCGCTCGCTCAAGTCGGTCCAAACTATGAGCGCCCGGCCACCGAAACACCGGCCAAATTCAAGAACGTCACTTGGCGCGCTGCCACGCCTGCAGCCCATCTGCCTAAGGGCGAATGGTGGAAGGTATATCACGACTCGAAGCTCAGTGATCTGGAAGCCCGAGCCACAGAGAACAACCAACAGCTTAAAGCCGCCATCGCCCGCTTTGATCAGGCGCGTGCCGCCGCACGAATGAGCCGAGCGGACTTCTTTCCTACGATAAGCCTGCCGCTGACGGCTGAGCATCAGGGCACCTCTGCGCAGATGCCGACCCCCTTTCCTCTCAATGGCGTGCGTTATGACGGCCCTGCCTACAATGCACTCATGGACTTCGGCTGGGAGCTGGACCTCTGGGGCAAGATCCGTCGCAGTGTCGAGGCAGATAAAGCCAATGCCGCCGCCTCTGCCGATGCCATTCACAATGTCTTGTTAGGCATTCAGGCAGACATTGCTTCAAACTACTTCAAACTGCGCGCGCTCGATACCGAGATACGACTGGTCCGCGAGGCCGTAAACTGGCGTCGTGAGGCACTCAAGATCGCCAAGGCTCGTGTTCAAGCAGGAGCTGGCAGTGAGCTAGAGCAGGCTCAGTCAGAGACAGAAGTCGCCACCGCTGAGGCAGAGATTTCATCTCTTCAGGCCCAGCGCGATCAGATTGAAAACGTGCTCTCCATCCTCATCGGAACCAGCGCCGCGAGCTTTCGTATGCCAGTGAATGCAAGCAACCTCACCAGCCCGCCCAGTTTACCCGCAGGTGTACCGAGTGATCTCCTAGAGCGTCGCCCCGACATCTCGCAGGCTGAGCGTCAACTCGCGGCTGCCACCGCCCGCATCGGCGTCGCAAAGGCGCAGTTCTTTCCGAGCATCAAGCTCATTGGACGCGGCGGTTTTCAGAGTGGCGACATCGACTTCCTCATGGAACCGACATCTCTCATGTGGAGCATGGGGCCTAGCATCAGCGTGCCACTTTTTGCAGCTGGGAAAAACCGCTTCAATCTGCAAAAAAGCAAGGCCATGCATGATGAAGCTTTGGCCATGTATCGTCAGGCCTTTCTCGGAGCTGTGGCCGATGTCGAAACAAGCCTCTCCAGCCTGCGCAATCTTAGCACTCAATCAGCAGCCCAGCAGCGTGCCCGTGCAAGCGCAGAGCGTGCCGCATCTCTCGCAAAGACACGCTATGAATCCGGTGCTAGTCCCTACCTTAATGTAATCGAGGCGAACCGAACCACGCTGATTACTCAACGCGCCACGGCACAGATCGCTGGTCAGCGCCTCGTCGCCAGTGTTTCTCTGATCAAGGCACTTGGCGGTGGCTGGGAGCAAAGCCCGGTCATCAAAATTCCGAATGTATCACCCGATCCCGCCGCCCGCTCGGTGCGCGAAACTCAAAGCAAAAGTTTGCTCGGCAAGTTTAAAGCAATTTTTGGCCGCAAGTGAAGTGGCTTCACAGCTCAATCGTTAATGCATGCGCTTACCGACCTCTTCACATAGGCCGATGAAGGTACGCTCGGCGAGGTTGAGTGGACGGCCTTTGAGATAGCTGGTGATCCAGCGGCGTTTGAGGCGCGCTTTAGGCAGTGGGATTGCGACGAGCTGGCCGGCCTCGATCTCGGCACGCGCGATCCAGCGTGCTGTGATGGCCACACCGAGTCCGAGTTTGGCGAGTTCTTTGATAGCCTCGCTACTGCCTAGTTCGATGAAGTGCTGGAGACGAACGCCCTGCTTCAAGAAGAACTCCTGAATCATGGTGAAATTCTGACTGCTACGACTGGAAACGATGAAGGTCTCTGCGCCTGCCTCGCGTGTTTTGGGCGGTGACTTGACCCAGGGATGCAGCGGTGAGACGAGAAACTCCAACTCATCCTCAAAGATGGAGTGGCACTCCAAGCGAGTGACTTCAGGCGGTCGTAATGTGACGCCGAGATCGACTTCGTTATTGAGTACTCTTTCGATGATGTGCGGCGTCTCACCGGGCACGACACGGATCTCATACTGCGGAAAGCTTTCTTTAAACTCGCGGAAAACGCTGGGCAAAATAAACTGTGAAGCAGCGGGTGTGCAGCCGATGGTGAGCTTGCCGCGCGGAGTCCGATCTAAGGCACCGAGTGAGGCGCGCGCTAGGCTCATTTCTTTGAGAATCATCTCCGCATGAGGCAGCAGTTCACGTCCGTGATGAGTGAGGTGAACACTCTTGCCCTGACGATGAAAAAGCTGGCAGGCGAGATCCGTCTCTAACGCCTTGATGCCATGACTGATGGCCGACTGCGTGAGATGCAACTCGCGCCCAGCCTGCGTAAAACTGCCCGTGCGTGCCAAAGAGATGAAGGCGCGAAGCTGGCGAGTATCGAGGGGTTGATCCATAGGCGTAGAGGTTTGCAGTGGTTGGCGGTTGTTTGCAATGGTTTGAAGTGTTTTCAAAAAGCCACTGCAAACCATGGCCAACTATTGCCAACCACAGCAAACTTCATCAAGGGCCAGCAGATTCAGCACGCACTTGGGCACGAAGCTTTCGGGTTCGACGTATTCGGGGAGCTTGCAGCCATCTGCGCTGCGCTCTGAGCAGTGAGCATTGCCGCCGACTGGGCCAAGAGCATCGAGAGTGGGACCGAGCTGGCAGAGGTAATTCGCATCGCTCAGGCCACCGCGTTTCATGGAAATAGTGTGGATGCCGAGCACCTCAGCATGTCTGGCCCAGATTTCAAAGAGCGCCTGAGTACCCACGCCACTAGGCCAGGCTTGGGTTTGGCCCACACATTCAATGTGGAGAGTGGCTCCTGCTTCAGTGATGCCGCCGTGACTCTCAAGCGCAGTCCCTGCGTCGCTCAACGCAACGGGATCAAAAGCACGTATTTCCAGATCAGACACTGCTTCATGCGGCACACGATTGAGAACGGTGCCGCCGTGGATGCTAGCGACGTTCACGGTTAATTCGCGAGCTGCATCCGTGAGTGCCGCGATCTGCGGTAGCACGAGTGCTAGTTCGACGACGGCATTGATGCCAAGCCCATGATTGCTACCTGCATGGGCAGCGCGGCCCGTGCAGGTGATTCGGTATTCAGCGCGACCTTTGCGTGAGGTGACTAGATGCCAGTCACTGCCATCACGCGGTCCGCCTTCAAAGACGAGCACAGCGCGTGCTGTGCCACTGCAAAGATCACGAGTACGCTCGGCAAAGTCGGAGCCGATGACCTCCTCGGCCGAGTTTGCTGCGATGAGCCAATGGGTGCTCTCGAAGAGTGTTGGATTCACTTCCTGCAAGACACGCAGCATGAGCCAAATAAGCGCTGTGCCGCCTTTATTATCGACCGAACCGGGGCCGTAAATGCGCTCGCCTTCGAACTGCCATTTGAAGTCGTTGCGCATCTCTTCTTCCGGCGGAAAAACAGTATCGAGATGGGTGACGAGAACGATGGGTTGGCTACCTGTTGGACCACGGCTTAGAAAGAGATGGTGGCCATACTTAGGAACAGATGAGGCCATGAATTGAGCCTTGAAACCGAGCGGTTCAAAGCACTCGGCTGTAAGCCGACCGAGCGCATTCACGCCAGCGACATTCGTGGTGAAGCTATTGATCTCAACCATGCGCCGAAGCCAGTCGAGAGCTTCCAGCAGGTGCTTTTGAGCGCTGTGTGTGAGCTTAGCGGAGTCCATGAAAATGAGCTTAGCTTCGATGATACGAAAGGGTATTCCTATTTGCACAAGAGAAGGCCTGCCACTAAGAGAAGGCATGGCGCAGGGCTTCACCGCAGTGCGTTTTCTTTATCCAGTCCAGAGTCATGCATGATGACACTGGCAGCCATTCGTAGATGCAGGGAAGGCCGTGAAAATCGGCCACAGTCGCGCTGCGGTAACGGGTCACAATTTCACAACGCGCCGGTCAGTGATGATCAGCGGGCAAAGTCAATCTGAGGGCAACCAAGGGTGAAGGCGAGTGAGAAAGGCGCTGTGGGCAACCACACAGAAACCCGGAGTCCGAATATCTCTCTCCGAATGCTCACTCCCGCCGCTCCATGTGGAGACGGACGGGTTCACACTTCATCGCAACAATGAAGAGTGAGAGCGCAGATCCTGTGACCGCAAGGCATGGGTGAATCGTCTCTCGCCACTTATCCGTTAGAGACATCATCCCATGAAATTCAGCCTTGTTCGTCAGGCTGCGTTCGCGTGTGCATCGGCTTTTGCCGTCGCCACCAGCGCAGTGTATTCCCAGGAGTGGACCAGCTTTCAGGTCAGCACTCTCAATAACTATTCCTTTACCCATGCCCATCGTGATGACGGGCTTTTTGTGTTTGGCACCATCGGTATTGTGTATGTGCAGGACACCTTTGGCGCAGCAGCGATGACGGAGGTCGCTAACACTGGCGCAGCTTTTCTTGATCCATCATTCGTCACGCTGCGCTCTGCCACTCAGGGCCTTGTCGGCGCGGGTGGATCTAGCGGCCAATCAGGTGTGTTTTTGTTTGATCCTTCGACCCCATCGACGGCGATCACCACACCCGCCCTGGCAACACTGCAAAACTACAATGCGGCGTTTTGGAAGCACCCAACCTCAGGCCGTGAAGGCTGGCTGGTGGTCGGTGCTAATGGTGTAGATGGCAGCAGTGATCTGACCTTCATCTCAACCAATGGCAGCGTCGTTGGCGCTGTCACACGAACGATCAGCGACTACAGCGGCGGCTTCACGGTGACTAGCAATGGCGATGTGTACTTGGTCCGCTCTGCCTTTGGCCCACCAGATGGTGAGGTGCTCAAGTTCACGGCTAATCAAATGGATGCTGCCGTGCTCAGCCTCAGTGGTAGCGCAGCACCCTTGGCGGTGAGTGCAGCGCAGAAGATCTTCCAGGCGGATGCCTCAGGATCGATCGCTGTGGACAGTGCTTCACGGCTATGGATCGGCGGCTATCAGCTCGACTACCTCCAGGCCTATGATCCTGCCAGCGGTGTGACGCGGCGCTTTTATCCCGACCACGCGCCTTTGATCAATTCGTTTGGTCCACCAATGTATGCGTCGAAGACTTTTGTGCGCAGCGGTGATTCCTATGTGAGCTTCTTGGCGAACGATGGCTACTACTCAGCAGGGTCTGGTCTGGTGATCGGCTACAAGCGTGAGTCGGAACTAAAGGTGCGCTCGGTACAGTTCACCACGCCGAGCCAGACTGTTTTTGAAGGTAGCGCTGCGGTCGTCGTCACGGCGACGATCACGCCAGCACCGACGCAGCCTGTGACGGTAAATGTGACGCTCGGCGGCACGGCCACTTCGGGTCAGGATTTCACGGCGACGGTGATCCCGCTGATCTTTGATGCAACGACGACAAGCCGCACAATCACGCTCAATGCGCTGGATGACACGACACTGAATGAACCAAATGAAACCATCACGCTCACGCTTGCCCAGCCGACGCCTGTTAATGAAGCAGGACTCGGTGCGCTGAACACGGAGACTTTCAGGCTGACGATCCGTGACACGGACAGTCCACCAGTGATCGACCGTGAGCAGGGTTTCGCGACTTTGCGTGTTGGCAGTGCCTTCAGTCAGGCAGTCAAAAACAATCTGGGTGGCCCTGTCACACTGTGGAGCGCCACAGGATTGCCAGCAGGTCTACGCATCCACCCGACAAGCGGTGTGATCAGCGGCACACCCACGGTCGCAGGTGAGTATGACACGGTGGTCATCACAGCTGGCAACAATTTCGGAAAGACCATCTCACGCGGCTACGTGCTGCGTGTGGAGTCCGTGGCTTCACTCATCGTCGGCACCTTCACTGGGCTCGTGGATCGAAATGGTACGAGCACTGATGGACTCGGCGCGCGCGTGGAAATCACCAGCACAATCAAAGCTAGTTACACCGGAAAGGTGCAGATTGGCACACGCAGTTACCCCATCTCGGGCAATCTAGATACGCTCAGCGGAGACGGTGTCGGCAGTGCCAACTTTAAGCATGGAACTGTCACGTTAACGTTGAACTTCACATTGAATGCCAGCACTGGCGCACTAAGCGGCAACCTGCCTGGCTCTGCGCTGCTGACTGGCCTGCGGGCACAGTCGGGCACCACACGCACTGGCATTTATAACTTCCGAGCGGCAGAGGCCAGCCCACCCGCCGATCACCCGCAGGGTGCTAGCTATGGCTCTATTACGCTGTCCCCTGCTGCACTGGCAAAGGTGACGGGCAAGCTGGCGGATGGCACGGGCTTCACCGTGAGTAGCCCACTGAGCACAGATGGCAGTGTGATAGTTTATTTGGGACTCTACACAGCCCCCGGATCACTCGCAGGAAGAGTGGCGCTGGCCTCTGACGCCAGCCACACGATCACGGGCAGCCTGAGCTGGAGCAAGCCACCGCAAGCGAGTGGTCTGGTGAACCGTGCAGGCTGGGTTGCACCGATCACGCTGACGGCATCAGGTGGCAAATACCGCCCCGCTTTAGGCGGCACTCTGCCGCTCGACGCGACCGCTATTCCCGCCAATGCAATAGCTGGTCGTAACGCGACTCTTGTGCTCCAAGATGGCGGCATCGAAACCATGGGCAGTGCTTTGAATCCAAAAACTCTGCCACTGCTAATCAAGAGCTTGGCCGTCATCACCATGGCTAGTCCAAATCGTCTCAGCATCGCAAATAGCACAGGGCTTTTCACTGGCAGCGTCACTCAGGGCACGGGCACTGCGGCGCGCACCTTCCCATTGCAGGGCTTACTCGTGCCTGATGCGGCTACGGCGAATGACTTTGACACGACTGGCTACGGCTACTTTCACCTACCTACATCTGTGGCTGGCGTGTCCCGCTCTGGCGCAGTTCTCGTCGAGCGTTATGTTCCATGATGTCCGTTAGTCAGCGCCCGCTTTTCTTGACTCTGGTCGTGGTGATTCTTCTCGCCACGCTCATGGGTGGAGCATGGCTTGGCTATCAGAGTGCTGGCACCTCAGAGACATCTGCGGTAGCAGCGCTGGGCGCTGGCACAACGAATAATAATAATCACGCTTCATCAACGCCAGAGGGGAACTCCCTCGCGGCGTTGCTGGAGCGGTTTCGACTTGGGGATGTCCACGCACTCGATCACTTGCTGCCGCACGGACTCACGGAAGCCAGCGGCAGTGGCGGGGGCGGTCTGCAACGGCAGGTGAGATCTCATGGACTCTGGTTTCCCGTTTTCGATCTCTCACGGATTCAGAGCTTAGATGATCCAAATTTGAGTGATGTGCGGTTGAGTCGCATCCCGCTCATGATAACCGCTCCAAACCCACCACCGGGAAAAATAAAAGAGCCGCTCACGCACCGCTTCACTGCTGTCGGCGGCACGCCACCGTATCTCTGGCGGATGGAGATGGGGCAAACCAAGGGCTTCACTTTGAATGCTCAGACAGGATATTTCTCGGGCCTCTCTGAGGTAGAACTTAACGTGCCACTGACGATCCATGTCAGCGACTCTGCAGGTGAGCAGATGTCGGCACAAAGCACGCTCAGCATCGCTGCTGAAGAGCCTTTGGCCATCGCCACACTGGAATTGCCACCCGTCGCCGACAGCAGCAACTACAGCACCATCCTGTCCGCGAGTGGCGGGGCTAAACCCTACACTTGGATTTTGAGCACCAAGTCGCTCGGCTGGACCTGTGATGAGAGCACGGGCATGATCAAAGCGAGCCATCTAGAGCCTGGGGATCATGAGTTAACCGTGACTGCGCAAGACCAAGTCACGAGCGTGCAGCGCAGCTATCTGCTGCGAGTCAGCAATGGGCTAGAGATCACCACGGAGTCGCCATTAACACCTGCCGCGCCGGGCGCTTTTTTCAGCGGTGCCTTTGAGGCCACAGGCGGCACGCCGCCGTATCAATGGAGCGTGATTGACACCCAGCTTCCTGATGGCTGGACCTTCACTCCTGAAGGACAAATCAGCGGCAGAGTGCCCAACCTGGAAGCGGTGCTCAGTCTGACTGTGCAGGTGACGGACAGTGCGGGCCTGAGCTTTGATAAAAGCTTCGAGCTAAGCCTCAGTCGTGGTTTGCTCGCACTAGCATCGGATCAGAAAGTCGGACTCGCCTGGCGCCACAAAGCCATGCAGCAAACTCTGCGTGCAGGCATCACAGGTGTGAGCTTGCGCCGCAATGGGGTCGAGATTTATCGAGGCGCTGGCAGCAGCTATGTGGACCACGCGCTACCCATCGGCAGCACGCCATCTTATGAGTTGATCGCCTTCACTACAGATGGGCGCACGCTACCTTATGCAGCGGCCGTCGCTACGATTTTACCGTTCACCCGCCAGCGCGCAGAACCCGGCGTCACGGGTGACCCGTATGCCGATGTCGTGAGCACTTTTAATCCGCTATCAAGTGGCGGTTATGGAGTCACTGGCTTGCCCAATAACGTGCTAGGACCGCCAAATGGAGCCAGCACTTTTCTCCCAGCCTATCTGCCTGAGCATGTACTCTCTCTCCATGCTAGCGACAGCGGTGGTGGCCGTGTCATGCTGGAGTTCACCAACAATCTCATCGAGTCAGGGCCGGGTGCGGACTTCACGATTTTTGAAAATGTCTTCTTCGTGGATAACGATCCGAACAAGCGCTTCATGGAGCCAGCCATCGTCGAAGTGGCCATCTATGAGGACGAATGGTTCCGCTTTCCCACCCGCGTGCAGGTGGCAGCAGATGGCAGCATCAATCTAAAGCAGCCGACTTATTACACCGCTGGGTTCGCAGGTGTAAATGCCACGACGGGGGATGACCCCACGAATCCAAATCGCAGCGGAGGGGATAGTTTTGACCTCAGCGCTCTCGGCCAGCCGGGCCTTGCCTGGATTCGCTACATCCGCATCCTAGCGACTGGAGATGCAGTATTGCGCGACAGTCTGGGTCAGAAAATACGCCATACATCAGAGAATAATTCGCTCAATGGGCGTGCCAGCTCGGGCTTTGATCTGGATGCCGTCAGCGCAGTGAACTACTGAGTCGGTGACTGCGCTTTCAGCAGCTCGCGCACATATTTACCGAGCATGTCGAACTCGACATTGATGCGATCCCCTGCCCGCTTCGTGAGCAGATTCGTGACCTGATGTGTGTGCGGAATGATCCAGCAGACGACACTCTTTACTGTGACCTCGGCAGCGGTGAGTGAGATGCCATCCAGGCAAATGGAACCTTTTGGAATGATCAATCCGCGCTGCTCAGGTGGTAGCTCCACTTCGAGTCGGTGATCCTGCCCGTGCTGGCTCCAATCAAGAATACGCACCGTGGCATCCACATGCCCTTGAACAAGATGACCGCCAAAGCGCGTGCCCAATGCCATCGCGCGCTCCAGATTCACTATGCTGCCGGTTTGAAGATCACCCAGGCTCGTGACGTGCAGGGTTTGCATTAGCAGATCAAAGCTGGCCGACTGATCGGCTATATTGCAATGCGTGACCGTCAGACAGCAACCATTGACCGCCACGCTTTCACCAAGAGTTAGCTCATCAGCCATCGGCCCGACACGCAGACACAGTCGTGCGCTTTCGCCTCGAGGGATGAGTGAGATGACAGAGCAAGTGGCTTCGACGAGACCGGTAAACATGAGGGTTCTTGTGTATAACAAATGAATGAAAGGCGCAAGCTGGGAGCCACTGACTGGGGGAATTGTGAATAGCTTCTTGATTCCCGTGAGGATGGTGTCACTCTCCGGGCCGTTTTTCTAGCAACCAACCACACAAACTCCTCATGGGACAGCAACTCAATAAGATCGTCAAACGCCGCCGCCTCAAAGCCTACAAAGACCGCAAGAAGGCCTTGGTGAAATCTGGCGCAAGCCGTAAAGCCGCCGTCAAAAGCGAACCGAAAGCCGCCAAAAAGCCCGCCGCTAAGAAGCCCGCCGCTAAAAAAGTCGCTAAGCCAGTCGCTGCCGCACCTGCCCCAGCTCCTGCTGCCGAGTAAGCCTCTCAGGACAAGGGTGGCTCCTGGTTCCACCAGAATCACCAAGGCGAAAATCAAACCCTCTCAATGCGGTATCCACACGATGCCAGCCTGGGAGAAAGGCCAAAAAAAGCCTTGATTTCCTGACCTTCGCCCCCACTTTCCGCCTCCCCAAAATTAGTTCGAACATATAAAATCATGGCTGTTGTTATTCGTCTCCGTCAAGAAGGTGCCAAAGGGCATCACGTTTTCCGTATTGTCGCTGCTGACAAGCGCTTCCCCCGCGATGGTCGTTTCCTCGACATCCTGGGAACCTACGATCCAGCCAAAGCAAAAGGCAACGCCAACGTCAATCTCGACAAGGTGAACGATTGGATCTCCAAAGGCGCACAGCCTTCCCCAACCGTGAAGAGCCTGATCAAGAAGGCCCAGCTCGCTGCGAAGTAATTCGGCAGTGTTCGTTAGTAGCCGCCGGGACTCGGCGGCTTGGGGTCAGTGAACCATTTATTAATTCTATGGACGCCCCAGAAGCACTTCGCGAATTCCTCACTTACGTGGTCGCCAATCTGATTGAGCACCCGCAGCAGGCAACCATCGCAATCAGTCATAACGCCAACGGCTCTGTGTCTTTCCGTGTTCAATTGGCTCCGGAAGATGTGCGGCATGTCATTGGTAAAAATGGATTGACCATCAGTTCCATCCGCTCGCTTCTCAACACGGCAGCTGAGAAGCATGGAATCAAAGTTAGCCTCAAAGTCGGGGCCGCACGCGATCTCGACGCTGAAGAGACTGCGGAACAAGAGCAGAAGAGAGAGGAAGACGCTGCAGCGGCCTGAATCGGCTAAATGCTGCTGACGCCGCACACTCCCTTTTGACCATGGGATAGGTCGCGTGCATCATTGCGTCCATGCCCGACACACTGCGCCACATTCTCGCTTCTGATTCGCCTCTATCCTCCATTACCGTGCGTGGATGGGTGCGCACGCGGCGCGACTCGAAAGCCTGCTCGTTCATTGAAATCACTGACGGCTCATGCTTTAAAGGACTTCAAATTGTCGTCGATGCCTCCCTGCCCTGTGCCGCGCTGATGCCGGGAATCCTGACTGGGGCCAGCATCGAGGTGGATGGCGACTTGATCGCTTCCCCAGCCGCTGGGCAAACATGGGAAATGCAGGCCAAAGACCTGCGCGTGGTGGGTGAGGCTGATGCGACTTATCCACTGCAAAAGAAAGGTCACACACCAGAGTTTTTGCGCACCATTTCTCATCTTCGTCCGCGCACAAATCTCTTTAGTAATGTCTTCCGCGTGCGCAGCCGAATGGCTTTTGCGATTCATCGCTTCTTCCAAGACCAGGACTTCTTTTATGTCCACACGCCAGTCATTACCTCCAGTGATTGCGAGGGCGCGGGCGAACTCTTCCGCGTAACGACACTGAAGCAGGGATCAAACGCGAAGCCTGAGGACGACTTCTTTGGTCGGCCTACGTACCTCACTGTTAGTGGTCAGCTTCAAGGCGAAACCTTTGCTTGTGCGCTGGGTAATATTTACACATTCGGTCCCACTTTCCGCGCTGAGAACAGCAACACGGCGCGTCATGCAGCGGAGTTCTGGATGATTGAGCCTGAAATGGCTTTTTGCGATCTCTTCGACGACATGAGTCTGGCCGAGGCCAGTGTCCGCTATCTCGTGGCAGCGATGATCAAGGAATGCCCTGAGGAGCTAGAGTTCTTCAACAAGTTCGTGGACAAGGAGTTGGTTGGCCGCTTGCAGCAGACACTGGAAAAGCCGTTTGAGCGCATCAGCTATACTGCTGCCGTGGATCTATTGCTCAAATCTGGCCGCAGCTTTGAGCATCCCGTGATTTGGGGAGAAGGACTACTAACCGAGCACGAACGCTTCATCGCCGAAGAACATGTGCGCGGTCCGGTGACAATTTATAATTACCCCAAGGACATCAAACCCTTCTACATGCGCCAGAATGATGATGGAAAAACAGTTGCTGCCATGGACCTGTTAGTGCCAGGCATCGGCGAAATCATCGGTGGCAGTCAGCGTGAAGACAAACTCGATGTGCTGCGCGCCGCCATGCAGCATCACGGCCTTAATGAAGAGGACTATTCATGGTACACCGATCTGCGCCGTTACGGCAGTGTGCCCCACGCTGGCTTTGGCATGGGCTTTGAGCGCTTGCTGATGTTTGTCACGGGTGTGAGTAATATCCGTGATGTAATTCCCTTTGCACGCACCCCAGGACACGCGCCGTATTAGCACCGTGAAAAAAACAGAATGTAAAATGACTAAAAGGTGGCTGACCGCTGCCTTGATTTTCCTTTCGTCATTCGTGATTCGTCATTCGTCATTCGCCCAAGTGGGCCTCAAGCTCCAACTCGTCCCTGAAGTCACCGCCATCGTCCCTGGCGAGTCATTCCGCGTCGGGCTCTACGTTCAGCACGACAAAGGCTGGCACACCTACTGGCGTCAGCCTGGCATCGTGGGCGTGCCGACGAGCATCACCTGGACACTGCCCGCAGGATTTAAAGTGGGGCCGCTGGAGTATCCCGAACCTGAGTCCACCAAGATGTTTCAGATCATGGCGCAGGGCTACGAGCGTGACGTGCTTTTGCAAACAGAGATCGAAGCACCCACCACACTCAAGGTGGGTGGAAAAGTAATACTCAAAGGCAAGGCCAGTTGGATGTGCTGCGGCAGCACTTGTCATCCTGACACGATGGGGCTCACTCTAGAAATACCAGTGAAGGCCAAGAGCAAGCCTGATAAGCAATGGCACCCGATCTTCGAAAAAGAGCGCGCCGCCTATTCGCAGCCTAGCAGCGCATGGACCGCCTCAGCCGAGGAGAAAGGGCTGATCGTCACGCTGACGCTCAAGCCTAAAACAAATTCAGCACGGCCGTTTCAATCAAACCAGCCCGCACCAAAAATCACCTTCTTCACCGAAGACGGCTGGATCAATAGCGACCAGCCACAGACGATCAGCTTGAATTCGGACGGGACCCTGAACCTGAAACTCACTCGCGCCGAGGTCTTCCTTGGAATAGGCACACCCGATCGGCTTCACGGAATCGTGCAAAGAGAAGGTGGTTGGCACGCTGATGGCTCCCTGAGAAGCATGATTATCAAACCAACACTGAGACGGTAGTATTCCTCTACGTTTTTATCTCACAGTTGAATTCCATTACGTTTCCGCTACAACTCCACACACCATGAAAGGCATCCTCGTACTTATTCTCGCCGCCGCAGTCGGCTACATCTCCTATCAGTATGCATACCCGATCCTCGCCGGGTATGTGAAATTCGAAAAGCATAAAAAAGAAATCGTCGTCGCCCCGGCACCAAAACCCGTGGTTAAAAAGGAAGTGGCGGTGGTCGCACCACCCAAGACTGTGGTTGAGGTACCGAAGCCAGCACCAGTGATGGAAGCACCAAAACCAGCCGTGGTAATGGAAACACCAAAACCAGCCGCGGATCCAAATGAATTCGTTGCTCCTGCCCTGCCGACAATCGAAGAAACAACCAAGAATTGGACCGTGCTACCCAAAAGTGCTTTCCCCCGCCAAGTGACCATCAAACGTGACCTGGAACTGAGCATGAAGATTGGCAACTCCAAAGCCGCGACTCAAGTGAAGGCAGGTGGAAAAATGTACGCCGTCGGGCAAGATGGCACAAACATTCTCGTGTCTCCTTCCGACACCTCGCCGATGCGCGGTGCAGTCGCTTTTGAAGATACCGATTTGAAGGATGTACTCATTCAGGGCTACGAGCGCTGGAAAATCACGTATGTGGAGACTTTGAAGAAGGCCCATGCTTTCAGGCTCGTGGCTGCCGAGCGTGCGAAAAACGCGCCCGCAGAATCCAAAGGCACTGCTAAGGCTGGAAATGACAAGCCAGCCAAAGACAAGGACGGCACATACCCACTGCTGCTTGCCAGTATGAAATCAGGGCAAGTCACCGAGATCAAACCCGACATCATCAAAGAATGGGGCGAACCACAACTCGCCGAAGGCGTCTGGACCGTGATCGTTAAATACGAAACCCAGACCATGTTCGGCAAATTCGATACCGAAGCCCAAGCCCATGTTAAAAATGGTGCCGTGGAAAAGTGGATCTACACAGGTTCCGGCGAAGTAGTGCCCTGATTGCCCATCAAGGCGTCCGCCTGACCGGCTAAGCTAAAGTCGAGTTGTGTCAGTCCGCCACTGCTGTGCGTGCTCAGGCGCACACTCACTTTACGCCAGCCGATGAAGAGCTCAGGGTGATGATTCATCGCCTCGGCAGCAAAAGCTAAACGACTGACGAAATCGATCCCAGCAAGGTAGCAGCTAAAACTGAACGTCTTAACCAATTCACGCCCCTCCAAATTCCAACCGGAGACTTGAGTGAGCGCTATCTGGATTTCAGCATCTGTAAGTTGGCCCGGTTTCATGAAGGATTACAGAGCCGAAAATTAAATCCAATCAAGGCATGAATGGCCGAACGCCCCAAATGCAGCCCTTCACCAGAGTTGACAGTGTGGTCCACGGCTCCATTCTCGCATCCGCCGTGGCCCAATGCCGCGTTCTTCATTTGTCATTTCCCCTCCCCCATGCATTCCTCCATTGAACTTAAACGCGAAGTCGAAGCCGTCCAGATTCCCAGTGGAGATGCGATTAAGCTGCCCCTCGGCCTGAAGGTCATCATCACTCAGTCCCTAGGCGGCACTTACACCGTGGCCACGGACTTCGGACTTGCCCGTATCAGCTCCAAAGACATCGACGCTCTCGGCATCGACCCTGAGGCCAGCAAAAAGGAGCAAGAGAGCACATCCTCCAATGTTCCCGATGAGACTAGCGATCTGGAAGCCCAAGTGTGGAATCAGCTCAAAAATGTCTATGATCCCGAGATCCCCGTGAACATCGTCGATCTCGGACTCGTGTATGATTGTAAAGTCGAGCTCAACGACGAAGGCAAAAACCGCGCCGTGGTGAAGATGACCCTCACCGCCCCTGGTTGCGGCATGGGCCCCACCATCGCCGCAGATGCTCAGAGCCGCATCATGACCATCGAGGACATGGATGACGCCGCTGTCGAACTCGTCTGGGAACCCGCCTGGAACCAGGGCATGATCTCCGTCGAAGGGAAAATGAAGCTTGGCATGATCTGACCTTTATGGCCGCGTTTAAACCACCCGGCCAATGTCCCGCCTGTGGCGAGTGGGTTCCGCGCGCAGCCGCAGCCTGTGGTGACTGCGGAGCCTGTGCCAAATCAGGCTGGAAAGCCAATGCTGACACCTATGACGGCCTCGATCTGCCCGACGAAGATTTTGATTACGATGACTTCATCCAACGTGAATTCGGCGGTTCATCAAAAGGCTCCAAGTTCGGGCTGAGCAAAGAAACCTTCTGGCGCATCGTCGCCGCCGTGGTGCTTGCCGTCATGATCTTGGGCTACTTACTTTCCGCTAAGTAGTAGTCAGCGAGCCGCCCACCTTTCTCCCCTGATAAGCCAAGGCAAAGAACACGCAGACTGCGGCAGTCAGGGCCGTCTCACCCCACCAGAAGCGCGACCAATCTGTCACACCTTTGGTTCGGCACATCTCGTGCCACCAGCCACCGCCAAGGTAGCCCAGTAGATTGCCCACACCGCCCATGAGTAGGGCCAGCAGAGCCTGAGCACGCACGCGCCATTTCGGTTCGATCCGCTCCTCCAGATAGATCTGTGTCGTGATGAAGTAGAGCGTGAAAGCAAAGCCGTGCAGCGTGGTTCCGATCATGATCCAGGTCTGAGTATTCATGGCATTCATGCCATAGCGCACCACGCAGATGATGATGCCAGAAAGGAACACCCATTTGAGTCGATACCGCGTCATCAATCCCCCCAGAAGTAGCATAACGAGAATCTCCGTCGTCTGCGCCAATGACATCACAGCGGAGATATGTCCCACACCCATTTCCTTTAACTGAAGCACCGTATAGGGATAAAATGCCGCGAGCGGGATGCAGTAGAGCGCGGCAGTGATGAAGACGATCCGGTGATCCCTATGCTTCAGTAGATCCAGCGCATCCAGCCCTAGAATCTGCCACCAACTGCGATGCTGCTTCGCATCGCTGGGTGGCGTGGCGGGCAGCATCCATGTCAAACTCATGACCACCATCCATAGACCCGCCGCCGTGAATCCCGCGAGCACCGAATCATCCGCCTTGATCACAAAGCTGACGATCCAACAGCCCACCATCCAGCCAAAGGTGGCAAAGGCGCGTAGCGGACCAAACTGGCGCTTGGCATTGTGCAATTGGGAGAAAGCAATGCTGCTGGTGATGCTCCAAACCGGAGTCGCCACCAGAGCCTGAACCTGCGCGCACAGCAGGATCAAACCATCACTCAAACCCCATTGCAGCGAAAGACAGGTCATCGTCAAAGTCAGTCCGGTAAGCACAGCCAGCCAGCGCAGCCAGCGCGTCGGTGCCATCTTTTGATCCGCCAGTGCCCCGACAAACAGCGGCGAAATAAAAGCCGCAATGCCCGAGGTCGCCAGCACCCACGGCACGAGATGAGCACGATCATACGCCGCGAAGATATTCGCCAGAGGCACATTCCAGAGGCCCATGGGCATAGCCGTGCAAAAGAAAAGAAGAGCGAGCTTAGCGCGACTGGTCGGGGGAGCGTCCACAGAGGAAACGAAGAACTTTACAGAACGCCGGAGTAGGTCCTTGTCAAAAACTGCCTGAGAAAGCTACGGCATTTGAGTCGTCAGCCACATTTACGCGAAGATGAAGCACCCAGTTACCCTGGCAGCGGGAATAAAACGGGTGGTGTCGAACTCTGACAACACTCCCTAAAAAACCCTGCCTTGCGCGACTGGACAGGCTCCCCATCTTCCGCGCTCCTTTACCCACCTATTTCATCATGGAAAACGTCATCATCATCGGCACCGGCTGCGCGGGTTTCACCGCCGCCATCTATGCAGCGCGCGCGAATTTCAGCCCGCTAATCCTTTCAGGCAATATGCCCGGCGGTCAGCTCACGACGACGACGGAGGTGGAAAACTTCCCCGGCTTCCCGAATGGTATCATGGGGCCGGAACTAATGATGAACATGCAGGCTCAGGCGGAGAAGTTTGGTTCACGCATTGAGTACACTTTGGTGAGCAGCGTGAAGAAGACGGAAGCAGGTCACTTTGAAGTCATTAGCGAAGACGGCACAGTGCGTGAAGCCAAAGCGGTCATCGTCGCGACCGGAGCCTCACCACGACATCTGGGGCTGCCGAATGAGAAGTCACTCATCGGCCATGGTCTGACGAGCTGCGCGACCTGTGATGGGGCTTTCTACCGCAATGTGCCGGTCTGCGTGATCGGCGGTGGTGACAGCGCTTGTGAAGAAGCCAGCTTCCTAACGAAGTTTGCCAGCACGGTGTATCTGATCCATCGTCGCGACAGCCTGCGCGCGTCGAAGATTATGGCGGATCGCGCGCTCGCGAACCCGAAAATCAAGCCTGTCTGGAACAGCACTGTTTGCGAATACCTGACCGATGAAAAAGGTGAGATGCGCGCCGTGATGCTGGAAAATCTGGTCACGGGCGAGAAGACGGAACTGGATCTAAAGTGCGTCTTTGTCGCCATCGGTCATGTGCCTAATGGGGCTTTCCTGGGTGATTTGGTGGATACCGATGAGAACGGCTACATCCTGCAAACCAAAGGCACGCATACCAAGACCGAAGGCCTCTTCGCTGCAGGTGACGTGGCGGATCACGTCTATCGCCAAGCGATCACGGCAGCCGGTCAGGGCTGTGCCGCAGCTCTGGAAGCTGAGCGCTATCTGGCCGACATCGGCGTGCATTGAGTGAGAGAGCCACGCTGAGTCAGGCGTAGTTCTCCGCAATGAATCTCTCCAGACGCTATCTACTGCAAAGCAGTGCCTCAGGCTTCGGCATGATGGCCCTGCGTGGCTTGTTGCAGGCAGAGCCAGTGATGACTAATCCGCTCCTAGCGAAGAAGCCGCATTTTCCGGCCCGGGCGAAGCGAGTGATCTTTCTCTTCATGAAGGGTGGTCCCTCGCATGTGGATACCTTTGATCCGAAGCCGCTGCTGGATCGCGATCATGGCAAGCCACTGCCCTTTGCGCTTCCACGCGTGACTTTTGCCAAAACCACGACGCTGCTAAAGTCACCCTGGAAATTTAAGCAGTATGGCGAAAGCGGCCTACCCGTGAGTTCCCTCTTCCCGCATGTGGCGAAGTGTGTGGACGATCTCTGCATCATCCGCTCCCTGCACGGCACGAACCCAGCGCACGGCGGCGCTCTGCTCAAACTCCACACAGGAAGCGATGTGCAGGTGCGGCCGAGCATGGGTTCATGGATCACTTATGGACTCGGCACGGAGAACGCCGACCTGCCCGCTTTTGTCACGATCTGTCCGACACTCGCGCATGGCGGCGTGAACAACTGGGGCGCGGCTTTTCTGCCCGCCTGGTGCCAGGGCACACCTCTCGGCAATGCCAGCGTGCCATCGACTCAGGCCGTGGTGAAAAACATCGCCAACGCGCGAACCTCCCCTGCACTGCAACGTCTGCAACTCGAACTCGCGGCCAGTCAGAACCGCGACCACCTCGCCGAGTCCAGTGCCGCCTCAATGCTTGAGGCACGCATCAATTCCTTTGAGCTAGCCTACCGCATGCAGACGACGATGCCCGAGCTGCAAGATCTGAGCGGTGAGTCAGAGGCCACGCGCAAGCTCTACGGACTCGACGACCCCGTGACGACGAACTTCGGTCGCCAGTGTCTTATGGCGCGGCGCTTTGCCGAGCGCGGCGTGCGCTTCATCCAGGTGACACACAGCGACTCGAATGTGCAGTGGGATCAGCATGGAGATCTCATCAAAGGCCACACCAAGAATGCTGCTGAGGTGGACAAGCCAATCGCCGGACTGCTGCATGATCTGAAATCACGCGGCCTGCTGGAAGACACGCTGGTGCTCTGGGGCGGTGAGTTTGGCCGCACGCCTGTGGCTCAAGGCACCGCCGATGGGCGCGATCACAATCCCGAAGGTTTTACGATGTGGATGGCCGGTGGCGGTGTGAAGCCTGGCACCGCTTATGGAGCCACGGACGACTACGGCTACTTCGCCACGGAAAACAAAGTCCACATCCACGATCTGCACGCAACGATGATGCATATTCTCGGCATGGATCACGAGAAGCTCACCTACCGCTACGCCGGTCGCGACTTCCGCCTCACCGACGTCGCCGGCCATGTGGTGAAGGATATTCTTGCTTAGCTCACAGCAGCAAAGCATCCGCTACATCTCCTGCGGCCAGCGTTTGGCCTTCGGCTAGTCGTAGCAGGGCATTGGCCTGACTGAGCGCAAACAGCGCGTGGCTTTGCTGGAGTCCCTGCGTTTGAAACACTCCGTCACGTACCCGTCCGCGCAGGTAATGGGGGCGATTGCCATCATTACTCAAGTCGGTCGAGACACGCACAGGCACACTCGGTGGAGCGACATCGGCTGCGCCCATCCAGTGCAGCAGTGCGGGCCTAACGAAAAGCTGGAAGGTCACAAAGGACGACACTGGATTCCCTGGCAGACCAAAGATGAAGACGGGCTGCCCATCGTTAGCACGCGTGGTTTTGGCAAACAGGAAGGGCTTCCCAGGCTTTACCTTCACTCGCCATAAATCGGGTGAGATGCCGAGCTGAAGCAGCGCGGGCTTGATCTGATCATGATCACCGACAGAGACGCCGCCGCTGAGGATGATGATGTCCTGCGTCTGGATGAGATCATGAAGCAACGACACGGTGGCCTGAAGATCATCCCGACAATGCACGGCCTGCGTTTGTTGGATGCCGAGTTCTGCCAGCATGCCTTGGAGCATGACGCCGTTGCTGTTGTAGATCTGGCCAGACTGCAAAGGACCACTGCCAGCGTGGATGAGTTCATCTCCAGAACTCAGAACGGTGATGCAGGGTGTGGCATGAACAGGAACCGTGGCGAGTCCCTGAGAGGCCAGCAGTCCGAGCCGCCCTGCTTTGATCGCCTCACCACGGCGCAGCATGATCTGACCGACACAAAGATCAGCGCCAGTGCGGCGGATATTTTCACCCGGCTCGACAGGCTCGCGACACAGGATCGTGTCGCCCTCGCGATCCACATCTTCCTGCATGATGACGGCATCCGCACCCGTCGGCATCGGAGCACCTGTGAAGATGCGAATGGCCTGCCCTAGCGCACAATGCCGATGCAGATCAATCCCCGCAGGTTGCTCCCCACTCACGGTCAATGGACTCGTGCCCGCGCTATCAGCAGCGTGCAGTGCGTAGCCATCCATCATCGAGTTATCGAAGCTCGGAATCGGCACGCAGGCGATGAGATCACGAGCGGCAAAACGTCCGAGAGATGCGAGCAGTGGCAGATCCTGCATCGGCCCCGGCGTGATGGCAGCCAGGACGCGCTGACGGGCTTCGGTTTCAGTGAGCATGATGGAAAGGGAGCGGCGTGACAGGTTTCAATCCGCTGCTGCAGGTGGCACTGCGACCTTGGTCTTCGAGACGAGATGCACCTCCGTGATGGTCATCGTTTTATCCACGGCCTTGCACATGTCATAGATGGTTAATGCGGCGAGTGAGACAGCAGTCAGTGCTTCCATCTCGACACCCGTTTGCGCGACAGTCTTGGTGGTGGCCGTGATGAGGATGCCATCGGCTTGCAACTCAAACTCCACGGCTACTTTGCTCAGTGGAATCTGATGGCAGAGCGGGATGAGCAGCTGTGTCTGCTTCGCCGCCTGGATCGCAGCAATTCGCGCCACGGCGAGCACATCACCTTTCTTCAGGCCGTTCTGGCGGATGAGGTCGAGCGTGCTGCTTTGCAGGAGAATGCGCCCTGTCGCGACAGCTTCACGAGTCAGCGCAGGCTTGGCAGAAACATCCACCATGCTGGCGCGGCCTTGGTCGTCGGTGTGGGTGAGGTTCATTGAGACAGGGGTGAGAGTCGTTAGTTGAGAGTTGAGAGCACGGAACGCCGCTTCGCAGGAGTGTGGAACGGAGAGTAACTTGGGGCGCGGCCAGAAGTTTACGATTGTTTACAGTGGTTGACGATTGTTGACGGTTGTTTGATGGAAACCAATCTCGATAGCACCTTCTGAGAAATCGACTGTAAACAACCGTCAACGCTCGCGCAGCGAGCCTAAACAACGGTAAACCGCTGGTAGTTAGTCGGGAGCCAGACCATCAAACGAAGAGAGCGCAAAGATAAGTTTTATCTTTGCGCTCTCAAGGGATGAACCGAAGTGCTTACTTGATCTCAGCGCTGTAGAAAGTCTGCCAGTCGTCGAGGTTGTTGAGATCGACGGCACCAGGATTGCAGCCACCGTCTTCGGTGAGTCCAACCGCCGCGAGGATGCTAGCGCGGGTGGCGTCATCGTGGATGTAGCCCATGATGGACTGGTTGTGCTTGTACTTATCCGCCATGGTCAACTTCACACCGGGCTGGGCTTTCACCCAGGCTTCGAGCTGCACATAGGTCGGCTTCGTGGCGATGAAGGTGCGGAAGGTTTCAATGTTGATGCCCAGCGCGTCGAGCGTCATCTGGTCATAGCCGCAGCCGATGCCAGGATAATCAGCGTGGAGTTTGCCAGCAGCATCCAGGGACGCTTTCTGCCAGAGGCGTGGCAGATGCAGCACGCCGAGAGGACCGGCAATGCCGGAAGAGATGAGAGGAACGATTTGGCTCATGGTAATGATAGGTGGGTTGATGTGTCCGAGACTGGACAGGCAACGAACGTGCGGAGCGGCGTGATTTGGTCAAGCGACGTGAAGGTCAGGCGAAAGAGAGCCGTGAGTTACAGGATGATCATGATGAACAGGTCAGAAACCATTCTGTAAATCCTGCCCATCTTGTCATCCTGTAACCAAAGCTGCGATCACGGTCTCGTGAACATCACCTCGCCAGTGGTTTTTTCGGTGCCGACGAGCGGAGGCAGCAGGTAGTGGCCTTCGCCGATGAGCGTGTCGGGGAGCGTCGCCGGTTGGCGGAGAATGCCGCTGAAGGTGACGGTGCGTTTGATGGCATCGGTCAGCTCAAAGCTGCCGGTGATGGTGCCGGTTTTTGGCACAAAGGTGAGCGTTTTCCACTTCGTCAGGTTCGCTGCAGGAGTGAGCACGCTGACTGCGTTCGCTGTGCTCAGCGCGAGTCGCGTCGGCAGGCTGGATTGTGAGGCACTGCCCGTGGCGCTGTGACTGACGCCGAAGCTGGTGCCGGTCAAACCGAGGCGCTGAGCGAGCGTGAACGTTGGCACGGTAGTCTTCGGCTCCAGCCAGGGATCAATCATGAGCACGGTGTTCACGGTGCCGAAGGTTGTGCGATAGGAGCTATCCGTGTCTAGCTTGGTCTTCTTCCAAGTGAGGCTGGACTGCGCGAGGTAGCGTCGGCCAGGGATGGGATGCTCGGCGAGAGTGAAACTACCCGCAAGGAAGGAATGCGTGCGCGCGGTGATGTAAGGCTGCACGAAGAGCCGATAGCCAGGGTTACTCAAATCATCAGGGCTCAGCGCACTAGTAAAACCCGTGCCATCGCCGAGTTTGCCTGTGAGAGTGATAACGCCTGTGGTGCTGATTCTCGCCGTGGCCCAGCCAGCCCCTGCGGGCACAGTGCTGCCAGTGGGAGTCGCAGGCTCCAGCACGGCCGTGTGTGCCCCGGCATAGGCGACCGTTGCGGTGCTAAGTTTACGACCATCAGCGGCACTGCCGAGTGGCAAGCTGCTGCGTGTGGCGCTGGCGGTCACGTTGCCAGATGTCGGCAGGGTAAAGTCGATGCGGTAAGGGATCTTACCGGTGCCGACGAGGGTCGTGGCGGTGCCTGTGGCTTGTTCGCCGACAGTAATGAGGTTACTGCTGACGAAAGACACGACGCTGGTCTCAGTGGCCGTGGCGAGCTTCGCGGTAAATGTCTTGCTCGTCGCAGCTACCGTGATGCTCAGCTTGCCCACCGGGATGGGGTCTCCATCCACGAGCAGGGCTTCGTAGTTACCGGCAAAACTCTCCACCTTCATCGTGCCGCTGAGATAGACGAAAATGTAGTTAGCTGCGGTGCCGAGACTAGCGGTGATCGGGTAAAGGCCGCCAGGGCTGGTGGCCGTAGCCGTCGTGGCGATTACGGGTGCCTTGCTCACCGAGTTCACGGCGATGTCGCCGCCGAGGAAGCCTCTGTAACCAAACCCAAGCACCGGATTTACCTGCCCGGCGAACTTGCGCTGATCATCCGGCTGCACAAACAGCGGCGCTTTGCTGATGATGAGTGTGCCGGTCTTGGCGCTGCTGCCAACCACCACCGCCTTCACTGGATAAGAACCGACGTTGATGGGTGCTTCGGAGACATAGTTCAGCCCTATCTTGTAAGTCACATCCGCCGCACCCGTGGCTCCCAGCACAGTGATCGGGCGGGGCGTGCCGGCATAAATCTGGCTTAGATTCGTCAGCGTCAGTGTCGTTGGGTTCGCGGCGACGGTGATCGTTCGCTCTACGGGAGTGGCAGCCAGGTAGTCCGCATTCCCCGTTTGAGTCGCGCGCAGCTTCACAGTGCCCGCGCCAGTGAGGTTTAAAACGTTCCCCGACACGTTGGCAGGGCCAGAGAGCACCGTGTAAACAACTGGCAGTCCAGAGCTGCTACTGGCAGTGAGAGTGAATGAACTCTCAGCCAAATAAAGCTTGGAAGGCGGTGTGAAGAAAAGAGTTTGCGCTGCTTGGCTGGCATTACGCCCAGTGCCGGTAATGGCGATGTCGAAAGGATTCTTCGCACCATTCACGTTGCTGGCGATATGCAGTGCAGCCGTTTTCACCCCACCACTTTTTGGAGAAAAGGTCACAGTGAAGATGGATGTTCCAGAGCCAACGGGAATACTCGTTGCGCTGATCGAGCTTACACTGAAGAGAGCGGCATCAGGTCCGTCCTTGGTCACCTCGAGACTGGTCAGATCAGCGGAACCAGTATTGGTGATAGCAAATGTAAGCGGCTCATTTTTTACGCCCAGCGTCGCGCCAAATTGCACGCTGTCCGCGCCATCGATCAGTGGACTGGCATGCGTCACGGCGATGTCGGGCATAACATAAGTATAAAGCATGTTCGCCACATTGGTGCCGTCTGGGGTGGTGGCTAGAACACTTGCAGTTCCTTGGGTATTAGCTGGGGTGGTGGCAGTAATTCTTGTGGAATCGACGACTACGACATTCGTCGCGGCTACGCCGCCGATGGTGACTGCACTGGCTCCGCTCAGGTTGGTCCCGGTAATGGTGACGTTGGTGCCTCCGAGAGTTGTGCCACTGGTTGGGTATATGGCGGTGACGGTTGGGAAAGTTATATTGGCTTGGGCGATGAAGGGAGAAACGATGGTGCCGACAACGGTGAAGACCCCGCCAAGATAGAGATGGCCGGTTCTGTCTATGGTTAGCGCATTGACGTTATCGTTCATCCCCATACCGAGGGCAGACCACGCGCTGCCGTTCCACTTGGCGATGCGATTGGCCGCCCCGTCACCTGCCGTGTTGAAGTAACCGCCGGCGTAGAGGTCGTTGCCACTTACCGCCAGCGCATAGACGCCGTCGTTCATCCCCATACCGAGGGCAGACCATGTGCTGCCATTCCATTTCGCGATGCGATTGGCCGGCCTGCCTCCGGCCAAGGTGAAGTAACCTCCGGCGTAAAGGTCGTTGCCGTTCACCGCTAGCGCATAGACGCCGTTGTTCATACCCGCGCTGAGGCCCGACCACCCATTTCCGTTCCATTGGGCCATGTAGTAGGCCCGCCCGCCGCCCGCCGTGGTGAAGTCGCCTCCGGCATAAAGGTCGTTGCCGCTCACCGCCAGCGCACTGACGCCGTCGTTCATACCCGATCCGAGGGGCGACCACACGCTGCCATTCCATTTCGCGATGCGGTTGGCGGATGTGCCTCCCGCATTAGTGAAGACGCCTCCAGCGTAAAGGTCATTACCGATCACCGCCAGCGCATTGACGGTCCCGTCCAACCCCGAGCCGAGGGGCGACCATACGCTGCCATTCCATTTCGCGATGCGATTGGCCGGCGTGCCTCCTGCCATGGTGAAGTAACCTCCGGCGTAAAGGTCATTGCCGCTCACCGCTAGCGCATTGACGGTCGCGTCCAACCCCGAACCAAAGGCCGACCACGCGTTGCCGTTCCATTTTGCGATGCCGTTGGCAGCCACTCCGCCTGCCGTGGTGAAGAAGCCTCCGGCGTAAAGGTCGTTGCCGATCACCGCTAGCGCACTGACGTAACTGTTCATCCCCACATCGTTCATGTCCGTAACGAGGGCAGACCACTCGCTACCGTTCCATTTCGCGATGTGGTTGGCGGGCGGGCCTCCCGCCGTGCCTCCCGCTGTGGTGAAGGAGCCTCCGGCGTAAAGCTCGTTGCCGATCACCGCTAGCGCATTGACGTCGTTGTCCATCCCGTCACCGAGAGCCGACCACGCGGTGCCATTCCATTTGGCGATGTACTTGGCCGCCGTTCCGCCCGCCGAGCGGAAAGAGCCTCCAGCGTAAAGGTCGTTGCCGATCACCGCTAGTGCATTGACTGCCGCCAGCTCAATGAAGTTATGGTTTTTTATCATCCCTTCGCCGAGGGCCAACCATTGTGTGCCAGTCCATTTGGCGATGCCTTTGGCCGTCTCGAGATCAGCCGTGGTGAAGAGGCCTCCGGCGTAGAGGGTGCTGCCGATCACCGCCAGCGCCTTGACGCGGCCGTTTATTCCCCTGCGGAGTGTCGACCACTCGCTGCCGTTCCATTTCGCGATGCGGTTGGCGGGCGTGCCTCCCGCCGTGGTGAAGTTACCTCCCGCGTAGAGGTCGTTGCCGATCAGCGCTAGCGCATTAACATCGTCGTTCATCCCCATGCCGAGGGCCGACCACTCGCTGCCGTTCCATTTCGCGATGCGGTTGGCGGGCGTGCCTCCCGCCGTGGTGAAGTTGCCTCCGGCGTAAAGGTCGTTGCCGCTCACCGTCAGCGTATTGACGTAACTGTTCATACCCGTTCCAAGGGTTGACCACTCGCTGCCGTTCCATTTTGCGATGCCGTTGGCCGCCACGTTGACGATGACAGAGAAGCTGCCGCCAATATAAAGATTGCCGCTACTGTCCACGACCATCGCCAACACTCCAGCATAGCCATTCCAATTCGTATTGGTCCCAGAGATGCTAGGATTCAGGCTCACCCAATCGGCGTCGCTAAAGGTCGGATCAATGCGAATGGGATAAACGGCACCGGCATCCTGCACGCGCACGGCCAAGCGTTCGGGGGCGAGCACATGGAGGTGAGCGGTTAGAGAGCGACCGGTAGCATCCGCCACTCGCAGCCGCGCATAGGCCAGTTCTCGACCGGAGCTTGTAAGTGTGAGCTTCACTCCTTCACCTAGGGCCTCGGCACGTGCGCCGCTGAGGGCTAGCTCGACGCTCAGTTCGCCAGTGCCCGCTGGCGCTGTAGTCACGATGAAGTCCTGCCGCACGCCGTCGGCACTCACGGAGTATTCCTCGACCATACCCGGACGTGTCCAGCGCACGAGCTTTTCTTCAATCGAGACGGTACCGACAAAAGGCAGAAGGGTGAAGGATGAAGGCTGTAGGGCGTCATTCCGGCCGATGGAACTTGCGGTGAGAGTCAAGCCGCCACCCTCCGCCTCCGTGGAGTCGAGTCGGAGGCCTTCACGGGTGACGGTGCCTGCGAGCTTTTGGAAGCCAGTGTGCAGTCGTGCCCCATATGCGCTGGCTGTAATACCTAAAGCGTCGCCCTTGTAATCAGCAGTGGCCGTGACCCCCAGATCAGCGAAGGGGATGGGCTTGGTTTCCTGCGGCGTGCTTGCAGGAGTCTGTGCCTGCGCGGTGGCTGAGAATAGAATGGCAAGGAGTCGGCAACAGAAAGTTTTCATGAGTGAGGGTGAAACCGTGAGGAGTTTCAATGCGCATGACGCTACAACTGGCAGGCTCTTCAGCCGCCGCGAATTGATGCCCTGAGTCTGGCGGGTTTTCTAGATGCGGCAAGACTTTTGCAGGCTGATCCACCCTTTCCCTGAACCGTCTGAAGCCGCCGTCCGAACGTCTGATCCAGCGTCGTCCCCGCGTTCGGAGCATCGCTTTCAAGCGGAATCTGGGAGCGTGGAACCGAGAGCCGGAGTCTTCCTGAATCACACTGCACGAGCGCAACGCCGCACTGTGGTCTAACAAAATCACGCTACACGAATGTAGTTTCATTCTGCGGAACGACAAAACCGGCCGGCCTGAGTGCAGCCTCGGCGAGCCGTCCGAGCCGGGAAAACGGCCATTTAGCCTTGCCCCGTAGGTGGACAGCATCAACGCCCTAATGTGCTGACTGAACCCGGCGGGCGGAGGATAGCCCGCACTAGCTTTCAATCCCCCGCACACGGCGTCTGCGGACCCTTTTCGATCAAAAGAACCTGCATTGACACTCCACTCTGATCCTCAATTCACCCGGCGGATCAGAGTCTGCATGACGCCCTGGATGACGAGTTCCTGGGCGGGAATGAGATCGGGATAGGATGGATTCTCGGCGTGAAGAAAGGGGCGTCCATTTTCAACGACGTAGCGCTTGAGGGTCGTCTCGCCATCAATGAGCGCAGCGACGACGTCACGCGGTCGCGGTTCGCGAACTTCGAGGATGACGATGTCACCCGAGCAGATGTTGGCACCGATCATGGACTCGCCACGGACTTTCAGGGCGAAGGCACGGGAGTTCCGACTCAGCCCGAGGGTAGCGGCATCGACCGTGATGGAGCTGTCAGCGTGCTGCTGCTGCATTTCAGCGTAACCGGCGGCGATGCTGCCATAGACGGGGATGTCCACGATCTCCCCGCGCTCCAGATCCTCTGGGAAGACGACGGCACGGGCTTTGTGCGGGTGGCGCTGAATGACGCCTTTTTTCTCAAGAGCCCGCAGGTGGCTCATGGCGGCGGTCTGGCTGGAGAAGCCGAAGTGCCGCTGGATGTCGCGCGTGCTCGGCATGACGCCTTGTTCACGTTGGTGCTGACGCAGGTATTCCAGCAGTTCGCGCTGACGGTCGGTGAGTTTGATGGGTGCTCCGCTCATGTGAACTCTGTTCGCGCGAACACACGACTTTGCAAACACTTTTCTGGGCCAATTTGGTTAGGCTCAAGAATTGATTACCGGACTTGGCGCAGCGCCTTCTTTGGCTGACAATCGGGGCTGTGATTCGCTTGCTCCTCCTCTTCTTCTCTCTGGTTCTTCCATCGGCGCTCCTAGCTCAGGACTTCACGCCGCCATTGCAGCGTGTGCCGATTGGCCCTGGTGGTACGCTGCCGCCTGACACGATGATCCTTTCCAAAAAAGCGGCGGAAGCCTTTGGCAAAAAAGACTGGGGCACTGCACGATCAGCCTACCAAGAGATGCTGAAACTAGACCCGGAGAATGCACTGGCTTGGGCCAATCTGGGGGCGGTGGAGCAGCAGTCAGGTCATGTGAGGGAAGCGGTCGAGTGCTTTGAGAAGTCGGTGCTTTACCATTCGTCCCTCGTACAATCTTGGAATGCTCTCGGCCTGCTGCATTCGGCCAAAGGCGACACTTATTTAGCGATGTCGATGTTCACCCGTGCGATCCACGAAGACCCGACAGATGCCCATGCGCACAACTACTTAGCGATCACGACACGCAATCTAGGATGGAACAGTTCCGCTGAATCCGAACTGCAACGCGCCATCGAACTGAATCCGAAGTATGGCATCGCTCATTTCAATCTGGCCCTGCTTTATGTGGACCAAAAACCACCAAGCATCGAGCTGGCCAAACGCCACTATCAAAAGGCTTTGGCGCTCGGTGTGGAGAAAGATGAGATCGTAGAACGGAGGCTGAAGGAATGAGCTGGGATATCCCGTCTCAAACTAACCAATTACGCGCTGATGGCCTCTGGCGTGAGCTGCGTACACTCGACTCAAAGCAGGGGCCGCTGGTGCATGTCGATGGCTGTGAGCTGATCAATTTCTCCTCAAACGATTACCTCGGACTCACGGCCTCGGAAGTCTTGCATGAAGCACTGCGTAAAGGTGTGCAGCTCTATGGTGCGGGTTCAGGTTCTTCCAGACTCGTATGTGGCACGCTGAAGCCGCATGTGGAGCTTGAGGCCGCCCTAGCAGCCTTTAAGCAGACTGAGGCCGCTTTGACTTTCAGCAGTGGCTACGCTGTGGCACTCGGCACGATACCGGCGCTCGTCGGCAAGGGTGACACGATCATTTTGGATAAACTCAGCCACGCTTGCCTCGTCGATGCTGCGCGTCTGAGCGGGGCGACGATCCGCGTCTTCCCACACAATCATCTGGGCAAACTGAGCAAGCTACTGGAGACAGCCCAGGGCCGCGTGCTGGTGGTCACAGAGGCGATTTTTAGCATGGATGGAGATGCCTGCCCACTGGCTGAGATCGTGGAGTTAAAAGAGCGCCACGGTGCCTGGCTACTGCTGGATGAAGCCCACGCCGTCGGAGTCATCGGGCCGCAGGGACGCGGACTGTCCGCTGCGCTCGGGCTTTCAGGGCGGGTGGATCTTCAAATGGGCACGCTAAGTAAGGCCCTGGGCCTCAGCGGCGGCTACTTGGCGGCATCGCGGCAGGTGATCGACCTCCTGATCAACCGTGCCCGCAGCCTCATCTACTCCACCGCTCCCCTGCCCTGCCTTGCCCATGCCGCACGGATCGCCTTAGACATCGTCGCCAGCTCAGAGGGAGATCGCCGTAGGCAGGCACTGCGAGAAAATGTGCGTCAGTTGAGTCCAGGCGACAGTTTCGTCAGCGCCATCGTGCCACGCATCATCGGCGATGAAAACCACGCTATGGCAGCCAGTGCGCGTCTTCGTGAATCAGGCTTTCTCATCCCAGCCATCCGTTACCCCACCGTAGCCCGTGGCAGCGCCCGACTGCGAATCACAGTCTCTGCCGCGCACGATTTAGGTCAGATTCAGCGGCTGCGACAAAGCCTATTCGAACTCGGTTTGTCTGAGTAGGGGCACTTCGCCTTAGTCTCCCCTAGTTTCTCACCACTAGGCACCGACTTTTCGACACTAATTCACAGGTTATTCACAACGAAAAGAGCAACTCAAGAGATTGATTTTACGCGAGGCATGTTTTGGCACTTGGGGCCAATCTCGCAGGCCAGCCGGCCAAGCGATTGAGGCTGTGGAACGTGCCCCACACTGTTGAGGAACGAAACGAAAACGTCACTTTCGACTTCAATCAGCAGAACGCTTTAGAAACCTAAAGTGACGCTCCTTAAGTCTACACATTCACGATGTTATTCCTTCTGTTTTAAAGGTTTATGGCTCCAGTAAACGCAAGCATCCACCAGCCTCAACAAGTCCTTTTTTCACCGTAAACAATCATCCTTATCACACGCGATCCGTCTCCGTTGGAAATAGGAACTGTGAAGAACTCTCCCACCCTCTACCCCCCTTCAAAATGCCAATTGATGATACCTTTGTGCGGCTTACCTGAGAGAATTCGAACGATATAAGACTGCTTCTAAGCATTTCGTTTAACCTCTTCTTCACAATGCCAAACCATCTGTGTTTACTGCCTCATACAGCGCGCTTTAAAACATAAAAAGGGCAACTCCAAATCTATTCAGGAGTTGCCCAAGTTAGGGGTATGGAGGTTTTCAGATCACGCAAACACACCTGTTAACGGTTGGCCTTTATCCGCAATGGTGAACGGGCGCTTGCTGGGGCTGTAGATGACCTGATCAAGCGGCAAACCGAGGGCGAAGGCGATGGATGCATTCATGTCCTGGATCTTGACCTTATCTTCGATGACCTCACGGCCTTCACTGTCGGTCTTGCCATAGGTGAAGCCACCTTTAACGCCACCGCCAAACATGACTGCTGAGAAGGCTTTTGGGTAATGGTCGCGACCGACGTTCTGATTGATGTCTGGCGTGCGGCCAAACTCTGAGGTCAGGACGATCAGAGTGTCATTCAGCAATCCACGATTGTGAAGATCGGCGACTAGGGTAGCTAGGCCCTTGTCGAGCGTTTCGCAAAGCTCAGGCACGCGGACGAAGTTAGCATTGTGTGTATCCCATCCACCAAGCGAAACTTCGACAAAACGCACACCACGCTCTACTAGACGACGAGCGAGCAGGCAACCTTGGCCGAAGGCTTCACGACCATAGGCGCTGCGCAGATCGGCTGGCTCTTCAGTGAGATCAAAGGCTTTGAGATCTTCCGACTTCATCATCGCGATCGCGTCGTCATACATTTCCGCATAGGCCTTCACATTGCGGTGAGCAAAAGTTGTGCGGAAGTCTGTATCGAGTTCGTCCGCCAGCTTCATGCGAGCTTGGAATTTGTCCTCAGGCACACTGGATTTGACATTCTTCAGGCCGTTCTCCGGATTGTTGACGTAAAGTGGGCTATTGGCGGCTGGGAAGAAGCCAGCGCCTGGATGACGACTGTCATTGCCAATGAAAACAAAGTTGGGCAGCGTGCTGTTGCCACCGCCTTGAAAGACATTCAGCCAAGCGCCCATCGCAGGATGGCGAATGGTGCCGCGCATCTCATAGCTGGTGTGCATCATGTAGTTGCCCTGCTCGTGCGCGCCCTGAGTTGAAGACAGCGAGTTGATCACGGTGCCGTGATGCATCTGCTTCGCGGTCAGTGGCAGATTCTCAGCGATACGGACACCATCTGCGCTGGTCTTAATTGCTTTGGTCGGGCCACCTGTCGCTGCACCTTCCTTTGGATCCCAAGTATCCATGTGGGACTGACCGCCACTCATGTAGAGATAAATGACGTTCTTTGCCGTGGCCACCTGTTTGAGCTTCGAAGAGCCCTCAAAGGCCGCGAAGGATTTGCTAGTCATTGAGCTGCCTAGCATCCCGACGCCAAGGAGCGAGGAAGCAGTCTTGGCAGCAAAGTCGCGGCGGCTGATTTCAGCGGAGCGGAGGAGTTTGGAGGTGAGTTCTTGTTTCATGATCGTGGGCTGATGGTGTTGGTTTTATTATTGAATGAAAATGAACTGCTGGGTATTGAGCAAAGAGAAGACGAGGTCTTCCATGCTGGTCAGGTTGCTGTCCTGAGCCTTGAGCCAAGTGGCCTTTTCTTTGCTGGTTGGCTTGCGGGAGAGAAGCGTCATGTAAGCAGCATCGACTTTATCATCGGGATACGGTGCCTTACTGAGAGTCAGCATGAGCTGGCTGTATTTGCTCAGAATTTGCGGCAGGAGTTGACCATTCATGAGGGCAAGAGCCTGTGGCACACTGGCTTCATTGTTGGCGTTTTCGATGGTTTCGCGATCACTCTGGCCAAACTCGCGGAGGTAGTGACCACGCGGAGCAGGACTTTCCACTTCAGCTGAGCGCAGCCAATTGCGTGACTGCTCAGCGCGCGCACGACTGTAGTCCTTCATCTGCTTTTCTGGGATGCCGAAAAACTGAGCTTCCTCCTTGTAGGCAGCTTCGCGCTTGTCGGCATCAGCCTTCTTTTCCTCAGGCGTCTGCTCTTTCCGATCATAGCCAGGAATGCTTACCTTCTCGGCTTTGACCCCGTAAGCCATCATTGTCATGCCTTCGCCAGCCATCATGGAGGGGGAGTCATCATTGCTAGCGCCCTTGGTGTTCAACGACACCGTTTGGAAAGGCTTGCCGGTGACTTTTTGATAGAGCTTCTTTTCACCCGGAACAATGATCTCAGCGGTGGAGACTCGGCGTCCCTCATTCTGGATGGTGTTCACCTCGCTGCGGATTTGATCCACTTTCTTCCTGAGCTCAGCCACCTTGGCATCGGCCACTTTGCGTTCTTCGCCTTTCATGGCTTCGGCTTTTTCCTGCATCTCTTTTTGAGCCGTGCGCGCTTCGAGGTATTGCTTCTGCTTGGCATCAGTGCGCTCGCGATTCTTGTCATAAACTGCTGCCGCCAACTTCACGCCACGGAGAGCTTCTTCTGGCGTCAACGAGTCCACACCATCAGCGATCTTCCGAGCCTGCTGCACGCGCTGATCGATCTGCTCACGAGCTGCCGCATTGATCATGTCTGGGCTTGGATTGATCAGGGTCACAAAGGAGTCCCACATCTGCTCGGCCGTCATGCGGCGCAGCAGCGGGCCGGTGAAATGATAGGCCACTCCAGGAGCGACATCTTCACGAGTGACCTGGCGCTGATAGGCACTGGTATTCAAGATGACGCGCAGGAAGCCCTTCATGTCATACTTCATGTCCACGATCAGCTTTTCCAGATGCTGCTGCATTTCAGGAATCATCGGCACAGTTGCATCCATCAGTTCATCCAGCGGCTCGATCAGCGCTAGACCAAAGGCCTTTTTCCAAAGCCGATTCACGATGACTGTAGCAAACCTAGGATTGTCCTTGCTCGTCATCCAACGCGCATAGGCCTGTAACGGGGTCTCTCCCGGCTGAGTAATGCACTCATGCCCCATCATAGTGCCTGGCTCGACCGCCGACTTGGGCTTGGCATCCGCATACTGATAGTCATGCGGCAGCGTCACTTTGCGCTCACGGGAACTAGCACTAGTGTAGCGCATCGTGTCGCTCACGTCTCTCATGGACTCCTGATAGTTGCGCTGCTCTTTACGCATCACCTGCCGGGCTTCCTCACGTTTTTTCTGCACCTCTTTGGATTCGGATCGGTATTTCTCTTCGAGCTTGGCATACTCTGCTTTGTCCATGCCTTTGACGAATTTTGGGCGCTGCGGCTCTTTAAATGAGGCTCGCACAACATCTTCTTTTTCCTTCAAGAGATCACGCACACCGCCCATCGTGCCGCCATTGTAGTCCTGAGTCTCGACCCCATATGTAAAGGCAGCCATTTTGTAGAACTGCATCTGCGACCACTTGTCAAAAGGGTGATTGTGGCACTGGGCACACTCCACTCGCGTGCCCAAAAAGACTCGCACTGTGCTGGCCATATTATCCAGCGGCATCCCACGATCGCGCATGTAATAGCCGATGGCTCCATTGTCCCAGGCCTTCCCCTGAGCGGCCACCATCTCACGCACAAAATGATCGTAAGGTTTGTTATCCCGAAGGCTCTGTTTGATGAAGTTTGTATAGGCCGCACCCGTGATTGCGCCAGTCTGATTGCCATTCGATTGAGCACGCAGCACATCCGCCCAGTAGTTAAAGAAATGCTGAGCGTAACCCTCAGAGGCTAGCAATTTGTCGATTAGCTTAGCGCGCTTATCGGCGTCAGTGGAAGCCAGAAACTCTTCAGCCTCACGCGTCGTCGGAATGCGCCCGATGACATCCAAATAGATGCGGCGAGCAAATGTATTGTCATCCGAAGCAGGATTCCCCTTGAGATTATTCTTCTTCCAATCCGCTTCCAGAATAGAGTCGATTTGACGAGACTTGGTCGATGTATCCGTGGCTGCCTGAGCAGCATTGGCTAGGCAAAGTATAGCAAAGAGAGTTAGGGGGCACATGGCGTTCATGCGGAACAAACGCCGATTTCGGCACACTTTTTCACAAATCAAAAAAAGGCAAATGTGTCGCAGGCATCCAGACGTCTCCGACGGCAAGAACATCCGTAGTCGCGACTTTTCCACCGAACTAGGCATCACCTGCACCATGCCCGACTGGACTTACGATTGGACCGTCATAGCTAGTCAACCATGCGGTGTTCGTGGCAAAACAACTCATGCCACAGCCAGCCGATCCCTATGACGCTAAGCGCAGCACCAGCACTGACCACATCCCAGGGCAGATGCGTCGCCTCTTTGATAGTCTCGGCATTATGACCAAATAAAGCACTGACTGGCGGCATCAATTTAGTGTTGGTAAAATTAACTACAAAGTGCCCGATGATACCCGGAGCCAGTGAACCCGTGCGCCAAAGCAACCAGCCAAAGAGCAAGCCCAACGGCAGCGCCACCACGGCCTGCCAGGGATTCAGATGGAAGAGCGCAAACATCAACGCCGACAGCCAGATCGCTTTCTTGGCAGAATAGTTCGCCATAAAACCGCGCAGCATCCAGCCGCGAAAAAAACAGCTCTTCAGCAATTGGTGCAATCACACAGATCACCAAGAAAGTCAGGACCGGATCACCGTCTGCCAAGCCTTTGAACATAATCTCAAAAGACTTCGGCATCGGGATCGCTGAGGCTAGTCGATTGAGTACAAAACTCAGACCAAAGCAGCCAATGATAACTCCCGGAATCAGCCTTAAAGAAAAACCACGAACCGCGTATGACTCACGCCACGGGCGCTTGCAGTTCAGGCTTCCTGCCAGCATCGCCGCAGGCCAAGCCACTAGCTGCCCTGCAAGCACCAGCATGATCTGATCCAGCGGTTTCTTCATTGCCATTAGCACGATCACGATCGGGATTGTGACGCCAATGGTCACCGCATAAAAGATCGCACTCACCAGTAAAGCACTGCCCAATCGAGGACCCGCCGGCTTCTCTGAAGGCAATGTAGGCGGTGACTCAATCAAAGCTTCAGGTCGTAGGTCGGAAATAAGTTCCATGAAGTTTAATTCTGAGAGATCGCGGCTTCATGGGCAATCCTCGAACTGATCTTCTTCACAGAAATATCACACCTCATCCGGCACGACAAAGGGCGGCCGATACTTGTCTTTGAGCATCTCGTTGGCCGCATCGTGATCAATGAAGCGCTCAGTCTTCGGGTCCATTTTGAGCACCGGACCGAGCGTGAGTTTGTCCTTACTCACATCGACATCGTTCTTCGCTAGATGCTCTTTCATGCGCTCAAACGTATCCGCCGCAAAGGTGTCGCCTTTGATTTTTTCGAGGATGGCTTCGGGCTTTTCTTTCTGGCCGAGGCGATAAGAAATATTGCCGGTGTGACAGAGCGCGCTGGAAAGATGCCCCTCCAAAATGTCAGCGTTTAAATCATCCACTCGGCGACTGCGGCAGGCATTGATGAAGTTTTTAAAGTGGTCGTCACTGCCTTCAAACTTCTTGATCTCTTTGCCATCCTTATCATACGCGATAGCCCCTGAGTAATTCGGCACCACAACGTAACCGCCCTCACACTCGACAATAACGCCGACGCCCGCGCCTTTGAATTTGTCCATGTTCTTGCTGTCCTTATTTTCTGGCAAGCCGCGCACTTCAAAAATCATCGGTGCCTTTTCATAGCCGTGGTAAATCAGCTGCGTATTCGCCGTTTCGCCATCGTCTTCGTAACCCAGACGACCACCGACACTCCACACGCTGGGGGAAAGCTCCATCTCACCTAGAAACCAGCGGGCGATGTCCATCTGATGAATGCCCTGATTACCGAGATCGCCATTGCCGTAGTTCCAGGTCCAGTGCCAGTCATAGTGCAGCTTCTTGCGCGTGAGCGGCACCTTGGGCGCAGGGCCACACCACAGATCGAAATTCACAGAGTCCGGCACAGGTTGCTCGCGCTCTGACTTGCCGATGCTGGCTCGGCGTTTGTAGCACATGCCGCGTGAAAGCAGGATCTTACCGAGATTTCCCTCATGCACCCATTTCACCGCTGAGGCGATACCTTTACGGCTGGAGCGCGATTGCGTACCGGTCTGCACGATCTTGGAATACTTGCGCGCGGCTTTGACCATCTGCCGACCTTCCCAAACACAATGTGAGACAGGCTTCTCGACATACACATCCTTCCCTGCCTGCACGGCCCAGATCGTCGCCAGTGCATGCCAATGATTTGGCGTGGCGATGCTTACCGCGTCGATGTCTTTATTGTCCAGCAGCTTTCGCAGATCCGTGTAGCCAGTGACCTTGAGTTTGTCTTGATCAAAAGCATCCACACCTTTGCCGAGCACCTTCGTATCGACATCACACAAGGCCGCGATGCGCACGCCTTCGTTTTTAAGTTTCCGATAACCGCTGATGTGGGAGCCACCACGCCCACCGAAGCCGATGACAGCCACGTTCACCGTATCGCTCGGGCTTTTCTGCGCCCAAGAGGTTTTAGCGATGTAGAAAACGCCGGTAGATGCGGCGACTGATTGGGTGAGGAAGTTGCGGCGGGTGTTCATGGCGTGGAACAAACGCGACAACCCCAGCAGCCTTTCCTTTTTGACCAAGTCACTTCAGCGAATCTTCGCGTCAGGCAAGCCGCTCTTCACCCCATCATCGAGCGGCATCTTATCGGTGTTGGCGTCAAGACCGGTCGCGAGCATCAGCTTGGCGAGTTCGGCTTGAAGCGCCGTCACCTGACCTGCGAGTTCCGTTTTGCCGATTAGATTCTTCGTTTCACCAGGATCACTTTTTAGATCGTAAAGCTCGGCCATGTGGCGGTCAGGGCCACCATCACCATGCGGGTAATGAATATACTTCCAGCGGTCCGTGCGGATCGCGCGGACGTTCGGCGTGTAGGGGAACTGCGTTTCGTAGTTGTAATGGTAGAACCAGGACGTGCGCCATTCAGCATCACCTTCCTGCGCGAGCTTGACCCATGACTTGCCATGGATTTTTGACAAAGCAGGTACCGCGCAGAGATCGAGCACGCTGGGTGCCATATCCACCGTCAGCACTTGCGGGTCGATCACTTTGCCTTGTCCCAGCGCGGGAAAACGCACCACGAGAGGGATGCGCAGACTTGCCTCATGAGCCGTGCGTTTGTCCACCATGCCGTGCTCACCTTCGAGCAGGCCATTGTCTCCCATGAAGACGATGATCGTGTTTTCGAGCTGCTTCGTCTCCTCCAGAAACTCACGTAACCGTGCCACACTGTCGTCCACACTCAGCACTGTGCCCCAGTAACCGTGGACCATGTTTTCAAAGTCCTTCACCGCCTCAGGCCGATCATCAGGGTACTTCTTCCGCCATTCAAAAAGCGGCCCATAAATGCCATGCCAAGTGGGTGAGCGTTGCTTGATCCACGCTGGCTTGTCATCGAGCTGAAAAGCTGTGGCAGGATAAGGCACACGCACTTCGTCAAAGCTGTGCTCATACTTCGGCTCAGGTGTATAGAAGCTGTGCGGCGCTTTGTGGCCCAAGAACATGCACCAGGGCTTCTCCGCCTTTTGTTGCTTCAGCCAATCCAGCGTCATGTCCGTCACCACGCTCGTGTAGTAGCCCTTAACCACCTCACGCTTCTTGCCGTTCAGATTCCATTCCGTATCGAAGTATTTGCCCTGCCCCTTGTGCGTCACGAACCAATCAAAGCCAGGTCGCGGTTCATCATTTTCCTCCCCCATGTGATACTTGCCAATGTAGGCCGTCGCGTAGCCCGCCTCATGCAGTGTTTGTGGAAATGAGGCCATCTGCGCCGGGTACTCTGTGAAATTATTCGTCACTCCATGAGCGTGTGCATACACCCCACTCAGGATGGAGGCCCGGCTCGGCGAGCACAGTGATGTCGTGCAAAAAGTATTCTTGAAGCGCACCCCCTCCGCCGCCAGCCGGTCGATGTTTGGCGTCTTCACATGCTTCGACCCATAGCAACCCAGCGCATCAGGCCGCAAGTCATCGCAGAGAATGAATAGCACATTCGGCCGGTCAGCGGCCTGCGCGACCAGTCCGAAACAAAGAAAGAAAATAAGAGTGATAAAACGCTGCATTTGAAAAAGTGAAACGAGGTTGGGAAAATGATCCATCTGAAGATTTGTTACTGCTTGATGCCAGCTCGCTCGGTGAGCCACTCGCCACCATGGCCTGAATCGGTGGCGGCGGCGAAGTCTTCGATCTCGGGGAGCTTGATCTGTGGGTTTTTAACGGCGAGTTGACGGTAAATGAGGGCGAACTGTTTGGCTCCAGCCTTCAAGCAGGTAGCGGCATCACCGTCGGCAAAGGCAGCCTTGGCAGAGGCCAGCATGAAAGCGCTGAGCAGGTGACCTTCGGTGCCGGGGGCGACTTTTTTACTGTTCTCCAGCCAGTCGCTGATGGGATACTCGGGGATGCTGATCGGGTAAAAGGGTGTCTGCTTCAGATAGGCAAGCACGGCGCCTGTGGCCTGGACGCCGTCATCGGAAAATGGATCAGCCAAATACAGGTCGATCATGCGTGAGATGTCCGCGCGCAGAGCGGGGTCTTTGATGATTTGAAAGATCATGCCACCGAAATTCTTGAAGCCTTCTTCTCCGGCATCTCCGGTGCTTTCAGGGCGCATCTGGCGTATGGTGATGAGGTGGTTTTCAAAGTAAGTGATGCCTACCCATTGCTTCAGCACGGCCTCGACCACGCCATCGTCATTCTGGCCGATGCGGGTCGCCGTTATGACTCGGGCCGCGAGAGGCGCGTCATCTTTCATCCACAGATCAATCGAGCCACCGCCGAGCGGGCCGATACTGAGGTTCTTGTAGCGGCCCTGCTTCAACATCGCATCAAAGTCCGTCGTCACGCTGTCCATCTCTTGTAAAATGAGCCGCTGCTGCTCTTCGACAGTAGCCGCCTTCACTGCCACTGGGAAAAAGAAGATGTCGGCGCGCACCCTCTCTTCCAGGTTTTCATAGCGTATGAATGAGCCGCCTTTCTCATACTGAAACTCGCCCGCCAGCCGAAAGCCACCGAGCATCGTGGGAAAACTCAAACCCGTCCCTGCGTGCTTCCAGGGTCGCCCGTCTTTGGAGGGTGCTTTCCAACGGCCTGAGGGTTCACCTGCAAGGACATTGATGGCGAGCGTAAGGCAGAGAATGGCAAGGACAGATTTCATGGTCGGGACTTTGACCATCTCTGGCGCATCCTGCTCGGACGGGCAAGTCCGAGCGGCATCGGCAAAGACCTTCAGATTTCTTGCCTTTCCAGGGTTGCATCCATAACGAAAGGGCGCATTCTGCTCTCCCCCTATCATCATGAGTGCCACGCTGCCGTTTCGCGCAAACCAAGACCTGCTCGACTCCAAATACACCGAATGGAAACAAGACCCTCAATCGGTCGAGACAACATGGGCTTCTTTCTTTGAAGGGTTTGAACTCGGAATAGCCGAACTGGCCAAGCGCGGCAGTCGGTCCACCGCACCAGCTTCAGCAGGTGCCACACTTTCTGAGTCCACGCTAAACTTCCGCATGCGCGTGACCAATGCGCTGCTCGCTTTCCGCTCACTCGGCCACCGTGCAGCTCATCTGGATCCGCTGAGCGCGACTGGACCTGAAACTGCCGCTTTGACATTGGAGGGCCTGGGCTTCACTGAAGCCGATCTCGATAGCGAAGTTCAGACGCAGATGTTCCGCAACGGTCAGGCCATGAAACTGCACGAGATGCTCGAAGATCTGCGCCGCGTCTATTCGAGTAAAGTGGGCTTTGAGTTCATGCACATCCAGACTCCTGAAGTGAGGAACTGGCTGCTGGAGCGAATCGAAAATCGTCTCGCCGAACCCAAACCCACTGATGAGTCGCAGATCGACACCCTGCGTTGGCTAATGGAAGCCGAAACTTTTGAGCGCTTCCTGCATCGTCGCTTCGTCGGTCAGAAGCGTTTCTCGGTCGAAGGTGGTGAGTCCATTCTCGTCGCGCTCGAGACCCTTTTGGAAAGTCTCGCAGCTCAGGGTGGCCAGGAAATCATCATGGGTATGTCCCACCGTGGTCGCCTCAGCGTGCTAGCCAATTTCCTGCGCAAGCCGCTGGAAACACTCTTCTATGAGTTCAGTGAAAACTATGTGCCCAACATGGTCGCGGGTGATGGCGATGTGAAATACCACCTCGGCTTTGAAACCGTGCGTGAGACGCGCAGTGGCAATAAAGTGGCCGTCATGCTCGCCCCAAATCCGAGCCATTTGGAAGCGGTCGATCCGGTCGTGGAAGGCATGGCGCGTGCTCGCCAGCGCTTCCTCGATGACAACACGGATCGCAAAAAGGTCATCCCGATATTGCTTCATGGTGACGCCGCCTTTGCTGGTCAAGGCATGGTGGCTGAGGTGCTGAATCTCTCCCAACTTCCCGGCTATCGCACGGGCGGCACGATCCATATCGTGGTGAACAATCAGATCGGTTTCACAACCTCCCCTGTTGACGCACGCTCCTCGACTTACTGCACCGACGTCGCCAAGATGATCGACGCTCCCGTCATCCATGTGAATGGTGACTGCCCTCTGGAAGTCGCCGCTGCTGCTCGGCTCGCGCTCGACTTCCGTCAAAAATTCAGCCGTGACGTGGTGATCGACATCGTTTGTTATCGCCGCTACGGCCATAATGAAACGGACGAACCCGCTTTCACCCAGCCAAACATGGCGCGCTCCATCGCCGCACATCCCTCCACGGCCACAATTTACCGCCAGCAACTCGCCCAGACAGGCGTGCTCGACGAAGCAGGCTCTGCCACGCTGCAAAAGGAACTCGAAGACGAGCTCGAAGACGGCGTCAAAGCCCTCGCCGAGCGCGAAGGCAAGTCTGGTGGCAATCCGTATGAAGGCTCCACCGCCGAACCACAGGCAGCTTACGATTACAATATCGTGCCCACCGGAGTCGCCCG
>CAMAQH010000011.1 GCA_945860295.1 Prosthecobacter debontii
CAAAGCACGACCCAGAGTGCCGGTGAGCCAGAGGTAATGATCGGACGGCAACTGAGGTTCGGTGAGGAAGCCGTCGGTGCCGATGGGTGCATTGGAGGTTGTTTTGAAAATGGCGGTGCCTTCATCCAGTTCATCAAACATGGCGACGTAGAGCATGGAACTGCCGCCGGCGATGCGCTTGCTGGCCTGATTCCATAGGAACTCTCCTCCGAGTCGTGGGATGGCATTCAGCGGGGCATCGACTCCGCGCATCTTGCTCAGATTCCGCCAACTGAAGCCGGGAAACACGACAGGCAGGTAATCCTGATCATGCTCGCGACACCACTTAGCGTCAGCTTCATGCACTTTGCCAATCATCTGCGTGGCATTCTCAGGCGAGTGATAACGACCGACGGCCCAGGGACTGATGATGTCCGCGCTTTGCAGCACTTCGTTCAGCTTTGGATCGCGTGTGGCATCGCCTTCCAGAGTGCGCCAATGCCAGGGCACGCCAGCCATGACGGTGAGTTTGCCGAACTCGGGATTGTCATGCAGGAAGCGCAGCAGAGCGTGACTCTCATCAAGTGTGTAGTCGCGACCATCATTGAAGCCGATGCCCCAGACGGCGACGACGGGCTTGCCTGCATGGCGTTGATACGTCGGATCATCGAGAATGTGCAGCTCGGTGCGCAGTCGCTTCCAGTCTTGCATGATCACAGATTCGAGTTCGCCTGCTTTGAGTCCGCTGAGGTCATACATCACGGACCAAGTGCGGCCCGTCGCTTTGGCGCTATCGCGGACATGCTGCAAAACAGTGTCGTGATGCGCGCGGAAGCGTTTGTCCTTCAATACGGTGCCGAAGCGCTGGAGGAAGACACCGTCGATTCCATGTTCCTTCATCCATTCGAAGTGCCGACGAACCGTCTTCGGATGCGCGGAGCTATGAACCTGCGCCGCCGTGCCCTTGGCAAGCTTCAGCGGCGTGTCGAATCGCTCATCGGCATCAAGCTCCGAGACATCCGGCCAGAGGTCGATGTGGCACTGCCCCGGCTTGTTGAAACCGTAGTGAACCCAGCCGAGATTTGAGCCATCTGTCGGCGTGGCAAACCAACCCTGATAACCGCACATGACTTTGCCGAAAAGCGTGGCCGGATCGGCAGCGTGTAGGAGGCTGGTTGCGAAGATCGAGGCAAAAAGCAAAGTGCGCATCAGGCTGTCACCTTATGCGCACTTTGAGAGGTTTGTGAAATGAGGATTACACCAGACACTCCGCGATTTGCACCGCATTGAGCGCGGCTCCTTTGAGGAGCTGATCACCGACGACCCAGAAGGAGAGTCCATTGTCCAGGGCGCAGTCGAGGCGGAGACGGCCGACGGCGCAGTTGTCGCGACCGGCGATGTCGAGGGCGAGCGGGTACTGCTTGTTAGCCGGATCGTCGATCACATCTAGGCCGGGAGCTTTACTCAGGATTTCACGGGCTGCGGCGACAGTGACGGGCTTTTCAAATTCAGCGCTGATGCTGATGCTGTGAGCGCGGAAGACTGGAATGCGCACGCAGGTCACGGAGGCGCGGAAGTCCGGGTGATGCATGATCTTGCGGCCTTCGTTTTCCATCTTCATCTCTTCTTTCGTATAACCAGATTCGAGGAATGAATCGACATGTGGGATGGCATTGAAGGCGATCTGATGGGGATAGACGGTTGGCTTCGAGTCGAGCTTAGCCGCATCCCAAGCGCGGTTTTCGCTGGCCCATTCGCGGGACTGCTTGGCGAGTTCCTCAATGGCCTGCGCGCCGGTGCCGGAGACGGCTTGATAGCTGCTGGCGATGATGCGCTTCACGCCGAAGGCTTGGTGCAGCGGATACAATGCCATGAGCGAGATCGCAGTGGTGCAGTTTGGGTTGGCGAGGATGCCCTGATGGCCCTTTACATCGGCGGCATTGATCTCTGGCACCACGAGAGGGACTGAGGGGTCCTGACGGAAGTAGGAGGAGTTATCCACCACCACAGCACCAGCTTTCACCGCGTGTGGGGCGAAGTCGCGCGAGATGCCAGCACCGGCGCTAAACAGGGCGATGTCCACCCCAGCGAAACTGTCGGCGGTGAGTTCCTTGATGGTCACGTCCTCACCTTTGAATTTCATGATCTTGCCGGCGCTGCGGGCGCTGGCGAGAAGGGTGAGTTGGCCGACGGGGAATCCGCGCTCTTCGAGGCAGCGCAGCATTTCCACTCCCACCGCTCCGGTGGCACCGACGACGGCGACGTGTTTCAGGTTACTCATGTTGGTGTGTTCTTGGTTTGGGGAAAAAGGGCGCGCAGATTAGGAGCAAACGCAGGGAATGCAAGGAGCAGGGGCACTGTCACGGCTTCGTTTTTCGGCCTTGAAAACGACCTCTGCTCCCGTAAAGAACAGGCCTCCTGCGTCTGGCCGCCTCCTGCGCCTCATTCAAATCATAGATCCCTGCTCCTGCTCATGAATAATGCCCTCCTCGCCCAAGCCGCCAATGAAGCCCGTGGTCTCGCCATGGACGCCGTCCACAAGTGCTCCTCTGGCCATCTCGGTCTGCCGCTAGGCTCCGCTGAAATCGGTGCCGTGCTTTTTGGCGAAAGCCTGCAATGCGATCCTGCCGATCCGACATGGCTTAATCGCGACCGTTTCATTCTGAGTGCAGGGCACGGCTCCATGTTCATCTACTCCTGGCTGCACCTCAGCGGCTATGCCGTGACGATTGATGACGTTTCAAATTTCCGCGTGCTGCATTCCATCACTCCGGGTCACCCCGAGTTCCGTGAAACCCCAGGCGTGGAGTCCACCACCGGCCCTCTCGGGCAGGGTATCGGCAATGCTGTTGGTTATGCGCTCTCCGGCAAGATGGCTGCAGCTAAGTACAACACGGCTGATCACAAGATCATCGACAACCACATCATCGCTCTCGCGGGTGATGGCTGTCTCCAGGAAGGTGTGGCTCGCGAAGCCGTGGCTTTTGCCGCGCACAATCAGCTCGATAATCTGATCGTAATCTATGACTCCAATGATGTGACTTTGGACGCCATGGCAAAGCTCACTCAGAGCGAAGACACACAGGCGATCTACACGGCCATCGGTTGGAATGCGGTGACCATCGACGGTCATGATCTCGACGCCGTGAGCGCTGCTGTCGCTGCCGCTAAGAAGAGCGACAATGGTAAGCCCACGATCATCATCGCCAAGACCATCATCGGCAAAGGCATCCCCGAAGTCGCAGGCACCGCCAAGGGCCACGGTGAAGGCGGCGCTAAGTTTGCTGATGCCGCCAAGAAAGGTCTCGGCATCCCCGAAGGCACGCATTTCTATGTGAGCGATGCCGTGAAAGCTTACTTCGCTGAACTCAAATCCAAGCGCGCTGCGGCTCATGCCGAGTGGAGTGCGACCTTCGCCGCATGGAGCACCGCCAATGCCGCGCTTGCTACTGAACTCGATGCTGCTCGCAACGGTAGCCTCAGCGCCGAAGACCTGCTCAAAGTTATCCCTGAATATCCGTCTGAAGGCAAAGCCGCCACGCGCAACAGCGGTGGCGAGATCCTCAATCATCTGGCGAAAGCCGTGCCAAATCTTATCACCGGCAGCGCCGACCTTTTCGGCTCCACGAAGAACTACATCACTGGTGGTGGTGATTTTAGCGCCAGCAACCGAACAGGTCGTAACATTTGGTTCGGCATCCGCGAGCACGCCATGGGTGCGATTTGCAACGGCATCGCCTATGACGGCCTCTTCCTCGGAAGCTGCGCCACCTTCCTCGTCTTTGCCGACTACTGCCGCCCGAGCATCCGCCTCGCAGCACTGGCAAAACTGCCCGTGACTTACATCTTCACTCACGACTCGGTCGGTGTGGGTGAAGACGGCCCGACGCATCAGCCTGTGGAAACCGTCAGCGGCCTGCGCGTCATCCCGAATCTCGACGTCATCCGCCCTGGCGATGCCGAAGAAGCCGCCGCTGCCTTTGCCGCTGCCTTCAGCCGTGCTGATGGCCCCACTCTGCTCGCCTTGAGCCGCCAGGATTTGCCGCATCAAGGTGGAGCCAGCGCCGCGACCCGTCGTGAAGGCACGCTCAAAGGTGGTTATGTCCTAGTGAAGGAAACTGCCCCACTAGAGGCCATAGTCATCGCCACTGGTTCTGAAGTTCAGTGGGCCGTCGAAGGAACCAAAGGCAAGCCCGGCGTCCGCGTCGTCAGCCTCCCATGCTTCGAGCGCTTTGATCGTCAAGACGCCGCGTATCGCGAGTCCGTCCTACCAGCAGCCTGCACCAAGCGCGTCGCTATCGAAGCCGGTGTCTCCGGTCTCTGGTGGAAATACGTCGGCACCCAGGGCCAGATCATCGGCATCGACCGCTTTGGCATCAGCGCCCCCGGCAACACTGTCTTCAAAGAACTCGGCATCACCGCCGACGCCGTCGCAAAAGCGCTGGCATGAGTGTAGGCCGGGTTTTCCAGCCCGGCTTCTACCTCAAACTCCCCAAAGGAGGCTGGCAACAGCCTCCTTTTTGTTTTAACCTCGACTCATGCCCAGACGATAACTTCGCCACCCACATCAGGTCACTGACTGGCTCCATGAGTGGGGAGCCAAGTTGCAGGAACACGCCTCGATGATTCTCATTGGCTCTGCGGGACTGCTTTGGCACGCGGCCGGGATCGGCCGAGATGATCCTTTGCCAGAGAACAGCATGGATGTGGGCCCTGTGACGGACAGTGATGCCGTGGCTTAGCTGGCTTACGACGCATTGATCGGCTGCGAGTTTCAGGCCGTCGTCGCCACCACTTCATGGACGAAATGTGTTTCATGAATGGCTGCCATCCTGCACGATGCGAGGCATTCTTTATCTCTCATGAAACTCAAGATCGAACTCGACGACTTCCGTGTGCCTGATGGCAAACCTTTCCGAATCGCCAAGGCGAAGACAAAGGGGAGCAAATTTTACCGCGATGATGCACACTATGAGGAGTTGATCGGTCAATTCAGAATCGAGATCGATGACTTGCAGCAGAAGATGTATGCGCAGGATCGGCAGGGACTGCTGCTGATTTTTCAAGCGATGGATGCCGCGGGAAAGGACAGCACAATCAAGCATGTGATGAGCGGGGTGAATACGCAGGGCGTGGAGTGTTATGCTTTCAAGCGCCCCACGGATAATGAACTCGATCACGATTTTCTCTGGCGCACTTCGAGGGTGATGCCGCCGCGCGGACGGATCGGCATTTTCAATCGCAGCTACTATGAGGAGGTGCTGGTCTGCCGGGTTCACCCGGAGATCGTGACGAAGATCCAGAGACTGCCGGCGAAGACGACGAAGAATGTGGATAAGCTTTTTGCAGATCGGCTGAAGGACATTCGCAATTTTGAGGCCTACAGCCACCGCAATGGCATACGCATCGTGAAGTTCTTTCTCCATGTGTCGAAGGAGGAGCAGAAGAAGCGCTTCCTGGCGCGAATCGACACGCCGAGCAAGAACTGGAAGTTCGAGGAGGGCGATGTGAAGGAGCGTGGTTTTTGGAAGGAGTACCAGCATGCTTATGAGGATGCCATCTGCACGACGGACACAGAAGACTGTCCCTGGTATGTCGTCCCGGCTGACGACAAGAAGAACATGCGCCTCATCGTGAGCGCGGCGATTCTGCACGAGATGCAGAGCATGAAGTTGAAGTATCCCGAACTGCCTGCGGAGCAGAAGGCACACTTGGAAGCGGCGAAGAAATTTCTGCTAGCTGAAAAGTGACCACTCACTTCTTCCCTTGCCACGCCCAAGCCACCTCATAGACTGCGCCCCTCATGGATGACGACATCCCCAAAGATATTCCAGATGACATCGTGAAGGAGGCCTCAGGCGGCATCCCGACGCGCAAGACCCTGATCGAGCGGTTGGATAACTGGTCCGATTGGTCGAGCTGGGATGAATTTTATCGCATCTACTCCGGCTTCGTTTTCCATGTGGCCCGCAAGTCCGGTCTGAGTGATGACGAGTCGAATGATGTGGTGCAGGAGACCTTCATCGGCGTAGCGAAGAATCTGCAAAAGAAGAAGTTCGACACGAGCCTGGGCTCTTTTAAATCCTTCCTGCTTAATCAGGCGCGTTGGCGTATTTTGGACCAGTTTCGCCGCCGCAAAAAGCAGCAGAGCCGTGAGGCGAATTTATATGCGGATGAAACCGATGAGCGTCGCACAGCACCGATTGACCGCTGTGCTGATCCGAACGGGATGGCGCTGGAAAAGCTCTGGGATAAGGAGTGGCAGGACAAGGTCATGGACATCGCTCTGCGGCGCGTGCGCACGCAAGTGTCTCCGCGCCAATTTCAGATTTTTTCTTGTTACGTCCTGAAGGGCTGGTCGCCTGAGCGAGTGAAAAAAGAACTCGGCGTGAATGCCGCGCAGGTGTACTTGGCCAAGCATCGTGTAGGACGCATCCTCAAACGTGAGGCTGCGAAATTAGCTGCAGAAGAGCAATGAACGTTATGACCGAAAGCAGTTGCTAACTAACGCCTTGATCATGTGGTTAGAACCACACTTTCAGGTTGCGGACATTCCTGACACATCCACTATCTGGGCCCTTTCGTAACAACAAATCTATGCGCCGCCGATCCAACCCACTCTCTGAACGTAACATTAAGCGTATCGACACCCGCCCGGATGCGATCAAGCAAACTCACGGCTTCCAGGTCTGTATTTCACGCGACGGTTCTTTGCACACCAAACACTTTTCTGACAGCCTCTTTGGCGGGATCAAAGGTTCGCAAAAGAAAGCGCGCGCTTACCGTGATGCGATGCTCGCCGAAATGCCGCCCCTTGAAGCGAGCCGTATCGCTCACACCACGAACGCTAAAAACAAGAGTGGTCATGTCGGAATCTCCTACCGCAAATACAAGACTGCCAAAGGCAAAACCACACGCTTGATCGCCGTGTCTGTCCGCGCTGAAAAAGGTAAGACCGTCTCACGCGTGTATCGTTACACGAAGGAAGATCACGACAAGGTGCTCGCCGAGGCGATCTCCTTCCGTGAAGATCTGCTACTCGAGCGCTTGAAGCGTGAGGGTGGCGTCACTGGTATCATCAAGGCCAAGGTGCCGCTTGCTGACAAGCCGAAGAAAAAAGCCGGTAAAGCGGTGAAGCTTACTCGGACTAAGAAGGCGGACAGGGTTGCTGCTCCAGCCAAGAAGGCGGTGAAGAAGGCTGTTCCAGTCAAGAAAGCGGCTCCTGCAAAAAAGGCCGCTAAGAAAGCCAAGGGCCGCAAATAGCCCGCATTCGTTTCGTTTCCAAAAAGCATTCTGCCTGAGTGATCGGGCAGGATGTTTTATTTTTCGGCCTACTTGTTGATTAGGCCTTTCTCCTTGAGCAAGGTTTGGGTGCGGGAAACTAAGTAGCGCTTACTCGTGGCCGAGCAGTTGGCAAATGGTGGTATGAGGAACATTTGATCGACCGTCCAGAACCCTGTAACAGGATCAGTGACAAGCGGCTGCGTTTTGATTTGGGCTACGACTTCAGGGGAGAGGATCTGGTGCAATCAGGCTGGCTCACGTTGCGCAAGTGTGTGGGTAAAGGGACTGCTAGCAGCGAGATTGTACTGGCGGATAGCAGTTGCCCAAAAAGGAGCGAGTTCGTGATCGCGAGCCGACCAGAGGCGATAATGCAGATCGGTCACCGTTTCCGTATCATGGATCATGGCCTTGATTTCCTGGGCGTTGAGCGCTTGCGGACCTTGCTGGATGAGACGCTTGGCGATTTCATCAAGGTAAGAGCGTGAGACGTCGATGCTCTTGCGGCGACGCAGCAGACTGACATGCAGACCATTGACATACGGGTCCAAACAGACCTGCAACAGTCCGTGATGTTTTTCGAGTTCTGGAGGAAGATGAATGCGGCCTTTGATCTCAGTCAGGTTGTCATTCATCATCGCCAGCACACTCGGCGGATCAGTTTCCTCAGGCGTGAGGAAGAGCCCGAAACGCAAGCCTGAGCGCCTGCCGGATACCATGATTGCCACGGGGATAGCTAGCAGAAGCGAGACGAGGATCGGGCAAAACCAAAGGAAGAAACTGTGTGAGACAAACCAGCCGATGGTGCCCCAGATGACAGCGATGATACTCACGCCCCAAAAGGTGAAGAACACCTCAGCCCAGTCCACACCACCATCGAGTTTGCGGCGTTGAGTGACCCAGCGCACACCTTTTCCTAGAACGGTATATACCACGAATTGGGAATGAAAAATCATGAGCACCGGTGCCATCAGTGTGAAAACCACGGTGTCCGCCATGCTGCTGATGAAGGTGAGCAGGCGCAGTTTCAGCGGCTTGAATAAGCGACCAGTGATGATTTCATCCAGCAGGATAGTCAGCTTCGGCAGGAAGATGAGCATGGCCGTGACGCCGAGTAAAATCTGCTCAGCGCGCACCGCTTGTGCGTCCACATGCGGCAGCGGCGTGGCGGCCAGGAAGGTCGAGAAAACGAGAAACAAGAACCACAGCAGACTGCTCGCGTAGCTAAGGATGCCGTGGGCGAAATTCACTCGACTCATCGGGTGCCAGCCTTTGGCAAAGAGCAGCCAAAAGTGCTGCATGTTTCCCTGACACCAGCGGCGGTCGCGCTTGAGCATATCCACCAGTGTGGGCGGACCTTCTTCATAGCTGCCGCGATTGGTATTGAGTAGCCGCACGGCGTAACCAGCTTTGCGCATGAGAGCCGCTTCGACAAAGTCATGGCTGAGGATGTGCCCACCAAAAGGCTCTTTGCCGGGCAGCGGAGGCAGGGCGCAGTATTTGATGAAGGGCTCCAGTCGCACAATGGCGTTGTGGCCCCAGAAATTTGCCTCGCCGCACTGCCAGTAGTCCAGTCCAGCCATGAAGGGCGGGCCATAGAGCGCTTGGGCAAACTGCATCACACGGCCGAGCAATGTTTCAGCACCGATCTGTTTGGGGAAAGTTTGTAGAATGCCGATGCCGGGATTCTTCTCCATGATACGTGCCATGCTGGTGATCAAATTACCGGACATGAGGCTGTCCGCGTCCAGTACGAGCATGTAGCGGTAGCGCTTGCCCCAGCGGCGGCAGAAGTCGCTGACGTTGCCGCTTTTGCGGTTGATCGGCTTGCGGCGCTTGCGGTAAAAGATGCGGCCAAAGGCATTGAGCTGACGGCAGAGTTCGAGCCAGGCAGTCTCTTCTTCGATCCATTGACTCGTCTGATTCGAATCACTCAGAATAAAAAAGTCGAAGTTCTTCGAGTGGCCCGTTTGCTCCAGGGAAAGGTAGATCGCACGCAGGCCCTCGAACACACGCGTCACGTCTTCATTGAAGACAGGCATGATGATCGCCGTGCTGGCAGTTATATCGGCATCGTGATCTTCAGGCTTCAGTGTGCGCCAGAGATTCAGCGAGTCTGGCTTGGGCCGATTCATCAGCCACACACCGAAGAGCGCGGTCCAGAAGCCGACATTGAGTTGGTAATAAAGTGGCAGAAACACTGCCAGCAGCGCCCACTCTGACCAGCGCATCCCATGCTCAGAAAGGAAGGCATACATCAGCCAAGTGCCGACGATGGTCCCCAGGCCAACAAAGGAAAAGAACGTGGCACGCCGCATCCGAGCGATCCGCGGCGGCGGCATCCCGGCAGTGGCATTGATATTGGCCGTCTGGGCTCCGATGACACTCATCTTAGTAAAAGGTAAAGATAACCCAGCACCGCGCCGACGATGCTGATGAGGATGGCGTAGCGTAGGATTGGGTGGCGGCCCAGTCGGTCAAAAGTGTCCTCAGCCACTTCAGAGACAATGCCCAGATCCATGTCACGCGGCGTCATCTTGCTGACCTGCATTCCAGGACCAGAGGCTCGAATGGCGGAGCGCATAGCCTCCATCATTTCTTGGGACAGATTATCTTTATCGAGGAAAAAATTCGGCCAACGTGCCGGTCCACCGCTGAGGTGAAAGCCCAGCCTTCCCGCGGCTTCGAGCTGCGACTCATTCAGATTCATATCACTGTAAATAGCGCCCAGCCATTCCTTCAACATGCGCCGCGCCTCTTCGATGCTATGCGCCGTTGGCGTGCGCTTTGTATCCAGCTTGTGAGCTGCCGCCGCACGGCGCAGCGTTTCGAGAATGAGCTGGGTGCGCCGGATACGGTTGTGCAGTTGGTAAGACCGGAAGTAGTCGGCGAGGCGCGCATACGCCTCATTCCACTCCTCCTCAGTCCCAGTCTCGGGGGCGAATTGAATATTGACGGCTTCCATGAGTACTCCGAGTGGAGCGTGTCGGAGAATGCGCGGGAATGACGATTGGGGAAGCGGAAAGATTCACGCACAAACCATGGCTACCCAGGTTTCATTTTGATCGGCTAGGTTCTAAATACTGGAATCTCGCCATTTGAATCACCTGACCCCTGCTGCCCCGGCAACGCTATTTATCGCTCGCCTGCATCGGTCAAGGCTCCAGTCTTGCCATCGGTCTTTATGCGCACGGTGTCTAAGCGTTTTTTCATCCGCTTGCCATTCACAAACGCAGGCCTGAAGGGCTGCTGGCCACTGACACTGGCCAAACTTTGCTTAATTTCGTCCCTGCTAGCACTACTCTTTTTTAGAAGGCTGCGCAGTTCAGATTTTAAAAGTTGGATATCGAGCACGGCCTTTTTCTATGCCAGCACGGAGCAAGCCAATCAAGAATCATTTGCTGACAAATTTTTGGGCTTGTCGGTGAATGTCCCAGTTGGGACTCTTCAAGCCGATCCAGCACTGGCATCTGAATCGTGATCTGAGGCTTTCAAAACTCGGTGCCAGTCGCGGCTTTTTAGGTCTCGGCGTAGGAGTAGATGGCTTCAAGGGGCCGATTAAAGACATCAAGTTCGGACCACGATACGTCTTTGGTCTGGCCAATTATGGGTTTTTTCGGCGACTGCTCTGTTGGCTGGAGTTGGCCGGGCTGTGCAGCAAGCGCTGAGGTGAGTTTGAAGGCTCGGCTCATGCTGCTGGCGCTGGCGCTGTGGCTGCGGCGACTAGCGCGCCACCGTGATCCCCGGGCGCGTGCTTGGCAGCGGCTGTCTCTAAAACTCTAGCGACTGGGTGCTCCGACTCGTGCCATCAATGAAGGTCCGCTGAGCTACGCCTTGCGTGTTGCGGTGGCTCGGCCTGCGTTGGCAGATGAGATTCGTCGGCTGGCAGGCATCTACGCTTTAGGACGCTACGGCGACGGTTCAGAAAGGCACGAATTCGAGCGCTCAATTCAACGGCTGCGCTGATCGGCGGCGAATCCGCCGCTCAATCTCGGCGGTGCTAGGAATGATTATTCCGTAGCACCGCCGAGAACTGCGACTGGCGTCCACCAACCCCCCCCGGAGCGATGGAACTTCCAGAAAGTGTTTTAGCAGTGGCCTCGTCTTCCACCATGATCCGCTTGGCGGTTGGTGGGCGGGCATTCTGCGTCTTCGCTTCTTCAGCCGAATCCTGCAGCGTGACGATCATCTTCGAAGCGCCAAAGGCAGAGCCAAGGACGAGGATAGAGAATAGGATGTAGCGCCAAGGCATGGTCGGGAGAGCGATTTAATTTGGAATTAAAAAAAGCGTATCAACTTGGCCTCGGAAGATCACCTTACCGTTTGGTAATGATTTGCGTGACGGGTCAATTTTGCTAGATGCAGCATCGTCTCTGCGTTCATGGCGCCTCCTATTCATCCCACCTCAAATGCGCCGTAGCCTCCTCACTCTCTCCTGCTCTTTGATCTGTCTTTTGACCCGTGCCGCAGACGCGCCGCCAAACGTCGTCATGATCATCTCTGACGATCATTTATGGAGCGACTACGGATTCCAGGGCCACCCGCACATCCAGACACCGAACCTCGACAAGCTTGCCAAAGAAAGCCTCACCTTCACCCGTGGCTATGTGCCCAGCAGCCTATGCTGCCCTAGCCTCGCTAGCATCATCACCGGTCTTTATCCGCATCAGCATAAAATCACCAGCAACGACCCCGGTGCACCCGCAGGCATGAAGCCCAGAGAATTCCAGGCCAGCCCACTCTTCGATGCCGGGCGCGAGATTATGAGCAAGCATCTCGAAGCCGCCGGCACGCTGCCTTCACGTCTGGCTGCCAAAGGCTACCTCAGCCTGCAAACCGGCAAGTGGTGGCAGAAGCATTACTCACGCGGCGGCTTCACCAGCGGCATGACCAAAGGCGGACGTCATGGCGATAGCGGGCTCGACATCGGCCGCAAGACCATGCAGCCCATCTATGATTTCATCGGCGAAGCGAAGACCGCCAACAAACCCTTCCTCGTCTGGTATGCGCCCATGATACCTCACGATCCGCATACGCCACCGCGGCGTCTCTTTGACAAATATAAGGACAAAGCCCCGAGCGGGCACATCGCCAAATACTGGGCCATGGTCGAGTGGTTCGACGAAACCTGCGGTGCTTTGCTAAAGCATCTCGATGACCAGGGTCTGCGTGAGAACACCATCGTCGTCTATGTCTCCGACAATGGCTGGATCACCAACCCCAAGACCGGCCGCTATGCCGAAAAATCCAAGCAGAGCCAGTACGATGGCGGCTTGCGCTCCCCCATCATGCTCCGCTGGCCCGCCAAAGTGCAGCCCAAAATGTCGGACGTACTCGCTAGCTCACTCGACTTCGCGCCGACCATCCTGAAAGCCGCCGGACTCGAACCCACGAAAGACATGCCCGGCATCAACCTGCTGGACGAAGCCGCCGTCAGCGCCCGCAAGACGATCTATGGCGAATGCTTCACGCATAACTTTGTCGATATTGAAGTCCCCTCCACCAGTCTCAAATGGCGCTGGATGATTGATGGCCACACCAAGCTCATCGTCCCCAACAAAGCCAATCAGCCCGATGATGTAATCGAACTCTACGACCTCAAAGGCGACCCCACCGAGGAGAAGAATCTCGCCAGCGACCAGTCCGCCAAAGTCACTGAGTTGACGGCAAAGTTGGATGCTTGGTGGAAGCCTTGAGTGCGTCTCACGGAATGTCCGTCTCAGCACCCAGGTGCCCATTGCGGAAGAGCCATGAGGCGGACTGGTAGAGTGAGATGGTGTCTTCGAGTTGGGGCTTGAGTGCTCCGGTTTTATCGAGTGCGATGTTGCCGATCATGAGATCGACTTTGCCGAGAGTGGACAGATATTTCATGATACTTCTCGCCCTTGTTTGGCATTAATGCGGAGATACTCGACCACGACTTTTAATGAATTTCCCCTTCTCAAAGATCAGCCTCCTGCTCGTGCTGCTAAGTTCCTGCGTGAGTTTTCAATCACGCCCACTTACCGCAGAGCAATCCAACGCGGACTTCAATACGCGCAGCTTGAGCGATCCCGGCCTGCGCAGTTTTCTCGCCGAACAAAAAGCTGTAAACGGCTCGTGGACGGTGGATCGTCTCTCACTCGCTGCAGCGTATTTTCACCCCGATGTCGTGCTGGCACGGGCGGAGGCCGATGAAATCGCTGCAGGTATCAAGACGGCGCAGATGCGCCCAAATCCGGTCTTCACCTTCTCGCCGCAGTATGCCAGCTTCCGTGCGCCAGCTCCCACGCCCTGGTTTTTCGGCCCCAGCCTTTCGGTGCCCATCGAGACCGCAGGCAAGAGGTCGAAGCGCACCGAACAAGCCCTCGCTGCTGCCGAAGCCGCACGCTGGCGAGTTTCCGCACGAGCTTGGGCAGCACGTTCTCGAGTGCGAGCCGCGATGCTGGAACTGCACGGCGCTCGCGAAAACATCCGCCTGCTGGAAACCGAGCAAAAGCTCCACGACGATGCCATCAAGAAACTCACCGCGCAGATGGAGGCAGGCGATGTGTCGCCTTTTGAGTTGACGCAGGCCCGACTGATGCTGAATCGAACGCGTCTGGCTCTTCAAGACGCGCAACGCACCTCGACCACGGGTGAAGCCCGGCTGGCAGCGGCAGCAGGCCTGCCTTTGAGTGTGATCAAATCGGTGCGGCTCGATTTCTCCGCCTTTCAGCGACTCCCCGAGCCGAGCAACAGCCGCAAGCGTGCCCTCACTCAGCGGGCGGATTTGATGGCGCTGCTGTCGGATTACGCGGCGGCGGAAGCATCGCTCAAACTCGAACTCGCCCGGCAGTATCCCGACATCAATGTCAGCCCCGGCTACGACTACAACTCCGGCCAGAACCGTTGGCAGCTTGGATTGAATGTCGCGCTGCCACTTAATCGTAATCGTGGTCCCATCGCCGAAGCCGAGGCACGTCGAATCACCGCCGAAAAACGTTTCCTCGCTCAGCAAGGCACGATCCAAGGTGAACTCGACATCGCTCTCGCCGCGTATCATGCCTCTAGAGCCAAGGCGGCCACCGCGGCTCAACTCGCCCAAGAAGCCGACGCTGCGTCTGAAACGACTCAGAAGATGGTGGAAGCCGGCAATGTCTCTGCGCTCGAACTCACCCGCCGCCAGATCGAAGCCAGCGCCGCGAAAGTCGCGCTCATGGCTGCTAACATCGAGGCTCAGACTGCTGCCGGTGCGCTCGAAGACGCCATGCAATCTCCTCTCCGCTGATTTATGAAACGACTTCTTTTCTGCACCCTCCTTGCCGTGCGACTCAACGCCGCCGATGCCGGAGGCTCTGCGCCTGCTACCCTCACGAAGGAGGGCGATCTCGTCATTCTCACGCTCAAGCCGGAGGCTGAGAAGGCGCTGCGTTTGAAGGTCGTCGCCGTCGAGAAGCGCACCATCCCCGCCGTGCGTCTTTTTTCCGGCGAGGTCGTCACACCACTCGCGGCTGAGGGCAAGCCCGTCGCTCCGTTGCTCGGTGGCACGTTGGATGAAGTGCTGCGCCTTGCCGATCTCCAAGCCGCTGCCGATGGCCGCATCCTGCAAGCGCAGGTGCAAATGGATGCCGCGAAGATCGCCGTCGAACGTGCGCAAAAAATGCTCAGTGCCGAAGCGGGTAGCGTGCGCGGTGTCGATGAAGCCAAAGCCACACTTCAGCTTGCTGAAGCCGCCATGACTACTGCCAAAGCCCAGCGCAATCTCCTCGGCGGCACCCTCGGCCAAAGCCCGCGCCGATGGGCACGAGTCGCCATCTACAGCGGTGAATCTGCGCTCCTCGACACGAACGCAGACGCCAGCATCCGCACCCTCGGCTCCGCCAAACCACAAAGCGCCAAGCCCGCCGCCGGACCACCCACCGCTAATGCTTTGACCAACACCATTGACTGGTATTACGAACTTCCAGCCGATACTCAACTGCGAGCAGGAGAGCGCGTCGCTGTCGAAATTCCCACACTCGAAAGCAAGCTCGAAGCTCTCGTTATTCCCACCAACGCCGTGCTTCATGACATCCACGGAGGCCAGTGGGTCTATGCGCAAACCGCCGATCACACCTACTCGCGCAAGCGCATCCAAGTCGCCCGACTCGCAGGCAGCGACGCTGTCTTATCAAGCGGCCCACACGCAGGTACCAAGATCGTCACCGACGGCAGCGCTGAGTTGTTCGGTACGGAATTCATGACCGGAAAATAACGCCATGCTGAACTCCATCGTCTCTTGGGCGCTGAACATGCGCGTGCTCGTTGTCGCGGCGGCGCTGGCGCTGCTCTTTGTCGGCATCAATGCAACGAAGAACGCACCGCTGGATGTCTTCCCCGAGTTCGCGCCGCCGCTGGTCGAGGTGCAGACGGAAGCTCCCGGCCTTTCCACTGAGGAGGTCGATGCGCTCGTCACCGTGCCTTTGGAAAACTCGCTCAATGGCCTGCCGTTCCTCAAAACCATCCGCTCGAAGTCCGTGCTCGGCCTCTCGTCTGTGGTGATGATCTTCAACACCGGCACGGACATCCTTAAAGCACGCCAACTCGTGCAGGAGCGGCTGAACCTCGCGCAAAACCGCCTGCCCGCCGTGGTGAAGCCGCCGGTGCTCATGGCTCCGTATTCGTCTTTGAGCCGCGTTTTGAAAGTCGGGCTCACTTCCAAGACGCTTGATCAAATGGCGCTCAGCGAACTCGCGCTATGGACCATGCGCCCGCGTCTCATGTCTGTGTCCGGCGTGGCAAACGTCGCCATCTGGGGCCAGCGTGATAAGCAGTTTCAAGTTCTCGTCGATCCGCAGAAGCTGCGCGCTGCCGGTGTGACGCTGGATGCGATCACAAAGGCGGCAGGCGATGCGGCGGTGATCAGCGCGGGTGGTTTTATCGACACACCGAACCTCCGTCTCAGTGTCACACAACTCGCGCTCATTAACACGCCGGAGGATCTCGCGCGCACCGTCGTCGAGTTTCGCAATGGCGCGCCTGTTCGCCTCGGCGATGTCGCGGAAGTGAAGGTTGGTCATCCACCGCTCATCGGTGATGCGGTCATCAACGATGGCGACGGCATTCTGCTCATCGTCGAAAAGCAGCCATGGGGAAACACGCTCGATGTCACCACGGGTGTTGAGAAAGTGCTGGAAGAGATGAAGCCCGCGCTGCCCGGCGTCATCATCGACAGCACCATCTTCCGCCCCGCCACCTTCATCCAACTCTCGATCGATCATCTCACTGAGGCGTTGTGGCTCGGCTGCCTGCTCGTTGTCGTCGTGCTCGCTCTCTTCCTCGGCGACTGGCGCACCACCATCATCAGCATCACCGCCATTCCGCTGTCACTCGCCATCGCTTTACTGCTGCTGCGCTGGCGAGGTGAGACAATCAACACCATGATCCTTGCGGGCCTTATTATCGCCCTCGGCGAAGTCGTGGATGATGCCATCATCGATGTGGAAAATATCCTGCGCCGCATGAGGCAAAACGCCTTGCTCGCCAATCCGCTGCCGAAGTTCAAAGTCGTGCTCGATGCCTCGCTCGAAGTCCGCAGTGCCGTTGTCTATGCCAGCGTCATCATCGTGCTCGTGTTCGTTCCCGTGTTCTTCCTGCCGGGCCTTGCGGGCACCTTCTTCAAGCCGCTCGCGCTCTCCTACATCCTCGCCATCACCGCCTCACTCGTCGTGGCGCTCACGCTCACGCCTGCGCTGAGTTTGATGCTGCTCAAAGTGAAGTCGGGTGCTCATCGCGACGCGCTGCTCTCACGCGGTATGAAGGCTATCTATCGCAGCATCTTGCCCGTCTTTGCTCGCAGCCCATGGATGGCGCTTTTCATCCTCGCGCTCGCCTTCACCGGCACGGGCTGGGTTTGGCACACGCAGCTCAAAGAAGAGTTCCTTCCAAGCTTCAAGGAGCGCGACTTCCTCATGCACTGGCTGGAGAAACCGAACACCAGCGTCGAGGCCAGCAAGCGCATCACCATCGCCGCCGCCACCGATCTCATGAAAGTGCCCGGCGTGCGCAATCAAGGCGCGCACATCGGCCGTGCCGAGGTGGCGGATGAAGTCGTTGGCCCTGACTTCACTGAGCTTTGGATCAGCCTCGATCCAGATGCACTTTACGACGAGACGATTCACAAAGTGCAGGCCGTTGTCGATGGCTACCCCGGCCTCACCCGTGACCTGCTCACCTTCCTGCGCGAGCGTATTAAAGAGGTACTCACCGGGGCCAGCGCCAGCATCGTCGTGCGCATCTTCGGCCCTGATCTTGATCAACTCCGCACCCACGCCATCGAAGTCGGAGCCGCTCTCAAGGATGTGCCAGGTGTCAGCGCATTGAAGGTCGAATCCGTGGTGCAGGTGCCGCAGATCACCGTCAAACTGCGGCCCGAAAACGCCGCGCTGTACGGCCTCACCGCCGGACAAGTTCGCCAAGCAGTGACCACGCTGATCAGCGGGCGCAAAGTCGGCGAAGTGTATCAAGATCAGCGCGTCCACGATGTTACCTTCTGGAGTGTGCCGAGTGTGCGAGCCGATTTCACCACGCTGCGCGAGCTCCTCATCGCCACGCCCAGCGGCGGCCATGTGCGGCTCGCCGATGTCGCTGATCTAGCCATCGTGCCCACGCCAAACGCCATCAAACGCGAAGGCGCTTCCCGCCGCATTGACGTGACCTGCAACGTCGCTGGACGTGCCCTTGGCGATGTCGCCCGCGAGATCGAAGAACGCATCGGCAAGCTCACCTTCGCACGCGGCTACCATCCCGAAATCCTCGGCGAATGGGCAGAACGTCAAGCTGCACAAAGCCGGCTCGGTTGGCTCGCGCTTGCTTCACTCGCTGGCATCCTTGTCTTGCTATTCGCCGACTTCCAATCCTCGCGCCTAGTGCTGCTCATTGCACTCACGTTACCCTTCGCACTCATCGGCGGTATGATGGCCGCATGGTTCGGCGGTGGCGTGCTCTCGCTCGGTTCCCTCGTCGGTTTTGTCACCGTGCTCGGCATCGCCGCACGCAACGGCATCCTTCTCGTCAGTCACTACCGCCATCTTGAAAGCGAAGAAGGCCACGCCTTCAGCCTCTCAACCGTTTTGCAAGGCAGCGAAGAACGCCTCATCCCGATCCTGATGACTGCTGCCACTGCTGCGCTCGCGCTGCTGCCGCTCGTCCTTAAAGGCGATGTCCCTGGCAACGAAATCGAACGCCCAATGGCTCTCGTCATCCTCGGCGGTTTAGTGACGAGCACACTGCTCAATCTTTTTTTGCTCCCCGCGCTTTATGCGCGGTTTGGGAGTCAGCGTAGCCGATGATCTGCATCCAAGAGCGGCGGTTGCTGGTAGATAGCCGATAGTGCATTATGCTGCCCAACCATGTTCCCAACACGCGCCGCCTACTTTTCAGATGCCACCCACTTGCTGCGGTGGACTGCGCTGGCCGTGCCAGTTGCGGCGCTCGCAGGTTCGGCGACGGCGCTCTTTCTTTGGGCGCTGGATGAGGTGACGAAACTTCAGTGGGCACATCCTCAGTTGCTTTGGTTTTTGCCCGTCGGTGGCGTGGTGGTGGGACTCTTGTATCACTACTTGGGTAAAGGCTCCGACAAGGGCAACAACCTGCTGATTGATGAGATTCATGAACCTGGCGGTGGCGTGCCGACGCGCATGGCTCCGCTAGTTTTAATCGGTACACTAATGACGCATCTTTGCGGCGGGTCCGCTGGACGCGAAGGCACGGCGGTGCAGATGGGTGGTAGCCTGGCTGACATGCTCGTGCGCTTGTTTCGACTCGGGCACGAGAGTCGGCGGCTGATGCTGATGTGCGGGATTGCGGCGGGTTTTGGCGCGGTCTTTGGCACGCCACTGACAGGGGCAATCTTTGCCATGGAGGTTCTGGTGATTGGACGTGTGCAATACGACGCACTGATCCCGGTTCTCATCGCCAGTGTGGTCGGAGATGCGACATGCTCCGCGTGGGGGATTCATCACACTGTGTATCATTTGGATGTGGTGGCGAACGCTGGGTCACACGCTCCGCTGGAAGCCCTTCTGCTCGGCAAGGTGGCGCTGGCAGGCATCGCTTTTGGGTTGGGCGGGCGGTTCTTTTCCGAGATGACACATCGCATGCAGCGCGGCTTCGCAAAGTTGATTTCCTATGAGCCGCTGCGTCCGGCGCTGGGCGCGGTGATCGTGATTGCGCTGGTTTATCTCATGGGCACGCGGGACTACCTCGGACTCGGTGTCACGCCACCACCGGACGGGCAGGTGTCGATTGTGACCTCTTTTGAATCAGGTGGAGCATCGCCACTAAGTTGGCTTTGGAAAACGATCTTCACGGCTGTCACTCTATCCAGCGGATTCAAAGGTGGCGAGCTCACGCCGCTGTTCTTTATCGGTTCAACGATGGGGAATGCGCTGGGTGCGCTGATGCATGAACCGGTGGCGCTGTTTGCCGCGCTGGGCTTCATCGCGGTTTTTGCGGGTGCCGCGAATACACCGTTGGCCTGCACCGTGATGGGCATCGAATTATTCGGTGCACACTACGCGGTCTATTTCGCCGTGGCCTGTTTTGTCTCCTACTTTTTCAGCGGTCATGCGGGCATTTATCGGGCGCAGAGATTGGGGGTGCCCAAAAATAATAGGCCCGTTCAACTCGCCACTCCTCGTCGCAAGGAGTGATGGATGAAATGCTTTATCCGCGCCTCCGCTCCAACAAGTTCATCATCAGATAGCCGAGCATGATGGCAGTTTCTTCGCCGTTGGAACTGTCGCCGATTTTTTCGAGTTGAAAGCGGCCTTCAAAGAACGCGGCTTGTTTTGTTAGGCGCATCACTGGCGTGCCGTCGATGCGAGAGGCGAGATACTTCGGGTGAAAGAGGTAGCTGCTGAGGAAGCCTATGATGGGGATTTCGCTGATGAAGCCGTCGAGCAGCTTGGCCATAGGATTTTCTTCGCGGATGGAAAAGACAGGCGTGGTGGAGCCGGGACCGAAGACATCGTAGTGAGCACTCCAGAGACTACGCATTCCACGGCGGCCAATCGCGCCAAGCTCGTGGCCTGATGGATCATGGAAAGTGTATTTGGCGGACCAGTCGATGATGCGGTCAGCTTCAATGGTGCAGAGGAGTTGCTGGCGGGTGTCGTCAGTGTGGACCTCGACTTTCTCGCGCAGGCGGAAGAGCTTTTGCTTTACATAGCAGACGGTTTTTCCATCCGCGTCCTCGACGTAGATCTGAGGGGAAAGGGCGAGGAGCTTGAAGCGAAAGGAGAGTGGATAGTTCATCATGACGAGGCGGATGATGAATGATTTCCGCGCCAAGACACACAAAAATTTCGCCATCTGACGTTAAGCGGGTGTCCACTGACTGTCCTCATGTCCGCCGCCTTCAATTGGAAACAATACTTTGACCAGATCGCCCCGAATCTGGTGCTGTATGCACGCCAGCTCACACCAAGTGCGGCGGATGCTGAGGACGTGGTGCAGATGGCCTTTGTGCGCTGGTGGCGGCGTTTCCCAGATGGCGATACGGAAAATGTCCCACTGCTGTATGCGGCGGTGCGTACCATCGCCCTGGATCAGCGGCGCAGTGACACGCGAAGGGCGAAGCGCGAGCTGGCCTCAGAGATCACGCTGATGCATGAAGATGCGCCGATCTTTGATCCATCTCCCGAGACGAAAGAGGCGGCTTCTATTGTGACCGAAGCGCTTTCTAAAATACCTGAAGAGCAGCGCGAAGTGGTGACGCTGAAGCTCTGGGGTGGACTGACTTTTCAAGAGATCGCCACGGCGCTGGGCATCTCCATCAACACGGTGTCCGGACGCTACCGCTATGCTTTGAACGCGCTGCAAAAACAACTCGCACCGCTGAAGGATGATCTCGCTATGGAGACGAGTCGCCCGCCGGCAAATCTGCTGAAATTTAACTCTGCCAAGGAGGCACTGCCATGAACGACCACGATATTGAATCCCTGCTGACATCCCTTTCACCCGCACGACCCAGCGCTGCGCTAGTTCAGAGTGTGGACCGCGAACTCGAGCTGGACCTGAGCTGGGCACGCGCGCCAAAACGCACGACGCCGCGCTGGTTCATGCCAGTGATGTGGAGCTCGTTAGGTGCGGCTGCGGCAGTTTTGGTTATGAGCAGCATGTCGGTTAATGAGATCAACTCCAGCCCTGTGGCGCTGGCTCAGGCGACTTCTGTGATGCCGGTGAGCACGATCCGTGAGGTGATGGATGCTCAGGACGAGGGCATCCAATACAACGACATTTCTCGCCTGCCTGAGCAGCATGTGAAGCTCGTCTCGTTTGAGCGCCACACTTGGATCGACCCGCGTGACGGCGCGCACATCACAGTGGAGATGCCGCGTGAAGACAGCGTGATCTTGCCCGTAGCTTTTCAATGATTTTTTTAAAACCCCAAACAATACCCAAATGAAAATCCAACTCATAGCCCTGACCCTGATGGCCGGTCTGTTGGCACTGATGAATGTGCCTGCATTCGCCCAAGAAAAAACCACAGCACCCGATGCGCCTAAAGAGGTGAAGCGCCCGGAATCACCGCCGACTCCCGAGCGTCCGCGCCCACCACGTCCGGCAGATGAAAAGCCGACGGCCTATCTGGGTTTGCTCACCGGCCCCGTGAGTCGAGAGCTGCGCGCGCAGTTTGGATTGGCGGAAGGCTTTGGCCTGCAAGTGGCCGAAGTAATGCCGGAGTCACCCGCGAAACAAGCGGGCCTCAAGGAGCATGATGTGCTGGTGACTTTTGAAGATCAAAAGCTCGTGAATATGGAGCAACTTCAGACGCTGGTGCGTGCTAAGAAGAAGGATGATCAGGTGACGCTCTCCATCATTACGGGCGGTCAGCCAAAGCAAGTGACGATCAAGATCGGTGAGCGCATGATGGCCGTGAATCATGAGCGATCACGCGGCTTCATGCCGGGTTTCCCAGGCATGCACAGCGGTGGTGAGTGGGGCAGCATGGAGCCGTGGAGGGACGCTGGCGAGGAGTTCCAGCGCCGCACACATGAGTACCAGGAGCGCGTGCAGGAATGGAATCGCGATGGTCACCGTGGGCCTATGCCCCAGCCACCGATGTTTGAAGGTCCAGGCCGCTGTGATGGCGAGCATCGTGAGGTCGATCGGGGTCCGCGCGATGGCGAAAACCGCCGCTCGGGTCCGTCTGATGCACCCAAGGGTGAAGCGCGCAGTTCCGCGCATAGCGAATCCCATCAAAGCGCGAACATCACGCGAAGTGATGACTCCGGCATTTACAGCCTGCGTCGTGAAGATGGTCGCCAAGTCTTCACCGTGAAACCCAAAGACGGTGAAGGAAAAACCTGGCCGGTGAATACCGACGAAGAGCGCGCCGCGGTGCCGGAACCGTTCCGCAACAAACTGCGCGAAATGGATGAGATTCGTAGTAACATGCGCCGTGATGAAGGTCCGCCTCGCGATGGCCAGCGCCGCTCTGAAGTGCCACGTGAAGGCAAGGACGCAGTGCCGCCGACCAAGCGCCCCGGTGGCGCTTAGTGGCAGTTTTAATCCTGCAGTGAGAGGCATGAGGCGCTGAGTCTTATGCCTCTTTGCTTGTCAGGCTCTGAAGCCTCATGCATGAAGGTCGAGATGAGTTTTAATGATCCAGGTTTTCTATTCTCTAATCGCCCAACAGAACGTGAGCGTGATGCTGAAAAGGCCGCTAGGGAGTGGCAGCGCGAGTCGGTGCGAAGCTGCTATAAGTGGGCGACGCGGCTCGTGGTGTTGACGATGCTTTTTGTGGCACTGCCCACAGGGCTTGAAAGGTGGCACTGGCAGGTCGTGATCGGCGCGGCCTGCATGATCAGCCTTCTGGGTGCCGTCATGCTGTGGAAACGTGCGCTGTCGAATGGATTGATCTGCCTCGTCTTCGCCTGGGGTATCCTGCCCGGCTGGATCTATGCTGCACCGACCGTGACCAAAGTGGTGCGTGAGAAGTATCAGGTGATCGCCAAAGAATGGGAGCGCGTGCTGTAGCCTCCCATTCCACAGGAGGTAGGGCAGATGGTTCGCCATCTGCGGGTACGCAGCGTTCAGCAGGCCGATATTGTCACGCGAACAGGCCGTTTCCACCAGCACCTTCATCACATTCACCATGTGATTGGCCAGACGCTGATTAAAGATGAAGCGCTGGTTCTTGGGGAAGCCCTCCACAGGGTGCAGCACCCATCCAGTGAGGTCATACCACTTCTCCAGCGGTATGGTTGGGTCATTCGGCAGGGATGGCGTGGCGCCAAAACAGAAGGCGGAAATAGAAAAATTCCTGACGAAGAGGTATCGCCAATGAATGGATAAAGATCAAATCGAAGACTCTGGTATCCAAGTGCCCAGCTGATTCGATTGAGTGAACGCGGAAAGTCGATGAACCAATGGGTAAGAAAATGAATGACAAGAAAATTTCAGAATACTCATAACTCATTGTTAGTCTTCAGCACTTCACAGCGGTCATGAAGCCACGATCTGCGACGGTATCCTGATATGGGCCGACATCGAAACCAAGTTCATTGAGGACCGCACCGTATTCAGCAAGCGAGTAGCATTTACCCTGTGTGATGTTCATCAGCAGCGCGGAGTATTCAGCCACAGGATGTGGCCCCGTTTTGTCATCGCGGATGAAGGCATCATGAATGATGAGCAATCCTCTAGCGGGTAGCGTCTCAGCCGCTTTGACCAAAAGCGCACGCATCTCAGGCACATCCCAATCGTGTAGGACATTGGAAAGTAGTACGATGTCCGTCTCAGGCCATGCGACTTTAAACATGTCACCACTCGCGACTTGCACGCGATCCGTGAGGCCATGCTTCGCGATTTCTTTCCGCACGATCACATCCACCGGCGGCTGCTCCAGCACCGTGGCGCTGAGCTGAGGATGTGCGGCGACCATAGTGGACGAGTAAATGCCTGAGCCACCACCGACATCCAGCAGATGACGACGCCCACCGAGCAACGGCGTCATCGCTTTAGCCAAATACTGACCAAAGATCATGCCCCGGCTATTCATGAGGTCAGTAAAACTGCGGGCAAAATCCTCGTCCAGCATCGACTCATGCCAGTCCTTAGCATCAGTCTTGGCCTGCCAGTTCGCAGGCTTACCCGTGCGCAGGACTTTCAGAAAGCCCTGAACGATCGGCGTATCCTGAATCGGCGCATAATACGGACCCAGATACCAAGGCGAGCCTTTCACCAAGTGTTCCCGTCCCAACTGCGCCAGATGATGCCCGCCCGCAGCATCCGTCGTGAGGAAACCATTCGCGCGGCACAGCGTCAGCAGCACATCCGTAGGCCGCGCCGTGAAGTCGAAGTGCTTGCAGATGTCCGCATCCGTGACCCCATCGTTATGATCTAACCAAGAGAAAAAATCAAAATGCATCAGCGCCGCCGTGATCAGCTCAGCTCCATACTGCCGATCCCTCAGGCGGAGAATTTGAGCAGGATCAGTGGCGGGGAGGATGGCGAGTGGATGGGTCATGGAAGAAGGCAGGGCAAGGTTGAAGCCCCAGTGATGAAGTTAGCTTGTTGCTAGCATGCCTCACACCTTCGCCAAGATCGCATTGAAGGTCGCGCTGGGGCGGAGGGCGGCGCTGGCTTTCGCGTCATCGGGCTGGTAGTAGCCGCCGATGTCGGCGGGTTTGCCTTGGACGGCGATGAGTTCGGCGACGATCTTGGCTTCGTTGGTGGTGAATTCTTCGGCGATGGGGGTGAACTGAGCTTTCAGTTCGGCATCGTTGGTTTGGGTGGCGAGTGCCTGTGCCCAGTAGAGTGCGAGATAAAAATGGCTGCCACGATTGTCGATGCCGGCACCGACTTTGCGAGCGGGGGATTTATCGTTCTCGAGGAACTTGCCATTGGCTTCGTCGAGGGTTTCGGCAAGGACCTTGGCTTTGGCGTTTTGCAACGTTTCGCTGAGGTGCTCAAACGAGGCGGCGAGGGCGAAGAACTCACCGAGGCTGTCCCAGCGGAGGAAGTTTTCCTCAGTGAACTGCTGGACGTGTTTCGGCGCGGAACCGCCGGCTCCGGTTTCAAAAAGTCCGCCGCCGTTCATAAGCGGGACGATGGAGAGCATCTTGGCGGATGTGCCGACTTCGAGGATGGGGAAGAGGTCGGTGAGGTAGTCGCGCAAAACATTGCCAGTAACGGAGATGGTGTCCTGACCGGCGACGAGGCGCTCTAGAGTGAACTGGCAGGCGGCGGCTGGTGCGAGGATGCGGAGATCAAGGCCAGTGAGGTCGTGATCTTTGAGGTAAGTGTTCACCTTGGCGATGATTTGCGCGTCGTGGGCGCGGGTTTCATCGAGCCAGAAAACGGCGGGTGTATTGCTGAGGCGGGCGCGTTTGACGGCAAGCTTCACCCAATCCTGAATCGGTGCGTCTTTGGCCTGACAGGCGCGCCAGATGTCGCCAGCTTCGACGCTGTGTTCGAGGAGTATTGCACCGGATGAATCGACGACCCTGACAGTGCCAGCGGCGGTAATTTCGAAGGTCTTGTTGTGCGAGCCGTATTCCTCGGCGGCCTGCGCCATGAGGCCGACATTGGGCACGCTGCCGATGGTCTGGGGATCGAGAGCGCCGTTTCTGCGGCAGAAGTCGAAGGTGGTCTGATAAACGGTGGCGTAGCTGCGGTCGGGGATGAGCGCGAGTGTATCTCCCAGCTTACCCTGCGCGTCATAGACCTTACCACCAGCACGGATGAGTGCGGGGACGGAGGCATCGACGATCACGTCGGAGGGGACATGAAGATTGGTGATGCCTTTATCAGAGTTCACATAAGAAAGGCCCGGGCCGTTGGTATAGGCGGCCTGGATGTCGGCTTCGATGGCTGCTTTTTGATCGGCAGGAAGCGTTTGAATCTTGGCAACGAGATCGCCGAAACCGTTGTTGAAATCGACGCCGAGTTGCTGAAGCACGGAGGTGTGTTTAGCGATGAGATCTTTGAAGAATACTTTGACCGCATGGCCAAAGAGGATGGGATCGGAGACCTTCATCATCGTAGCTTTGAGATGCAGTGACAGCAGCACGCCGTCAGCCTTCGCTTTGGCGATCTGCTGCTCGTAAAAAGCAACAAGCGCGGCTTTGCGCATAACCGTGGCGTCGAGAATTTCGCCAGGCTTCAGCGGCGTGCTGTCCCTGAGCACTTGCACCAAGCCGTCGGCCTTCACGAGTTCGATACGCACTGTGGTGGCGGCAGGAACTGTGACAGACTTTTCGTTACCGAAGAAATCACCTTCGCTGAGTGATGCGACGTTGGTCTTGGAATCAGCCGCCCACTTGGCATTCACATGCGGATGCTTCTTGGCGTAATCCTTCACCGCCTTTGGCGCACGGCGGTCGGAGTTGCCCTCGCGCAGCACGGGATTCACAGCGGAGCCGAGCACTTTGGAGTAACGAGCACGGGCATCTTTTTCAGCATCAGTCGCAGGGACTTCGGGGAATTCGGGCAGCGCGTAGCCTTTTGCCTGCAACTCGGCGATAGCGGCCTTGAGCTGTGGGATCGAGGCGCTGACGTTTGGCAGCTTGATGATGTTTGCCTCAGGCATGAGCGTGAGCGCGCCGAGTTCGGCGAGGCTGTCATTCACGCGCTGAGCTTCAGGCAGGAGATCTGAAAAAACGGCGAGAATGCGTGCCGCGACCGAGATATCCCGCGTCTCTACCGCGATGCCTGAGTGCTTCGTAAAAGCCTGAATGATCGGCAGCAATGAGTAGGTGGCGAGAGCGGGGGCTTCGTCGGTCTTTGTGTAGATGATGATGGGCTTGGCGGACATGTCAGGGGGAGTATTTGAAAAGGAGCCGAGTGCTAAACGCTGTGGTGCGTCTGCGCAACGATCAAGGCGGCTGCAGATGCAGCTACCGTGCCTACGCGCTAGCTGATGAGGGCTTACCGCACTGCATCTCGGATGGCAGGCACAAGCAACTCGGCAACCAATTGGTGCCCGAGCTCTCCCGGGTGCATGCCATCGGTGAGCATGGCATCAATCGTGGTTTTGTTTTTATCGGCAAAGGCCGAATAGGCGGCGTGAACATCGACAAGTGGCACCTTCAGCTCGGTCGCGAGTTTTCGAAGAGCATCGTTGTAGCGGACGAGATTCAGCGACTCGAATCCGTCATCGGTATCTGGGTTGTAGGGCGGCTTGCCGTAGAGTTCGCGGAGCTTCGAGGTCCAGCGCAGCGGGTTGGTGGTCATGAGAATGACTTTGGCTCCCTGCTTCTGCGCCTCAGTGATCATAGCGCGGTAGTTGTCGATGTAGGTGCTCAAGGTGACTCGCGGCTCGGTGACCGACGGCTTTTTCCACACATCGACGGCAGAGTCATTGATGCCGAACTGCACCACGACGACTCGCGGCTTGAAACGCAGTACGTCTTCCTGGAGGCGCTTGCGTGCTTGCACCGTCGTGTTGCTGGGGATACCCGCATTGTGAACGCTGAGTGATGAGCCGATGCTTTGCAGCGCTGTCTCCACGAGTGTGGCATACACTTTGATGCCTCCACGTGGCGCAGTGGTTGAGTCACCAAACATGATGATGCCACCTTGCTTTGGTGTCGCTTTAGGTGGCGGCACAAAGACGGGAATCTCACCCTTACCGAGGTCGGCGGTACTGATCTTCATGCGCAGGCCGCCCTGCATCGTCGTGATCCAAAGCTCACCCGGTTTCCGCTCATAAAGATAAGGATAGGACACGCGGCCTCCTGGCACATAAATCGCCGCCACGATGACTGGCTTTGACCACGAGGCCGTTTCGTCGCTGGAAAAAGCCAGCGACAACTCCGCGCGGATCGAACCACTCTTGGGATCGTGCCTTGGAGGCGCATTCCAGAGCAGCGCGATCCGACCATCCGCGAGGCGTGCCATTTGCGGACAGCAAGTCACAGATTTGATCGCCGTCTGTTTCAAGCCTTCCCACTTCAAACCATCGCGCGAAGTTGCTTCCCATAAAAAGCCAGACTCGGTGCGCAGCAGCAAGTAGAGCGAGCCATCTTTTCGCTCGATCACACTTCCCTCAATGGAACCCGCGTGATCATGTGCACCGACGCCATAGTCCAGCACATCACCGCGCTGCCAGGACTTGCCGAGGTCGTCGGATACCCACATCACCGTCGCGTGCCGCCATTCTGGGATGATCTCCTGCCCCACGAGTACAATGCGTCCACTCTTCATCTGAATTATAGAGTGAATGCATCCGCACCATGGGTCACTCAGCTTCACCGGAGCCTCCCAAGTCTTGCCATCATCGGTGCTGCGGCACGTGTAAGTCGGAAGCACGAATTCCTTCCAGCTCACGCTCTTGTCGCCCCAGCGCCAACCATTCGGAGTCTTCCGCCCTGCACCATTCATCCACGCGGAAATGACGATACCTTCTCGAGTACGAAGCAAAGCGCGTTCGTTACTGACATTGAACTTTGCATGTTCAGCAAAAAGCGGCGCGCTGGCCCAAGTGCTGCCTTCATCGCTACTACGCAGTGCAATCTTTGAGTCCATGCAAAGCACACCGCCATCTGCCGTGCTGACAAAAGGACCCTGATGGCTAAAGGGCAAAGCCGAAGCTTTGGGGTGCAGCACAGGCACATCAACGGCGTAGGCTGACGCGACACCGAAGAGTAGAAGGAAAAGTTTCATGCCAGAGTCAGACGCATCAGGTATCGATGAACTGTCTTACTATCTCAAAGGTTCATCGGCAGCGTGGAGCGCGGCCAGCGGTACGAGCAGCAGGGCGGCTTTGCGGGAGCGGTCGTCGCTGAGCCAATCGACGGCTAAAAATTAAACCACAGACTCTTCGATTGCCTTTTTGAGGAGTTCAACGCCGCCGACCTCTTCGGCGCTGGTGCGCAACAGTTCGAGATCGAGTTTGCCCTCATTGAGTCGCAGCACACCGAGGAGTCGCTCCATTGGCGCTGCGAGTCCTCACCGCCGAGTCGATACCACTCCAGCTTGGCAATCACGATATTTTCGGCGCAACAAACGGAGGCCTCCACGTCGCTTCCCTCCGCCACCAACATTTTTCGTGACATCGCGAATTCGCCGCCATCAAAGCGTCGTAACTTGGGAAGAAAAACGTCTACTTTCATCGCGGTGTCGAAGTGGATAAGATTGAAGGCTGAACGCGCCTGCATGGGCTGCATGATCGCACCTTCGTCTGCACACCAAGCGTCACCGAGTCTCTTTAAAAACGGCTTCACCTGCTGAGGGCGCTAGTCAGCCATGATGTCGGCATCAAACGTAGCCCGGGGGATGCCGTGCACGGAACTGGCCAGCGATCCACCGAGAAACCAGCGCACACCCATCTCATCAAGGATGGAAGCCGCCGCCGAAGCTGCTTTCAGTGTGTCATCCATGCGAGTTCAGCGGGCCGTAAACTTTCAATGCCAGTTCCGTACCGAGAACGCGCTCGGCCATGAGGCGATTCAGGTCTTGCTCGCTGCAATCGGGATACTGCCTGCGTAAACCAGCACGGCTCATTTCGCGCACCGACTGACTCCAACCCAAAGCCATGGACAGCCGACGTGTCGGGCTCATGGCTCTCAGAGCACTCAGACGGACCTGTTCGGCTTTGGCGGTGGTGTCATTCATCTTCACTGATTCGTGTCATACAATGCCTCAAATCGCAACCAACACTCCAGCACTATGGAAGCACTTCACTTCACCGCTCGCAAAGACTGGAGACCTTGCTCGACAGCCTTGCGAGCGCGGTCGTCGCTGAGCCATTCGAGGGCGTTGGTGAGGTCGGACTCGGCTGATTTGGTGTTCTTGGTGATGAGGTGGGCGCGGCCTCGCAGGAGGTAGCCGTCGCCACGCTTCCAGAAGGGCCACTTGGTGAGGTCTTCGTTGGCGAACTCGGTGACGACCTGTGGTGCCTTCGACTGCGCGAGGAGGGCTTGCATCTGTGCGGTCTTTTGCACTGCGGGGATTGGGATGCGGGCGGCGATGGACTCGGCTTGGGCGAAGTCTTTGAGTGCGGCGGCGGAGGCTGCGGCTTGTTCGAGCGTGGCGGACTTTTGGAAGTCGTTGGGCTTGCCTTCGGCCAGGGCGAGATGGGCGGGGAGAGACTCGGCGGGCTGGCGGAGTTTGGCGGCTTCGCGGAGGGCGATGACGAAATCGGTGACGGATGGATCGGCATCGAACTGATGCGAACGGCCATCGTAGAAATACGCGAACTTCATGGGCTCGTGGAAGGTAGCGGTGCCGGTGGGTGAGAGGGCGCTGAGTTCTTGGCCGTCTTCGCGGATGCGCTGACGGCATAGGTTGACGTGCCAGGGCAGGCTCTGCGTGGGGTGGCGGCCGATGACTTGATGAAGTGGATCGTTTTCATCTTGCGTGACGGGGATGCGGATCTCGATATCCCAGTGGCCATCCTCGATGTGCGTGGCGACTTCGGCTTTCGCATCCCAGCCGAACCACTGGCCGCGCGGTGCACCGCGATCGAGATCAACGATGGCACCGGAGGGACTGATGGCAATGCTGTAGTAGGAGTGCGTTTCTGTGGCGATCGCGATCTCCACGGCATCGCCATACCAGATCGCTTGGTCACCGTTTTTGGTGGCGGTGTTGTTGGGCTTCTCGCCGGGGTGTTCGTCGCAGCGGATGGCAAAGCAGACGCTGTTTCCCTGCCAACCCGCTTTGTAGCTCGTGCCGAAGATGGGTTGGCGACCGGTCTGCAATTCGCGAAACTTGCCCGTGGCAGCAGCGGGGCATTTTTGCCAATACGCGTCGTCGAGTTTACCATCAATGACGATGCCAGTCGCATCGCCCACGAGTCGCACGGCGGGCAGTGGGCCGCGCTTTTGGCCTAGCTGCTGGGACTTCATGCGCATGCCTTTGAGGAAGTCGTCGATGAGGGCAATGCGTTTGCCATAAACGCTCGCGGCATCGGCTTTCGACTGCGCTTTCTCGAAAAGCGCGAGCGCGGTATCGGCCTTCGTTTTGTCTTCATCCATCGAGGTCCAGTTCGACTCGCAGTAGGTGAAGAACGCGAGCATCTCTTGCTCGGCGGGACCGTAAAACAGGTGGCAATACTCGCGGAACATGGCGTCCACGTCTGCGTCCTTGCCGCCCCAATAACTGCGCGCGGTGAAGTAAACGAGGAAGTGATTGAAGCCGATGCCGACCTTGTCGAAATCGTTGCGAACGGTGAGCCAGATGTCTTCGCCCTGCGACATGCCTTTGGTGGCGTTCACCGTGTCGCCAATCGCATGCGGCGCGAAGGATGGAAGATACCAACCGCGATCGGTGAAGGGATAGTTTTCGAAGTTGATGATCGGATTGCCGGTCTTCTTCATCCACGCGGCACGCAGGGCCTCGGGCGCTGCCTCGCCTTCGGTTTTGACGCTGGATTTGCTCACCGGCCTGCGTCCGCCGACGATGCTCACGACCACATTAGGCTCGAGCTTTTCAATCTTCAGCGGTGGCAAGGTATAGACGCCATATGCGCAGTTGAGCACTTTCGCGTGCGGATGCGTCTTCGTGATTTCCTTCGCCACGCGATTCACAAAATCCCACACGTAATCGCTGAGCAGGCCGCGGTCGTTGCGCTCGGGCGAATCCTTGCCTTTGCACTTCTCGCATTGGCAGATGGAGGTGTAGCCATCGGGTGGCATGATGGAAACGCTCTCGAACTTGTAGGTATCGAGTTGCGCCCGCGCACAGCGCACGGTCTCGCGGAAGAGTTCATCATTCGAATAGCAAAGCTGATTCTTGCTGGAGCCGGGCGTGTAGTGGCGCTTCCCGCCGTAAAGTGCGAACCACTCCGGATGCGCGGCGAAGGTGGCATCATTGCCAGTCATCGTCGCCAGGCCATGCGCGACTTGTAACTTGTCGTCATTGCGCGTGCCGAGACGCATGGCCCACTTTGACGTCTCGGGGCCGACGGTGCTGAAGCGGATGTTGAACTGCCGCAGCGCGAAGTCCGGGCGCACCGTTTCATCAAGTTTCGGCAAAGGAATGGTCTTCATCGAAGGCAGCACTTCACCCAACTCGCCCGGCAGATACCAGCGCGCTCCGAGCTTGTGCAAAAAGCCGCACACCGCATTGAAGCTTCCGCGTTCATCGAGGCCCCAGACACTGAGCGTTTCATTCTTCGCCGTGACCACACCCTCCGGCTTGCCGATGTTGCCCGGCAGCTTGAGCCGGTTCTTATACAAGCCCTTGCTCGGCATGCCCCAATGCGAGTTCGTGAGCGTCTCCCATTCCGCCTGCGCACGCTTGATGTCCCCATTGTTTTGCGCAAACGGAGCGATGGGCGTGAAGTCGCTATCATCGCCAATGAGCACCATCCAATCCGCGCCAGTCGCGATGCGATACGCGCCGTGCGGCAGCCCATTTGCCGTGATCGGCGACTGCGCACTGGCCCCGATGAAAATCTTCACTGCTTTGCCCGAAGCCTGCGTCACGATGGGCAAACGAGCGCCGCTTATCTTCACGATATGATCCTGCAACTCCTGCGCTGCGAGTCGTGTGGAGCGCTGTGGTTTGTCACTGATGATGATTTCAGCACGTGGCTGGCCGTTCTCGACGAGAAAGGTATCGGCAATCGCAAGCGGGGAACCGAGACCGTAGCTAATGAGGGTGAGAAGAGAATGGATTCGCATCGTGCTACCGAAACGAATGATCCACATAGCTTGTTACGCTTTATAGGAGCGTCACTGCCGTTTTGACCACGCCCAGCGGAAGAGATTCCGTGCGTCGGCATCACGTGCTTCTTCGGAGGTCGCGCCAAGAATGACGACATGGAGTCGATCACCACTACGCTGGCCACTGGCGATGATGCAATGCCCAGCTTGATTGTGAGGCCGGTCTTGATGCCATTATAGCCGAGGTCGAGAGCAAGGAGCGCATGGGAGTTTTTCCACACGGCTTGGCGCGTCGTGCCATCGGCTTTTTCACGAGTGCTTCATGGTGACTTGTGGCCACGGCCTGACCTAACGTGGGCATCTGCATGGCAGTGTGAGCCAGCATGGAAAGATCATGTGCCGTGGTGGTTTGATCTTCCTCAGCGCTGAAGGCGGCAGTCGCGATGAGCGGCATGAAAATCAGTGAATGTTTCATGGTTTCACTGAGTGGCCATGGATTGTGCCCTAGTTTTTCGTGGCCGTTGGCCTGCGCCCCCTTATCAGGGGCGGAGGCAGCACGGATGATTAACCGTCGATACTCCAGCCTTCGCGGTATTGTTTGCCCATGAAGACATTTGCTTCGGGTGTGTCGGGGCTGGTGCCGGTTTTGGGATCGTATTTGATCTTCTTGCCGACTCGATAGGCGACGAGGCCAAGGAGCATCTGCTCGATCATTTCGGAGCTGTAGCCGAAGTCGCAGGCGGTTTTCTTGCTAGGATCACGGCAGGCATCGAACCATTGTTTTTGGAAGACGCCCACGGGTGGCAGCAGGGTTTCTGCGGTGCGGGGTTTGTAGTAACTGAGATCCGCGTCGTCGCCAAAGGGTAGAATCATACGCGAGTCGAAGTCGGCGACCAGGAAACCTTTGGTGCCTTTGAACATGGCGCCGTGCCCAATTTTGGCGAGGTCGATGAACGGCTTCGGCGAGCGCGGCATAGCACCACCTTGATACCAGCTCACCGTAATCGGACCGCGCCAGTCATTGGCGGGATGATCGAAATGAGACTCGCATTCCACCGGCGTGACATCGGAGTTCATCGCCTCACCTTTGGCATCGGCAGAAGTTGGGAGCTTGGCATCTACAGCGTTCCAGAGCAGATCCATGGTGTGGCTGCCCATGTCACCGATCTGACCCGCGCCGAAGTCCCAGAACATGTTCCAGGAAAGGCAGTTCGCACCCGCATTGCCGGAGAAGTAAGCGGGGTTGTAAGGATGATATGGCGAAGGGCCGAGCCAGAGGTCGTAATTGAATCCTTTCGGCGGCGCACCTTCTTCGGGGAAGTAACCGGGCTTGGGCAGCTTACGATTGCCCCAAGCATAGGCAGACTTCAGTTCGCCGATGGCACCATCGCGGACGAGTTCGCGCACGCGATTAAAATTCTGTTGGGCATGACGCTGCATGCCCACCTGCGTGGCCAGCTTGCCTTTCTTGCTTTCCCATGTGGCCCGCACGGTGCGTGCTTCATTCACCGTGATCGCCAGAGGCTTCTCACAATAGACATGCAGGTCACGCTTCAGCGCCCAGTTGGCGATGAAGGCGTGCGTGTGATCGGCAGTGCAGATCACGACGGCATCGAGGCCTTTATGATCCAAGCACTTGCGCCAGTCGGTGTAAGTTGTGGCACCTGGAAAACGCTTCAGCGCATCTGGAAAGCGGGCTTCATTCACATCGCATAGCGCGACGACATTTTCTTCTGAGATCGCATCGTAATGTGCAAGCCCACGGCCCCACACGCCGATGAGGGCGACGTTGAGCTTATTGCTGGCCGCGTTTTTACCGAACAATGGACGTGTAATCATGCTGCCAGCGACGAGACCGGCTGCGCCGACAAAGCGGCGACGTGAGAGAGGTGGTGTGTTCATGGAATATTTAGATCGGACTGTAAGAATGAGTTCCTTCGCGCAAATCAGCAAACCTAAAAGTCGAAAGACTCGCTTCAACGGGCTTTGCCTCTGAGTAGCTTGTGACATACTGCCGCCCATGGATCTCCACATAAAAGGGCAGTCAGTTGCCGTCATCGGCGCAGGAAACGGTATTGGTCGCGCCATTGCCGCAGGCTTTCTGGCAGAGGGCTGCCGCGTGTTGGGTTTTGATTGTCAGAAGACTGCCGACTTCATCACCGAGGGAGATGTGACTGACCTTGAAGCCGTGCAGGCTTTTGCGGCTGGATTTGAGCAGGTGGATCACGTCATTTTTTGCGTCGGTGTGGGTTCGGGGAAGTTTGGTTTCCCCTTTTGGAATGTGCCGCCATCCGACTGGGCACGTGTGCTGGAGATCAATCTGATCGGTGCGGTGAATGTAGCTCATGCCTTTGCCCCAAAACTAATCACACGAGGCAGTGGTTCAATGCTCTTCCTCGTTTCCGTCGCTGGGCAAATGGGATCGCAGACGGACCCTCCTTACAGCGCCTCGAAAGCTGGGCTAATCAACTTCACTCAATGCGCTGCTAAGGATCTCGGGCCGCACAACGTCCGCGTGAATGCGCTCGCTCCAGGCATGGTGAATACGGAGCTGAATCAGTCCATCTGGGCCGCAGGGCAGGCGAAACTATTGGAAGCTAATCGCGTGAGCTTTGACGACTGGGCGGCAGAGAAGATCAAAAAGGTCTCTCACCTTGGCCGCTGGCAGATGCCCGATGAGTATGCCGCGATGGCCTGCTTTCTCGCCTCCGATCACGCGAAGAATATCACTGGCCAGACGATCAACATCGACGGCGGGCAGGTGATGCATGCGTAAAACGAATGTCCAAATTCGCTCTACTCATACAGCCGAAACAGTCCGCTGTGATCCAGATCACCAAACCCCTTCTCATGAACAAACGTCTCCCACTGTGCGAGCGAGTTCTTCAGCGTCGGTGAATCCAGGCCAACGGAATCTGCGAGCTGACACATCAACCGCACGTCCTTGAGTTGCAGCGTCGCGCGGCCTCCCGGCACAAAATCACGCCGCACCATGCGGTCGCCATGCAGATCGAGGATGCGGCTTTCAGCGAAACCACCGAGCAGAGCTTTGCGAACCAGCGCGGAATCCACGCCGGAAAGCTCTGCCAGTCGCAAAGCCTGTGCCACGGCATCAATCGTCTGCGCGACGATGAGTTGATTCGCGAGCTTCGTGACCTGTCCGCTTCCGCTTGGGCCGAGATGGGTGATGTTTTTGCCGACGACCTGGAAGATGGGCAAAGCACGCTGGAAGTTCGCATCACTGCCACCAGCCATGATCGTGAGTGATGCCGCTTCCGCACCGACTTGACCGCCTGAGACTGGTGCATCGACCCAGTTCACTCGTTTCGCGAATTCCTTCGTCTCTGGCACACCCGTGGTGCCGAAGTCGATGATGAGCGCGTCCTTGTGCAGGCCTTCAATCATACCGCCTTCACCAAACACCACCTTCTCCACGACATCCGTCATCGTCAGATTGATGCAGAGGATGCCCGGACCGATTTCGCGTGCCAGATCGGGCAGCGAGGCAGCGCGTCTCATGCCCATCGCGACTGCAGCCAAAGCTGGCGCATCACTGCGATTCCAGACCACGACATCGGCCCCGGATTCATGGAGATGCCGTGCATTGGCCCGGCCCATATTGCCGAGTCCGACGAATCCGATCTTGTGTCCTGCGAGTGGCTTGTTCATATTCGTCGAATTCACATCAGGCAGCGTCTGATGGCAAACTCCTTCCCAACTCACACATGAAAATCATCATCACCGGCGGCGGCGGCTTTCTTGGCTCGCAGCTCTGTCAGAAGCTACTCGAACGCGGCACCTGGTGCGGCAAGCCGATCACCGAAATGGTGCTGCTAGACGCCTTTTTTCGCGCAAAGCCGACCGATACAAGAGTGCAACAAGTGACGGGTGACATTGGCGACCGGGCCACGGTTTTCGAGGCCACGGGCTCGAAGTTCGACGTGATCTTCCATCTCGCTTCGATGGTCAGTGGCGAGTGCGAAGAGCGTTTTGACGATGCGATACGTGTGAACCTAGACGGCGGCAGAAATGTGTTTGAAGCAGCTAGAGCAGCGGAAGGCAGGCCGCGTGTCATCTTCGCTAGCAGCGTGGCCTGCTACGGTGGCTTAGACATGTCTCAGATGATGTCAGACATCACGAAGCAGCTCCCACAAACAACCTACGGCATGACCAAGGTGATGTGCGAGATGATGCTGAACGATCACACTCGCAAAGGCCACTTCGATGGCCGCAGCGTGCGCCTGCCTACCGTGATTGTGCGTCCCGGTAAGCCCAACGCTGCAGCCTCAAGCTGGGCCAGTGGTATGTTCCGCGAGCCGCTCAATGGAGAGCAATGCCTGTTGCCGATTCGTCGTGATCAGCCGCATCCGATGACGGGTTATCGCACCGTGATCGAGTCGTTCATCGCTTTGAGTGAAGTCGAAGAATCTAAGCTTGGCAAGGACCGTGCCTATGTGCTGCCAGCGCATCGTGTGACACCGCAGATCGCGGAGAAGGTCATCAATGAGGTGGCTGCCGAGCGCGGCATCAAGCTGGGAGCTATTGTGGATGCGTTTGATGCACGCATTCAAGGCATCGTCGATAACTGGCCGCAGCAAGTGGATGCCGCGCGTGCCATCGCCCTTGGACTGCCTCAACCGCCAGAATTGAAGGTGATCGTGAGTCAGTATCTCGAAGACTTCAGTTCACTCTGAGCTACTGCGTGATCCACTCAAGATTGAAGCGGGCAACTTGGACGTCTGCCTTGCCCTCATACAAACACAGCACCGTGCCGTCAGGCAGCACGGCTAGGTCGGAGTAGGCGCTGGGGCCAGGATCGAGGGTTTTGTTGACGGGCCAGGTCTTCCCGTCGTCGTGACTGAGTTTGATGCTGAGGTTCTCACGCTTGCCCCGTCCTACGGGGACTTCCTTGCCGTCTTTGTCGAGCTTGAGTATGTGCGGATTGGAGAAGATGAGGGTGCCGGGCTTCGATGGATGAGCGGCGATGCTAGCCATGCAGATGGGCTCCCAAAGTTGTTCATGGAAGATGGGCTTGGTCCAGTTGCGCGCGCCGTCTGGGCTGGTGGTGATGATCTTGCGATTCGCTTTCGACGCGCTGCGTGAGACGAGCATCACGCGGCCATCGGACAGTTCGGTGATCATGGTTTCATTGGGGTTACCAAAGTCGCCTTCGTTCGGCAGGCAGAGATCTCCGGCTTGCCATGTCTTGCCATGATCATCGCTGAAGATCGAGGCGGCCGCAGAGGGTCCATGATCGCCCTCTTTACCATAAGCGAGCCAGATAGGCACCACGAGGCGTCCGCTTTTGATTTGGATGCCATGGCCGGGACCAGTGGCGATGACTTTCCAATCGACCTTCGCGCGGAAGGGCTCAAACGAGGCCGTGATGTCCACGGGTGCGCTCCAAGTTAGGCCATCATCAATGCTGCGCATCGAGTAGCAGCGGGCGTAGTTGATGCAGTAGAGGAACTCGATGGCTCCCGTTTCACGATCCACGATGGCGACGGGATTGTTCACCGTCTGTTCGCGCTCGCCGCCTTCGGCTTTGCGTGGGTTGCCTTCAAGGCGCGCTCCCGTGTGTGCGATCTTTTGGCTGTTCTCCCAAGTCTTCCCGCCATCCGTGGAGCGGCGCAGATGGATCTCGATCTCGCCCCAGTCAGAGCTGCTGTTCTTGCGCGCCTCGGCATAGGCGAGCACGGTGCCTTTTTGAGTGACGACGATGCCTGGGATGCGATACCGGGCGATGCCGTTTAAGCGTGGTGGAAAGACTTCGGTTTTTTCAAACAAGGGCTCGGCGGCGGTGAGTTGCAGAGCAGGAAGGAGAAGTGAGAAGAGGATCGTTTTCATGGTGAGTGCTTATGATTTACACCGCAAGAGAGTTCACTTAGAAGTTAGCCATTCGAGATTGAAACGAGCGAGAGTCAGCCGACCCCCAGCGAAGGCCGCTAAACCTGTTTTTTCTCCGCTCCGGCCATAGAAGCAGAGAATGGTGCCGCTGTGCGTGACGGCGATGTCGGAATACATGCTGGGACCGTCTTCGATGAGTTTGTTGATCGGCCAAGTTTGAGCTTCATCGCGGCTGAGTTTGACGCTGACGTTCTTGCGGGTTCGGCTTTTGCCGGGCTCGGGCTTGCCTTTGGTGACGTCGAGGTTGTGGGGGTTGGAGAAGAGGATGCCGTTCTGATCGCCATAGTTGTAGCGCACGATGCCGCCCATGCAGATGGGTTCGAGCAGCTCGTCGTCGAACTTCGGTGCGCTCCAGTTTGTGGCTCCATCGGGACTGGTCATGACGAGTCGGCGATGCGCTTTGGATTCGCTGCGCACGTTGAGCATGACGCGGCCATCGTTGAGTTCGATGGCGACGGTTTCGTTGGGGTTGATCCATTCATCGGTGCATGGCACGGCGATGTCGCCAGCCTTCCATGTCTTGCCTTGGTCATCGCTAAAGATGGTCGCGGTGACGCTGGGGCGATGCGCATTGCCGCCTGTGCCAGTGGAGAGCCAAACGGGCGCGACGAGTCGGCCATTCTTGAGCTGGATGCTGTGGTTCGGCCCGGTGGCGAGCACTTTCCAGTCGTAGTCTTTTTTGAAAGCATCAAACGCAGCGGTGATTTCGATAGGTGCGCTGAAAGTGAGGCCATCGTCCTCGCTTCGCTGGTAGAAGCAACGCTCGTATTCGAGGCAGAAGAGCATGTGAACGGTGCCGTCTTTGTCAGCAATGAGCACGGGGTTGTTGTAGGTCACGTCGTTGGGATCGACGTTCTTCATCTTCAGCGCGAAGGGGTTCTTCACCTTCGGTCCTTCCACGTTCGCGATGTTCTTCGCGGCGCTCCATGTTTTCCCATCATCGGTGCTGCGCCGGAGCAGGATGTGGATGTCATCCCAATCGCTGACACCAGCGGCACGCTTGCGCGCCTCGCACCAAGTCAGCACAGTGCCCTTGGCCGTCACGACGACACCGGGGATGTGGTAGAGACTGTAAGCGGGATTGTCGCCGACGATGAAGAGGTCTTGTTTGTCGATGAACGGCTCGGCCGCGTTGATTAGACCACTAAGGGTGAGGATGAGGGCGGCGATGTGTTTCATAGAAGATTTAATGTGCGCGGTTAAATGATGCCGTTGACGACATTTTCGAGCGGTTCGCCCGTCACCGCAGCTAGTGCGATGCGTGCAGAGGTGCTGCGCATTTCGATTTTCGATTCCACGCTACAAAACGCCGCATGGCAGGTGGCGATGAGATTGGGCGTGGCGGCTTCTTCTGCGGTGCGCAGTGGTTCGTCTTCGATGACATCGAGTCCTGCGCCGGCGAGACGACCTTCGCGTAATGCTGCTAGGATGGCGGGCTTTTTGATGATGGCTCCGCGTGCGGTGTTCACGACAAAAGCGCCGGGCTTGAGCAGCGAAAGCTCGCGTTCGGCAATGAGGTGGCGTGTTTCATTATTGAGCGGGCAGTGGAGCGATAAGACATCGGTTTGCGCGAGGAGTTCATTCAGCGTGCGAACGCGTGTGAGGCCCACGGCTTTGTCCGCGCCATTCGGTAGATACGGATCATGGAAGATGACACGGAAGCCGAGTGCCTTCGCCCGCAAGGCTGTGGCCGTGCCAATGCGGCCAAGACCGATGATGCCGAAGGTGAGCGTGCTGAGGCGGCGGAGCTTGGGGCCGACTTTGATGTTCCAGCCGAGTTGTTTGGCTTCTTGATCGAGCGGCAGAATTTGGCGACACAGAGACATGGCGAGTGCGATGGCGTGATCGGCGACTTCCTCGGTGCCGTAATCGGGCACGTTGCAGACGGCGATGCCACGCTCACGAGCCGCAGCGATGTCCACGCTGTCGAAACCGACGCCGTTGCGAATGATGGCGCGGCAGTTTTTGAGTTTGTCGATACCGGCAGATGTTAGCGGCATGTTGTGCCAGATGATGAAGGCGTTCGCACTAGCGATCTCGTCATCGAGATCGGCATCCGTGTCGCAGAGATGCCGTGTGACCTTGGCTGCAGTTCCGATGATGGCTTTCTCAATGGCAGACTCTGCATCGCCTTGTGGAGCGGTGCGCCAGTCGATGATGGCGATGTGGGCGGTGGTGGACATGTGTTGAGGGGATTTACTTCACCCAAAGCAGAATGGGAGGCGTTCCTGCGATGACGGTGGTGTCGATTGTTTTCAGTTGAGGCTCGACGGCGTTGCCAGCGGTCAGGGGCATGATTTCGGAGCGCAGGATGGTGGCACCTTGGAGATCGAGAGAGACATTTTCACGAGTGGCATGCCAGGCGGCGAGGATTTTGGGGGCATCGGGTTTCTCCGGTGTGAACTCAAAGAGATAGCCGTCTTTCTCGGACTTCAGAATGGCTTTGCTGAAGCGGTAGTCGGCCAAGTGCTTCAGCATCCATGCAATAGCGTGGTAGCTGGGCTTGGGCTGGAAGTTGCGAGTGATGCCGGAGCAGGCATGGAAGGCTGTCTTGAGCTTCGGATTGCCTTCGTGAATGCCCGCCGCCATTGCTTTGAAGATGCGCAGGTAGGTGGCGTCGTCGATGTGCCCAGGCTCATTGCCAATCTCTACGGTATCGACAAACGGATACTTCCCGCCGGGTCCGAAGTGCTCCGCAAAGCCTTTGGCATAGGCCTGCGCATCGCGCTCGATGTCCTTCCAGTCCTCAGCCTTTATGTCATCAAACTGAAGGCAGACACTGATGCTCAAACCCTTGTCATGCCATCCACGATAGACCTGCTCCCATGACACGCGATTCTTCGCGAAGGGCCACTCCGGCATGACGGAGGTGTCTTTGCCCAAATCCCACTTCACTGGATGATAGTCACGCACCACACGGCACACCGGCTGATAAAGCTCTGGTTTAAACAGTACGGTGTGACCACAAAGGCCGACGAACTCGCGAAACAACGGACGCTGGGGTGCCTGTGCCAAGACGCTCGTGCCTATTGCAACCAGGAGGGTTGTCAGAAAAAGATTCATCAAGGCTTCGCCTCGCCGCTGATCTTGAGGTTGCGGACTTTCACCGTCTGTGAGGCTGCGAGCCAACTGCGGCTCTTCGCTGTGGCAAGAAAGGCGTGTTGGGCGCGGAGTTCGGTGCCATCGAGACGCGCGGCCATTTGATCGCCTTTCCACTCGACGCGGAGCTTGTGCCACTCGCCCTGTTTCACGGCGAGCGGGATTTGCGCGATGGTATGAGATGGTTTCACCGAGTCTTCCGCGATGCTTAGGCCCTTTGCATTGATCACCACGCGGCCGACATGTTTATCCGAATCACAGCCCACGAGGAACGATCCAGCTCCATCCCAACGGAACTCCAATTCAATCAACGCACTGGCCAAACCAACTTTGTGATGCAGCACCGGGATGTGTTTCTCCGCTGGGATGTCCACGACGCTGAGCGCGCCATCCGCAGGAACCCATCGGCCTTTTGCCGTCACAAACGGTGCCACCAACGGCTCGGCAAAGCTCGGTGCGGCGATGACGGGCAGCGCCGTCACATACAGCAGTGGTTTGTCCGCCTGAGCCAAGACTGCTGTGGCGAATGCAAAGCTAAGAAGTGCGATGCGTGTGAAGAGTCGATTCATGAGAGTGCAGTTATTGTTTCGGCGAAGTGGCCTCAACGTGAACGTCGTCGATCTCGATCCCTTTCTCGCCACCGTTCTGCATCCACAGCAGCTTGCGTTTACCGGCGTTGAAGTTCGCCCGGCTTAACGACTTGCTCCAGAGCTTGCCGTCGATGCTGAGGCTGACTTGCTCGCCCTGAAAGACAAGTTTCACCTCGCGCCAGTTATTGCTTTTAAGGTCCACTTTTTCCAGCGGAAAGTGCTCATTCAATCGATATAAACCACTGACCTTATCTGCAGGCCGATTGTTCTGACGAAGCGGATGATTCGCGTCTTTGGAATGCGCATCCACCTCCAGTTGCACACCCTCGCGTAGCAACTTCACGCGCAGCATGTGATCCTCGCTGCCAAAGCCATCATCGCCATCAACGAAGAACCACAACATGCCGCCATCGGCGAGATGACGATAGCGGAAGGAGATCGTGAGGTCCTTGCCCTCCACGCCCAAGTAAACCATCGGCGGATACTTCCCCCCGCTCGATCCCCGCGTCCACAGCACGCCATCGCGCGCCTCCGTATTCTTGTTCGGGATTGGCGTGATAAAACGCTTGGCATTGAAGTCCGTGCCAAAGGTTTCATGGATCGGCGCGGGGGCCGGATCGGTGGCGTGAAGTGCAGCGAGTGGTGAGAGCAGTAGAAAAGTGAAAAGTTCGAGGATGTGTTTCATGATGCTATGGCAACTTGAACGTTTTTGCTGCTGCTGCATTTCATTACGGATGAATATCCTCCGGCGAATAGACGTGAGTGCGAGCGCGAGCGCCCTCCTGCCGCCAGCCTCTAAACCCAAAGCCGCCATACGCGGTCCTGCTGCTCCTTCATAGGCGCTTTAGCCAGCCACTTCTCAGTGGCAGCACGCGCCTTTTCCACCTGCGGAAGTTGCTCGGAAGTCGCGTATTTTTTCAGCTCCATGAGCACGAGCACAGTATCGCCGATCAACGATGCCTGCATCGGCGCACGACGGCATGAAGCCCGCCACAGGCCATCTTCGAGCTTAGGCGCAGCCTTTGGTTTTCGGTCGCTCGACTTGGCCGCGCCTTGGATCTTGAGCATGCAGGTGACCATGGAAGTCGTAGTCTGGTCAACAGGCCGTTGGTCCAGACTCAAGGCCCTAAAGCCAAACGCGGTGGTGCCCGCGCCGCCAGCGAGGTGTTCGCCCGCGTCCATCGCCTTGATGCTGCGCTTGAAGAAACGGTGCGTGGTATCCGCCTGAGATTTCAGCCACTCCTTGTCCAAAGGAAAGCCGACCCGCGCACCCTCAAACGCCGCCAGCATCGGCAGCGTCTGGTGATGACAGGAAAAGCATGTCTTGTTATCCTGCCAATCACTCGCCGCCTGCTTCACTCGTGCCAGACCACGCCGCGTGGCCGACTCGACATCATTAGGTGCTACAGCGAAAGCGTGGCTGAAGCTGAAAATTGATATCAAGAGGGCAATAACACCGTTCAACGTTAGCCGCGGTCGCTTGATAAAGATGGCCGAGGTGAAAGTAACGAGTGTGGAGATCGAAATAGTCTGCGCTTCATGGCTTTTTCTTTTTGAAGCGATTCATCGCTACAGCCTCCGAAAGCACCTGCACCATGCGCTTCTGAATGTTGGCGGCTAGCTGCATCGAGGTAGCCACTTTCGCACGGGCTTCGACGCGGTTTTCGTTCAGTGGTCTGAGTTTCTCCCAGAGCTCTTGGCCGGTGGTTGCGCCGCTTTCAAAGACCCAATCGCTGAGGCCGATGTCGCGGAACATCTGGCCTTTCGCGGTGTCGGCTGGATTGCGGACATAAAAGGCCGGCGTGCCCTGCGAGAGTGCGATGATGGGCGAGTGGCACTCCGCGCTGACCACGGCGACGGCACGGGCATAGACGGACGCCGCTTCGTTGGCGAGCCAGAAGGTGTCTCGCCAGACGACGTTGGGTTTCACGTCGGCGGGCAGCGGGTCAAAGAGATGCTCCTTGGCCACCGCGATCTCATAGGTCATCTCGGGACAAACGATAACTTTCAGTCCGGTCTCACGCACCCAGAGAGTGATGAGGTCGCGCAGCGGCGCTTGGTCGCGGGCGGCGTGCTCGGCATTGATCGCATCGATCTTGTAGTCGCCCTCGTCGCGCGGCAGATCATTCACTCGATAGTAAGGCGTGTAGCGTAAACGCGGCAGCACGCAGATGAATTTTCCTTGCTCGACGCCGATTCGCTTTAGCCAGCTCTGAGCCCGCTTTTCATCGTGCACAGCTATGCCAAAAGTGCCGTCGAGTCCGAACTCAACGATGGGCGTGCGCAGCTTTTGGCTCTTCAAATACTGGAGCGAATAAGTGTCGCGGGCGAAGACGAAGGATGCGCCATCAAAGATCTCGCGGGATTTGTAGTGAGCGTCGAAATGAGTCGCTGGCAGTTTCGCCATCGCGTCGCGCAACTCCTCCAGCGTGCCGCCGTCCGGCAGCGTCGTGCGGCTGCTGATGGGATCGAAGTGCGAGCCGAAGAAACCATACGGCCTGCCCGTCTTCGCCCACGTCTGAAACGTTTTCGCATGACGCGCCGGAGTGATGAAGATGTCCGCGTCCTTCCAAGCTTTCGCCAGAGCAGGCGAGGAAGCTACGCCCGCCTCATCAACCTCACCCTCGGCGATGCGCAGTTTTGGAAACGCGCGTAAAAGCATCTCCCGCTCGCGCTCATGAAGTTGCCACGGCCAGAGTGTCACCGTCGCCTCTGGCAGATGCTGATACAGTAACCGAATCGTCCCCGGCACGCGGCCACTGTCGCCGATGTTTTCAAATTGAAGCGCCTCACGCAGAAGGATGTTAGGCGCATCGTAGGCGTGCATCACGGCTAGTGGAGCGAGTAGCAAGGCGGTGAGGAAGTGGAGTCGAGAGGGCATGGATAGGCTATTTCGCGACCTGCCGCTCATTCTTTGCGACCGAAGGAAAAGCGAGTCAGCGAAGCCATTTACCTCAACCAACGATCTCCTTGATCACATGCCCGTGCACGTCGGTTAGCCGGCGATTGATGCCGTTGTTGTAGAAGCTGAGTTTCTCGTGATCGAGTCCGAGCAAGTGCAGCGCGGTGGCGTGGAGATCGTAGCAGTAGGCGGGATTCTCGGCGGCTTTATAACCGAGGTCGTCAGTGCTGCCGTAGGCGGTGCCACCTTTGATGCCGCCGCCAGCCATCCAGGCGGTGAAGGCACCTGGGTTGTGGTCACGTCCTTTGCCTGCGCCTTGCGCTGCGGGTTGACGACCGAACTCGCTGGTGCAAATGACGAGCGTGCTGTCGAGCAGGCCGCGTGATTTGAGATCGGTGAGCAGCGCGGCAGCACCAGTGTCGAGAATGGGGCCCCAGTAGCCGTGGTCGCGCACGAGGTCTTCGTGGCTGTCCCAGTTCGGGCGGATTTTTTTCGCGCCGGTGTTTTCCGCACCACAGAAGATCTGCACAAAACGCACTCCACGCTCGACGAGTCGGCGGGCGAGCAGGCATTGGCGGCCAAAGGTGCCGATGTCTTCGTGATCGAGATTGTAGAGCTGCTTGGTGGCGTCGGATTCGCCACGCAGATTGGTAGCGTCAGGGGCGCTGAGTTGGAGGCGGGCGGCGAGTTCGTAGGCGGCGATGCGGGCCTCGAGTTCGCTGTTGCCCGTGCGCTCGGCGGCATGGGCGTGGTTCAGCGTTTGGAGAAAATCGCGGCTGGTCTGCTCGGTCTGGCCGCGGAGATGGGCGAAGTTTTTCGACGGGAATAGATCAGCGATGGGCGGCTTCTCGACATCAGTTTGCAGCGTGGTTCCCTGATGAATCGCAGGCAGAAAACCCGCGCCCCAATTGATGACACCGCCGGGCGGAAGCCCGCGCGGATCGGGCAGCACGGCGAAGGCAGGCAGGTCATCGCTCACACTGCCGAGTCCATAGGTGACCCACGCGCCCATGCTGGGAAAGCCAGGCAGGATGAAGCCGCTGTTCGCCATAAACATCGCTGGTCCGTGCAGCGCGGTTTTGCTCTGCATGGAGTGAATGAAGGCCATGTCGTCCACGCGTTGCGCGAGCTTGGGAAAGAGGTCGCTGATCCAGCGTCCACACTCGCCATGTTGGTGGAAGGGCCACCAGCTCTGCTGACAATTGCCCGGCTTCGAGGCGAAGAACTGCAGCTTGCCATCGGCATCAAAGGGTTTTCCCTGACGCTTCACCAGCTCCGGTTTGTAGTCCCAGGTATCGACATGTGAAAGACCACCTGGGCAGAAAATTTGGATCACTGCCTTGGCCTTGGCGGGATGATGCGAGCTCTTGGGCGCGAGCGGATTCGTTGCTGCGCTGGCATCGCGATGCAGCAGAGAAGCGAGGGCGGTTCCTGTGAAGCTGTGTAGGAAGTTGCGACGTGAGGAGCTGGAAAGGAGAGTATTCATAAGGTGTGAGCTCGAGAATTAATGAATCCAGATGGCTTTGCCCGTGCCGCCTTTTGGTGTGGTCATCGGGTAGTTGGTGTTGGGCTTTTGCTCGATGATGCGGACGACTTGCTCGATGGCCAGATCGGTCTGGGCATCACGAAACCGAACGCCGGTGACGCTGACATTGCGCACGGTGCAGTCGAGGTCGGGAGAGAAGATTTCGGTCCATTTCTCTGGCTTGTTCTGACCTCCGCTCTTGTAGGTCACAGACTTCGGCCCGATAGCGAGGAGGTGCCATTCAGGAGTGATGTGATGATTCACGCGAACGTTGTGAATGGAGAGTCCGGCGGTGTTCGCGTGGAGTTCGATCTGACCGGGTTGGTTGAAGGTGAGGTCTTCGAGGCGGAGGTTCTTCACGGTGCCAACTCCGATGCTGAAGTCGTTGTCACGACCGAGTTCGAGGTTCGGCTGGTCATAGAGCTTGAACTCACGAATGTCCGTGATGCGGCGCAGCGTGATGTCGCTGATGGGGCAATCGAGCGTGGTGCCATCATCAAAACGCTTCACGCCGGGCAGGATGCGGATGGAATTGGCCGCAGGCACACCTTTGGGCGCTCCGGTGACGTCTTCGATGACGATGCGTTTGATGGGGCCATAGCTGGGCGCGTAGTTTTTCCATTCCCAAGCATTCAGCGCGACATTGTCGTCATGCGAATCGCCACGCACGCCGCGGATGAGGCCATCACTGGCGGGGCCGTTCACATGCACGCCGTCGCGGCGGTGGTCTTCGAGGGTGATGTTTTCCACGGTGAACTCATGCGCGTTCGCCAGATGCACACCGAAGGGCCTGCTCTGCCGAATGGTGACGTTCTTCACCGAGACGCGGCGGACGTTTTGCAGCAGGATGACGCCGTGCGTGCCGAAGGCGAGATTCTCCTTTGCGGAATGGCCGCGGTTGTTGCCATTGCTGGCCACGGCGGTGGCGAGTGTGCTCCAAATACCGCCTTCGACGGTGATGTCCGTATCGAGCGGCAGATCGGCGGGCACGGGCTTGGTGTTCAAGGTGACGACATGCTCGTTGCGCACCATGCAGGTGTTAGAGTCAGGCTTGAGGCGAATCTCGGCGGTCGGATCGGCGCTGAGTTTTTGACCGGATTTCAAGACGAGCGGGCCATCGAGGTAGTAGGGCTGGTCTCGTGCGGGAATGTGCAGCGTTCCCTGGGCGTCGAGCGTCGCTTGCATGGCCTGCGTCCACACTTCGGCGGTGACGTTGCGCGTTTCGACTTTTCCGGAAGCGTCCGGCCACTGCTCGGTCCAGGTTTCGCTGCGGACGAGTGGCTGGAAATCGGACAGTTTCTTGGCGGCCGGTATTGGCAGATTGTCCGACGCCTTGAGATAGCCCAGCGACACGAAGAAGGCGTCCAGCTCGCGAATGATGCGGTGGAAGCATCGAGTGACTTCCTCGCGTGGTTCGCCCTTGCCGCGCCCGGGATTAAAAAAGCCGTGCGGCTGGCCTTCGTAGGCTTTCAGTTCGCAGCGATTGCCTGCGGCAGTCATGGCTTTGGCAAAGAGTTCCACCGTGGGGAATGGCACCGCCTCATCTTTCGTGCCGTGGAAGAGAATGCTCGGAGGCAATCCCGCACGGACGAAATGATAGGGAGATATCTCCTGCGGTCGCCCATCGGTGCGGGCGCGGATATCGGCGATTTTTTCATCTGAAAGCAGCCCGGGATGACCTTCCACCGGCGAGAGCACCACGGCTGGATTAAACAACGCGAGAGCGTTCGGCATGGAGCTGACCTCCGTGTGATCTCCGTCCTCGAAACCCGGCACCATCGCCACCGCCGCAGCGAGATGACCGCCAGCGGATTCACCTCCCGCCACGATGCGGTCGGGGTCAATGCCGAGACGCCCGGCATTGGCACGAGCCCAACGAATCGCTGCCTTCGCATCGCGCAGGCAATCCTGCGGGATGACCCCGTGGCGGCTCAGCACCCGGTAGTCACACGGAATGGCGACCATGCCGCGCTGCGAGAGGTAAAGCGATTGCGGCAGGAATTGTCCCGGCGATCCACCTTTCCATCCGCCACCAAAGAAGAACAACACCGCCGGGCGTCGCTCTGAGGCTCGATGATTCGGCGGTGTGAAGATGTAAGCATTGAGCTTCACACCGTTCACCTCCCGATAAACCTCCACGCTCGCCCCTGGCATCTCCGGCGGGTATTTCCAACTCACAGGCGGCTCAGGAAGATCATTAGCGGCGTGCAGCGCGACCAGCGGCTCTAGGAGCAGGAGGGTGGTCAGCAGGAGACGACAAAAAGATGCGTGGCAGAAAAATGGGCTCCGGGTCTTCATATTTTTGCCGGACATTACTTTGTCGGTCTTATGAGAGTGAATGGCGAGGTGTTTCATCAAAGGTGGTCACTTCATCGTCTTCGCTATCGCATCCACCTCGCTCATCTTGAAGCGAACGCTGACGATGGAGCAGCCGATGTCTTCTTTCCGGTAGTTCGCATAGGTCGTGGCGACGATGGTGCCGCCGGGGAGCAAGTGCAGGCCGGGGTAGAAGCCGTCTTTGAAGGTCTTCAAAAGACTCACACGATACTGACCTGGTTTGCCTTGTTTGATGTCATCGTAAGTGCCGACCCAGGCAATGAACCCGGCTTTGTCTTTCGACTGCGGCGAGGCGTTGCGAAAGACGATGACCATGCGCCCGTCGGGCAAAGAGATGCCGTGGTGTCGGTCGCCGGTGAGTCCCCACGGCGTGTCCATGGGTTGAGACCATGTCTTGCCTTCGTCGCGGCTGAACATGACGAGGCTCGTGCCGCTGCGGCGGTTCTCTCGCATCAGGCAGCAGAGTTCGTCGCCATCGGGCGAGCGGAAGACGTAGGGCTCGCAGGGGTGCTTGCCGTCGAGTTTGGTGCCGTCGCAGGCGATTGTGGGCGCGGACCAGGTGAAGCCGCCGTCGCGGGTGATGGATTGTAGCACTTGCAGCGTGCCTTCCTCGCCGATGCCGCTGCCGCGATGGAAGAGGCCGAGCGTTGAGCCGTCCTTCAGCCGCACGATGCTGGAGAATGTCATGATGCAGCGAAAGGGATCGTCCTTGCTGATCGGTCCGCCGATGGGCGGTAGCTCGCGCCAGGTCTTGCCATCGTCCTCGCTGACGATGCGCGGCATGAAGCCCTCGTGACGGCCTGCGATGAGCTTGGGGTTCTCCTTGTCGGTCAAGGTGCGTGCGGCAAAAACCCACAGCCGCTCTTTGCCCTGCGGATCGGTGATTCGATAGATGCTCGGGCAGTTCTTGAAGTTGACGTAGTTCGGCGGCAGCGCGTCGTCGATGCGCTTCCAGGTCAGCCCCGCGTCCTCGCTGCGAGCCATCGGCCCCGCGTGGCCGCCGTGGCCGAGGTTCCAGACGCAGAAGATCGTCTTGTTGTCCGCCAGCATCGCCGTGGTCGGATGCGCGTGATACTCGCCCGGCTTCGGCGAACCGCGTGCGATGACGATTTGCCGCTGTGTGTCCTCGGAGAGGTCGATGTGCTTCAACGCCTCACGGTGCTGCTGCCACAGCGCCTTCTTTTCAGCAGGCGCGGATTCCCATGCACGTTTCGCGGCCTTGGTGGCGTTCGCGACCTCGGGCTTCGCTTGGGCGAATGCGGCCAGCGGCGCAAGCAGCAGGGCGGTGAGGAAGGTGAGGTTGTGTTTCATGGCTGTGCTGTGATTCACTTCTTCGGCGCAGGTGCTGGGGCTTTGACCCACGCGAGGTTGAATGCGTAGTGGTTCCGGCTGGTGACGAGCTCGATATTTCCAGCACGGCTCTGTGTGGCCGCAAGGTAGCTGGTGGGTTCGGCGAGGGTGTCGCTGATGAGGAAGGGCGTTCGTTCCTTGGTGATCCACTTCCGCTCCGGTCCACCGGGTGTGATGAGTCGTCGGTCAGGCCAGGTCTTGCCTTCGTCGTAGCTGACGGCGGCGAAGAGGCCGTAGCCTGTGTAGTCGCCGCCGGTGGATTTGAAGACGAGGCCCTTGCGATTCCGCCAGTCCCGCCATTGGTCAGTGAAGGAGCAGAACACCAGTGGACCTTCTTTGAGTCGCAGCAGGACGCTCTTTTGAGCGCTGCTCACGACGGGGAACTCGCTCATGCCCCACTGCCATGTTTTGCCGCGATCACTCGAATAGCTCACGGGCGTCCGGTTCTCGAAACGAGCCTGCTCTTGCACGGGGTCAAGCCGTGAAAAGGCCATCCAGCGCCCGTCGGCGAGTTCCACCATGGCGGGATGGTAGCCGGCGATGAATGATCCGCTGTTGCCGGGCCTGACGTCATCGCTGCCACGAATCCTGCGACCGTGCTGCTGCCAGCTCTTGCCACCGTCCTCGCTGACCATGACTTCAAAGAGGTCATACGGGATCGCCAGGACGCCGTCTTTGGTGCGCATCAACTGGTTGGCGTAGTCTCCGGCGGCACGGAAGAACTCCGGCTTCGACCAAGTGGCTCCGTTGTCAGTGGAGTGACGCAGGCTCTGACACCCGGACTTATAATACACGTCGTCGAGGTGATAGAGAGTCTTGTCTCCGTCCCACCAGAGCTGCGGCGCTCCGTCCAGCACATCGGCCGCATCATAGAAGGGCGACGCGGGTTCCCATTCCTTCGCACCGAAGCGCAGTCGTGACGCTGCGTGCGAGCAGGTGAGGTCCGTTTCGGCGGGAGTCGAAACCCATGCCGCGAGCAAATCACCATTCGGGCATTCGGTGATCGTCATGCAATGATTCTCACTGCAATACACCGGCCCGACTGCATCATCCGCGACATGCACCAGTAGCTTCGGTCCTTCGAAGAACGGCTCATTGGCGGGCTGCGGCACGATGCGCGGCACAGTCTGGCTAACGTTTTGCGCATTCAGCGGTGGCGGTGCTTTGGGTAGCAAGGTTCCTTTTGGAAGCTCACCCTGCACGACGCGAAACCCCATGCGATCAAACGCATCGTATGGCACCCGTGAACCCCGATTCGCCGAGCGCAGGAAGCGGATGAGCGAGGAATGAAATCCACCCCGGAACACGCGGAAGTCGCCATCCACACGCCCGAGCGGGTCTGTCTGCGCAACGCCTTCATACACCCCATACCAGTCGCTGCACCACTCGGCCAGGTTGCCGTGCATGTCGTGCAGGCCCCAGGCATTCGGCGTCTTCTGTGCCACGCGCAATGAACCCGCCGCATCATGTCTGGCGTTTTCATGAGTCCATGAACCGCCGACGAGTTCACCATACTTCAAACCGGCCATCGCTTTTTCTCCCGCCTTCCGCCAATCATACTCCTGTGGCATCGGCCCGGACGGAAAATAGGCAACGCGAAGATTCTCATCCCCAAACCACTTCTGGTGAGCATCCGGTAGCTTTTCGCCCGTGTTGAAAAGCGTCGTCGTGCCCCCGCGGCACGCATACTCCCACTCCGCCTCCGTCGGCAGGCGATACGTTTTGCCTTCCTTCTTCGAGAGCCACTCGCAGAACTCGACCGCCTTGTGCCATGAGATGCCGCTGGCCGCATCTTCATCCGCAGGCTTCGACTTCGCATCGCGCATTTTGAAACCGGGATCAAATTGCCAATACTGCGCCACCGTCACTTCGGTGACACCCATCAGGAACGGCTGCGTGATCGTGACCCGGTGCGCCGGCTTCTCATCGAAGTCGATTCGATTGAAGTCCTTATACATCTCCCCGAGCCGCTTCTGCCCCATATAATCCTCCAGCGGCGGACCGTCCTGACCCATGGTGAACGTGCCAGCTTCAATGCGCACAAGCTTCATGCCGATGGAGTTGATGATGGGCTCGGCGCGTTGGCCGACGGAATGCACCGAAGAAACGGAAACGATGAGAGGGATGAGGAAAAGGGGGATGGGTTTCATGACTTGGTGATTCACTTCTTCGGCGCGGACGGCAGTTGTTTGATCCACGCGAGATTGAACGTGTAGTGCTTGCTGCTGGTGACTAGCTGGATGCGGCTGTCGCGCGTCTGCGTGATGGCAAGGTAGCCGTTGGTGTTCGCAGGGGAGCCGTTGGCGTTGGTGAGGCGTTCTTCGGGGCCGATGATGAGGCGGCGGTCGGGCCAGGTTTGGCCTTCGTCGTAGCTGACGGCGGCGAAGAGGCCCACGCCGGTGAATTCGCCATCGGTGCTCTTGAAGGTCATGCCTTTGCCGCCGAGACCTTTCTTCAGATCGCGGGCTTGGTCGGTGAAGGAGCAGAGCACGATGGGGCCTTCTTTGAGCCGCAGGAGCACGGGGCGCTGCGTGTTGCTCACGACGGGGAACTCGCTGGGGGCATAGCTCCAGGTCTCGCCCAAGTCGCTGGAGTAACTGACGGGCATCTTGAAGCCGAAGATCTCTTGGTCTGCCACGTCGTCGAAGCGACCCATCGCCATGAGGCGTCCGTCGGCGAGTTGCACGAGCGGCGCATGGATGCCGGCGATGCATGGGCCGTTGCCGCCGGGGCGCACGTCGATTTTGTTGCTGCGCCAGGCTCCGTTTTGTTTCCACGTCTGGCCGTTGTCGCGACTGATGACGATGGAATGATTGTCGATCGCGATGGCGAGCACGCCCTCGCGGGTGCGAATGAGGTTGTTGCTGGTCTCGCCTGCTGGGATGAAGACCTTGGCCTTGCTCCACGTCGCGCCGTTGTCCGTGGAGGTGCGGAAGAGCACGTCGGCAAAGGCGCGTGATTCAGCGAAGTGGATGATGGTTTTGTCGCCGTCCCACCGGAGCTTCGGCGCGTGGTCGTTCACATCGGGTGCGTCCCAGAAAGGCGAGGGCGTTTCCCAATCCTTCGCGCCAAAACGAAGGCGGTTCGCGCCGTTGGCGAGTTCGGGTCCGGGTTCGCTGACGCAGGTGAACCAGGTGACAAGCAGATCGCCGTTCGGACACTCAGTGAAACCGGGGCTGTGATTGTGCCGGGTAAAAAGCGGACCGACTTCCCCAGGCGGAATCTGGCGGTAATTTCGCGGTCCTTCCATGAAGGGCATGTCATTGGCCGGCGGTGTGATGTTAGGCACTTGCTGGCTGACGTTCTGCGCGATCATCGGCGGTGTCGGTGGCGGCAGTGTCATGCCTTTCAGCCACTCGCCCATGACGACGCGGAAACCGACCCAAGGGCTCGCGGAATCGGGAATCCAGCCTCCACGATTCGCTGAGCGAACCATGCGCGTGAGCATCGAGTGACTGCCACCGCGGAACACGCGGAAATCGCCGTCACTGCGGCCCAGTGGGTCGGTTTGGTCACGGCTCTCATAAGGTCCATACCAGTCGGTGCACCACTCGGCCACGTTGCCATGCATGTCATGCAGGCCCCACGCATTTGGAACCTTCTGCGCAACGCGAAGCGAGGTCGCGCCCTCCTGCCACGCATACTCGGGCGGCATTTTGCCATCGGGGAAATACAGCTCACGCCAGCCTTGGCGGCCAAACCACTTCTGATGCCCTGTCGGCAACGTGTCGCCCGTGTGGAAAAGCGTCGTCGTGCCCGCACGACAAGCATACTCCCACTCCGCTTCCGTCGGCAGATGATAGGTCTTACCTTCCTTCTTCGAGAGCCACTCGCAGAATGCCGCTGCCTTCGTCCAAGTGATGGCATTCACAGCTTCATCGTCCGTGCCTTTGCCCTTGCGAAAGCCTGGCTCGAACTGCCGGAACTGCCCCAGCGTGACCTCGGTGACGCTCATGTGAAACGGTTGCGTGAGCGTCACGCGATGCACCGGCTTCTCATCCCAATCCGCCGACCGAACCTCCGCGTGATGCGTCGCCATGTTCCCATTGCCCGCAATCGGCTGCCCGTCCTGGCCCATCGTGAACGTGCCTGACTGGATGGGCATGAGTTTCATGCCAATGGAGTTCGTGATGGGCTCGGCTGCGTGCATGGGAGTGAACAGCAGGGCGACGAGGAGGGTGAGTCTTGTCATTTCAGTCGAGGTAAAGGAACTCGTTCGCATTGATGAGCATCCGGCACAGCGCGAAGAGACCTTGCTCGGTGACGAGGGGCGTGGCGGCTTGCAGTTCGGCGGCGGTGGCATCGCGCTGGAAGGTGAGGGCGAAGGCGCGGCGGATGGCGGCTTCGCGGGAATCGGTTTCGTTTTCGATGCGGGTGACGAGATGCTGCGCCTGCTGGAGCATGAAGTCGTTGTTGCTGAGCGTGAGCGCCTGCAAAGCGGTGGTCGTGTTCACACGGGCGGGCGTGAGATTGGCCGGGTCAGGACAATCAAGTGTGGACAGGAACTGGTGTGGCGTGGTGCGCACGATGAAGCGGTAGATGCTGCGCCGCCATAGCTCAGGCTTGTCCGGTGTGAGGTAGTCGTAGATAGGCGCGTAGGCTTCGGTGTATTTGAAGTCGCGATAGCCAGGACCGCCCATCTCGAGATTGAGCGTGCCGCTGACAGCCAATACAGCGTCGTGCAATGACTCGGCATCAAGACGGCGCGGGTTTTGGTGGGAGAGGAGGCGGTTGGCGGAATCCAGGAGCGATGGAGTATTGGCGGGCCGGAGTGATTCATTTCCAATAATTCCGTTCTCCTTCACTCCATCACTCCGCTGCTGATAAGCTACGCTCATCATGATGAGCTTATGCATGTGCTTCACCGACCAGCCGCTTTTCAAAAACTCATCCGCAAGCCAGTCGAGCAATTCGGGATGCGAGGGTTTGTCGCCGCCGAGACCGAAGTCGCTTGGCGTGGTGACAAGTCCCTGGCCGAAGTGATGATGCCAGAGCCGATTCACCAGCACGCGGCGCGTGAGCGGATTGTCGGGATGTGTAATCCACTCGGCAAGAGCACGGCGGCGCTGACCTTCCGGCGTGGCCTTGTCGCCAAGAGTGACGGGCGCATGTTTTGCCCAAGCGAAAGCGGTAGGCACGACTTCTGCGCCTTCATCTTCGGGATTGCCGCGTCGCTGCACCTTGATGACGGGCGGTTTTTCCTCCGAGACAACGGCATACACTTTGGCAGGCTCAGGCAGAGCTTTGAGGTCGCCTTCGATCTTCTGCACCTCAGCACGGAGTCTCTTCAATTCAATTGTAGCGGCCTCGGTGAGGCGGCTTTCGGCGACTTCGGGCACGAGCTTTGGATCGCCGATGAAGAGGAGATCGTTGCCGATGCCATCGCTGCCGTCGGTGGCGATGAGAGTGAGCGTCTTCGCCGACGCGGGCAATTCGATGTCGAGCACGGCTGTCTCGTCTTTACGCAACTTGAGCTTTTGGAACTTCAACTCGGTATCGACGAAGACCGTGATGTCAGCGCGGCTCGCGGCGGCTTCTTTGGACGCTCCAAAGCCAACGTGACCGCTGAGTCGCATGGCGGCGTGGCCGCTTAGCTCACGCAGCTTCACGAGGTCAAAGGTGATGCCGCTGTTCGCGTGCATGGCGAGCATGGTGTGGCCTTTAGCGGCGAAGTCGGTGTCACCCAGCTTTGTGCTGCGCTGCGCATTCAGCGGGCGGTTCGCGATGGTGTCCCAAAAGTGGCCACTGGTGGCGGGAACACCCTTCACTTCTTGTTTGGCGTCCACGGTGACGGTTCCTTTGCCATCGGCCACGAAGACCCACTTCACGCCTGGCACGTTCTCCACCTTTTGCAGACGGTTCGTCATCAGGTCGCGATGGTAGCCGAGCGTGTCCTTCGTGACAGAGCCGTTGCGCAGGTCGATACCGGAATCCTTCGGAATGAGTGTGGCGAGTTCAAGACCTTCCCCCGCGAGCTTAGCGATCTGTGCTCGTATTTGCGTGAGCCTTTTGCCAAGGCGATCTTTCTCAGTAGCAAGTCGCTTGGATTCCACCGCGCTGACTTCGCGCTCGCCCCGCTTCACGCCCGCAAAGACCGACCACATGCTGTAATACTCCTGCTGCGTGATGGGATCCAGTTTATGGTCGTGACAACGTGCGCAATTGATCGTGATGCCTATTGTGGAGGTGATGACCTGCGTGACCATGTCATCGAGATCGCCTGCGCGAGCTGCGCGCTTGAGCATGTCGCTCTTCGTCTCCACTTGACCCACAAAATCCCAAGGACCCGCCGCCAGAAAGCCGGTGGCGATGACCGCCTTTTGGTCGTCGGCACGAATGATGTCGCCTGCAATCTGCTCGCGCAAAAACTCATGGTAAGGCTTGTCCGCATTCAGCGACTCAATGACGTAGTCACGATAACGCCACGCATTCGGCCGAAGCTGATCGCGCTCAAAGCCATGCGTGTCCGCATAGTGTGCGATGTCCAGCCAGTGCCGCGCCCAGCGCTCGCCGTAGCGCGGTGACTTTAGCAACTCATCCACCAGTTTCTCGTAAGCCTGCGGGGCCGTGTCGTGGACAAACTGCTCCACTCGCTCCGGTGATGGCGGCAATCCAGTGAGATCAAATGAGAGCCGCCGGATGAGTGTGCGACGGTCTGCTTCGGGTGACATTGATAGACCCTTGGCACTGAGTGAGGCCTTGATGAAGCTGTCGATGGAGAGCTGTTCAGTCTTCAACCCGAGAGTTTCGGCTAAAGCCGAAGCCACTTTCACCGGCTGCACCGACCAATGCTGCAGCCGCTTGTCCACAGCAGCCTCGTGGTCCGCATCATTTTCTGGCCACACCGCACCGCTTTCGATCCACGCCTTCACCGTCGCGACTTGCTCTTCGGAAAGCCGCTCACCTTTGGGCGGCATGCGCTCGTCATCGTCCGTGGAAATGATTCGCTGAAACAGCGGACTCTTCGCCACAACACCGGCCATCAGCACCGGTCCATCATGACCGCCCTTCAGCGCATATGGCTTCGCATCAAGGCGCAACTCGCCCTTCTGCTTTTTAGCGCCGTGGCACTCGATGCAGTGCTCCCGCAGTAGAGGGCGGATCTCACGGTCAAAATCAACGGCTAGAGCAGAAGTAGTGAGGAGTACAAAAAAGGCAGTTTTCATCGCGGTCTATTCGATATAAAGCAGTTCGTTGGCATTCAGGAGGGCGCGGCAGAAGGCTTCGGGGCCGTGGGCGGTGATGAGTTGGGTGGCGGCTTGATGTTCTTTGGCGGTGGGGTCGCGCTGAAAGGCGAGGTGATAGGCTCGGGTTATGGGGTCGCTGGATTGAATGCGGGCGGAGAGGAACTTCGCCATGTCGAGAGTGAAGCTGTGGTTGAGCAGTGTGAGGGCTTGCAGCGGCGTGGTCGTATTGGCGCGCTTCGGCGCGGCGAAGGCGATGTCTGGGAGGTCAAAGTCATTGAGGACATCGACGACACTGGCGCGGGCGTTTTGATGATAGACGGTGCGGCGGTAGGTCTCGGGGCCGTGGACATCGAGCGGGAAGTAGGTGCAGACGTTGTTCTGTGTGAACTTGTAGAGGCGGAAGCCTGGGCCGCCTATGGGTTCGAGTTTCATTTGGCCTGCGACGGTGAGCATGGTGTCGCGCAGTTCCTCGGCGCTGAGGCGGCGTGGCGGGAATCGCCAGAGCAGGCGGGCGGATTTATCGGTCTTTAAGCCTTTGGTTAGGCTAGATGGGACCGATGGGATGGAGGATGCTTGCTGATAGGTTTTTGAGAGCAGTATCTCGCGGTGGAGGGCTTTGATTTTCCAGCCGTTGGCGACGAGCCGAGCGGCAAGGTAGTCGAGGAGTTCGGGATGCGTGGGCTTGCTGCCGAGGAAGCCGAAGTCGCTGGGAGTATCAACGATGCCAGTGCCGAAGTGATGCTGCCAGACACGATTGGCGAGCACTCGGGCGGTGAGTGAGTTGTCGTTGCTGGTGATCCATTGGGCCAAAGCCAAGCGGCGCTGGCCTTCATCGGTATCAGGCTTGAGCTTATAGGGCTTGGTGACTTGATCGAGCACGGCGAGACTGGCAGGGACAACGAGATCGCCAGGCTTCATGGGGTCGCCACCTTTGTGGACGGTGGTGGGCTCAGGGGGTTGCTTGTGCGTGCCGACCCACATTTGCGGCAAGGCTGGCACGGCATTGATTTTTGCCTGCGTTTTCGCGATGTCGCGATTCAAAGCAGTGAGGCGAGTTTGCTCATCGGCGGTGGTGACGCTGCGGCGGGCGTGCTCGATGCCGTGGGCCGGCGTCCAGGGCTCGCGGCCTTCGCTAGTGGCGACGGTTTTCCATGTGGTTCCATCTAGACTGACTTGAACTTCATACTCGGTGGGTGTGGCACCGCGTACCTTGCTTTCATCGGTATCGCGATCACCGCGTGCATTGATGAAGGTGATGCGCTGAATAGTTTCAGGCTTAGCCAAGGTGAGCTTGAGTTCGGGTGGGTTGCCGATGAACCAAGCCTCGCCGCGTTGGCCGTCGATGCAGTATTGCGGTCCATAGGCTTCAGGGAAGTCCTCGGCGGTGGCGGACTTGGCTCCTTCGGCTTGGGTGCCATTGCTGGCGAGGGCGACATTGCGATTGTCGCTGCTCCAGACCTGGAACTCGGTGAGCTTGCCACCGCCGATCTTTGCAAGCTTGCCTTGGTAATCGTTGGTGAAGCTTTGGATGACGAACTTGATGTATTTGGCTTTGATGGGTGGAAAGGTTTCGTCGGTGCCGAATTGGTCGATTTTAGGCCGCTGGAACTGCATCTTCGCAAAGGCTGCTTTGGCGCGGGTTTCGATGTCGGCATCGATTTTATCACGCTCGGTTTGCTGGCGCTTCAACTGGGCGTTGAGCGGTTTCAATGCTGCGGTATGCGCGCTGCGTTGCTCTGGTGTGGTGACGACTCGCCGGCCATGCGTGACACCTTCAAAGGCGGCACGGAGTCGGTAGTAATCCTCGGTGGGGATAGGATCAAACTTGTGATCGTGGCAGCGGGCGCAGTTGATAGTTAGGCCGAGAAAGGCTCCGCAGGTGGCGGTGATCATGTCGTCGATGGTTGCTGCGCGGATGTTTTTCTGCGCGACGACATCGCCATTTCCCACATCATCATAAGGCCCAGCGACGAGGAAGGCGCTGCCGACTTCGATCTCGGGTTTGTCTTTGCCGATGACATCACCCGCGAGGTGCTCGGCGATAAACTGATTGAAGGGTTTGTCGTCGTTGATGGATTTAATGACGTAGTCGCGAAAGGGATAGAGGTCGTCGATGACGAAGTTTCTCTCAAAGCCATTGGACTCCCCAAAGCGGACGACGTCCAGCCAATGACGGCCCCAGCGTTCTCCGTAGCGGGGTGAGGCGAGGAGTCGGTCGATGAGGTCCTTATTAGCTCGTGTGTTGGTTTGGCGGTCCTTCACGAAAGTTTCAACCTCCTCCGGTGATGGCGGGAGACCATGCAAATCATAAGTCACTCGACGAATGAAGGTGCGTGGGTCAGTGGGCGGACTGAAATCGAGGCCTTTTTCTTTGAGCTTGGTGGCGATGAAGTCGTCGATACTGCCTGCGGTCTTGAGGTCAGTTTTATTGCGTTGGAGGGACCACCAGGATTTGTCGCCGCGCTTCGCTTCGATCTTCACGCCATCACGGGGATCGGGTGCTCCCATTTTGATCCATGTGACGAGATCGGCGATGACCGCATCTGGCAACTTGGGTTTCTTTGGCGGCATCTCCATGTCGGCTTCGAGATGCTGCACGGTGCGGATGAGCAGGCTGGCTTCCGGCTTGCCAGGGACGATGATCGGATCGCCACTGTCGCCGCCTTTTTCCCAGCCTGCTTTGGAGTCGAGGTAGAGATTGCCTTTGAGCTTCTTCGCCTCGGCGCTGTGACAGGAATAACAGTGCTCCACCAACACAGGCCGCACCTTTTGTTCAAAGAAAGCGATGCCAGATGGATCGGCAGCTAGGACGGTGGAGGAGAGGAGGAGAGTGAGAGCGAGGGCTTTCATGGCTCAAGCGAGAATGTTCTGAATCACATGTCCATGCACATCCGTGAGGCGGCGGTTGGCGCCGTTGTGGTAGTAGGTGAGCTTTTCGTGATTGAGCCCGAGGAGATGAAGGACGGTGGCGTAGAAATCATAGACCGTGGCAATATCGACGGCAGCGCGGCGGCCAAAGTCGTCTGTCTCACCATAGCTCACGCCGCCTTTCACACCCGCGCCCATCATCCAAGTGGTGAAGGCGTCGGGGTTGTGATCGCGGCCGCTGGTGCCGTCTTGATGTGTGGGCATGCGGCCAAACTCGGTGCACCAGATGATGAGCACGTCGTTTAACATGCCTCGCTGTTTCATATCGGTGAGCAGTGCTGCAGTGGGTTGATCAAAGATGGGGCAATGGCGCTCGTAGTCAGCCTTCAGCGTTTTATGCGCGTCCCAATTGAGCAGGCCATCGACGGCGCTAGCGCGTGAAGCGCAGTAAAGGCTGACATAGCGCACGCCTTGTTCTAGGAAGCGGCGGGCGAGTAGGCAATTTTTGGCATACGCGGCCTTGAGTTTGTTGCTGTCGTTGGTGCCGTAGAGGTCTTGGATGTGTTGGGGTTCACGCGAGAGGTCGCTGACTTCAGGCGCGGTCAGTTGCATCTTGGCGGCGAGTTCATAGGCGGCCATCCGAGCGCGGAGTTCGTCATTTTCAGCGTGAGCGGCGGCGTGCTCAGTATTGATGAGCTTTAAAAAATCACGCGTGGCTTTCTCAGTACCCACGGAGATCGAGGCGGGCCGAGCGAGATTGCGCAGTGGCTGCTGGGCAGCCATGGAGATGCCTTGATACTCGGCAGAGAGGAAGCCGTTGCTCCAATTGGCTTTGCCATTCGGTGGTTCACCGCGCAGGTCCTGAATGGAGATGTAGGTGGGCAATTTATCATTCAGACTGCCGAGACCGTAACTGACCCACGAGCCTGCGCTCGGGAAGCCATCACGGGTGAAGCAGGAGTTCATATTCACACAGCCCGGACCATGCGTGTTGGTGCGACTGGTCATGCTGTGAATGAAGGCCATGTCATCGGCATGACGCGCCAAGTGCGGCAGCATGGAGGTCATCATTTTGCCAGACTGACCCGCTGGCAGAAAGTCCCAGGGCGGCCGCATCAAATTGCCGTTCTTACCCTGGAATGTGACCTCGGCCGCGCCAGGAAGTGGCGTGCCATGATACTTCTCCAGCATCGGTTTGTGATCCCAGAGATCGACATGCGATGCTGCGCCTGGACAGAAGATTTGCAGCACTTGTTTAGCCTTCGGTGCAAAGTGCGGCTGATGCTTCGGGGCATCCGCCATGAGGCGAGAAAGAGCCACACCCGTGAGTCCGGTGGACATCTGACTGAGAAATTGGCGACGTTGGAGAAGGTTCATGATTGAGCGACCTTTCGATTTTTGAGGCCCAAATCGTTACGGGCATTGAGGAGATGCTTCCTCATGGCTGTAGCAGCGGCACTGCCATTGCGGGACATGATAGCCGTGAGAATTTTGCTATGATCGGCAACGGCCTTGTCTTTCGTGACTAGGCGATAGCCGTGGCTAAGGCTGGTCTGCAAAAGATCAGAAAGTGACTGCATCAAGAGCGCTCCGATTTTATTCCCCGAAACATCGGCGATGAGGCAGTGGAACTCCATGTCGGCGAGAACCTGTGTCTCAAAGTCCAGGCAGTTTTTGAGGCGTTCGTGAGCAGCTTTGAGTTGCCTGAGTTCGATGGCGGAGGCTCGTTCAGCGGCGAGTCGTGCGTTTTCGGGTTCGAGGGCGAAGCGGACTTCGGTGAGTTGGACGAGGCGCTGCTTTTCATCGGGCACGAGCATGTGGACCGCGCTACTCAGTGGCTTGTGAAGTTTGTCCACGACCTTCATGCCGCTGCCCTGGCGGATTTCGAGCAGGCCTTGGAGTTCGAGACGTTTCGCGGCTTCGCGAATGACACTGCGGCTGACGCCGAACTGGGCGGACATGTCACGCTCGGTCGGCAGGCGGTCGGTGGTGTGAGCGCGTGCCAGTGTGATGATGCGGCGGCTCACAGCATCAACAAGAGAGGGTGATTGGGCGGTGACAAGCATGGCGATAATTGGTCAGACCAATTTGGATTGAAGCAAATACGACAAGGTTTGTTTTCTTCTATCTACTGAACTCAGCGGAAGCCAAAGGCATCTGCGAGCGCTAGACATTCGCGCACGGGCTTCATGCCGCCGGAGGGTGTGGGATGGGATAGCGATGCGGCGGCAGTGCAGACAGCGAGGCGGAGTCGATCTGCGAGCGGCCAGCCTTCATGCAAAGCATAGAGCAATCCTGCGGCGAAGGCGTCCCCGGCACCGGTGGCACCTTGGCTGTAGCCTGATGGAAGCAGTAGTGATGGCTGGAAGTGCTCGTCATTTTCGCGAGTGCAGGCAGCGGCTCCGTGCTCGGTGTGAATGGTGACGGTTTGACGAACGCCAAGCGCCAGCAGATCACGCGAGGCGGTGAGAAGTGCGGGGCCATCGTTTGAAGAGATGGTGCGATTCAGCACACGCGAGGCTTCGATCTCATTGATGATGAGATGATCGGTGTGCGGCATGGCGCTGAGAGCGATGTCTCGAAACTGCGGATGCTCGGTGCTCACCATGTCCACGCTGGTTTGTAGTCCCGCTTGTGTGGCGGTTGCTAACAAATGAGCAGCGTGAGTGCGACCGTCGGCGGCGAAGCTGTCCATGTGATCGAGCAGCATGAGGTAGCCAAGATGCAGGATGCGTGCGCGGGTCTGGCTGACATCGCAATGACTCTCATTGAAGAGCGCATTGGCTCCGCGCTGATGGAAAAAGGTGCGTCTGCCAGTGCTCTGCACCGTCATGGCATCGGTGTAGGATGTGGAGCGTTCAAGGCTGAGATGAAGCTGCGCGGCATCTATGCCATGAACCTCGCAGTCCTGGCGAATCCAGCGCCCATTGGCGTCATCGCCGACGAGTCCACAGGCTGCGAGCGGGAAACCTGCCTGCATCGCAGACAGGTCTTTGAGCACATTGTAAGGGCCGCCGCCGTTGGCCTGCGACTCGCTCAGGATGCTGGCCAGCATGTCCTGCTCGGGATACGCGTCGATGATCTTCACGTAATCCACGATGAAGTTGCCTGCGGCTAGAATGCCAGAGCGCTGCGTGCTCATGAACGTCAGAGTGAGATGACGGAACCCGTGCGTTGCGACTCCAGAGCGGCAGCGAATATCTCATGCGTGGCGACGGCTTCCTCAGGTGTGGCGCAGCCGAAGCGGCCTCCGAGTTCGCCTGCTCGCTCCATGAGATAGGCGGCCCACATTTGCTGGATCACATCAGGGAAGCCAGGCTCGAAGATGCCGCCGGTCACGGTTTTGAAAGGCGTGCCGAAACCCAGCTCGGTGCGCTTCCACCACTGCTCTTTGCCACGCTCGAAGATCCATAGTGTCTTTGGCTCAGCGGTGCTGAAACGCACGCCGCCGTCGGTGCCGAGTATCTCGATGAACCAGGTGTTGGTAGCACCAGGAGCGAGACGTTTCATTTCAAGGCGCAATGGCACTTCGTGATCGGCGATGGTTGTCCAGCTATGGAGCATGGCATTGTCCCAGGTATCGCAGTTAGTGATGCCGCCTTTGCCATCTGGGCGCTGCGGATAGCCTTTCTGAAGCTGGGCAAAAAGACGAGTCGGTTTCCAACCAAGGCGCAGTGGCACATGGCAGGCGTGCATGCCGAGGTCGTTGAGCGCACCGCCTTCACCGCAGGTGGCATTGAGACGTTTCCAGTTCGCGGCTTTCGTGGCATCGAGATCACTGCTGTGATGGAAGCCTGAGACGACTTCCAGGACACGGCCAATTTCACCTTTGCGGGCGATTTCAAAAGCACGCTGAGCGCCAGGGAAAAAGGGCATCTCGGAACTGCAACGCACGAATTGCCCGCTGGACTTCACGGCGTCGAGAATGCGACGAGCAGAAGGCAGATCAATGCCGAAGGGCTTCTCAGCGAAGAGGTCTTTGCCAGCAGTAAGCACGTCGAGATATAGCTTCTCATGCAGGTTATGCGGCACGGCGACATAAACGACATCGACCTCTGGATTGGCGAGCAGCTCTTTGTAGTCGGTGGTCTTCTGCGTGCAGGACGGGATGCAATCAAACCACGAAAGCGTGGCTGGATTCAAATCCGCGACGGAGACGAGAATGGGACGCACGGTGACGTCCACGAGAGCGCACCAGCGCGCAAAGGCGCTGGCCATTTCGCGGCCCATGAGACCACCGCCGATAATGCCGATGCGGATGTCTTTCATTTCGTAACGAGTTTGAGAGCTGTCTTCACGCTGGCACCGTCATGCACCATCGCCATGAGGGCGCGGGTGATGCCTTTCGGGTTCGGATGCTGGATGACATTGCGGCCATACACGATTCCCGCTGCGCCTTGAGCCAGCAGGCCTTCGGTGCGTTCCAGGATTTCTTTGTCGCTCACACGACCACCGCCACGAACGAGCACGGGGATGCCAGAAGCTGCGGCGATGACTTTGTGATAAATGCTCACGTCATCGGTGGGATCAGCCTTCACGATGTCGGCACCGAGTTCCACGGCCTGACGCACGAGATAGGTGATCGCGGTTTCATCGCCATTGACCATGTAGCCACCGGCTTTTTCATTCGGCTGGAAGACGAGCGGTTCGATCATCATGGGCATACCATAATAGTCGGCCTGAGGCTTGAGGCGGAGGATGTTTTCCACGCACTGCTCATGCACTTCAGGCGCACCGGGGATCTGGAAGAGATTCACGCAGACGCAGGCGGCGTCGTAGCGCACGGCTTGCAGCATCGTCTCCTCGATCATCAGGCTGAAGCGGCTTTCAGGCAGTTCTTTGCCATAGATGTTGGCGACGTCTGTGCGCAGGACGAGGCTGGGCTTGAAGCGTCCAGGAATCTCCTGGAGATGACGCGCCATGCCAAGCGTGAGCTGGATGGCATCAGGCGCTGCTTCCACGAGAGTTTTGACCACGCTACGCATGTCTTCAATGCCGGTGAGGAATCCAGGCTGATTGAAGAAGCCATGATCGACGGCGACATCGAAGCAGCGGTTGGATTTGGCGTTGAAGAGACGGTTGAGACGATACTGTTTCATGAGGGTGCGACGGTTAGATGGTTACTTGATGCCCATCAAGTGCTTGAGGATGTAGAGTTCGAGCGCCTCATAGTCGCGGGCGTCGCGGAACTGCTGCACGAGTTTTTCGTCGGTGGTGCGGACTTTCTCCACGAGATGCTGGAAGATCTCGCGACTGCCGGTGAGGTGCGCGGTGACGCATTTGCCCTTCTGAGTGCGCATGGCCTTCACGTCGAGGCCGATGAACTCGCCCTTCTTGCCGTAGCCAGCTTCTTCAAGCACACGCACTTGATTGTAAGCGGTGCGCAGATTGGCTCCGCCGAAGTTCTTGTCCTGATCATACTTGAGGCCGTTCTGATCGTTGAGATGGACACTGCCGAGTTTGTCGTGAGCGAGTGCGAAGGCCATTTCATCGCTCGGATCGAGGCCTGCGAGCAGGGCGTGGGCGGTCTCGATGAGACCCTTTACGCGATTGGGATCACTAGAGGCATAGGCGAGCGCGATGGTGTGGCCGATGGTTGGCACATAGGCCATGTCGGTGGGTTCATTCGGCTTCGGCTCGATCCAGATCTCGATGTCTTTGTCATGGGCGAGCATGGCATTGATCGTCTCAAGGATGCGCTGATAGGCGAGCCGTGCATTTTTGCTCTCGCGGATGTAGCTGCCTTCGCGTGCTAGCCAGAGCACCACCGCTTTACTGCCGATCTCGCGGGCGATGTCGATGGTGCGCAGGGTGCGGTCGAGCGCATACTTGCGGTCTTTGGCGCTGTTTGAGGTATAGCCGCCATCGACGGTCTGAGGAGCGAACCAGAGACGAGGCGCGACGAACTCGGGAGTGAGGCCTTGGTTGTCGAGCATCTTCTTCACCTTGGCTGCTTGTTTGGAAACTTGCGCAGGAGTCAGGTCGTCGATTCCAGGGACGACATCATCGTCATGGAACTGCACGCCATCGAAGCCCATGGGCTTGTACAAAGCGTACTTCTTTTCATGGGGGAAGGCTGGGCGGACTTCAGGGCCGAAGGGGTCGGCTCCTTCGCTGATGTTCCAAGGTCCAAAGGAGAAGCGGTAGGTGGTTGGTTTGCTCATACGACCATTCTATACTCATCACGAATCTACTTTGCTACGCCTCTAGTCTCTGAGGCTGCGACTATTGTCTCAATCATCACTGGCCTTGACGGGCATCCGTGTTACGAAAGTGGTCATGCGTGTAGAGCGTGAGAAAATTCAGATTCCGAGCGGGCATTCCTTTCGAGTGCTGCGCTGGGCGCGCTCGATTCGGGATGTGGAGTGCGTGATGGCTCCGGGAAAGATGGAGAAAATCACAGGCGAAGGCACGCGCTGGCATTTCCATGTGGAGATGGAATTGACACTTTTTACGGAGGGAAATGGGACGCGCTTCGTGGGTGATCACATCGGCTCGTTTGAGGGCGGTGACCTCGTCTTGCTCGGCAGCAGGCTGCCCCACTACTGGCACACGCGGGGGAACTCAGGCGGCATCTCGGTGCAGTGGCATTTCCCGGAGGGACATCCGTTCTGGGCTTTTCCTGAGAATCTGGCGTTGCTGGAATTGTTCGAGCGCGCAGGGCGTGGACTGCGACTGAGTGGATCGACGGCGACGCGAATTTCAGCTCTACTTCATGAGATGATGCAGGCGCAGGGCGTGGAGCAACTCGCGCTATTGCTGCGCACACTGGCGATGATCGCAGCGGCTCCTGAGGCGGAGCGGACCTTTCTTTCCGTGCGCTCTTTTACTCTGGCTGCGGAGTTACACTACCAGCAGTCGATCTCAAAAGCGATGCGGCATTTGATCGCGCATTTTCGGGAAGAGGTCAGGCTAGAGGATGTGCTAGTGCTCACCGATCTGAGCCGACCCACCTTTGCGCGGCAGTTCAAAAAACATGCAGGGCGGACGATGAGCGAGTTTTTGAATCGCCTGCGACTCCAGGCCGCCTGTCGGGAACTTTTGGAAAGTGAGCGCGGCGTGTTGGAGATCGCGATGGGCTGTGGTTTTACACAAGTCTCGTTTTTTAATCGACTGTTTCGGCGTCTGCAAAAATGCAGTCCCACGGAATATCGAACCCGCCGGGGACGTGAGAAAGGGAAGCGCCGATCGGCATTTTGATGGGTCTGGGCGGCGGCGGGAGACGTTGCTTCTTTTTAGCGGCAGGTTTGACAATGTCTGCCGTCACTCCTTGATTACCACTATGTCCCAATCCTCCTCCGATTTCCCCACCATGATTTCTCCGCCCTCTAACTTCATCGTCCCAATGGTGATCGAGAGCGAGGGGCGCATGGAGCGCTCCTATGATATCTATTCACGTCTGCTGAAGGATCGCATCATCTTCCTCGGCAGTGATGTGAATGATCAGGTGGCTAATGTCATCATCGCCCAGTTCCTCTTCCTCCAGATGCAGGACCCGAAGAAAGATATTCATTTCTACATCAACAGCCCCGGTGGCTCGGTGACCGCAGGTTTGGCGATCTATGACACGATGCAGTTCGTGACTTGTGATGTGAATACCTACTGTATCGGCATCTGCGCCAGCATGGGCGCGGTGCTACTGGCCGCTGGCACGAAGGGCAAACGTTTCGCTCTGCCAAACAGCGACATCATGATCCATCAAGTCTCGGGTGGTGCTCGCGGAACCGCGAGTGATGTGGAGCGCACTGTGGACTTCATGTACAAACTGAAGCGCCGGTTGAATCGCATCCTCGCCCATCATTGCGGCAAGACGCCTGAAGTGATCGAAAAAGACGCTGACCGTGACAACTACATGAGCGCCGAAGAAGCTGCTGCTTACGGGCTGGTGGATAAGGTGCTGGTGAGCAATCGCGATCTCGCGGCGAAAGAGTAGTCTGAGACTTCATTCAATAAAACAGGCGGACCTCACGGTCCGCCTGTTTTGCAGAGGGGCACAGTCTCTGCTAGGCAAAGACATCCATCACTGCCTTTCCCTTTCCATCCTCAGTGACATAAAAAGGGCGGCCTTCGATACTGAACTCGGTCTTGGGACTGATGCCCATGGCGGTCATGATAGTGGCGTGGAGATCCATGACGGAGACGGGGTTCTTGGTCGCAATGAGTGGCCTTTCATCGGCGGTTTCTCCATAGAGATGGCCTTTTTTTACACCGCCGCCGAACATGACGACGCTGGTGCCACCGGTGAAGTGGCGATGCAATCCGTAGTGTTTCATTTCAGTCAGCGCATCGACTTTGAAGGTGGTCTGATCATTGGCGTTGGAGCCAGGCTTACCCTCCATGAGCGCGTCTCGGCTGAACTCGCTGGCGATGACGATGAGCGTGCGATCCAGTAGCCCTTTCGCCTCTAAATCCCGCACGAGTTGTGAGATCGGTAGGTCGATCTCTTTGTGCAAGGCTTCGATCGTCGTGTGGCCGTCCTTGTGCGTGTCCCATTGGAAGAAGGGCACATACTCAGTGGTGACTTCGACGAAGCGCGTGCCGGCTTCAATCAACCTGCGAGCGAGCAAACAACCGCGACCAAAACGTCCGGTATCATACTTTGCGTAGCTCTCTTTGGGTTCGAGGGTGATGTCGAAGGCTTCGCGCTCTTTGGCGCTCAGGAGCCGATACGCATTGTCCATGCTGCGCAGCATGGACTGCTGCTGGTAGTCGCTCATGAGCTCACGATTCGGGCTTTGATCGACGAGCTTGCGGAGGAGCTTGTCACGATTGGCAAAGCGCTGCGCATCCATGCCTTTTGGTGGCTTCACGGACTGCGCGGCTTCTTCTGGGTAGGGCAGATTCATCGGTCCAAACTCACTGCCGAAAAATCCGGCAGTGGTGAATGCCTTCAGCTCCTCGCTCTCGCCCACGCCTTCCAATCGCTGGCCGATGTTGATGAAGGGTGGCATCACCGTGTTGCGCGGACCGAGCACTTTCGCCATCCATGCGCCGATGTGCGGACAGGCGACGGTTTGCGGCGGCACGTATCCCGTGTGCCAGTGATACTGATGGCGACTGTGCAAGATGCTGCCGAGATCTGGCTGCACGGCGCTGCGGATGAGTGTGCCACGATCCATCACTTGGGCGATGTTTTCCAGGCCTTGGCAAATCTTGATGCCATCCACGGCTGTGTTAATCGCGGGGAAAGTGCTGAGCATCTTTTTCACTTCGAGCCCCTTTTCAAAAGGCAGGTAGCCTTTGGGATCAAAGGTGTCTGGTGCTGCCATGCCGCCTGCCATCCAGAGCAGGATGCAGGCGTCTGCTTTTGCAGGAGGATGCGTCACCGCCTCACCCGTCTTGGCCCAGATCGCTCGCGGCTCGCCCGTCATCCACGCCGCCGTGCTAGCGGCTGCGAGTTTTTTGATGAAGTCGCGGCGGACGATGTGCTCTGGCAGTGAAGGGTCGATTTCCATGATGAGCCATGAACGTGCTCACGAAAGACGACCTTGCCACAGAGAATGCTCAAGCCCCCTGGCTCAGATACTCACGCACCGTATGATTCATGGCCCGACGAGCCGGTTGAAAGGCGCTGGCGACTTGGGTGAGTGTGTCATCTAGAGCAAACTCTTCTGCCAAGGCATGTCTGCCGTTAAGCATTGTTCGATCTGTGTTTGGAAAGATCACGAGTCGTTCGACTCAAGTTCCGCAATAGGTCTGATACATCTCAGAAGATGATGGCTGGCTGTATTCAGGCAGCTCTTGCTCATGATCGTAGGGCTTTGACAAAACCGTGAGCAAGCGCTGCATGACGCTGAGATCGCCATGCTCTGAGGCTGCATCGAGAGCCTCCTCGACCTTGTGATTGCGCGGGATGAATGCCGGATTGTTTTGGCGCATCAGGTTGACGACTTCACTGGCCGACTGTGGCTGCTGACTCAGGCGCATTTGCCACCGCTGATGCCAATCTTGAAAGGCAGTTTCTGAAGAGAAGCTTGATGAAGATTCTGAACTCAGGGCGCGGAAGGTGTTCGTGAAGTCTGCCTTTGATTGTTTCATCCATTCGAGTAGAGCTTGGATCAAAGCAGTGTCTTCGCTGGCTTCGGTAAATAGGCCGATCTTCTTCCTCATTCCGGCGAGCCAGTGGTTTTTGAAGCGCGTCTGAAATCCTGTGATGGCTTCGTTCGCCAGCTCGATGGCCTGCTTTTCATCACCGTGCAAAAGCGGCAGTAAGGCTTCAGCTAGGCGAGCCAAATTCCATTGGGCGATGTGCGGCTGATTGCCATAAGCATAGCGCCCGTGCTGGTCGATGGAACTGAACACAGTTGCCGGATCATACGTATCCATAAAAGCACATGGACCATAGTCGATCGTTTCGCCACAGAGCGCCATGTTGTCCGTATTCATCACGCCATGGATGAAGCCGACGTGCAACCACTTGGCGAGCAGTGACGCCTGTCGTTCCATCACCGCTTTGAGAAACGCGAGATACGGATTTTCAGCATCAACGAAGTGCGGGTAGTGACGCTGCAGCGTGTGATCAGCGAGTGATCGTAGCGCTGCTTTGTCCCCGCGTGCAGCCGCCCATTCAAAGGTGCCGACGCGGATGTGACTGGCGGCGACGCGTGTGAGCACAGCGCCGGGAAGTTGTTCTTGGCGGAATACTTTTTCACCCGTAGTCGCCACCGCGAGGCTGCGTGTGGTGGGGATGCCGAGCGCGTGCATGGCCTCACTGATGATGTATTCGCGCAGCATTGGCCCTAGTGCGGCACGGCCATCACCACGCCGTGAAAACGGTGTTTGTCCTGCGCCCTTGAGCTGGATGTCGAAGCGCTCGCCACTGGGGGTTATTTGCTCGCCGAGTAAGATGGCGCGGCCATCCCCAAGCGTGGTGAAGTGGCCATACTGATGCCCTGCATAAGCCTGCGCGAGTGGTGCCGCTCCATTCGGAAAAACGTTGCCGACAAAGATGTCAGCACACTCTTCCAGTGCCTCTGCATTCAGCCCCAAGAACACAGCCAGAGGTCGATTTAAAATTACCAACTGCGGCTTGCGCACCAGTGCTGGGCGCGCGGCTGCGTGAAAGATTTCCGGCAACTGGGCATATGAATGATCGAAGCACCAGCCAGTGTCGATAGGCGTGCTGATGATGGGTGACGACATGAAGTGCGATGAATTCAAAGGGCGGGGTGGCTATTCTTATCCCAGTGCTTCGATGGGATCACCAGCACAGGCCTTCGTAGCTCCAGGGCAGTGTGGCGAGATCACGCCAGCCATTCACGTCGATCACTTGCTGCGTGGGTTTCACCGATTGAGCCAATGTCTCGACCGTCACGCATTTCTGTGAGGCGATGATGAGATCCGCGTGCTCGATAACCTCGCGCGCATCGGTCTTGAGCAATGAAGCGAGATGCGGCATACGCTTGTTCATCTCGGCAGCATTGGCACCGATGAGGCGTGAGAGATTCAAACTCGGATCATAGATGCGCAGATCGTAACCGCGACCGAGCAGAGTTTCCGCCACCGCGACCATAGGGCTGCCGCGCAGGTCATCGGTGTCAGCTTTGAATGCGAGGCCGAGCAGGCCAACTTTCCGCACGCCTTTGGATTCAATCACCTTGAGCAGCATTTCCAAATGAGCGCGGTTCGTGCCTAGTGTGTTGTCCAGCAGCGGTAGGTTGACTCCTTCCTGCCGTGCAAAGGCTAACAGTGCGCTGACGTCCTTTGGCAAACATGAGCCACCAAAAGGCGTGCCGGGCTTCATGTAATAGCGGGAGATATTCAGCCGAGTGTCACTGCACACCACATCCATGACGCGCGCCCCATCTTCACCGAGGTGCTTGCACATACGACCGATCTCATTGGCAAAGCCGACCTTCAGCGCGTGGAAGTAATTGCAGGAATATTTAATCATCTCTGCGCCCTCCCAGGCCAGCACAGCGGGCGTGCCGCCAAGCAGTTCTTTTGCCTCAGCACTCTCAGGGGCCTGCCCGTCATGTGTGCCCACGACAGCCAGTGAGGGCTCACGAAAATCCTTCACAGCGGTGCCTTCCCGCAGGAACTCCGGGCAGTAGTAGATACAAAGTTGACCAGCCACGCGCAGGTCTTCAAAAAAGTCGCTCACCATCTGCCGCGTGCTGCCGGGCAGCATGGTGCTGCGGAAAAGAATGACGTGTTTTTTTCCGCTGCTCTTCAGCACCGCCGCGATCTGCTCGCTGACCTTGCGAACGTAGTTGAGATTCAGTCGGCCTGACTCTAGCGATGGCGTGCCGACGCAGATGATGCTGACATCCGAAGCCAGCACAGCCTCCTGCGCGCTGGAGGTAGCAGAGAGGCGGCCCTCTTTCCGCGCTGTGCTGAGTAGCTCATCCAGCTCAGGTTCGATGATCGGGCTGCGACCTGTATTAAAAGCGTCCACCTTCTCCGGCTGCACATCAGCACCGATGATGGTGTGACCCAGCTCCGTCAGACACCCTGCGGTGACTGCGCCGACATAACCGAGACCAAAAATACTGACTTTCATGTGACTGCCCATAGCACAGCCCTTTAGCTAAAGACAAGTCCGGCATTGGCATTCAGGCTGTATCTAGCGGTCCACACGCTTGCCGCTGGGCTCTTCCGACGCTAGAAAGTAGAGACACATTTTTAATTTCCCCCATGCCACGCATCCTCGCCATCGATCACGGAACTGTCCGCATCGGTCTCGCCATCAGTGACGAGATGGAACTCGTCGCTAGTCCACTGATGACGCTGGACGCGAAGCAGGAGCCAGAGCGTGAGATCGTGCGCGTGGTCAAAGACAAGCACATCGGCACCATCGTCATCGGCATGCCTTTTCACATGAATGGCCAGCGTGGTGAGGCAGCGCAGCGGGTAGAGAAGTTTGCCACCGCACTCGGCAAAGTTTTGCAGCATGAGGTGCCCATCGAGTTTGTGGATGAACGGCTTTCTTCCGTGGAAGCTGAGGCTTCCATGTCGCGCGCTGGCATCACGGGCAAACGCGAGCGCAATGAGATTGTCGATCAGCTGGCTGCGGTGGTCATTTTGCAGGACTACCTGAATAGCCAGCGCGGGCCTGCGGGTTTTTTGTTGCCGGATAACGCCTATGACCTGGAGTGGAATGATGAGCCGAAGCGACGTCGAAAGTAATCTCGGCCTGAATCGTGGCGCGGCCCCAGGCTTCATACGTCTGCGCCTCGTCGTGGCTTACTGCGGCACGCCATGGCGCGGCTGGCAGAGCCAGGAGGGTGGTGACACGGTGCAGGATGTGATGGAGGCAGCCATTCTCAAATTTGCCGACATCAGCGTGCGCATTCACGGCAGTGGCCGCACGGATGCGGGCGTTCATGCGCTCGGTCAGGTGGCGCATTTTGATGTGCCGGGAAATGTGCGCAGGACAGATGCCGCATGGCTGAGTGCCTTGAATGCTTACCTACCACTCACCGTGCGTGTGACTGAACTTAGCGCGGCTGAACCCAGCTTCCATTCGCGCTTTGATGCCGTCGGGAAAGTGTATCGCTACCGCATTTGGCGTCCGTATTTGCTCTCAGCTTTTGAGTCGGAGCGCGCGTGGCATGTGTATGGAAAGCTCGATATGGAAGCGCTGCACGACTGCGCGCAGATGCTCGTCGGCACGCATAACTTCGTGCGCCTTTCTGCCAATCGCGGAGACATGCCGGAGACGGAGCGGCGACTGCAGCCAGAGAAGACCACGCGCACGATTCATCGTGTCGATGTGCGTGTGACGGGCGAGTTTCTCGACCTCGAATTCGCGGGTGACGGCTTCCTTTATAAAATGGTGCGACTGATCGTGGGCAGCCTCATTCAGGTCGCCCGAGGTCGAGCATCGCGTGAATGGTTCGCTGATCTGCTGGCCACGAGTGAGGGGCTACAAAGCCACCAGACCGCGCCCGCTTGTGGCTTGTATTTGGTCAGCGTGGATTACGCGGCGGCGGCCCATTCAAAATCATAGCACACAAAAATTTGAGTGCGTGACGTTAGGCGCAGGAAGCCGGGATTCCGGCACAACCCTCAGACCTGCCATGAAACCAAACAATCGCTCCCTCCTCTTACTCCTCGGTGTGGCCTCCTTTAGCGGGATGTCCTTTGCTCAGGAACAAACAACACCACCACGGCCTCCGGCTGAAGCGGCGGTGAAATCTGAAGCGCCAGAACCTCGTCGTGAAGGCACACCCGACAAGCCTCGTGCTGAACGCGGTGAAAGCCGTGTGCAACCTGAGTCCGAGCGTGACCAGCCTCGTCGTGGTCCTTCGCCTGAATCGCGGATCAATCCAGAGCGTGGTCGCCCTGAAAGCGCGCCTGAGTCACGGCGTGATGGTGACCGCGGCCCGAAGATGCAACGTGAGGGTGATGCTGATCATGGTTCACGCGGTCCTCGTGATGGTGAAAAGAAACAGTCGGGTCCCCGTGATGGCGAAGGCTCAACCAAGGGTCCTCATGACGGCGATCAGGCGCACCGTGGACCTGGACCCAAGGCCGGTGAAATGCACCAGCGTGGTTCAAGTCATGAAGGCCGCAGTCAGCGCGGACATCGAGACGGCAGACATGCCAAGCGTGGCTCACGCGGTGGTGATCGTGACCAGCGCGGACCGCAAAGCTTGGGCCATCGTGGGCCACCACCTCAGGGACGCGAGCAGCACCACGGTCCACCACCTCCGATGGTCGGACGTGGAGACTCGCAGCGTTTTGAAGGATCGAATCAGCACAAGCCAGGACCACAGCGCCCGCAGTTTGGCTCGCGTGACGGCGGCTTCCGCCAAGAGGGCAGGGGAGGTGATTTTGGACATCACCCGATGCCGCCGCGCCGAGATGGAGCATCGCGTGATCAGGGGCCGATGAGGCACGGCCCGCAGCCTGAAGGTCACATGCAGCACCGTCAAGAAGGTGATCGCCGCCAACAGGGACCGATGCCGCAGCGCCGGGATGAACGGGATAACCGGGGTGCTTGATAGCGATTCAAAAAAACTAGGCGGCTGAGTCACCCTCAGTCGCCTTTTTATTTGCCCGCGCCTCCCCACGGCAAGATCGACTTTTTCGGCTGGGATTGAACTTTCTGTGCACGCGGATTTGAGTCTTGCCGGGTATGCGTCTAGTCTCGGCGGTCATTTTCTCCCGAAACCCAGTACTCATCCCCTCTCTCAGCCATGCCCAAGATCATCGAAATGCCCAAGCTCAGCGACACCATGACCGAAGGCACGATTGCCAAATGGATCATCAAAGTGGGCGACAAAGTCACCACCGGCCAATCTGTGGCAGATGTGGAGACCGACAAGGCGACGATGGAAATGCCCTGTTTCTTTGAGGGGACCATCCACAGCATCCTCGTCAAAGCGGGTGAAAAAGCGCCACTGAGCGCCCCGCTCGCTATCGTGCTGGAAGAGGGTGAAGAAGCTCCGGCCAATCTGGATGAAATCATCGCCAAAGCCAAAGCCGCATCTGCTCCAGCTCCGAAAGCCGAGAAGCCTGCCGCTGGTGCTAAGAAAGTCGTATCCGCTCCCGGCCCACGTCTGCCCACGGCTCCTCAGCCGACACGCCGAACCGCAGCGACGAGTGATGTGCGCGTGAAAGCCAGCCCGCTAGCCCGCAAGATCGCCGCTGAGAAAGGCGTGGATTTGACCAGCCTCGAAGGCACTGGCCCTGGCGGACGAATCATCCGTGAAGATGTGGAGAACGCTCCTGTCGGTGGTGGTAGCAGCGCCGCTCGCGGTCCCGCCACACCCGCCATTCGCCCGAGCTTTGGCCCCGATGATGAGCGCGTGCCGACGAGCTCGATGCGTAACATTATCGCCGAGCGCCTACTGGCTTCGAAGACCCAGATCCCGCACTTCTATCTCCAGATGGAGATAGACGCTGGCCCGCTCATGGACTTCCGCGCGCAGCTCAATGCCAGTGCTGAAAAGACCGGTGGCAATAAGTACACCGTCAACGATTTCATCCTCAAGTCCGTCATCCGCGCCGCCCAGGCTCAGCCTGCGATCAATGCCGCGTGGGATGGAGATGCGATTGTGAAATTCAAGTCCGTCGGACTCTGTGTCGCTATCGCTATCGAAGACGGCCTCGTCACGCCCGTCATTAAGCAGGCTGAAAAGAAGACCCTGATGGAAATCAGCCAGAGCGTGAAGGATCTCGCTGGCAAAGCCAAGAACAAGAAGCTTAGCCCCGACGACTTCGCTGGCGGCACGATCACTGTCTCGAATCTCGGAGCCTTCGGCATCGATCAGTTCGCCGCTATCATCAATCCACCGCAGGCCGCCATCGTCGCCATCGGCAGCATTCGCAAAGCCCCCGTCGTCAATGACAAGGGCCAGATCGTCGTCGGCCAGCGCATGTGGGTCGGCCTCAGCGGCGATCACCGCGTCGTTGATGGTGCCGTCGCCGCCACCTTCCTGGCCGAGATGCGCAAGCTGCTGGAGAACCCAGCGCTGATGCTGGTGTAAGTCTAAATGCCAAACTTAGCAGCGTGTGAGTTGGCATCTTCGCCAGCTTAAGCGATCAGTTTCTCGATTACCTGCCCGCCAAATTGCGAGAGCTGCTTGAAGCGGCCCGCGTGATAAAACGTGAGCTTGTTGTCATCCAGGCCGAGCAATCGCAGCAGCGTCACATGTACATCACGCACATGATGGATCTCCTCGATGGCCTCCATGCCACGATCATCGGTGGAGCCGATGGTGTGCCCGGCTTTCACGCCGCCACCAGCAAACCACACCGTCATCGCCTTCGGATTGTGATCACGCCCATACGCGGTGCCACCACGCACGCCGTTATCTGGCGTACGGCCAAACTCGCCACACCAAACGATCAAGGTATCATCGAGCAGGCCACGCTGTTTGAGATCCTTGATCAGCGCGGCAATCGGCTGGTCCACCTGTCGGATGAGATTGCCATGCGCTCGCTCAATGTAGTCATGGCTGTCCCAGGTGCCGGCATAGAGCTGCACAAAGCGCACGCCTTTCTCCACCAGTTTCCGAGCTAAGAGACACTTCCGGCCAAAGGCATCCGTCGCGTCATTGCCGATGCCATACATTGACTTTGTCTTTTCATCTTCAGCACTCAGATCCAGCGTCTCTGGCACCTGCGTCTGCATGCGAAAAGCCAGCTCGTAATTGTTCATGCGTGCCTTCAGTTCATCATGCCACGGATGCTCCTCAGCGTGTTTCGCATTCAGCTTCGCCAGCAGATTTAAATTCGCCCGCTGATGCTCCGGCGTGATGCCCTGCGGCGGTCGCAGATCGAGAATCGGTGAGCCTTTCGGCCGCAGCGGCGTGCCTTGAAACTGCGCTGGTAGATAGCCATTGCCCCAGTTCGCGCTGCCGCCCTGCGGATAGCTGATTTCTGGCAGCACGATGAAACCGGGCAGATCCTGATTCACCGATCCCAGCCCATATGTCACCCACGATCCAATCGCCGGATCACCGCCGAAGCGATTCCCGCAGTTCATCTGATACATCGCCGTCGGATGATTCACGGAGTCCACCTGGCAGCCTCGGAAGAAGCACAACTCATCCGCCACCCCGCTCAGATGCTGCCACGGCTCGCTCATCCACGCGCCCGACTGCCCATGCTGCGCGAACTTGAACGGCGACTTCACATAATACCGTTTTCCGCTCTCCATCGCCGATTTCATCTTCCCTTCCTTGGTGAACTCCTTCAGATGCAGCTTCTCCAGCATCGGCTTCGGGTCAAAGCAGTCGATGTGGCTCGGCCCGCCCTCCATCATCAGAAAGATGCAGTTCTTCGCCTTCGCAGGCACCTGCTGCGCCTTCGGAGCCAGCGGCCCCTTGGCCTCCGCCGCCATCAGCGACGTCAAAGCCACACTGCCAAGCGATGCGCCCATTCCATAAACAAACTCACGGCGCGTTGGCGCATGAAAGGCACGTGATCCAGCGCAGGGAAAGTAAGAGGTGTTCATGGCTCAATAGAGATACGAGAATTCGTTCGAGTTCATCAGCACGAGGCAAACATCGGCGAGAGCGCGGGTCCTCGCATCGCAGTCGGCAGGTTGAAGATCGGGAACGAATTCAGCATAGCCTGGCAGCTTCTCCTGGAATGAAAACTTCTCGCCCGTGTTCTCCTCCACGGCATCACGCTTTACGCTGAGTGGTGGTTTGTGTGAAGCGATGACGACGTTGGCCTGCTTCTGTTCCATCTGCTGCCAGTGGGCCTTGCAGATTGCCTTCTCCTCCGTCGTTGGAGAGCGGCCATAGGTGAGCTGAAATACACGAGTGATCACATTGGCTGGCTTCTCCTTCAGAACACGATTTGCGAGGGCGAGAGCGCGGTCATAGCTCGCCTGACCATTGAACAGACTGAAGACCTGCGGCGTGACGGTGGAGACCACGCGCGCCTCGCATGAAAAATCCGGCGCAGGCTCATTGAAGACCTCCATGAACGGATCGCGTACGCCGCGAATCTTCAGCGCATACAAACTGCGTCGATGACGCTGCTCCGGTTTCGCATTCGGCACCCAGGCCGACGCAAACGTGCCCATCACCTGCCGCGGCTGCATGGCCACCTCGATATTGATCTCGGGTCGATTTGGAATGCCTCCAAGCGTGGGATTCAGTTCACCGGTGACGCTGAGCATCGTGTCACGCAATTCCTCAGCCATAAGACGGCGCGGTTTGAAGACGGCGTAGCTTTTTTCTGCTTCTTCACGGCTCAACTTTGAATTCTGAATCGCCGAACTCCGACGATAGGCCTCGCTCATCATGATCACGCGATGCATTTCCTTAATGCTCCAGTTCTTCTCTACCAGCGTTGCCGCCAACCAATCGAGCAACTCAGGATGCGTGGGTCGCTTACCGGTGCTGCCGAAGTTGTTTGGATTTCCCGCGATGGCTTGGCCAAAGTGCCAAAGCCACAGGCGATTCACAATCGCACGAGTGGTGAGCGGATTGTCTTTATTAGCGATCCAATTCGCTAGGGTTGTGCGGCGACCTTCGATGCCATCAGGAAACTCAGCACTGCCGAGCACGGACAACACACCCGGCTTCACGGGTTTCGTCGGTGAAAAAGGATCGCCACCACCAAGGATGGCCGTCTGCTCCAGCTCGCCACTGGTCATGCGATCCTGCGGCATTCGGATCGGCTGATAAACGCTGACCAACTGCGGAGTGCGACCATTATAAACACTGAAGGCAAAAGGCTCGTAGCGCTCCAGCTCCCATTTCAGACGTTCCAGACCTTTGCGAGCTACACGCTCGTTGCCGTAGTCCTCAGGCTCGAAGCCAACGAGCTTGGGTGGGTATTGATCTTCGGGCAGATTCTTCTTCTGCATCGTGCTGCGAGCTGTTTCGAAAATGCCAGTGAAGCTCCGCCCCTTCTTCATCTTACCGCCTTGCTCAATGAAGGCACGGGCCGAGGCCACCGCCGCATCCCAATCTTTTCGATCCAATTTCTTCTCGGCATACCAAGCCTCCGCATTGGCCAGCATTTTCTGATCGAGCGACTCCAGCATGGCCATGTGCTCGATGCGCCGCACTTCGAGATATTTCTTCTCTTCAAAGCCAGCCGTATTCTCTGCTTTCAAAAACGGCGCAGGCTGCTCAGCAAGTTGCGTGGTGCCAAAGCAGGCCTGCATCGAGTAATAATCATGTGTCGGAATCGGGTCAAACTTGTGATCATGGCAGCGTGCACACTGCAGTGAGTGTGCCAGGAAGCTCTCGCCAACACTGTTCGTCACATCATCCAGAAACCGCTGCCGCGCGATCTTGGCGACCTCCATTCCTGTTAGCTCCCACGGTCCCATGCGCAGAAAACCTGTGGCGATCAAAAGTTCGCTGTTCTCGGTTCGCTGTTCTCGGTTGGTTTCCGCCATTTCATCTCCAGCGATCTGCTCTTTGATAAACTGATCATAAGGCCTGTCCGCATTGAAGCTGCGCACCACGTAATCACGATAGCGCCAGGCATTGCCGCGCTCGTAGTCATTGGCAAAGCCGCTGCTATCCGCGTAACGCACCACATCCAGCCAATGCCGCGCCATGCGCTCTCCATAGTGCGGTGAATCTAAGAGTCGGTCGATGAGTTTGCGGTATGCGTCGGACTTGTCAGCCTCGTCCAACAAGTCCGACTCAAAAGCAGCGATCTCCTCAGGTGTCGGCGGTAGCCCTGTGAGATCATAAGTCGCCCGGCGAATGAAAGTGCGCGCATCTGCCGCTGGCGCAGGATCTTTTACTGCTAACAGCGCATCAATGGGATGCACGGAGGACTGAGCACTGAGCACTGGTTTTCTCACCGTCTGGTATCCCCACAGCGCCTCCGGTTTATACCTGCGGTTCGCCCACTCTGGCGAAAGCGCCCCAGTGACCTTCACGGTCATGCCATCCTCAGCGCTCCATTTTTCAGCATGGGTTTTGGCGATCACGCTGCGCTTTGCTTCATCTGGCCACGGCGCACCGGCGGTGATCCAATCTTTGATCCAGCTCAGTTGCTCGGCGTAAAGTTTGTCCGCTTCCTTCGGCGGCATCGGCTCCCAGTCATCATGCGTGCGCAGAGAGGCGAGATACAGCGGACTCTCCTCCGGCTTGCCAGCGATGAACCCCGGCTTCTCGCTGTCGCCACCCTTCAGCGTGGAAGCGAGCGTTCGCATGTCCAGCCCACCTTTGATTTCTGCCTCATCATTGCCATGACAGGCGAGGCACTTCTCATGAAAGAGCGGCGCGATGCGGCGCACGAACAAGAGTTCAGCATCCGTGTTCTGCCCACGCGCTGGCAAAACGGTAGCTATGCCCAACAGGATGAGTGGTGTGAGTTTTTTGTTCATAGCCGGAAAATTAATCAAGCCAGAGTCCAGCCGCCATCCACCATCAGCACCTCGCCGGTGATGAGGCCGGAATCCGGGTGGCTGAGGAAGCGAAGAGTAAGTTTCATGGTTTTGTTAATCATTCTTTTTCCCTATTCAATGCCTAGCTTTTCCTGGATTTGCTCAAGCGAGACGCCCTTGGTTTCCGGCATGATCAGGAGAACCCAGACAAGCTGGCCGACCATGCATAGCGCATAGAAAGCAAACGCCATCCATCCTGCAGCGGCGGCAATCATCGGGAAGGTCCATGAAATGGCGGCGTTCATGGCCCAATGCGTGAAGCTGCCTAATGCCTGACCACGGGCGCGAACCCGATTCGGAAAGATCTCGCTGATAAAGACCCAGATGACGGCACCCTGGCCGAAGCCATGCGCCGAAATGAAAACAATCAGGCTCGCCAGCAGCAAGGGGCCTTCCACCTTCGCATAAAACGCGTAGGTCGCCCCAGCCAGACCGATGATGTAGCCGAAGGAGCCGACGATCATGAGCTTGCGCCGTCCGAAGTGGTCGATGATGACCATCGCAATCATCGTGAAGACCAGCATGGTGAAGCCGATGATAACGGACTGCAGCAGCGCGGACTCAACGCCCGCGCCCGCCGTCTTAAAAATGGACGGGGTGTAATAAAGCACCGCATTGATTCCGGAAAGCTGATTGAACGCGCCCATTGCCACGGCCAGCATGATAGGCTTGAGATAGCGGCGGCAATAGAACGGCTCCTTTAAGCTGTGGTGCGTGAGATCCATCGACTGTTGAATCTCACGGATTTCACCCTCCACACTGCCGGTATCCGAACCGCAACGTTGCAGCACAGTTCGGGCTTCATCCAAACGGCCTTGGGCGACCAGCCAGCGCGGGCTTTGCGGCGTCAGGAAGATGAGCAGGAAGAACATCAGCGAGGGAGCCGCCATGACGCCGAACATCCAACGCCATTCGTTCTCGCCAAGGTGCATTCCGCCAATCAGATAATTCGAGAGGTAGGCCAACAGGATGCCGAGCACGACGTTGAACTGGGTGATCGCCACCATGCGCCCGCGATAGTAAGCTGGCGAAATCTCCGCGATGTAGAGCGGTGAAACAACCGACGCGCCGCCCACCGCCAGCCCGCCCAGGAAACGAAAGGCCAGAAACGACCACCAGTCCCAAGAGAAAGCGCAGCCGAGGGATGAGACCACATAGATGACTCCCAGTGCCGCCAATGCGGCGCGCCGTCCGAAGATGTCTGCCGGACGTCCGGCACCAATGGAACCCAGAATGGTGCCAATAAGCGCGCTCGCCACCGTGAAACCGAGCAGGTTGTCGCTGAGGGCGAACTTCGCCCTCAGGGCATCCACGGTGCCGGAGATGACCGCGGTGTCGAAGCCGAACAGCAAGCCGCCCAAGGCGGCGACAAGCGCGCAGCCCAGCAGGTAAAGGCTGAAGGGCGGTTTGGGTGCAGCGGGATCATGGATTGCTGTGTTACTCGTGGTGTGCATGGTTTCTTCCATTAATGATGGTTGGATAAATTTTAGATGCTTATTTTCCCGCTGTCTTCCACGTCGGTCGCAGAGTGCGGACTTGAAACATTTTGAAAATGTTTCCGGTGTCGCCCTGAAGGCTCAGGGCCTGCTTGCACTCGGGAACAAACTTGCCCAAGTAGCGGTTTCCCGCCTCGTAGCCGTCGTTGATGTAGAAACTAACCAGGCTGCGGTCGCAGATCAGACGCACTTTGACTGTGCCATTCACCGGGGTGACCTTGCGCTTCTGGCCATCGACGCTGCAGGTTGAATCCTTCGCGCTGAAGGCGAAGATCTTTCGATCCCAGATGTTCAGGTGGAAATCCTTTTGTTGCGCGGCGTCCCACTCGAACTCGATGTCGAACAAATCTGGCTTGATACCGCTTAGCTTGGCGGAGAGGTCGCTCAGTGAGACGTTTTTGAAGTCGTGCCTTTGGGAAACCAGCGTCTCGATCTCTTTCACCGGGTTCAGATAGAGGCGCGGGCCGGTAGGCGAAGTGCGCAGCGTCACGTCCAGAGGAATGTTCATGCCGCCGCCGACGTGCAGACTCGGTTCATCCTTATAAAACTTAAAACTGTGTCTGCCCATCATAATCCGTCGTCCGTCGGGTGCGCTATTAAAGGTCTGCATCGCGGTCAAACTCCCCTGGAACGCACCCACTTTTTCAGTCTCCGGAATGAACTCATGACCATTAAAGTCGCCAATCTTGTAGCCGTTCCCGCACTCTTGAACGATCCATTTAATTTTATTGCGGTCTCCGTCCAGCGGAAGGGGAAACAAGTCGGGCGTTTCCCACCACCCAGTCGAGGTGCTCAGGTATTTCCAGTCGAGGAGGTTCCTGGACTCGTAAAAGTCGAAGCCCCAGACCTCGTCCTTCTTGTCATGGATGATCATGACCCATTTCTTTTCCGGTGCATACCAGATCACTTTGGGATCGTGGCCGGCCAAAGCCCGGGTCAGGAAGAGCGGATTTTTCCCATATTGTTGGAACGTCTTGCCACCATCGACGCTGTAGGCCAAGGCGGTCGCTGAACGGCCGTGCTGGGAGTAGAACAATAAGAGTGGGGCTTCTGAACCTTGCTTCAGCCCGGAGTCGTTGTTGTGATCCACGACGCCACTTCCGGAAAAAGGCTGCCAGTCAATGCCATGGCGAATGGCAATGCCCTGTTCGGTCCAGTGGAACAGGTCTGGGCTGGTCGAGTGGCCCCAGTGGGCGGCCTGAGTCAAACCTACCGGATTGTATTGATAGAAGAGATGGTAGACACCCTTATAAAAGAACAGTCCGTTGGCGTCCGAGTTGTTGCCGCGTTTCACCGTGAAGCTCAGTTGCGGACGTCCGGGCTCCTGATAAACGCCGTCCATATCCCGCGGCCGGGCGTAAAGGTTGATTTGCTTGAGGAAATCCTCCGCGTGAGGTTTGAAAACTACCGGCTCCCTGTTATAGAAACGTAGTTTTTGCCCTTTCAACTCCTGTCCGGACAACCCTCCTTCCAAGGGATAAGACGCCCAGAAATCAACCGGGACATCAATCGCCAAAGGTAAACTGAGATTCATTCTCGGCTGGCCATCCACTTCCAATACACAGTCCCGCACAGGGGCACGATTGTTAACGGGCAGCGTCAGAAAGCGCATGCCCGCTAGGTCCATTTGCTTGTCCACGGCCACGCACTGCGACATGGGATGAAAGAGTCTCGCCCCCTGACTGGTCGTGTCGCTGGCCACAATCTCGTCCACGGCCACGAAGTCCCAATTTCCCCGATCGCTGGCCACCAACTGTGCCTTTCGCCCCAGGAATGCAGAGACATCAAAGACCACAGGCCCCATTAGACGGTCATCGACACCACAGGCGTAGCATTCCAGTTTGCCGTCTATGAGAAGTTGCAGGCTTGACTTGGGACTTACGCCGCTACCAGCCAGTAGGAACCGGATGAAGTTCCGTTCGAGGGTAAACACGGGGGAAGTCAAGGTTCCCGCCAAAGGGATGTTAGGGCTCAATCCGGGGTCCCAACTGTCGGCCATCCCCTTGCCCACGAATCCTTTGGCACCGGAAACTGGCGTGGTGGGGTGGTTGAAGGCCTCGCCTTTCACGGTCCAATCGCCGTAGCCTTGCTCAAAATCGGCGAGGACGATGTCGGGGCGGGAGGGCTGTGCCGGTTTATCGGCAGCATGCAACGCGGCCAGTGGTGCCAGCAACAGGGCGGTGAGGAGGGTGAGGGTGGGTTTCATAGGTAGGTCTTTTCGGATTCAGGGTGGCTCAGCTTCCAGACATCCAGCTTCGTGGGGCGGGCGGGATCGCGTTGGCTGAAGAGGACGAAGCCGTGGGGCTTCGTTATTGTCCGGCGCGAGGGTGATCTCTTGTCATGCGATGAGATCCTTGATCAACGTGCCGCCAAACTGGCTATGCATCTTGAAGCGGCCAGCATGGTATGAGCAACAGATGAACAGGAACGGAGATTGGCGTTTTCATTCGGTGGACTTCATATGGACATGGTTCACAACTTCACTGCCGCGCTGGCTCCGCCTTGTTTGGCAGAGGCGTAGATGGCTTCGACGATGCTGATGTCGCGCAGGCCCATCGCTCCGTCGGCTTTGAAAGGTGTCTTGTTCGTGATTGCCTTCGCGAACTCGTCGAGCAGCACGGCGAGCTGGAGCGTGTCCTCGGCGGGCACTTCTTTTTTGTTCACCACGAGGCGTTTCGAATTGGGTTTGTTGCCACCGCTTTGTCCATAGACACTGCCTTTGTCTCCGGGGAGGATTTCCACGCTGCCTTTCGGGCCCAGCGTGGTGCATTGATGGAAGCTGTTGCTGTAGCTGGCGCGGCAGAGGGCCTGGAAGCCGTCGTCGAACATCAGTTCGAAGCTCATCGTTTCTTCCACGCCTTCGGGGAAGAGGTCCTTGTGCCGCGTGGCCGGAAAGGCGCGGACGGAGACGGGAGTTTTACCGGTGAGGTAACATGCGGCCTGCACGGGATACACGCCCGTGTCGAACATCGCTCCGCCACCGGCCAGCTTCGGGTCCAGCAGCCATTTCTTGATGGTCGCGGCTCTCACCGGATCGGCGAGGCCGGCGGCATAGCCCCAGGAGAACTCATAGTTGCCATTCGAGAGGTCGCCTACCGCTCCATCGCGCAGCGCCTCGATGGCCTTCATATGATGTGGCTCCCATTGCAGGCGGTAGTTCACGCCGAGATAGACATTGGCGGCCTGCGCGGCGGCGATCATCGCCTCACACTGCTCGGCGCTCGTCGCCATGGGCTTTTCGCACATGACATGCTTGCCCGCTTTGGCGGCGGCGATGCTGTGCTCCGCGTGCAGCGAGTTTGGCGTGACGACGTGAACGATGGCGATGTCTTTCGCCTCGGCCAGCTTTGCCATGTCGGCATACGAGAAGATGTTTTTCTCCGCGAAGCCGTATTGCGCCGCCCACTCGCGACCTTTGGCGGCATCGCCCGTAATGGCTCCGGCGAAATATACGTTCTTTGCCTGAGGCAACTCGGGTGCGATGGACTGCTTCGAGAAGCCGCCCAAGCCGCAGAGCGCGACACCGAGTTTGCCTTCATTCGCGGTCTGCGCGCGGACGATGGAGTTGAGGCCCACGATGGCCGGTGCGGCGAAGGCGGCGGTTTTGAGGAAGGAACGACGTGGGGTGGCGGATGGAGTCATGGAGTCTGAGTGAAATGGGTTACTGAAGTTTGGTGACGTAGCAGGCGTCCCGTGTGGTGACGGCGAGGCGGCCTTCTGAGCCGAAGGCGATGCTGGTGGGCTTGCCGGGGGTTTTCAGGAGGCCGAGCGCTTTGCCATCCAAGGCGGTGATGCGGATGCCGTCCTTCGTGCAGACCCATAGCTGGCCCTGCGGGGACAGAGCGAGGCCGTCGAGGCCTTTTTCGGTGAAGGTGGTGAAGATTTCGCGCGGCCCCAAAGTGCCGTCCGCGTTGACCGGGAAACGGAAGACATTCGGCGTGCCGCTGTCGGAGATGAAGAGATGCTTCTCGTCCGGCGAGAAGGCGATGCCGTTCGGCTTGTCGAAGCCTTCGGCGGCTTTCGTGAGCGTTTTGGTCTTCGGATCAAAGCGGAACACGAACTGGCCGGGCAGCTCTTTTTTGTCATTGGGGCGCTTGCTGAAGAGCCAGTCAGGATCGGTGAACCAGAGCGTGCCATCGGACTTCAAGATGACGTCGTTGGGGCGGTTGAGCTTTTTGCCCTCAAAGGTATCCGCGAGCACTTCCACACGCTCACCTTGTGCATTCCAGCGGGTGAGCTGCCGCGTGGTCTGCTCGACGACATAAAAGCCGCCCGCGCCATCGGGACGGAAGCTGGTGGCCTCGGGCGAGTCCTTGCGCCAGACGACGAGACCGGTGGCCTCGGACCATTTGAAGGCGAAGCCGTCATGATGCGCGGCGTAGTGCAGCGTGTCGCCGACCCACTGTGCCCCCTCGCAGCCCGCATGGCCGGAGCTGATGGCGCGCCAACTGGCGTGAGGCGGGAAAACGTCGACAAGGTCGCATTCCACCAAGGGTTCACGTGCAGGAGCGAGTAATGGAAGAAGGAGAAGGGATAGGAGCAGTCTCATTTGGGATGGCCGTTTTCAAAGATGGACTGGATTTCTGCCCCGCTAAGCACGGCGGCGTAGATGGCGAACTCGTCGATGGCCCCGTTGAGATTGCGGATGGGGAACGGATGACCTTGGGTGGGCAGTCCCCAGTTGCCCAGCTCGCACGGTCCATAGGTGATCGGGCGTCCGGCCTGATGCCGCTTCGACACCTCACGGCTGACCTCGGCTCCATCGAAGTATTGGATGACCTGCCCGCTTTGATTGTCATAACTCACCGCGATGTGATGCCAGCGCCCCAGGCTGTCTGGACCAAAGACAGGCTTGGAGAAATAGATCTGGTTCCAGTCTCCGCCGCGTGTGATCCCATCAGGTCGATAGATGATGGAGAACATGAGGCTGCCGTCTTCATAGATCTGCCAGTGCGGTTCGCCGTTGTCGTAACCATCGGTGAGCAGCAGCGAGTTGTATTTCTTGTCCACACTGTCCACCTTCACCCAGGCAGACAAGGTGAGCGCCGTGTAACTGCCATCGAGATTCAAGCGAAGACGGTCGCCGGGTCGCTTGAACTCCAGCGCTTCCTTTCCAGGCCAGCGACCTTGCGTCCACTGAGCGCCGACGGCACCGCCATCGCGCAGCTTTTGCAGAGGGGCTGCGAAGTTGCTCACCAGCCGGTCCCAGCGATCATCCGGCGCATGCTGGAAGGTGTAATAAGAGATGAGACGCGGGTCTTTGCTCGTCCCTTCTGACCACGCCTGCCATTGCTGAAAACGACGTTGCTCTCGCTGGCGGATCAGTCCTTGCAGTTCGCTGATAGGCAGGAAATCCTGCGGCGATACACCCGCCGTCGTGGAGGCCAATGACATGCCCACTTTCAGACTCGCGGGCGCTTTATCCTTCGTATGCGCGATGACCTCGCCATCAAAAACATGCACCGCGCTGTCCTGCCCATGAACATTCAGCGCGAACTCCGTGCCGAGGTCCTCCAGCTTCACATCCGGCGCATGCATGAGGAAGCCCTTCGCTGCCGGCGGCACATGCACGCGCACGCGACCGCTCACACAACGCGCTTCCCAGGCCGAGATGATCTCGATCTGCGTGGCACCCTCGATCAACACCGTCGCGCCGCTGAAGAACTCGATCTGCGCCAGGCCTTCGTTCAAGGTCAGCTTCCCTGGCGCGATGGTATCTCCACTGCGCATCGCAGTTTCAGCAAAGTCAGCATCCAACGTGTCGCTGACCATCGCGACTCCATTGGAAATCGCTTCTCTATCCACCGCCGCGCGAGGCCAGACGATGAATGCCAGCAGGACAATCGCCGCCGCCGAAGCCATGAGCGCTGATGTCCGCCACCGCACCGTTCGACTGATGAGCGATGGCTGCTTGAGCCTGCCAGTGTTCACCGCCGGTTGTTGCAGCAGACGCGCCTGTTGATCGGCGAGTTCCAGATAAAGGCGTCGCGCCTGCCAGTCATCGCGCAGCAGAGCTTCGAGTTGCGTGTGCTGCTCCGGCGTGATTTCGCCGTCGAGCTTGGCGTGGATCAGTGATTCGAGATTCATGAAAGTCCCTCCGATTGAAGTTGGCGTGTCACGCACTCGTGCAGCCGCTGGCGCAGCAGTTCCAGATTCCGAAAGAGCGTGCGGCGGCTCATCGCGAACCGCTGCATCATCTCCTCCGCGCCCTGACGCATCGCGTATCGGCTGGTGACGAGTTCCTTATCCTGCGGCGTCAGTTTGGCCAGACACCCATCCAAAAATAGAAGCCGCTGATCGAGTTCCGGCTCCATCAGCTCTCGGTCATGCGCCAGCAAATCCATGACATCCTCGCTGAACAACAGCGGCGACCGCGAAGCCTTCTCGCGATGCTTCTGCACCTGCAAATAAGCAAACCGATAAGCCCACGGCAAAAACGGCCGCGATGCATCATACGCATCGAACTTCCGATACAGCGCCAGACTCGTCTCCTGCAAAATATCCCGCGCATCCGCCTCGCAAGCCACGAGGCTGAAGATGTAACGAAACAACGGCTCCTGATGCTGGGTCAGCAACAGGACAAGCTGTTCGGTGGAATTGGGAGAGTCAGTCATGCCTCAGTGTATCCCGCTGACGAATGAGGCGGTGCCAAAATAATCGCGATCACGCCAGCATCTCTTTGATCACATGGCCTTCGACGTTTGTGAGGCGGCGTTGGAAGCCGTTGTGCTCGAAGGTGAGGCGCTCGTGATCGAGGCCGAGGAGGTGGAGGATGGTGGCGTTGAAGTCATAGAGCGGGTGGATGTCCTTCACAGCTTTCTGGCCGAGTTCGTCGCACTCGCCAGTGCTGACGCCGGGCTTCACGCCTGCGCCAGTCATCCAGCAGGTGAATCCGTCGGGGTTGTGATCGCGGCCTTTCGCGCCTTTTTGGAAGAAGGGCATGCGGCCAAATTCAGTGCACCAAACGACGAGCGTGTCTTGAAGCAGGCCGCGTTGTTTTAGATCGCGAATCAGAGCGGCGGCGGGTTGATCGAGGATGGAGGCATGCACGTCATACTGCCCTTTGAGGTCGCTGTGACCGTCCCAGTTGAGTTTGCCGCCGCTGGCATACACGCCGTTGAAGAGCTGCACGAAACGCACACCGCGCTCGATGAGACGCCGCGCGAGGATGCAGTTCTTTGCGAACGCGGCCTTGTCGGCGTTTTGCGTGTCGTCGGCACCGTAGAGTTTCAGGATGTGTGCGGGCTCGGTGCTGAGGTCATTGATCTCCGGCACACTGAGTTGCATGCGAGCGGCGAGTTCATAACTGGCAATGCGCGCGGCGAGCTTTTGATCACTTGGATTGGCTTCGAGATGACGTGCGTTCATCTTTTGAAGCAAAGAACGCGCGGCTTGATCGGCCTGCGGGGAGACTCCGGGCGCGGAGAGATGGCGCACGGGGCTTTTGGAGCTCATCGTGGTGCCCTGGAATGCGGCGGGCAGAAAACCGGGGCCCCAGTTGTTCGCGCCATTCTGTGGCACGCCACGCGGATCGGGAATGGCGACGTAGGAGGGCAGATCCTGGTTCTCGCTACCGAGCGCATACGTCGTCCAGGCACCGAGACTCGGGAAACCATCAAGCACGGAGCCGGTGGAGAGGAAGTTCTCCGCCGGACCATGTGTGTTTGATTTGCTGGTGAGCGAATGCACAAAAGCAAAGTCATCCGTCAGCTCCGCCAGATGCGGAATCATGTCGCTGACCCACTTACCGGTCTGGCCGCGTGGACGGAAGGCATACTGAGGTCGCGCGAGATTGCCTGCGGGGCCTTGGAAGGTGACTGCGGGGCCGCCGGGCAAAGGTTTGTTGTCCCACTTGATTAGCTCGGGTTTGTAATCCCACGTCTCAAGCTGACTCACCGCACCTGCGCAGAAGATGACGACGACATTCTTCGCCTTCGCCGGGTAATGCGGCTGACGTGGCGTATAAGGTCGGCCGGGATCAATGATGGGGCCATTGGCGGCGAGCAGGCCATCCAGTCCGAGCAAGTTCGTCAACGCGATGGAGCCAAGTGCGGTGGCGCTACTCGACAGGAAGCGCCGACGATCCAGAAGGTGACGTCCTGCGATAGAGAGATGTTCCTGGTGAGTGCTCATGGGATGAAGAGAAACTCGTTCGAGTTGAACAGCGCGCGGCAAAGCGTGGCGATGCCGTGCTTGCGAATGATGGGTAAGGTTTCGCGTGACTCACCGGCTGTGGGTGCTCGACTAACTGCGAGTTGATAAGCGCGTGTGATTTGCTTGGCGATGTCGTCACCGGCTTCTTTTTTCACTCGTGAGGCAAAGGCTTCTGCTTGGGCGAGGGTGAAGAGGCTGTTGAAGAGATTGAGTGCTTGAATCGGCGTGGTGCTGGCGCGGCGGATGGCGGTGCTTTGACCGGCATCTGGGCAATCGAAGGCACCGAAAACGGTCTCGGGTTCGCGGCGGACTTTGTGCGCGTAGATCATGCGGCGCTGATTGTCGGGCGTGAAGGTTTCGATGGGATCGAAGCCGCTGAGACCACCGCGTTGATCGAAGAGATTGTAGCCGCGGCCATGCATCTTGAGATTGAGCTGGCCGCTGACGGCGAGCATCGAGTCGCGGATGGATTCGGCTTCGAGACGGTGGCTGGGAAAGCGCCAGAGGTAACGGATATCAGCGTCGATCTCGCGGGGATCTGGAGTTTTGGATTGTTGGATTGTTGGTTTGCCATGACCCCAAGATTCCATCACTCCATCACTCCGCTGCCGGTAGGTCGCGCTCAGCACGATCAATCTGTGCATGTGCTTCACGCTCCAACCGCTGCGGATGAATTCTGCGGCGAGCCAGTCGAGCAGCTCGGGGTGGGTGGGCTTTGTGCCCTGGTGACCAAAATCACTCGGTGTGGACACTAGGCCGGTGCCGAAGTGGCCCTGCCAGATGCGGTTCACCATCACACGGGCGGTTAGCGGGTTTTGCGGATTGGCAATCCAGTCGGCGAGAACATGGCGACGCTGTTGCTCGGCAGATTCCTTCGGCACATTCAAATTACCGAGGGCGCTGAGCACGGCAGGCATGACGGACTCCTTTGGCTGCTCGGGATCACCGCGATTGAGCAGATGGATTTCATCCGGCGCGCGGAAGGTGCCAGCGAAGACTTTTTGCTCGTTCTCAGCAGCGCGGATCTTGGCTTCGATGTCGGCCTTTTCCTGCATCAATGGTTTGGCACGCTTGGCTTCATCAGAGCTGAGGCCGCTGAGCGTGGGCTTCACGAGCTTTTTGTTCTTCGGGTCAAACTTCTGCCGATCACTGGCATCGGCAATGGTGTGCCATCGGCCTGCGCTGTCGCCGATTTCGATTTGATAGTCGATGGCGAGGCGGTCGGTGAATTTGCCCTCGCGATCACGGCCCCAGACGACGCGCTCGATGGTCTGCTCCTTTGTGAACTCCAGCTCGACCCAGCCTTTGCCAATTTTACTAGCCATCCAACTGCGCCCGTTGCCGTAGCGACCATCGTTGATGAAGCGCAGCTCGTGGCGCTCGGCGACACCGATGTCGCCGCCGGATTTGCGCTGCGTGCCAGCGGTGGCTAGCGCGACGTTCTCGCCGCTTGTGGTGAAAATTTCGAGTTCGTCGATGCAGGGCTCCAGGTTGTTCGTGGCCTTGATGGTGAAGCGCACGCGTTTGGCCTTTATGGGCACAAAGCGATCCGCGTTTTCACGCGCATTGATCATGGGGCGCTTAGCGCTGGATTTCACCAAGGGCACAAAGCGCGCGAGTTCTTTGTCGATCTCCGCGAGGCGTGGTTTGAGTCGTGTGGCTTCCTCGCGTGCGGCCTCGGCTTCCGGCGTGCGCAGATCGCGGTCGCCATACTCGACACCGGCCACAAAGGCTTGCATGGCGTAGTAATCTTTGGCCGTAATGGGATCAAATTTGTGATCGTGGCAGCGCGCGCAGCCGATGCTGAGGCCAAGGAAGGTCTGGCTGATGTTCACGACGATCTCATCGATGGAATCCTGCCGTGCGAGGCGCTTGGATTGATCGTCCTTGCCAATCTGGCCGGGAAGCAGAACGGACGCGGTGACGAGGAAGCCGGTGGCGGCGTCCTGGCCCATCGCATCGCCAACGAGTTGCTCTTTGATAAAGCGGTCATATGGCGTGTCGTTGTTGAAGGCATTGATGACGTAGTCGCGGTAAGGCCAGGCGTTCGGGCGCTCGGTGTTTACTTCAAAGCCGTGTGTGTCGGCGTAGCGCACGACATCCAGCCAGTGTTGCGCCCAGCGTTCGCCGTAGCGTGGTGATGCGAGCAATCGCTCGACGACAGCGGCGTGCGATTTATCGGACAAAAACGCGGCGACTTCTTCCGGTGTGGGTGGCAGGCCGGTAAGATCAAAGGTGACACGGCGGAGCCAGGAGATGGGATCAGTCTCGGGTGATTTGCTGAGGCCGTTCTCTTTGAGCTTAGCCTCAATGAAGCCATCCAAGGAGGGGCGCTTTCCATGCGCCCTGGGCGGTTGAAAACCGCCGTTCCTTGTGAGTGGCTTGAAGCTCCAGTGATCGCGACGGTCTTCGAGCTTCGCGAGATCGACGCCATCAGGCCACGCTGCGCCTTCATTGACCCAGTCGGTGAGTGTCGCGATCTCAGTGGCAGAGAGCTTGCCTTTGGGCGGCATGAGTTCGTCCTCGTCATCGGTGATAATGAAGTGAATGAGCGGACTGTCCTTGGCCTTGCTGGCGATGATGTCCGGCGCGTGATTATCACCACCTTTGAAGGCGAGTGATTTGATGTCGAGACGCAGGCCGGACTTCTGTTTTTTCTCGCCGTGGCATGAGTAACACTGCTTTTCAAAGATGGGCCTCACCTCGCGAACGAAGTCCACGGGCGCGGCGATGGCGCAGGTGACCGCGAATGATGGGAGCCAAATCAGAAACTTCATGAGCTTCTATAAACGACTCTCGTCAGTGACATCTACGGCTGCAAAGCAACTCACACATTGAAGCGCCACTCCACGACGTCGCCGTCGCGCATGACGTATTCTTTGCCTTCGATGCGTAGCTTGCCGGCTTCACGTGCCTTGGCTTCGGAGCCGAGCGTGGTGAGATCATCGAAGTGGACGATCTGAGCAGCGATGAAGCCACGCTCAAAGTCGCCATGGATGACGCCCGCAGCCTGTGGCGCTTTCATGCCTTTGGTGATGGTCCAGGCACGGGTTTCTTTTTCGCCCGTGGTCAGGTAGGTTTGAAGGCCGAGCAGGGAATACACGCTCTTGATGAGGAGATTCACGCCGCTGTCTTCGACACCGAGATCGGAGAGATAGGCCTTGGCATCCTCGACAGGAAGCTCACCGAGTTCGCTTTCAATCGCGGCACTGACAACGCAAGCGCTGGCGGCGTGAGCATGTTTCACATACTCGCGGACTTTGGAAACGAAGGGGTGCTTGTCTGGCTCCTTGGATGCGGCAGCGAGTTCGTCTTCACCGACATTGCAGGCGTAAATGCAGGGCTTGCCGCTGAGCAGGAAGAAGCTCTTGAGCAGCTTCCTTTCATCGTCATTCAGCTCGAGTGTGACGGCGGGCTTCATGGCATCGAGATGCGGCAGCAATTTCTCACAGAGTGAATGCTCGGCGATGGCTTCTTTGATGCCGCGCTTGGCGTCTTTATCGGTCCGGCTCTTGCGCTTCGAGACGCTGTCCATGTCAGCGAGGATCAGCTCGGTGTTGATGACTTCGATGTCGCGCACGGGATCGATCGTTCCTTCGACATGCGTGATGTCGCCATTTTCAAAACAGCGCACGACATGCACGATGGCATCCACTTCACGGATGTGGCTGAGGAATTTGTTGCCGAGTCCTTCACCCTGGCTGGCACCTTTGACCAGACCAGCGATGTCCACGAACTCGATGGCTGCGGGCACGAGTTTGTGCGAGCCGCTGAGCTTCGAGAGTACGGCGAGGCGCTCATCGGGCACGATGACGACGCCCTGATTCGGCTCGATGGTGCAGAACGGGTAGTTCGCTGCCTCCGCCTTGCGGGTGCGGGTGACAGCATTGAAGAGAGTTGATTTGCCTACGTTTGGGAGGCCGACGATTCCAGCTTGGAGCATAAGGGCCGCGAGAATAGCGGTGCATCGGGCATCCGCGAATGAAAAGTGCATCCAGGGAAAGGTCTGCTGTCTCCGCCCGTTCTTCACAGCCACCATGAATCGCCGCCATTTTCTCCAAAATTCTGCTGCCGCTAGCTTTGGCTTTCCAGCCATCCTGCGCAGCGCCTCGCCAAACTCCATGCTCCAGGTCGCCAGTCTCGGCGTGGCGCGCATGGGCGGTAATACGATGCGTAGCGTGGCCTCGCACCCGAAAGTGAAGATCGTGTCCATCTGCGATGTCGATGCGAAGCATCTGGCCATGGCGGCGAAGGACTTTCCTGATGCAAGCCAGCACAAGGACTGGCGTGAAGTGCTCTCGAAGTACTCGGACAAGTTTGATGCCATCACCATCGGCACGCCGGATCACAGCCACGCGGGGCCGTGCGTCACAGCTTTGCGCGCGAAGAAGCATGTGTATTTGCAAAAGCCGATGGCTCCGACGCTGCATGAGTGCCGCGTGATCACCGAAGAGGCGAAGAAGGCGGATGTCGTCACCCAACTCGGCAATCAAGGGCGCTCAAGCATTGAGGCACGCATGACGGTGGAGATCATTCGCAGCGGCGCGATCGGGAAAGTGAAAGAGGTCATCATGTGGGAAAACAAGCCGCTCAACTGGTGGCCGAAGAACACCGAGCTGCGACCGCAGGGTGATGCGTTGCCTGAAGGTCTCGACTGGGATCTGTGGTGCGGCGTGCGCAATCCGGTGCCGTTTTTGGCAAACACGTATCATCCACAAAACTGGCGCGCGTGGTTCGACTTCGGCTGCGGTGAGATGGGCGACATGGGCTGCCATCATTTCGACACAACCTTTGATGCCCTCAAGCTTACCGCGCCCACTCGCGCTCGACTCACGCACGGAGGCAGCAGCGGTCCGCTTTGGGGGGAGAAGCGCATCGTCGAATTGGAGTTTCCTGGCAGTGAATACACCGCCGATGACACTGTGCGCATCACCTGGAATGACGGCGGCGCGGAGCCTGACATGAGCAAAGTGAAGATGCCGAAAGTCCTCACCAAGTTTCCAGCCTCAGGCACCTTCTGGGTAGGCACCGAGGGCAGCATCTTTAAACCTTACGGTCAGCGTCCGTTCGTGCTGCCTGAGGAGACTTTCCCTGCTGAGAAATATCCGAAAGGCCTCAAAGGGCAGGACCATTACCACGACTGGGTGAATGCCATCCTCGCCGGTAAAAAGAGCTGTGCCGATTTCAGCCATGGTGGCCCGCTGACGGAGACGGTTCTCGTCGGGACTCTCACCGACCGTTTCCCCGGCCAGTGGCTAGAGTTTGATCGCGAAACCTGTCAGATCAGCAATCACCCCGGAGCCAATGCTCTGGTGAAGCGCGCCTATCGCGACGGCTGGAAGATCGAAGGACTCGGTTAGCCGCTGCTCGCTTACTTGCCGTCTGCCGAAGGATCGAAGGCTTTATTAAAGGGCGGGCCGCGCTCGCCGCCGTAGGTCTCGCGGAGGTATTCATCGCCTTCGCTCTTCTTCCGTCGAATTACCGCCGGAGCCACTAAATTCCCAATCCTCCGCCTCTCCGCACGCCCCGCCTGCCACTGCTCCCAGGTGATGCAGCGTTCAGGTCGAACGAATAGTTTGCTCTCGGTCATACGCGGATAATCGCTCAACTCAGTCGATTTGCCAGCAACGATTCCACTTCGACGCGGACGGCGTTCAACTCTGCGGTGCAGTTGTATTTGGATGAGGCAGCAACACGATAAGCCTCATCCCAATCAAACGGAACGACTCCCTTGCCGGTGAGAACTGTCGTCATTAATTTTTTCGCACAGACATCGTCGTCTTCACTGTACCCAACCCATTTGCGAGCGGCATAGACACGTCCGACTAAAGCATCTTCTATTGGTATGAGCATGACTTTGCCAATCGGGGTGGTGAACTTCGCAAACTCCTTCTTTGCCTTGTAGTCAATTTCTCCGAGCAGATCGACCCACAGGCCGCAGATGCTCCAGCTCTTGGCTCCGCCGTGAGACTTGATGTTGGGAATCTGGCGCATAATCTCCTCTCGCTGCTCTTGGGTAGGTGTCGGCCAGCCTGCCCAGCAGATGTCTGTGTCACCTGACATGTAGGCACCATCGGTGTAGAACTCGATGGCCGAGCCGCCGACGATGACCGGTTCAAAGCCGCGCTCACGAAACAACTCCGACACCAGTCCCGCGAGCAGCAGGGCTTTCGAGTTCAAATCCTGTTCCGCATTCACAATGACAAGTGCGGACTCGATTTCTGCGGTGGTCATGGCGCTAGTATCTCCTGCGGGAGCACGTTTGGTCAAACCTCTTGTTGATGATGGAAGCCAGCCTGCTCCGTCGTTGGATCAAGCCGCTCATTATCTCTGCCATGAAACTCGCTCTCGCTCTGCTCCTCCCACTTTCCTGTTTCGCCGCCGATCCGCTGCTTGATCCCGCCGTGGTCACAGCGGCCATGAAAAAAGCTACCGCGTTTGCCACCTCGAAGCTCGCGGTGCATGGCGGCTACGCCTCGGCCTGGAAAAAAGACCTCAGCGCTGGCATGACCGAGCACAGCGAATCGAAGACCATCGTCTCCATCCAGCCTCCCGGCACTACCACGCTCGGCATGGCCTTTGTGAAGGCGTTTCAGGCCACGGGTGACACGCAGTTTCTCGATGCCGCCAAAGCCGCAGGCAAAGCGCTGATCGAATGCCAGCTCGCATCTGGAGGATGGGACAGCGACTTCGATTTCGACGCGGAAAAGTCGAAGCAATACTACCTCCACCAGCAAGTGCTGGCTGGTGACAAAGAGCAAGGCAAACGCCGGAACTCCAGCACACTTGACGACAACAAGACCCAGTCCGCGCTGCTCTTCCTCCTCGAACTCGCCCACCTGCCCGAGAGCAAAGGCGACGCTGTTTTGCAGGAAGCGCTGAGGTTCGGTCTCGACAGTCTCCTCGCAGCCCAATACCCGAACGGCGGCTGGCCGCAGCAGTTCGACGTCCCGGCTGATCCTTCGACTCCGATCAAGAAAGCCGCCTATCCGAAAGAGTGGTCCCGCACTTATCCGAAAGCGAAGTACACGAGCTTCTACACGCTGAACGACGGCAACATCCAACAGGTCGTGAAGCTACTGCTCCGCGCCCATGAACTCACGAAGGATGAGCGCTTCCTGAACAGCGCGAAGAAAGCCGGGGACTTCTTCATCCTCGCCCAGATGCCGGAGCCTCAGCCTGCCTGGGGGCAGCAGTACAATCATGACATGGAGCCAGTGTGGGCGCGTAAGTTTGAGCCGCCATGTGTCACGGGTGGAGAAAGTATCGGTGCCATGGAGACACTGCATCAGTTGTATTTCGTGACGGGCGATGAAAAGTATCTCAAGCCTCTGCCCGCCGCCTTCGCCTGGTATGAGCGCTCCGCCTTGCCGGATGGTCAATATGCCCGCTTCTATGAACTCCAAACGAACAAGCCGCTCTACTTCGTGAAGGACACTTATGTACTGACCTATGACGACAGTAACATGCCCACGCATTACGGATTCAAGCTGGACCACATTGCCCGTGATCTGGCCAAGCTGAAGGAACTCACGAAGGAGCCGCGCGAAACGCTTCTCGAAAAACGCTCAGGCCCAACCGACGAGAAAAGCTGGACGAAGAGGGCCAAAGGAGCAGCCGGAAAAGCCAACTTGGCTCTCCAATCCCAGCAGCCCGATGGCTCCTGGATCAAAGGCGACGAGATCGACGGCACCGAGTTCACCAAGCACCTCATGGCCATGGCCTATTACGTCGAAGCCGCAAAGAAAGGCGGCGAGACGTTTGCGAAGCAGCGCCAGTAATTATTATTGTTCTGCTTTCAGGTCAGTGGCGTTCCAGCAAGACATTTTTGCACCTTGAGTGTGCCGATCTTGCCGTTGGTTGGGCACTGATTGGCAAAGGCGTCCGGTGCTGACATGAGTGCCGGGATTGGCCGCGTTGGTTGTCGCATGAAAGCCACGCTGCTCTTCTCCATCGCGACTGCTGTGCTCGGCACATCGGCCCTCCTCCACGCTGCAGACACCTCCGCCGCCTCGAAGCGGATTGATGACCTGCTCGTCAAAGGTTTGGCAAAGCACAAGCTCACGCCAAACGCGCCAGTCGATGAAGCGACCTTCCTCCGCCGCACCTACCTCACCGTCATCGGACGCATCCCACTCAGGAGGAGGCCAGGCAGTTTCTCGATGCAAAAGACAGCGCCGAGCGCTCTAAGCTTATCGACTCCCTGCTCAATTCCGAAGGCTATGTGCACCACGCTTTCGACTACTGGGCCGACGTGTTCCGCGCGCAAAGCCAAGGCGTGGGTGACAGCACCACTTCGCAGAATTACCTGAGCTACCTCCGTCAGTCTCTGCGCGAAAACAAACCCTGGGATAAGATGGCCAGCGAACTCGTCACCGGCAGCGGTGCCTGCTTTGATAATGGAGCCATCGGCTGCTACATGTGGGATCGCGGCATGCCGCTGGACAACTTCTCCAACACCACACGCATCTTCCTCGGCACACGCATGGAGTGCGCGCAGTGCCACGACCATCCTTTCGACAAATGGACGCAGAAGCAGTTCTACGAGATGGGTGCCTTCACGCAAAACATGACGGCTTCCAGCTACCGCTCGCCCGTTGTCGAAGAGACACAAAAAATGATCCGTCAGGACAAGTCACTCGACAAAGATATGCAGGATCTCATGCGCCAGGCCGTGACCGAAGTTACCCGCCCGCTGCGTGACAAGCGCGATCTCGACAACCGCCGCCAGCTCGCCGGTTTGCTCGATCAAACCGAAGCCAGCCTGCTCTTCGAAGCCTTCGAACAAGTCGCCGCCGCCATGAAGGAGCAGAACAAAGAGTTCGATACTCTGCGCAAGGAACTCGATGAAGCCCGCGCCAAGAACGACAAAGAAAAGTCCAAAGATATCCAGCGTCGCCTAGGTGAAAGTTAGCGCACCCTGCGCAAGACCGTCTCCTAGTGCTTCTGCGCCGCCGCCAGCAAGTCCAGCAACGAGAAGGTCAAAGCCAAGCTCAAGGAAATCGCCGCTGGTGGAGCCATGAAGATGGCCATGATGAACCTCATGGAAGGTGCCCGCGTCGATGCCAAGGACATGCCCATGTCCTCCGAACTCACTCAGCGTATCGGCAGCGACAGCGTGCTGCTTGGCATCAAAGATCCGAAGTCCCGCGCTCGTGCAGGATATGGAGGCTCGTGGACTGCTCGCCAGCACCATGATCGTCGTCACGTCCGAGCTCGGCCGCACGCCGAAGATCAATCATAACCAGGCCGCGATCACTACCCCGTCTTCAGCTTCGTGCTCATCGGCGGCGGTATCAAAGGCGGCACGAAATGGGGCTCCACAGACAAAGCCGGTGCCGCTCCCGTGGATGGCAAAGTCTCCCCGCCCGACATCAACGCCACCATCGGTTATGCTCTCGGCCTGCCGCTTGATCAGGTGATCTACTCGCTAAGCAAGCGCCCCTTCACCGTCGCTGACAAGGGGCAGCCGCTGACGCATTTGTTTGCGTGAGTCTGACTCAGCGTTCGCCCACGATCAGGAAATTGTTAAACGGCGTGCCGCCCCACATGGGTTCGATGCGCACTCTGAGTCCTGCGGCTTCCAGCACACGGCGGAACTGCGGGGCGTCGGGGTAGCGGGTGGGGGCGGCTTTCATCCATAGGCAAAGCTTGGCAAAATAGTCGCAGAGGACAGTGATGCGGAAGCGCCAGGAGTCATCGCGCAGGCCAGAGCGGATGACGAGCTTGGCGCCCGGAGCCACTCGTTTGGCGGCTGCGGTGAGTAGGGTGTCCTGCTCGGACTCGGTGAAAAATTGCAGGATGTCGAGGATGACGACATGACCGCTGAACTCGGGCACGGTTGTGCGTGCATCCCCGGCGGTGAAGCTGAGCTGCGTGTGGCCTGCCAACGCGGCCATGTGTTTGGCGGCGGTGATCTTGCGTTCGTCATAGTCGAAGCCGGTGACAGGAACGGTGTGACCACAGGCACGGATGTAATGAGAAAGCAGGCCGATGCCGCAGCCGGTGTCGAGTAGCGGCGCTGTGCTGCCAGCGATCTCACGCATCACGGCACCATACACGGGGTCACTGCGTAGCTTAGCTCGGGTGTAGTGGCGGTCCCAGCGCCGCTTGCAAAGACGGGCGATTTTCTCCAGAGCCTCAGTGCTGGGAGTTGGCACGCTTGGGGTCATGGTTTCAGCGGATTGCGAGCGCGCAGAAGTAGGTGCGGGATGCGCCAGAGAAAGCCGATGAGCAAGCGAGCATGCATCCATGTCAGTAGGACGTTATCGCGGAAGTAACGAAACTGCGACACGCCGCCTTCCTCGGTCGTGAGGTAGCGAACCTTCGTCGGCACCGCGAGCATCGGCACGGCCTGCCAGGCGAGGCGCACGGAGATCTCCGTGTCGTAATCAAAGCGGCGTGCCCAGCGTGTGCCGCGAAAGGCATCGATCAGCGGTTTGACGGGATACAGTCTCATGCCAAAGAGAGAATCAGGGATGCCCCAGCTGAGCGTTTCGATGTTCGTCCAACCGTTGGAAATTTTACGCCCTTGCACACGCAGTTGAGGAGCCTCGGGGCCGAAGATTGGGTAGCCCATCAGGGCAGCATCAGGGTGCTCTTTTGCCAGTGTGAGGAAGTGCGGAATGTCATCGGCAGGATGCTGACCATCGGCATCCATCGTCAGCACATGAGTGAAGCCTGCGTTACGAGCGAGGCGTGCGCCGAAGAGCACAGCCGCGCCTTCGCCACTGTTTTCTGGCAGAGTCAGCACGCGCAGTCCGGCATGGGCTGCTAGCAGAGGCTTGAGCAAAGCCTCGCTGCCATCTGTGCTACCATCCATGACAACCCACACCTCGGGCCACTGGGCCAGCACTTCCTCTACGGTGCGCGGGAGGATGCGTCCGGTGTTGTAGCTGGGGATGAGGACTAGTGGTTTCATTGGGGGTGCATAGGGTGGAAAGGAAATGCTCCCTGTCCATCAAAGCTCATTTTTCGTCGCAGGTTCGCCACGCATCGCGCATTTGCTGTGGGGGCACATCCGCGTAGTCTCCGCGCCCCAATCATGCCGCCACCCAATCACCGCCGTCAGCAACGTCGTCCCACACCGCCTTCTGCCCCACTCGTGTCTCTGGTGGTGATCGTGAGTGAGGCTGAGCAATGGCGCAGTGCGCAGAATGGCAAGCCGGGGCGTGGTGCGCTGCGTGACTACTGGCGCGCGCAGGATGCCAAGCATGGAGCGCGTCCCGATTATCAACTGTGGCGGCATACGCAATGTGCTGACTCGCCACCAGAACGGCGGCAAGATGTGACGCAGCTCGCCGTGCAGGCGCTCCGTGCCAAGGACGTAGAGATGAGCTTTGCGGCTTTGGTGCTGGTGCTCGGCTGGTTGATCGAGGGTGAGCGCGGTGATTCTGGGAACCGTCTAAAGCCGGTGCTCCAAATGGAGATAAAGAGGCACACGCATGAACTGGTGCGCTGGCTCGGTGCTGTGGTGATGGGAGACGAACCTGCCGGATTGCTGCAAACGCTGAGCGCGATCTTCTCTAAAATAGAACCCGGCTGGAAACTCGGGCGTGCGGTGAACCTGAGTTTTATAGCTGAGCAAAAAAGTCTGCCCGTGCCTGTTAGCAAACTTAGGCGCTGGCTGCTGATTGCGCTGCGGCGTCTAGTGTCTAAGAGCGATCCGACCGATCAGACGGATCAGTCTGAGCTTCTCAAAAACACCGCCGCTTGGCAGATGACCGTCTGGCGGCTCCAGCATGAGGCGGGAGCGCCACATGTGGTTCAGGTGGAACTGCTGCTGGAGACCGCCGCCACGCTGCGCTGCGCGGGGCAGATGCATGAAGCTGTGCGGCTCATTTGTTTAGCACTGCATCTGCTGCCTGAGCGCGCGGCTGCACCGCTAGTGCAGCGCTGTCGTGTGGCTGCGTGGACCTTGGCAGAGGCTGGACTGACGGCTCCACTAGGATTGGGTGTGTCGATGGATGATCTGCCATTTCCTGGCGAGCCAGCGTCGAGTGAAAAGGGGCAGGAAGCCACGCTCTTGTTCCAAGACGACGCCGATCTTTTTCAGCAACGTTTGAAACTTGAGGTGACTGAAGACGCTGACTGGCAAAAGCTACGCGCGGCGGGTGTTGTTTTGAATCATCCGCTGGCAGCACTGGCTTGGATCGGCAAGAAGGCGCAGTCGTATGCGCTGAAGAAGCAGCATGATTTGTTGCAAGCTGCCGCAAGACTCGCTACACGACATCATTCGTTAGTCACGCTTGGTCGCATCCTCGCCGAGTCCCCAGAATCTGCTGCGCAGGTGATGGCCTATGCGAGCGCTCTGCGTGAGTCACAGCGTCGAATGCCCGTGCTGCGTGACTCCGAGTGCTGGCATTCCATGGCGACATGTCTTTCCATCGCCTGGGGCAAGCTGGAGGCTGATGCGATTCGCGATGAGGAAATCATTTATAGGCTGCATGAAACGCTTTTGGACCGTGAAGTCACCGTCGTTCGCTGCCTTCCTGCCGAGCTGCGTGTGCTGGCGCTGCGGCATCTGCATGGTCGTCGTTCGCCATCGCCTCTCGTCGAGGCATTGGCGGCCGATCCGCGTTTGATGCAGCAGCTCGAACATCAGCGCGCGGTGGAGCTATGGTCACTGGCTTCTGAGATTCGTGAGCGTCAAGAACTCGCCAATACCGTCTGGGTCAGCGTGGTGATGAAGGGCGAACTGTCCTCTGGCAGATACAGTTGGATCGTGCAGAGCAGCGCAGGCCGTCAGATGCAGCAGGGACGTTTGCGTTTCGGCGCAGCGGGTGAGGCGCTTGATCTAAAACCACTGATGCAAGAGATCGCAAAAGCTGTGGCACAGCTCGGTGCCTCGGCTGAGTATGTTTTGCTCGCTGTGGATGCGTCATTGTCTAATCAACCCTGGCAGCAGCACCTGCACACGACGGTGAGTTTCATCCCAAGCTGGGAGTGGGCCTTCCGCGCGCTGCGCGATTCTGAGAAGCCGAAGGACGTGGTCTTTGAAGTGCTCACGCCGATTGAAAGCACCGCGACTGTCGCAGCACCTGCAACCGGTCCGCTATCCCAAGCCTGTCTTCTCCTGCCTGGCAGCGAAAGCACTGATGCCAATACACGCTGGACCGTTATAGGCACGGCTGAAACACGCCGTTCTCTGAGCCTCGGCACGCATTCCGTGATAATCAGTGAGGCACCGCTGAAGCGGGGTGACATCAAGCAAGATCTGACACGACTCAGCTTGGCCCAGGCAAGCCGTCTCTTGCTAGTTTCTGAGCGCCCGCTCACCGCTTCTGATCGCGTGCCCTTTGAGCAACAGATGTTATCCGAGGATGCAAAGATCACGCTGTCTGCACGAATCAAAACCTTGAGTGCCGACTCTTGGAGAGTCAGTGGGCTGCCATGGTGATCATCGCCACTCGAGCTGACCGGTAGCATTGCTTTCGTACTTCACGGGCACGGCTTTATCGGGGTGCTTGGGGCCTTCGCGGAGGAGGCGACCTTGGGTGTCGAACCAATAGGTGTGGCCGGCTTGATACCTGATCCACCCGAGACGCTGACTGGTGGTTTCATCATAGCGGAAGACATCACGCCAGGGCTTTGGTGTGGTAAGGCGCGGGTCCACCCACGCGGGGGCGATGGAGCGATCGAGTGCTTCTGGGAAGAGGACTTGGCTGAGCACGGTCAGGTTTAGCTCTCGTAGGTAGTGTCGCTCTGCTGGGCTGAGTTTATCGGGCGCGGTGGCGGTGGATATTTTACCACTGGCTTGCTCGATCAAAATGCCGAGATCGACCAATCGTCTGATCTCGTTGCGAATGTCCGCCGTTGCCGATGGCTTGGTCGAGTTAGTGGCGAGTGTGGTGAGTTTTTTTTGATAGGAAAAATATAGGTCAGGGAAGGTGCTCAAGGTATCGAGAGATCTGGCGATAGCGCTTCGCACGGTCAGGCCACGTCCCCCTGGTAATTTGTTATCGAGAGCAGCGGCAAGGTCAGTCTCTAGGTCGGCTTTCATTTTCATCGCAGCATCCTTGCGCACCGGGTCTTTTTCGAGGCTGTTGATCACTTGGAGGCGCTTGTTCAAAGGTAGCCAAACGGCTTGAATAGCCATGCGTTCTTCGTTGGTGAGCAACTGCGCAATGAGCTGGCTGCGCACGCCATCGCCAGCAATGGAGACATCCAGCATGGCGCGCAGCCAGCGGGTGTCTTTACTGGTGAGTGGTAGCCCGATGTCAGGATTGGCTGCCTGATATTCGATCTCGGTGAGTGAGCCGCGCTGATCATAAAAACGACGTTCATTCGGCAGCATGAAGAAGCTGATGATCGCGGGCGCACTGACACTGATGCCATTGCTGGCAAAGACGGCGATGTCCACACGATTGCTGCGGATGCCTGTGGCGGTAATCATGGGCGGATGCCAGCGCACCCGGAGTCGTGCATACGGGCTTTTTCCTGAGTAGTCGAGCCGCACGAGTTTCGGGTCACCTTGCAGCACTTGGAGCATGATTTTGACTGGCCGCTTCATCAGGTCTGCTGTTTTGCCGAGAAAGAGCAACATGCCGTACTCGTCCACACTTCCTCGCATGACGCGGGCGATGGACATTGGCGTGTCAGCGAGTTTATGAGTGAGCGTATTCGGCTTTTCAAAGAAGTCTTTGTCCGCAAGCAGTTCAGTTTCATCGACAGCGCTGATCTGCACCAGCGGCGGGATTTTAGCCGGAGTCATTTCATGGGCGAGCTGCACCATTTTTTCTTCATCAAGCTTAACGGAATCAAATACGACTGGATGCGCATTGCCGGAAAAATAGTCCAGTTCGTTAACGACCATCTTGTTAGATTTGCGGAAGATGCTCTGAACCGTGGGCATCAGGACGCGCTGTTTGATCAGCATCTCCTGAGTCTCTGGTGGAAACGCGGCGATGGTGGACAAGACGGCCTCTACAAAAGGCATGTCACTCAAAGAGGAGCCCTGAGAGATGATGGAGTATAAGTTGTTGATCGGGAAAAGATCACCATAACCACCGACGCCATTAGCACCGATGTCGTGATCCTGATGCTCTGGGTAAATCATCAGGTTATTCGCCAGATACTGCAACATCTGAAACTGGGGGCCTCTTGGCTCCATCTGGTAGAGGCGCGGCAGACTACCACCTTGAGTTGCCCCTGCGGCCATGGAGCAATTTCCCACCGTCGGCCTCAGGCGCAGTTGAGAGGCGAGACCTTTCGGGGCGCCGCTGGTGGCGTCGTGTTTGAAGATTTCGAGCTGCGGATACTTGGGCGCATTCAGCGGCGAATGCTGATCGTCCCGGTTCTCATAGGTGATGGCGGAAAGGCCAGCCGCGGTGCCTGCGCTATACCATTGGTTGAGCAAAGTGCCGACTGGATCTTGGCGAGTTGTCACCTGAGCCTGGGCGCTCAGGCCAAGGCTCAGCGTCAGAAGCCAGACCCAATGGAGTGTCGGCGGTCGATGGCAGAAATGGAAGAAACACACTGCTTGCAGAGTCCATGCAGGCGTAGAGGTGTCAATGGTTCTGAGTGCTTGCTAGTGGTTAAACAGCGCCTAGTATCGGCCTCCCGTTTTCCTCTGTAAATTTATCATGCGATTTTCTAACCTCACACGCCGCCGCGAGATCGGTGCCAATAGCTACCTGATCGAGTCTGGCGAAAGCCGTGTGGTGTTAGATGCGGGGATGCATCCTAAAGAGGTGGGTTTTGATGCATTGCCAGACTTTGGCCCGTTGCCGCAGGACTCGGCGAACGCGATCATCATCACTCATGCGCACCATGACCACATCGGCTCACTGCCTGTGCTGATGCGCAAGCAGCCAAATGCGCCCGTGATCATGACTGAGCCGACGGGTGAGATCGCCAGTGGGATGCTGCATAATTCGGTCAATGTCATGACCTCTCAGCGTGAGGAATTGAGCATCACGGAATACCCTTTTTTCACGCACAAGGAGCTGGATGAAAATCGCGCCAGCTACAGCTACCGCGATTTGAAGAAGCCGTTTGAAATCCCAGGCACAGAGATGACCGGCACATTCTATGATGCAGGCCACATTCTCGGCTCGACCGGCGTCATGATTCGGGAAAACGGCAACACGCTGTTTTACTCAGGTGATGTGAACTTTGAAGCGCAGACGATCTGCATGGCCGCAGACTTTCCCACAAGCGGCATTGATGTTCTGGTGATGGAAACCACACGCGGCACCTATGAGCGTGCAGTCGGCTTTACCAGGCGCGCTGAAAAGGAGCGGTTGGCAGCGGTGATTCGTGACACGTTTGATGCCAATGGCTCAGTGCTTATCCCCGTTTTCGCGCTCGGCAAGACTCAGGAGGTGATGCTCATGCTCCATGAACTACGCCAGGAAGGGCTCATCCCTGAGATGCCGCTGCACATTGGCGGACTCGGCACGAAAGTCACCGTACTTTATGATCACTACACGGATAACTCACGGCGTAACTACGCTGGATTCAGACTGCTAGAGGACATTAACATGCTCGTGCAGCCCAAAGGCCGCCGTCGTGGACCGCGCCAGTTTGAGTATCAGCCGCGCGCCATTTACGCGCTTTCCAGTGGCATGATGACAGAGGGCACCACCTCCAATAAATTTGCCGGGCGGTTCATCGAAAACCCACGCAATGCCGTGGCCTTCGTCGGCTATACCGATCCGCTTTCTCCCGGCTACAGACTGCGCACGGCTAAGCAGGGAGAGAAGATCAAGCTTGCACCTGATCAGCAGGCCTTTGAGCTGCACGCACGAATCGAAAGCTTCGATCTCAGTGCTCACGCGACTCGTGAACAGATCGCTGACTACGTTGAAAAAGTGCGGCCTAAAAAGCTACTCATGGTTCACGGTGAAGAGCCATCTCAGCAATGGTTCTTGGCACGTTTTGCGCAGACACTCAACGGCACCGAGATCATCCGGCCTGAGCCGCATGTACCAGTGGATCTCTGGTAAAGATTACGATTTGCGACGCTTGCCGAAGCTCTTCTTCGAGCCTGGCACTTTCGCCGCAAAGGTTTTCTTAGGGCGGTCCTGCCAGTCGCGTTTCGGCGGACTTTCTGTGGTAGCGCTGCCCTCTTTCACGAGCTGGAAATCGACCTGTTTCTTGAAGCGATCCAGCTTGTAGATCTGCACCGTGAGCCGATCACCTAGCTTGATGATGCGGCGGCTATGACGCCCGACAAGATGCTCGCGGACAGGATCAAGCATAAAGAAATCATCCGGGATCGCCGATAGCGGCACGAGTCCGCTCATGCCGAGATCTGAGACATCGACAAAGAAGCCAAAGTTCCGCACATCTGTCACCAGCGCGCTGTAGGGCTGTGGGCTTTTGGCCGTGAGTTGTGCTTCGAGATAGGCGTAAAGTTTGACCTCTTTGCTGTCGCGCTCAGCGTCTGACGAGTTCTTTTCAGTGAGGCTGATGTGCTCAGCGATCTGCTTTGCCGCACTGACCTGAAGCTCGACTTTATCAAACAGCGCACGATGCACGACGAGGTCGGCGTAGCGGCGGATGGGCGAGGTGAAGTGTGTGTACTTCGTCTTCGCCAACCCATAGTGCCCCAGCGGCTCCACGGCATAGCGAGCACGCATGAGCGACTTCAGGAATCCGATCTTCAAAGCCTGACCGATGGGCAGCGTGCCGAGCTTGGCCAAGAGCTTCTGTACCTCAGGTCGGTGATTTAGATTGCCACAAGGCACTCGGTGACTGAGCACGTCTTCACGGTAATCATTGAGGCGCTTTTCTTTGGGTGACTCATGCACGCGATACACGGCAGGCCGATCGAGCTGCATGAGTCGGCCTGCGACAGCTTCATTGGCAAGCAGCATGTATTCCTCAATGAGTTGATGGGAGATGTCGTTCTCGATGCGTTCGATGCGCAGCACCTTGCCATGCTCATCAAGGCGGATCTTGTTTTCAGGGAAGTCGAGATCGAGTGAGCCATTGTCAAAGCGATGCCCACGAATGCGCTGAGCCATATCATTCGCGTCATGGAGCATTTGCTCGATCTCGTCAGCGGGCGCCTTCTGCAGCGCGGTAAAGGCGGCCTTGTAAGTGTAGCGGCGCTTTGAGTGGATGATGGCGGCGCAGAATTTTGAGCTGATAACTTTCCCCTCATGACTCAGGACAAACTCCACACACTTTGTCAGGCGATCCAAGCCGGGCTTCAGTGAGCAGAGTTCATTGCTCAGCGCTTCTGGCAGCATCGGTATGACACGATCTACCAAGTAAGTGGAGTTCCCGCGCTTCTTGGCTTCCACATCCAAGGCACTGCCAGACTTCACATAGTGGGACACATCGGCGATGTGGACCCAGAGTTTCCACTGATCCTTACCATGGCGCTGCAGGCAGATGGCATCATCAAAATCACGCGCATCATCGGGGTCGATGGTAACGACATTGTGCTTCCGGCAGTCGATGCGGCCTTTGGCTTCCTCGGCACTCGGTTGGTTGTCTGGCCTCGATTTGGCGATGCTGTTGGCTTCTGCGAGCACGTTCTTTGGGAAGTGCAGCGCCAGCGCGTAATGCCGCAGAACAGAGAGCATATCCACGCCCTCAGCATCGGGCGCACCGAGCACCTCGATGATCTCTCCTTCAGGCGGTGTCTGACGTGATTCCCATTGAAGAATCTCGACGACGACCTTATCGCCAATATGAGCGACACGGCCCACATCGCGCGGCTCAGGTACATGGATCGCTGAGGGCAGACGTGGATCATCCGGCGTGACAAAGAGGAACTGGCGGCCCTTTTGCAGCGTGCCGACAAACTGTGTCCTACCTCGTTCAAGGATGCGCACCACGGCGCCCGTATTTTCTGCGGGCACGGATTTACGCAGGCCCTGAGCGCGCACATCACGGCGGACCAAAACGCGGTCACCATGCATAGCCGTGTCAGTCGCATTTTCAGGGATGCCGATCTCGCCGATGCCTGCCTCATCAGGCTGCACAAAGCCGCGCCCACCACGCGTGATCTGGATCACACCGGGGATTAAATCAGCCACGCGGGACTGAATGTAGCGATTGCCTTTGGTCCGCAGGATCAGTCCGCGCGTGCTCATGCCGAGTAAACAGCGCTGCAATTCCTGCTGCTGATTGGGCTGGAGATGCAGCAAGCTAATCAACTCGGGGACATTCGAGGGCGTGTAGTCTGCCTGTCCGAGCAGTCGGAGGATTTTCGATTCCATTGGTCTAAAGTGGCACAGCCGGAGCCAAAGCGCACGATTTGTCTTCTGCGCTCTTAACAGAAGATTTACAAAAATTTGGGTTTAGTCACACAATCGCTTAACGCAGTGATGGTGATATGAGTTCGTTATGATGAAATATCTTCCGCTTCTCACACTCCTGATCGCGCAGCCGCTCATGGCGCAATTACCAACTGGCACGGAGCTGAGCATCGCCCCTGGCATAGGCAGCCTTTTCGTCAACATCACGGAGCCGGGCAATCATGTCTGGGTGCTGCAAAGCTCACCGAATCTGTCGAACTGGACTGACATCCAGACGATGAAGATTCACAATGGCCGCTATCGCCGCACTTTCAGCACGAGTGGACTGCCCAGCGGCTTCTTTTATCAGGCGTCCATCAATTCGGCTGGCCAGACGCTGACGAGCACCACGGCAAGCGCACTGCTGATCGGAGCCAGTCCACCAAACTACGCGAGTCCCACGCTGCCGCCCTCGTTCGCACAAAATCCGATCCCAGCACAGGACAACACGCCCGTGGGAAACCCAACCACAGACACGGGTGCCGAGCTGGGTCGTGTGCTCTTTTATGATAAGCGACTCTCGATCAATCAGACGATCTCCTGCTCCTCATGCCATCAGCAGGCGCATGGCTTCTCCGACCCGCGCCCGTTCAGCGTCGGGTTTGCAGGCGGTCTCACGGACCGCAACTCCATGGGTCTGGCTCATGCGCGCTGGTATCAGCGCCGCTCCTTTTTCTGGGACGAACGCGCCGCCACACTGGAGATTCAGGTGCTGCAGCCGATTCAAAATTCGGTGGAGATGGGCATGACGCTGCCTGCATTGGAGACGCGCTTGAATGCCGAGCCGTATTACACCGACCTCTTCAATCGCGTGTTCGGTACGCCAGTCGTCACCTCAGATCGCATCTCACGTGCGCTGGCGCAGTTCGTCCGCTCCATCGTCTCTGTGCAGTCAAAGTATGATGTGGGCGCGGCCTCTGGCTTTACCAATTTCACGGCGGAGGAGAATCAGGGCAGGCAAATCTTCAACACACCAACACAAGGCAACTGCGCCGCCTGCCATGGCACGGACAACTTTGTGCCCGGTGGCGGTCCGGCCAACAACAACGGCATTGAGAATCCCTCTGTGGATAGAGGCATAGGCGCGATCACCGGCCTGACGACGGACGATGGTAAATTTAAAGTACCCTCGCTGCGTAACATCGAGCTGACTGCGCCCTTCATGCATGATGGTCGTTTCAATACGCTAGAGCAGGTGGTGGAGTTTTATAATTCAGGTGTCGCCGCTCATCCCAATCTCTCACCGCCGCTGCGCAATCCTCCCGGCCAGGGACCACCAGGATCTCCGCGTCGTTTGAATCTTACCGTCGCGCAAAAGGCGGCTCTCGTGGCCTTCATGAAGACGCTGACCGATCCAAATCTCGCCACGAATCCCAAGTGCAGCGATCCCTTTAACTACGGGGACTGAGCGGCGGCAGTGAAAGTCACCAGTCCAACCAGATAAGGTGGACCGTATGTTCTAGAATGACATATACAGTTCGCCTTTTTTTATGCCTCTGGTTAACCGGTTTGGCTGCCTGCTCCACTTCGATGAAACTGCCGCCACTTCAAACCGTCTTGCATGTCGATCTCCCGCGTTATGCGGGTGATTGGTATGTTTATGCCCACATCCCCTATTCTTTGGAGAAAGGTAAGGTGGGCACTCTTGATCGTTATGTTCTGCGTCCTGATGGCAAGATGGATAACATCTTCCTTTTCCGCCGAGGCTCGCTGGATGCGCCACTGGAGCAGTGGAAAGGTGTGGCCTGGGTGAAGAATAAAAAGACCCAAGCAGAATGGCGGGTGCAGTTTATCTGGCCGCTGCGTATGCCTTATCTCATCATTGATCTCGACCCTGAATATCAATGGAGCGTCGTCGGCTATCCTAACCGTAAGCTTGCATGGGTGCTGAGTCGCCAACCAACGATGAGTGAAGCGACCTATCACGGCATTCTCAAGCGTCTGGCGTTGCAGGGATATGATCCCGTGAAGTTGGTAAAAGTGCTTCAGCGCGAATAGTGGCGTCAAGTGCCAAACGGAGGCGGACCGAAGCCTCGAGGCGGGGGAGGTCCGAAGCCGGGACCGCCGCGGCGACCACGCCCTTTTGGCGGGCCACCACCTGGCGGGCCTTTCTTTTGAAAGCTGCTATCGGGTTCACCGCGCCACTGACGGCTGAGATACGGGAAAGTTTCCGTGATGAAGTAATGATAAATGCCTTGAGGATATTCGGGCGTGATGCCGACACGGCCATTGCAATCATCGAGATCGCCAGAGCCAGCGATATACTCGTAGTCAGCGGTGAAAGTGCCATCGTATTCACCACCTGGACCACGATTGCCTTTGGGACGTTGGCCTTTTTTGAGCTGATAGCTGGAGCGCATCTTTTGTGCCGAACTGCTCGCATAGATGGGGAAGCCATCGGCAGCCCAACCGATGTGGATCATCTGCGAATCGGTGCCGAGCTTTGCGATCAAGCCCGTGGGCGGGCCGTGATAATGATACACTCCGCCGGGTTGCACATGTGCGTCGTTTTGATCCAGGCCGAGATCAATCTTGCCGCTTTTCGCCTCGTAGTTCCAGGCGCGATCGCCATTCCAAAACTCAGCCGTGCCCGCCTCAAAGGGCACACCATTCACAGCGATGCCAAACGAGGCATGATTCGCAGGCAGCGGTTTGGCGGCTGATTTAGGCGTCAGCGTCATGCGGAACTCATATCGCTGCGCAGAGATCGAGTTGGGATTGCCGGGATTTGGAAACTGGCCCGTCGCATGATCCGGGATGCCGTTGGAGATGATGATGCACTTGCCTTTGGCTTCAGTGATCTTGACCTGCGGAGCCTCCAGTGCTGTGGCGAGGATGGCACAACTGATGAAAAGTAGGGTGATGGCGGAGCGTGTTTTCATATCGAGGTGCAGCAATAACGCACGGCACGGCCTGTGGTTTTGAGGCTTTACCTGCGCTTAACAATTTCATAGAGTAGCCGTTGTTCATCGTGCTGCGTTCCGCTCATCTCAGACGCCAACGAGACCTGGGCGCTGCATCGTTCGGGCGATGCGGCCAAGCTCGATGTTAGCGTGCAGCGCGGCGGTGCAGCGCAGGTTTTGAAAATGGATCTGCCGAAAGGCTGGCGCTACGCGACCGACAATACCGACCGCTCGACCGCATGGTCCCTGCGCGTTATGGCGGCAGGCGGGCTGAACCTCGTTGTTATCACCGAGGATGAGTGTAAGCAGCGCGGTCTCGGCACAGATGGCATGGCACTGTGGGTCAAAGGCCGCGGCATTTATGGTCCGCGCGCCGCAGCCAAGAAAGCAGGCTTTCAAAAAGACGACGTGCTCGTCGAAGTCGCAGGCATCAAAGAGAACATCACCGAAAGCCGCCTGCATGGCCACCTGATGCAGTAACATCAACAAGGCGAGCGAGTCCCCGTTACCGTCCTGCGCGGTGACAAGAGCGTGGAATTGAAGCTGCCGATGCAGTGATGTTCGGACCACCGCCTTCAGGCGGAACGATTCGTGTGGACAGCACCTTCCCAGACCGGCTGAAGCCGGGACTCCGAATAGTCTCCGAACTCCAAGCTTGGCGAAGCTGTGTGCGCCGCCTAGCATCTCTTCATGCATCGCTTGCTCTTCTTTTTAGCGCTCACCCTGCCGCTTCTCGCCCAGCCCTCGTTTGATTCCGCTGCTTTGAAGGCACTGGATCTAGTGATTGAGAAAGCTGTGGCGAAAAAGAATCCGGCGGGAGCGGTGCTGTGGTTGGAGCATCGCGGGCAGACGCACATGCTGGTCAATGGGGCGCGTGAGCTGGTGCTGGTGCGTGAGGAGATGAAGTCGGACACGATCTTTGATGCGGCGTCACTGACCAAAGTCATCGCGACCACGCCTTCGGTTATGGTGCTCGTGGATCAAGGGAAGATCGAAATCGATGCTTTGGTGAGGCGCTACCTGCCGGAGTTTGCGGGTGAGGGACGTGAGTTGATCTGCGTTCGGCATTTGATCACGCACACTTCTGGTTTGAAGCCGGGCATACCAAAAGATCCGACATGGACGGGCTACGCGGAAGGCATCCGCCGGGCGACGAGCAGCGTGCCTGATGCGCCGCCTGAAAGCTTCTTCTGCTATAGCGATATTAATTTCATCCTGCTCGGTGAGATCGTGCAGCGCGTGAGCAAACAGAAGCTGGATGTGTTTGCCGCCGAACATGTTTTTAAGCCGCTGAAGATGACCTCGACATGCTTCACTCCTCCGGCAAACTTACGTTCGCGCATCGCACCGACGGAGCGGGATGAACTGGGGCAGATGCTCTGCGGTGTGGTGCATGACCCCACGTCACGCCGCATGGGCGGTGTCACGGGACATGCCGGACTCTTCACCACGGCGGCGGATCTGGCGCGCTATGCACGCATGATTCTCGGCAGCGGGCAGCTCGATGGCGCGCGCGTTTTGAAAGCGGAAACGATCACGCAAATGCAGCGCGTGCAGACGGGGGCGACGGTCTATGAAAGGCGCGGATACGGGTGGGACATCGACTCGATGTACAGTCGTCCGCGAGGCGAGGTGTTTCCCATTGGCTCGTTTGGGCACACGGGTTTTACGGGAACGAGTTTGTGGATTGAGCCCGCTTCGCAGAGCTTCGTCATCTTCCTCAGTTCACGTCTGCACCCTGACGGCGGCGGCAGTGTGCGCGACTTGTATGAACTCGTCGGCACGGCAGCGGCGAAATGTATCCCGGACTTTAATTTTAAAAGCGTGGTCGGAGCGCTGCCGAAGCGTGGTGAAAAGGAGGTGCCAACCGTACTCAACGGCATCGACGTGCTCCAGCGTGATGGTTTTGCAGCGCTCAAAGGGCTGCGCGTGGGACTCATCACGAATCACACGGGCATCAATGTAGATCGCCGCACCACGATTGATCTGCTGCATGAGTCGAGGCAGGTGAAACTCACTGCGCTCTTCAGTCCTGAGCACGGTATCCGGGGTGAGCTGGATCAGGCGAAGATCACTGATTCAAAGGACAAGAAGACGGGTCTGCCTGTGTTCAGTCTTTACGGTGAGTCACGCGCGCCGAAGCCTGAGCAACTTGCAGAACTGGATGCACTGGTGTTTGACATCCAGGATATCGGCTGCCGCTTCTACACCTACATTTCGACACTGCGTCTGAGTATGGAAGCAGCGGCAAAAGCGGGGAAGAAATTCATCGTGCTTGATCGCGTGAATCCCATAGGCGGCATCGAAGTAGAAGGGCCTGCTGTGGTGGATAAGGAGACGTTCACAGCGACTCATGCGATCCCGATTCGCCATGGTATGACGGTAGGTGAGCTAGCACAGATGATGAACACAGAGCGGAAGATCGGCGTGGATTTAAAGGTGATCCGAGTCGAAGGCTGGCGGCGCGAGATGCTCTTCGATCAGACGGGGCTGCCGTGGCAGAATCCTTCACCCAATATGAGATCGCCAGAAGCGGCGCTGCTGTATCCAGGAGTTGGATTGCTAGAGTTTAGTATCAGTGTGGGGCGCGGCACGGACACGCCGTTTCAAGTGCTTGGCGCACCCTATGTGGATGATCTGCGTTTGAGTCATGAGCTAAACAAGCTGGGTCTGCCCGGCCTGCGTTTTGTGCCCGTGCGATTCAAGCCGACAGCGAGTGTTTTCATAGACGAGTCCTGCGGTGGCGTGCGGCTGATCATCACTGATCGTGAGGTGCTCAAGCCGGTGGCTGCAGGGATCGCCATTGCGGTGACCATGCAGAGGCTTTATCCGAAAAAGTTCGCTCTGGAAAAGGTGAACACGCTACTCAATCACACGACACTTTTAAATGCGATCCGCGAGGGTAAGGACTGGCGCACGATCACGAAGATGTGGGAAATTGAGACAAGTGATTTCACCGATCAGCACCGGCCTAGCGTGGATGGGGGCAGGTGATTCATATTGCAAGATTCCAGTTTTAGAGACTCTTGGCTCATGCCTAGATAGGTCCGCAGCCAGTCTCCCGGCGAACTGGAGGCGGCGTTGATGGATCGGAAAGAGAAGTTTGCTGTTGTTGGCCATGGTTTGGAAGCGGCAGAGGCTCAGAAATTTGACGCCGCTAACAGGACGCTAATAATAACTAAATATGGAGGGTTTGGGATTAGCGTCTGATCAGCGTCCTATTAGCGGTTCAAAAATACTCTGCGACTAACCCAGAAGCCATCGTCAACGCTCGCGGGGTGAGCCTCAACGACCGTCAACAACTGTAAACTCAATCTGGCGGCGGGCTCGGCTTGATGTTACCAACGAGACATGCAGCCCCAGAAAGCTCTCTCACCCTTGGACCTCACCACTGAAGAACTGATCCATGCCGCCATCGTTGAAGACGTTGGCACGGGTGATGTGACGGCGACTTACTTTGTGCCGGAGGAGTCGGTGGCACGTGCGGTCATCGTGGCGCGTGAGCCGGGGGTGATGTCGGGAGCTGAGATCGCGGTGCGTGTGTTTGCGCTGATGGATGCTCGAATCGAGGCACGGGCGCTGAAGTCGAATGGGGAAGCTTTTGTGAAGGGTGATGTGCTGATGGAGATCAGCGGGCCGACCCGGGCGATCCTGACAGGCGAGCGCACAGCGCTAAACTTTCTCCAGCGGCTGTGCGGTGTGGCGACGCAGACGCGGCGGTATGTGGAGGCGGTGAAGCCGTATCCCGTGCAGGTCTGGGACACGCGCAAGACCACGCCGGGCTGGCGGCTGCTGGAAAAGGCGGCAGTCAAGGCGGGCGGTGGCACGAACCATCGCATGGGACTCTATGATCAGGTGATGGTGAAGGACAACCACATCGCCGCGCATGGTTCCTCAGAGCAGCTTCAGGTCGCGATTGATCGAGTCAAAGGGGAGCGCCCAAGCACTCGCATTCAGCTCGAATGCGATACGCTGGAGCAGATGGAGAGCTTTTTAAAACTGCATGGTGTGGACATGCTGCTGCTTGACAACATGGGCTGCGAGAAGCTGTGCGATGCGGTGCAGATGAATGCGGGTCGTCTATGGCTGGAGGCTAGCGGCGGCATCACGCTCGAAACGATCCGCGATGTGGCCGCAACGGGTGTGAATGCGATCTCTGTAGGTGCGCTGACTCACTCAGCACGCGCGCTGGATCTGGGGCTGGACTTTGTGTAGCTGCGGCCGCTGTGCGAGGCGCGAACACAAAAAAACCCGAGCTTTAACTCGGGCTTTTCAGAAGGTGAAATAGGTGCGCTTTACTCCACCTTCATGGTGCCATTCATGATGATGCCGTGACCTGGAAAGGTGCATAGATACGGGTAATCGCCAGCAGCAGGAGCAGTGAACTCAAGTGTCTCTGTGGTGTTTGGCTGGAGCAGCTTGGTGTGAAATAGGATGTCGGGTGACTCAGGGATGAAACCCTTGGCCATGCCATCGGGAGCGGCGGCCATGGCCATAGCGAGTCCGAGCAGTTTGTCCTTACTGCCTGCATTGGCGATGACAATGTTATGCGGCTGCGGCACTGCAGGGTGGGTGTTATTAAAAGTGAGCTTCACTTTCTGACCTGCTTTGACTTTGAATTCCTTGGTGTCATAAGCCAGTGGATTGGCGAGGTCTGGCTTGATGGTAATCTCGGCGACGGCGGTGCTCGGGGCACCTGCGGCAGGTGATGTTGTGGCGGCGGCTGCGGTGGCGGCAGGTGCAGCAGCCGGAGCTTCAGGTTTTTTAACCAAGCCAGCGCTTTGTTTAAATGCGCCAATGAAAAGCGTGCTGGCAAAGATGAGGGTGAAGCCACCGATGGCGACGGCAATGATAACATTCAGCAGGGACCAAATGGAGGAACCCGAGTGCTCGGACGAGTGGGGGGAATGGTTAGACATAGGATGCGTTTCTGAGGCGCGCATCCAAGCACAGCAGTGGGAGAACGCAACCCGCAAGGCCGCGCCAAGACTCATGCTCCGACAGAGAGCTATGAATGAGTTACAGGATTCATAAGATTAGCATGATGAACAGGTCTGAAGAGAGGGTGTTCATGCTGACCCTTTTTCTAAATCATGCCAAAAAGCGGTGATCCAGATTTGCAGCTCATTTCATGCGTAAATCCTGAGACCACACGGCACTTGCCACGCGGGGCGCTATCCCCTATGTGGCGGTATGACGTCTGAATCTGCTGCTAAACCCACGCCGGACCTGTTCCGCATTCTTTTCCTCGGAGACGTGGTGGGTGAGCCGGGCAGAAAGGCCGTTGCCGCGCTGCTGCCGATCCTGAAAGATGAGCTCAAGGCCGACTTCATCATCGTTAATGGGGAGAACTCAGCCGGTGGGCGCGGCATCACGCCCAAGATCGCGATCAGCCTTATGCGTGCTGGAGCGGCGGTGATCACGACTGGCGATCATATTTGGGATCAAAAGGAGATCGTGCCTTTCATGAAGGAGGAGCCGCGCCTGCTGCGCCCGATCAATTACCCTGAAGGTGCGCCGGGGCAGGGCACGCTGGTTTTACAGACGAAGAGGTGCAAGGTGGGTGTCATCAATCTCCAGGGTCGTACGTTCATGAAAGAGGGCATGGAGAATCCCTTCCCGGCGGTGCTGAAAGCGGTGTCGGAAATGCGAGAGGAGACACCAGTGATCTTTGTCGATTTCCATGCAGAGGCTACGAGTGAAAAAGTCGCGATGGGCTGGCATTTGGACGGGTTGGTGAGCGCCGTCGTGGGCACGCACACGCATGTGCCTACGGCGGATGAGCGCGTTTTGCCAAAGGGCACTGCTTTCCTAAGTGATGCTGGCATGTGCGGCCCGCTGGACTCGGTGATCGGCAGTCAGATCGAGCCGGTGCTGGCGCGTTTCATCACCGCGCTGCCGACTAAGTTCGGCGTGGGCACGGGAGCTGTGCGGGTGAATGGCGTGCTGATCACGTTGGACCCTGCTACGGGGAGGGCTCAGAGCATCGAGCGCGTGGCGCGGACATGGGAAGAATCCTGATCGGTCCATCGCTGCTCAGTCTGGTCGGGAAGGTGAATGACGTGCAGCACTTTGCCGAGTTTGGTGTGGTCATGATGCTCGTCGTCGGCGGCTTAGAGCTACGGCTCGGTCTGCTTTGGCGTCTGAGCGGGATGATCCCCGGCACCGGCAGCCACGAATTGACCGCTAAGCTTACTCACAGATTGGATCGGCGAAGGTATGATGAGACGATCTTTCGCCAGTAGCTCAGACTAACTCTCCGAGCGGCTTGCCTTGATTGACGATGAAGTTTGGGCGCCCCTGATGATCGGTGTAGGTCGCGTCGAGGGGTACGCCCATGTGGTGGTAGATGGTGGCGGCGAGGTCACCTGGAGTGACGGCGCGCTCGGCGATCTCTCCGCCCTCTTTGGAGGAGGCCCCGATGACTTGGCCATGGCGGAAGCCACCACCAGCGAGGGACATGGACATGACCTGCGGCCAGTGGTTGCGGCCATCGGTGCTGCCTTGGGTGCCAAGGTTCGGTGTGCGGCCAAACTCACCCATGGTGATGACGAGGGTGTCATCCAACATGCCGCGCTCGGCAAGATCACTGACAAGGGTTGTGATGACATGATCGAACACGGGCAACAGCGGGCGCAGGCCGTTCCAAATACCGCCGTAGGGCGGAATATTGTCGCCATGGTTGTCCCAGGTGCCGGAGGCGCTGTGATTGCTGAGGTCGATGGTGACGAAGGATGAGCCGCGCTCGACGAGACGACGTGCAAGTAGCGCTTGTTTGGCCCAGTCATGCTCGCCGTAGCGGTCGCGCACTTTTTGCGGTTCTTTGGATAAATCGAATGCCTCTTGAGCACGACCACCGGCGATGATGTCGAAGGCTTTTTGGCCGAAGCTGTCCATGGCGCTCATCATGCCACTGGCGTCGAGTTCGGCGCGGAGTCCATCCATCTGTTTGCTGAGAGTCTGGCGGGCTTGCAAGCGGTCCATGCTGAGACCGGAGGGCAGTTGGAAAAGCTTGGTGGCGTTGTTGCCATCGAAGGGATCGTACTGCGTGCCGAGATAGCCGCCCCAGGCGACATGCGAGCGCGATTTCATGTTTAGCACGACGTAAGGCGGCATGGACGGATGATTCGAGCCGTGATGCTTGGCCACGATGCTGCCAAAGGAGGGAAAATGCTTGGCCTTCGGATTTGTGCGCGGTTCGTTGGTTAGATTGGCGGTCTGCATGACCATGTTCGGCTCGTGATTGCTAAAACGGCAATCGACGGAGCGGATGATCGTGAACTTGTCGAGCATCGCCGCCTGCTTCGGCAGGTATTCGCAGATGCGCACGCCGGGCAGCTTGGTCTTGATCGCCTTGAATGGTCCACGGTTCTCGATGGGTCGATCCGGCTTCGGGTCCCAGGTATCGATCTGTGATGGGCCGCCAGTCATCCAGAGTAGGATGACGGCTTTATTGCTCCTCGTGGCCTTACCTTCTGCGCGCAGTTGCATCAGGCCGGGCAAAGTCAGTGCGCCTAAGCCTGCGAGGCTCGTTTTCAAAACCGAGCGCCGGCCATGCACGACGACGCCTTCACGAACACGCGGGTTCATGAACATGAACGCGTGTGGGGCAGTATGACCAGCACATGAATGATCGGGAGATGGCATCGGCAATCATACGCAGCGGAGTGCTTCTAACATTCAATCCAGGGCACGCTTTGGAGCGGCGATGCGAACGGCGGGGACGGTGCCTGCAGGGGCAGGAGGCGCAACGGTGGTGACGGCGAAGCGCTGCACTTCATAGGTGGTGACGTTGACGAGTAGATCGAGCTTGGGCAGGAACTCCCAGGTGGCGGCGACGCCAATCTGATCGGCGATGCGGCGGGCTTCGTGATAGGTTGCGAAGGCGTCTGACATGACCTGGAAGATGGCCACGCCGCTTGCATCTGCTTTCACGCCACGCATAAGCCGCTGGTAGTTTGAGCCTTCACTGCGCATCTGCTCGAGAGACTCTCCGCCGCCTGCTTTGGGCGTGAGTTCGAGTTGGATGAAAGCGATGCCGGGCTTGAGGCTGGGTTTAAAAGTGTAGGATGAACTGCTCATCATCGGGCTAGCTGCGGCGCGCTCTAAGACGGCTTGAAGCTTGAAGGCGTCATAGATGACTTTGTCGCGGCTGCGGCCCTTGAAGCCTGGCATGTCGGCCAAGTCTTTGACGAAGTAGTCGAGCACGTCTTTGGCATTGGCTTTGACTTCAATCGTCTTGGCACCCCAGGTGAAGCTGACTTTTCCGCCAGAGGAGGTGGCCTTGATGATGGGTTTCAAGGGATCAACGGAGGGTTCGAGGGCGGTCCATTTGGAAAGGTTTCCCTGCACGGCTGCGACGATGGCCTCTGCTACTACGGGCATGGTGCGGCGGGTGCCCAGAGAGATGTCGCCGATGGCTGAAATGACCTGCTTGGTAGCGGGGAGTTTGCCGATCACGAGAGCTTTGTAGGTGAGCGCTACCTGATCCATTTGAAAGGTGTTCACAAAGGGCGCGATCTCCGGCCAAGCCTGCTGTGCGGCTGGTGCATTGCCGAAAACCTGCGTGAGCATTTTGGTAAAGGGGGCGATCTTGACTTCCTTGTATTCAAACTGGCTCTTTATCTTGTCGAGTCCGTCGAGGATGGGCTGGATGAAGGTCTTCTCGTTGAGATAAAGAACACCCTGCTTGGCGACGAAGATGCGGGTTTCATTCGGCTTCTCTGGAAACGGGCGCGGGTTGGGCAGGCGGATGTAAGTCGGCGGGTCGGGCTTAAAGACGGGTGTCTGGTCGAGCAACGCTTTCATGCGCTCGACTTCTGCGATGAGCTTGTCCACCTCTGCCTTCCGGGCCACGCGGAGCTTGCGGGCGTCTTCGAGCTTTTTGTTAAAGCTTTCCAGATCCATGAATTTCATCTGCGATTCGGCGGAGGTGGTGTCGATGGTCTTGAGATCTTCGATGGCCTTCTTGAGCTTTTGTTCGGCGATCTTTTTGTCCTCTTTGATCTTCTTCGGATCGGCAGGCGGCGGCGGAAGTTCCTTCATCTCTTCGACCAGCTTTCGGTGCTCCTCAGGTGTCACGGGTGGCAGGTCAGAGAGGACTTTACGCACGGCGCTGGCGATGCTGATGCCGACCATAACGAGCACGATAATGAGCACACCGACGACGTTCGTCATGGTGTCCATCAGTGCCACGAAGGGCAGCTCTTGATCTTCACGTTTGCGCTTTTTTGCCATGAGTCTTGGGTGCGTGAGTTAGACTTTGGGTTTGACTGGCGCGGCGGCGGTGGGCGGTGAGACTTTACCACGATACTTTTCAAAAAGGGCGAGATCGAGCTGGCCGCGACCAGGGATGGGCAGCTTGCCGACACGTATCTTGTAGTCTCCTTCAGCTCGGCCTGCGCCGTTGTTATACGCTGCCTGTCCGTCATCACGGATGAGGTAAAGAATGAGGGCGTTTTTGTCCTTGGCCACTTCGGTGAGAAAGTGATTGTAGGCAGCATCTGCGACGATGACTTCGGCTGTAGCGCTGAGGCGATAGTCAGCGCCCCAAGCGCCGAGTATCTTGAGTGCTCCTGTGGCGCATTCGACAAAATAGACCTTGGTCGTATCAGGCATTCCTGTGCCGGAAGGCTGGACGACGACGGGCGGCACTTTCTTGTCGGCGGGAATCTGACGCTTTTTGATTTCGGCTATAAGATCAATGATGATCTTTTTGCTATCATCTTGCTGTTTCTTCAGGCCATCGATCTCGGTGAGCAGGTCATCGAGTTCCTTTTGAAGCTTGGTGGCGATAAGCTTGTTTTGCTCCTGAAGTTCTTTGGAGGAGCTGAGCAGTTTGCGGAATTTTAAATAGCGCTGCTCCTTGTCTTCAATCTCAGCTTTGAGCTTCTCTAGCTCGGCGATTTTTTCTTTGAGGATGACGTCTAGCTTCTCCCGCTCAGCGAGCTCCTTCTTCATGCGCTTGTGCTCCTGAGCCATCTGCACTTCCTCAGGCGTTCGACCATTGGTCTGCTGGGACTGTGAGACGCACAGCACGACGATGATGAGGATGAGTACCCCGATGAGGGAGCACAAGATGTCCAAAAACGGGACCAGTAGAATCTCGTCTTTGGCACTGTGGCGGCGCTTTGCCATGAGAAGTCAGTGGTGAGGAATGCGGGGAGGTGAGGGGTTATTCACCACGGCTAAACCAGACTTTCTTTTTGACCTGATGAATAATGA
>CAMAQH010000012.1 GCA_945860295.1 Prosthecobacter debontii
GAAAACGGTTACCTCGGCCGCAGCGACCGCAGTCGTATGTATGGCCACGGCATCATCTCACTCATGTTGACGGAAATGGTGGGTATGTCTGGCAGTGAAGCGATGGACAAAAAAGTGCGCGCGATGACGGAGCAGGCCATCAAGCTCATCATTCGTGCCCAGCAGGCGCCGAAGAGTGAGGCCAACCGTGGCGGCTGGCGCTACGAACCGTCCAGTAGCGACAGCGACATCAGCGTGAGTGTCTGGCAACTCATGGCGCTACGTGCAGCGAAGAACAGTGGCATTGATGTACCTAAAGAGGCAATCAACAACGCCATCGCCTACATCAAGCGCAGCTACCGGGCGGAGCGGGACAGCAATGGCCAACTCAAGCAGCAGGAGGCTGCCTTTAGCTACGAGCCGTATGGCGGGCGGCAGACCTTTTCGACGACAGCAGCCGGGCTGCTCTCCCTCCAGGTTTCCGGACAATATGACGTGCCGGAAGTGCTAGGCTCGTCGAACTGGCTGCTCAAATTTCCGCCAGAGGTGAATGAACCCTGGTTCTACTACGGCTGCTATTACTATGCCCAGGGCATGTATCAGCGTGGCGGCGACCATGCGGCGACAGCTCGCCAGAAGACGGAGCAGATGCTTGTCGGAGCACAGAGTGCTGAAGGAGCTTGGTATCCTCGCAATGGCAATGAAAAGAGCGCTGGGCCTGTTTATGCTACCTCACTAGCTCTCTTGAGCCTGAGTGTGTATCACCACTTTCTACCGATCTACCAGAAGTAGGTTTCGATTTAGACTACCAGTTCCTAATCCACTTTTTGCTAGCTGCCTGGATGCTGCCAGTGAGACTATCCAGAGATGTGGCAGTGAGGTTTTCCTCATCATCTGCATAGGACCAGATGTCGTAGGTGCCCTGATTCACCGTGGTCGCATCAGGTGGTGCACCTCCTGGAATTGCACTCTGAGTCGGAGCCGATTTGACATAGCGCAGAGGATGCCCAAAGCCATCAATGATGTAATAGAGACCGTCCGTTTTTGCCCAGAGTTCATTGGGCATGTCTGCCATCTTCACGTTCTTTGTCTCATTATCATCAAGGTTGCCATCTGACTCAGGCACTCCGCCACCAGTAGCTCCTTTAATTTGATCTATTCCATCCCCACTCATGGCCTGATACAGACAGGCACCACCACCGACGATGTAAACCTTCTGGGCGATCTCAATCGACGTGTCTGGAAGCGCAACTTCCGGGTAGCCGCCGAAGTCCTCTTTGTAATTCTCGAGTGCCGAGCGAACCGCCTTGATCGTGACTTCAGATTTGCTGCGCTTTGAGAAACGATCAGCAAAAGTGAAGCCCCCGACGACAAGCGAGAAGAGAAGAACGATGATCGTGACGACTGTGATCAACTCAATCAGAGTGAAGCCACACCGACGCGCTTTGAGCCTGTAGAATTTCATAGTTGGGGGGGCAAATTTCCGTCACTGCGACTAGCCGCCAGCGCCTTGGCTGAGGCCTTTAATCACTTCGATCAGAGGCAGGAAGAGCGCCATAACGATGGTTCCGACCACGAGGGCAAGCATGACGATCATCAGCGGCTCAAGCATGGAGGTAAGGGCGGAGACGGCATTGTCCACTTCGTCCTCGTAAACGTCAGCGATCTTGAGCAACATTTCCGGGAGTTGCCCAGTTTCCTCACCCACGTCCACCATGGAAATCACCATCGGCGGAAAGACGTTACTGGACTCCAAAGGAGCCACCATGGACTCACCTTCTTTGACAGCGTCATGGACTTTAACAATGGCGTCCGAAATGATTGCATTACCTGCAGTTTCGCGAGTGATATTCAGCGCCTGGAGAATCGGCACGCCTGAGGTAACGAGTGTTCCCAAGGTGCGGGTGAAGCGGGAGATGGCTGTCTTACGCTGCACATCACCAAAGAGTGGCAGTTTGAGTTTCCAGGAATCAATTGCACGCCGACCACCGACAGTGGAGGCGAACATGCGCCAACCGATGATGAAGATGATGGTGCCAGCACCCAAATAGAGGAAGTTGTCCTGCATCCATCGACTGAAGCCGATGACCAGCTTGGTAAGATAGGGCAGCTTGTTTTTGTCACCTAGCATGTCTTCGAAAATCTTTTCAAAGCGAGGAACGATGACGAGCATGAGGAAGACCATGATCAGCAAAGCGATGACCATGACTATGATCGGATAGATCATGGCAGCCATGACCTTGTTCTTAAGCTTCTGCGCTTTCTCTTGGTATTCAGCCAGACGGTTGAGAACGATTTCAAGCACCCCGCCGAGTTCACCCGCCTTCACCATGTTCACATAGAGCTTATTAAATATCTTGGGATACTGGCTCAGTGTCTCGGAAAAGGTGCTGCCGGTCTGCACGTTCTCAGCAAGCGTGCTGATGGTGGATTTCATCACAGGCTGCGGCTCTTGACGTGCCAGAACGGTGAGGCCACGCAGGAGAGGTAGCCCTGAATCAATCAGAGTCGCGAGCTGTCGCGTGAAAATCATGAGCGTCTTACTCTTTACCTTAGCATTAGCACCAGCCTTGACGACTTTGCCTTTACCTTTAGCCGCTGATGTAGTCTTAGCACGCTTCTTTACCGCTGCATCACCTTTCCCCTCCTGGGCTACTTGGGTTGGATAGAGCTGGCTTTGACGCAGGCTATTGATGGCCTCGCTTTCGTTGGTGGCCTCCAGCTCACCGGCGACTTCTTGGCCATTTTGATCGAGGGCGATGTAATGAAACTTCGGCATAAGGGAACGCTACGGGTATTTTTGAGAGAGATTTTGAGATTACTTGGCAGCGGCGCTTTCTGTCCATCAAATTCATATTTTGATGTCGGACAAATTACTTTCCAATGCCGTGAGGGGTCAGGTGTATTTGAGAACTTCTTCAATCGTTGTCACACCATCAAAAATGTTACGGAGGCCATCTTCGCGCAGAGTCGCCATGCCTAACTCGATGGCTTTCTGTTTGAGAACCAACGAAGGAGCCTTCTGGGTAATGAGCTCTCGAATAGGGTCGGTAATGTCCAAAAGTTCATAAATGCCTTTGCGACCTTTGTAACCACTGCCGCCGCATTTGTCACAGCCGGAGCCGGTGTAGAATTGTTTTCCACCGAGGTCGTCCTTTGAAAGATTGAGCTGATTAAGGATCGACATGCTCGGGTCGTAGGGCGTGCGGCAGTTTTTGCAAATGGTGCGCAGGAGTCGCTGAGCCAACACGCCCTCTAGCGTTGCCGCGACAAGGAAGGGCTCTACGCCCATGTCCACAAGTCGAGTCACAGCGCCAGCCGCGTCATTCGTGTGGAGTGTACTCAGCACCAAATGTCCTGTGAGAGAGGCTTGGATCGCGATCTGGGCGGTCTCCACGTCACGCATTTCTCCCACCATGATGCGGTCGGGATCTTGACGGAGGAAAGAACGCAGCGCTTTAGCAAAAGTCAGTCCGACTGCTTCATTGATCGGCACTTGCATGATGCCATCAAGCTCATACTCAACGGGGTCTTCTGCCGTAATCACCTTGGTGTCGATGGTGTTGATGCGCCGCAGACAGGCATACAAGGTCGTCGTCTTTCCAGCTCCCGTAGGACCCGTGACGATGAAGATGCCATTAGGTTTGTTGATCGTCTCTGTGATGTATTCAAACAGAGAGGGCGGCATCCCCAGATGCTCCAGATCAAGATTGACGGAACTACGGTCAAGCACACGAAGCACCACCGACTCGCCATGCTGGGTAGGCAGGGAGTTCACGCGCATGTCCACCGGTTTACCACCGACGACTGTCATGATGCGACCATCCTGAGGCACACGGCGCTCGGCGATGTTCATGTTAGACATCACCTTGATACGCGAGATCACCGAGTTGGCCAGATGCACGGGCGGTGGTGCCATCTCATAAAGCGCGCCATCCACGCGATAGCGGATTTTAAACTCATGCTCAAAGGGCTCGAAATGGATGTCGGATGCTTTCTCTTTGATGGCCTGAGCCATGACGAGATCCACAAACTTCACGATGGGTGCTGAGTTGGCTTCGATCTCTGGAGAGTCTTTTGCCACGGCGCTGAGTCCACCAAAGATGTCCTCAATACTAGGCGAGCTTGTTCCGTAATGCTTGTCGATTAAAGCCTGCACTTGAGTGCGCCTAGCGACCACCGGCACCACCGACTTACCGAGACCAAACTGCAAATCTTCCACCAATTGCGGATTCAACGGATCGGTGAATGCGACGTGCAAACCACGGCCATCAAGGGTGATGGGGAAAGCACCATACAACCGCGCCATTCCCGATGGGATGAGATGGATCACCGAAGGCGGCGGTTCGTAAGTTGTTAGGTCAAAGTGGTCCGCACCGAGTTCCTCTGCCACAACCGTCCAAAATTCGTCTTCCGAACTGAAGATTCCGTAATCCAAGAGCACTTGCAGGATTTCTTTACCGTTGTGAACAGCGTCCTGCGTCAGGTCGTAAGCCTGCCCGGAGTCGATCACTCCGCGGGTTTCGAGCATATCTACCACGTTCTGGGGGGTCATGGGAAAAAAGGGGGGAACTTGAAGAGAAGGGATGAAGGTGGAAATCAATCAGCGTCAGACATCGTGGACTCGATGACTTCTTCTGCCGTGGTGATGCCTGCGAGGACTTTCCGCACGCCATCTTCACGCAGAGTTCTCATCCCCAATTCACGGGCGCGCTTGCGGAGCTGCGGCGTCGTGAGCTGCTGATTGATCATGCTGCGCACTTCGTCATCAATCTTGAAAATCTCGTCGATCACCATGCGTCCACGATAGCCGGAATTGCGGCACTTGTTGCAACCTTTGGCGCCCATTATCGTGGCGTTCGCGAGCTGGCTTGCTTCGAGGCCGAGTTGGCGCAGTTCACGGTCCGTTAAAGTGGAGGGCCCTTTGCAATCAGCACACAGCTTTCTCACCAGCCGCTGAGCCAAAATACCTCGCACCGCCGTGGCGATTAAGAAAGGCTTTACACCGATGTCAGCCAGACGTGCCACGGCTGCTGGGGCGTCATTTGTATGCAGCGTGCTAAACACCATGTGTCCGGTAAGCGATGCATTGATGGCGATCGATGCAGTCTCCAAATCTCGAATTTCTCCCAGCATGATGATGTTCGGCGCCTGACGTAGCATCGCTCGCAATGCGGCAGCAAATGTCATTCCGACATCTTCCCTCACCATCACCTGATTGATCCCTGGCAGCTCATACTCCACCGGGTCTTCCACGGTGATGATCTTGCGATCAGAGCGGTTGATGAAGCTGAGACAGGCGTAAAGCGTGGTTGTTTTACCTGAACCCGTCGGGCCCGTCACCAGCACGATGCCGTCTGGGAGTGAGATGAGTTTTTCAAACGTCTCCTGGTCATCACTGAAGAAGCCCATGTCAGAGAGGCCAAGTCGCAGGCTGCTCTTGTCCAAAACACGCATGACGACACTTTCGCCATTTTGGGTCGGGATGATCGACACACGCATGTCGAGTTCCTTGTCATTAAACTGCATCTGAATTCGACCGTCTTGTGGGACGCGCTTTTCATCGATACTCATCGTGCCGCTCATGATCTTGATGCGGCTAATGATCGCTGAGTGCAGGCGCTTCGGGTGATGCTCCACATCATGCAACACCCCATCCATGCGGAAACGCACACGGATGTCCTTTTCCAGTGGCTCGATGTGAATGTCTGAGGCGCGATTTTTAAATGCCTCCATCAGGATATTCGTCATCAGCTTGATGATCGGTGCATCGCCATCCGAAGAGGCACCACCAGAGGCACCAAGCTTGGTCATGGCAGAACCCATCACAGCCTCATTGCCATAAACATTCGCCTGTAGCTCTTTGATCAGCGTAGGCGTAGAGCAAAAGAACTCCATATCTGGCTGCAACACATGCGGCAGAGCATCCAACGTCTCAAAATCATACGGATCAGAGACTACCACTTGGAGCGTCGAGCCGTTCATGCCAATGGGCGCAATTTTATACTTTAACGACACCTCAACAGAAACCAACGTCTTCAACACCGGACTGGCCGAGTAGCCATTCAGGTCCACATACTCCATGCCGCTATTAGAGGCCACGAGCTGAGCCACCTGCTCGTCAGTGATGATGCCCGTTTTAATCAATGTCTCCAACGGTGTTTCCTGACCTTTTCGTGAGGCTTTGACCTGTTGGAGATCTTGAGCTGTGACATAGCCTGCTTCAGTGAGCAATTCGAGGAGGAACTCTTCGTTGGAATACATGCGATCGGGCGGGGGGGCGCTGATTTTAGGGAGGAATAAACAACTTAGAGGATTTTAAGCATCACTGTCAATTCCCGTGGCTCATTATGAGCAAAAGATTCACAAATAATTTCTGGGGCTGCACACCTTGCTGACGAGCACCCCGCCGCTTATAAGCAAGCCATGACCTTTGAATTTGCCACCGCCACTCGCATCATTTTTGGGCGTGGAAGCGTGCGGCAGTTACCTCAGATCACCCGCAGCTTCGGTGATCAGGCGCTGATCGTCACGGGTCGTGATGCATCTCGAACCAGCGCCGTTTTGCAGGCTTTGCGCGCCGCCGGAATAAGCGTGAACATCTTCAGCATCCAGGGCGAGCCCACTCTCGATGAAGTGAGACGAGGCGCCGAAGTCGCTCGCAAGATCGGCGCGCAAGTCGTCATTGGCGTCGGTGGCGGCAGTTCCGTGGATGCAGGGAAAGCTATCGCTGCCTTGGCCGCACAGCCACAGGATGTGCTGCATTACATCGAAGTGATCGGTCGGGGACACCCACTTGAAGCCACTCCCCTGCCCTACATCGCCATACCAACCACGGCAGGCACGGGTGCCGAAGTCACACGCAACGCCGTTCTCTCCAGTCCCGAGCATGGGGTCAAAGCCAGCCTGCGTCATGCCTCCATGCTCCCCCTCGTAGCACTAGTCGATGCCGAGTTGGCTCGCGGTTGCCCGCCCGCTGTCACCGCCGCAAGTGGAATGGATGCCCTCACACAATGTTTGGAAACCTACGTCTCCTCTCGCGCTCAGCCCATGACCGATGCCCTCTGCCTCGCTGGCATTCAGAATGCTGTGCGCTCCTTGGAAAAATGCGTCACCGATGGCAATGATCTGGATGCTCGTGAAGACATGGCGCTCGCCGCCATGTTCAGTGGCATGGCTCTAGCCAACGCCGGCCTAGGGGCTGTGCATGGTTTCGCAGCCCCCATAGGCGGTAGTTTTCAGGCACCGCACGGCGCGGTGTGCGCCATTCTACTCACTCCCGTTTGGGCGGCGAATCTCGCGGCCATCTCCGAAACCAAATCACACGAGCGCTTTCAAGCCGCTGCACGTCTTCTCACTGGCAATACCACAGCCTCAGCCGAAAGTGCCATCCCATGGCTGCTCGATCTCACCTCTCGACTGCACATTCCTGGATTGCAGAGCTATGGCATCCGCGAATCACAGCTCTCCGCCATCGCCGCCCAGGCTTCCCTTTCTAGCAGCATGAAAGGCAACCCCGTCACGCTATCCCATGAGACTCTGGTCGAGATCTTGCGCCGTGCACTCTAGCAAGACGAATGCACATCTGCGTGTATAGCATTGCTTATGATTGCCACGTCCGCCTGCTCCACTTGCCTCCGCCCTACGACCCGCCGCGAGTGGATTCAGCGTTTGGCGATGAGTTCCACCGCCTACACCGCACTGTCCGGCTGGTGGAGTCCCACAGCAGCAGAAGCGACACCACCCCCTTTTAGTGAGCAGCTAAGACTGGACATCAGAGCATTCCCCTCACTCGACCTAAACAGCGGCTCAGCCATCATCTCCTACAACGGCGGCATGACGAATATACTCATCATACGCGAGTCTGAAACGGAGTTTGTTACCTTAGATCCCACCTGCCCTCATGCAGGCTGCCTCGTTAATCCATACAGCATAGCCACCAATACCATCTTCTGCCCCTGTCACTCATCCATCTTCGACATTCACGGTCAAAGAATCGGCGGTCCTGCGCGCACTGGCCTACTCCCGTATGCCACGCAGTTAGAGGGCGCTTACAGCCTGAGCATCGAGATCTCAGGCTTCGTGCATCGCATCGACGAAATCACCCAAGCCTCCAGCTCACGGCTGCGTTTGCAGTTCCCGACCATGCCGAATTGTCAGTATCAGATCCGCTGGTCCTCGGACCTGACAAGTCCATTTATCGAGACTTCTTTTTCCATCACCGAAGAAGGTCTGGCTGATCAAACAATCCATCTCGGCTCCGGCACGCCAGCCACCGTTTATGTGGACAAAACTGGCAATGCCGGATTTTTCACTCTCGAATTGCTGGTCTCTCAGTCTGCCTAACTGCCCAACTTCCCCAGAGGCATTCGGAAGTTCATTCTACATTGACCCGCTGCCTGCGGTGGCTTGAAACCACAGGCACGAATCTGCCGCCCGACATTTTGATATTGCCATTATCGGCGGCAGATTTGCAGGCGTCTATTGTGCGCGACAGGTCTTGAAACGACTTGGCTCAGATCAGATGCGAGTCGGAGTGATTGCCGGTGAAAATCACATGGTCTTTCAGCCCATGCTGCCTGTGATTTTCGGTGGATCACTTACTCCGCAGCATGTGGTTAATTCAATCCTGATGATCTGCTTACACGAGCACGCTGAAGAAGATCAAATCAAATGGTGCGCGGTGCAGGGTTCGAACCTGCGACCCCTGCCGTGTGAAGGCAATGCTCTACCACTGAGCTAACCGCGCGTTGATGGGGGCAGAGAGATAGGCAGTGCTGAGGTCTTTGCCAGTCCTTTTTTGATGACTGGCGAAGTTTCTGTCACAGTCATGCCCACAGCGACTGCGGATAGGCTCCCGCTGCAACAAGTGCACGGATTGCAGCAACGACATCCGCTTTATCTTCAGGATAGGTCACGCCGAACCACGAGTCATTGGACTCCAGAACCGTCACGTCAGCTTTTCCAGTCTGGATCAGCACATCGACCTCCTTCGGCACATAGCACTCAGCCTTCTGATCCTGGCCATTCACTTTGAGGAACTCGGTGAACGCTGCGCGCAGATGCCCAAAGATGTCGGGGGTGAATCCAAAGAAGTTCATCGACACCACTTCTTCGCCCGTGAGTGGCAGAGCAGGATCCGTCTCGCGGTTTTCGGCACCTGTGGCCGTGCGGAAAATCTTCGTCATCTCCGTGACTGAACTCAGCATGCCATCACTGCCACGTTTGCAGACACCGCGCGCCACACTGCCGTGATCCGAGAGCGTGTTCTTCAAATAAAAACCCACCATCGAGTAGTGGCTCTTTCCGTCATCCGCGTGAACCGCCGTGAGATCTGCAGCGATCTTTGCAAAGGCATCGCGACCATAGAAGTCGTCGGCATTGATCATGAGGAAAGGCTCATGCACCACCGACTCAGCGGCCAGCACCGCATGGGCTGTGCCCCAGGGCTTGGTGCGACCTTCAGGCAGCGTGAAACCAGCAGGCAGATCGTTGATGTCTTGAAAGGCGTAGTCCACTTCAATTCGGTCGCCAAACTTGGCCCCGATTTGAGTGCGGAACTGCTCTTCAAAGTCGCGCCGAATCACAAACACGACCTTACCAAAACCCGCGCGAATCGCGTCATAGACCGAATAGTCCAGCACCACCTCGCCAGAGGGCCCCATCGCATCGAGTTGTTTAAGGCCGCCGTAGCGACTGCCCATGCCGGCAGCGAGGATGAGAAGAGTGGGTTTCATGAAATGAAGGAAGAAAACTGGGAGCCGGATTCATGGAGGGCAGAGACATCGCGTCAAATCCCTTATGGCAGCATTGATGCTGAATTGCGTTTTCCAGCCCACATGTTGCTTGCCTCCCTTCCGCTTGTAACCCTGGCATTTTTGAGTGCGTAGTTTTTAGAGCATCACCCCACTCCATGAAAATCACACCCTCCCTCACTGCGGCCATCTTGGCACTGGCTTCTCAGCCCTTAATGGCAGACGCCCTTTCCGACTCCTACCTCATGATGTTCAAGCCGCTGCCGACTGAGGCACCGTCCGCAGACAACGAACTTAGTGAGGCCAAGATCAATCTCGGGCGCATGTTGTATTACGAGAACCGCATTTCAAAAGGCGGCAAGATGAGCTGCAACTCCTGCCACATGCTCGACAAGTTCGGCCAGGACAATCTCCCCTTCTCCCCGGGTCATGAAGGCAAGCTCGGCGGTCGTAGCTCCCCATCCACCTACAACGCCGCCATCCACGTCGCTCAGTTCTGGGACGGTCGCGCCCCCAGCGTCGAAGAGCAGGCCAAAGGCCCCGTGCTCAATCCCGTCGAGATGGGCGCCCCCAGTGCTGAGTTTGTCGTCGAAGTCCTCAAATCCATTCCCGGCTATGTCGAGGCCTTCAAAGCCGCCTTCCCAGGTGAAGCCGACGCCATCAACTACAACAATTTCGGCAAGGCCGTCGGCGCTTTCGAGCGCAAGCTCGTCACCCCAGGCCGCTGGGATGAATTCCTCAAAGGCAAGAAGGATGCCCTCACTGCGAGCGAAGCCAAAGGCTACGAAACCTTTGCCAAAGCAGGCTGCGTCACCTGCCACAACGGACCCGCCGTCGGTGGAGCCATGTATCAGAAACTCGGCCTCATCAAAGCTTGGCCCGAACTCGCCGACATGGGTCGCTTTGAAGCCACCAAGCAGGACTCAGACAAGCGTTTCTTCAAAGTCCCCAGCCTGCGTAACATCACAGAAACCGGCCCCTACCTGCACAACGGCTCCGTGAAGACCCTCGAAGACATGGTCAACAAAATGGCCGAGCACCAGTTGGGCAAAACGCTGACCGCTGAAGAAAACGCCAGCATCGTCACCTTCCTCAAGTCCCTCAAAGGTGAACTGCCGAAAGCCTACATCGCCCAGCCCAAACTCCCCGAGAGCGGCCCGAATACCCCGAAAGCGTAATCAGCGACACCCATCAAAAGCCCGTCAGAGATGGCGGGCTTTTTTGTGCCTCTCTCTCGGCGGTGGAAATCTGTGTAGAGGCTGGCGTGAGCCTTCCTGCTCGGCACCACCACCAGCAATTCACACCGCAGAGACGGCGTGCGAAAGAAGGCAAGGCTGGGGCTTCCACACACCATTTGCATCGTGTTTGAAACACTCTGTCAAGAATCGTCTGACCCTGTAGAGGAAGGCGTGAGCATTCCTTCTTTGAAGGTGAATCACATGCTACATCCAAACCCTCCCATACCACGGAACGCTCACGCGGTTCCGCTACGGAGGCGGAGCCTTCTCGAGCAGCACCGTTTCCGTGCTCATCGCACTATGGAGCCACCCGAGGCTCTCCTGAGCCTTCTAGATCAAGGCCCCGGAGAAGGGCCTGGACTTGCGCATCGTCGGATGCAGGAAGAGCCGGTGAAGCGGCCTGTACTTTAGGGTGCTGGGAACACGGTGAATCCGAGGAAAAGAGCCGCTTTCCGCAGACCTTTGTCCGTGCTGACCACTTCAGATTCATTCGCTCTTCTGGCGGCGGCGAGATGAAGACCATCATTGGTTCGGAGAAAGATCGGCGGGCTTTGACTTAAACAGGCATCTAGAATGTGGTAGAACTCAGTCTCCAGTTCTGGAGTGATGGATTCCTCCATGAACTGCCCCGAACGAATGAGAGCGCAAAAGGAAGCGTGCATGGCCTTCGTGGAGCCTAGACTCAAAGAACCTTCGGCCTCGCAGCGACGAAGCACCGCACGCAGTTCAAGCCTACCCGTCTCGCTTACCGTGATGAGCTGGGTATTTGCGGCATGAGTTTCAAAAGCTGAACTATCAGCCTCCTGAACATACAGTTTTGCCAGAGCCGAAGTGTCCCAGTAGCTCATCGGAATTAGCTGCGAATCTCGGTAATCAGTTGTTCCACCGATGTTCCAGGCTTTCCGGTCGAGCAGGCTTCTCTCATCTGTCTGACTTCCTCCAGCCACGCAGGGCGCAGGGCCGACGATGCCTGAGGAACTTTAGACACGACTTTCAGGCGCGCTTGCAGCCACGAAAGCAGTGACCACTGATCTTGCGCTGGCAGTTCTGCTACTGCGGATTCGATTTGAACTAAAGTGCTCATGCATCCGATTTTAATCATTCATTCTGCTCTAGCAACTCCTTCCGTTGCAGTAATAGACGGAGGTTAGGCGTCCCCGCCTGACAGGGGCCAGAGAGGCGTCTCGCCTTTTCCCCGAGCTGCGGAACGCTCACGCGCTTCCGCTACGGAGCCGGAGCCTTCTCCAACAACACATACCCATGCTCGTCGCACCTTGGAGCCAAGTTCCAGTGAATGGCATGGACTTGCGCGCATCCGGAACCCCTATGCTGCAAGGTCGGCAATTTTGCACCTCACCCGATCACCGCCGCATCGTCACCGCTGAGTTCTGCGATCTCCTTTTTGAGTCGCTCGGCATCTGTTTTGAGCTTGGTAAGCTCTTCGTTGATGCCCTCGATCTGCTGCTCGACCACGCGCTCCAGCACTTCCGGTTCACGCTCGGTGAACTGATACAGCTCATACGCAGGACTCTCTTTGAGTGCATCGGTCGCTTCGATGACAGCGATAATCTCAGCCTCCAGGCTGTTGAAGAGCTTCTGCATTTGCTCCAGTTCGTCTGAGTCAGCGAATTCAATGGCCGACCAACCTTGGCGCAGGACATAGCCCAGCGGATCATCGGCGATCTGTCGCAGCGTTTCCAGATCGCCACTGTCCTTGGCCGTGTTGATGGCACCTGTAAGCTTGGTGTACGTCTCCTGCATCGCTGGATCGTTGGCGAAGCGGTCCGGGTGAAACACCTTCACCAGCTTGCGCCACAGGCCTTTGACTTCGATCTCCTCGTCGTCTGACAACCGCCGTTTGGCTTCCATGGCCGCGTCTGTGTCTTCATATTCCTGCTGGGTATGGGCATCGGCCTGCTGATACGCCTCACGCACGCGTTCCGCCTCGTCCTCGCCTTCACGGAGCAGGGTGTCGAGGAATGTCTGACGATATTTCACCACCAGCCTTAGTCGGTCGCGCTCTTCAAAATGTCGGCGCAGGCGCTGGAAGATTTTGGCTTGCAGCGCAGTGACATGATTCTTCTCGGAGGTGTAGGCCGCTTCCAGTTCGGCGAGCCGGGCACGCGAGGCATCGATCAGACCGCGGAGCCGCTGCAAACCGGGGTGGACATAGATGACGATCCCTTCGCCCTGCGGCACTGCTTCAGTGCCGCCTTGTTGTCTCTCCGTTGAGACAAAGAAAGCCTTCGTTTCAAGAGGCAGTTCATCATCCAGCGCCCGCAGATACCAGCGACCCATACGCGCACTACTGGCATTGGATGACCCCGCCAGCCATTCCAGCCACCCGCGTAGCTCGGGATTCCGGCGCGCATCATCGATGGACTTGCCCTTGTGTTTACCAAAGGGGAAGCGGCTCGGATACCATTCACCTTCTGCATAGGCTTTCACCGTATCCCAGGTGTGTATGCTGCGCTGCTCAGCAATGGGGCGGAGCACCTGAGCAAACAAATCCGCCACCGTCTCCACATCGCCAAGGGCGGTGTGCGCCCCGCGTTCTGGCAGGCGGTAATACTGGCGCAGCGTTTGCAGCTTGCAGTTGCCCGCAGGCACAGGATCAAGCAGGCGCTGAGCCAGACGCAGCGCGCAGAAGCCACCGCTCCCCATGTGCCTGATGCCAAGCCGATCCCATTCAGGTCTGAGCACCCTAGCCAGATCGTAGTCAAGGTTGTAGGCGACCACTGGCAGGTCCTTCACATAAAGCCGGAGAGCCTCATAGACTTGGTTGGCGGACTCACCATCACGTTCCAAAATTTCCCGCGTGTAACCATGCACCCGAGAGGCTTCTGGCGGGATGTCTTGATTCTGATTGATCAGTTTTCGAAAAGGCTCGCCGACAGGCTCCCATCCCCGCATCCTTTGAGCACCGATTTCGACCACAAAGATCGGCGCGGCAAAGCCGGTCGTTTCGGTGTCGAGGATGATCCAGCCAGTTTGCATCATGATTAGAAGTTCTGGTCAGGCCGTTGGATGAGTCGGGTCTTGTCCTTATCGTAAAAGAGTTTGGTCAGATGCTTCAAAGGATGTATGTCCAATTCGGTGAGTTGGTTGTTCCGGCAATCAAGCTCTGTAAGCAGCGGAACCGCCGACAGTTCTAGTTCACTGAGTTGGTTGAACCTACAATCAAGCTTTGTAAGCAGCGGAACCGCCGACAGCTCTAATTCGGTGAGTTGGTTGTTCCTACAAAAAAGCTTTGTAAGCAGCGGAACCACCGACAGCTCCAGTTCGGTGAGTTGGTTGTTCCCACAAAAAAGCTCTGAAAGCAGCGGAACAGCCGACAGCTCTAGCTCGTTGAGTTGGTTGGACCCACAGGAAAGCGAGGTAAGCAGCGGAACAGCCGACAGCTCTAGTTCGGTTAGTTGGTTGTTCCTACAAAAAAGCTCTTTAAGCAGCGGAACCGCCGACAGCTCCAGTTCGGTGAGTTGGTTGTTCCCACAATCAAGCGATGTAAGCAGCGGAACAGCCGACAGGTCCAGTTCGGTGAGTTGGTTCTTCGCGCAATGAAGCGAGGCAAGCAGCGGAACATCTGAGATGTCCAGTTCGGTGAGTTGGTTGTTTCTAAAAAAAAGCTTTGTGAGCAGCGGAAGAGCCGACATGTCCAGTTCGGTGAGTTGGTTGGACCCACAGGAAAGCGAGGTAAGCAGCGGAACAGCCGACAGCTCCAGCTCGGTGAGTTGGTTGTTCCCACAATCAAGCGAGGTAAGCAGCGGAACAGCTGCCAGCTCCAGTTCGGTGAGTTGGTTGGACCCACAAGAAAGCGAGGTAAGCAGCGGAACAGCCGCCAACTCGAGTTCGGTGAGTTGGTTGTTCCCACAATCAAGCGAGGTAAGCAGCAGAACAGCTGCCAGCTCCAGTTCGGTGAGTTTGTTTTTCCCACAAGAAAGCGATGTAAGCAGCGGAACAGCCGACAGCTCCAACTCGGTGAGTTGGTTGGACCAACAGTAAAGCTTTGTAAGCAGCGGAACCGCCGACAGCTCTAGCTCGTTGAGTTGGTTGGACCCACAGGAAAGCGAGGTAAGCAGCGGAACAGCCGACAGCTCCAACTCGGTGAGTTGGTTGGACCCACAGGAAAGCGAGGTAAGCAACGGAACAGCCGACAGCTCCAGCTCGGTGAGTTGGTTGTGCCCACAAGAAAGCGAGGTAAGCAGCGGAACAGCCGACAAGTCCAGCTTGGTGATGTTGTTTCCTCCGAACAACCGTTGTCCGCTACAATTAAGCTCTGTAAGCAGCGGGACATCTGACAGGTCCAACTCCGTAAGTTTGTTAAACGCGCAATGAAGCTCTGTAAGTTTTGGAACTGAAGAGAGATCAAGATCCCAGAGGAACATCCAGCTACAGTTCAACTTTCTAAGGTTAGGAAGTGGAAATGAGATCTCACCAGGCCAGTTATCCTCATTCCATTGCCCGCGGAAACGGATCGATTCGAGCACAAGCCCTTCTACCCATTCGAACGTGTCGAGTTGCAGTTCGTCTATGTCCCAAAGAAGGGAAATCATCCGACCATTCTCCAACCTCAAACCCTGCTCCAATCCAAAACAGGATTCATTTTCCGGACTCATGCGTAATAAATGCTCGATCACCGACTTTGGTTCCAAATCCAGAGACTTCGCCCAAAGCAGGATCTGCTGGTAATCCGGCTCACAAAGCTCATGCTCACCAATCCTAAACCTCCGGATCAGTGCTGCGCTAGAACTCGTGTTCTTCGACAAAATAAGGGCACCATTCACCATTTCTGCCAAAATCCGCCCACCCTGCGATCCTATTTGAACAAGGCCGCTGCCAGAATGGAGAGTGAGAGGCAGTTTTTCGTCAGCCATGATTGGACAGCGATTTCATGCGGACGAGCCTACAGAGCAAGCGGAACTAGTTCGATGGCGATATGCATTTTCAAGGTCTCAGCATCGATTATCCACATCGATGAATGCTACAGGCTCATTCCAAAATTAGTCGTGAGTTCCATTTTCCTTTGCTCCATTTCCTGTAAAATCCGCGAATGACTGAACACCTGAGATACAGATTCAAGCTTAACAAAGCCCGTAAAAATATCAGCCGTACACGGGATGAATTTCGTTCACGCATAGCAGGAGCGAAAAAGGAAAATAACAAGTTACTCATGGCAGATCTTGAAGGTGAAGCGCACCACGAGATTAAAACAGCCCAAGCGGAATTTGCATGGTTGCGAAGCCGATACTGGACATCTCAGGCCAGCAAATGGGAGGTCGCTCTTCCGGCACAAGATGAGACGCATTGGGAAGACTATGACGGCACCGAATTTGACGGCCATTTTTTGAGCCTCGCTGGCGTCACCTATGTGAGAAACGCGGTCCGTGAAGAATCAAGTCGTTCTCGGAAATTGATATTCGAGTGGCTCACGATGCTCGTCGGAATCATCGGAGCGGCAACCGGCCTCATTGCCGTGTGGTACAGCAAGTAGCGATATAAACAGATTCTTAAACAGATTCTTAATGAAGGACGGGCCACCGTCAGTTTGTGACTGATAACCAGGTCTTCAGATGCTGCCCCATTGAAGAAACCTGTAATCTCACCCAATCGGTGTGGTGAAGTCTGCTTGTTCGAAGTGATGAACTCCAGATATTGCCTCTGCCAGACCTTGAACTGATCTGCTCAAGAGGGAGATGCAGTCGGTAAGAGACTAGGCTTTGTTGCGGTGGTCTTCATGTTGCTTCGGCATGAGGGGCTTTGTGCGCGCGCGGAGATTCCAAACGCGGCGTGTTTTTGGAATCGCCTAACGGATCGAGTGTGATTTCATCCGCTCCATGCCGACCGAACTCACCTGGGACATGCAGCTTAACGGAAGCGCCCTTTCATGGGACTCCGCAGATGCAGCCCTGACGTGGGACGGCTCGGTGACTAACCACATACCTAACAAACCTATGGCCTCAGACAATCGCATCTCGCTTGAAATCACACCGGCCAAAAAGGCCGCGATCGTGGCAGCCGTCATGGCTCTGAAGACGGAGCTTCAGGGCATCACCATCAACCTCACCCTGGAGGAGCGCCAGAGCCTGCCCAAGGTGGCGGACAAGACGCTGGCCTTCGATGAAAAGTGCAAGGCCTACATGGCCAGCCGCGCAGATCTGGTGCCGAGCTTTCTCGACACCGCAGAACTGGCGAAGGACCGCAAGCTCGTGGACGACCTGCTCCCCTGCCTGCGTGAGATCGCCCCGATCTGTGAAGGCCTGGAAGACACCATCTCCCTGGCCTACACCGACATCTATGTGGCCGACCTGGCCTTTTACCAAAACGTCAAGCAGGCCGCCAAACGCGGCATCTCCGGCACAGACACGATCTACGATGACCTCAAAGAGCGCTTCCCCGGCCGCCCGAAAGCGGAGCCCGCGCCGCCGCCTGAACCTCCGACTCCCTGATTTCGTCGAATCCCCATAAAAGCCGACGCTTTCCAGGTGAAAAAGCTCCCCGCCGGGACATTGAAAGTCCCGGCGGCCTACCAAGCCCGAGGTTTGAGGCAGAAAGAGCGAGGTCCGAGCACGATGCATCTCCCGCAGAGGGGGAAAAAGCTCGGTCCGCAGGACTTAAAGGTAGGTCGCTGGAACCAAATCTCCCGTCCGCAACCCATGAAGTATGCCTGACCGATTTAAATCTCCCTGTTTCGGATTTAAAAGTCAGGTGAACCCACCCTGAAAGTCCCGCCAACCTCCGGCCACCTGCCTCAGACCTCGGGCTTTCTCCCTCCGACCGAGAAAGTCGAACCTCCGACCGACCTCTTTCTCCCGACGACCTCGCACTTGGTCCTGCAACCCCCGGACGCCGAACCTCGGGCCGAGCTTTAACTCTCGACGACCTCGCCACGCGAGGGTCTGCCGAACCAGCAACTCCCGCTGACCAAGAAAAAAGTCCCGCCAGACACCAAGCACCCGGCAGGCTCACGCCAGCCGCTACCAAACCACCGCCAACCACCGTCAACGCTCGCGCAGCGAGCCTCAACCACCGTCAACCATCACCGAGCCATGCCCTTTGACCCATCCCTTCCCGCCACGAATTCGCCGCTGCAATCGCAGGTGGTGCGTGATCAACTGCAAGCGCTGTTCAACCTCATCAACAACATCGTCACCGTCACCGCTGCGCAGGTGGATGGTGTCACGACTCTACTGCCCGGTGAGGCGGCGAGCGCGGGCCTGACAGTGACCGGTGACACCCTGCACTTCACCTTCGGGATCCCGCGTGGTGATGAGGGGGTGCAGGGGCAAAATGGTGCCGACGGTGCCAACGGCACGAACGGCGCTGATGGTGCCGTGGGACCTCCGGGGCCACCCTTTGCCCAAGCTGTGGTGGATGCGGTAAACACGCTCAATCCCGGTGACCCTGCCACCGTGAGCGTGACTTTTGACGGGGTGAATGTGCACTTCAGTTACGGCATCCCGCGTGGGAATAATGGTGTCGATGGCACCGATGGTGCCATTGGCCCGCAAGGACCACCCTTTGCCCAGGCCGTGATCGACAGCGTGAACACCCTGCCACCCGGAACCCCTGCCACGGTGGGCGTGAGCTTTGATGGCAGCAACGTGCACTTTGTCTTCAGCATCCCTGAAGGAGCCAGTGGCGGTGAAGGCCCGCAGGGCGACCAAGGCCCGCCCGGTGAGGTGACCAATGCCGCCCTAGCCGGTGCGATAAGCAGCACCAGCAGTAACTCGAATGCGGTGCCGACCTTGGACACGCCTTTTGTGAATGATCCGCCCACACTCGCGGACATGGAGGTGATGCGCGTGAAGATGAATGAGCTGATCACCGCGCTGCGGCGATAACGGAGCGCGAGTATCCTACTCGCCTAGCTTTCCCAACGCAGCGAAGGCCACCAAGCCTGATACTTCACCCACCACCTCCGCCCACGAATCCCAGGCTCGTCGGCTGCGCCATACACGCGCTCCAAGGGCGCTGCGGCGGTGATGTAAAACTCGCGCTACAGCGTGGAGCAAGGAGTGATGGCATCCTGCCATCACAGGGGCTGATGGCTGGCAGCCATCACTCCTTGGGAGGCGGGTCCGCCATCAGCCTTCAAAGAACGGCGCTTGGAGGACCAAGCGCCCCACCTTGATGCGCTGCTGCGGGGTAGCCGCGCCCGTCAGGACGTGGGCAGGGAAACCACCTGCTGGCGCAGGCGGCTACGCTGACTATCCCTCAGCTTTCTCACCGAACGACCAACCACCCGACAAGGACAAGAATGGGCACGAGGATCGGTAGGGCAAACTGCCAGATGTAGCGGAGGAAGTCGGGCGTGTGGACCTTGGATTTATCGGCGATGGCTTTGACCATGAAGTTGGGGCCGTTGCCGATGTAGCTGCCAGCTCCGAAGAAGACGGCTCCGAGGGAGATGGCGAGCAGCAGATGCGGGTGCGTGGTGGCAAAGCTAAGGACATCGGCTGGGGAGTCCACGCTGAGGTGCTCGGCACCCATGGCGGCGGCGAGGAAGCTCAGGTAAGTGGGCGCGTTATCGAGAAAGGCGGAGAGGCCGCCTGTGGCAAAGTAGTAGCCGATGGGGCTGCTGATTTGCACCGCCTGACCGCTCTGCAAGATGTGCAGCGCCGGGATCATGGTGAGGAAGATGCCGATGAAGAGATAACCCACTTCTTTGACCGGACCGAAGTTGAAATCGTTGGCCTCATGGATCTCACGCTTCGCGGTGAAGTAGGAGCCAATGGCGGCAGCGATCATGACCAGGGCGGGCACGGAGAAGACGCCGCCGATGAGTGTTTCCTGCACGCTCTTCGGCAGGAAGACAGCAGCGAGCACGAGGCCGAGGAAGGCGAGGTTGGGCAGGCCGCGAATGTGGAAATGCTTATCTGCCGTTTCTTTATCACGCACCGGCTTCGGAGCGCGGAGGAAGTTGCGAGTATCCAGGACAAAAAACACGCCGAGTAGCAGCGCGATGGTGAGGCACCAAGCGACTAAGCCATGCTGGAGCACCCACCAAAAGGGGACGCCGCGCAGGAAGCCGAGGAAGAGCGGTGGATCGCCGATGGGGGTGAGCGCGCCACCGCAATTGCTGACCACGAAGATGAAGAAAACGATGTGCTGACCAGTGATGCGGTATTTGTTCATCCGAATCCAGGGCCGGATCATGAGCATGGACGCGCCTGTAGTGCCGATGACGTTTGAGAGCACGGCACCGATGGCGAGGAAGACGGTGTTACGAAAGGGCGTGGCCTCACCTTTGACTCGAATATTGATGCCGCCAGAGATCACAAACAGGGAGCCGATGAGTGCCATGAAACTGACGTACTCATGCGCGGCATGGACGAGTGGGTGCCAGTCATGCTGGACGCCGACATAGTAGCTAGCCGTAACCAGCCCGAGTCCGATGGCGATCTTCGGATAATGATGCTCCCAAAAATGCGCGGCCAGCAGCGGCATGAGGGCGATGCACAGCAGCAGGGCGGCAAAGGGCAGCACCATCCAGTAAGATGGCAGAACGGCGGCAGCGGCGGCGAGAGTCATGGCTTAACGATAGAAGTCGAGTGTGTGCCGCAACCCTGTCTGCCAAGACACCTGCGGATCGAACCCAAGATCACGACGAGAGGCGGTGAGATCGGCAGCGGAGTCTTTGATATCGCCACTCCGTGCGGGCTGATGCGTGGGCTTGAGCGACTGGCCGGTGAGGTGATTCAGCTCATTCACCAGATCCAGCAGGGTGACACTGACACCGCCAGCAACATTGAAGACTCGCCCGGCGACGTTTGCCGCAGGCTGCTCGGCGGCGAGGAGATTCGCGGCGACGACGTTGTCGATGTAAGCAAAGTCGCGCGATTGCAGACCATCACCAAAGATGGTTGGGGCATCGCCCTTGAGCATCATCGTGCAGAATTTGGCAATGACGCCGGAGTAGGCCGAGGTGAAGGACTGGCGTGGGCCGAAGACATTGAAGTAACGCAGCGCCACGGTTTCCAGGCCATAGAGCTGATGGAAGATCTGGCCGTAGCGCTCGCTGCCATACTTCTGCAAACCGTAGGGCGTGAGTGGCAGGACAGGATCGGATTCCTGTTTCAGTGGGGCTTCGCTATCGCCATAGATCGCGGCGGATGAGGCAAACATGAAGCGCTTCACTTTGGCATCGCGCGCGGCGACGAGAAGTTTTATTGAAGCTTCGAGATTGATGGCATTGCTTTCCACCGGCTGAGCGACGGACTGTGGCACGGAGGCGATGGCGGCTTCATGGAAGACCCAGTCGCAGCCCGCAACGAGCTTGGTGATCAATGAGGTGTCGCAGATGCAGCCCTGGACGAACTCGACCTGATCCCCCTGCCCTGACCAAGCGAGATTGGCCGTGGCATCACCCGTGCTGAGGTCGTCGAGCACGATGACTTTGGCCCCGCGCGCGCAGAGTGCCTGTGCGATGTGGGAACCGATGAATCCGGCACCGCCGGTGACGAGGGCTTTGATCTCCAAAGAGGACGAGGTGGACATGAGAGACGTCACCAAGCCGCAAGGTGCGAAAGCTGGCAACTGGGGAGAGATGAGAGATGCATTTTAGCAAGCCTGCGCCATGCTCTGAGCATGATCAAAGCGCTCATGATTGTTTGCCTCTTGTCTGCGACTGCATGGGCTGAGGAAGAGGTGCGTAAACCGGCGGCAGTGAGTTCGATGGAGGTCGGAGAACTAGCTGAGTACGCTCAGGCACCGGAGTCCGTGCAAAAACTGATCCGCGAAGCGCTGGCAATGACGCGGCTGAAACTGACCTACACCTTTGCGTCATCAGACCCGGAAGCAGGCGGCATGGACTGCTCGGGGACCATTTACCATCTACTGAAGCAAGCGGGCCATGCGGACACGCCGAGGCAATCTGATGAGATGTGCGGCTGGGTGCAGGAGAAGAGCACGCTGCACAAGATCGAGAAGGCGGACTCACTGGCACATGCGGAGTTTGTGAATCTGAAGCCGGGTGATCTGCTGTTTTGGTCAGGCACTTATGAGGCAACGACACGCAAGATCCCAGTGACGCATGTGATGCTTTATCTCGGCAAACATTTTAAGACAGGAAAGCCGGTCATCTTCGGAGCCAGCGATGGCCGCAGCTACGAAGGCCAAAAGCGCACGGGCGTGAGTGTGTTTGATTTTGTGCTGCCAAAGCCGGGCGGAAAGACCCGCTTCTATGGCTATGGAAGCGTGCCGGTGATCATCACTTCACCAGCGTCTTCCCCGCCCGTATCCAGGCGTCGAGTCCTCCGGCCATGAGCGAAAAGCGCGTGAAACCTTTGGCTGCCATGGCCGAAGCCGCGAGCTGAGAGCGACCACCGATGGCGCAGTAAAAAAGATACGATTTGCTTGGATCGAGTTTGGCGATGCTCTCCGCGAAGAGCTTGCTGTTGAGATAGTCGATGTGCTGCGAACCCGCGATGATGCCTTCTGCTTTGAGTTCCCAATCTTCACGAAGATCGACGATCACGAGATCAGGCGTGCTTTGAATCAATGCGGCGCTCTGCTCTGGAGTGAGTTGCTGCACGGAAGCAGGCAGATTCACCGGCGGTGGCTAGGTGGCCAAATGCGGCAAGGTAGCGGGGCGACACGCACAAAGCAGTGACAGAAGAAGAAGCGTGATGGAGCGGCTGCGCATGGCTCATTTCTGCCTTAGGTAATCTGGAATCTCAAGCTTGCTGCTCTTCACTGGCACAGAATCGCCACGCCAAACGAAGCCGGCTTTCTCAAAGCTCTCTTTGTGTGCGCGCAGATAAGCAAGCAAGCGGCGACCAAGCTCGCGGTTCGGTGAGTTCACACGCACGGCAAAGGGCTGCACGGCTTTTGCTTTATCAGCAGGAAGCGGGATGGCATCGAAGTGCTCGGCCTGCTTTTGAATGTTGGTGCGATAAACGACAGCGGCATCGAGCGAGCCAGTGCGGAGTTGATTGACCAGGAAATCGCCCGTGGGCACTTGGCTGGAGGCGTTTTTGCTGACACTATCGAAGATATTCATCGACCTCAAAATGCCCGCCGTCATGAAGCCAAGCGTGGATTGCTCCGCATTGCAAAGCCCAACCCGCAGACCCGGCATGGCGAGATCAGCGAGTGTTTTGATGCCCTTTGGATTGCCCTTTGGCACGGCGATGATGATCTCCGCCTCGGTCAGAAGTACCGCTTCCGGGAAGTGCTCGGCCACGGGCGGGACGAAGCAGACATCGCAAGCATAATACACGTCAGGGAACTTGGGGTTCGTCGAGTCCTTCATCGTCTTCATGGCGGCACAGAGGATGCCGCAGCCATTGAAGACGGTGGTGACGCTGATGCCTTCGCGATTGGCAAAGTCCTGCACGAGACCTTCGATGGCAGGACGATTCACGCCGCCGCTGTAGAGAAAGAGTTCAGGCTTCGCGGCCCATTTATCCCCGCCCGCAGGCTGGAAGCCGAGCTTCTGGAAGAGCACTCCGCCCTTCTCTGGAGCGGCAAGGTAGCGCGCGAATTTCAAGGCATCGACCGAGGACTTGGCAGACTTCAACACGGCGGCGCTGGCTTTCTCCGCATGGCTGGAAAGCTCGGGCAGTGTGACGACTTCGAGCCCGTCAAACTGTGGCACGGTGCTGTCCCAAACAAGCGCGGCATCACTGGCTCCGATTTTCACATCGGCAGCGATTTCGGTGACGGTAGGCTTCATCACAGCGGCTTTCTTCGCCAGCATGTCCCAGCGTGCTCCGAGGATCTTTTGGGCCACTTTGCCAATGCTTGCCGCCTCAGGATTCGGCAGCGCGAGCTTGATGTCTGCCTTCTCCAAATCCGCCAGCGTGGCAATGTGCTTGGGGTTGCCTTTGGCCACAGCGATGACGGGATGCTGCAAAGCGAGAGGCAGCACTTCGCGGATGACATCTAGCTTAGTGGCATCACCCAGCGAGCCGTCATCAGCGGCGATGAAGAGATCGCCTTTACCAGCAATTCGAAGCTGCGAAAGCAGTGTGCCCGTGCCGCCAAATTGCAGCTCGATCTGCGTGCCAAATTCCTTTTGGTACTTTGCCGCGGCGGCTTCAATAGGCTTCTTCAAACCTGCCGCACAATAGACAGTCAGAGCTGAGTTAGTACCTGAAGGCTGACGCAAGGCGATAACCAAGAGTGCTACGGCAGCAGCGCCGAGCAGAAGAGCGATGATTTTACGAATCATGGAGGAGATAAAGGTTTGGAACGAACACGCAGAAAGAAAAAGACAACAGACGCTAGAAACAGACCCGCGCTTGCGATCAAAAGAGGCTTCCGCTTTTCAGCAACGGAAACAACATCAGAGCGATGCGTGAGATCTGACACATCAACTTGAGTTTTGATGACCACTGCCTCTGGAGCGCTCGCCTGTGGTGACGCCACTGGCTTTCCTGCCGCCTCCAGTGCTTTCACCCAATCCACATTCAGCAGCAGATCCCAGCCAGGGTTTTCATTCTTAATGCGGCAGCCGCAACGGCCGACGAGGAACATGCAGGCATCTTCCAGTGATGCGTCATCCAGATCACTGAGCGGCCAAGCGCCGAGCACGCGGCCTTTACCAAACACGGCAGCGGCAAAGCTAGTCTTCGCAGGATCAATCAGGCCCTTGGGTCCAGCGAGCATGGAAATCAGCACCTTCTCAGCGGGATCATCACGACTCAGACGCAGCGTGGCAAACTTCAACCTCAGGGCCGGGCCAGGCCCGAGTTGGCTGTCGGGATCATTGGGATCTTGGATTGGCAGTGAGGCGACTTGCTCCAGAAACTTCAGCCGCTTCTCGATACGCTCGACAGCTACTTTGTCCTCAGGCGTGTCGCCTTCTACGATCACCCAGATGGCAGAATCTCCGGTGAGGATTTGCTCGATGATCTTCTTCCGCCCTGGCGAGTCGAGCAATGCCTCAAGCATGGCTTTGTCGAGCATGCCGGTCCATACAGGCTTGTCACTGTCGCGTGAGGAGTTCAGCACAGCAGTGACAGCATCTTTAGAGGTCGTGATGTCCAGATTCGCTTGTCCATTGGCACGCAGCGGGCGCAGAGTATCCGTCAGCGCGCTGTCAGTAGATGCCGATGCTGGCAGCACGAGGTGAAATTTATCCGCCTCCCAGCGATCCAGCGCATAGCGGAAGACCGGGATCGTGCAGGCACAGGTTTCAGCATGAATGAAGGCGGTGGTGAGAAAGAGAAGCAGACAGGATCTTTGCATAAGAGCGCATTCAACGATGCAGACTGTGATAAATTGCGTCAAAAACTTGACCACCCATACTTATGCCCATATTTATGCCTCCTGATGAAAACTACCATTGAGATTAACGAAGGAAAGTTAGATGCCGTCATGAAAATAGGTGGCTTCAAAACCAGAAAAGACACCATCGACTGGGCTTTGAACGAGGCTCTCAGAATCGCCACCATCAATAAAATCGTGGAGACACCCTGGACCTTAGAAGAAGCTAAGGCAGCAGTTGATCCAAGTTATGATGTGATCGCCATGCGCAGTATGAGCCCTGTCTCACTCAAGTATGCCACCACCAAACGCGCACGCACCAAATGACTACTGACATCCTTGTCGATTCAGCCATCTATATAAGTCTGATGAGATCTGGCCAAGATCCAAGGCAAGTCTTGGCTCCCTATCTACTCGCTGGCAGACTTTATAACTGCGGCGTCGTCCGTGCGGAGGTCCTAAGAGGGATGAAAGAAGACAGCCGCTACGCGCAGATGGAGCAATTTTTTGACATTGTGCCCGAGATCCCGTCTGACCCGAATCTGTGGCGCAAGGTCAGCGAGTTGGGCTGGAGGCTGGGGCGAAAGGGCAAGTGGCCGCCAGTGACTGACATCACAATCGCTGCCTGCGCGATGCGTGTGGGGGCCACGCTCGTTTCTCCTGATCAGCATTTCATCAACATGCCAGGGCTGGATCTCGTGCCAGATCTCTCGCTGCTGTAACTTTGCGCAACCCCAACTCTATGATCATGAGGAACTCGCGCTTGAGTCCGCTTTAGACCTCGCCAGTTATCCGCGCATGTCGAATCAAGCCGCCGGTTTGTTAAAACACTATCTGGAGCAGCGCGTGCTGGCCGGGCAGACGCATGTCGTCTTGAAACCAGGGCTGCTCGACCAGATGCAGGGGCGCAAGAAGCCCGCTGCTCAGCCTCTCTCGCAAGCACGACCCGCAGCCAAACCTGAATCCAAAGTGGAGCGCGCCAGCACTCCGATAGCGGCCACTTTTGACAGACCTGCTACGCGAAAGGCATCTATCATGGAGTCGCCTGCTTTGATCACGGTAAGTGGCAATTCTAAAGCCGAGAAGCTGGCAGCATTGGCAGCCATCGCTGAGCAATCCCCACAGGCTCGTGAGCTTGGCACGCTGCGGGAAACCATGGTCTTCTCGGTAGGCGATCCCGAGGCACAAATCATGTTCATCGGCGAAGCGCCCGGCGATGAAGAGGAGCTTCAACGCGAGCCCTTTGTAGGCCCTGCTGGTCAAAAGCTCACCGGCATTCTGACTGCGATGGGACTGAAGCGGAGTGATGTCTATCTCAGCAGTATCTGCAAATTCCGCCCCGCCATCAACGGCGATCAAGGCAGCACTAATCGAGCGCCGACAGATGCAGAAATGGCAGCCTGCGTATCTTACGTCCTCACAGAAATCGCCATCGTCGCGCCAAAGATTATCATCGCGCTCGGAGCATCCGTCTGCAAAGGACTGGGCATCGGCGAAGGCGTGATGCGACTGCGCGGAAAGTTTTATGATGTGCAGGGCATCCCGACCATGGTCACCTATCACCCAAGCTACATCTTGCGTGAAGAGCGGCTCGCTGGCGGTGGCCTACGAGCCAAGCGTGAGGTCTGGGAAGACATGCTAAAGGTCATGGAGAAAAACGGAATGACCATCAGCGAAAAGCAGCGCGGCTATTTCAAGAAATAAGCCGCCGTGCATTTCCTACTCACCAACGACGACGGCATCGACGCCCCAGGCTTGGCCGCACTGGAAAAAGCCGTGCGCATGATTCCCGGCGGGACCTTCAGTGTGGTAGCACCAGCCAATGAGCAGTCCATGTGCGGGCACCGTATCACCACGCATTCGCCGCTGAAAATCGAAGCGCGCGGCGAGCAGCGCTGGGCCGTGCACGGCACACCTGCGGACTGTGTTCGACTGGGACTTTTTGCCCTCGATTTAAAGCCAGACTGGGTGCTCTCGGGTGTGAACGCAGGCGGCAATCTCGGGCAGGATATCTTCATCTCCGGCACCTGCGCCGCCGCGCGTGAGGCTGCTTATCATCAGATCAAAGCTGCCGCGTTTTCGCATTACTTGATCCGCAGCCTCGCCGTGGATTGGGATCGCGTGGCGCAGTGGACGCACTCACTTTTCACCACGCTGGTAAGCCAGCCGCTAGATGATGGGGAATACTGGTGCGCCAACTATCCGCATCATCCACCCGGCGAAATGCAGATGCCCGCTGTGAAGCTCTGCAAGCCCGAGCGCTCACCTATGAATGTAAGCTACGCCAGTCATGCAGATGGTTATCACTACAATGCCAGCTACGGAGAGCGTCCGCGTATTGCAGGCTCCGATGTGGACGTGTGTTTCAGCGGTGAGATCAGCCTTTGTCGTCTCGGGCTATGAGTGAGCCAGCCCCAGACCTGACGGAGTTCTTTGACCGCGTGCGGCAGCTCCGCCAAAAGCTCTGCCGCACTCCGCGTCTCCGGCTTTTCCTGCTGCGCTTCGTCTCGCTCGACAAGCCTTTCTCACCAAGCCTGCTTGGCATCAAATTGAGTCGCCCGGAGATCGGTCTTCTCGGCGAACATCTCGCGGCCAAGCATCTCCGTCGTCATGGTCGCCGCGTACTTTTTAGGAACTATCGCGGACTGCATCGCGGTGAGGTGGACATCGTGGCGCGTCACGCCAAAACACTCAGCTTTGTCGAAGTGAAAACGCGCACCAGCACCGCCTTTGGCCGCCCAGCGGATGCCGTAACAAAAGACAAGCAGCAGCTCATCCAACGCGGCGCACTCGACTGGCTCCGGCTGCTGGGCAACCCGCGCATCGCCACCCGCTTCGACATCGCAGAAGTCGTACTCACTGGTGGTGAATTGCCCAAGATCAATATCATCGAAAACGCCTTTGGCCTGCCCGACAGCTCTCTGGCAGGACGTTGAATGCGTTACGGCTAATGGAATCAGCCGTCAGTCGTTGTGGAGAGGATGAATGCGTCCCATTTACTTTTGATCTGTGCCCTCTCCATCTCCGCATGTTCACCAGCAAAAGAACCTCAAGAGGTGTCTGCGCCACAGGCTGCGGCAGCGCGCATCGATATTGGATTGATGAATGAGTATGAGCTGACAAACGCACGGAGCACAACTTGGGATCTGCCTGCCCTACCTCCCGAAGCGGATGACACGACCTTCCTGCGCAGAGCATGCATTGATCTCGCCGGACGTCTGCCCAAGCCGGACGAGGTGCGTGCGTTTGTCGCAGACAAGACGACTGACAAGCGCGCACGTTTGACGAATGCGCTGATCAAGGAACTTGGAGCCGCAGAGGTGCGCTTCCAAATGCTGGCGGAGGCGTTTCGAGTAAAGGACGATGCCGAGGTGATAGCGTGGCTGCACAAGGCAGCGACGGAAGACATGCCCTTTGCCCAAATCCTGACTTACATGATCGGTGAGCGCCATGTGAATCATCGCAATCAAGGCAATGCGATGCGCACCGGCGTCGAAGTGGCGTTCTCGGTGCTGGGAGAGGATTTGTACTGCGCGATGTGCCACGACCATCCCTACAACAACCACACGCAACGTGAGGCATACGCCTTTGCCGCTTGTTTTACGGAAAGCGGTGAAATGCTCCTGCCGAAGGACTATCTCTATAGTGATGGCAAACCGGGAGATGTGGTGAAACCAAAATTGCTGACGATGAGTCGCCAGAAAGTTCCAACTGTCGGGCCTGGCAGGGAAAAGCATCAGCAAGTCGCCAAGTGGGTCACCGATGAACAAAGCCATCGCTTTGCCACCGTGGCAGCTCTGCGCGTTTGGAGCAGTCTCTTTGGCATGCCTGGGCTGATGGTGAATCACACGACAGGTGGTGTGGAGGCTGCCCCCGCTTGGCATGAAATTCCTGCGGAGCCTTTTCCACTGAATCTCAGCAGCCTTTGTTTCGGAGCCTGTAATAGAAGTCAGCTTACCTGGATCGGCAGTGACTTCCATCAGGCATCCGACAACTCCCAGCCAACCAATACGCTGACCAAGGAGTTTCTCCTCTGTGGTGGTCGTATTGGCGAATTTCAGCGTATTCTTGCCAATACGACGGCCTACAATCGAGCAGGCATTCACTACAACACGGAATGGAACGGCTGTTACATGGCTCCGGCACCGCACATCCGACGCCTGCCATCTGAAGTGATCTGGGATGCTTTGGCCACCCGAATGTCAGGCCAAAAGATGTCCGCCGAACTGCCTCAGGTGCCGACAGCCGAACATCCGCTGCGCATGCTGGGTCGTGGCACGCGCGAGTGGACGGATGAAAGCGTGACACCCGTTTCACATGAGCTGGCGCGCTTCATGATGAACAGCGTGATGGTTCAAAACGCCTGTGCATCAGCGGGTGATGTGGAGGCCCTATTCCTCTCACTCATCGGACGACTGCCCTCCGCCACCGAGCAGACCCGAGCGCAGCAGCATGTCGCTGAATCTCCGCAAACCTCCAGCCAGGACATTGCTTGGGCCTTGTTCAACACGACGGAGTTTATTGTTCAGACCGTGATAAAAGCGTTCTGCATTCATCCGTGCGCTTCCAGCTTTGACAATATCAACCGTGCCCGCTAATCCTAGCGCCCCATTAATCCAACACGCCTTTCCCTATGAGCACCAACTCCGCTAAGAAGATCATCAATGACCCGCTGAAATGTGCCGACGACCTCTTTGAAGGTCTTGTCTTTGCTTATGATGGCAAGGCACGCGGTGTGGGTCGCCGCTCCATCATCATGAATGATCTGCGTCCAGATGCTCCTGCCTTGCTCGTCGGTGGTGGTGCTGGTCATGAGCCTATCTATCACGGGCTTGTCGGTAAAGGCATGGCGGATGGTGCTGCTGTCGGTGACATCTTCGCTGCTCCGCCGCCGGACATCGTTCTTGAGGCCACCGTCGCGGTGAATCGTGGCAAGGGCGTGCTCTATCTCTATGGCAACTACGCGGGCGATGTGATGAACTTCGACATCGGCGCTGAACTCGCCGCTGATGAAGGCATTATGGTGAAGACGGTCATCATCAATGACGATGTGTGCTCGGCACCGCCGGATAAGAAGCATAATCGCCGTGGCGTGGCGGGACTCGTACCCGTGGTGAAGCTCGCGGGTGCAGCGGCTCAGGTCGTGGACAGTCTCGATGAGTTGGTGCGCATCGCCAAAAAGGCAAATGACATGACGCGCACCGTCGGTGTCTCCACCAAGCCCGGCTCCATTCCTGCCACTGGTGCGCCGACCTTTGATCTTGCGGATGATGTGATCGGTCTCGGCATGGGCATTCATGGTGAAAAAGGCGTCGGCCTGATCCCCATGTGTACGGCGGATGAACTCGCTCCAAAAATCCTCGACCTCCTCTTTGCTGATGACCTGCCGCTCGATGCAGGTGATGAAATCGTCTTCTTTGTGAACAGCCTCGGGTCCACTCACATGATGGAACTGCTCATCATGCTGCGTGCCGCGAAGCCGATCCTCGAAGCTCGTGGCCTCAAGGTACATCAGACCATCGTGGACAACATCGTCACCTGTCAGGAGATGGCTGGCGTGAGCTTTAGCATCACCAAGCTCGATGCCGAACTGAAGAGGCTCTGGGACATGCCCTGCGAAAGCGTCGGCTACACAAAGCTCTAATCACTGCGCGACTTACAGCGCGTTTACTGCACTCGAAGTAAATGAACTGAACCTTCTCTCATGCGTATCGCCCTGCTGCTTATTTTTCTGGCGCAGTGCGCCCAGGCTGACTTCCCGGCTCTCTACAATAGTGATCCGGGTGATCCGGAGCCGATGTCTCCTCAAGACGCGCTGAAGTCGCTCAAACTACCGCCTGGTTTTAAAGCCACGCTTTTTGCTGCCGAACCAGATGTGCAGAATCCTATCGCCATGGCCTGGGATCACAAGGGCCGCATGTGGGTGGCGGAGAACTACACTTATGCTGAGCGTGCGAAGCGCTTCGATCTCGACCTGAAGGACCGCGTCATCATCCTCGAAGACAAGGACTGGGACGGTGTGGCAGAGACGCGCAAGGTCTTCACCGATGACGTGAAGATGCTCACCAGTGTGGAGGTCGGGCGCGGTGGCGTGTGGCTCATGTGCCCGCCACAGGTGCTCTTCATCCCCGATGCCAATGGCGACGACATCCCCGACGGTCCGCCGCAAGTGATGATCGATGGATTCATCGTGGCCAAGGACAATTACCACAACTTTGCCAACGGCCTGCGCTGGGGCCCTGACGGCTGGCTCTACGGCCGCTGCGGGCATTCCTGCCCAGGCCTGCTCGGTATGCCGGGCACGCCGGATGATCAACGCATCCCCATGAAGGGCGGAATCTGGCGCTTTCATCCCGAGCGGAAAATCGTCGAGGTGCTCACGCACGGCACCACCAATCCCTGGGGTCATGATTGGGATGAAAATGGCGAGATGTTCTTCATCAACACCGTCACCGGCCATCTCTGGCATCTCATCCCCGGCGCGCATCTCACCGACTCCAGCACGATGAATCCGTATGTGTATGAGAAGCTCGATACCATCGCCGATCACTACCACTACGACCGCAGCGGCAAATGGAGCGACTCGCGCGACGGCAAGGCAAACGACTTCGGCGGCGGTCATGCCCACATCGGCATGATGATCTATCAGGGCGACCAATGGCCCAACCAATACCGCAACAAGCTATTCACGCTCAACATGCACGGCCGCCGTGCCAATGTGGAGCGGCTTGAGCGCAACGGCAGCGGCTACGTCGGCAAGCACGAGCCCGGTCTCTTCCTCAGCGATGATCCCTGGTTCCGAGGCATCGAAATCAGCACCGGCCCCGACGGCAGCGGATTTATTCTCGACTGGAGCGACACAGGCGAATGCCACGACAGCACCGGCGTACATCGCACCAGCGGCCGTATCTTCCGCATCAGCTATGGTGAGGTGAAGAAGCCCGAGACGCCTTTCGCATGGCGGAAGCCGTGGCCGAAAGCTGACCTCAAAGGTGATGAACATCAGCGCGTGCTGGCGATCCGCGAGATGACGCAGTTCTGGCCCATCGACCTCATCACAGGCGCGCCGCATCCGCAGGCGATCCATGAAATCCGGGATGCCGAAACCTTGCTCAATCTTGCCCGCACCGACAACTCCAGCCTCGTCCACCTAACCCTCGCCAGCACGCTTCAGCGTCTGCCTTTGAAGAACCGCTCTGCGCTTGCCATCGAGCTGTTGAAGCACGCGAAGTATGCCAACGATCCCTTCCTGCCCTCAATGGTCTGGTTCGGCATCAGCCCGCTGGCGAAGCATGATCCCGCCTCGCTGGTAAAGCTCGCGCCGCATTGCACCTGGCCGAAGACACTGAAGTGGCTCACCCGCAGTCTTGCCACGCAGCCCAAGTCTCTGAATGCACTGCTTTCTTCGTTCGGAGCACCGTCTTTAGGCGGAACAAAGTCTCCTGAGCCTGCCACCTTCAAAGAGCCGGCTGAAGCCGCTGCTCCGAACTTCCAAGCCATTCTCGAAGGCATGTCCGAAGCCTTCAAAGGTCTGCGTAAAGTGCCGAAGCCCGAGGCCTGGGAGAAGTTCCGTAGCTTGGCTCTTCAGAGCCGAGATTCTTCGAACACCGCCATCTCCAAGAAACCCAGCTATGGAGAGCTATGCTACGCCAACCTCATCCGCGACCTCTCCATCCTCTTTGGCGATGGCCGAGCACTCGATGACGTGAAGAAAATCGTGCTCGATGACCAGGCCGATCTGCCCACCCGCGAGGCCGCTTTGAAGACTCTCATCGAAGCCCGCCCCGCCGATCTCCGCGCGCTGTGCGAGTCACTGATCGAGGTGCGTGGGCTCAATGTCTCCGCCGTGCGCGGGCTGACGCTGTTTGATGATCCTGCCATCGCTCAGCGACTCGTGAAGGACTACCGGAAGTTCTCCACCACCGACCGTCCCGCCGTGCTCGATGCCCTCGTCTCCCGCCCAGCCTGGGCCGCCGCGATGCTTGAGAGCATGGCCAAAGGCCAGATCACCCGCAGCGAAGTCACCGCCTTCCACGCCCGCCAGATTCGCGCTTTCGAAAACAAAGACCTAACCAACAAGCTCACCGAAATCTGGGGCGAACTCCGCGAGTCCGCTGCTGACAAGAAACAGCTCATCGAGAAGGTCAAAAAGCAGCTCGATGCCGCCACGCTTGCGAAGGCCAATCTCAGCCAGGGCCGCGTGCTCTTCACCGCCGTCTGCGGTGCCTGCCATCAGATGTATGGCCAGGGAGGAAAGATTGGCCCCGACCTCACCGGCTCAGGTCGTGCGAATATCGACTACCTGCTGGAAAACATCGCCGACCCCAGTGGCGTCGTCAGCGCCGACTTCCGCATAAGTCTGCTCACTCTCAAAGATGGCCGCGTGCTCAGTGGCGTCATCGCCGAGACCAACCCACGAACCTTGACGCTCCGCACCTTGACCGAGTCCTTGACCCTTGACCACTCCGAGATTGTCAAAACCGAAACATCCCCCATGTCCATGATGCCCGAAGGCCTCCTCCTCGCCTTCCAGCCCGATCAGATCCGCGACCTCATCGCCTACCTCATGCATCCCGTGCAGGTGAAGTGACCAAAGGGGATCACGCCTCGCGGTATTTAACATCCTTCAATGGCAGATACAGTGCGCATCTGGACATCTGAATCTCCATCAGAGACAAGGTCAGCGAGGCTGAACATGAACGGCAGGCTCACTCTAAATAAGAGTGAACCAATAGACAAAAACAAGTTGCTCCCTCTTACCTTGCCGAGTATGAAAGCAGCCCTCCGATCCCGCGCGGTTAGCTCAGTGGTAGAGCATTACCTTGACATGGTAGGGGTCACAGGTTCGAACCCTGTACCGCGCACCATCGGAGAAAAAAGCTTCAACAAATAAGAAGCTGCGAGCTGAAGGCCTGAATCAAGACCGCGTCCCGCATCCCCATCGGGCTCAGTCCATGCATTACACGCACTTCACGGCAGCACGCGTCTCCATGGCTTCCCACACGGCTTCGACCACACGCATGTAGCAGACTCCCTCTGTGAAGTCGGGCTTCGGACGCTGGGTAGATGGGTCGCGCACGGCCTGAATGAAGTCACGCTCAACGGTCCACTCGCGCTGCATTTCATACGGCACGGGCACGATCTCTGCGGCACTGCCGGGTTTGCCGAGCGTGATCTCATCTGTCACAAAATCATAGCTTAGCGTGCCTGAACTGCCGAAGAGCCAAAGCTTGTCTGTGGGCGCATGAGCGGCGACTCCGCTGAAGAGCAGCGTCGCCTCCAGGCCACTGCGGAAGCGCGCCATGACGTGTAGGAAGTCCGGTGTCTCCACGTCGTAACCCTGGCGTTCCGTGATCACCACCTGACCGCGTGCTTCGACCTCGACAATGTGGCCCAACCAACGTTGCAATACTTCCGTGTAGATGCCGAGCGTCAGAATCTGCACGCCGCTGACCTCTATCTGCTGACGCCAATGCGCAGGCTGGCACGCATCAAGCCAGGCGGCGCTAAAGCTATGCAGCAGCGCGTGGTAAGGCGTGCCGATGGCTCCTTCTGCCAGCAGCTTCTTCACCATCTCTCCGCCCTTCATGCCCTGCGGCGCTGGGCAGATGGCAGTGACGAGTTCCGGAAAGGTCAGCGCCTTTTCCCACATGCGCTCTGACTCTTGCAGGGAGGTCGCCATGCGCGCCTGAGTGAAGACATGCTTGCCGCATTGTAGGCCGTAACAGGTCGCGTCGTGATGCATGTGCGGATGGGCACCGACCCAGACCACATCGACATCGTTATTATCCACCACGTCTTCCCAGCGGGTGATGGGTTTTGCCTCAGCTGCAAAGTCACGACAAAAGGCCTCTGCACTGGCCAGAGTCGAGTTCGAGACAGCGGTGATGCGAACATTGGGCAGCGCCCGCAGGCCCGGCAGATGCCGCTGCTTGACGATACTGCCTGCGCCTACGATGCCAATGCGAATGATCCGTTCTTCGTTCATGATCGTATTAGGCAAAGAAAGAGGCCGGGAAGCAAAGGTTTGATTCGAGCTTGGCCTGATCGTTTCTCAGTGAGACAGATGCCCCATGCATATCCTGCACCTTTACCTTTCACCTGAGCACAATTTCTTCGGTCATCACGGTCAGCCCGCCGGGCAGGCTTCGATGGTCGAGGTGGACTCAGTCGAATGCGTGACAGGTAAGGGTTTAGTCGGGGATCGCTTCTTTGATTTCAAAGAGGACTACAAGGGCCAAGTCACCTTCTTTAGCCATGAAGTCTATGAGCGTCTCTGTGAGCAATTTCAGATCATGGGCGTGCCGCCTTCTGTCTTCAGGCGTAACATCATCACCAAAGGCGTGGAACTAAACACCCTAATCGACCAGGAATTTGAGGTGCAAGGCGTGCGCTTTTTTGGCACCCAGGAAAGCGCACCCTGCCACTGGATGAATCAAGCTTTCGCCGAAGGTGCAGAAGACGCAATGAAGGGTCACGGCGGACTGCGCGCCAAAATCCTGAGCGATGGCGTGCTATGCCAAATGTAGCTGCCGCAAGGTGAGTGGCAGCCGCCGGATGCAGGCGCAGATGGCACTCACCGCGATGACGATCAGCGCGATCTGGGGATCCATTGTAGATGGGCCGACGGCACTGGCCTTTCTGCCTTCCACAGCAACCATACCATCCCGGTGCAATCCAGAGCAAGTCATGACTCACATGGCGCAAACCATGCTCAGCACCGAGATGACATTGGGTGTGATACCCAAGGCACGGTGGCCTTTGGCGAGCGAACGCACCAGGCTGTATTGCGTGATTTCAGTTTGCGGCGTGGGCCATGTTCTTTGAACGTGCCCATGAGCCGATGTCAGGGGTCCTACACAGGAAAAATGCAAATGCAGAATCAGGCATGGACTGCGGAGAAAAACATTGACGCTCAAAAGCACCCGACGATAGCAGACACAATCAACTGCCTGTCATGCCCATCGGTTTCGCTATCACTGCCATACTGACGTTAGCTCTAAGCTTCGCCTGCCTCAATGTGGTGAGCGACCCGAAGAGATGGCGTCTGCTCTGGATAGATTTCCTCTCCATTATGGAGTCAGACTCAGACCGTGATGCCAGAAAATCTCATGAGAGGCAAATGGCCATCATGTGTGGGATTCTCTCCTTCCTGTTTATCGCCGTATCATTCAGCTGTGCCTACTGGGCCTACATTGAGGTGCTGGAAAACCGAAGGGGGAAAAGCTCTATCGAGCGTGAAATGGAGATGTGGGAAAAGGAAGTCATGAAGCGAAGCTTTGGTAAGTGACCGCCGCAATCTCTGGACTCCCGCTGGACAATTCAAACTCGACGCTCCCATAGGAGCGTGGTAGCGATTTAGCAGCCCGCGTGAGTTAGAGTCGGGCACCCTCCCCAGACCTCATGGCAGCCACCCCCACTTCCTCTCAGCCCACTAGTTCACAAGACGAGTTTAAGATGCCCGTTCGGCGCATCCTGCCCTATCTGAAACCGCTGAAAGGACGCTTCATCCTGGGCATCCTCATCGGTGTCGCCGCTGCGTGTTTCAACGCGGTGATGCTGATGGCTTTCCAGATCATTTTCTCCATGGTCCTCAAGGGGCAATCGCAGACACTTGGAACTCAAATTGATCTACCTTTCGGCATCAACCTGAACATCGCGGAGATACTCGGAATCGCCAAAGATACACCGGTAGGTATCACCGGTGTGCTGATCGCGTGCGCCTTCATTCCCGTGCTTTTGTTTACCAACGGCTTCCTCGAATACCTGAACAAATACTGCCTCGCCTGGGTGGGAAACAAAATGCTCTATGCCATCCGCAACGATGTCTTCCGCAGCATCCTGCGCCAGTCTCCGACATTCTTCAGCAGCTCACGTGCGGGCGAGCTGATGCAGACGGTCTTCAATCAATCGCGCGTAGCCCAGTCCAATGCCGTGCAACTCGTGCAGCTCGTGACGAATAGGCCGCTGACCATCATCGCCATTCTTGCCACCCTATTTTCGCAGTACCCTTTCTTCACGGCCATGAGCCTGTTTGTATTCCCACTCTGCATCCTGCCCGTGATCGCGCTCGGCAGGCGGGTGAAAAAGTCAGGTAAAAGTGAGGAGCTAGAAACCGGGACCATGATGACCGCCATGCACGAGTCATTCACAGGCATTCGCCTGGTGAAATCCTACGCGCGTGAGGAATATGAAGTGGCCCGTTTTGAACGCGCCAACGCCGCCATGAGCCGTAACGCCATCCGCTGGCAGCGTGCTTCTGAATTGGTCGGACCCATCGTCGAGTCCGTGGCCTCACTCGGCATCGCCGCAGGCCTCATCTACTGGTGGTGGAAGGACTGGGAGGCGGACAAATTCATCACGGTCATCTTCTCACTGACTCGAATCTACCCGCCTGCAAAAGAGCTAAGTAAAGTCAGCCTGCTCATGCAAAAGACCGCATACGCAGTCAACAATGTCGTCAGCCTGCTCGACCGCGTGCCAGACATCCGAGATGTGCCTCAGGCGAAAGCACTGCCGCGGATCAAGGGTGGCGTCACCTTTGAAAACATCACTTTCTCTTACAGTGGGCCGAATGGCCAGCCGCTGGAAAAGGCGGCCGTGAGCGGCATCCATCTCAATCTCGAACCCGGCAAATTTTATGCCCTCGTCGGGCCGAGCGGTGCGGGTAAGAGCACTCTTTTCTCGCTCCTGCTGCGCTTCTATGATCCTGATCAGGGCCGTGTGCTCATGGACGGTGTGGACATCCGCAGCGTCACTCAGGACAGCGTGCGCGGAAACATCGGCATCGTCAGCCAAGACACGTTTCTCTTTCATGACACAATCCGCGAAAACATCCGCTACGGTCGGCTTGATGCCACAGAAGAGGAGATCATCGCCGCTGCGAAAAAAGCCCACGCGCACGACTTCATTATGCAGATCCAAGGCGGCTACGCTGCAGTCGTCGGAGATGCTGGTTGCAATCTCTCCGGTGGCCAGAAGCAGCGTCTTTCCATTGCACGCGCTGTGCTGAGGAACGCGCCAATTCTCCTGCTCGATGAAGCGACCTCTGCGCTCGATACCGAAACCGAGCGCATCATTCAGGATGCCATCCACCAACTCACCGAGGGACGCACCGTGATCGCCATCGCTCATCGCCTTTCCACCATCATGGATGCGGATCAAATCATCGTCATGCGTGATGGCCGAGTTGATTCGACAGGCACCCACACAGAACTACTCGCCAGCAGTGAACTTTATCAGAAGCTCAATGCGCTTCAGTTTCACGAGTAATGATTCGGCCTGCGAACGAATGACGTTTCTGATCGCGTTGGTTTGCACTCATCATGCTCACCTTTGACGCCCACCTCGATCTCAGCCTCAACGCCCTCGAATACAATCGCGACCTGCGCCTGCCAGCGCATGAGATTCGGCGTCGCGAAAAAGGCATGAGCGATCTCAAAGGCCGTGCTTCGGGCACCACAGCCTTTCCTGAAATGCGCAAAACCGAGATGGGGCTGTGCGTGGCCACCCAACTCGCCGGCTGCATGACCGGCGCGCGCCCCATCGCAAACTGGATGTCTCCCGAGCAGGCCTATGCGCAGACACAGGGTCAGCTTTCTTGGTATCGCGCCATGGAGGAAGATGGGCACATGCGGCAGATCACCGACCGGCAGGGACTCGAAACCATGATCTCACTTTGGACGGATGGCACACCGAACGACAACAAGCCCATCGGCTACATCCTCAGTCTCGAAGGTGCCGACAGCATCCGCAGTGTCGGGCATCTGGAGCGCCACTGGCAGCAAGGCCTGCGCGCCATGGGACCAGCACATTATGGCATCTGTCGTTATGCTTTAGGCCATGATCAAATCGGCGGCCTACCAGCTATCGGCAAGGAACTCGTCCGCGAGATGGATCGTCTCGGCATGATTCTCGACGTCACGCATCTCTCCGACGGTTGCTTCTGGGATGCGCTGGAAATATTCCAGGGAAACATCTGGGCCAGTCACTCAAACTGCCGTGCGCTCGTGCCAGACGTACGCCAGTTCAGCGATGATCAAATCAAAGCCCTCATTGAGCGTGGTGCCGTCATCGGCGCAGCATTGGATGCCTGGATGATGATCCCAGGCTGGACTCGCGGCAAGACGACACCGCAGTCCTCTGGCCTGAAGCTCGAAGTCATCTGCGATCACATCGACCACGTCTGCCAACTCGCAGGTAACACTACTCACTCAGGCATCGGCACCGATCTCGACGGTGGTTACGGTATCGAGCAGACGCCTGAAGATCTGGACACCATCGCCGACCTCTCGTGCATCCCCAACATGCTCGCCAAACGTGGCTACAAGCAGATCGACATCGAAAACATCATGCACGGTAACTTCCTCAACCTGCTGAGGAAAGCTCTCCCCTAGAAATCAATCACGCTGCCGCCCGTATAGCGAGGCGTGACACCATTTCCCGGACGTGCGATGCTTTAAATGCACGCGGCCTGAGGATAGCGAGGCTGCGCGAAAACGAACCCCACTTGAGGATGCTGATGTTAACCTTTCGTGTGCCCCACTGATTCATCGAACTGGTCGTCGGCTTGTAGAGATCAATCCTGCGTGTTCCCACTAGAGCCGAGCCATAGTCGTCCACAATGTAAAGACTCGGGTCTCCCTGAATCTGGAAAACCGTGCCCACCGGATACACAGACCAATCAGCAGCAGCACTGCGGACCTGACCGTGCAGTAATTTTGTCCCAGTCGCGTTGCGTGCTCCATATTCCAAATGATCCCCCTCCGTGTGGGTGTAGGCCGTGGTTATCACGCCTTGGATCACATTGTCTGCCGGCACGGTGGGTTTAGGGGTGGCCTTGGTTAGAGGCACTTCTCCAGCAAAGGAGTTCACACACAGGACGGCGAGGCAGAGAAGGGTGGAGCGGATCAAATCGTAGAAGGGGTTATTTCAAGCGCGCCGAGCTAAGAGGTTGAGTCCGGGCCAGGGGGAATACATGGTGACGGGGAAGGAAGACCTGTCAACCCATCGTTGCCACACAGGAGGCTACCCTTTCATCTGGTAATCTTACTGGCATCTGAATCGTCTCATATTCCTAAAATAATGTGAACGATTGTGGCGATAGTCGGCTCGTTTCTATGCGCTATGCAGCAGCCAACGGAGTAGCTAGCGCATTTCGCTGCAAGAGAACTCCAAGGTCTCCATCAAACCGATCTTTTACGCCCAAGATTGCAGCCTCGAATCAGCTCGGAAAGCATTCGCCTTTCAAGATGCCCGTGGCACTTCATACGGATGGCAGCATATCCCTACTCATTACACCTCGGGCGGACTCTCGCATTCCGCATGGCAACGCTGATCTTGACTTGGAGCGTGTGTCAGTCGGTGCTGGCTCAAGACCCAGAGGTGATCGGTGTTTATCATGGAACCGTTAGCCGAACAGCAGAGCCACCTGCCTGGCCGAACTCCCACCTCGGAGCGCGGCTGGAACTGACAGCGCTGGCGAATCGCACCTACACCGCCAAGCTCATCTCTGCAGGTACGCCACTGAGCTTTAATGGCATCATCACCGTCACCGATGTGGGCGTGGGCACGAGCAGTACCACCATTCCACGCGGCAGCCTGCCAGCGCTGACGGTGGAGTTAAACTTTTCCGATGATCTGGTGACTGGCACAATCTCGCACCCAGATGGTGATTCATCTGCAGTGAGTGGATGGCGGAATGTGTGGAATGCCAACACGCGCCCGGCTACGCAGTATCTAGGGCGGCAGCACTTCCTTATGGCGACAGAACTCAGCGGCGCTGGCACTGGCTTTGGCAGCTTCACGGTGCCTACCAGTGGTGCGGTCACGGTCACTGGCAAATTGCCTGATGGCAGCGCCTTTAGCACCACGACCTTTGTCGGCCCCCTGGGGCAAGTACTGATCTACCAGCCGCTTTACACCAAGCCCGGTAGCCTCATCGGCACATTGATTGTGACACCCGGCGTTGATGGCGCGTCAGCCACCCTTTCCTCTGATGCCATCAGTTGGTTTAAAGCACCGCAAACAGCCCCATCGGATCGATTTTATAAAGAGGGCTTCCTTGTGAGCTGCAGTGCCGCAGGAGGCCTCTACAAAGCCCCTGCCGCAGGTGATGTCGCCGCAGGATTACCTGACGTATCAAACAATGGCGCAGTGAGTTTTAACGGGTTGGCGGAAAGCTCCGAAACCATCCCGAACAGCACCTTTACACTGACCTCAGCAGCGAAGCTGACGATGGCCATCGGCCAGGACAATCCGGCTAAAACGACACTCACCGTGAATGCTACCACCGGCTTATTCAGCGGCGGGTTTACACTGGTGGATCAGGATTTCAACAGCCAAATAAGCACAGACCAGAACGGCAATGCCATTTACAAAAAGGTGACTCGCACGGTGAAATACGAAGGCATGATTGTGGATGACGGCATCACCGCGACATCTGGCGGCTTTTACTTGGCACCCAACCTGCCAGATCCCTCGGCTGTGCCGCCGACCACGCTCACTACATCACTCATCGGGGGTGGCGTTGTTTCCATCACGCCCAATCCCAATGCTCCGCCACCACTGCTGATTGGTTTTGATACAGCAACTTTCTCCCAGCCTGAGGGAGTGGACGGCACAGCGTTCATCATTACCTCAGAACCACTTACGGAAGCGCGCACTCTCACGGTGAACGTTGTCCCTGGGACAGCCGTCGCAGCGGATCTGAGCGCGACATCTATTACGGTAACGATCCCAGCTGGCTCAAGCGGCATAATCATCCGAGTGCCAGTGAAGAATGACGGACTCGATGAAGAGGATGAAGACTTTCGGCTCGTGATCACCAATGGCGCAGGATTTGATCTCAGCGAAGGCGTGCTGACGGTGACGATCGAAGATGATGACTTCCCCATCGAAATTACCACTGATCCGCAATCCCAGATAATCGCGCTGGGCGAGAGTACTGAATTTACCGTGGAGGCGGCAGGCAGTGATCAGACCTTCCAATGGCAGCGCAACAACACCAGCCTGACAGGAGCCACGAGCAAGCCTCTTCAACTCAACAACATGCAGCTATCCCAGGCGGGCACCTATCGCGTGTTGGTCTCAAACGCTATCAATACACTGACCTCTGGCGATGCCGAACTGGCCGTGGTGGACACGAGCACTCGGCTCATGGCACTCACGCCAGGAGCCACCGCCACTTTCAATGCCCTCACTGCCGGACCGCCTAGATCACTCAGCTATGAGTGGCAGCTCGCTGGCTCTGTGGTGGAGGATGACACTGGCCCCACACCACGAATAACCGGGGCCACCACACCTACACTGACCATTCGAAATCTCTCCGATACTGACATTGGCGAATACTACTGTGTCATCACTCAAAACATCAGTGGCCTAGCACTCAGCACAGGCGAATACCGCCTCCGCTTGCCAATCACAAAGCCCAATGTGGCGGACCTGGACCTACCTGATGGGCATATCCTCAAGGCCTATAGCTATCAAGTGCTTTTTGACGAAGACATCGACTCAGCACCTGGCAGCTTCAGCGCCACTGGCCTACCTGCGGGCCTGAGCATCAATGCCAACACCGGCTTTATCAGCGGCACGCCGACGACTCCTGTGACGAATGTGCAAGTCGTTATCACCGCCACGAATCCGCTCGGCAGCACGAGTGTCGAAGATGTGATCACCATCCTGCCCTTCCCTGTTGGATCGCTGGGTAACTTCCACGGCATCGTTGACCGAGTAAATAATTCTTATCCCTGGGACCGTGCTGATCTCGGAGCGCGCATCGAGATCCTCACCACAGCGACGGGCGGCTTCAGCGGTAAGCTGCTCAATGGCACCACGCTGCCGTTCAATGGCCAGCTTGCTTTCGAGGGTGACTTTCTCGTGGGCAGGACCCTCGTGAAGCAGCTCAATAAGTTCCTGCCCCCGCTCCATCTTGTGCTTTCCTTCGACTCGACTGAGCAGACCTTCGCGGGCAGCCTCAGAGACTTCAATGCCACACTTCCAGACGAGGAACCGCCACCTGATGGCTCATTAGTCGCTGTCTGGGGCTGGCGCAATGCCTGGACAAAGACCGCCCCGGCCACGGCTTATCTTGGCCGTTTCAATTTTGCCCTAGATGCGAGCGAAGGAGGTGCCCCAGACGCACCCGAGGGCGCAGGCTTCGGCAGCTTTGTGGTGCCTGCCTCCGGCACCTTTAACATCAGTGGACTCATGCCTGATGGCACGGCTTTCATCTGCAATACCTTCCTCGGACCAGATGGTCAGCTCGCACTTTACCAGCCGCTCTTCAAAAACCCCGGAAGTGTACACGGAGCGATTCAGGTAAAGCTCGCCACTGAGGAAGACACTGGTGGGCCACTCCCGCCAGGCATTGATCCACCAGCCCCAACAGTCATTGTTGCGCAAGGCACAGCAACAAACCCCGTCGGCATCACTTGTTCTTGGAACAAACCTTTTCAATACAGCGACCTCGCCAGTAAGCTCTACCGCTCCGGATTCTCAGTGACAAGTTTAGCCGTCAGAGGTGGACTCTACACGCCGCCTGAATCTGGCGCGGTGGTCATGGAGCTACCCGAGGTACTTCTGAATGCCGAGCTTCAGTTTTCATCTTCTGCTGAGAGCACGGAGTTTCCCAGCCAAAATCTAACCATCACCCCAGCAGCTAAGACGGTTCTTCCCACCGGTGAGGAGAACCCAATGAAAGTCACCCTCACCGTGAACGCAACGACGGGCCTCTTTAATGGTACCTTCACCAAGCTGGATGAAGACCCGAATCGCCCGCCGCTGTTTGATGATAACACAGGCCGACTCATCCGCGCCCAAGGCTACTTTTCCCGGAGTGCTCGCTACAGTGGCATCATCCTGCCCAGCACGCCTCTCGATGGTGGACTGGCAAGCATAGGGAAAGGCGTCTTCACCATTCCGGAGCTGCCCAACTCTGATCTTGGCATCACCGCGGCAAATGCTCAAACCCTAGCGGGAAACCTTTCTCTCACCAGAAACCTTGGAGCGGCCGACCCTATTACCATTGGCTTTACCGAGGAGTCTCTCAGCTTATCGGAGAGCGAGCCAGCACGCCAGATTTCTGTCAGCCTGAGCGAGCCGCTTAACACCCGCCGCACAGTCGCTATCAGCATCCAGCACCGGACCACCTCAGTTCCAGACTTCACGCTGAGTTCCACCTCCGTCGTTTTTGAGCCAGGGCAAACCGAAGCCTCCTTCACCCTCACAATCACCCCAGATAATCTCGACGAGCAAGACGAGGTCTTTTATCTCAAGCTAACAGATGGTGTAGGCTACGATGTCATCTCTGGCCGCATGTTGTGTACCATCGCCGATGACGACGAAGCCGTGCAGATAACGTTGCCGCCGCTGCCACAACTAGTCACCACAGGAAATCCATTCACCATAAGTCTCGAAGTCACAGGCACACTGCCCATCAAGTTTCAGTGGCGGCGCGACTCCGTGGACATCCCAGGAGCTATCTTTTCGAATTACAATATTGATGCCGCCAAGCTCAGTGATGGCGGCAAGTACGATGTAGTCATCTCCAACCGCGTCGGCAGCATCACCTCACCCATCGCAAACGTTGCCGTCATGGATAGTGCGGAGAAATTTTCCCCTGCCATAACAGGAGCGAATGTGAGCCTAGCGCTGAACATCGACGCCCCAGCCGGAGCCGTCACCTACCAGTGGGCACGTGTTGCACCTTCCGCACTAGTAACTGACAACGCGCGCATCACTGGCAGCAGCACGAAGACACTCAAGATTAACAACATCAGTGAAAATGATGAAGGTGAATATTTCTGCGAAGTCACCCTGGTGAGTAGCTTGCCTGGACCTGCAATGTCCCTGATCAGCCCTTACCACTGGATTGTCATCGTCAACGAAGAGCCCGAGTTATTCGACCTCATACCGCTCAATGGAGCCGTCTCGCAAGCCTTCACTCAGCAAGTCGAGTTCCTGCCGGGTAGTAACCGCCGCCCGGCCAGCTTTAGCGCCACGAATTTACCCGCAGGACTCACAATCGATGCCGCCAGCGGCCTCATCTCAGGCACTCCCACGGTTGCTGTCACGGACCGCAGCATCACCATCACGGCGACGAACGCCATCGGCTCCGACAGCATCACCACCACCATCACGACCACACCGCTGCCCGTCGAAATCATCGGCACTTTCCACGGCTATGTGGAACGTAATGTCGGCCTCCCTATCACAGAAGGCTCGCTCGAATACCAAGCCCCGTGGTCAGAGGCAGAGTTGGGCGCGCTCTTTGAGATGACCACCACCGCCACAGGCAGTTTCACCGGCAAGCTCACCTATGCTGGCACCGCCAATAGTTTCACGGGCGCAATCATTGACACTGAGGGAACCCTCACCGCCAGAGCGCTCATCCAGCGCACGGGCAAGCCTGCTCTTATCTTCGCCTGCGTAATGGATGCCTCCATGCCAGAACTCGCTGGTGCTATCGGCAACACTGATCCCTTCTCAGGAAACGGCACTAGCGTGCCCATGCGGGCCTGGCGGCAAGTCTGGTCCGCTGCAAATCCCGCCACCGCCTATGCCGGCAATTATAGCTTTGGTATCACCCCCAACTTAGACCCAGAGCCGCGCTCCCCAGGCGGCAGTGGCTTTGCCACCTGCACCGTGCCGACCAATGGCGCTCCTTTTAACATCAAAGGTCGCCTGCCAGACGGCACCGCCTTTGCGTGCAGCAGTCTGCTTGGGCCGGAGGGGCAATTCGTCATCTATCAGGCGCTCTACACACGACTCGGCAGCGTGCTCGCTTCAGTAAAACTTGCCACAGACCCAAACAGCCCGGCAGGTGCCCCCGTCTTAGTCGAAACGGCACCCGATCAAGCCACCCTGTTCAAACCCGTTCAGACCGCAGCAGCCGAGACGCTCTACCGCGATGGCATCGGCCCGATCACCCTTCGATTCGATGGCGGACGCGCCGTCGTCACACCTGCCGGCAGCATCGTCATGGGCCTAACTGACGCGAATGACAACGCCAGTATTATCTTTGCAAACACAGGTTCCGCCACACCGCCAGACACCTTCTTTCGCATTGGCGTGGGCGGTGCCACCACGATGAAAACTGGGATCGAACTCAACCCTGCCAAAGTCGCCGTCACCGTGAATCCCGCCACTGGCGAATTCAGCGGCAGCTTCACTCTCACCGATTCAAACCCATTCAATAACGCCATCACTCTGACCCGTCCCGCAAGCTTCCAGGGCGTCTTCATCCAGCTAGAAGGCGGCATCGGCGGCATAGGCTACTTTACCCTCAAACAACTGCCTGATCCTGCCGCCAGCCCACCTCAGACCGTGCTCAGTGCCCCTAGCTACACAGGCTATGTTCAGATCAGCCCTGGCCCCGGCAGCCCCTGATAAAGAGTGGGACTTGCCAAATCCCACCTCACCTTTGCCATGCTCACCCCACTCGATCTGAAACTGCTGCGCGATCTCGGGCGCATGAAGGGGCAGGTGCTGGCGGTCGGTCTCGTCATGGCCTGCGGACTGGCAATGATGATCATGACGCGTAGTCTGATCCTCACGCTCGAAAGCACGCGTGATGCCTATTACCAGACCTACCGCATGGCAGATGTCTTTGGCTCGCTCAAACGCGCGCCTTGGTCGCTGAGAGCGCGCCTCACCGAGATCCCAGGCATCGCCGCCATCGAGACGCGGGTGGTGCTGGACGCGGTGCTGGACATGCCCGGCGTCGAGGCCACCTGCACCGGACATCTCGTGTCTCTGCCTGAAGATGGCGGCATGCCAGTGCTCAACCAAATCTATCTACGCACAGGCCGAATGCCCAGGCCTGATGCACGACGCGAAGCCGTGGCCAGTGAGGCCTTTGCTGAAGCCCATGACCTGCGTCCCGGCGACACCGTGACCGCCATCATCAATGGTCGTCGTGACACGCTTGAGATCGTCGGCATCGGCCTGTCCCCAGAGTTTGTCTTTGAAGCACGCGCTGGTGAAACACTGCCAGACAACACGCGCTTCGGCGTTTTCTGGATGAACTACCGCTCACTCGCCGTGGCCTACAACATGGACGGGGCGTTCAATGACATCTGCCTGGATCTCTCCCCTGGCGCGCAAGCCGGTCCAGTGATCGAGAGCCTGGATCAACTCCTCAATCGCTACGGCGCAGGTGGTGCTTACACGCGCCGAGATCATGGTGGAGCCTCACGATTAGAAGATGAGCTGCGAGTGCTGCACGCGCTGTCACTCGTCTATCCCGTGGTGTTTCTGAGCGTGGCTGCATTCATGGTGAACTCGGTCTTGGCACGTTTAGTTAGGCTTCAAAGAGAGCAGATCGCTCAGCTCAAAGCGCTGGGTTATTCATCGTGGCAAGTCGGGCGGCATTACTTGAGCTTTGCACTCGTCATTGTCGTCGTCGGCTCGACCCTCGGCGGACTCGGCGGGCGCTACATGGGCGGCAGTCTGATCAATATGTATCACTTGTTTTTCCGCTTCCCAGAGCTGCGCTTCATCATGGACTGGAGCGCCGTCGGCACCGCACTCGTGGTCAGTGCCGTGGCCTCCATGATCGGCGTACTGAGTGTCGTTTGGATGGCTGTAAAATTGCCACCCGCAGAGGCCATGCGGCCTGAGCCACCGACGGATTTCAAACCCAGTCTGCTGGAGCGCGCCGGACTCACACGTTGGTTCACACCGGCCTTTCGCATGGCCTTGAGAAACATCGAGCGCAGGCCCTGGCAGTCCGTCTTCACCATGGCCGGTCTTGCACTGGCCACAGGCCTGATGGTGCTGCCAGGGTCCATGCAGGACAGCATTGATCACCTGCTCACCTATCAGTGGAATGACGTGCAGCGGCAAGACGTCGTGGCCTTTCTCAGCGAACCCGGATCAGGAGCTGCACTGCACGATCTGGAGCATCTACCAGGCGTCACCTATGCGGAACCGATCCGCGCAGTTCAGGCGCGCATCCGCTTCGGACATCATGTGCGCAAGCTCGCCATCACGGGCCTGCCAAAGCACAGTCAGCTCAACCGGTTGCTCGACATCCAAGGCCGCAGAATTGATCTGCCTGATGAAGGCCTCGTCATGTCCGACAAGCTCGCTGAAGTACTCGGTGCGCGCTTGGGTGAAGAGGTGCAAGTCTCCGTGCTGGAGGGCCAGCGCCCGAGTCACAGCGTGGCCATTCGTGGACTTATGCAGGACTTCACCGGCGTCTCAGCCTACATGGATCTGGATGCGCTACGCCGCCTGATGCGTGAAGGCCCATCAATCAACGGCGCCTATTTAAGTGTGGATAATTCATACTGGACTGAGTTTATGCAGGAGGTCAAAAAGACGCCGCAAATCGCTGTTACCATGGTGAAAAAAGATCAGCTCACCGCCTTTCGCAATACCACAGGTGAGAGCATCGGCATCATTCGACGGCTGTACTTTATCCTCGCTGTCATCGTCGCCTTTGGAGTCGTGTATAACAGCGCCCGAATCGCCCTGAGTGAGCGCAGTCGTGATCTAGCCACGCTCCGCGTCGTCGGCTTCACCCAGCGTGAGATCAGCGGCGTGCTGCTCGGTGAACTCACCTTGCTGGTGCTCGCAGCGCTACCTCTAGGACTGCTCTTTGGGCGGGCGCTTGCCAACTTCATCATCAGCGCCATCAGCACCGAAACCGTGCGCCTGCCGCTGATGATCAGCGCCCGCACTTACAGCGTAGCGGTGCTCGTCGTCATGAGTGCCGCCGGACTCTGTTTCTGGGTCGTGAGCCGAATGCTGCGTAAACTCGACATGGTCGGGGTGCTGAAGGCACGGGATTGATCAAAGCGTCGCCTTTTTCACCTTACCGAAATCAGTGCCCAAGAAGCGCTTGGTCATGGCTTCGGCCTGCTCAGAGAGATCGGTCAAAAAAATTTCCAACGTCGGCTTGCTGCGAGCTGTGCGCAGCAGGTGCTGCTCTTCCAGTACACGCTTGGTGTGCGCAGCACAGGTGCTAGCACTGTCCACGAGGCGAACTTTTTTACCGAGCATCTTTTGCAGCACAGGGATGAGCAGCGGGTAGTGCGTGCAGCCGAGCACAAGGGTGTCCATGCCTTTAGCCAAGAGCGGATTGAGGTACTCCTTGAGCACGAGTTTCAGCGCAGCGTGATCCGTCCAGCCCTCCTCGACAAAAGGCACGAGCAGCGGCGTGGCGCTGGCATGAATTTGCAGGCTCGGCTTACGCATGGCCAGCGCGTACTGATAGGCACTACTGCGGATCGTGCCCGCTGTGCCGATGATGCCCACGCGCTCGCAGTTTGGCTCAGCCAAAGTGGCCTCCACACCCGCTTCGAGCACGCCGATGATTGGCACGCGAAAGGTCGCCTGAAGCAGCGGCAAGGCATGAGCTGTAGCGGTGTTACACGCGACGATCACCGCTTTGACTCCATGCCCGACAAGGAAATGCGCGTCCTCCACCGAGAAGCGGCGAATGGTGTCTGGCGACTTCGATCCATATGGCACGCGCGCCGTGTCACCGAGATAAACAATGGATTCATTAGGCAGCAGCTCACGCAGCGCACGGACGACGGTCAAGCCACCGACGCCAGAGTCAAAAACGCCAAGGGGAGCTTGCTGGGATTCGGGGGAACTCATAAGATGACGACTTTATTGAGTTCAGATGCAGTCAGAGCGCGTTCTTCGCGTACCAGCAGGGTTATGTGGAAAAGGTCGATCATAGGTCGAGTTGGCGAAGCACGCTCTCCACAGCAAGGCGATGATGCGCTGCGACTTCACCAAGGATGCCACGCAGGGAACCAGGTTTCAGGGGGTCATGTGAGGGAACAGTGAGGTGATGCTCACCAACGGTCTGCGTTACTAGGCGGCGGTGTGAGCCGACCTGACGACTAAAGCCGTAACCAAAGGCACGACGCAGCGCCTTTTCCAAATCACTCGCAGACACATCACGCGGCAGTTTCATGCGAGGGCGAGGACTTCATCCATAACACGATGCAAGCGTATGACGGCGGGGGCCTGACCTTCATCAAAGTGACAGAGCACAGCCTCCCGTACATTCTCACGCAGTTCGTTCCAGTTCTCCGCTTGGGTGATGATGGACTGGCCGAGAGCGCGCGCAACGAAACCGCCTTCGGCTTCGTCTTCGGTGACTTCAAAGATGAGTTCTTTCATGGTGCAGATGATGGCATGAGATGGTGAGATAGGCGAACTTTAGCTACTTGCTGAATCAGGTCGTAAATGTTCATCCGGGCGGGCCTAAAATGCCTTGGGCATTCTCCATTCTAACAGTCTCCTGTTTACTGTCACACGTTTTACCAGATCGGCACGCACAAGATCCGTCCGTGGATGAACAACCCACGAGGAGCAGCCACGTGCTACCTGCGGTCCTTTGGTTCAGACGCTCCCACGCATGAAATCAAATCGCCCCAATGACTTCGAGCCTGTACTCCGCGACCACTCCTATGATGGCATTCAGGAGTATGACCAGAAACTGCCCAACTGGTGGCTCTTCACTTGGTACATCATGATGGTCGCATTTGTCGTCTGCTGGGTAGGCTACTATCAGTTTGGCATCGGTATGTCGGATGAAAAAGAAATCGCCTCGGCTATGGCTAAGATCGAGGATCATCAGAAAAAGGAATTGGAGATGATCAGTGATGACTCGCTCTGGGCCATGTCGAAAGACCCCAAGATCGTCGCCGCGGGAGCCGCCTCCTACAGTGCCACCTGCATCGCCTGCCATGCCCCTGACATGAGTGCTAAAATCGCCGGAGTCAAGCTACCAGGCCTGCCACTCAACGATCGGGAGTGGAAGCACGGTAACAACCCAACACAGCTTCTCACCATCGTGCGCAAAGGCGCACCTGATTTAACCAAAGGTATGCCGCCCTGGGAACCTCAGCTCGGCATCCACCGAGTCGTCGAAGTCCTGGCTTTTATCCTCAGCGAACACAAGCAGGGTGAGCCGTTCACCCTCTCTGCCGACACTCCGCTGAAGAAGTAAGGCTGACATGAAGAACCACACGCTGGAAACACTCTCGACCATTCACTCTGATGGCTCGCGCAGTTTTGTCTATCCTGCGGATGTTCATGGGCGCTTCACTCAATGGAAGAAGCTCATCGCCTTGGTGATGCTAATACTGTTCGTGGCGCTGCCGTGGATTCCGGTTAATGGCTACCCGGCTGTGTTCCTGGATGCACAGGAACGGCGTTTCCACTTCATGGGTCTGACTCTGGCCATGCAGGATCTGTGGGTCGGCTTCTTTCTCATCACTGGGCTAGCCTTCACTCTCTTTTATGTGACGGCCCTCTTTGGCCGACTTTGGTGCGGCTGGACCTGCCCCTACACCGTCTTTCTTGAGCATGTGTATCGGCGCATCGAGCGCCTGATCGATGGTGATGCCACGGCTCGGCGGCGGCTTGAAGATGACCCATGGACGGCAGCCAAGATCACACGACGTGCGCTGAAGCATGGCATCTTCCTTTTCGTCTCCGCCGTGATCGCACACATTTTCCTGAGCTACTTTGTATCACTGAAAAAACTCTACGAGATGATGCAGGGACAGCCCTCCGAGCATCTGCTGGCTTTTGGTGTGATGACCTTCATGACGGGCTCGCTCTACTTTGCCTTCAGTTGGTTTCGTGAGCAGTTCTGCATCATCCTCTGCCCTTATGGCAGGCTGCAATCCGCATTGATCGACGACCACAGCGTCGTCATCGGCTACGACAAAGCGCGTGGTGAACCCCGAGGCAAATTGGGCAGCACGACTGGCTCCTGCATCGACTGCCACCGCTGCGTGCAGGTGTGCCCGACTGGGATCGACATTCGCAACGGCATGCAGCTCGAATGCATCGGCTGTGCTGCGTGTGTAGATGCGTGCGATGACATCATGATCAAGCTGAAGCGCCCCACGGGTCTGGTGCGCTACAATTCGCATGTCGGACTGCATGGCGGTAAGACCAAGATCATCCGCCCCCGCATTATTTTCTACACCATGCTACTGCTGCTCGGCGCTTGTGCCTTCTTCTTTTCCGCCACGCATATCTCACCCATGGGTGCCAGTGCCGTGCGCATGATCGGTGCGCCATTCTATGTCGCCAATGGTGTGCTGAGAAATCAGTTTCTGGTGCGCGTCATTAACAAACACAACAGCCCGTCCACCTACAAGCTGGAGATGGTCGGCCATCTGCCACCAGAACTCAGCGTCACTGGATTCGTCGAGACGCTACAATTGCCACCGCTAGGTGAAGAGCAAAAGACGCTCGTGCTCTCGCTGCCTGAGGCTTCCTTCAAAGCACCTTTCAAACTCCAAGTCAAAGTCACCGACGCCATTCATGGCGACAGTGTGACGACTCGCGTGATGGAGTTTCTCGGCCCCGACTCAAGCCTCAAATCCAATGCACCACTCAATGCGAAAGATTTTATTCAATAAGCCCTGGTTGCTGCCCGTGCTTACGTTCCTAGCCTTTATTGGCCTGTGGGTGGCCTTCATCGCCTTCGCCATCAAACACAAACCCATCGAAGTGGAGCGCACGGTGATGCACCAACGCTGATGAGTGGGATCGACACCAGCGCCGCCGCTTTTCTCGCTGGTCTCATGACCAGCGTGCATTGTGTCGGCATGTGCGGGCCGCTTTCCTGCTCATGGGCCGTTTCATCAAAGCCGGGCGCATCAGGCTTCTTTCGTGACACGAGTCTCTACCATGCAGGACGCATCATCTCGTATGGCATTGTCGGTGCCATCGCAGGCACAATCGGAATCATGCCGCTAAAATGGTTTCAGCATGGCGTAGGCATCTTACTGCCATGGCTGCTCGTTCTCGCCTTTGCCATGGTCGGCATGGGGTTGGACACTTGGCTGCCAAAGCCACGCTTTCTGAGCAGCGGCCTGCGGCGCATCCAGACAGCCGCCTTTCGCATGAAGAGTCCAGTTCGCGCAGGCCTGCTCGGCTTCGCCACGCCGCTGCTACCATGCGGACCACTGTATCTCATGTTTGCATTGGCGATGGCGAATGGTAGCGCTTTCAAAGGAGCTGAATTTGCCATGGCTTTTGGTCTTGGCACACTGCCGCTGCTATGGCTGGCGCAAACACAGATCCATTGGCTAGGCGGACGCCTCCAGCCCGCAACGATGCGTAAGATGCAGCGCGCGCTCGCCATCACAACTGCCGTAGTCATGGCCTATCGCCTGCGTGGCACGCTGGACTTTGGCAGTGAGGCTATCCCTAGTTGCTGCCATGCCATGAATTGAAATGAAATGACCGGGCGTACACTTTCACCACTATCCGCGCCAAGCTCACTATCTCCATCTTCCCCATCGCGGCAGGCTTGGTGATCGGCGCACTGCTGCTATTTGAGTGGAAGTTTAGCGCAACTTACCAACGCCTCTTTGATGAGCAGTTTGAAAACAAATTGCGGGCATAACCCAAGCGAAGAACAAACGCTTCGAAGCTCTCTCCACCGTGCTAGAAAAGATGGCACTGAAAACAGACGTCATCTCAGAGCCGCACCGGATCGTGTGAGTCCCTTACGGCGAGTCGGCCTCATCATCCGCCTGACGTTCCATGAAGCGCATAGCGTGATCGATGAAGCGCAGCGGCACGTCATCGGTGGGGCCGTTTCGGTTTTTGGCGATGATGAGCACGGCCTGGCCTTTCTTCTTCGCGGCCGTTTCCTCATCCTCAGCCTCCATCTTGCCACCCGCGTAGTCTTCACGAGTGAGTAGTCCCACGATGTCCGCATCCTGCTCGATGGAGCCGGACTCACGTAGATCCGAAAGCACGGGGCGCTGGCCTTTGCGAGACTCCACGGAGCGATTAAGCTGCGCTAGCACGATGATAGGCACATTCAGTTCTTTCGACAGCCCCTTCAATCCCGCCGAGATTTCGGCGATCTCGATCTGACGATTATCCTTGGCCCGTCGGCTGCTCGAAGTCATGAGCTGCAGGTAGTCGATCATGATCATCTGGATGTTGTGCTGCTTCTTGAGACGGCGCGCCTTCGCACGCAGTTCGAGCACGTCTAATCCCGGTGTTTCGTCGATAAAAATTTGGGCCTTTTGCAGTTCACGAGTCGCCTTGGCCAGAGCCTCTTGCTGGGCACGCGAAAGCAAGCCGCGAGAGAGATCCTGCATGGAAAGCTGGGCGCGGGAAACGAGAAGACGACGCACCAGCATCGTGGCACTCATTTCCAGACTGAAAACCGCTGCCGGTATGTTGCAGTCCACAGAGATGTGCTCGACGATATTCATCGCCAAAGAAGTTTTACCCATCGAAGGACGAGCCGCGATGATGAACATTTCCCCGCCTTGAAGACCGCTGCTCAAGCTATCAAGTTTGCTGTAACCGGTGGACAATCCGCGAAGCTGGCCGGGATGCTCCAGCATGTATTGAATGGAATCAATCGCCTCGGCGACATGGGAAGACAGTGTCTTTAAACCTTCCTGCTTACCCGTTGATTCACGCACCGCGAGCACTCGCTGCTCCGCATGATCGATCAGCGTGCTGACATCGTCGTCGAGCTGCTCTTTACCGAACTCATAGCTCTGATGGATGTTCAGCGTACAGGCGTGGATGAGCTGACGCAGGATGTACTTATCAAGAACGATTTTCTTGTAGTGTGTGTAGTGCGAAGGGCTTGGAACGAAGGTGAAGAGCTCCGTGATTGCTGCCGGTCCACCGACGCGCTCCAGCAAGCCCTGATCACGCAGAGCATTGGTCACCATGACCGGATCGATGGGCAAATTCTTGTCGTAAAACTCCAGCAGCTTTTCGTAAATCGTCCGGTTTGCCTCGTGATAGAAGGCCGCAGCCGGGAGAGAGACGCGACTCTCACTCAGCCGCTCATTCGGGTCTTGAAGAAGGCTGGAGAGCACGCCCTTTTCACCTTCGTCGGAAAACGGCAGCGCTCGATTGATGTTCGCCAGCAGCTCCTCCGCCGTCGGGATCTCATTGCGCTTACGGCCAAACGGATTCGCCTGCTGCGGCGCGGGCGCGACAGCTTGCGGAGAAGGATTTTCGCTGGAGGCAATCTCGACCATTTTTAGGGGGCCGAGAATGGCAGAGCGCACCGCTTAGCGCAAGACCTCAATGGCACCTACAATCCGGCATGACTAATGGTGAGCGGCATTTGAGTGAGTAGGCTCACTTACCTTTCTTGAGAATGACATCGCCGAGGAAGAGCGTGGTGAGCGGCTCAATGAGCTTGTCACCCAGCCTTCACACTGCTGCATCAACCGTTGGCCCAGCTCTTTACCCTAGGCTGGCTCATGCTCGGGCAGTATCTTAACAGCGAACGAAAACATGGTGTAGCCATGCTCACCTGCCTTGCGGGTGCGTTAGCCATCGTCATGGTTTTTTCACATACTACTCTGGGCAGGAAGCGCCACCTTAGCCCCCTAATCATGCGGAACTGGATGTTTATGAAGGATGTCGCCGACATGCCCGGACGCTGATTTCATTCAGCCACCGGCTCCGCCACCACATGCGCTTTGGGCACCGATCGCAGAGCTGTACCCACGATCAGAGACGACACACCAGGCCGCCATTGATAGCCCACGCCAAAGGGCAAATCTCCCGTCGGTGCAGTCTTGAAAGACGCACGCAGGTCCGGTTGATCGTGCTTTGCAAACAAAGGGATCGGCCCCGCATAGTTGCCGTAGAGCCCCATCATCCACGACTCGGATTTGAAAAAACGATACGGGATGCCGCTATCATCCTGAATGACGTTTCGAGTGCCGTTCAGCAGAAAGTCACGTGCTGTGCTGAACTCATCCATATGCATCAGATAGGAGGCCGCTTTCACTAGCGCATTTCCCTGCCCTTGCTTTTGGCAGAATGCCATGAAACCAGGATTATCTTTGATTCCCCAGTTCGAAAGATCCGTCGTGAAATAATACAGCGTCTGCACCTGCCCCGCGTTGCCGACAAAGCTGATCTTCACTCCCGGCGTTCGCGATTTATCCAGTGTAAGATCACCCGCATCACTCAGCTTCACCAACTCCACATTCGTGATCTGGCAACCCATGCGTGCCAGAAACACTTGCAGCACCGGCAGCGTCCCACTCAACTGAGTCTGACTCAGATCACCCTTCATGTCAGCCGTGATGAAAAAGCTGTAACTCAAAATCGCATTCAAAGCCTTGCGCAGATTTTGTAGCGCCGCCGCCCGTGAGCCGGCACTCAGTGCCGTGACATCAGGCACCACGCCCACCGGCTCTCGCCCACAGAGCACATACGTTTTCGCGTCTGGAATCAGCGCATGAGCATAGAGAAAATCGGGACCACTAAAGAAGTAAAACAGAGGACTCGGGTCCGCATAGATAAAGCTCAGCGCGCTTGGCATCCAGACGCGGATCGGTGCGAGCTGCCGCTCCTCCAGATCACCCCAAGCCCGCTGAAATTGCACCGAATGCTCCTGCCAGGCTGACTCTCTTGCCAGAGGCTCCAGCAGAGTCCCATCCACATTAAGCCCCGCAAGAAAGCGCGCCTGATCATCTGGCGATGGCGCAGCGGCAGCCAGCACTTGCAGACAGAGCAAACTCAGAAACAGGCAAACAGAAGAGAGCTTCATAATGTGAGACCAGAACTACCGGTAAACACCGCACGCTTCAATCAAGATTCCATAGAGCTTCACCCGCAGACTACACTTTGGCTGTCAATCCACTCGCACTGCGCGGCGGGTATGGCATCTTTCCCAACTTCAATCATGTATCAAAGTGTGCTGAGCCTGCGCTGTCCTTCATGCGGACGCCCCTTCCTTTCGCTACCCCAGCAGCAGGGGGCACTCGTCACCTGCCCACATTGCGCTCAAAGTTCAGCACTCGCTTCATTCACCATTGCAGGCTCAGGCCCCACAGCAGCAGGACTACCAATGCGGCGGCGCATCATCCAGCGGACAGATCCTACGCAGCCTTTTTCGCCACCTCACCAGGCCATGCAAGCACCCCAAATGCGTGACTCACCCTCCTGGCCCGCAGCCCCCGAGCAGCCGCCCCTGTTTGCACCTCCCACCACGACCGCTTACCCACCAGCGCCGTCTTCCGACAACTTATGGGGTAGCGGAATCACCCCACATCCAGCGCCAGCCTCATTACCCTTTGGACTCGCTCATCAAGGCCCTGCAAATATGGCCCCGCCGCAGGCAGAATTTTCACCCATGTTCAGACTCGCTACCGCACTGAGTTCCGCCGCGGGCACAGTGCCGATTATCCTGCCAGCGCACTCCGAATTCATCGGCGAACCTCTGACCGAATGGCGACCACCGGCAAAAAAAAGCACGCTGTTACCCGCCATCATCTTCCTTGGCCTCATCATCGGAGCCTGCCTCTGGGTGCTCAGAGATGATCTCTTCCCACCACTCATCGCCGAGATCCCTGCACCCATTGCCGCAGCCCCTACAATGGCTAGGCCAGCACCCATCATCACCCCCAAAACACCCGACAAGCCAGTGCCTGAAATCCGCCGTGCAGAGTTGCCTCTCATGCCGAGCGTCAATCTCGTCGCAGCAGGAGAGGCCGCACTGCCATTGTTCCAGGCTCTGCTCGATGCCAAAACACCCGCAGAGCGGTCAGCGCTCATCGCCCAGCCGGAGGATTATGCAGCTGATCTGGAGGGTTTCTTTGCCATCACAAAGCCAAAGCTCATCTCGCTCAAACCTTCAAGCGTCACGCCCCATCTCCTGCCTGGGCAGCAGGCCGTGCCACTCTTTCAAATCAAAACAGAAAGCAACCCCAGCGGTGCTCTGCTCCGACTCGTGCCCACAGCTAACGACAGCCTCTTGCTTGATTGGCCCCTGTTCGCCGAGACCCATCAGCAGAAGCTCGCACAATTTTTCAAAACCAAGCCCACCGAGCCAGCCTGGTTCCACGTCGGCCTGCTCCGCAGTCACGGAATGGAACTGCCAGAAAATCAGCGCAGCATTCAGTTCGCCGTCACCCTCCAGGGCTCCGCAGATAACTCCGTCACCTACATGGCCGTCACTCAAAAAAACACCCCGCTGGGCCGCTTCCTAGATCGTGAAACCGAATGGAGCACTGTCTATATCGCCCGACTGCTTCTCCAACATCGCAAGCTTGAAGGCGGCATGCCCGCAGTCGTCATTCTCGACTGTGAGGGCGCTGCCATCAGCAGCGTCCGCTAATTCATCGTGGCACCGCGCCGATGCCTGAACGCTCGGGCATGATCACACAGCCATCAGCATCGAACGTTAGGCCCGTGTAGTCATCATCTGCCAGATACAGATGCCCATCCAGGTCCACCCAGTCAGCCCAGGGTGCCAGATGCGCCGCCGCTGTGACACCGATACTGCTCTCGATCATGCAGCCCAAAATCACACCGAGTCCATGACTCCGCGCCGCCTCGATCATCTTAATCGCGCCAGCAAATGAGCCGCACTTCAGCAGCTTCACATTCACCCCTTCGACCAGTCCCTTGAGCAAAGCCACGTCCTCATGCGTCTGCGCACTCTCGTCTGCAAACAGCGGCGTCACTTCAGCAGGCAGGGCCGCACGCAGCTCCCGCCACGCCTCTAAACCACCCGCGTGATGGATCGGCTGCTCGATCAGCGCCATCCCATATTTACCCAACCTCGGGATCATCTCCGCAGCCTCCGCCACTGACCAGCCACCATTCACATCGGCTAAAAGCTTTGCCTCAAGTGCCACTCGCCGCGCAGTCGCCACGATCTGTTCATCATACTCAACATCACCACAGCCGAGCTTTAATTTGAGCACCCGAAACTGCCGTGCCGTCTCAGCCACCGACTCCGCAAACGCCTGCAAATCTGTGGGAATACTGAACGAGCGGCACGCCGAAACAAGCCCCGAGTGCCGAGATAATTCATACGGCACTTGCGCCGACAAAGGCACACCTGCACGGCAACATTCACGATCCAAATTCAGCAGATTCAAAGCCAGTTCACCGGCCCTAGGTGCGCCCGCTGGCAGCGCTGCCGCGACATCCTTCACGCCGCGCAACCAGGCCACCGTGGCCTCCACATCCTCACCATAGTAAGGCACGAACGGAGCCTCCCCCACCGCACCATCGTCATGCACGCGCACTACCTGCCGAGTGGACGATACCCCATGCGCGATCCGAAACGGCATCGTCAGATGCAGCGTCTTGAGTTGAATTTCAGGCATGACGAAAATAGAATTAGTTCGGCATCTCTTGGTCCTTCGTCTCCGGGAGAAAGGCAATGAAGACGATGCCAAGCAAAAACATCAGACTGAGACAACTGATAGCGACGCGCAGATCAAAGGCGGACTTCATCCATGCAGAGAGCCAAATCAGCACCGGAGCAGCAAGAAGACGGCCCGTGTTGAAACAGAAGCCCGCGCCCGTGGCACGCAGATGAGTGGGAAAGAGCGCCGGGAAATACGCGGCGTACCCCGCATGGATACCCTGCGCAAAAAATCCAAACACAGGCAGCAGCACCAGCAGAAGAGTATAGCTCCCAAAGAATGAAGGTAGCCAGCACACCAGCGGCGTGATCAGCAATGCAGCGATGTGCATGATGACGAATGTACGCTTGCAACCCCAGCGAGCGCTCAGCGGCCCAAAGGCCAGCATCCCAGCCCCGGCTCCTGCCGTCTGGATGAAGCCAAACGCGATCTTCGATTTACTGGCCCAGTCAGGATCACCGAGACGCTTGAGCAGATCAGCAGCCAGGTCTTGCCCTGCGACTACGACGCCCCAGAAAGTGGCGAGACCGACCATCGCCAGCAGCGCGCCAAAGATCGCACGGGTTCGCCACATCGTCGTACCAAGCAGCTCGGAGAAACTGCCCATGCGCTCAGGCTTGCTCAGCTTGGCTTCTTTCCAAGCTTCGGGTTCCTTGATGCTGAGCCGCACCCAAAGCACAAGCAGCGCCGGGATGACGCCAAGCAGATACGCCGTGCGCCATTGCGTGCCGACGAATAATCCGGCAGCAGCAGCGAGCCATAATCCCGCCACACTAGTCGCGTGAAAGATGCCGCCTGCGCGCTCGCGAGCGTGCTTCGGAAACACTTCAGCGACAAGCGCTGCCCCAACTGCCCACTCACCACCCACACCCATCGCGACCAGGAAACGCAGCGCACCCACCTGCCAGATTTCATCAGCAAAAGCCGTTAGGCCGGAGAAGACGGAGTAGAACAAAATCGTCAGCGCCATGATTGGATTGCGCCCCCATTTGTCAGCGAAAGAACTGAACAACCAACCGCCAAGAGTCCCGCCAATGAGGAATATGCCAAGGAAGCGCTCGCCCCAAATTTTCACCAATGGATCATTCGCCTGCACATGCAGCAGATCGGGCAGCATGTCCGCGCGCGTGATGTTGTAGAGCTGGCCTTCAAAAGCATCGAAGACCCAGCCCAGAGAAGCGACGGCGAGCACTAGCCACTGATAGCGCGTGACGCCGTGATACCATTTTGCGGGTGCGTTGCTCATTTTTGTGTCGTTGTTAAAACTTCAGCATGTGGGCCACAGGCAGTGGCTTCTGTTGGCGGATGGACTCTTCAGCCACCAGGCATAGCCCGGCGGACCAAAGTCCATCAAGGCCTGTGGCAAGCCGATGACTCTCACCACGCACCATGCGAATGCATTGGGCGATCTCCTCGCGCAGCTCGAAGACCTCGCCGCTGTGCTTGTCGAGCTTCACCGTTTCGAGATGCTCGCCGTCGAAGACTTTGAGGAAGTATTCCGGCTCAAGCGTGCGATCCAGCGCACCGCTCCACGCGGCCCAGAGAGCGCCTTTGGTGCCGCTGACCTTCACCGTTTGATGATGCTCAAAGGCGGCGAGCGTTTGCGACACGACGGCGTAGCTGCCATTCGCGTATTTGAACATGGCACTAAAATTATCGAAGAGCTGCGGGCGTGCCGGATCACGCGAGTTCCCATAAGCATAGAGCTCCACCGGATCACCACTGCTTTCGAGATACCAGCGTGCGAGATCGAAGAAGTGGATCGGCTCCTCCAGCACCCAACTGCCGACGCGGCTCTGGTCGTAACGCCAGCCGCTGGCACCGAGGCGGTAGGGTTTTCGCGAAAGCTCGACGAGCACGTACTGCGGATCACCGATGGTGCCCGCATCGATGATCTCCTTGATGCGGCCCCACTGGCTGGAAAGGCGCAGCTCATGCCCCACGGCGAGATGCACACCATGCTCGCGTGCTCCGGCTACGATGGCTTTGCAATCATCGAGCGCGATCGCCATCGGCTTCTCCAGCAGCACATGTTTACCCTTCGCCATCGCGGCGAGAGCGATCTCACGATGCGTGTGGCTCGGTGTTGCGATGTCGATGATGTCAAACTCGACCTGCGCGATCATCTCCAGGCTATCGGCAAAGATCTGCGCGTCAGGGTACAGCTTCCGCGCCTCCTCCCGCGAAGCCTCCGAAGGTACCGTGATGGCAACCAGCCGCGCCTCGGGATTCCCCGCGATGGATTGAGCATGAAATTTGCCCCAGGCACCGAAACCGGCGAGGGCGAAGCGAACGGGAGTATTTTCAGATGGCATGAGCATTTCTGAACGAACACGCGATCCACCATCTTCCCGACCTAGCAACTAGTTACAACCCAGCGCCGCCAGCACATTGCGGAAATTCGCTAATCCAGCCTCGATGTTCTCCACGATCTCCTCGCCGAGGTCTTTTGGGTCGGGGAGGTTGTCGAGGTCGGCGAGGCTTTTGTCTTTGAGCCAGAAGGTGTCTAGGCTCGTCTTGTCGCGGGCCAGGATCTCGGCGTGGGTGAATTTACGCCAGCGGCATTCGGGGTTCGTCTCGGGGTGCCAGGTTTCTTGGCGCTGGTGACGGTCGGCGGGGTGGTAGCAGGTGATGAAGTCGGCGAGGTCTTCGGCACGCATCGGCTTCCGCTTCAGGGTGTGGTGGATGTTGGTGCGGTAGTCGTAATACCAGACTTCCTTGGTCCACGCCGTCTTGGCCGCCGGTTTGTTGTCAAAGAAGAGCACGTTCGCCTTCACGCCGTTGGCGTAAAAGATGCCGGTGGGCAGGCGCAGGATGGTGTGCAGATCGGTGTTCTCCAGCAGCTTCTTGCGGACGGTTTCACCCACGCCGCCTTCAAAGAGCACGTTGTCTGGCAGCACCACGGCTGCTTGGCCTGTCGTCTTGAGCATCGTGCGGATGTGCTGGAGGAAGTTGAGCTGCTTGTTACTGCTCGTGGCCCAGAAGTCCTGCCGGTTATAAACGAGGTCGTCCTTCTCTTCCTCGCCTTCGTCGTTGGTGAAGGTCATGCTGCTCTTCTTGCCGAAGGGCGGGTTCGCCAGCACGTAGTCGTAGCGCTTGCCATTATCGGCGACCAGCGCGTCCGTCGATGACACGCAGCTCTCGCCGTCGATCTCACCGATGTTGTGCAGCAGCAGGTTCATCAAACAGAGGCGCCGAGTGTTGGCGACGATCTCATGGCCGTAGAAGGTTTCCTTCTTCAGGAAAGTCTTCTGCGCCTTGTTCAGCGTCGGCAGCCTGGTCAGGTAATCATAGGCCGCGAGGAAGAAACCGCCCGTGCCGCAGGCCGGATCGGCGATGGTCTTTTCCGGCAGAGGGCGCAGGCATTCGACCATCACTTGGATCAACGAACGCGGGGTGAAGTATTGCCCAGCTCCGCTCTTGGTATCTTCGGCATTCTTTTCCAGCAGGCCTTCGTAGATGTCGCCCTTCACATCGGCTCCCATCGTCACCCATTCGGTTTGATCGACCATTTCGACCACGCGGGCCAGCTTGGCCGGGTCCTGGATCTTGTTTTGGCTCTTGGTGAAGACTTGGCCCAGGATGTTGGAATGGTTGGCCAGCACCCGCAGGGTGGTGACGTAGTGGACCTCCAGTTCTGCGCCTTTGAGCTTCTTCAGCGTGGGCCACGAGTATTCAGCAGGCACACCAATCGTCCGATTGTGCGGCGGGCGACTGTATTCGTCTGCCATTTTCAGGAAGATCAGGTAGGTCAGTTGTTCGAGGTAGTCGCCATAGCCCACGCCGTCGTCACGGAGCGTGGTGCAAAAGCCCCAGACTTTGGAAATGATGGAATCAGTGGACATGGATGGGAGATGCGGTTGGGAGTTAGGACGCCCCTACAGGGCTCTGGGCTTGAGGGGCGATTCGATACCCAGGGCGTTGCCCTGGGCTACGGTAGTTGGCACCGTTGGTGCGGATGAAGAGAGTTGTTCTGTCAATGCGATCGCAAAGATCGAAGCGCCAACGGCGCGGCCTATCGCAGCCCAGGGCAACGCCCTGGGTTTGCGAAGCAAACAAACCCAAGCCCTGAAGGGGCGGCCTAATCCCACACATACCGTTCATCGTATTGAATGTTGTGCTTGGCGAGAAACTCCCGGTATTCTTCTTGGAAGGTCTTCACCCGATGATGCTCCTCCTGGCCGCGAATGTAGTTCGCCACCTTTGGAACGTTGGACTCGCTCACGGAGAATCCGCCGTAGCCAGCCTGCCAGGCAAAGCTGGCCAGATTCGGCCCCTGCGTTTTGATCCATTTGGAGGACGATTTCTTCACGTCTTCCACTAACTGGGCCAACGTCACCGTGCGGCCCATATTGAAAAGGACATGCACATGGTCCGCCACCGAGTTGATGAGCACCGCCGGGGAGTTCAAGTTCGCCAGCACCGTCGCCATGTAAGCGTGCAGATCAGGGCGCACCGCATCGGTGAGATAGGGAAACCGTTCCTTCGTCGAGAAGATCAGATGGACGTAGAGGTTAGCGAGAGATTGGGGCATAAGCGGGCACGTCAGGGCTTAAGCACCCGGCGATACTTTTGCAGGCGGCTGTTCGGTTTGTCTGGCTGAGTGCGCTCGATCAGGCCTGCATCCAGCGCGGGTTGCAGGTAGTTCTGGCGGAAGGTGGCACGGTGGGTCAGCCCCAGCTTCTTCAGGCACTCGGTGGCGCTTAGCGTGCGGCTTCCCAGCACTTTCAGCAGAGCTTTGACTTGGTCGCTCACTGGGTCGGTGACTTGGACGGTTCCAGGCACCTGTTGCAGGGCCTCTAGCAGGGCGGAAAGGAGGAATTCGATAAAGACAGTGGACGCACCCGCCTTGTCTGCTGCCGCGAGGGCAGCGTAGTATTCCGCCCGCCGCTCGCGGATCACACTCTCCACCGGTAGATAGGCCAGCAAAGGCTTCCAGCGGCTCAGGATGAGCGTCTGCCACAGCCGTCCCATGCGCCCGTTGCCATCGGCAAAGGGGTGGATGAATTCCAGCTCGTAGTGAAACACACAGCTCGCCACCAGCGGATGCACCTCCGTCTGCTTCAGCCAGCCCAGCAGATCCTTCATCAGACCCGGCACCCGTGCCGCTGGCGGGGCCAGATGCACGACTTTGGAGCCTTGGGCGATGCCTACGCTTCCCCGGCGGTAGCGCCCGGCATCGTCCACCAGGCCCTTCATCAGCAGCGCGTGCGCGGCCAGCAGATCCTTCGGGGCAGCGGGCGTCCAGCCGTCCATCGCCTCGTACGCGGCGAAGGCGTTGCGCACTTCCTGAATTTCTTGGGGAGGACCCAGCACCCGCTTTCCGGCGATCACCGCCGTCACTTGCTCCAGGGAGAGTGAGTTGTTCTCGATGGCCAGGGAAGCTTGAATGCTGCGCAGCCGGTTCCCCCGGCGCAGCGCAGGTGTCAGCGCCGCCTCACGGGACAAGCCCTGCCGACCGATCTCCTCACTTATCCGTACGACGAGATCCAGCACGCGTGGCGTGACAGTGAAAGGCGGTTCGTAGGGCGTGGGCATGATGAAAGGTTGAAAGGTCAGATCATGTCAGCTTGGCCGGGCGTTTGCCAGCCTGCTTTGCTTTGGGTTGGGCTGTCGCAGCCTCACGCTCCGCACGGATGCGGTCCAGCAGGGCGGCGGCGGGTTCGTCGGCGGGGTCTTGCGGCACCAGCTCTCCGGCAAAGGCTTTCTTCAAGATTGACTGCCGTAGCGCTTCCGCTTTCTGGAGGTTCAGGTCGATGTCGGCTTCCATGCTCTCGACGGCATCCAACTGGCTATCTAGTTTATCAACGATCTCCTGCTGTTCTCTTGTGGATGGAATGGCAATGCGAAGCGGCCAAAGATCTTTCCCATAAACTGCGGCCACACTGGTCGTCGCCTTCTTCACCTGCTCCATCGCATTGCGGAAATTAGGCGCACACATCTGGTAGTTAAGAAATGAAGGAAGGACCGGAGACACCAATCGAATGCGCATCAGGTTATTATTGAAAACTGTTGGTCCGGGAGGTGGCTTCCTAACCAACCCAGTTTTGCCGACAAGCTCGACACTGTTCCTTGTATTGAAAAGAATGTCTCCCTGACGCAGCGCAAACCTTTCGACCTCTTCTTCGCTGCAATCGACAAATACCTTGGGCTCAATGTCCACATGTCCTGACATATCCACGCGATCCATCTTGATGTAGCAGAAGCCACGCCCTTCTTGGTTCTGAAGGTCAGAAGCTCTAACTAAGCCAATAAGAGATTCCTTTGTGATCTCCGAGAGGGAGAGTTCCAGCCAACCACAGGAGGACGAGGAAATATCCGGGGCGGCGTTTTTGCTGTTCTCTGGCATTTCCGCTCGGATGCGGGCGAGGAGTTGGTCGGCGGATTCGAGTTCGGGGGCGTGCTTCGTGCGCCAGTTGGCGGTGAGGTGGCCTTCGAAGGCGTGCTTGAGCAGCGCCTGCCGATACACCGCCAACTGCGCCCGGGCCTGCTTCAAATTCGCCACCCCTTCGTCCAACTCCGAAAACAACTCCTCCACCTTCCCCACGATCCGCCGCTGCTCGGCGAGTGGAGCCAAAGGGAACGGAATTTCCCGAAGCTTGCTGGCATTTACGTTACCGACGGCGATGCCGACTTTGCTTTCCGCGATTTCGTGCCAGTAAAACGGACTCTGAAGGAAGTAGGCGAAGAATTGGCGATCAATCAGTGGACGGAACCTAATCAGGTAAGATGCAAAAACGGAGCGCTCTGGATTTTTGAGGAGGTAACTAAAGCCAACAGACCCTGCACGTGAGATGACAACATCACCATCTTCCAGAAGGTATTGCTCCAACGAATCAGGTTCGTCGCGGCAGTAGGGAACCGTATTCCAATCAATCGTTCCCGAAGTGATGTCTGTTGTTCTCAGAAACTTAAGAGTTCCATGATCCGTCGCCTTGGTTGTAAAACCATATTGGGGATGAGTACAGACGTCACCGAGCTTTGTTGATGCCCAAGTTCCAGGCAAAGAGGCTGAGTCACTCATGCCACCAGCGCCTCGTTGAGTTCATCCATGATTGCGTCCATGCGTTCGCCGAAGAGCTGATACATGGTGCCGAGGCCGCCCTGGGAATCAAAGGGGGCGAGTTCGAGGTCGTCGCGGTCGAGATGGAAGGAGGTGGTCATGTGGTCGCGGATCATGTTCAGCCAGTTCACCTGCGCGTCGGTGAATTTGGGGCCGGGTTCGTTGTGCCTGGCCATGATCCAGTGCTGGAAGTTCTTCCGCACCACGTCATCAAAGGCCGTCAGCTTCACATCCACACCGCAGGCACGGCGAATGAGCGAAACGAGGGCGGTGAGTTCATTGAGCGGTGTTTTGGCCTTCGTCTCATCCAGGTGCTGATAGGCCTGATACACCCGCAGCGGAGCCAGACGCGGTGCATCCGCCCGCAGCGCGGTCATGACCTGCTCCAGCATGGCAAAGGTGATCTCGCGACGCCGAAACGGCTCGGCATAGAAGATCGTGAGTGCGGTGAATTCATTCTGATGCTCCTGCAACCACGCGGCGAACTCCTGCGTGAGTGTCTCCGCCTTCGCCTGTTCATCCTGCGCCCAGCCAGCGGTGATGAGCTGGTCCTGATGATCGTGATTGAGCTTCTGCTCCTTGTCCCGGCGGATGCTGTCGATCAGCTCGATGAGATCACCCGTGAAAACATTGGCGGCGGCTTTGACGAGCTGCGCCTGGGCTTTTTCGCGGTTCGTCTCGCCGGGGTTCGTGCCGGGCTCCTGTCCGGCGATTTCGAGGGCCTTGGCCTCCACGTTGTCGCCATCAATGGCGGCGATGAGGCTGCTGACGATGCTGCTGAGCACCACGCCGCCGGATTTCTCCGCGATGCGGGCGTGGTCGTGCTTATCGAGCTGCTTGTTCAGCCGGGCGAGGCGTCCGGCGAGACTGCTGACGGTGTCCGTATCACTCGCGCCCATCATCACGCCCATGGCCAGATCTTTGAGCGGCACGCCGGGCTTCGTGATGAGCGGCGTGCTGGCCGTCTTGAGCGACTTCGTGACGCCGATGGCATCGACGATGACGTAGTGCGTCTTCGCCGTGACGGCGGAGGGTGTGACTTTGCGCAGATCATCCAGCTCCAGCGTGCGAGTGCCGCGGCCTTTCATCTGCTCGAAGTAGTTCCGGCTCTTCACGTCCCGCATGAAGAGCAGGCACTCCAGCGGCTTCACATCCGTGCCGGTGGCGATCATGTCCACCGTGACGGCGATGCGCGGGTGGTAGTCGTTGCGGAACTGGGCTAGCACGGACTTCGGGTCTTCCTCGGCCTTGTAGGTGATCTTTTTGCAGAAGGCATTCCCCTCGCCGAACTCGTCGCGGATGATCTGGATGATGTCGTCGGCATGGGAGTCGGTCTTGGCAAAGACGAGCGTCTTTGGCACCTCGGTGCGGCCGGGGAAGATCTCCGGCAGCTTCTCGCGGAAGGTTTTCACGATGAGGCGGATCTGCGAAGGCACGACGACCTTGTCATCGAGCTGCTTGGCGGAATACGCCTCGTCCTCATCCTGCTGCTCCCAGCGGCGCTTTCGTGTGACCCGCTCGCGATGCTCCACGGGTTGTTTGGCCACGAGGCGGGTGCCCGTGGTGGTGACCTCGGTCTCGATGACGTAAGTTTCATTGCCGACATTGACGCCATCTGCCACGGCCTTTTCATGGCTGTAGTCACTGACGACGTTGTTTTTGAAGAAGCCGAAGGTGCGGTTGTCCGGCGTGGCGGTGAGGCCGATGAGGAAGGCATCGAAGTAGTCGAGCACCTGCTGCCAGAGGTTGTAGATGCTGCGGTGGCACTCGTCGATGATGATGAAGTCGAAGAACTCCGGCGGCACGCGGTCGGAATAGACGACGGGCATGGGCCGCTTTGGCCGGGTGAGCTGCTCGGCGGGTGTCAGCTCCTCCAAAGCCTCGTCCAGCTCCTCGCCCTTCAGGATGGAATAGAGCCGCTGGATGGTGCAGATGACGACCTGGGCATCCTTAGGCACAAAGGACGACTTCAACCGCTGCACGGTGTAAAGCTCGGTGAAGCGGCGGTTGTCATCACTGGGCGTGAAGGCCATGAACTCCTGCTCCGCCTGCTCGCCAAGGTTTTTGGTATCGACAAGGAAGAGCACGCGCTTGGCTTTGCCAAACTTCAGCAGGCGATAGACCTGCGTGATGGCCGTGAAGGTCTTTCCGGCGCCGGTGGCCATCTGGATGAGCGCACGGAGTCGGGCCTCGGCGAGGGAGACTTCATTGTTCGTGATGGCGACCTCCTGGCAGTCGCGCAAACGTAATTCGGCAGCCGGGAGCTTTTTGGGATTCAGCGGCGGAATCGTGGTGAGCCGGGCGCGGAGGGAATCGCCATCCTCGATCCAGCGCAGCAGTGTCTCGGGTCGGTGGAAGCTGAACACCTCCCGCGAGCGTGGCTTCGGGTCCGACATGTCCGTGAAGCGGGTGATTTCGCCCGTGCTCTCAAAGAGGAAACGCAGGGGCTGGTGGTTCTTCACCCACTTTAGCTTCGCATTCGCATAACCGGCAGTCTGGTCCTCCACGGTGGTGATATTTTGCCCCATCTCCTCCTTTTTGGCCTCGACTACCCCGCAGGCTTTCTTTTCAATGAAGAGCACATAATCAGCAGGGCCGATGTCCGTCTGGTATTCGCGAACCGCGATTCCAGGTCCGGCCGCAAAGTCGATCTTCTTTTTGTCCTGTACTTTCCACCCCGAAGCCTCCAGCATCGCGTCGATGCGATCACGCGCGACTTGTTCGGGGTTTTGGTTGGCGGGAGGCATGAAGAAAGTCATGTAAGCCGTGTGCCAGTGATGCCGCAAGCTGAGATCTGTTGCGATGCCGGGCCGAGGCTAACGTCGCACCGCAGTGGTGAGTGGCGTGATGGGATTTTCAACGCGGCGACCTTGGAGTTCGTTCAGGCGGCACGCCGGCAGCTTGGGCAGCACATGCTTGGCGAAGAGATCGCACTCGTCGAGATGCGGGTAGCCGCTGAGGATGAAGGCTCGAATGCCCAGGTCCATGTAGCGGTTGAGTTTGGCGAGCACTTGATCAGGATCGCCGACGATAGCACTGGCGCAGCCGCTTCTGGCGAGGCCAATACCGCTCCAGAGATGCGGTTCGATGTAGAGATCGGTGCTTTGGGCGCGGAGCTCGTCCTGGCGGAGAACACCGGCACTCTGGCTGTCTTGGGAACGTGCTTTGATCTCGGCTCCTTTGGCGGCATCGAGCTGCGAGATGAGGCGATCCGCAGCGGCGCGTGCTTCGATTTCGGTTTCTCGCACAATGACATGCGCGCGAAAACCGAAGTCGATCTTACGGTCATAGGCGGCGGCTTTTTCGGACATGACGCGCATGATTTCGGCGATGCGATCCTCCGTCTCCGGCCACATAAGGAAGACATCGCAATGCTTCGCGCACAAATCCTGCGCAGCGGGTGAGATGCCTCCGAAGTACATGAGCGGGCCGCCGTTTTGCTGATACGGCTTAGCGGGCTCGGTGTTAGGGAGGGAAAAGTTGTAGAACTCACCTTTCCATTCAAACGGACCATCGGTGCGCCAGAGCCCCTGAAGGATCTGTATGATCTCGCTGGCGCGGGCGTAGCGGACTTCGTTGCTCTCCTTCATCCCAGGCATGTCGGATGAAATGATGTTGATGCACAAGCGCCCTTTGGCGATGTGATCCAGTGTTGCGATTGCCCGAGCCAGCATCGGTGGCCAGACCTCTCCCATGCGCAGAGCTACGAGCTGATTAATCTGTGTCGTCTGCGGTGCCATCGCGGCAGCGAAGGCCATCGCGTCTTGTCCAACGATCCAGCCGGAGGGCAGTAGGATGTTCTGATAACCGAGCGCATCCGCCTTTCTCACGATGTCGCCACAGTGCTCGTAGCTGGACCGCAATGCACCATCCTGCACGCCGAGGAATTCATAATCATCCCCGCAGAGCGCGGAGAACCAAGCAACTTCACATTGACGATCAACGGTGCGAATGGCGGGCGGATTCATGATACTGAAAGTGATGGCTTCATGCCAGGCGGACACCAACAAGAGTCTATGTTCTACATGAGAACGCTTTGCGTGATCAACGAAAGAATTCCATTGATGCCATTGAGCCAACAAATTAAAACCTGAGCCTCAATACTGAAATCAATCACCCAACGACTCTATGAATTTCGAAACCTTACAATTGCACGCCGGACAAGAGATTGACCCAACGACTCAATCACGCGCGGTGCCGATCTATCAAACGACAGCCTATCAATTCAAAAGCTCAGCGCATGGAGCCAAGCTTTTTGCGCTGCAAGAGTTCGGCAATATTTACACCCGACTCATGAACCCAACGAACGATGTGTTCGAGAAACGAGTGGCTGCGCTTGAAGGTGGCGTAGCTGCTTTGGCCACGTCTTCGGGGCATTCAGCCCAGTTTCTAGCCATCAATAACATCACCACCGTGGGAGATAATTTTGTCACCACGTCGCATCTCTACGGCGGCTCCTACAATCAGTTTAAAAACGCCTTCAAAAACATCGGCGTCGAAGCACGCTTTGCAAATGGCGTTCGAGTGGAGAGCTTTGAGCCATTGATCGATGCAAAGACGAAAGCCATCTATTTGGAAACCATCGGTAACCCTGGACTTACGGTGCCTGATTTTGAGGCTTTCGTCGCCTTAGCGAAGAAGCATGATTTGCCGCTGATCGTCGATAACACCTTTGGTGCCGGTGGAGCCATCTGCCAGCCTTTGCGCTGGGGTGCGCATGTGCTAGTGGAGTCCGCCACCAAGTGGATCGGCGGGCATGGCACCAGCATGGGCGGCGTGATTGTGGACGCCGGAACTTTCAACTGGGGGAACGGAAAGTATCCCCAGTTCACCTCACCCTCACCCAGCTATCACGGACTCGTGCTCAATGATGTTTTCGGTATCGGGGGTGCCATGGGAAACATCCAGTTCATTATTCGTTGCCGCGTAGAAGGGCTTCGCGATTGGGGTCCAGCGCAGAGTCCGTTCAATTCCTTCCTGCTTCTCCAAGGCCTCGAAACACTTTCTCTGCGTGTAGAGCGCACCTGTGAAAATGCACTGACGCTCGCGCAATGGTTGCAATCTCATGCAGACGTGGAGTCAGTGAATTATCCAGGCCTAAAGAATCACCCAACCCATGAAGCCGCCAAGAAATATCTGACACGCGGCTTCGGTGGAGTTCTCTCTTTCCAGCTCAAAGGCGACAGTGCGCGCGCTGAGAAGTTCGTGAATGGTCTTCGATTGATTTCCCACCTGGCCAATGTCGGTGATGCCAAAACTTTGATCATTCACCCTGCCTCGACCACGCATTCACAACTATCTGCTGCAGAGCAAGCGACGGCTGGCGTGCAGCCCGGCATGCTGCGTGTTTCTTTGGGAATCGAGCACATCGACGACATCAAGGCTGACATCACGCAGGCTTTGGCGGCTTGACCGTAAACGATGATGAGGGACACGGGCCGAAGGCGGCCCAGTATCACTACGGGTTAGGCCTCGCCTTGAGCGAATCCGCCGACTCCACCATGATGCTGATGGACGCTTCATCCTTCGTCCTTCAATCTTCCACCATGCGCCTCGTTCTCGTCCTCAGCCTCCTCGTCACCTGTGTCAGCGCCGCCGATAAGCCACTCGCCGAGGCCGCCAAAGAAGCTGCCAAAGCGTTCAAGGCGGGCGGTATCGTCAGTGGTGAAAGCCTCGGTGGAAAAGTCAGCTATGCCAGCGCTGGCAGCCCGCTACCTCAGCCGGGCATACCACCGGAAGATATCCTCTTTGAAATCGGCTCCATCACCAAAGTCTTCACCGGCCTCCTGCTTGCACAGGCCGTGGTTGATGGCCGAGTCACACTCGAAACAAGCATCGCTTCATTGCTGCCGCCTAACCTCGAGTTTGCCGATCCACGCATCGCCGCGATCACGCTGAAGCAGCTTTCCACCCACACCAGCGGCCTGCCACGCCTGCCCGACAATCAGGACGCAGGCAGTGCGCCCGATGATCCGTACGCTCACTATGATGAGAAGCTGATGCTCGACTTCCTGACCACAGCGCATCTGAAAAAAGACGGCCCGCATCTAAGCAGCTACTCAAATCTCGGTGTCGGTCTGCTCGGACATCTGCTGGGCAAGGTCTATCAAAGCACCTGGGAACAAGCGGTCATCATCAAAATCTGTACGCCGCTCGGACTCAATGATACACGCATGACCATCACCGGACTCAAGCGCCCACTCGCTCCGCCGCATGATGGGGACAAGCCTTCTCATTCATGGACCTTTGACGCAGTCGCCGGAGCAGGCGGACTGCGCTCCACTGCCGCCGACATGATCAAGTTTGGCCAAGCCATAGCCCATCCCGAAATGACGCCGCTGGCTCAGGCTTTCGCGCTCGCTTTGCAGCCACAGGCCGAGGCTGGAGCGATGGGTGGCAAGATCGGACTCGGCATCTTCATTGGGCAGCGTGATGGTATTCCATTCTACAACCATGACGGTGGCACCGGCGGCTACCGCTCCGGCCTTCAGGTCATCCCGCAGCAGGACATCGTGCGCGTCGTCCTCATCAACAACACCACTCTAGATGGTAGCAGCGTCATCGCCAAAACGCACCGTAAGCCGCCGCGCGTCATGCCCAAAGAAATCGCGCTCAGCGCTGAAGTGCTCAAAACCTATCCAGGCATCTATGAGTTGGAAGCGGCGGCACGTTTCACCTTCCTGCTGCACGAGGATCAGCTCTGGATTCGCCTCACTGGTCAGACATTCCTCCCGGCCTTTCCCTCTGCTCCCGACCGCTTCTTTCTCAAAGTCGTTCCCGCAGAGTTCCAGTTCACGAGTGAAGGAAGCAAGGTGAAGTCCGTCACCCTTTTCCAAAACGGCCGCGAACTCGTCGCCAACCGCACGACTGATCCGCTGCCGCAGATCACCCTGCGCAAAGCGGAACAGCTCAAGCCCTACACCGGAAAATTTGCCCTCATGGGCATGAAAAATCTCACCATCACCATCAAGTCAAACACGCTCTTTGCGCAGCTTGAAGGCCAGCCGCCTGCGCCCGTTTTTGAGACCGCCAAAGATCGCTTCGAGTACGAAGTCGCGAAAGCTGTGCTCACTTTCACTCGCGACGACAAAGATCAGATCACAGGTCTCATGCTCACTCAAAACGGACTCAACATCCCCGCCGCACGCCAACCCTGATATCGGCGGCTAGACCTTCTCCGCCATCGCCAGAACAGTCTGGAAGTGCGGGCTCTGTGATTCACGATGCACGATGCTAGTCTCCACTTTCGTGAATCCCGCCTGCCCCATCATTTCATGCAGTTCACTTTCTGAAAAGCCCAGCCACACATCGGCATACAGCTCACGGGCCTTTTCAAACTGATGCTTGAGCAGGTCCAGTAGAACGATACGACCACCCGGCTTCAGCAGCGCATAAGCTGCGCGTAGAGCCTGCGCCGGACGCTGTGCATGATGCAATGCCTGACTCAGAAAAACCAGATCCATCGTGCCCGGGTCGATGGGTGGATTTTCGATGTCGCCAAGGCGGTACTCCAAATTCTTGAAGCCATGTCGCTGCGCCAGATCGGCACCATAAGCCACCATCTTCTCGCTATTATCCACAGCGATCACCTTCTCCGCGCGCTGCGCCAGTAATTGCGAAAGCGTGCCCTCACCTGCCCCGAGATCCGCGATCACCAGAGGTGGCAGCAGCTTTAATAGTGTCTCGCCCAGCCCCTTCCATGAGCGCCCAGGGATGTAGTGCCGACCAAACTTTCCGGCTAGCGCATCAAAGTAAGCCTGCGCGGTGCGCTCACGCTTTTGCAGCACCACCTTCAGTGCCGTCGCGTCCTTTTTCACCTCACGCAGCTCGCCACCAGCTGCTTCCAGAAGCGCCAGGAAATGCATGCGCGAGTCCGCCTCCTTAGCCGTCGGCTCATCCAGACTGTAGAGCCGATTTTTGCCAGAGCGCCGATCACTCACGAGCCCTGCCGCCTTCAACTTGCTGAGCTGTGCCGAGATGTTTGACTGCGGCAGCGATAGCACTTCTTGGAGCTCTGCCACGCTCAATTCTTCCTGCTTCAAAAGCAGCAGCAACCGCACCCGCGTCGGGTCGGCGATCAGGCCGAGAGATTTTAAAAGAGATGCCAAAGCGTTTCTATCGTATCGACGTATCCTGATTCATCAATGTGGAAGAATGGCGGCGTCTCATAAATAGAATCCACAGCCCAGCGAGGGCAAGAGTGCCAGCAAACCACCACGGCAACCAGGTCAAGCTAGTAGCAAATACGCGCGGATCTTCAGCGGGCAGATGCAGACGGCCCGCAATCCAATGGGTGTGCCAGCCAAAGAGTAAAGTCATGACTCCGTAAGCCAGATTCATGGTTAGGCCACGGAAGCTGAGTGCAGTGGCGCGACGTGAAGAGTCCACCACCGCATTCAAATAGTGTGAAAGGAAGAAGTGCAGGCACCTCATGCTCAGCATCAGTGGCATGATCAGGGCCACACCTGCCCAGCCATTTTGCGGATGCGCGGCACCTTGCAGACTGATGAAGATCACAACGGCAAGCCATGTGAAATTTCGCGCCATGGACCAGCGCTCAGAACAGCGCTCCATCAGACTGGCGGTGATCAGACCCAGCAGTGAGGCCACCGTGCCGATCACGCCATACCATGATTCCGAGATGCCGACGAGGCGGTAGAAATTACTCGCCACCGTGAGGAAGAGGCGGATGACGCTGTCGAATACCAAGCCCAGGAGGATGACCGCAAAGGCCGCCTGAGTATTCCATATCCAGCGCCCTGTCTCAACGATACTACGATAAGATTCGCGAACGCGATCTATCAGTGCACCTGAGGTTAGCGTGCTCGAAACCGGCACCTCTTTCATGCGCAGACAGACGATGAGGCAGGCTATGCCGGTGATAAAATTCAGCACCAGTGGAATCTTCATCGTTAGCGCCCGATCCAGGCTACTAACGCCGAACCAACTTAACAGTGATGATACGCGCGCATGATCGTAAAGCACTGATCCGCTGATGGAGGAAACAATGAAGCCCAGCGCCACCGCCCGGCTCAGGCGGCCCATCACCTTTGGCCAAAGTGAAACGCGCTCGGCTTCAGGAAGCGAATCATAAGCCAATGCTTCATCGGCACCGCTGGCACAGGCTTCTGCCGCGCCACTGAGGACACGGTTCAGCACGAACAGCCATAGCACCGCCTCATGATTACCCACTGGCATGAGGCAGAGCACCGCCATTTCCGCCACCATCAGCCAGCCAGCGATCACCACGAGTCTGCGCCGCCCGAACTGATCGGCGAGCGCCCCTGACGGCACCTCCAGTAAAACAATCGTAATCGCCCAGATCACATTGAGCGCTGCAAACTCGCCAATGCTGAGCCCGAGATCCAAGAATAGGACCGTGAAGATCGGGTAATAGAACCGGCAGTTAAACAGCAGACGGAACCAGATGAAGAGTCGGACATTGAGCGGCATGAGATTTGTTTATGGCATCAAACGACTTGCTTTGCCAGCGTGAGAGAGACCGTGTTTGAAAAATTGGGCATTCCCCTGGAAACACGGCGCCATGAATTCAGCCATCTCCCCTCATGGAGAGGGCGTGACGTGGGATCGTACGGCAGTCATTGTTGCGCAGCGAAATCTCAAACGCGTCATTCGCCTCGATGGGCCAACCCGCAGTCTGGATTCTTCAAGATAAGCGACCCATCCAGTCACTTCACCAAACCCTCTGCGGGCCGGGCTTCTTCTAAAGGCAGGTGCACCCGTTTTGCCGGGTGCCTTGGCCAATTTCGTGAGCTGTAATTCAGTGAGCCACGGCCCCCAGTCGGAGCGAAACTGGCTGAGCGTTTTATAGCCAAGATCGTATCCGACGCCAAATCTGATACCAGAACCGCCGCCCGGCCATTTCCCTGGCTGATCGATTCCTTCAAACTCAATGATGAGCGCGAGTGCCTTCTAGGTGAGTTTCACATCACTCGTTTCCGCCACCTCAGCACTCGCCTGATTCAGCACAGCAGCTTGCGGCTCCAAGAAGCTGAGATTAACAGAGAACTTGTGCGCTGTACCACGTGACACCACCAGCACTTGCAGCAGCGCGTAGGCGCAGAGGATCGTCGATGACACGCAGTCCATGCCCGATGCCACTACAGGCTTGGCCGCGAGTTTAGTAGCAGTCAGCATGTATGGAGAAACACCGCCTTCGGAAATTTCGATCTTCACCTTATCACCTGACTTGAGTGCTGCGGCGTGTGTAGGTCTTGCGAGTTAGAATTAGATTCATCGCTGCGAGATTCTGTGGATTGCCGCGCTATCCCATCATAATCATGAATGCCTGTCCAAACGTATTTGGCGCTTGTGGCAGTGTTCAGTCTTCGCACAATCCGGTGCATTTATGATTCGTTTTCAAATCCTCGGTTTTCCTGTCGTCATTCACTGGTTCTTTTGGGTCAACTGCGCACTACTCGGCGGCGCTCTTGATGCCAGCAGCCCTGAGCGAATGCAGGCGTTGATTGGCTTTCTAATCGTCGCTTGCGTCTCTGTCGTGATTCATGAACTAGGTCATGCCTTGGCGATGCGACACTACGGTGATCGTCAGGTAAATATCCTGCTCTATGCCTTTGGTGGCCTAGCGCGTGGGAGCCGCTGGCTTTCACGCAATGAAGACATCTTTGTGAGTGCGGCGGGTCCCTTTGCACAGTTAGCCGCAGCCGTCGTCATGTGGTGGCTGCTAGATGCCTGGAAGCCTAGCTCACCGCTTTTGGACTACACCCTGAAATCGTTTCAAGAGATCAGCATCTTCTGGGCGCTGCTTAATCTCCTGCCGATCATCCCACTCGATGGCGGGCATATCTCGCGCGCACTCTTCGGCCCGATGCGGCAAAAAGCCGCGCTGACATTGAGCCTTATCTGCGCTGGAGGAATGGCTTTTTATGCCATGCAGAAATTTGGAATGATCTCTGTTTTCTTCTTTGGCATGTTTGCCTGGAATAACTACAAAGAACTGCGCGGCGAATCGCAGGTGCAATGGATGGAAGGACGCTGATATCTGCTTTCTTTGGCCGAGTCTCATGCCGGGTACTGATGGCTCAGAGAACCGTAATTGGTCTTTTTTTGCAGAGGTTAAAAAAGTATTTGCAAAAGTATGGCATGGTTGCCATACTGCTCGAATGAAAATGACCATGCACATCGACGAAGACACTTTGACCAGCGTCATGGAGATCACAGGCAGCGCCAGCAAGACAGCGGCTGTGGAGAAGGCTTTGACTGAAATGGTCAGGAGACACAGACTGAAGTCCGTGTTGAGAGAAGGCCTGGGCATGACGCCTGATGAGATCAAAGCCAGCTTCGATTTCGCCTCCTACGACGCCTCAAATACGTCTCCCCCCATCACCAAGAAACCCGTCACTTACCGCCGTGCAAGGAAGCCTTCTCGTTGATAGCAGTTTCTATATCAGTCGAATCCGCCAGGGAGCCGATCCCCTGGCGGAACTTGCTGCCATCTCGGATGAATGGGAAATCGTGACCTGCGGTGTCGTGATGGTAGAAGTATGCCGAGGCTGTAGTCTAGAAAAAGCTCGTGAACGCTTTGCCAGAGCATTCTCAACCATGATCATGGTGCCGACGCCGCCAAAGATGTGGCACAAAATTATGGACCTCGCATGGCAGATCGAGCGGCAGGGCAAGACCATGCAAGTCACGGACTTGACCATCGCCAGTTGCGCGTTGGAAATCGACGCTACGGTTCTGACATTGGATAGCGATTTCCTCCGAGTTCCAGGGTTGATCGTGACCGACGATCTGCCTTCATAGTGTCATCTGAAGCGCAGCAAGTACAGCCGCCAGATCTTCTGGCAGTGGTGCCTCATAGCGCACTCGATTCCCTGACGCGGGATGTTTAAACTCTAGCTGCCGTGCGTGTAAGCATAGACGTTTGATGCCGAGTTGCTGTCGCAAGCGGCGGTTCATCTCGAAGTCTCCATACACATCATCTCCAGCCAGCGGATGCTGTCGCGAAGCTGCCTGCACACGGATCTGATGCGTGCGGCCCGTGACCAGCTCGATGTCCATCAACGTCAGTCTCTGCGCAGCATGATGCCCCTTCACCACGTAGCGTAATTCAGCATTCGTTGGCCTACCTTTGAGTGATGTCGTGCGCACGCGGCCAGCGACTCGCGTCGTTGCCAGATGATCCAACCAAGTGTCCTTCGCGGGCAGACTACCACGCACTAGAGCCATGTAGTGCTTCTTCACCGCATCTTCTTCAAACAACGCGCGGCATTTCTCAGCCGTGCCTTCATCCAGCGCAGCGAGCAACACACCGGAGGTATCTTGATCGAGCCGATGAATCAGCCACACTTTACCCGCAGGCCCGTCGAAGCATTTCTGATCAAGATCATACTTGCCTTCAAAGGCAGCGCGATTCTTTGGGTCGAAGCGTGACGAGTTCGGGTGTGAAAGCACCCCCGCAGGCTTGTTCACCAGCACGATGAAACGATCCCGATGCAGGATCGGGCAGGTCGTAATGGCAGGAGCTTCGTCAGTCATAACTGGGCATTTAGCAGCATCCCATCGGCTTGCTACTTCGCAATGCGGAGCGCCTACGCCTTACCGCCAAAAAAATGGATATTTGTCCCATGCGATAAGAAGCAAATAGTTCACAAGTCCTAGTTTAATGAACTCACTGCCAGCCTTGCAAGCAAGCCGATGTGAGCAAGATTCGCATTCTCATCCGCCACATGTGGCGAATGCTCTTCCCGTTAGCCAGCGTTCACACACCCATGAAGACCATCTTCCTCACCTGCTTTGCCTTGAGTCTGCTTAACACACTCGCGCTTGCTAATGTGAAGCTACCTGCACTCTTCACCGACAGCCTCGTGCTCCAGCAGAGTAAGCCCGTGGCCATCTGGGGCTGGGCCGCAGCCGATGAAGATGTCAGTGTCAGCTTCGCCGGACAGACGCAGGTCACGCGTGCGGATATCGATGGCAAATGGCGCGTGTCGCTTGACCCGCTCGTGGCCAATGCAAAGCCACAAGAGATGACCGTGATCGGCAAGAACACGATCACCTTGAAGAACCTTTTGGTCGGCGAGGTGTGGGTCTGCTCAGGTCAGTCAAACATGCAGTGGACCGTGAGTCAGTCTGGCAATGCAGAGCAGGAGATCGCAGGTGCGAACTTCCCGCAAATCCGCATGTTTAATGTCGAGCGTGTGACTTCGATGACGCCGGCCACGGATGTGAAAGGCACATGGCAGGAGGCCAATCCTGCCAGCGTCGGCCAATTTTCTGCTGCGGCTTACTTCTTCGGCAGGCATCTGCATCAGGTGCTGAAAGTGCCTGTGGGCCTGATCAATACCTCATGGGGCGGCACACGCATCGAAGCCTGGACAAGCCGCGAATCACTGGAGGAGCGCCCCTGCGCAGCGCAGATGCTCAGTGATTGGGACGGCATACGCAAAGGCTGGGACGCCACCGCTGAGAACGCCAAGTTTGACGTTGCCAAAGCTAAATGGCAGGCAGCTGTGAAGAAGATCAACGAAGAGAACGCCAAGCTGACTGCCGACAAGAAAAAGAAAGCGCCGCCTACGCCGCGTCCATTGGGTGATCCTAACAAAACGCCGCATCATCCCGCCGTGCTATTCAATGCCATGATCGCGCCGCTGATCCCCTATGCGATCCAGGGTGCCATCTGGTATCAGGGAGAGTCGAACCAAAAGCGTGCCTTCCAATATCAGGAACTGCTGCCTAACATGATCAATGACTGGCGTAAGCGCTGGAATGACGTGTTCAGCTTCAACATCGTGCAGCTTGCCAATTTCGGAAACGGCCAGCCCGTGACGAAAGATCCCGGTGTCGCCGATCCATGGGTCGAGCTGCAAGAGGCGCAGTATCTCACCGCCATCACACTGCCGAAAACGGGTCTCGCCGTCATCAATGACATCGGTGAAGAAAAGAACATTCACCCGAAGAACAAACAAGAAGTCGGACGCCGCCTTGCTCTCTGGGCACTGGCAAAAAACTATGGCCGCGCCGACACCGTTTTTAGCGGTCCGATGTTTAAAAACGCAATCACTGAAGGTAACAAAGTGCGCCTTCAATTCGACCATCTCGGTGGCGGACTCAAGACCCGTGATGGTGGCGAGCTGAAGCAATTTCAAATCACCGGCGAAGATAAGAAATGGGTCTGGGCTCAGGCCAAGATTGAGAATAACCAAGTCATCGTCACCAGTGACGCCGTGCCAGCTCCTATCGGCGTCCGCTACGCCTGGGCCGCATTGCCTGAAGGTGCCAACCTCATCAATGCCGAAGGCCTGCCTGCGGGCTGCTTTCGCACAGATGAATTCATTCCGAGCACACTCGGTGTCACATCGCCTTTCCAAGAGGTGCAGAAGGCTGTGGCGAAGTAATCACAGCAGCGTGCTGTCATCCTGACGCTCCAGCTTACCGATCTTCTTTTTGATCGTCTCTAGCTGCACGGTCATCTCGTGCAGAGATTTTAGGCTGTCTCCCATCGTCTCCGAATCTTGGAGGTGTGGCAGAGCGGGGTGGATCTTCATCATCTGGAGGGCGATCGCTTTCGCGGAGTCGCGGATCTGCTGGATAGCTTCGGGGCGTGTCATGGTCGGGCAGACTTGCCAGACAGCAGGCGTTGTGCAACTCGGCTTTGAGTTGTTGTCAGGCGCAGGGCTGCCGTTTAAAGAAGCTAGCATGGACCTGCGACATCTACGCTACTTTCAGGCCGTCGCGGAGGAGTTGAGCTTCTCCCGCGCGGCTAAGCGTCTGCGCATCGCGCAGCCTGCTCTATCACGCGCCGTGCAAGAGTTAGAGCACGAACTCGGCATAAGGCTCATCGACCGTAATCGCCGCACCTTTGCCCTCACGCCTGCGGGCTCTGTTTTGCTCACCGAGACCGCCGTGATTTTGGAGCGGCTAGAGGAATCCATGCGCCGAGTGAAGCGCACCGCCCTGGGTGAAGAGGGCGAGCTTCGGCTCGGCTACATCGGCCCGCCGACACAGCAATTTCTCGGCAGACTATTGCATGATTACCGGCAGCGTTTCCCCAAAGTGTCCGTGCATCTCGAAGAACGCACGCCTGAACGCATCTGGGAAATGGTCGCCAAAGGTCGCCTCTCCGTAGCCCTCACACGTCCCCTGCCCGGTCAGGGTGAGCGCGCGCTGAGCACGCTACTACTGCGTAAAGAGCCGCTCGGCATCGTGGTTCCTGCTGGGCATGCTTTGGCCAAAAAGAAGTCCGTGACCTGGAAGTCTCTGGCTCAGGAACCCCTCATCGTTTTAGCCCGACGCGAAGGCGTCGGCCTGCATGACGAAATGCTCGCCGCGTGCCGCACCGCAGGCTTCACGCCGCGCATCGCCTACAGTCCCAGCCTCATGGGCACCGTGCTCAGCTATGTCGAAGCCGGAGCTGGCATCGGTATTGCCACCGACAGCGTCGCCGCTGCATCGATGTCACCTTCACTCCGCTACATCTCCGTCACTCCGACCTGCACCGTGCCACTCATGATGGTCTGGAATCCCGAAGACGACTCACCACCTGTGAAGGCTTTTCGTGATCTCATGAGCGAGTGGCTCAAGCAGGGGAAGCTATGGGGTAAGGGGTGAGGGTATTCCGCAATCTCTCCTCATCTCTGCGGTTATCCAATCTCTCGCGGTGGAAAGCTTCTGACTCAGTGACTGCTGCGTCTGGTGAATAACAGCTCTCAGTCAAGAATCGAACCCTGCCCCTTTCCTGCTGTCCCTTTTCTGCGGCATAGAGCCAGATGCCGATAGTGCCAGTTTATTTAGGCTCCCTATTTTCAGGATCATTGTTTGTTTCCTCAATATCTTCGATTCTCATCCCAAAAGTGAACCCTCCAAAGTCACCTGGTAATCTGGACCAAACAGAGTATCCAAGCTTTTCCATTTCGCGGAAGAAAGTGCCGATACAGTTGAGGCAGTCATAAAGAGATCCTATTTCATCCTCACCATACACATAACTCGTTTTTGGGTGGATACCATCGCACCTCAAGCCACAACGCCACTGCTTGTTATCTGTGCGCTCCGGTTCATTCACTTCTGGACTTATGAGTTTTTTCTCACCGGTAAATCTCAAGTTTAATGTGCGCGAATATTTCATGGTTTACAGTCCACTAGATATTCCTTGGATGCCTTAAAATGTCTTCGGGGAAAACTTGGTCAGGCTGCAACTGCTCGACAAATCGTTGGGCGGATCAGGAGTGTGGTGCATCTGGTTTTATTCAGAAACAGGCTCAGCGCTTCAGGCTCCTGCCAGCGCTTTCCGCGTTCCATCTCTTCTCTTCAGAAAAAACGGGGCATTGAGGTTAGACATCATCCCCAGCATCATCGGCACCGGCTTTTTTGCCGCGTAGCTTGGCTTCCATGAAGGCGTCGAGATCACCGTCCATGACGGCTTGGACACTGCTGGTCTTTTCACCGGTGCGGTGGTCTTTGACCATCTGGTAGGGCTGGAAAACGTAGCTGCGAATTTGGCTACCCCAGCCGATGTCGGTCTTCTCACCATACTGACGTGAGATCTCGGCCTGACGCTTGTCTTCTTCAATCTGGTAGAGTTTGGCCTTGAGCATCGCCATGGCTTTGGCGCGGTTCTTGGGCTGAGAGCGCTCTACCTGACAGGCGACGATGACACCGCTCGGGACGTGGGTGATGCGCACGGCGGTTTCCACCTTGTTCACGTTCTGGCCGCCTTTGCCGCCCGCGCGGTAGGTGTCCACTTTGAGGTCTTCATCACGAACTTCAATGTCGATGTCTTCTTCATTGTCAGGCGTGACGTCGATGGACGCAAAAGACGTGTGCCGCTTCTTCGCCGCATCAAAGGGGGAAATACGCACGAGGCGATGCACGCCGCGCTCGGCCTGGAGGAATCCATAGGCATTCTCGCCGATGATTTCCAGTGTGGCGGAGCGTGTGCCCACGTCATCGCCTTCTTGATGATCGATGATTTGGACTTTGTATTTACGGCGCTCACACCAGCGGACAAACATGCGCATGAGCATGTCCGCCCAGTCGCAGGCCTCTGTGCCGCCGGCGCCGGAGTGGATGACGAGGAAGGCATTGCCACGATCAAACGGACCTTTGAGCAACAGATCGAGTTCGTAATTGGCGATGGCTTTGTTCAGCGCATCAAACTCCGTCTGCACTTCTTTGATGCTCTGCACGTCCCCCTGTTCTTTGGCGAGTTCGATCAGCACGGGAAAGTCTTCTACCCGTGAGTCCAGCTCACCCAGCGGCGAAATCTGGCGCTTGATGACATTGGCGCGTTCGATGACTTTTTTCGCGGCATTCTGGCTGTCCCAGAAACCAGCGGCGGTCATTTTATGTTCGAGCGCCGACAACTCTTCAGTGAGTCTCGGTAAGTCAAAGATACCTCCGGAGTTCGAGCAGGCGGCCTTTAAGGCTCGCCACGTCGAACGCCTGGAGGTCGGTCAAAACGGACTTGTTGGTCGGTTGCATGAGGGGCGCGCTGTAAGGCCACAGGCAGTCGGATGCAAGGAGATGTTCACATTCACGCCGCTGGATTGATAAACATGTACCCAGCGCTGCGCACGGTGCGGATGTAGCGGGGTTCATGGGCATCATCTCCGAGCTTTTTACGGAGAGCGGCGATGTGTACGTCAATGCTGCGGTCGAAGACTTCGTATTGACGATCACGCAGAGACTCGATGAGTGCCTCACGCGATTTGATACGGCCACGAGATTTCATGAGCGAGGTGAGGATGTCGAACTCCACAGGCGTGAGAACAAGCGGCACATCTTTTTGCGTGGCGACACGGGCATCAAGATTCAGGCGAACGGTGCCGACGATGATTTCCTTCACTGCGGGTTCGGCTGGCGCGGTATGAGCGAGTGTCGAACGACGAGTGACAGCACGGATGCGGGCGAGCAGCTCGCGGGTGGAAAAGGTCTTGGGCAGATAGTCGTCGGCACCGATTTCAAGACCGACGATGCGGTCAGCTTCCTCACCGCGTGCGGTGAGCATGAGGATAGGCACGGCAGACTTAGCACGGATGCGTTTTAGCACTTCAAAGCCGTCACAACCGGGCAGCATGACATCGAGAATGATGGCGTGCCAAGGCGTGGCGAGTGCGCGTTCGGCTCCCTCTGGCCCCGTGTGAACGATCTCGATGTAATAGCCCAGCGGCACAAGGTAATCACGAATGAGCGCAGCCAGTTTGCGATCATCGTCTATGATGAGGATGTGCGTGAGGCCGTCTTGGAAAGTAGATAGTTCAGGTGGCATGGAGCAATAATAGAGACAAGTGCGGCAACTGGCAGAGAAGTTTTACACGGCCTTAACAAAATTCACCGCCAACCTTGATCATGCCTTTACAAAGATGGCTATGGTGAAGTCTGAAATGACTCAGGCAGAAGTAACTTTTTTCATCTTAACTTTGAGGTCTTCGATCATTGAACACCCATGCTCCTTTAGTGCCATAGGCAGTCGTTAGGGTCCCCGTTAGTAGTGTCATGAACTCAGTCCAACTTCAGTCAAATAGCAGGCTTCCCCTCCATCACTCTACGCGTAACATATCTCACCACAAATAACATGACCAAATCTACGCCAGCCAGCTCTGCTGCACTCGACACCTTTTGTCGAGTGCATTGGCTGCGTCTGCATGCAGTCGCATGTCAGCGTGGTTGCACCCCTCTCGATGCCGAGGACTCGGTGCAGGATCTGTTTCTCAATTTGGCACGTCGGGGGCTGCTCGATGATCTTTTTCTGCGTCCTGAAGAGGCGCAGATAGCCTACCTGTCCATGCGTCTGCGCTGTTTGATACAGAATCGCTGGCGTGACGCGCATCGGCTGCGGCGTGGTGGTCAGACGTCCCTCCTGTCACTGGATGATGTGCCTGATGTGCCCTGCCATGAGGCATCCGCGACGAATCATGATCGTGCATGGCTGGCAGGCTGCATCACCGCCGCTATGTCACGCTTGTGCCAGCAAACACGTGCGCAAACTTGGCAGCAAATCAGTCCCGTCTTGCTGGAAGATCTCGACACTCCACAAAGCGCTGCTCAGCGTGTGGCGGTGCATCGCGCCCGCAGAAAGCTGCGTGGACTGGTGAGGGAGGAGATGAATGGCTCCTTCAAAGATTGGAGCGCGGGATTAATCACACCGAGTAATTCCTCGACAACCCTCAAGTAAGCCTGCCGGTGATGTAAGACTCGGTAAGCTTATCGGCCGGGTTTCCAAAGATGGTCATGGTGTCATCACATTCGATGACTTTGCCTTTGTAAAAGAACGCGGTCTTGTCGGCAATGCGCTTGGCCTGCTCCATGTTGTGAGTGACGATGACAAAGGTGAACTTGCCACGCAATTGGGCGATGAGATCCTCGATCCGTGCTGTGGCGATGGGATCGAGAGCGGCACATGGCTCGTCCATCAATAATATGCGCGGCTGAAGCGCGACGGCACGGGCGATGCAGAGTCGCTGCTGCTGACCGCCTGAGAGACCGACGGCGCTTTCATGCAAGCGATCCTTCACTTCGTCCCAGAGAGCAGCGAGGCGGAGGCTACGCTCGGCGGCTTCTGCGAGGTCGTGCTTGTCTTTTACGCCAGCGACTCGCAGCCCATAGACGGCGTTTTCAAAGATGGAGCGCGGGAAGGGATTGTACTTTTGGAAAACCATGCCGACGTTTCGCCGCAGGCTGATAACATCGACCTCGGGCGAGTAGAGATTCACGCCTTCGATCTTGATGCTACCACTGACGACGCGCGCGTTATCGACGAGGTCGTTGATGCGGTTGATGGAGCGCAGCAGTGTGCTCTTGCCACAGCCTGATGGGCCGATGAGCGCGGTGATGTCTTCACGATGGAAATTCAGATCGACATTGAACAGCACCTGATGGTCGGCATAGGCATAGTTGAACTTTTCCACCTGGATGAAGGCGGCATCGTGATTGGCAGATTGGACAGGCATTTCGGTCATGCTGGTTCAACTGAATGTTCCACGCAGATACGACTCTGTGAGCTTCTGGCGCGGGTTGGAAAAGAGAGCGTCGGTCTCGGCAAACTCGACAAGTTTGCCGAGATGGAGGAAGGCGGTGTAGTCGGAGACGCGCACGGCCTGCTGCATGTTGTGGGTGACGATGATGACGGTGAACTCACGCGCGAGCTGATGCATGAGTTCCTCGATTTTCAGCGTGGCGATGGGATCGAGCGCCGAGCAGGGTTCATCCATGAGCAGCACATCAGGGCGGGTGGCGATGGCGCGAGCGATGCAGAGGCGCTGCTGCTGACCGCCGGAAAGTCCGAGCGCATTTTGATCGAGGCGGTCTTTGAGTTCCTCCCAAAGCGCGGCATGTCGAAGGGCGCGCTCGACGGCGTCATCAAGTATGTCTTTGGACTTCACTCCGTGAGTGCGTTGGCCATAAGCGACATTCTCGTAGATGGTCTTGGGGAACGGACTCGATTTCTGAAACACCATACCAACCTGTTTGCGAAGCTGGGTGAGATCCACATCGTCATCATGGATGTTTTTGCCCTTCACTAGGATTTCACCTTTCGTAACTCGCGCACCAGGAACGCGATCATTCATGCGATTGATGCAGCGCAGCAGCGTGCTCTTGCCACAGCCGGAGGCACCAATCAAAGCGGTGATACGGTAGCGCTCTACAGCGAGGTTAATGCCCTCAAGAGCGATGCTGCTGCCATAACAAAAATCCATCTCACGCACCTGAACGACAGGTGGTGGAGGCGGGGATTGTAAGGCAGGCATGACAGAAGAAGTGGGAAATCAGATCACCAGCGATACTTGGCACGCAAGCGGCGGCGCAACCAAATGGAAGTCGCGGCGAGCGTGGCCACGAGGACGAGGAAGACAAAGACGGAGCCATACTGCGCGCGCTCGGAGTACTCGTTCTGTGGGATCTTGGCGGCGATGGTGTAGATGTGATAGGGCAGCGCCTGGACGGACTCGGTGAACACGCCCAGGAGACGTGACACACTCTGTTCCCAATGGGCAAAGATGGAGGCGTCAGCAGGCAGCGGCGGCAGAGCTTTCTGCCAGGGCAGCTTATCTTTGAAAGCCAGCGCGGCAGTGAACATGATCGGCGCGGTTTCACCAGCAGCGCGCGCAATGCCGAGGATGCTCGACGTCAGAATGCCAGGCATGGCAAAGGGCAGCACGCTGTATCGAATGGTCTGCCAGCGCGTGGCCCCGAGCGCCATGCTCGTTTCACGAAAGCCCTGCGGCACGGCCTGCAAGCACTGCTCGCTTGCGGTGATGATGACAGGCAGGATGACGAATGCGAGTGTGAAGCCGCCGGACAGCACGCAGGTGTCCCAGCCCTCGAAACTCAACGTCGTGAAGCCGAGTGGGATGATGAGAATAGAGCGATCCATCGGCATGTGTGTGAAGACTGGTGCCGTCAGAACAAAAGCCCCGAGACCAAACAATCCAAACACGACGGAGGGCACGCCAGCGAGATTCAGAATCGCCAGTCGCACTAGTTCCAGAAACTTACCATGTTTGGCGTATTCGCTGAGATAGATTGCACAGGAGACACCGAGAAAGAGCGCCACACTGATGCTGACAAGCACAAGCAACGCCGTGCCGACGATGGGTCCGAGGATACCACCACCGGAATAGGAGATGGTGGTTTCAGAATGAAAATTATCTCCGAGGCCTGCCTTCACTTCATCCGCATGTCCGACCTCCACCTCCTGCTTGTTTCCCTTCACATCCTCAATGACATGCAGCGTGGATGGCAGCTCTGTGAGGAATTTGGTGTTCACAAACGGCCACTGCGAACGGAAGACCACGGGCGAACCCTTGATTGCAATGAGGGCGAGAATGCCAAGCGTGACGGCAACGATGAAGAAGGTGACGAGACGCAACAACCAGCGCGTGATCCGCTCACGTCGTTCCTGCTGGTTCTTCGCACCTGCAAAAGGATTGCCCACGGCTGTCGGATTTGGAGTCATGATTTGGAAAGTTCAAATCGGCGCACAAAGGCCCGGGCACACCAGTTAACGAGTAGTGAGATGACAAAGAGCACGATGCCCACCATGAAGAGTGCCTGCCAGTGGGCGCTGCCGCGCGACACTTCACCGAGTTCCTGAGCGATGATGCCTGTGAGCGTGTGCGCGGGCTGAAAGACAACGCCGAGACCAGATCGAAAATCAGGAATGGCGATACGATTCCCGGCAACCAAAAGCACGACCATGGTCTCACCGATCACACGCCCCAGGCCGAGCAGAACCGCCGCCGAGATGCCTGATCTGGCGGAAGGAACGATGACACGGAAGACGGTCTGTAGCTTAGTGGCACCCAGCGCGTCAGAGGCGTCTATGTAGGCGCGTGGCACGTTGTTGAGAGCATCTTCAGCGAGACTGAACATCGTGGGCACCGCCATGAGTGCGAGAAGGCACGCGGCATTGAACATGTTTAGACGTTCCTGAATTGGAAAGCCGGGCAGCCACTGCAACCAGCTCACATGGCTGACATCTTTGATCACGTCCCCGAGCACTGAGATGCCGATGAAGCCGAGCACGACGGAGGGGATCGCCTGAATGAATTCGATGACGGGCTTGATGAAGTCCTGCTCGCGCACACTGGCAAACTGGTTTGTATAAATCGCGGCAATGATGCTCAGCGGCGTAGCGATGAGAACCGCGAGCACCGCGATGAGTACCGATCCGACCAGTAGAGGAATGAAGCCAAAGAAGTCCTGCCATGAGCTGTTGGTGATCCAGGCGTCACCAAAGAAAAATGCCAGCACGACTTTAAAATACGACACCCGCTTTTCATAACTCCACTGGGGGAGCTTTCCCGCCGCTGCGCGCATCTCTGTCAGATGTCCGGGCAACATGGCGCGCATTTCAGAGAGCATCTTCGTCGCCTGCGGCGTACCTGCTTGCGGCGGCAGTGAAGCGGCGGCTGTCTGCGCCCGCTGGGCATACGCCTCAATCCTACCGCTGAGTTCAGGGATGCGGGAAGTCAGTGGCGTGATCCTGCTGGCGAAATCAATCGGGTCCTTGCGACCATGGCCTTTCCCTGAGCTGTGAAAATCGGTGACGAGCGCCTTGGTCTCACGCGCATGTTTCTTCAGTGTGTTGAGCAGCGTGTGCAGTTCATCGGGGGCGGCTTCAAAGGCTTCCACCGCCTCGACCAGCGGCTTGAAGCTGGCATGAGCCTCAGTGTCCACGCGAATGTAGGCGGCTGAGAGCAACTCTAGCACCAGCGGCGGCTCCGCCGACTCGGGGCTGAGCAGCGCCAGATCGCGCTTAAGCTGCCAGCCCTCCGATGGAGTGAGGCTGGGCGGCACAGCAAGACGACTCACGGCAAGTTGTGTGGCAGTTAGTAATTCTTGGCGGAGCTGAGCCAGTTTTTCAAGTGCGGCGGGTGGCACCTCAGCCAGTGCATTGGTCAGCACGGCGCGCTGCAATCGGGTCTCCTCCTCCACATCACGCATCTGTTGATAGGCGGCGTCACGTCGCGAGCGAGCCTGGTAGGTGATCGTGTTCAGCGAGGCACTCAGGACTCGACGCAGTTTGCTGCACAATTGCTGATGCTCGGCGAGCGGCTGCTCCACGAGATCACAAAACTCAAGACCCGCGTGCTGGTAAGTCTCAAGCTCGTGCCGATATGTCGGCAGAAAGTCCACGCCCTCACGCAGCAGGAAGAGCATGATGAGCACCAACACGATGACGGCGGCGCTGGAGTTCGAGGCAAAGAAGAACCGGATCGCCTTCTGCTTATCGACCCCGAGGAAAGTCCGCCGCTGGCTTTTCAGCAACAAGCTTCCCAAAGTCGGGCGGCTAGGAGTGGAGTCGTTGTTTAAGTCAGCGGGCATCTACGGAGAAGGAATCAAGCGTTTCAAATTCAGCTCGACATGCGATCAGCGCAAAAAATCATATGCACTTTATTTAGCGCGCGATTTTGGCACAAAACCAACTTTGGTGACAATTGCTTCACCTGACGCTGTAAAACAGAAGTCGATGAACTGTTTCGTCGTGCCCGTCGGCAGGCCGCTTGTATATAGGAAAGTTGGACGGGCATACGGATATTTTTTCACCTCCGCCGTGCTGGGTAGGGCACCCTCGATGGACACGATTTTTGTGCCTTTGGCATGAGCGTAGGCGAATCCTAAATAGCCGATGCCATTTGGGTTGGCCCCCACTTCCGAAGCAATCTGTTCGTTGCCGGCCATCTTCTGACTGTTGGAGCCATACTCGCGATCCTTCATCGCTAGGCCCATGAAGTCCTTGTATGTGCCGGATGAAGTGTTGCGTGTGTAGATGGAGATCAGCCCCGGATTACCGCCAACCTCGCTCCAGTCACGAATGTCGCCTGTGAATATCTGCACGACCTGCTTCTTTTTAAGATCGCTGACTGGATTGCCCCGGTTTACCACGATCACGATCACGTCCCAGGCGATTTCAAATTCGCGCAAATCTTTGCCTCTGGATCGCATCTCGGTCTCCTCGTCCAGCTTCACTTTCCGACTGGACATTCCAATCTCCGCCGTTCCAGACAGCAAGTTGGTGAAGGCTGTGGAAGAGCCTTCAGCAGCGATGTCGAAGCTGACATTGCCCGCCTGTTTTTTAAACGCTTCAGCGAGCTGCGGCACCAGCTTAGCTCCGAGTGTATCTGATCCGCGGATGCGCAGTGTTGTCTGGGCTTGGAGCGTTGCAGTGACCGTCATTGCGACAAGAAGGGCAAGGAGAGTGAATTTCATGATGGGAAGTCTGAAGTTGCCGTGAACGGCGAATGAAGCGACCAATAACCTTCCACCATCCACCCCCTATTCAAGGCTCATGCCATCTCCTGCACTCGAAATCGGAAAAGCGTTTCTCACCGACAATGCCACCAAGCCAGGCGTGGTCACCACAGCGAGCGGCCTGCAATATCTCGTGCTCACACCCGGCACCGGCAAAAGCCCAAAGAAGACAGACACAGTCGTGGTCAACTACCGCGGCACGCTGATCAATGGCGTCGAGTTTGACAGCAGCTACCTCGCCGGACGCGAGCCTGCGGAGTTCCCTCTGAACCGCGTGATCAAAGGCTGCACCGAAGGCGTGCAACTCATGCAGGAAGGTGCGAAATTCCGTTTCTTCATCCCCTCGCAACTCGCTTATGGAACACGCGGCGCAGGCATTGACATCGGCCCAGATGAGACGCTGATCTTTGAGGTCGAGCTGTTAAAAGTCTGGGAGGATTAACCCAGGGACTGAGGGCTTCCAGCCCTCAGTCCTTATCACCCAGCAAGGCTACAGCGACGGAATCTACGAGCGGCTTGCCGTCACGCGTGAGACGGATGTGATCGTCCTGCACTTGCAGAAGACCCTCGCTTTGCAGAATCTGCACCATACGCTGCTCAGGCTTGCGGACGAGGCAGAGTGGCAGGCCGCGCGCGGTCCGCAGCTCCAGGCCAAAGCGCTCGGTGCGGCGCTCATTAGACGTGAGATGCTCGCCGGGCTGCGCGGGGTTTTGACCGGACTGAATCAATTCCAAGTAGCGCGTGGTGTCGGGGATGTTTTGCCAGCGATGACTCGCCACAGTTGAAAAGGCGCTGGGGCCGAGCCCGAGATATTCCTCGCCCATCCAGTAACTCTCATTGTGGGCGGAGCGGTGGCCAGGGCGTGCGAAATTGCTTATCTCATAATGCTCGTAGCCAGCGGCCTCCAGCAGATCAAGCGATGTGTGAAAGTACTCCGCATCACGGCTTTCATCCTCACGATACTGACCACGCCGCAAGCGCTCGAAGAACTCGGTGTCCTCCTCGTAGTTCAGGTTGTAGGCGGAGATGTGATCAGGCTTGAGCGAGATCGTGTGCTCCACTGTGCGCTGCCAGGTTTCCAAACTCTGACCGGGGATGGAAAACATCAGGTCCACATTCACGCTGCGAAAACCCGCCCCCCGCAGCACATGATAAGTCTCCTCAGCATCCGCTGGTGCGTGATCGCGACCCAGCGTCTTCAGCGTCAACTCGTCCCATGCTTGGATGCCGAGGCTGATGCGGTCGATTCCCTGCGCTCGCATCATCGCCGCCTTCGACTCTGTGACCGTTCGTGGATTCACCTCACAGGTGAACTCCTTCACCGCCGACAGATCCAGCGTCTCGCGCAATCCCGTGAGCAGTCTTTCGAGATGGGTCTCACTAAGCGCCGTTGGCGTGCCACCGCCAAGATAGACCGTGTCCAGTCGCAGCTCATGCACCGCGCTCTGGCGTCGCGCCTCTGTCAGCACTGCATCAACAAACTCCGCCATCGGCGTGGCTCCCGGTGTGTGCTTGTAGAAGCTGCAGTACGGACAGACGCGGTGGCAGAACGGGATGTGGAGATAGAGGTGGGAAAGAGACAAGAGGGAAGGATGTAGGATAAAGGGTGGTTTCGCCAGAGCCTTTATCCTTCATCCATCCGCCTTCATACTTTGCAGCCGCCGATTCCCATGCTACCCGAAGGACTCTATGCCCGACCAAGACACTATCCCAAATGTACTCGCTGAACGCTATGCCACCGCCGCCATGCGCGGACTTTGGTCGGGGGCGGGAAAGGTAAGACTGGAGCGGGATTACTGGATCGCGGTGCTGAAGGGGCAGCGGGATCTGGGCATTCCTGTGCCGGATGGCGTGATCGAGGCTTATGAGGCAGTGAAGGACAAGGTCTTCCTCATCAGCATCATGCAGCGCGAGCGCGTGACGCGACATGATGTAAAGGCACGCATCGAGGAGTTCTGCGAGCTGGCCGGGCACGAGCACATCCACAAAGGCATGACGAGCCGAGATCTGACGGAAAATGTAGAGCAGCTCCAGGTCTTCCGCGCGCTGTTAGAGGTGCAGAAGAAGAGCATCGCGGTGCTGGCGGCCTTTGCCAAACGCGCGGCGGAGACTCGCGATATTCCTTTCACTGCCCGCACTCACAATGTGGCAGCTCAGGCGACGACCTTTGGCAAACGCCTGGCGATGTTTGGTGAAGAGATGCTGATCGGCGTAGAGGCGCTGAATGTGCTAATCAACTCTTATCCGGCGCGCGGCCTGAAGGGCGCTGTTGGCACTCGGCTGGATCAGATCACGCTCTTCAATGGCGACACATCAAAGGCGCGCGCGCTGGAAGATCGGGTGCTGCATCATCTCGGCATCCACGCGGCGCTCGATAGCGTGGGCCAGGTTTATCCGCGCAGTCTCGACATGCAGGTGGTGTCCACGCTGACCCATGTGGCGAGCGGGCCGGGCAGCTTTGCCAAGACGCTGCGCCTGATGGCCGGTCATGAACTGGCGAGCGAGGGCTTTGCCAAAGGTCAGGTAGGCAGCTCGGCGATGCCGCATAAGATGAACAGCCGCTCCTGCGAGCGCATCAACGGCTTTCACGTCATCCTCAAAGGCTATCTGGCGATGGCCGCAGGTCTGGCTGGCGATCAATGGAACGAAGGCGATGTGTCATGCTCCGTGGTGCGTCGCGTGATGCTGCCGGATGCTTTCCTAGCAATGGATGGCCTGCTAGAAACAACGCTCACCGTGCTCAGCCAAATGGAGGTCTTCGACGCTGTCGTGGAGCAGGAACTCATGCGCTACCTGCCCTTCCTACTCACCACCACGGTGCTCATGGAGGCGGTCAAAACTGGCGCTGGCCGCGAAGCCGCGCATGAGGCGATCAAAGAGCACGCCGTGCAGGTGGCGAAGGACATGCGCACCGGCAAAGTCGCTCACAACGATCTCTTCACCCGACTCGGTGCCGATGCTCGACTGGTACTCAGCGCCGAGGCTTTTGAAAAACTCGTGGAGCAAGGCCGCACCAATATGGGCGATGCACCAGAGCAGGTGGACTACTTCGTGGAGCGTGTGGGCAAACTGGTAGCGGCGCATCCCGAAGCAGCCGCGTATGAGCCAGGCGCGATTCTGTGATCTCATCATCGTCATGATCTCCTTCCCCCTCATCATCCGCTACGGAAGCATGGCGCTAGCCGTCGCGGGTGTGATCCAAATGACGCAAGTCTTGCAGGTGATTAGAGCGCAGGAAAACCCGATCCCACCGCCGCCCGTCGCGCCACCCGAGAAGCCTTTTGCCAAAGGCGTGGCTGCCACGGGCATCCTTGAATCGGCGGATGAAAATGTGAGTATCGGCACCCCAATGCCAGGGCTAGTGACGAAGGTCGCGGTGAAGGTCTGGGACAGAGTGAAGTCAGGCCAGGAGCTTATGCAGCTCGATGATCGCGAGCTACAAGCTCAGCTCATCGGCCAAGAGGCGACCATCGCGGTGAATCAAGCGAATCTGGACATTGCTCAGGCCCAGCTCACGAAAGTGCAGGACATGCTAGATCGTTTGAAGTCCATCACTGACCAGCGCGCCATCACTCAAGACGACCTGCGCAATCGCACCAACGATGTCATCGTTTCCAAGGCCCAAGCAGCACAAGCCAAAGCCCAGCTCGATGCAGCACACTCAGCGGTAAAGCAGACGAAGCTCCTCACAGAGCGCCTAACCGTTCGCGCTCCACGCGATGGCTCGATCCTTCAGGTAAACATTCGCGCTGGCGAATATGCATCATCCACCAATCGACAAGCTGCCATCACACTGGGCGATGTGGACGTGCTGCAAGTGCGTGCTGATGTGGATGAACAGAACGCCATGTCCGTGCGCTCTGATCAACCCGCAAAAGCTTTTTTGAAAGGCGACAGCAAGACGGCCTACGACCTCGAATTCGTCCGCATCGACCCATTCGTGATCCCCAAACAATCCCTGACCGGTGCAAGCACTGAGCGTGTGGACACGCGCGTGCTGCAAGTGATCTACCGACTCAAAGTGCCAGACAAAAAGACGCTCTATGTCGGCCAGCAGGTCGATGTGTTTATCGGGGAAAAGTAGATTCGACTGACAGTTGAATCCCTGTGACTGCGGTTGCCATTCGAAGCTATTTCAGCCAACGAATCGTCGCGTTAAGGCTATGCCGCCGGTGCCTTTCAGAGTGCATAGGAGTTCCATGCCGCGTGGGGGAACGAGGTCGGGGATCATCAGAATCAAGGTGCGTCCATCCTCTTCCAGCTTAGCATTTGTGATTTTCAGCATGCGTTCGTTGATGTGTTTGGAACCGTAGTTTGCACTACGTTCCAAATCCCAAGCTTTGAGCGAGTAGTGCTTGAGTTCTGCGGCGACGGTGAAGTCAAAAGAGGAGTCGAAGCTGATTGTGATGCTGCTTTTCACGCTCTGACAGCCAATGGGCACATGCAACAGCACCCATGAATTCGACGTCACACGCACGAGTTCGCCAGGGCTGAGATCGAACTCATTGGCGAGTCAAAAGAGCGAATGCTGCATCGCTGTGTCAGCCTTGCCTTCGGGGGTACCAAAGGACCACATATTGGCATAGGTCTGGCATTCGCAGACGAGATTGATGCGGTTTTTGGTGTCCCTCGGCCTTCCTGATCGGCGATATAAAAGTGCCGTCATCATTCACTCTTCAGCATGTCACGAAACACAGCGGCACTCGGTGACGCCGTGTGACCTGAGCGACTTAGCAGTGCTACCTGACGCTCCACCAGATTGTCGCGGAGTCGCACCACAGCACATCCAGCGGTGGGCTGGCGCGTAGCGAGTTGAGGAAGAATAGCGACGCCCAATCCCGCAGCCACGAGAGATCGTATCGTTTCCAGCTCGCTACTTTCACAAGCGATGCGTGGCTCGAAACCTGCGGTGCGGCAGGCCGTGAGCGCCGTATCGCGGGCACGACCTTTGTAGAGAATGAAAGGCTCGTCAGCGAGCTTGGCGAGGCTTACGGTCTTTTGTTTGGCGACGAGATGTGTCTTCGCGACAAGTGCCACGAATGGCTCGGTGAAAAGCGGATACTCATCAAAGCTGCCACTGGTGGTGGGCAGTTGCACGATGCCAAACTCAACACGCCCGCTCTCCACCCACTGCGCCACCGCTTCTGATGTACCTTCAAAGAGCGCCAGTTCGACCAGTGGATGCAGCTTGCGAAAAGCAGCAATGGACGCAGGCAGCAAACAAGCACTGACCGATGGAATAGCACCGATGGTCAGCCGACCACCACGCAGGCTGATGAGGTCATGCACGGCACGCTTTGCCGCATCCGCACGTTCGATCAAAGCCTCAGCGTGCTGACGCAGGGTTACACCAGCAGCGGTTAGCACCGTCTCACGGCGACCACGATTGAAAAGCTGCGCTCCAAGCTCGGTTTCCAGCTTGCGGATCTGCTCACTCAACGCGGCTTGCGCGAGATGGAGATGCGCGGCTGCGCGAGTGAAGTTACGCTGACGAGCGGCTTCGAGAAAGTATTCGAGCTGGTAGAGTTCCATCGGTATTCCCGCTGATGATGATCGGAAAGAACTGATTTACCAGCGGTAAGAACTTGTCACTTATAGTCACTAATGAGCCGACTTTGCGTCCACACCATCACCACCAAGCTACTGAACCTCGATCAATGCCTCGTGGAATTCCCGAAGCGCGGCGTGAGTGGCATCACGATCTGGCGACAGGCGTTGGAAGGTCGCGATCTCGCCACAGTGAAGCGCCAGATAGCGGACTCGGGCATGGATGTCGTGAGCCTGTGTCGCGGTGGCTTTTTCCCATCCGCCTCTGCAGCAGGTCGTCAGGCAGCGATTGATGACAATCTTCTCGCCATCGAGCAAGCGCACGCCATCGGCGCTCCGCTGATCGTTTTAGTCTGCGGCGCGGTTCCTGGACAAAGCCTCGTCGAATCGCGCAAACAAATCACCGATGGCATCGTCGCCGTTTTGCCAGCAGCAGAGCAGGCAGGAGTGAAACTCGCCATTGAGCCGCTGCATCCGATGTATGCCGATGACCGCAGCGCCGTGAACACCATGCGCCAGTCGCACGAGATTTGCGATGCTCTCGGCTCACCGAAAATGCTCGGCATCGCCATCGATGTCTATCACGTCTGGTGGGACCCCGAGTTGAAGGAACAGATCGATCTCGCAGGTCGCACCGGCCGCCTGCATGCCTTCCACATCTGCGATTGGAAAACTCCGACCACCGATCTTCTCAACGATCGTGGCCTCATGGGTGAAGGCTGCATCAACATCCGCGAAATCAGCGACTGGGTGGACGCCACAGGCTTCACAGGCCACCGCGAGGTGGAGATCTTCTCGAACAAGTGGTGGGCCACCGATCAGCACGTCTTCCTTGATGAGATAGCCTCCAGCTACACGAAGCTTTACACCACGCTAGTTGGGTGACTTCGCAGTGCAGCAGCCTGCGCACGAATGGCTTCACGTTTGATTTCATCGAGCCGTCCGAGGTTCCTCACTTGCATGGCCATGCGTTGGTTCTTCCGCATGGCGGGTTCGTGTTGGAGGAGAAAATCCCAGTAGAGTGTGGTGAATGGGCAGGCGGTGGGGCCGGTGCTTTCGGCGGGATCGAAGCGGCAACCAGAGCAGTAGTTGCTCATGCGCTGGATGTATTTGCCGGTGGCAATGTAGGGCTTGCTGGCCATGAGGCCACCATCGGCGTGCTGGGACATGCCGAGGGTGTTAGGCAGTTCCACCCACTCGACGGCATCGACATAGACGGCGAGATACCATTCGTGAACTTCTCGCGGCCGCACACCGAACATCAGGGCATAAAGCCCAGTCACCATGAGTCGCTGAATGTGATGCGCATGGCCTAGTCGTAATGTTTGACCCAGGGCATCTCTGAGACAGGCCATGTCGGTCTCGCCAGTCCAATAAAAGGCGGGCAGGGGCTGGTCTGCGCCGAGTGCATTCAGCTCCACATAGCCAGGCATGTTTTGCCAGTAGATGCCGCGCACATACTCACGCCATCCGAGGATCTGGCGAATGAAACCCTCCACACCTGCAAGTGGCGCGCGGCCTTCTTTCCATGCGGTTTCTGCTGCGGCAATGACATGCCTCGGATCGAGCAGTTTGAGGTTCATGGCAGCGCTGAGTCGGGAGTGAAAAAGCCATGGCTCTGAGGTCCACATGGCGTCCTGCCAGTCGCCGAATTCACTGAGGCGATGCGTTATGAAATCCTCCAGAGCAAGCGCCGCATCTGCCTGAGTGACAGGCCAGTCGAACGCTGTGAGATCACCAGGATGACTGGCGAATCGCTCATTCACCATCACGATGACTTCGCGCGTGATCGTGTCCGGTTCAAAGCGGCGCGGCGGGATGTGCAGTGGTGGCCCATGCTTATCAAAGCTCTTGCGGTTCTCGCTATCGAAGTTCCATGCGCCGCCCACGGGCTTGCCTTTATCCATGAGCACGTCATGACGCAGCCTCATTTCGCGATAGAAGAACTCCATGCGCATTTGCTTTCGGCCCTCTGCATGGGCGGCAAACTGAGCATGGCTGCATAGGAAGTGCCGATCTTCCCGCACTTCCAAATTGATGGCGTGGGAGTAAGCCGTAGCTTGTATCTCCTCCCGCACAGCCCACTCGCCAGGCTCCACGATGATCCATTTTTCGGGACGCAATCGCTGCATGGATTCAGCGAGAGCTGCGGTGAAAGTCTCTGCGCTGCTACTCTTTAAGCGTCCGCTGTCGGCACACCACTCGCCGCCTGTAGCGTTAAGCTCATGGTAAAAGACATTCCATCCTCGCGACCTCAGCACCTCGCGAAAGTGCCGCATCGCTGAAAGGAAAACGGCTGTGCGCGGCTTGCTGCTCCAGACCTTGGTGCTCTCATGAGTCACTTCCGCCATCCAAATGGCATCAAAATTTGGGTCAAACCCATCAAACGCGGCGGAGTCCTCATTGAGTTGATCGCCGAGAATAAGGATGAGATTTCGCATGAATATCAAAGGGTCAATGATCCGACCATTATTCTTTACGACTTTACAGGAAGATCAGATGGCAAATTGAGTGACGCATCTCAAGCTGCACGGCCCACGTTATTGGATGTCAGAAATTCCCCATGAAACCAGAACAACACAAACTGCTCACCAAAACCTGCTTCGTCCTCGGCTTTGATGTCGTCGCCGTTTGGTAGCATTGTAGGCCTTCTTTTTCATGCATACTTTTGGGCCAATGACCCGCGCTGATGCCCTGGAATCGTGGAATGCATTTCTACCGAGAGTGCAGGCTTATGCGAATGCCAGAAATCATGTCGAAGTGGCGCATCACAATGTGTCCCGACTGAGCGCCGCCATTGGTTTCAGGCTGCTGCTTGAAGACGAAATCATTGAGCAGACCCTAGCGCTTCACTCTCTTCCAGCAGTAGAAAAATGGCTCCAGGAAGTATGCTGGCGTCGTTACTGGAAGGGCTGGCTGGAGTTGCGGCCCAGTGTTTGGACGCATTGGCGGCAGCGCGTGACCTTGCTGCGGAGGACTCTGCCCGCGGAAACTTTGACGCGTGTCGAAGCCGTGGCTGCTGGGGAGAGCGGCGTGGCCTGCATGGATGCTATGGCGCGAGAATTAACTGAAACGGGCTATCTTCACAACCATGCTCGCATGTGGTGGGCCAGCTTTTGGATTCATGTCGAGCGCTTGCCCTGGGAGCTAGGCGCGGATTTTTTCTTTCGGCATCTGCTCGATGCTGATCCTGCGAGCAACACGCTCTCCTGGCGCTGGGTCGCTGGCTTGCAGACACCTGGCAAAACCTACCTCGTGCGACTTTCAAACATTGAAAAATATGCGCCGCACTACCTCGCCGACAACACTGCGGGCACTGACCGCATCGCCGATAGCGTAGTGATGGCGGTGGCGGTCGAAGAGACGGTTGCAGTGCAAAAACAAGCGCTGCCGATCTATGCGACGAGTCTTTCGGAAACGAAAGACCGCACAGGACTATGGCTGCATCCCGACGACCTCACCCCAGAACTGGGGCCTCTAGCTTCGATCGCTCCAGTGAGCATCGCAGCGTGCATCAGCGATCACGTTTATCACGAGATTTATAATCTCAGCTCTCAACGCATGGTCTCGCTGCACACCGTTCTGAGCGATGGTTTGGCAAGAGCCTCGACTCACTTTGGATGCACCTCAGTCTCGGTGACGGTAAATAATCCGGTGCAGGGGATTTGCGATTGGGCCGTGGAACATGAACTGGAAGAGATCGTTGCTTTTGCGCCCTTGGTAGGTCCCATTCACGACATGCTGCCACGTCTCACGCAGCAGCTCGGATTACTCTGTATTCGTCTCACCCTTGTCCGAAGAGAATCGGACGACAATGCCTTCTCATTCGCTTCAGCCGGATTTTTTCCGTTCTGGCAAAAGATGAGCCGCCACCTTAGCCAATCTCGCCTCGCATGAAAGTGGTCCATTCGCCTGAACTTATCGCCCTCATCATTCGTTATGCCTGGGAAGACCGCACCACCTTTGAGGAGATCAAAGAACGCACTGGGCTTGTGGAAAGCCAAGTCATCGACATCATGCGCCGTGAAATGAAGCCATCTAGCTTCCGCATGTGGCGAAAACGAGTCAGTGGTCGAGTCACCAAGCATCGACGCCTTCTGGAGCAGCATTTGAAAGGCCCACTCACTGATGAATAGCCTCATGACAAAACCGATGAAACGAAACATAGACCTACTTGTCATTGGAGCTGGAATGGCAGGGCTTTGTGCAGCGACATACGCACAGAAAGCAGGACGCAAAGTCGTAGTGATCGACAAGGGGCGCGGCCTCGGCGGTCGCATGGCCACGCGACGCATCAGCGGGGCCACTTTTGATCACGGAGCGCAGTTCGTGACGGCGCGTCATCCTCGTTTTGCGGCGTTGTTAGAAGAAGCTCGTGCCGCAGGTGCCGCCACCGAGTGGTGCAAAGGTTTTTCGGGCAATCCAGATGGTCATCCACGTTGGCGCGGAACTCCTGGCATGACCGCTATCGCCAGATATTTGGCGCTCAGCTTGGAAATCGTCCAGGAGCGGCAAGTCACGGCACTGCGACTGAACGGAAACGATTGGAATGCAGAGATGGCTGATGGAGAAACGTGGTCCGCCAGTGCGGTCATCCTCACGGCACCGGTTCCGCAATCGCTCGTGCTTTTGGACAAAGGCGGTGTCACGCTTTCGGCTGAGATGATGCAGCGTCTCTCCGCGATTAAATACGAGCGGTGCCTCGCCGTGATGGCCGTATTGGATGGTCCATCGGGGCTGCCTGCACCTGGCGGATTTGCGCCAGAAAGCGGTCCCATTGCCTGGATCGCAGACAATCAATTGAAGGGCGTCTCCGTAGAGCCTGCGATCACTCTGCATGCCACGCATGAGTTCAGCATCGCTCATTGGGACAAGGATCGCGAAGAGACTGCACGCTTGCTGTTAGACGCTGCTGCCCCGTGGCTGAGTGCTGGCGTCAAGACAGCTCAAGTGCATGGCTGGCGCTTCAGCAAACCCATGCAAGTGGATGCTCAGACGTGCGCGATCATAAGCAGCGAACCGCCGCTGATTCTCGCCGGAGATGCCTTCTGTGGATCACGAGTGGAGGGCGCTGCGCTTTCCGGCTGGGCCTCAGTAGAAGCCGTGCTGGCCTCAAACCCTCAATAACAACACCATGATGACTCAATCCCCATCACCGCGCTGGATGCGCTCCGTGCTACTCGCCGCCGGTCTTTACAATATACTCTGGGGAGCCTTCGCGGTGCTATTCCCTGGAGCCATCTTTAGTTGGTTGGATATGCCGCAGCCAAACTACCCGCAGTTTTGGCAATGCATCGGCATGATCGTCGGTGTGTATGGCATCGGTTATGCCATCGCTGCGTTTGATCCCGCGCGTCACTGGCCCATCGTGCTCGTGGGTTTTCTGGGGAAAGTCATGGGGCCTCTCGGCATGGTGCAGGCTCTTTGGACGGGTCAGTTGCCGTGGGGTTTTGCGCTGAACTGTGTCACCAATGATCTCATCTGGTGGGTGCCCTTTGCGCTCATTTTGAAACACGCCTGGGTCCAGTATCAGAGCGAGGGCGATGATGCCCACCTGCCAGCCGAATCTTCTCTTCTGGCCGACGCGCAAACCACCGGCGGCATGAGTCTCGCGGAACTCTCGCAACAGCAACCCGTGCTCCTCGTTTTCCTGCGTCACTCTGGCTGCACCTTCTGTCGGGAAGCGCTGGCAGATCTCTCCACCGGGCGTGCCAAGATCGAGAAAAACGGAACCAAGCTCGCCATCGTTCACATGAGCACCGCAGAGTCATTCGCAGCCTTCACCGCCAGTTATGGCCTCAGCGATGTGCCTGCCGTTTCAGACCCTGAGCGGCGTCTTTATCGCGGACTTGGCCTTCGGCGAGGCAAGCTCGCGCAGTTGCTCGGATTCAGTGTTTGGTGGCGTGGCACGGAGTCCTTCTTCGCAGGTCATCATCCAGGTGCCTTGGACGGTGATGGCACTCAGATGCCTGGCGTTTTTCTCCTTCAAAATGGCCGCGTCGTCCGCCGTTTCATCCACGACAATGCCGCGCAGCGCCCTGACTACGCCGCGCTCAGCCTAGCGCCTGCATGATCATGACTTGGCTTCTCACATCTCACCATTCAGCGACGTGGGCGCTCGTCGGCTTGATCTGGGTCGTTCAACTCGTGCAATATCCCTTGTTCGCACACATCGGACAGGAGGCGTTTGTGGCTTACCATCAGCGCTACACGAGGCAGATCGCATGGGTCGTAGCGCCGCTCATGTTTGCTGAAATAGGCACCGCAGCGTGTCTTGTCATCGCGGGTTTTCGTAATCCATGGCTGCTGGCAAGTCTTGTGCCTCTCGCCTTCAATTGGATCTCCACTTGGCTCGTGCAAATCCCCCTGCATGAGAAGCTCGCTGCAGGCTTCGATGCTCACGCCCATGCCCGCCTCGTCGCGACTAACTGGTGGCGCACCGCCGCATGGAGTCTCAGGGGTTTTTGCCTGCTCATGAGTTGTCTTGAGTGATGCCAGCGTTAGGCTTGCTCCGCCGACATCGCTCGCTGCAAAACTTCACCTCTTCCCAAACGCGCTCCCATTTTTTGCGCCATGTGAAAGGTCGCCCGCAGACCACGCAGATCTTTGCAGGTAGGTTTTGTTTCTTTACGCCTTTCATGGCGCTTCGTCTTGGTTCATGCGGTGCAGCGACTCCAAATATGCATTCTTCGGCGCAGGTTTCGCTGGGCGTTCCTCCTTCGCTAACATGCCTTGCACCCGCTCTGCACTCTCGGCTATGAGACCAGCGATCAGCGGCGCTTCTGGCAGATTCTTCCAATACTTCTTCGGCATCTCCGACTGCATGGCACTGATTTTGACCCGAGCTGGATTGAAGATATTGCGGTAGTAAGTACGCCACAGATCATCCAGAGCATCCTCATCTGGAGCACTGCTGCAGGCCACTCCTTCCGTGAAGTGCAGCCGCTTGCCATCCCAGTGCGCACATTCATACGGCGTCAGAATAGACCAATCCATGCCAGCGAATCGCTTCTCAAAAAAAGGCACCGCAAGTCTCACGATGCGATGATCCGGCTCGAACCACGCCACGAACTGCTCCCGACCCGTGACGGCATCCACGCCGACCAATCGAAAGCGCACGAAGGCATGCATCTTGTGAATGTCGCGCCCCACGGCCTTACACCAATCCTGCATCTGACGCACATCGCGATCCGTGGCCATGGAAAGCAAATACCGCTCCCCGCCCAAAGTTAGCCGCCAAAGCACGCGATAGAGCAGCGCCCAACGCTTTGAATCTGTGTGCGCCGCCGCACTCTTCGCCATGTCCATGAAGGCGGATGGCACTTTGATTGCTTCTGAGGCCGGCTGTTTTGCCAGGAGATCCTCGCCGACGAACAACGAGGCCTCTTGCGGATCATCGCTCCACAATACTTCATCAGGCATGACGCGCTGCGCGAGAAGATGGCGAGCCGCAGCGCGCCACGCTTCATACTCCGGTTTGACGACTATGGTGCGCATGATCAGTCTATAGTTCTCCTGATCTCACCGAGAGGAAGTCGCTAGCAACTGGTGCAGGCGGCGCGTCGAAGTTAAGTTCGAGTTGTTCCGGGGGAGGCAGAAACCGCGCGCGTAGCGAGTCGCTATCCAGCCCCAGCTTGGCCGGATGATGGTCTGCCGTGATGATAAAAGGCAGCAGCTTTTTCATCTGTAATCGCAGCCGAATCAAGTCTGCCAAACGCAGCCTCGTGTAGCGCCGGGCACTCACGATGCGCTCCACATTGCGCACCCCAAGACCTGGAATCCGCAGCAGCATCTCGCGGGGTGCCTTATTCACATCGACCGGGAACGTTTCGCGATTCCGCAGCGCCCATGCGAGCTTAGGGTCCAACGCCAAATCGAGATTCGGAGCCGCCGCTGAAGCAATTTCCTCCACTTTGAAATCATAGAAACGCAGCAGCCAATCCGCCTGATAAAGTCGATGTTCACGGATCAGCGGCGGTGCTTTCAGTGGCAGAATCACTGATGGTTCGGGGATCGGACTGAAGGCCGAGTAATAAACCCGCTTCAACCGGTGAGCCGTGTAGAGCTTGTTCGCACAGCCCAGGATCACCGCGTCCGTCGAGGCATCAGCGCCCACCAGCATCTGTGTACTTTGTCCCGTCGCAAAGGGCGGCGGCTTCGGCGCCTCAGGCTTACGTTTCTCGGCATATCGCTCGTCGATTTTTTCACGGATGTGTCCCATCGCCTCCTCCGTGCGTGCCAGATTCTTCTCGGGTGCCAGCGTGTTCAACCCTTGCTGGGTCGGCATTTCCACATTGATGCTGATGCGGTCCGCATAGCGCCCCGCCTTGGCAATCAGTGCCTGCGACGCCTCTGGAATCGTCTTCAGGTGAATGTAGCCACGAAAATGATGCTCCTCGCGTAACTTTCGTGCGACTTCGATCACCAGCTCCATCGTGTGATCCGCACTGCGAATGATGCCGCTACTGAGGAACAGTCCCTCGATGTAATTTCGCTTATAAAAGTCCAATGTAAGCTGCACCACCTCATCCGGCGTGAATCGCGCTCGGATCACATTGCTTGAGCGCCGGTTGATGCAGTAGTGGCAATCATAGAGGCAGGCATTCGTCATCAGCACCTTTAGCAGCGACACGCAGCGCCCATCCGGCGTGTAGGAATGACAAATCCCCGATCCGCCCGTGGACCCCACGCCCGTGCTGCCTCGCGAGTCCTTCCTAGCCGCGCCACTGCTCGCACACGAAGCATCATATTTCGCCGCGTCTGCCAGAATTTCGAGTTTGCGGGTGATGTTCATCACGAGAGCTCCGTGCCTGCTTTGAGATTCGCCCACTGCCGAGTGCGGTAGTGCCGATACTTGAACAACAGCGTGAGATAAAGCCGCACACCCGCCTCGGAAACGAGCCTGCCCCACCACGACTGCCCCCATTGATTGTGGGGGTCGCTGTGAAAATCGAACATCGTCTCCGCGCTGGCGGCGAGTGGCGTGCTGGTGTGGTAGATGGAAGGCATGATTGTGGAAGCAAGTCCTTGGCAGAGATCACATCCGCCGCTCTTTTTCCAGCGTGATGGTTCGATTCAGTATTAGTAGATGGAGCATCTGACGCTGCATATACGAATTCGGGAGAAACACAGATGTTGATTCGTTCTCGCCGCCTTTCAGCTACACGCACCAGAAAGCGTTCGCTTTGAGATGACCTTGGGCCGAATGCTCAAGGCCTCATTTGCAGCATGATAAAGCCAAAAAAAATTCACCCTCTCCATCTTTGATGATCACCAAACATGTTCTCATCCTCGGCGGCGGGTTTGCCGGTCTCGAATGCGCGAAACGGCTGCGAGATGAAAATATCCGCGTCACACTCGTGGATCGGTGGAATCACCACCTGTTTCAGCCACTGCTCTATCAAGTGGCCTCTGGAGCACTGGCCATGGCGGAAATCGCCCAACCTCTGCGCAGCATCCTGTCGGATCAAAAGAACGTGACCACGATCATGGGCGATGTGATGAACATCGACCTCCCGGCGAAACAGGTTAAGCTCAAAGATCGTGTGATCGGTTACGATTTCCTTGTCATCGCGCTCGGTGCCAAAACCAGCTTCTTCGGTCACAACGACTGGGCGCAGCACACACTCGGCCTCAAAAGCCTCGACGACGCGATGGCGATCCGTAAAAAGGTGCTCCTTGCCTTTGAGAAGGCCGAATCCACCGTCGATTCTGCGGAGACCGAGAAGCTTCTCACCATGGTTGTCGTCGGTGGTGGACCAACTGGTGTGGAGATGGCTGGATCGCTAGCGGAGCTCTCACGAGTCGTTCTTAAAGAGGACTTTCGCCATATCGACCCCACGCAGGCCAGAGTCCATCTCATTGAAGCTGGGCCCAAATTACTGCCGATGTTTCCAGGCGGACTTCCCGATTACACACGAGAGCGATTGACGACCATGGGCGTAACCGTGCACTTGAATTGCCCAGTCAAAGAAGTCGGCGAGGGTTACGTCATTGCCGGTGATCAGCGCATTGAAAGTGGCATCATCATTTGGGGAGCGGGCGTGGAGGCAAGCGAAGTGACACGCACGCTGGCTGGCATACCATTGGATCGAGGAGGCCGCATCGAGGTCCGCCCTGATTTAAGTCTCCCTGGCTATCCCGGGGTCTTCGCCGCTGGCGACATCGCGGCCCTGACGGACAAAAACGGTGTCAAAGTGCCGGGCGTCTCTCCCGCCGCAATCCAGATGGGTAGTTTCATCGCTCACAGCATACAAAACGAACGCACCAACGGTGCACGCCCCGCCTTTGGTTATTGGGACAAGGGCAGCATGGCCACCATTGGCCGCAGCGCCGCTGTCGTCAGCTTTGCGGGCATCCAGATGCACGGATTTATCGCTTGGTTGATGTGGCTGTTTGTGCACCTCGTTTTCCTCATGAACATGCGCAACCGAGTATCCGTTTTCTTACATTGGGTATGGTCCTACTTCACCTGGCAGCGCGGTGCCCGTGTCATTCAGTCGTCGCGTAATCCTTAACTGCGGACAAGGGCCTCGTTTTGTAATCTGACTCCATCTTTAGCCAAGGTCACTCGTCGGGCGGGGAGCAGATTTGCCAGAGAAGATGATTCGTTCCTTGCGGCTGCTGACAATGATAGGTAAACTCGGATTCTGTGATTGCTGAATGCTTCAGCGATTACTCTCACCTTGCACATGAATTATCTCATCATTGTTTTACAGCTAGTCGTGGCCTTGGGCATCCTCAATGTCTGGCTGCTCAGAGCGAACAGGGCCACTGCCTATCGCGGTGGTAACGCGAAGAACATGCGTGAGGAGTTCGCCACCTACGGACTGCCATACTGGTTCATGTGCGTGATCGGTGTGCTCAAGGTGGCGCTTGCGGTTTCTTTGCTAGCTGCCCTTTGGTTTCACAATCTGGCACAGCCAGCAGCGATCGGCATGGGCCTACTAATGCTAGGAGCTTTCATCATGCATCTCAAAGTGAAGGACCCGATCTCGAAAGCCCTGCCCTCAATCGCCATGCTTGCCATGTGTGCCGCGATTGCGCTGCTCTAGCCGCCGATCAGTTCTCTCAAAAGGCGGCAAAACACAGATATGCATTCAGCAGCAAATAGAACAAGGCCGGTGTAGTCTGGAACGAACTGTCTTTGATTCGGATTCGAACCCCGACCGCGACCAGCATCATCAGCGCAAGTCCAGCTGCGGCTGATCGCCCCATCCAGGGCTGGCTAAGGCCAGCCAACAGACCGAGCGATGCGGCCACTTGCAGTGCCCCCACCATCACACGCTGCGATCCCAGCCGGTAGCGCTCGAACTCCCGGTTCATCCGGGCAGAGAGAAAGCAAGCTGTGCCGTATCCAAAAAAAGACAGGGCGGAAAAGAAGATAAGATAAAAGTTCAGGTGCAAGGATAGAACAACTTTTTGCCAGCGCATCACCTTTCACGTGGCTTTGACTGCTCTTCAAGGCGCCGCGTCGACGAAAGCGCTATGGAGTTTAAGCAACAGCATGACGCCCCCCAAGGGTATTTAGCCGCCTCCTTATCATCACTATTTCCGTCCATAATCATCGGAAAGAACAGATTTAACAGCCGATAAGCATGGGTTCTTGTAGTGAAGTTTCCTCCAATTATGAAAACACAACGAATCGGCATCATCATGAACGGCGTCACCGGACGCATGGGCACCAATCAGCATCTCATTCGCTCGATCAAGGCGATCAGGGATCAAGGTGGCTTAAAGGTGGGGGATGATTTGATTTTGATGCCGGACCCGATTTTGACGGGGCGCAATCATGACAAGTTGGCGGCGCTGGCAGCTCGCACGGGCGTCACTCGGTTCACTTCGGATGTGGATGCGGCCTTGGCGAATCCTGAGGATGAGATCTTCTTTGATGCCTCAGGCACCTTGCAGCGCGCAGGCTTCATCGAGAAAGCCGTGAAGGCCAAGAAGGCGATTTATTGTGAGAAGCCGACAGCGGTGGAATCGGCGGAGGCACTGCGTTTGGCGAAACTGTGTGAGGATGCAGGTGTGAAGAATGGCGTGGTGCAGGACAAGCTTTGGCTCTCTGGCATTCGCAAGTTCCGCATGCTGCGCGATCAAGGGTTCTTTGGCCGAATTCTGAGTGTGCGTGGCGAGTTCGGTTACTGGGTCTTCACGGGTGAAGATGCAGACCAGCCTGCGCAGCGTCCATCCTGGAACTATCGCAAGGAAGAAGGCGGCGGCATCATCGTGGATATGCTCTGCCACTGGCGCTATGTGATCGATGATCTCTTTGGCAAAGTGAAGGCTGTGAGCTGTCTCGGAGCCACCCATTTGCCAAAGCGAATCGACGAAAAAGGCAATGCCTATCCCGCCACCAGCGATGATGCCTGCTACGCGACTTTTGAATGCGAAGGCGGTGTGGTATGCCAGTTCAACAGCTCCTGGACGGTGCGGGTGCGTCGGGATGATCTGCTCACGATGCAAGTCGATGGCACACATGGCAGCGCCATCGTTAGCTTGCGTAAATGCTGGGTGCAAAGCGCCGGCACCACACCGCGTCCGACCTGGAACCCCGACATCGATCAGCCGATTAATTTCTTCGACGGCTGGCAGGAAGTGCCCGATATTACGACTTACGACAACGCTTTCAAAATTCAGTGGGAGGAGTTCTTGAAGCATGTGGTGGTTGGCTCGCCGTTCCCATGGACGCTACGCGAAGGCGCTAAGGGAGTGCAACTTGCTGAGCTGGGACTGCAAAGCTGGGAGCAGCGGAAGTGGCTGACTGTAGAACCGATGGTCTAATGAAGTAATTTCGGCTCTAGCCGAATCCTCAAAGCAGCACTGATGCGGCTAAACCCGCAGCCACTTTCAAATATCTCCATGAAATCGCTCATCTCCAGACCTGAAGACCTCTCTCCTACCACCACTTGGCAAGATACCAAATGGGCCTGGACGGGCGAGGAAGAACTCATCGACCACACTAGCAAACCACGGCTCTGCGCTGCGGCGTTGTTACCATTCCGCGATCAGAAGCCGGACTGGGAAGGCTTCGTCGCAAGTATCCACTGGATGCAGGCCACGGCGGATCATTTTGGCGTGGAACTCGTAGTCGTTCTCAACGCAGACACGGGCTACATCTTCGATCTCGATGATGCGTTGTATGCCGAAGTGCTGCGTCGATTTCGCGGGGAATTTCCGACCACGAAGTTCATCGCTGGCGTCACGGCTCGCGGCGCTCAAGATGATGCGAGCTTCAAAGTGAAGCGCTATCGTCCGCTGATCGATATCGTCCAGCAGCATGACAACTGCGAGGTAATGCTCATGACCTCCAAGTGGCTCAGTGCGCTCGATCCTGAGCCCTGCCGCGATGCCTACTACGAGATCGCTGAGTGGCTCATTCGTCCGGGCATTGTTCATGCGCTGGAGCCAGCCTTTGTGCCATGGGCGCGGCCATTTGGCCCTTGGTTGCTGCATCAGCTTGCCATTCATCCAAAGTTCGTCGGTGGCAAAATAAGCACACTGGACGAGCCGCACTTCCTCTTCTGGGCGGCGATGTGTCGCGATCTCGGTCTCGATTTCGCTCCGCACAGCGGTGACGACTTCGGCATCGCCACCGCGATCAAACTTGGCCTCCCTCTACTCATTGGAGCCGCAGTCAGCGGTGCCCCGCTGATCTGTGCCGCGAAGGACATGTGGCTTAACGACGGCTCACCCCAGAAGAAGTTCCCCACCGGCACCGGACGCTTCGACACCCGCGTCTATAAGGTTTTCGAAGCGTTCCAATCGTTGGAAGACCAAGTCTTCCGCCTCGATGCCAACATGAGCGCTTCAGCCTACAAACACAGCACGGCACACGTCCTACACAATCTCGGTATCATCGCCGCACCTGAAACACACCCAGCCTGCAAAGATCTGCGCGGCGCTGATGAAGCCGCTCGCATGGCGGAAGCTTTGCGCCGCCCGAAGCGTGTGGCAGAGCGGTTGGGCATTCAGTTTTGATAGCTCAATCATGAAATGCATCCGTGATTGGGTCGTTGCCATCGGGCATTTTAAACTCATGCACATGAAACGCCGACTCTTCACTTTCCTAACGCTTATCTTCACGGTCTTTGCACACGGCGCGGAGACCAGGCCCAATGTCGTGCTCATCATGATTGATGACTTTGGCTATGAATGCGTGACCGCCAATGGCGGTGAAAGCTACAAGACACCGGTCATGGATCAGCTCGCTGCGACGGGTGTGCGCTTTGAGCAAGTGCATGTGCAGCCGCTTTGCACACCGACGCGTACGGCTTTGATGACGGGCAGGATCAATAAGAATAACTACACGCACTTTGGCCATCTTGATCCATCGCAGAAGACATTTGGGAATCTGCTCAAAGACGCAGGCTATGCGACCTGCATCACGGGTAAGTGGCAGCTCGACAACGGCCTGGAAGGTCCAGCGCATTTTGGGTTTGAAGAGTATTGCCTCTGGCAGGTCGTGCGTCGTCCTGGGCGCTACAAGAACCCTGGACTGGAGATCAACGGCAAAGAGTTTGATTATTCCAAAGACGAATACGGCCCCGACATCGTGAGCGACTACGCACTAGATTTCATCCAGCGCCAGAAGGAGAAACCATTCTTCCTTTACTACCCGATGATACTCACGCACTCGCCGTATGATGCGACGCCGGACAGTGCTGATTACCTGGAAAAGAAGGAGAACAAAAAGCTGGGTAGTCATTTCACAGACATGGTCGCCTACACGGACAAATTGATCGGCAAATTGATCACCAAACTGGAAGAACTGAAGCTGCGTGATAATACCCTGGTGCTAATTCTTGGCGACAATGGAACAGGCAAAGGTACGCCTTCACGCTTCCAGGGACGCGATGTCGTTGGCGGCAAAAGCACGAGCACGATGTGGGGCACGCGAGTTCCTGGCATCGGTAACTGGCCGGGTCACTCCGCTAGCGGCAAAGTATGCAGTGATATGATCGATCCCACGGATTTTCTCCCGACGATCTGTGAGGCCACGAGTGTGAATGTGCCAGATGAATTAAAGATCGACGGCCGCAGCTTCCTTCCGCAACTTCGCGGTGAAAAAGGCACTCCACGCGATGCGCATTACCTTTGGTATAACCCAAGCGGTGGCCCGACGGCAAAGTTCGAGTTCGCACACGACGCCAACTACAAGCTCTACGCCGATGGTAAGTTCTTTAACGTGGCCAAGGATGGTCTCGAGAAGACTGCGCTCGACGATGCAACTCTCGATGACTCGGCCAAATCTGCGAAGGCCAAACTCCAGGCGCTGCTCAAACAACAAGACGGCCCACGCAATGACATCTTCGTGAAGCAAGGCCAGGCTTTCGGCGGCGAGACGAGCGAAGACACGAAAGGCAACAAGGTCACGAAGAAAAAGGGAACCAAGCCTGATGCCAAAGCCGCGAAAGACCCGCGCTTCACAAGGTTCTCCGAGCGCGATGCCAACCATGATGGCAAGGTCACCTTCGATGAGTTCTTGTCTTCAGCGTCCTCCAAAGACTCGGCGAAGGAACGCTTCGAGATGTTCGACGCGAATAAGGATGGCTCCATGACGCTCGATGAGGTTCTCAAGCAAGGAATGAAGTAGCAGAGTTGCCTGCCGATAAGAAGTTTCTTTTCGAGCGAGCGTTAGAATGCAGTCTGACTGCTAGACGCTGAGCAAATCACGCGTCATCCCTTCATTTATGAAATCACTTTTTGTCGCCTTCATCACCCTCTGCGCCTCTTTCACAGCAACTGCTGTGGATGAAGCGAAATGGATTCCACTTTTTAATGGTAAGGACCTAACTGGATGGACGATCAAAATCGCCAAGCGCCCGCTGGGAGAGAACTTTGCGAATACTTTTCGTGTCGAGGACGGCATCTTGAAGGTGAGCTACGATGGCTACGACAAGTTTGATCAGCAGTATGGGCATCTCTTCACTAACAATGCCTACTCGCACTACATCCTACGCATGGAGTATCGGTTCGCTGGCAAGATGATGCCTGACGCGCCGAGCTATGTGAACCTAAACAGCGGCGTTATGCTTCATGCGCAGCCACCGCAAAGCATGCGCTTCGATCAGGGCTTTCCTGCAAGTCTGGAGATGCAGTTTCTGGCTGATGAGGGCAAAGGCGAGCGCTCCACGGCGAATCTTTGCACCCCTGGAACTCATGTGGAGATGGGCGGGCAATTGATCACCAAGCACATCGTCAAATCCAACGCGCCGACATTTCCGCCGGAAGAGTGGGTGCGCGTGGAAGTCGAGGTGCGTGGCAATGACGAGATCATTCACCGCATCAACGGCCTAGAGGTGCTGCGCTACCAGCGCCCACAACTCGACCCAAAGAACAACAACGCACCAGCGACTGATCTACTCGAAGCGGGAGGCAATCTCATGCTCAGCTATGGCCACATCGCACTTCAAGCGGAAGGCCAGCCCGTGTGGTTTCGGAAGATCGAGCTCATGTCACTCGAGAAGAAGTGATCTAGTTCTGGTAGCCCTTTTATTCGAGAGTCTTTAACCATGCTTTTTGTCCTGTCGGTAGAGTGATCCGGTCGCCGACACCCCTGCCCCGGAGCTGGACGCCGAGGGGTGAAGCGAGTGTGATTACCATGATTTCGTGGCCATCGACGACAATTTCAATGCCGCCCTCAGCGGGTCCGATGAAGTAAAAGTCGGCAAGGCCTAACATCTCCAAACTGATCAGCGAGCCGATCTGCACGGCGCTGGTGGCGGCTGATTGCAAAGCACGGAAGCCGCGCAAAGCTGCTTGCAATTCCTCAACTCGCTGCGCTTGACCACGGGCAACATAGGAGGCCTCCAGTGTACGAGTATCGTACTTATTCTCAGCTTTACTGTCAGGATCAGTGGCGGCAGCGAAGGAAGCGCGGGCACCGCGCATGAGGGCTTCCAGCTCACTTTCGAGACGGGTAAGGATGGCATGTAGGACGGCTGACTTTTGCATGAGCATGTGGACTGGCTTTCCATTTGCACGGTTGGCGCAGCTTTCCACATTTCATCGTCATGCATCGACATCTTCTCCTCGCTCTCCTTGTTTTTTCTTTGCTCCTCAGCTCATGCCAAACTGGCGGCGGTGGAGCTGGCGACCCGAGGCAGCTTGAGTATCGGCGGCTCGCCATCGCGGCGGAAAAACCAGGGGACTACTACGTGGGTCGGCGCTTCCACATCGCCCGCACTCACTTCTGGGGTTATGTGCGGCGTCCAGGCGAGAGCTGGGACAAATCGTATCTTGTCGTGATCAACGAGAAGTTTAAAAGGCAACCCGATCGCCTTCCTGAAATACCATCAGGCGATGGACCCGCTTATGGCAGCGATCACAACACGGAGTACCGTCTCTGGGGTTATTACTCTGGCCGCAAGGCCTATGATCCTAACAGCAATCTCATGCTGCCAGAGTTTGTGCTTCAACGCTACGAGGTGAAGAACCAATCTCCAGGATGGCTATTCAAGCCCAATGAAAAATTCAGTGGTGAGCGATTGCTGCGTGGTGAACCTGGCGCAACGCCTGGAAAAAGAAACTGAGGTGTAAACTCCATGAAACGCTGGCGCATCGCAGGGATTAATTTTGACCACTTTCACATGGGCGATCTGCTACGGCAGACCTTTGAGCATTCAGCGGCGGAGATCGTCGGAATCAGCGATGAGCAACCGGAACGCATGGTGAATGCGGCGAAGAATTTTGGACTCAACGAAGCACAAGTTTTCACCGACTACCGCGCCTGTCTGGAGCAGACGAAACCGGACATCGTGGTCCTTTGCCCTGCAGCCTCTAAGCATGGCGAGTGGGTTTCCAAAGTGGCACCGTATGGCACGCACATCTTGATGGAGAAACCCTTCGCGAGCTCCGTGGCCGAAGCTGACGTCATGGTCGCAGCCATGGAGCCCACTGGCAAAACTTTGGCAGTAAACTGGCCGCTAGTGTGGGATGCAGGCCAACAGACGGCACATCGTTTGATCCAGGAAGGACTGATCGGCACGGCGCTGGAGTTTCAGCACTGCGGTGGTAATCGCGGGCCGCTCTTTCACGGGGCGGACAAGATCGAAAATGAACCCACGGCTGAGGATAAAGCGGCGAGTTGGTTTTATAGCAAGGCCCAGGGCGGCGGCGCGCTGCTCGACTACATGGGCTACGGCACCACGCTGGGCACCTGGCATCTTGGTGGGCAAGTTCCGCTCGAAGTGACCTGCACTTCCTATGTCACTGCGGGCTTAGAAGTCGATGAACACAGCATCGCCGTGATCCGCTACGCGCATGGCTTAAGCCGTAGTGAGACTCGCTGGGGCACCTTCACAGATCCATGGACGCTGCAACCGCAGCCCAAGTGCGGCTTTGTCATCCGTGGCAGCGATGGCACGATTTCCTGCTACGATTATGAAAAGACGATCCGCGTGCAGACTCGTGAGCGACCCGAGGGCTTTGATGTGCCTGTGGATGTAATCTCGTCGCCAAATCGTAATCCCATCGAACATCTGATCCATCATCTGGAAACGAGCACACCTTTGATCGGTCCGCTGACGCTGGAGATCAGCCGCATCGGTCAGCAGATTGTGGATACAGCTTTACTAAGTGCTCAGGCAAAGATGACGCTGCCTCTGGTGGCCTGAGTTGCTGATTGCAAAGCCAGACTGCCCTGTGCATGTCAGGGAATGAGATCACAGGACGGAAATCACCGACAGACACGTACCATCAGCGGCCAGCAAGTGGCTCCACGCAAGAGCATGGGGCAAAACTTCCTTGTCGATGAATCCGTGGCGCAATGGATCGCCGATCAGATCGAACCGGATGGCGCGGCCTTCGTTGTCGAGCCTGGTCCGGGCCTCGGAGCCATGACCAAGCACCTCGTCGGCAGGCCGCAGCATTTGATGCTTATCGAGAAGGACAACGCACTCGCACCGGAATTGCAGAAGCGTTTCGCCAGTCGCAAGGACATCACCGTGCTGCATGACGATGCGACGCAGATCGATGTGCGCGAATGGTATCGCCATGGCGATGTGCGTGTCATAGGCAATCTGCCCTACTCGGTCGGTGGTGAGATCATGAAGCGGCTGCTGAATCAGCCAACTCCGGTGACCAAGGCTGTCTTCATGCTGCAAAAAGAAGTCTGCATCCGCCTCGCCGCTAAAGTGGGCAAAGATGGTTATGGGGCACTGTCAGTACTCGTGCAGCGTGACTGGGATGTGGAGCTTCTGCGCATCATCCCGCCAGAGGTCTTCCAGCCGAAACCCAAGGTGGACAGTGCAATCGTGCGCTTCACGCCGCGTGATCCGAGCAGCTTGTCGGTGTGTGATCGACGCCAGTTCGAGCGCCTTGTCAGGCTCGGCTTCAGCCAGCGCCGCAAGCAGATGAAGAACCTCCTGCCTGAAGCCCCCGGCGGCTGGCAGGCGCTCGTGGATCATCTGCAAATGCCCGCCACGCTGCGTGCGGAGGAACTCAGCGTGGAACAGTGGGTCAATCTTTCCCGCTGGTATGAACAGCGCACCAGCGCGGATGTAGGCCAGAAATCGAGTGAGCTGTTTGATGTGGTGAATGAGCGTAACGAAGTCACCGGCCAGCTCACGCGAGGTGAAGTCCATGCCAAAGGCCTGCTACACCGTGCGGTGCATGTGTTTGTCGTGAACACTCACGGCGAGGTCTATCTCCAGAAGCGCTCACATTTAAAAGATGTGTCACCGCTGAAATGGGACAGCAGCGCAGCGGGGCATCTCGATGTCGGAGAAAGCTACGCCGCGTGTGCCATTCGTGAAACACGCGAGGAGGTCGGCATCGAAATCACCGACACTGAACTCGCCGCGCAGCTCCCTGCGGGAACTCACACGGACTTTGAATTCGTCGAGCTTCACATCGCTTGTCACAACGGCCCGATGAAGCCGCTGCCTGAAGAAGTCGCCTGCGGCGAGTGGTTCAAGCCGGAAACTATTACCGAATGGGTGCAGGCGAGGCCCCAGGATTTCGCCAAGGGCTTTGTCAGTTGCTGGAAGGCTTGGATCGCAGCGTAGGATTACTCCACGGTCACGCTCTTGGCTAAATTGCGCGGCTTGTCCACGTCACAGCCGCGAGCGACGGCGATGTAGTAAGAGAGCAGTTGCAACGGGATGACAGTGAGTAGCGGGCTGAGATAGGAGGGGCTATCGGGGACGTAGATCACATCTTCCGTTAGGCGCTCCAGCTCGGTGCGGCCTTCTGTGGTGACGGCGATGACAGGGCCTTTGCGAGCGAGTACTTCTTCGATGTTGCTGACGTTCTTATCAAAGACGGCATCGTCGGGCGCGATAAAGACAGACGGCATGTCCGGCTTCACGAGGGCGATGATGCCATGTTTCAGCTCAGCGCTCGGGTGACCACTGGCGTAGATGTAGCTGATCTCCTTCATCTTCAGCGCGCCTTCCATGGCCACAGGATAGTTGGCCTGGCGTCCCATGAATAGCATGCCTTCAGCATTCACATGCTTCTCGGCGATGGCTTTGATGCGATCTGTCTGCTTGAGGATGCTGGCGATCTTGTCTGGGATGGCTTCGAGTTCGTCGATCATCTCCAATCCGTCAGCACAGCTGAGGTGATGAATGCGGCCAAACAACATGCCGAGCATGGTGACCATCATCACTGAAGATGTGAAGGTCTTGGTGGCAGCAACACCGATCTCAGGGCCGGCGTGGATATAGCAGCCGCCATCGCTTTCACGCGCAATGGTGCTGCCGATACTGTTGACGATGCCAAGACAGCGAATGCCTTTGCGCCTTGCTTCGCGCAGGGCGGCAAGCGTGTCGATGGTTTCACCGCTCTGACTCAAAACGAACTGCAAGGTGTTCTTGTCAGTCGGGACATTGCGGTAGCGGAACTCGGACGCGAATTCCACCTCAGTGGGGATACGAGCCAGCGTCTCAATGACATACTCACCCACCATCGCGGCATGGAATGCGGTTCCACAACCACTGAGGATTATGCGGTCAATACCGCGCAATTCCTGCGGCGTCATGTTCAAGCCGCCGAGGATAGTCGTCCCATCATCACGGGACAGGCGACCACGCATGGCATTGCGCAGAGATTGCGGCTGCTCAAAGATTTCCTTGAGCATGAAGTGCGGGTATTCCCCCTTTTCGGTATCCTCAGCGGTAAATTCGACACGGCTGACTTTCACATGCGCTGCACCGCCAGCCATGCTTGAGACATCAAAGCGATCGGCACTGAGACTAACGAGATCGTGATCATTGAGGTAAACGACATCACGAGTGTGAGCGACGATGGCGGAGACGTCAGAAGCAAGAAAGTGCTCACCATCGCCCAGCCCCACGACCAGCGGACTGCCGAGACGAGCGCCGATGATAAGCCCTGGAACGTCCGCATGCATCACAGCGATCCCATAAGTTCCTTTTACCTTTGCCAGTGCCGCCTGAAGAGACTGGCGCAGACGAGTCTGGCCATCCGTTTCATCCGACGCTTCAAAGTAACGACCGACCATGTGAGCCAGCACCTCAGTGTCTGTTTGCGACTCAAAGGTGTCTCCCTGCGCGAGGAGTTGGTCACGCAGTATTTGGTAGTTCTCGATCACGCCATTGTGGACGAGCACGAGCTTGCCGCTCTGGTCACGATGCGGGTGAGCATTTTCATCTGTAGGAGCGCCATGCGTGGCCCAGCGAGTGTGGGAAATTCCGATTTCACCCGTTGGATTCAATTCGGCCACCGCCAGACGGAGATTGTCGATACGGCCTGCACGTTTGATGATTTTAACCGTATTGCCGCCGTTCAAGAGCGCGATGCCCGCTGAATCATAGCCGCGATATTCCAGCCTGCTCAGCCCATCCAAAAGGATCGGGCTGGCCTGCCGCTTGCCGATGTAACCTACAATTCCGCACATAGTTTTTTGACCGCCTAGTAGCGGGCAAGAACTCTAAACTCTAGAATCCACCCCCGCCAGTGAAAGGGTGTTTTTGCTGTAATTCGCTTTCGGAGAAACAAAAAGCCCCGGCAGAGATATCTCAACCGGGGCTTGGTGACAAACAAATCAGGCCAGCTCAGCCAGCTTGGCTTTGATAGCGGCGAAGTTCGGCATATCGCCGGGGCTTTCAAGCACTTCAGCAAATTGGATCACACCCGCTTTATCGATGATAAAGGCAGAGCGCTTTGGCACTCCACCCATGATCAAGTTCTTAGCAGGAAGAAACGCATCATAAGCAACTCCATACGCAGCAGTGATCTTGTGATCGTAATCACTCAGAAGTTGTAGTGTGATACCCTCTTTCTCGGCCCAGGCTTTTTGTGCGAAGGGATTATCACCGCTTATACCAACGACTTTTGCGCTCAGCGCAGTGTATTCATTGATGCCATTGGAGATCTCGCAGAACTCCTGTGTGCAGACGCCGGTGAAAGCCATCGGCACAAAGAGCAAAAGGATGCTCGACTGACCGATGTGCTCCGAGAGTTTGAAGAGTTCGGGGCCATTGGCTCCGAGGGTGGTGACGGTGAAATCAGGGGCAGTATTGCCAACAGTAAGTGCCATGAGATGTATTTATTAAGTTTGGTTCATTCCGCAGACAGCGGAACTTATCAAAGACTGAGCTTCGCCCTCGGTCAATCGGGCGTGTCCGAAAGTTTGTGTTTCGGGTCTTTGGTTATGTTTTGGTCTGGGGTTGTTTTTTTGATTGAGCGCATGCGCTCAATCAAAAAAATCGCGATCCGAACTGGATCGCAAATTGGTTGGCCGCAGGCACCCAACTCGCCGG
>CAMAQH010000013.1 GCA_945860295.1 Prosthecobacter debontii
GGTGATGGTGTGTTTCATGGTGAGCGGGAAAATGGCTATGGGTTGATCCGCTCCACATCGACATACAGCGCTCGCAGATTCGGCGCGTCGTGGATGTAGAGGAGGCGGCCCGGGCTCACTTCGCGCAACGCGGTGTAGTTGAAACCTCCGGAGTCGGTGATGACGGTGTGATGCGTCCAGGTTTTGCCTTGGTCGGTGCTGAACATGAGGTTCGACCCAGGGCGGCCGTAGCTGCATGCGACCACGCCATCGCTCATGACCACCATGTCAGGCGAGACGCTGCCTTCCTCGAGCGTGATGAGCGGGGTCCACGTCTTGCCACCGTCGTGCGACCAGGTTTGCCGCAGCGGCTGAAAAGAGCTGGTTCGCTGAACGGCCATCATCTCGCTGGCTGAGAAACGCACCAAGGAGGGCTCCTGACCATCGCCGAAGGTGGAGAAATGGCTCCAAGTCGCGCCGGAATCGGTGGATTTCATGAGATAGCAGGCTCCGACACCCTTCTTGATCGTGGCGTAAACTACCGCCATGACTTCATGGTTTCCATTGTCGAAAATATCCCGGTCGAAGACGGCGGTCTGCCCGGTTTCCACGGGCAAATGGATGAGGTTCTCAAATGGAGTGAAGGTCTCCGCCTGTGAGTCAAACCGGTAGCTCATACCGATATAGGTGCCAGCCTCATACCTCACATTCCAACGCGACACCCCGAGGACGTGACCATCCGCCAGTCGCACGTGTGGCTGGGGCGCGAAGGTTTTGAATTGCAGGTCTTTCACCGGCTGCCAAGTCTTGCCAGCATCCTTGGAACGCAGCACGCCATAGGGCTCAAACGCGGCGTCCGGCCCCTGACCGACGCTAAGCATGAGCATGCCTTTGCCCACATCGTAAAGATACGGGCGGGTCGGCGGAAGTGGCCTGCCCTGCTTTGCGTCTGGCACAGCGATGCCGGTCGCGGGATCGTATGCTCGCACCTGATGACCGCCGTGTCGCGGCTGGTCCCATCCCGGAGTGGGCGGGATTTCCCATGGCTCGCCGACGGTGATCCGCAGTTGCGGTTGAGCTGGCTCAGCGGATCGCTGGCGAACCCCAAGGCGAACCGATTGCCAGTGCGCCGCGCCCATCCATCCTGGTGCCGTCGAGCCAAACTGCACGAAGGCCTCCGCACTCTCCGCCTTTTTCCAAAACGCACCTTCACCACGAATCATGACAGCGCCATCAGCCGCGATGCTCATGTCGCGATCCCGGATAACGAGCTGGTAGGTGTGAAACTGGGTCTTCGCATCGAATAGCGCCACGCGATCATGAAACGTCGCGATCTTCTCCGGCGCGAGGAGGAGCCCTTCCTGATGCTTCCCGTCGCTCACGATCAAGCCCACCGGCACACCCTGCTGCGCGGGCCACATGGCCGAGCGGCCTTTTCGGGCCGCTACAGACTCCACACGCACCGTGGCGTCGACGACAATCTCAGTGCCCGGCTGTGGCTTCCATGCCGCGCGAAAAGCACCATCAGCCGTCGCTGAATCATCCACGAGATGCAGCGCTCCATTCGCCAGCGCAGCCTTCGCCGCAAGCTCACCGACGGCTTTCCAACCCTGCTCCTGCGGCAGCAATTTCGCATCGTAGTGAACGAGCCAGGTGATGGGTTCTTCGGCGGCCTTGACTTGGCCGAAAGAAACGAGAAGCAAGGAAATAATGAGGAGAGGGTGTTTCATAGGATGGCTATTTTTGTTTGGTGTAGTCTTGGAATCTCACGTCCAGCGCCTCCGGCTTAGGCTGGCCTTTCGCGAGGTAGAAACGGTAGCGCAGAGTGAGGCTGTCCCCTCTCTTGATCGTGTAGTCACCAGCGCCTGCGGTCTTGTCAGGCTCGAAGTCGTGCAGGCCAAAAGGATTCACAGCGAGGAGTCCGTAATCGCGGGCGTGCCAGGTGGTGGGCGAACGGAGGTTTCCGGGATGGCTGAAGATGACGACACCGACGGGGTGCCCTTTGGGATCAGGGCCGTAGTAGCAGACCCAGTTCGCGTGCTTGCCCCAGATGTCGCGATCGCGGACGCCGTTGCTGTTAAAGGCCTGTCCGGTGGATGGGCCGGTGTTCACGCCGCTCTTGCTGCTGTTCATGCTGAGCGATGGGCAGAGGCGCAGGGCCATGGTGCCTTCTTTGGTGTCACCGATGAAGACATCGCCCTCACTGGCCTTCAGCGTGATGTCGAAGTCGAGTGTCTTCTCGCCATCGGGCAGCGCAGTGATGGTGATGCGGCGCGCGTCGGTCATGACGGTCTTCTTGTCGGGTCCGATCCATTGCGTGGAGGCGGTGAAACGACCTTTATTGCCATCCGCGTGGACATCGATGAAGCCAGTGTGAGCTTGCTTGCCAAACACCTGATACTCCGCCCAGAAATTGATCTCATTGATCCGCGAATGCCCAAACCACAGCGAGCGATGATGCGGATGGTCTACAAACATCGCCTCGCCCGGCACATCCTTTTTCATCGGAAACTCCCGCGATACATTCACACCCGCCGCACCAATGAGCGGATACATGTAAGGTCGCGCCACCCCCTTGGTGATGTATTCCGTGAAAAGCTGCCCATCAATCTCAACGCGCATACTGGCATCGCTGGTTTTCAGCGTGACTGTTTGTGCGTGGGCGAACAGCGGCAGGGTGAGAAGAGCGATGGCGAGGCGGTTCATTGGTTCGGATGCAGGGGGAAGACAGGAGAATGGGTACAGAAGATTATGATGTTCTGGAGTGATTTTCCTAGCACCTTACTGCTGTCCCTATTCTTCAGTCTATTCCACCTGCTCGATCAATACACCCGCAGCACTCACATTTGCGCGAGCTATTCGCGGCCAACAAAGTAAAGTTGTTTACTCTCAGGCTAAAATTACGCCATGAAAACCGACCGCCGCTTTTTCAAAGAACTCCGCTTCCGCCAGCTCCGTGCCCTGGTGGAGCTTTCGCGTCAAAAGACCTTCTCCGCCGTGGCTGCTGCGCTAAAGATGTCCGTCGTCTCAGCGTGGCGGCAGGTAAGAGCACTGGAGGAGGAGTTCGGCGTGCAACTCGTGGATACGCAAGGCCAGCAGGTGGTGCTGACAGAGGACGGACGTCTGCTCGTAGAGATGGCTGAGCCGATGGTCGAGAGCTTCCTGTCGCTGCGCTCGGTCTTCGATGATCGCCAAGGCAAAGCGCCGCGCAAACTCACCGTCGCCGCTCCCGCTGGCGTCCTCAATGACGCCCTGCCTGATCCCGTGACGCGCTATCGTAAACAGTTTCCCAACGTCGGCCTCCGGCTCATGGAACGCCCCTCGCGCGGAGCTTTGGCGGCCCTTTTGGCCGGACAAGCCGACATTGCTATCATCGGTATGACTGCTGCCGATGAACTGCCAACGTCGCTGAGCCTGCATCGGCTCACACGCTATCCTATTCACCTGTTGTGCCCAGCGGACCACGTTTTAACTACAGCGAAAAAGCTCACCGTGAAACAGATCGCCCTGCATCCACTGGTGCTCAGCAGTGAGGACACCTCGGACCGCTCACAGATCGATCTCACCTTTGCTAATGCCGGTGTGCTCCATCAGCTCAACATCGCCATCAGCGCCTCGCGCGTGCCCATGATCACCAAGTATGTGGCGATGGGCTTCGGCGTGGCATTGCTGGCTCCAGGCGAAGTTAAGCCTCAGGTAGCCAAGCGCGCACAGCCTCAGCTCGTCTGGCGCGATGTGAGCGGTCTCTTCGGCCACGAAGAGCTCGTGCTGCTGCAAAGACAGGGCCGTTTTGAGCTGCCGCACGTGAAGGTGTTTCGCGAGTTGGTGGAGCAGTCGTTTGATGGCGGCTGAGTGCCCAGAGTGGTCCGCACAGCCGGAGCGACGGAGATAGCCCGTCACAGGCTGCCCGTAGGGCGAACAAAGCGAGGCAATCTCCCGTGCGGCACGAGCGTCTCCTAACTCAGAACCTCACAGAGGCTTCGCTTCGCGGCTCGCTGGTGCGTGCTAAATTGCGCATCCGTATCAGTTCATGGCAGCTAACGATTACACGAGGGCATCGGCATCGAAACCGGCTCGTTTACTGCACTAAGCTTTCCTGTCACTACCTCGATCCGCAAGACCGCGACATTGTTCCTCTTCATGTAGCGGTATTTAGCTTTTCGTTGATGATATAGACTCGCTTCCTAGTCGGGTGATACGTCACATGTCTCAGGCCGGAACGCGGAGCCAATATCTCGAAAGGTTGCGGCCCATTCGGCTCCAACTTTCCAGTGAGCGCATCGAGTCGATAGATCAAAATTTGATCGATACCGAGATCCGCCGAGAGCGCGAAGCGATGATGGATTATGCGAAGGCCCCGTGCGATTCACGCCGATGCCGACGACTTCACCGACGAACTCATGCCGCACGACCGTCGGCACCGGGATGGTCTTCTGCTCCAAGGCGTCCCATTTGTAAACATACAGGTTCGAACCGCAGATGCCAGCCTTGCGGATATTGATGAGGACATCATTGATGCCGACCAGCGGCGCCAGGACATTCTGGAGCCAGGGTCAGCGCTCCGCATTGGATTTGACGAGAGCCTTCATGGATGACGAAATATTGGACTCACATCCTATATATTGGCAAACAAATTTTTGATTACGCCAGCACTTGGCTGATCACCTGACCGAAATCACGCTCCAAGCGCTTGCGACCGGGTATCTCCAACTGATGTGGATCGAGCCCGAGAAGCTGCATCATCGTGGCATGAACGTCGGTGACGTAATGCGGATGCTCGACGGCGTGGAAGCCGAGTTCGTCGGTGCTGCCGTGGATGGTGCCACCTTTCGTGCCGCCACCGGCCATCCAAACACTGAAGCCAAACGGATGATGGTCGCGACCGTCGCTGCCTTGCGAGCCGGGAGTGCGGCCAAACTCAGTGGCGAAGACGACGAGCGTGTCATCAAGCATACCACGTTGCTTAAGGTCTTTGAGAAGGCCAGCAATCGGTTTGTCCACTTGCTGCGCGAGCATGGAGTGATTCTTCTTTAACCCGGAGTGCGAATCCCATGCGCCAGCGGCGCCATCGCCATGCTGAAGCTGGATGAAACGCACGCCACGCTCAGCAAGACGGCGAGCCACGATGAGCTGCCGCGCAAACGGCTCGGTCACTTTGTCGTCGAGACCGTAGAGCGCTTTCGTCTCGGCACTCTCCGCATCGAGATTCATGGTCTCCGGCACGGCGGTCTGCATGTTGTAGGCGAGTCGGTAGCTCTTCATGCGGGCGGCGAGTGTCTTGTCACCGGGATACTGCTCGGCATTGAGCGCGTTGAGTTTGTGGATGAAATCAAACTGCGCTGCCTGCTCAGCTTTGCCGACAGTAATTTCGGGTGAAGCAAAGGTGAGCGGGTTCTTCGGATCGACCTTCAAATTGATCGCGTCGTAAGCGGGGCCGAGATAATGGCCATCACGCACATCGAAGTAGCGCGGCCCCATATTGACGAAGGACGGCAGGTTGTCCGACATTGAACCCAGTCCATAGGTGACCCACGCGCCGATGGTCGGCACACGCGGCTCCAGCATGTGGCGGCCACTGGCAAACTGGACCTGCGCACCGTGATTGTTATCCGTCGTCCACATGCTGCGGATGAAGGCGATCTGATCCGCGCATGACCCAATGTGCGGGAACCAATCACTGATTTCGATGCCACATTGGCCGTAGCGTTTGTAGCCGACTTGCAGCGGGTAAATGACATTGCGCTGCTTGCCGTTCGCATCGTTCACCACGACGACGCGGACATTCTTGAGCTTGTCAGGCGACAGCACGCTTTTGTAGGGCGTCTCTTCGATCGACTTGCCCACATACTTCGTCAGCATCGGCTTCGGATCAAAGCTCTCCATGTGACTGACTCCACCGCGCATGAACAGCCAGATCACGCGCTTTGCTTTCTGCGGCAGCACTGGAAGTCCGCTCGGCGGCTGCCAGGCTTCTTCAGCCTTCAGCATGGACGCGACCGCGATGCTGCCGAGTCCGCCGAGGATGTCACGGCGGAGAAAGGGTGTCGGTTGATGCATGAAATTCATCGCAGGGTGACGAAGTCGTTATGATTGATGAGTGCCTGCAAGAACAGGCTGCGGTTTTGCTTCAACGACTCAAAGCCTTCGAGGCTTGCGCGGCGCTCTGCTGCTGATGGAGGACGACCGAGCACGGTGAGGAAGGACTGGGTCATGAAGGTCTCTACATCGAGCTTGCCGAGCTTCGCGGCTATGGCATCGGCGCATTCACGGCTAAGCCGACTGTTGGTCAAAGCCAGAGCTTGCTGCGGCACGATGCTTTCATTGCGGCGATAGCACTCGAGGACATTGGCATTGTCAAAAGTGGCGAGGAAGCGGTGTTCGACGTCAGCATTCTGTGTGAAGTAAAGCGAGCGACGCGGACTTGTCTCCAATGACGCGGGATCGAGACTCGGGCCACCGAGCGTGAGATCGAGCTTACCGGCAAGCTGTAGCAAACTGTCGCGCACCACCTGGGCTTCCATGCGGCGTGGGTTCATGCGCCAGTAGCTCGCGTTGTCGGGATCGGCAGCGACGGTGGCTGCATCTGCCTCCGCATTCGAGGAACTGCGGCGATACAGCTCTGACAGCAGCATAGCACGATGCAGTTGCTTCAAGCTCCAGCCATTGTTCATGAAATCGACCGTGAGTGTGTCGAGGATGTCCTGGTGCAGCGGTGCCAGTGAGCGGCGGCCGAAGTCATCCATGTTCGCGACGAGCGGCGCGCCGAAGTGCCGCATCCAGACTTGATTCACGAGCACCCGAGCAGTGAGCGGATTGCGTTTGTCAGTGATCCATTTGGCAAAAGCGAGTCTGCGTCCCGTGCTGGTGTCTGGAAAGGTCTGTACGGTGGCGTTGTTGTTTTCTTCGGGGCCTTCCTGTGCTTTTAAACTCGCAGGTAATGACGTGTAAACTTCGCCAGGTGCTGCGGCTTTCTTCTGCGCTTTCTCGAACGTTTCGCGGGCGGCTTTGATCTTCTTCTGCGCGTCCTTGGCTTTCGGATCCGCCTCGGCTTTGGTGAGATCGACCTCCGCCTGCGCCATTTTAAATATCGCTTCGGCGGCAGCGGCAGCTCGGGCGAGTGCTTTGTCCTGCTTAGCTTTATCCGCTGCGAAAATGGCACGAATCATGGCGGGTTTGGACTTGGCGGCAGCGAGTTGCTTTTCGGCGAGTGTCACGGCGGTTTTGGCATCCGCTAATGGCACTGATTTGTCTGCCGCAGGTTCACGCAAGACGGCATCGGTGGCCAGTTCGGCAAGCTTGAAGCTGTGAAACTCGACATCGGCATCGAAGGCGGTGAGCGCTAGGCTGCCTTGGCGGCGGCTCTGCGGCAGACGATAAGCGAGCGCAGGCTCACCATTGATGCTGGCATTGATGAGTTGGCCACGCAGACGCAGATCGAGCGTGTAACGTACGTCCTGTGAGATTGTGCGCAGTGCAGAACCATTTGCTGAGTAAGTGGTAGTCCCACCGTTGGCCAAGGCCACCTGGATTTTCGATCCGCCGCTGAAGGCACTCATATAGATCATCACATCGTCACCGCCTGCGCTGTCGAAAACGATGCCGACGGATTTCCATTTCTCTCCGCCACGAATGGTGAAGCTCAAACTGGCCTCGAAGTCAGTTGGCGGGGCAGTTTTGAGCCGAAGAGAGCGGCGCTCGGCTCCGGTCTCATGCTGCCGCACGCCATTCGGTGAATGCCTCCAGTCGCCTTTGAGCATCTCCCATTGGTCGGGCTTCGCGGAGGTGAAATCATCGCTGAAGATGACCTTGGAATTCGTCACTAGTTTCGCGGCTGGCGCAGGCGATTTGGCGAGTGTAAGCCGCGCTTGATCGAGAGCTTTTTGAGCTGCTGCGATGTCATGATCGGCGGCGCTGAGATGATCTTTGAGAACAAAGGGCAGTAGCGCAGGCTTGGCAGATGCTGGTGGTAGTTTGATCGTCGCAGGTTGGAATGCAGCGAACTCCAGCACCTGTGGAATGCCGGGCGTCATCGGCTTCGATTTGTCTTCGTTCTTTTCGTCGCCGCGCACATGGCGAAAGGTCGGCGTATCGAGGTGGAGGTCATAGACGCGAGGCAAACCGTTTTTCTCGAAGTCCGTCTCACCCTGCCACGGATCGAGCCGCACATGCAGCGGCTCAAAGATGGCTCTCATGCGGTAGTAATCGGTGTGCTCGATGGGGTCGTACTTGTGCGTGTGGCACTTTACACACTGCATCGTCAGGCCGAGAAAGGCGCGGCAAGTGTGCTCGATGGTTTCATCAAGCCAGGTTGTGCGGTTGAAGAGGTAGTAACTGCGGGCGAGGAAGCCTGTGGCGCGGAGGTTGCCACGGTCCTCAGGCGCGAGTTCATCGGCAGCGAGCATCTGCACGATCATCTGGTCGTAACCTTTGTCCGCATTCACCGACTCCACGATCCAGTCACGCCAGTGCCAGATGTGCTTCTGCGAATGACGAAGCTGCGCACCGAGGCCATACCAGTCGCAGTAGCGCCAGATATCCATGAAGTGACGCGCCCAGCGCTCGCCGTATAGGGGTGAGTTCAGGAGTCCGTCAACGACGCGGGAATAGGACTGATGAGTCGCATGAGTCTTATTTAAATCGTCCAAAAACGCCGCGATCTGCTCCGCCGTCGGCGGCAGGCCGATGATATCGAGGTACACGCGACGCAGCCAGATCTCCGGCGTGGCTTCGGGCTGTGGCTTGAGTTGTTTCGTGAGAAGCCGTACCTCGATCAGCGCGTCCATCGACTTGCTGGATGTTTTCGGTATTTGATAGGCCCAGTGTTCGCGTGGATCTGGCTCCGGAATCTCGTTCGCAGGCCCCTGAGCGCCAGTGGCAAGCCAGGCCTTGATCTTGGCAACATGCTCTGGCGTCAGTAGCGAACCTTCACCTTCTGGCGGCATACGATCGTCTTTGTCGGTGGTGGTGACACGCTCCAACAGCAGCGTGTGGTTGGCGGTCAGAACACTGCCTCCATCACCGCCGGTTTTCATCGCGACCACTGTGTCCAGTCGCAGCCCCGCTTTTTGTTTCAATGCACCGTGGCAGGTATAGCAGCGCTCTTTGAGTAGCGGCTTGATATCCTTTTCATAATCCACCGGCGCTGCATTGAGTGTGCTTAGAACCATCGACACGAACACACCTTGTTGAAGGAGGCGCGGGAGATTCAACAATGGAAGGTTCATACGGTGGCGAGTCATACCTACGCGGTGAAATGACAACCTCTTGAGTCAGGGGTGCCGATTCCATTGAAGTTTATCCCATGAATAACTTCAAAAGATGATTCTAATTTACAAGAGTCCGTTCCGTTATATCGCATGTCGCGATGCCAGCCAAAAAGAAACCCAGCCAGACTACCCGCCATCAAGAACTCGGGCCTGAAGAGATCGGTGAATTCGTCGGACGCCGGGTAAAGAAGCTGCGAGCGGACCGCGGCTGGTCGCTGGAGGAACTGGCCACGGCCAGCGGTGTGAGCCGGTCAATGCTGAGCGAGATCGAACGGGAGAAGGCGAACCCGACGTTGACGGTGACCTTTCGCATTGCTCGGGCGTTTGGGATGACATTGCAGGAGTTGATTGAGAGTGCTGAGCCATCAGCTTCCAAGATTCAAGTGATTCGCGCCGTGGATCGCGGGCAGGTCTTTCGCTCGGACAAGCAGTGTGAGATCAGAACTCTGTCGCCACTGAACCTAGAGAAGGATGTGGAGTTTTATGAGGTGACGCTGCGGCCGCGTGGCGCGCTGCGCAGCCAGCCGCACTTTGAAGGCACGCGTGAATTTTTGACGGTCGAAGAAGGCAGCGTGCGTATCGAGTCCGACCAGGATGTGGAGGAACTAACCGAAGGCGACTCGGGCACCTATCGCGCTGACGTGGCCCATGCCATCGTCAATACAGGCAAGGGCAGTGCGCTGATTTTTCTTGTCGTCATTTATCGTTAATCGCCCCAACCCAGCCATGAAACTACCACGCATCATCTGTCCGTTCCTTTTTGTGACCTCTCTTAACGCACAGCTGCCGCCTGAAATGGTCACGGCGGAGCGAACAAAGATTCTCGCGGGTGTGAAATCGGTGCCGAAGAGCGGTGCGCCAGGTCCGATCGCCATCTGGGGAAACATCGCCTTTCCCATTCTGTCAGCGCCGGACCGTGAGGGAGTGGAGATCGCCGTGGCGGCGGCAGCAGGTTATGGCAAGGGGCGCGCGATCCTCTTTGGTCATAACAGCTTTCTTGATGGCAGCCTGGGTGGCGATCACGCGCAGCTCATGGAGAACTGCGTGAAGTGGGCGGGTGCGAAAGACAAGCCGCGCGTCGGTCTGCGCGGAGTGAATGCAGCGAGCTTTTATGAAGGCCGCGGTTTCCGCGCGGAGAAGTTCGATGGCGCGCTGGAAAAGAAAACACTCAATGATTATGACGTGGTGATCGCCAACATGCAGGGCATCACCGATCCGGCGGAAGGCGCGGCACTCGCGGAGTGGATCAAGGGCGGCGGCGGATTCATCGGCGGCATGACCGGCTGGGCCTTCAGCCAGACGAGCGGCGGCAAAGAACTGTCTGTGGCGCATGGCGTGAATCAAGCGCTGATGGCTACGGGTGTGGCGATCACCGACATGAGCGCCTTTGACCAACTGCGTGCCTTTGAAGCCCGCCCGGCCCTCCCCCGCATGATGAATGCGTCTGAGGCGATCACCGCGCTCAAAAAACAATCGAACGGTGGTGCAGCGCTGGCAGAGGAAGAAGTGAAGCAGGGCTCCAATGCCATCCAGATCGCGCTGGCCGCACAACCGCCCGACCGCAGCAATCTGCGTGATGCCGTGACTGCCGCACTCGGCAACACAGGAGGCAGCGGACCCATCCCGACGAAGGCGGCACCGCTGACTCAGGCACAAAACGCCTCAGCACGTATCCGCCTCGGCATGGAGACGCGAGTGCTGCGACTCGCCGCGACAGAGACCGTGGCGGCGCATCCCGCACATGAAAGTTTTCCCGGCAAGACAGGGGCGGACGCACCACGCATCACAAAGGAAGTCTCCATCACACCAGCGATCCCAGGTTGGACGAGTACCGGACTGTATGCAGCAGCAGGTGAAACCATTAGCGTGAGTCTTCCGATTGCGATGGCAGACAAAGGCTATGAGCTGCGCATCGGCTGCCATTCAGACACGCTGTATCATTTGGAAACGTGGTCACGCGCGCCTGACATCACCAAGAGTGTCTCCCTGACCGCCGCGCAGACAAATGCCGCAAGCGCGTTTGGTGGGCTGGTCTATGTCGAGGTGCCGGGTCGTGCCAAAGATGACGCGCCATTCACAGCAACCATCAGCGGAGCCGTCGCCGCTCCGCTCTTTGTGTTAGGCAAAGATGACGACGCGAAGTGGAACAGTGAGATCAAGAAGCTGCCTGCGCCCTGGGCCGAGCTGGCCTGCGACAAGATGATCGTCTCCGTGCCCACCGAAGTCGCACGCGCCATCAACAATCCGACCGATGTCATGACCTTCTGGAAGAAGCAGGTCGAGGCGCAGGATGACATCAGCAATCAAACCGCCGAACGTAAACGGCCCGAGCGAATGGTCGCTGATGTGCAGATCAGCGCGGGTTTCATGCACAGCGGCTACCCCATCATGCTACATGTGCCAGAGGCGGATGAGATGGTCACCTTTGGCCGCCTCAAATTCCCTGGCTGGGGCTACCATCATGAAGTCGGGCATAACCATCAGCGTGGTGACTTCACTTTTGATGGCACAGGTGAAGTGACGAACAATGTGCTCGCCATGTATGTGTATCATGCCGTGCTGGAGAAAGACTGGCTCATCGGTCACCCAGCGATCAGCGAAGAAGCGCGGAAGGAAAACATCCAGAAGATCAAACGCGCGTCCGACAAGTGGCAGGCATGGAAGAGCGATCCCTTTCTGGCACTCACCACCTACATCCAGCTCGTGCAGGAATTTGGCTGGGAAAGCTGGCGCAAGTATTTGCACAGCTTCGCCGAAACCAGCTTCGGCCCTGCACCCGCCAATGACGATGCCAAGCGCGACCAGTTTCTCGTGCGCTATTCCAAGATCACGAACAAGAACCTTGGCCCTTTCTTTGAAGCCTGGGGCATCCCTGTGAGTTCATCCGCCAAAGCAGAAGTGAGCAAACTGGAGACGTGGATGCCGAAGGGGATGTGACGCAGGGCAGGCTTCTCAAACTCGGATCAATCCACGAATCGGCCGGCCATTCGGCACGATGGGTGTGGGGCGTCCCGCGAAATCATTGACCGTCTCCTTACCGGAGTCGATTCCGAGATGGTGATAGATGGTGGCGAGGAAATCATGGGGACTGCACGCATTCTCGACCACGTCTTCACCACGCTTGTCACTCGCACCAATAACGCCACCGGTTTGCAGACCGCCACCGGCCCAGAGATTGGTAAAGGCACGCGGCCAGTGATCTCGGCCTGGCTGCACGATGCCTGCGGCGGCGCTAGCCTCTCCAGCTCCCGAGCTGGCCACATGACTAATCTTCGGCGTGCGCCCAAACTCTCCGCTAACGACGACAAGCACGCGCTTGTGCAGACCACGAGCATGCACGTCCTCAATCAAAGCCGACACGGCCTGATCAAAGGCACCGGCTCGAAAGCGCAAGGCGTCGAAGACGTGATGATTGACTGCGTGATCGTCCCAGTTGCCGACGCGACCACATTGCGGGCCGTCGAGACAGCTCGTGATGATTTCCACGCCAGACTCGACGAGCCTGCGCGCCAGCAGCAATTGCTGGCCCCAGCGATGCATGCCGTAACGCTCGCGGGTGCGTTTGTCTTCCTTGCTCAAATCAAAGGCGTGTCGCGTTTCTGGATTCGTGAGCAGCGTCATCGCCTGTGCTTCAAACTGATCCATAGCCCCCATCTCACCGGCAGCATCGACACTGCGCTCCAGGCTGTCCAGACTGCGCCTCAGTGCCACGCGCTCATTGAGACGTGCCACCTGCGCCGGATTGGACAGACCCATGTTCGGCACGGCAAAGTCCGGACGGCTGGGATCATTTGAGATCGATAGCGGCGAGTAGGCGGCATTCAAATAGCCAGGACCAGCGATGGTAAAGCTGTCGTAATTGATGATCGGATTCACGCCGACGTAATTGGGCAGCGGGCTGTTACGCTTGTTCTTCGAGCGCAGGTAGTTTGCCACCGTCATCCAGTCAGGCAGCAGCGGCTTCGGTTTGTCGCGCGGATCGGTGTCACCGCTAAGCATTTGCAAGGAGCCTGCAGGATGCCCGCCTCCCGTGTGTGTCATCGAACGCAGCAGCGTGAACTTGTCCGCGATCTTTGCCTGAAGAGGAATCAACTCCGTGAGCTGCATGCCTGGCACCTTGGATTTGATCGTCTTGAACGGGCCGCGATACTCGCTGCCAATGCCCGGCTTCGGATCATAGGTGTCGAGGTGAGAGCACCCACCGCGCAGCCAGACCAGAATGACGGCGGTGCGTTCACGCGCTGGTTTCACGGCATTTTCCGCGCGCAGCTTCAGCAGTCCCGGCCAGCCCAGGCTTGCGAAGCCGGTGAGCCCGATGCTCATGAAGCCACGTCGATTCAATGGGCCGGAGCAAAGGGGAGAAGGAAGTAGTGCGGGCATGAGCCCTGAGCATACGGCCAGTGCTTCTGTTTTCTTCGCCTTCTGCCATCATACAGCTACAAGAAGCTGCCGATGATGCACGCTTGATACCGGTTGGCGCGCACTTGGCAGACCGGCAGTGTTTTTGTGAATGGCAGCGGCAGCTATCAAGTCGATCTCCAGCCTGCTCCAGGCAATCCACAGGAGGTCTCGCCACTCATGTTAGATCGCCTACGTCTCGCATAAAAGGTGCGCGTCGGGCGGAACCATGATGTGATCGAATCAGGCATCGGTGTGCCGGTGGTCGGTGAGATTTCATATTTAGAAACTCTGGCCAAAAAGTATCCCCTCGTGCCTCTCAATGGCGGGCATCTTACACTCAGAGCCTTGCTACAGTTTGAGCCTGCGCCAAAAGACCCGAAGGCTCCGCGCGTGGCACGACTCCATCTGTCCAATCCATTGCAGCAGGACACCTGGATGCTCGACCAAAAAAATCATCCTCGCTTCTAACTACACTGCCGCCTAGAAGCGCGCGCTTGATAATGGGTTTCTCAAAAGCTTCTCACTCATCGGCGCGCTGTTCCCAGAAAGGACCATCAAAGAAACTCGGACTAGAGTAGCGGGCAGTTTGAGATGGTTTGCAGTTGTTTGCTATCGTTTGCGATGGTTTGTAAAAACCACTGCAAACTACCGCCAACCATCGCAACAACTGCAAACCTTCCCACCCCATGTTTCACACCGGCCAAAAAGTCGTCTGCATCAATGACCAGTTCGAACCCTGGGTCTATGACTTGTATGTCTCATTGCCTAAAAAGGACCGCACCTACACCGTGCGCTCCATGTCAGCAGGTCGATCTAATCCCAAATTCAGCGTCGATGACGACGCCAAGATCCAGCTCACGGATGCCGAGTTCGACATCCTTCTACTGCTCAAAGAACTGCAAAACCCGGATGATCCTCACAGCAGCGTGAAGCAGGAGCTTGGCTTTCGTAGCGAGCGCTTTGCCCCGCTAGAAACTGACAGCGAAGAGGAAGAAGAAGGTGAGCTCGTCGGTGTCGGAGCCGGACAAGAAGACTGGCTGCCCGAGCCTGCCTACAAGTAGCCGTCGGTCATGCGTTTTTGGTTCGCAGAGCATGGCTGGAATTTCGATTCACAGAGCCAAAATGCCCTGTAACTTTGACGGCGATCACGCGAGTCGTCCACTTTTCCCAACACCCAACGCTGGGGGTGCTACTAAAGATTCACACTGAGCATGAACTGGTCGTAACGCTGCTTATCGTAGCCCACCATGCGGCGAGTTGGTCCACGTTTTAAAAGCTCGGTTCAGAGCCGCCACCGGGTTTTAGCCACTCCTGCATCTCCTTCAGCACGCGATTTTTCGAGTGTCTTTGGAGCGCCCACTTGCCAAAACCATGGCTTCAAAAAAGCGCACCCTCTATTGTTCTGCCCATCTCTAAAACATCTCTTCTAATGCGGTGCCAACAGACTCCAGCCCATGTCACGCACACCCTTGTTTCCACCGCTGTTCAAGCGGTCCACTGGGTCACGAGATATCAGTTTAGATGCAGTGGCTGCAGGCGTCCTTACACCTGCACTCGCATTTACAGAGCGTTTCAAAGCCTGGCTCGGGTCACTGCACGATCTAGCGATCAGTCACCCGATCAGGAAAGCTAAAACCAGAGAACTAAAGATCAAAATTTGGCGCAGTAATTGGGACATGACTCTGTGAATAGGGAGCGGATTAAGCGTGAATGAAAGTGATGCATCAGACGCCGCTCTATAAGCCAACAGGCTAGCGTGGCTTATTTCAGCGTCTGCAAATAGGCGACAATATCCGCGAGACCTTGCGGTCCAATCGCAGCCGCCAGACCAGGAGGCATCAGCGACTCCTTCAACTCCTCTTTCTTGGTGATGCTAGCTTTCTTGATGGGCATCGCGGCTCCACCAGCGATCTTGAGGGTCAATTCATCGGCGGTTTCGCTTATGATGTAGCCCATGGCTTGCAATCCTTCCTTCGTCGTCACGCTGAGGCCGCCGAAGCTGTGCTCGACGGCAGCGCTGGGATACAGCACGGCGGTGAAGAGGCCGTCTTGGCTGAGTTTGTTACCGATTTGGGAGAGATCGGGGCCGAAGTTGATGAACTGGCCTTTGACCTGATGGCAGGCCACGCAACCGGCCTGCATGAACATCCCCTGCCCTTTGGTGGCATCGCCTTTGAGCTTCATGAGATCGGCGAGCGGTGGGAATTTCTCGGCACCGAGCGCGGCGGGCAGCCGCAGCTCTCTCGTGGCTTGCTGACGCAATCCAGCATCGGTGCTGCGGCTGAGGGCGAGCGCGGCGGTGGCCTTCACATTGTCCGGCAGTTTTTTCTCGCTCTGCCATTTCAGAAGAGCGCGTCCGCCTTCGCTGCTGAGCGCTAAGGCCTCGACGATGCTGCGGCGCACGTCGTCGCGCTTCTCCGGCCAGAAGGCCTGGTTCAACACGGCCACGCTGGGCCGGTCGCTGACCTTCCCGAGCGCGGCGACGAGCTTCTTCGCCGAAGCGGCGTCCGCCTTCGTGAGGAAGGCCACGGTCTTGCCGACGTTCGCGGCGAGAATGCGTGCGGCGTTGATGGATTCGCCCGCGTCGGGATGCGCGGTGATGTAATCGACGAGTTCCTGCTCGAACCCGGTCAAATTGAGCCGCTGCACGAGGTCGATGAACTCCGGTTTGCCGATGACTGGCTTCAGCAGCGCATCCAGCCGCGCCTTGGCTGCCGGATTGGAGGCGATGGTGTTGCGGTCGAGCAACGCGGTGGAGGCGAGGGCCTTTTCAGCGTCGGCTTTGAGGAAGATGGTCAGCGCAGACTTGGCAACTTCTTCGCGGTGATTGAAGGAGAGGAGTTGGAGGGCGCGGAGACCGTGGACTTTGAGTGCATTGTTAGCCCCCATGAAACCTACGCCTGTCGCCTTTGCAGGATTGTGAAGTGCTGCACGCCAGTTTTGAAGATCGGGCACCTTCACATCAGCAGCCTTACTCAGAGCCGCCCATCGCGAACCCGAGTGAAGGTCTTGAGCGATCCCCCAGGCCTCCAAGCCCCAGCGATCACCCTCATCCGTGGTGGCAGTGAGATCATGCCAAATGTTGTTTGCCTGATCAGAGCCATCAAAGCGTAGTGCGATAGCCAACTCACGATTGATGGCTGGTGTTTTGATTGATGGTGACACTTTGGCAAGCGCCTCACGCAGCATCTCAGGATGCGCTTTCTGCACCAGACGACGAGCGACGCGGATGGCGGTGATGCGAATGTTGGGATCGGTGTCGGTGAGGGCTTTGGTGAGGCATTCGGGCAGCGTCAGGTCGTGCGGGTTGGGTTTGTCGGAACCGGGATTGATGCGCTCCCATTCATGAGCGGCGAGCAGCCACAAGGCACGGGCGCGATGCTGCGGGACAGATTGGGTGTCTTGGAAGAGCTTGTGAAGCTCGGGCTCGGCTTCGGAGCCGATTTCTTCGAGCTTCTTCCAGGCGAGATAGCGCGAATCTTCATTCGGTGATTTCAAAGCGGCCACAGCACCTTCGACCGTATCCAACTTGAGACTTGGAACCTGAAACTTCTCCGCCGCCTTCGTCGTCACGCGGAACAACCTCCCGCGCGTGACATCACCCATGCCGTGGCCGCCGACGCCGGGATCATACCAGTCGGCGACGATTAAAGAGCCATCGGGGGCGACGGCGACGTCGCTGGGGCGGAACCAGCGGTTCTTGCTGCCTTCGAGGATGTTGACGATCTCAGCTTTGTAGCCTGCGCCGTCGGGTTGCGTGATGTAGGCGCGGACGACGTTCGGTCCGGCGTCGCAGTGGAGGGGCTGGCCGTGGAAGATGCTGGGGAGGAGGTCGCCTTCATAGACTTGCATGCCGGTGGGGCTGCCAGCGCCGGTCATGAGCATGTTCGGGACGACACCGGGATCGTTTTGATGCCAGTGACGTTGCGGGATATCGCTTTCCCAGCCGATGCGCGGTGTCTGCCAGCCTGCGCCGGTCATTTCGTCGGAGTAGCCGTAGTTGCCGAACTCCATGACGTAGTTGATACGCACGCCTTTGTTGCCGTCGTCGTCGTTGTCGGACTGCCACATCGTGCCGTAGCTATCGACAGCCACTTCCCAGTTGTTGCGGAAGTTCCAGGCGAGCACTTCGACCTTGCTGCCATCCAGCTCGCAGCGGAAGACCATACCCTGCTGGTAGGGGCGGTTGTTTTGGTTGGTGCATTTGATGCCGTGGATGTCGGTGATGAGTTCGCCCTTGGCATCGCAGAGCTGTTTGCCGGCGTTGCCGAAATTAAAATAGAGGCGGCCATCGGGGCCGAAGTGGAAGGCGTGGATGCCGTGGTCGTGCTGCGCGCCGCCGATCTTCGTGAACATGAGTTCTTTGCGGTCGGCTTTGTCGTCGCCGTTATCGTCAATGAGCCAGAAAACGTCGTCACCGCAGGAAATGAGGGCCTTGTTGCCGAGCACGCAGATGCCGTGGGCGCTGTCCACATCGCGGCCCTGGTGGAAGACGGTGGATTTGTCGGCCTTCGCGTCGCCGTCGGTGTCTTCGTGGATGAGAATGCGGTCACCCTCGACGCGCTCGCCGCTGTGCTTGCGGTAGTTCACGACTTCGCAGACCCACACGCGACCGCGATGATCGATGTCGATGCTGGAAGGCGACGCCATCATCGGCTCGCTGGCGAAGAGCTGCACGGTGAGTTCGGGGTGCACGTCGAGCTGCTCAATGGACTCGGCGGGCTCGTGGGAAGCACCAGCGACGGCGCTGGCGGCGAGAAGGCCGGGATTCTCCGTGTAAACGCGAAACTCGACGCTGGTGCCGCCATTTTGCATAGTGCCGCCTTCATCGAGAGCACCTCGTGCTTTGAAGCGCTTCACGTCTGCGGGGAGGTTGAAGGCGATGACGCTATTCGCATGCGTGCCTATGCCGTATTCGATGGCCTTGCCAGCGCTGCGCAGTGCTTGACCACTGCAGTTGGCATTGACGCGGACACTGCCAAAACCCGTCTGCGCGGACTTCCACTCGACCTCGGTGAGTTTCTTTTCGCTGCCATCGGCCAAAATGAGACGCGGCTCCGCCCAATCGGCCCAATCGGCGGTGAAGCCGTTGCCGCCATCGGTGGCGACGAGGAAGAGTTCCTTGGCACCCTCGACTGAGACGTCGATGTCCACACTGTGGTTAGGCGTGCTCGGTGTGATGAGCTTGGATTGGAAGAGCGGTTTCGGCGCGGCCAAGACAAGCGTGGGAGCTAAAAGGGCGAGCAGGATGGATTTCATATATAGAGGAACAGATACGGATAAGTTGAAGCATTGTGATCAAGTGAGCTTTAGTGATCATTCATGTCTTGATCGTCAAGGCGGCGCTCTCTACCATGGCACCTACTTATGCCGAAAGTATTTCAAATCATTCTCTGGGTCGCCATCTCTGCATTGGGCGCTGGCTCTGTCGCCTTCTCCGCTTTTCATAAAGGAGAGACGATCAATGCGCTCTGGCTTGTCGTCGCGGGCATGTGCTCGTTCGCCGTGGCGTATCGCTTTTACAGTAAATGGCTGATGACCAAAGTGCTGGTGCTCGATGCTCAACGCGCCACGCCAGCCCACACGAAAGAGGACGGAAAGGACTTCGTGCCGACGAACAAGTGGGTCGTATTCGGGCATCACTTCGCTGCCATTGCAGGTCCTGGACCACTGGTGGGACCTGTGCTTGCCGCGCAGTTTGGCTACTTGCCAGGGATGCTTTGGATTCTCATCGGAGCCACGCTCGGCGGTGGCGTGCATGATGCGATCGTGATGTTTGCCTCGATTCGTCGTGGTGGAAAATCAGTCGGCCAAATGCTGAAGGAAGAGGTCAATCCCTTCGTCGGCATGGTGGCTATGATTTCGGTGCTGGCGATCATGACGATCCTGCTCGCCGTGCTCGGACTTGTGGTTGTCAAAGCTCTCGCCGAAAGCCCGTGGGGCCTATTCACTATCGCCATGACTATCCCGCTGGCCTTCATCATGGGCTTCGGGCACACAATCTTCAAAGTGGGCGTGAGGGACATCACGATCTTTGGCATCGTCGGTCTTTTGCTCAGTGTCTGGGCGGGCAGTCATCTCAAGGACTGGGGCATCGAGCACTTCTTTGATTACAAAGGTGAGACCATCGCGTGGTCGATCATGATCTATGGTTTCGCGGCATCCGTGCTACCTGTGTGGATGCTTCTAGCACCGCGCGACTACTTGAGCACTTTTATGAAAATCGGCACGGTGGCTGTGCTAGCTGTCGTCGTGATCTGGGTGGCTCCTGATCTGCAAATGCCCAAGCTCACGAAGTACATTGATGGCACGGGCCTTGTCTTCCTTGGCTCTGTTTTTCCGTTCGTCTTCATCACCATCGCCTGCGGTGCGATCTCAGGTTTCCATGCGCTCATTTCATCTGGCACGACACCCAAACTCCTCGACCGCGAGGACAGTATCCGCAGCATCGCTTATGGCGCAATGGTCACTGAAATGCTGGTCGCGTTGATGGCTCTCGTGGCCGCCTGCGCGCTGCAACCGGGTGAATATTTTGCCATCAATGCAGGTGCCGCTAAAATCGTGCAGACTGATCCGACTCAGGCTGTGGCGGTGACTCAAATGATCACGACAGCGGGCTTCCCCGTCACCGTGGCAGGCATGGAAAAGCTGGCGACTGACATCGGAGAAAAAACCATGTTTGGCCGCGTCGGTGGAGCACCCACTTTTGCGGTCGGCATGGCCCAAATGTTTTCCCGGGCCTTTGGTCCAGGCTGGATGGCTTTCTGGTACCACTTCGCCATTATGTTTGAGGCGCTGTTTATTTTAACGACGATTGATGCAGGCACCCGAGTGGGTCGCTTCATTCTGCAAGACTTCCTCGGTGGTATCTGGAAGCCATTGGGAAATACCAGTAGCTTGCCCGCGAATGTCTTTGCCAGTGCGCTGCTCGTCGCGGCTTGGGGCTTCTTTTTGTATCAAGGAGTGGTCGATCCACTCGGCGGCATCAACACGCTCTGGCCGTTGTTTGGGATCGCCAATCAATTGCTGGCCGTGATCGCTTTCAGTCTGGGAACGACGATCCTGATCAAGATGGGCAAAGCGCGCTACATGGCCGTCACGCTGGCACCGCTGGCCCTGCTCATCACTGCTACTTTTAGCGCAGGGTACATCAAGCTCTTCGATGCCAATCCAAAGATGGGCTTCATCTCAGGCGCTAAGTTTTACGCAAATAAGATCGCCGCTGGCGGCACGCCGAAGGAACTGAAGGAATGGGGGGCACAGCAGTTTAACTTCAATGTCGATACTGCCGTCACCGCGTTCTTCCTGTGCGCTGTTGCCATCATCTTTCTCGGCTGTCTGCGTGAATGGATCAAGCTGCTGAATGGATCCAAGAGATCGGTGCTCAATGAAGACCCTTACGTAGCCCTGCCAGACGCAGGATGATACGACCTCATGCACTGCCCTGCCTGCCGCCAACCAATCACCGAGACTGAGCCAGCGTGCCTCCAGTGCGGGTTTTCGTAAGCGGCGCTGGCGGCTCAGATGGGGATCTCTCCGCAACTGTCGCGGCCGGTAGCAGACATCGGCAATGTCTTATCAGCCAAAGAACGCCGAGCCATGGCCAAGGCAGCTCAAACATTGGAGCAACACTTTCCAGACATCTCTGGCGTGGTCATAATTGCTGAAATTCTGGCAAACCTGACACCTGAGCTGTATGCCTTTTGGCGCTTCAATCGCACCAGCCTCATTAGCTACCGTTACCTGAAAAACAATCCATCTCTACGCTACGGAATGGCGCAGATGGAGGCCGAGTTACAGACGCACGCCTTTCGCTATATCCCGAAGGAGTCCGTGGGTGCTATCGAGTCCAAACTGCAAAGCGGCGACATCATCGACATCGTTACTCATAAGCCGCATGTTTATTGCAGCCACGTTGGGCTTGCGATGCGGACTCAGTATGGAGTTTGCTGATTCATGCACGCTTCAGCGACGAAGAAGCGCGTCATGATCGACAAGTCCGTGTCTGGTATCTAGCTGATTTCAAAAGCCACGCAGGCATCATCGTAGCCCGGCCTCTGTGACTTCGTTTAAGGCAGCTCAACGATCACTTCGATCTCGATCAACGCGCCGAGTGGCAGACCTGCCACAGCGACGGTGGATCGTGCTGGCTTGTGGCCTTGAAAGGTTAATTCATAGATCGGATTCACTTTCGGGAAATCGGCCATATCACGCAGAAACACCGTAGCTTTCACCACGCGACTAATATCCAGGTTTTGAGCTGTGATCAGCGTCTGAATGTTTGCCATCACTTGCCTAGCTTGATCTTCTATATCCGTGGCTTCGATCTTGCCGCTAGCAGGATTAATTGGGATCTGGCCGGAGCAGAAAAGATAGCCGCCTGAGCGCACCGCTTGTGAGTAGGGACCGACAGCCGCCGGGACGTTGGGAGTATTATTGATGAGTTCCATGGATGGGTAGAAAAGCGGTATTTTGAAAAGCAGAAAGCAGAAATTCAAAGCAGGCCTCGTTTATAGCAGCTTTACTCCCTTTCAGCTCTAATGCGTCATCTCACTCTCTTGCTCTTTCTCATCAGCCCGGCACTGCCTTGCCTAGCGGCGGTGGATTTCTCTCACCAGATCGTGCCGCTTTTAAAGAAGCACTGCGCCGAGTGCCATGCCGGGGATAAAAAGAAAGGCGGCTTCTCCTTCAACACTCGTGAGGCGCTGCTGGAAGGTAGTGAAAATGGTTCCGTTATCACCCGTGGTTCTGCGGATAAGAGCCATCTAATCGAGGTCATTCTTTCCACCGATTCAGATGATCAAATGCCACCCAAGGGCGAGAGGCTAATCAGCTCAGAGATCACGCTTTTGAAGAGCTGGATCGCTGAAGATCTGCCCTGGGAGAAGGGCTACGCTTTCAAAAAACCCTCGTATGAACCTCCGCTGAAGCCGCGCCGTCCCGAACTGCCCGCCGTGGTGAATGGGCGAGCCAATCCTATTGACCGTATTCTCGACAAGCATCTCGCTGATCATCATCAGGAGCCGCCCGCTACCATCAATGACGCTACCTTTGCGCGTCGCGTCCATCTTGATCTCATCGGTCTGTTACCCGAACCAACAGCGCTTCAAAAATTCATCACCGACCAAGCACCCGACAAGCGCGCTAAATTGATCAGCTCAATGCTCCATGACGACCTGGCTTATGCCGAGCACTGGCTTACCTTTTGGAATGATCTGCTGCGCAATGATTACAGCGGCACAGGCTTTATCACTGGCGGGCGCAAGCAGATCAGCAAGTGGCTCTATGACGCCCTAGTGACCAACAAACCTGCGGATCAAATGGCGCGCGAACTCATCGCTCCGCCCGGCGATGAGAGCCGCGGATTCATCGACGGCATCAAATGGCGTGGCGATGTCAGCGCTGGACAGACCGTGGAGATTCAATTCGCACAGAGTGTCTCGCAGAGCTTTCTCGGCATTAATATGAAGTGCGCATCCTGCCATGACAGTTTCATTGATCGCTGGAAACTGGATGAGGCCTATGGACTCGCCGCCATCTATTCGACACGCCCGCTCGACATTGCCCGCTGTGACAAGCCCACAGGCCGACTCGCTCAGGCTTCGTGGTTGTTTCCAGAGATCGGCCAGGTCGATGCTAAAGCCGCTCAGCCCGAGCGCTTGAAACAACTCGCCGCCCTGCTGACGCATCCAGATAACGGGCGCTTCACAAGGACGCTGGTGAACCGCTTGTGGCATCGTCTCATGGGGCACGGCATCGTGCATCCAGTCGATTCCATGCAGACTGAACCGTGGAGTGCGGACCTGCTCGACTACCTCGCCAGCCAACTGGGTGATCAACGCTATGATTTAAAAAAGATCTGCCAACTCATTACCAACTCACAAGCTTACCAAAGCCGTGTACAGACCATGAATCCGGGCACGGATGATCACGGTTACGCCTATGCCGGACCGCGCAGCAAACGCCTCACCGCCGAGCAATTCTTCGATGCTGTCTGGCAACTCACCGGCACGGCTCCTGTAAAAATGGATGCGCCAATTCTTCGTGGCAAACCTGATACCGCTGCGGCTAAGGCAATCCAGCTCAGCGCCCTATGGATTTGGGGAGACAGCGCAAAAAAAGGCCCACCGCCTGCGGGTGAAAGCATCACTCTGCGCAAGACACTCAGCCTGCCTGCTGACATCAGCAGCGCCAGCGCCGTGACCACCTGCGACAATGAATTCACCCTCTACGTCAATGGACGCAAAATCAGCCGCAGTGACAACTGGCTGCAACTCGAATCAGTGCCGCTTCAGACCGCCCTCAAATCGGGCAATAACGCCATCGTCATCATCGCCAAAAATGGCGGCTCCAGTCCCAATGCTGCCGGGGCCTTCCTGGAAGCACGCATCATGCTTGCCAATGGCAAACAACAAACACTAGTCACCGATTCAACATGGGAATTTAATCCCAGCGCGCCTGCGGGGAAAGAAGGTCGTCTCGGCGCACTGCCGCCGAAAGGCTGGATGCCAGTCACTGTGGTCAAAGCGCTCCCCGTATGGACGGCAACGATCACCAAGCAAGCCCCTGCCCTACTTGCGCAAGCGACTCAAGGCACGCAGCGCCCCGTCCGCGCCAGCCTTCTCAAGAGCGACTTCCTAATGCGCAGTCTGGGCCGCCCGAACCGTGATCAAATCGTCTCTATGCGGCCCGATGACCTCACCACACTGGAGGCCATCGACCTCGCCAACGGCACCATTCTCACTGACACGCTTGCCCGTGGAGCCAAAACTCTCAAGGCTAAAAACTGGCCTAACAGTGAATCACTCATCACTTGGCTTTACCAGTCAGCCCTCAGTCGCAGGCCGAGTGATCAAGAGCGACAGACCCTATCGACAGCCTTTAGCGGAGACATCACCGAGCAAGCCATCGCCGATACCCTCTGGGCCATAGTCATGCTGCCAGAATTTCAGCGTGTAAGGTGAGGAGTTAGTTCTCATTAGGTTTTTTCGCACATCTCTCTTGCCAAAGAGAGTGATTTCAGGTTCTCGTAGACTACAAATCAGCATGGCGGAACGATATAAAATTTATGAACAACTTGGCGCAGGTGGCGTCGGTGCTGTTTATCGTGCCTACGACAATGAACTGAAACGCTGGGTAGCCATCAAGCGCCTGATGACCAACAGCGAAATCGGCGGTGATGAGAAACTAGCCACCGATCTACGCCGAGAAGCAGATGCACTCGCGGCGATGCGTAACCCAAACGTCGTCACCATTTTTGATGTATCCAGTGATGCCGAAGGACTCTTCATCGTTATGGAACTGCTGGAGGGTGAAGATCTGGCTGATGTCGTGGCGCGCGGGCCACTGCATTATGATGACTTTAAAGAGCTGGCTTCTCAAACGATGGAGGCACTGCTCGGTGCTCATCAGAGACATATTTTGCATCGGGACATCAAGCCTGAGAACATCAAAGTAGAGCGCCTACCCGGCGGGCGGATGCAATCCAAAATCATCGACTTTGGCCTAGCTCGGACAGGCATGAGGGCGCGCAAGCAAACGGAAGATCAGTCCGGCACGGTCATGGGTTCCATTTACTACATGGCTCCAGAGCAGCTTACGCGTCAACCTGTGGACGAAAGAACTGACCTCTATGCCATAGGCTGTGTGTATTATGAAGCACTCTCAGGCCGAAAAGCATTCGATGGCGATACGATCTCAACCGTAATCGACAAGCACATCAATCATGACCTTGTCCCACTGCATATCGTGGCACCGCATGTGCCGCCATGGCTCGGAGCATGGGTCCTGCGTTTGATGGCGCAGAAGCCTGATGAGCGGCCCGCCAATGCCCAACAAGCGATTGAGGAATTTCGGGCTTGGGAAAAAATGGCCGCGGCACCCCAAATGATGCCTTGGATGCCAGCAGGCTACGGACAGCCCATGTATCCCGGCACAGGCAGCGTGCCACTCGGACCGCATGGCGCTACGACGACCAGCGTGCCTGTGCAGCCTATGTATTACCAGACTGGGCAGGTACCACCCGTCTATTACCAGACTGGGCAAGAACCGTCGGTTTATTACCAAACCGGGCAATTGCCTCCGGTTGAAGTCGTTTCTCAGCAAGAGCCTGTCGTGGAAGTACCGGTCGCGGCACCTCAGCTTAACGCTCTTTCCAGCCTCCAGACAGCCGCTCCGAAAAAAGTACAGCCAGCACCACGCCCCTACAGGGCCACCCCGGCGCAGCACTCCACAAGTCGTATTGATCCTCAGATCAGAAAGTATGCGCTCATCGGCATAGGTGCTTTAGTCATCGTAGTCATCGGCTTCACATTCGTAGGGGGTGACAAGAAAGGCGCTGGTAATGATGTGGCCACAGCGACTTCAGTTCTAGGCTCAAAAGGACCCGCGAAGCCCATCTTTGAACTGCCCAGTGAGCGCCCATTTCCGCCGCAAGATGACGACTTGGTTTTGCATTTAATATCCGACGTTGGACAGTCAAAAAACTCCAAAGACACCACAGGTCGGCCTAACACCGCGAACGTCAATGACCCCATCTATGAATGGCATGACCTGTCCCCACGCGGTCAAAGCAACATCATGCGGGCCTTTCAAAACTCCACAGCCTACGCCCCATTGCGACAGAACTGGAACCATCCAAACGTCAAGAGTGGTCGCAGTGTCTTTGATTTCCATCCTCGGGGCGGCAAGCCAAGTGCCCTTTTGCTAACGGACTCAGGCAGTGAGTCCAGTCAGTTTCCTTTCGGCAGTGCAAGTGTGAAAGGCCCCAAAGGTCTAACTTTTAGCATCGTTTTCCAAACAGATGCCGCCATGCTACCAACGCGTGTCATGACTCTGCTCTCCGCCAATGGCAGCAGCGTCTCCCTTTCCGTGAATAAGGATAAGCAACTCGTGGCAGAATTCCGCAATGACGCCGGAGCCACGAGCACCATCACCAGCAAAGATGTCGATGGAGCTATGCCAATGATCGCTATTCTTGTTTGGGATGCGGAAACGGGCACCACTTCATTGCGAGCACGAGACGGTTCAGACAAAGGCTTCAAGGCCGATGGCGCAAAGGTCACTGCCCCGAGCCAACCCTTGACCCGCCTACAGCTTGGCCGCGTCTCTGATGCCGCAGGCACGACTGTCGGAATTTCAGATCAGTTCACAGGTATGCTGGCAGAGGTAGAGATGTATGCCAGCGCACTGCGCACCGATCAGTTGCAACTTTTGGAAGGAGCAAACCTGAAGAATTTCTACTTCAATTTCATCCCTCAGCTCGCCCAACGATTGAAGACCAAGCTGCCGCAGATCGAGCCACGCAGCGCCTGGAAATTCCAACCCAGTCAAAACGCAGGCGAGGCCATAAAAGTCGCCGATGGCAATGTGACCAGCCGTTGGACGACTAAAACACGGCAAACCCCAGGGCAATGGTTCCAGGTGGAACTGCCAGAAGACCAGGAGGTAGCCGGCCTAGCCCTCGACTGCCAAGCTGCGACTGGCGATTACCCGCGCAAGTATCTCGTGGAAGTCTCCAGCGATGGCAGCAACTGGTCCAAAGTGAACGAAGGCGACGGCAAAGGTGCACTCATCGAGATCATCTTCAGCACGCCACAAAGAGCACGCTTTGTGCGGATCACCCAAAAAAGCACCACGCCAACGAATGATTGGGCCATCTGCGAGATGGTGCTTTTCAAGAAGTGATCCGACGGGATCATCTCGTCTGACGCCCTTGCCATTCTTCGTGCTCCGCGCATCATTGCGCACTCTTCTCGTCATTCATCTTTCGTCATTTATGGAAACTCTCCGCCGTCTTCTCTTCGCCATCACCGTCTTCATCGTTGCTTCACTTGTCTTCTCCTTCTGGCGGAATGGGCAGGAGGGATACGGTCTGCTTAATTTCCTGAAAGGCGAGTCACCCAAGGATGAGAAATTCACCCCAGCCCCTGCGCCTAAAATCGATCTCAATGACGTGAAAATTCTGTCGGCAATGAATGATGAATTTTCCAAACTCTCCGCAGCGGTGCTGCCCAGCGTCGTCAGTGTGAATACCAAAACGCTGCGCCAGGGGCAGACGGCGTGGCACCCCTTCTTCGGCCTCGTCAGTGGTCGCCCTCAGGTCATCCCTGGCCTCGGCTCAGGCGCCATCATTTCTAAAGAAGGCCACATCATCACCAACTACCACGTCATCGCCGATGTCAGCGAGGTCATGATCACCACCAATGACAACAAGCAATACACGGCACACATCCTCGGAGCCAGCCGCGAGCGCGACATCGCGCTACTAAAGATTGATGGGGCCAAAAAGGATTTCCCCGCACTCACCTTTGGCAATAGCGACGCCGCTAAAGTCGGCCAACTCGTCTTCGCCGTCGGCAACCCTTTTGGTCTAAGCGGCACTGTGACGCAGGGCATCATCAGTGCCCGTGACCGGCATCTCAGCGACGCCCAGCTCAATTATTTGCAAACCGACACTGTCATCAATCCCGGCAACTCCGGCGGACCTCTCGTGAACATTCTGGGTCAAATCATCGGCATCAATGTCGCCATTTATCGTGGCGATGAAAACGTCCGAGCCTGGCAGGGCATCGGACTTGCTGTGCCGTCCAATGATGCCAAGTCCGTCATCGACGCCATCCTGGCGCAGACCAAAAATGGAGCACCCGCCAAGGCCGCAGGCATGGGCTACCTCGGACTCGAACTCAGCGCTGAACCCGTCGCCATCGACGCGGGACTCGGCGTTGCGCAAACCGGTGCCTTCATCGCCAATCTCGATCCACAGTCACCCAGCGTCGCCGCCGGTCTCGCCCCTGGTGATGTCATCACCGCCCTCAATGGAGGCCCCTTCCGCACCCCACGCGAACTCCTCAACCTCATCCAAGCCCTCGTTCCAGGATCAAAGGCAAACGTCACCGTGCTGCGGAATGGTCAGCTTATCGAGATCCCCGTCACCATCGGCCAGCGGCCTGATGTGCGGTGAGAAGAGATTATGAAACGGTTATTCATCTTGCTGGTTGCCATGAAATTGACGTCGTGCGTCAGCACCCGCTGGATGGACGGATCTTTAGCGGGAGCCTATGAAAAGTCGCCCAAAATGATGAGCCTTCACTTCGGGCCTCCCGCCGACATTTTTATTATCTAGACGCTTCAAGGCTATCCAGGAAAGCATCAAGGGTATCGGTATTTTTTTCTCGGTGAAGACGGGGAACTGCGCTGTCACGAAATCTTCTTCCGGCAAGGTGTTTACATGACTTCCTTTTTACTCGGCCCGCCAACTTGGAAATCTCCTTCCAACGCCAGTGGAAGCACAATCTTGAAAGACAAAATTCGAATCAGAGTGCTATCGGCAGATGAACTCACTGATCCTGTTATGAGATCCAGAGTAGAGCAGACTTGGCCGCATCTCAGCAGGCAAACGGGATCAGGCAAAAATTAACAGTTTAATCTAACTCAGTTTTTTGCACCCTAGCACCGATCTGTCACCATCGGCCCAGCGGACGGACGCGCTCCATCACACCGGATACTCCCACGGCCCGCGATACTCGCGACTGAGGAGTTTGCTCGCTTCAGCGTCGCCGATGATCTGCTCTTTCTCGGCATCCCATTGGATGCTGCGTCCGGCTTTCCAGGACAACATGCCGAGCATCGGCAGACAGCTTGAGCGGTGGGCGCTCTCGATGTCGGCCACGGGCTTGCTTTCGGTTTCGATGGCAGCGATGAAGTCGGCCCACAGCAGCGCGATGTTGTGACCATCGGGTTCCTGAAGCTGGTGATCGCCATGCACGGTTTGGCCTTTCGGATCGGCAGGATAAAAGGTCCAGCCATCGCGCCAGCCGATGTGCAGCACGCCTTTTTCACCGTAGAAGTAAGCACCGATACCGTGCTTCTCGTTGTTGTTCGCGGCGAACTTCCGGTGCTCCCAGATCGCGGTGAACTGCTCGAACTCAAACGTGGCCACCTGATGATCCGGCGCATCCGTGGTCTGCTCTTTGTCATTGAGCACGGCAGCGCCAAAGATCGGACGACCGCCGATGCAGAAGACACGCTTGGGGCCTTTTTCACCGCTCCACCACAGCACCTGATCCAGCCAATGCACGCCCCAGTCGCCCATCGTGCCGTTTGCGTAATCGAGAAAATTCCGCCAGCCGCCGGGATGCATCTTCGAGTTGAAAGGACGCATCGGCGCGGGGCCGCACCACTGATTCCAGTCCATGCCTTCGGGCACCTTGCTGTTTGGTTTCGGCGCTTCCGGCCCGCCTTTGCTATGAGCAAAGCAGCGCACCATGCCGACCTTGCCGACTTTGCCTGATTTGAGAAAGTCCATCGCCGCCACATGATGCGGTCCGATGCGTCGATGCAGCCCCACCTGCACCACCACGCCCGCTTCTTTGGCCGCCCTCACCATCGCGCGGCTTTCATTCACCGTGTGACCTGTGGGTTTCTCGACAAACACATGCGCGCCAGCCTTGCAGCAGGCGATGGATTGCAGCGCGTGCCAATGATCCGGCGTGGCGATGATGACGATCTCCGGCTTCGCTTCGGCCAGCATCTCGCGGTAGTCCTTGTAGCCCTTCGCCGCATCTCCGCTGTCCGACTTCACATCTTCAATGCCGTTCGCCAGCACGTTGTCATCGACATCACACAGCGCTACGACCTTGATGCGACCTGAGGCCATCGCCTCGCGCAAGATGTTCATCCCCCACCAGCCGGAGCCAATCAGTGCTGTGCGAAATTTCTTTCCCTCCGCACCGATAATCGGCAGCGCAGAAAGAGAGATGGAAGCCGCAGTGGCAGAGGTGAGAAAGGTTCGGCGTGAGGTCATGGCGTGGAGCCAGCATGAACGGAACGAACCTGCTGCGTCAATCGCAGAATCTGAGAAGACTTAAAGCCTCATCCAAGATCGCCTCGGGCGTCTGTGCGAGCGACACAGCCATCAGATCCGGCGTCTCTTCCAGGATGGCGAACTGGCTGTCCAGCAGGCTCGCTGGCATGTAGTGACCTTTCCTGGCAGACAAGCGTTGATGGATCACCTCGCGCTCACCCTTCAGATAGATGAAGGCGATGTCATTCGTGCCATCCGCAGCACGCAGCCGATCACGATACACGGCCTTCAGCGCTGAGCAGGCCAGCACATAGACAGGCGTATGTGTGCGCATCTCTTCGATCCGAGCGCGCAGGGTCGCATACCAGGGCCAGCGATCTTCATCCACCAGCGGCGTGCCTGCGCGCATCTTTGATTTGTTTGCCTCTGAATGAAAATCATCCGCATCCTCAAACACACCACCCAGTCGCTCAGCCATCAGGCTTCCGATCAAAGATTTCCCACAGCCAGACACCCCCATGACGATGATGGTTCGGGGAGACTTGGCTGATTGTGGAGATGACATGATCACAGACTAATTTCCTGTCACCTTTCGATCAACGATGTCTTGCAGAGATTGGCATAAAGTCCGCCCTTGGTCAGCAGTTCATCATGAGTTCCCTGCTCGGTGATCCGGCCCTGCTCCAGCACATAGATGCGGTCAGCATGACGAACGGTGCTCAGACGATGGGCAATGACGAAACTGGTACGACCTTCCATGAGTCGATCCAGTGCAGCTTGGATCTGGCGCTCAGTCTCGGTATCGACACTGGCGGTGGCTTCATCGAGCAAAAGAATGGGCGGATTACGCAGCAGGGCGCGAGCAATGGAGAGGCGCTGCTTTTCACCCACACTGAGTTTCACACCACGCTCGCCGACATGGGTGTCCAGCCCCTTGGGCAGACGTTTCACAAAGACATCCGCATTCGCGCTGGTGAGCACGTCCCAGAGCTGCTCGTCCGTGGCATCACGACGACCAATGCGCAGATTCTCCCGCACCGTGCCATTGAACATGAAACTCTCCTGCGTGACATAGCCGATCTGTTGGCGCAGGGAATTCTTATTCAACTCATGCACGGGGATGCCATCAATGGTGATCATGCCTTCGCTGTATTCATAGAAGCGGGTCAGCAAATTGATGAGTGTGGATTTGCCAGCACCCGTCGGCCCGACGAGCGCGATGGTTTGACCTGGCAGAGCTTCGAGATTGATCTGCTCCACAGTCGGGATGCTGCCATAGCTGAAGCTGACTTTTTCAAAGCGCACATGACCGAGCACCGCTGGCAAATCACGACCGCTAGAGGTGTCGGCTTCGGGTTCAGCATCGAGAATATTAAAGACACGCTCACCCGCAGCACGGCCTGTTTGCAGGATTTGATTGAGCTGATGCAGGCTTTCGATGGGATCGTAAAAAAACTTCAGCAGCAGCAGAAACGCCGCGAGATCACCCGCCGAGATGCGCCCTGCTTTCAGCGCATAGGCCCCGATCCAGAGCACCAGCACCATGCCCACACTGCTGAGGAAATGCATGCTCGGACGGTAGATCGCCCAGATGCGCATGACGTGCAGCGTGGCTTGTTTCAAAGCATGGCTGGCAAGATTGAAGCGCGCGTGTTCCTCGGCCTCGATGGCATAGGCTTTGATCTGGCGCATACCCGCCACGTTATCGTGGAGCAGGCTGTTCATGGCGCTGCTGGCCTTTCTCACCGCGCGGTGACGGTCCCTTGAAGTGGCCGTGTAACTCGCCGCGCCTAGCGCCAGAAAGGGAATCGGGATGAGTGCATAGAGAGCCAATTCCACATCTGCTCGGAACATGAAAACACCGACCACGATGATTTGAAGAACCGCCACGAGTCCCTGCTCGATGCCATCAATCAGCACCCGCTCCACCGATGGAATGTCCTCGCTCACCGTCGTCATGATGTCGCCCGTGGGCCGGTTATCAAACCACCGCAGAGGCAGTGTTTGCAGTCGCTGATAGATGTCACTGCGCAGATCATAGATCACCTTTTGCTCAAAGGTGTTATTGAGCTGGATGCGCATGGAATTGAAGAAGTGCTGCGCGAAATAGGCGGCGAGAGCCATCAGCGCCAGAGGCGTGAGTCGATCCCACTGCGCCTTTGGCACCACCACATCTAGCACCTCACGAGTCACCGCCGGAAACACCACCACCATCAACGTGCCCGTGATGGCGCAGAAAAGCTGGGCCGTAGCCATGTAAGGGTAACGACGAAGGTAGGCAAAGACGCGGAGAGTGGTTTTCAAAGTAGCGGAAAAAAATGACGAATGACGAATGACGATCTCAGTCGGGAGAGACCGTGATACGTCAAGTGCAGTCTAAGCGCCCGAAACTTATCTGTTTCCCTCCGGCATTCGTCATTCGACATTCTGATTTCGTCATTTCCTCACAGTTGCATCCCCTGCCCTCCCCGCTACCCATCTCGCCCGCATGTCCCCAGAACGCCTCATCACTCTCTATGGCCCAGGTCTGCTCGGCGGATCGCTGGCTTTAGCGATCCAAGAGCAATTCCCAGAGACTAAACTGCGCCTATGGGCACGCCGCGCCGAAGCCGAGAAAGGCATCCGCGCTCGCGGCATCGACGCTGAGTTTTTTACCGACCCGACTGCGGCCGCCTCTGGCGCGTCATTGATCATCCTCTGCACGCCTGTGGAGAGCATGGCGGCTCTAGCTCAGCAGATCGCTATGGCCGACCTGCCTGCCGATTGCCTCATCACCGATGTCGGCAGCGTCAAAGGACAGGTCGTAAGTGAGCTTGAACCCATTTTGGGCAAGCATTTCATCGGCAGCCACCCCATGGCCGGCTCCGAGAAGACCGGCATCGAAGTCGCGCGCGCCAACCTCTTTGTAAACGCCGCCTGTCTGCTCACGCCCCGAGCAGGAGCAGATGCCGCCCGGCTGCGTCACTTCTGGGAAACACTTGGCTGCCGCGTTTTGGAAATGTCCCCCGAAGAGCATGATGTGAAGGTCGCCCGCATCTCTCACCTGCCGCACATGATGGCCGCCATCACGACCCTGGCCGCCCTGCGCAGTGATCCGAGTGCCGTTTCCTGCGTGGCTGGCGGCTTCCGCGACAGCACCCGCATTGCCAGCGGTGATCCCAGTCTTTGGACTGGCATCGCCCTCGCCAATCGCGCCGCTTTGACTGCACAGCTGCGGGAAGCCTCCGCTGCGTTGACCGAGCTTCTTGAAATCCTCGACAAGCCGGACGAAGCCGCCCTCCGCCGCCTCCTCGCCGAGGCCAAAGCTCTACGCGATAGCGTTCCAGCGTAACCGAGTCAGCCCATTCCAAAGCTGATCTTGGTTAGAATCGACTCCCGCCTCGTTCTAGCGGTAAAAACTCCGCAGTGCCCGATTCAAGACCATCACCGCAGGATCGAATCAGCCACAAAGCCACGCCGCCGAGGTCGAAAAGCACGAAAAACCGAAACAGCGCGAGTTGATCCTGCGACGTAAGGGATCGGGGAAAAGCTTTCTCCTCAGGCTTCCAGGACTTCAGGAGGTAGTTTGATCAGTTTCCGCCTAGCAGACAAGACTTTCGCGGCATGGCTGAGACGGACGGCGAATCTTTAAGGTGTCGTGGATGCCCAAGTCTCTAAAAACTGGAATCGCTAAAATATGAATTGCCTAGCGCCGGCCTCTGATGACCAAACATAAAATTATTCTGGTAAATTCGAATAAAATATTGCTCTCTGATCGATCATTTCGTAAACCTAAAGCATGCGTCTAAATGGTTGGCACCGCCTCTGGCTACTCAGTTTTGTTTTGTGGTCGAGCTTAGTTGTAACCTATTGGGTCGCTGAGATTCGTTGGCCAAAGGCCGACCTCGGTGTTGCTCATCAAGAAAAGTTTCTGAAAGCAATAATCCCCCAGAGTGCATTGTGGTCTTCCGATTTAATACAAGACAAAAAAGCCAAGTGTGAAATCAAAATGCCCAACGGCTAAACCTTGCTACTGGTGGATGATGGTCATATGGATGATAATGGTTCAAATGGCAAATTAGCAGCTGAAAGTTACTGGCAAGCTGTGATGGCGGAAACAAAACAACAGCAGCAAGAATACATGGAATCTATATTGGGTGTTTGCCTAATCCCTTCTTTCATCATTTTACTCGTGGGCCACGGAATTGCATGGGTTCGCCGTGGATTCCGAGCAACGGTGGCCTAATCTGCGAGCACTGCCTCTTGGTCAGACCTAGTTCTATCTCGTTAAATCCACCTTTGGAAATCATCAAACTGCCAACAACTTTGGTTCTTGCTGTTATTCAGCAAGACTGTAAAACGACTTCATTTGTGGTGAAGGTTAATAAATTATAGTCGAGGGCATTTATAGTTTGCGAATAGATCACTTATTCACTTACTGAGTCACAATTGGTTTCCATTCGCGTGATAATCTTTGAGCCTCTGTGATCTGTTCAGAAGTCATTGTTTTCTCTACCATGGAACGACACTTCGCTGAGTCGTCTGATCCCTGCGCCGCAGCTAGGTTATGCCATTTGTAGGCTTTCACTGCATCTTTGGGAACACCTGAACCCGAAACATAACATTGACCCAGTAAATACTGTGCCATCATATTACCTTGCTCAGCGGATTTACAGAACCACTTTACGGCTTCGACAGCATCTTTAGGCATGCCTACACCAAAAGCGTAACTCGCACCCAATGATAATTGTGCCTCCGAATAGCCTTGTTCCGCTGATTTGCGGTACCATCCTGCGGCCATTACCGGATCTTTAGACATGCCTTTACCAAGTTCGTAACTTAGGCCTAAATAATACTGTGCTGCCTTATTGCCTTGTTGGGCTGATTTACGGAACCACTTTACCGCCTCTACTTCATCTTTGAGAACGCCTTCTCCCTTGTCATAAATGTAGCCCAAAGCAAATTGTGCATTCGCTAAGCCTTGTTCGGCTGATTTACGGAACCACTTTACAGCCTCTACCTCATCTTTGGGCACGCCTGCACCTAACTTGTAACTGAAGCCTAAAGCTAATTGTGCAGCAGCATCACCTTGCTCTGCTTTGGTTCGTTTTTCATCAAGGGATTGACTGAAAACTGATTCACTGTTCAAAATCAAAAAAAGCAGAAGACACGTAAATAAACAAATTTTCATCGTCTGAGTTTAATAAGCAAGAATCCCTTAGCAAGGTTAACAATGGGGTTTAAACCTCAAGCAGCTACGATTACAGACCCGCACAAGGACTTTCACAAGTCACAGCATTAAAGACTCCCAAAGGAAACCATCAACGTCAGATGAAAGGCATGGAAATCAACTTTAAGCATACTATGCTCAGTATATGAAAATGCCTAATTGTCTCATGCTTCTTTTCATTTGTTTGGTGTTCACATTGAACCAACTAGCCAAAGCGGCGGAAAAGACCAACCTATCTGATGACTCCGCTAAAGATCTGAAAAGCATCGAAGTGTTGCAAGCGGAAGCGGAAAGAGGCGATGCCAAAGCGCAATTCATGCTTGGTCTAAGATGCACGTCTGGTCGAGGCATTACGAAAGATGAAGTCGAAGCGGGGAAGTGGTATCGCAAAGCTGCTGAGCAGGGTTATGTCTTTGCTCAGCTCTGCATAGGTATAAGCTTTGCCGAAGGCCGAGGCGTTATCAAAGATTATGTCGAAGCGGTGAAATGGTTTCGCAAAGCTGCTGCGCAGGGCAATGCAAGGGCACAATTTGAACTCGCTCGTTGCTACGCCCAAGGACGAGGGGTGGAAAAAGATAAGGTAGAGGTAGCAAGGTGGTTCCGCAAAGCTGCTGAGCAAGGTGATGAGCATGCGCAATACGAGCTGGGATGTTGCTACACACTCGGCGTAGGACTTACGAAGGATTTAGCGGAAGCGGAGAAGTGGTATCGCAAAGCTGCTGACCAAGGCTTTGCCAAGGCTTATATTAGCCTTGGTGATTACTATTTCTTGGGGGGAAGGGATTATGTAGAAGCGGAGAGGTGGTATCGCAAAGCTGCTGAGCAAAGTGAATTGAATGCGCATGCGCAAATGAACCTTGGTTTTATGTATGCTGATGGCCTCGGCGTAACCAAAGATGAAGTCGAAGCGGTGAAATGGCTCCGCAAAGCTGCTGACCAAGGTGAGGTGGATGCGCAATTAAACTTGGGAGGAATATATTCTGCAGGCGGCAAAGGCGTGCCCAAGGATTGTGTAGAAGCGATAAAATGGTATCGCAAGGCTGCTGATCAGGGACTTCATGCGGCGCAAAATAACCTTGGGTATATGTATTCTAGAGGCGAAGGCGTGCCCAAAGATTATGTCGAAGCGGTGAAATGGTTTCGCAAAGCTGCTGATCTGGAATTCCATGGTGCGCAATACAACCTTGGTAGCATGTATGCTGATGGCCAAGGAGTGACCAAGGATTATGTCGAAGCGGGGAAGTGGTATCGCAAAGCTGCTGAGCAAGGCTTTGATTTGGCGCAATACGCTCTTGGTGAGATCTATTTTAATGGCAAAGGCGTTCCGAAAGACTTTGTGGAGGCTTACAAGTGGCTATTACTCGCGGCAGCGCAGGATAATGAGTCTGCTAGTAAATTAGTTCTTACTTTAGAAGGAACTATGACACGAGAGCAGATGGCTGAAGGTCAAAAACTCGCCCGTGAGTTCAAGCCAGAAGATAAGTCGCAAAAGAATGACATTACGCGTGAGAATCTTCAAGAATCCAACCCAGAAGTATCGGGCAGCGGCTTCTTTATCACAGATGACGGCTATTTTATCACCAATCAACATGTCGCTGGCAGTGGAGCAAATGTGCGTATTCACACCGCATCGGGTATCATTCCAGCCAAAGTGATTAAAGTGGATGAGCAGAGTGATCTCACACTACTAAAGGCGGAAGGGAAGTTTTCAGAACTGCCAGTCATCTTGAGTCGAGGCGTGCAGCTAGGTGCCACGGTTGCGACTGTAGGCTTTCCAAACATCGGTCTGCAAGGATTCTCTCCCAAACTAGCTAAAGGAGAAATTGCTAGTCTTGCGGGTATTCAAGATGATGCGCGCCACTTTCAGATCAGCGTTCCTATGCAGCCTGGCAACTCAGGTGGTGCACTTGTTGATGAACGAGGAAATGTGATTGGCGTCGTGGTGGCCAAACTGAGTCAGGAAGCCGCTTTGGCGACGAGTGGCTCATTCGCGGAAAATGTGAATTATGCCATCAAGAGCAGCTATCTATTGAGCTTCCTTGAATCTGTCCCTGAAGTGGCAGCCAAGCTGAAAGAGCCAAACACGATGCAGCGTGACTTTGAGACCACCATCAAGGATGTGGAGCAGGCTGCAGTTCTTGTGCTGGTTTATTGAGCTCCACAGATGCCATGCAATGACACTGACATTGAGGCAATCAGGGGAATGCCTCAATGGTCTTTCGCTCCCATATCTCATCACAAGCAGTTATCGTCCGCGTTCTATTGGCTTTTAGTCCTAACAAAAATAGCTTCTTGAATTTTAACAAATGCGTTTTGGTACGGCGTCGCTAATTCCACAGGTTTATCAGAACGTGATTTCATTCCGTATCCAGATGAGCTTTCAGATACATTTACAAAATTCAATCGAATGGATGACTTAGTCGAAGTGAACTCTTCAATGAATGCTGTTGCTTCTGTATTGGACATGTAGCTTCCCATAAACATCACGTTTTTTGTGGGGCTAGCGGCTGAGATCAGACCCGTTTCAAAGCTCGCTGACTTTACGATATATCCTAGGTCCTGAAAGACTGAAAGCGCTGAAGCGAAAGCTATTTTTTTGGTGCATTCAAACTCCTTTCTCTGAAAGGATTGAAGCTCTAGGCCGGACTTAGTTGGCCCGCCTGTAACGCATCCTGTGAGAGCACTAGCTAAAAGGATTGCAGAGAAAATTAATGGTGTGTGTGTTGTCATTTTAATTAGAAGCTAGAATAAAGACTATTGAAGTCAGAAACGACTTTTTGTGCATTGAATTTAATGATGAGTGTCATCGCCTTGGAAGACTGCTCAAACCCACTTACAGAACCACCAAACAGCAATAGCGTTCCATAGGCCTCCGATCCTCTGGATGATGAGGCATGGCGTTGATAGGTCCACACTTCATGTCCTTGTGCGTCCAAAGAAGTTAAATTCGGCGAACCAAACGTTTCAATCACTTGCGTTTGAGTAGTAACCCCCTTCACTAAAGTCATTTGAACTTGTCCGTGAGTGAGGCTTGAATTTCGTGTCGGGGCTGTAGATCTGCAATTTGAACAAATTAAACACAAGGCCAATAAGAATGTTAATTTCACAAGTATGTAGTGGGTTTAGAAAAATGAAGATTAGTCTTAGTATTTAAGGTATATAGAATTCAAGAAGATTACAAGCATTATTATCTTTTTGGTTTTGTGCGCAGACTGGACGCATGACCTCTGTTCTCTCTGTGACTGCCTGTTGAAAACTGCCCTTACGGATGTCGAAGGAGCGGCTGAAAGGCTGAAGTTTGATGGAAGGAGGATATAGACGGGCTACGGAACACCCAGAAGACGCGGAACCATGATTTCACCCCCATCATTTTGTCTTTTCCCTGGCCGAAGGACGACCAAAAGGCCCCCAAGTGGTCGAACAAAGAGGGAAAGTTTTGCTTTTTTTCCCCCAAGTGGTCGAACAAAGAGGGAAAGTTTTGCTTTTTTTCCCCCAAGTGGTCGAACAATGAGGGCAAGTTTTGCTTTTTTTCCCCCAAGTGGTCGAACAATGAGGGCAAGTTTTGCTTTTTTACCACCTCGTAATCGAAGAATGACCTCAAGGGGCCGGTGATCGGGAGTCGGGATCCGCCTTAAGGCGGAACTACGAACGCAGAGACACCCACAGCCTCCGGCCATGAATCCCAAGCCAGACTCGTCGGCGACGAAAGGTGGTCCACATACTCCGTGTGGGGAGTTTGCCAACGGAGCCTGGGCACTGCTGCCCGCCGCTGCTTCTCTGAAGCGGACTGAAGTCCACGCTCCTGTCAGGACATCACTCCTCTCCTTTCCCCCATGCATCAGGCGCCAGCCAAGGCTGAGCCACGGTTCAGGAGGTCCAGGAAACGCTGCTCGAAGGGTTCCTCGGCACCGCATTGCATGAAGTCGATCCGGTGGCTGGCGCACCCGCGAGAGAGTTCATCACAAAAGGCGTCAAAGGCGTCGGTGTAGCGCTGGACGTCACGGTGGGTGAGCCAGAAACGACGGCGCTCGCCGGTCTCGACCTCCGCTAGTTCGACCTCACCTTCCAGGCTGGGCGTGCGCTCCTCGGGATGCAGGATTTGGAGAAAATGCACCTCACCCGGCCAGGAGGCGGCGCGCTTGATGGACTCGGTGGCGGTGCTGACATCCTTTCCGAAGAAATCTGAAATCACAAAGATGACGCCATAGCGCTGGCGAGTCGGGTGAAAGTCAGCAAAGCTGCGTTCGAGATCGGTGAGTCCACCGAACTTCAGTTGCGTGGCTGACTGGATGACTTTTTCGATATTTCCCTGCCCTCTGAGTGGCGGCAGCTCTTGATGGATGGTGCCACCGAGCGAATAAAGACTGACACGCTGATGACCAGCCAAACCGAGATAGGCAAGCGCAACAGCGAAACGCAGGGCTTGTTTTCGTTTGTCGCCATGAGGCTCGGCCATGGAACCACTGGTATCGACAAGGATGTGGAGATTGAGTTCCTGCGTCTCCTCATAGAGCCGCACAAAGAGCTTGTCTAACCGAGCATAAAGTCGCCAGTCGATGGCTCGGTAATCTTCACGCGGTGTGTATTGGCGGTAGTCCTTGAACTCGCGCGTGTAGCCTGTGGCGGGAGTGGACTGTGACCCTTTGCGCATGAGTGAGCGGCGCTTCCGCAGACGCACCGCCAGTGAACGCAGCCGATCTAGAAAGGCGGCATCAAAGAGATCTTCACGTGCGAGGGGTGAGTCGGTCACAAGGTTTTTTTACCGAAGGAATCTCTGTTTGGGAAGGCGAGATTCAGAAATCGCTGTGGCCTAGCGCAGATTCACTGCGCCGCCGTCGATGGGATAAGAACTGCCGGTGATGAAGCTGGCTTCGTCACTGCATAGATAGAGCGCGAGTGCGGCGATCTCAGCAGGCTGGGCCATGCGTCCGATGGGCTGGGCTTCGCTGAGTTTTTGAAACATTTCAGCTTCGCGGCCAGGATAAGTGGTGGCGAGGTAGCCATCGACAAAAGGCGTGTGCACACGGGCAGGGCAGATGCAATTGCAGCGAATGCCCTGCTTGATGAAGTCTTTGGCCATGGAGTAGGTCATCATGAGCACGGCCCCCTTGGTCATCGAGTAGGCGAAGCGGTCAGCCAGGCCCATCTGAGCGGCGATGCTGCACATGTTTAGAACGATGCCACCGCCCTGCGGAACCATGCGCTCGATGGCTGCCTGGGAGCAGTGAAAGACGCCTTTGATATTGATGCGGTAAAGGCGGTCCATATCAGCCTCACTGGTGGTCAAAACACTGCCGATGTAGGCGACGCCGGCATTGTTGACAAGGATGTCGAGCTTTGGGCGACGGGCGCTGATGGCGGCAAAGATGGATTTCACGGATTCCTGATCACCGACATCACAAGCGGTGGCATGAGCACTACCGCCTGCGGTGATGATTTGATCGACGGTTGCCTGAGCTGACTCAAGCTTGAGGTCGCTCACTTCGACATGCGCGCCTTGTTTGGCGAAGAGGATGGCGATGGCTTGACCGATGCCGGAGCCAGCTCCGGTGATGAGGGCGGTTTTGTCTGTGAGTGCGAACATGGATAAAGAGGAATTAATCATCACGCTGCGGATTTGAGGTTTCACACACAAATTAGATCCATCCGCGCCAGCGATAGACCCAGGTGCCAATGATCTCATGAAACCAGGCACCGAAGTCATAGAACGAACTGCCGTGAGGTGGATGCACCCAATCCATATCAGTGACAGTGTTGAAGCTGCTCAAGTAATCACAAGGCACAGCGATCACTTTGAGATCTGCTTTTTCAAAGGTCGCCACAGCGCGTGGCAAATGACAGGCGGAGGTAACGAGGAGGACGCGCTGCCAGCGTTTCTCTTTGGCTAGAGCGGCTAGCTTCACCGCCTCATCATGAGTGTCGGCACAAATGCCGAGGCTCTGAATACTCAATGGACTGCCGAGGCTGTCTTTCAAGAAATTGAAAGCAGCATCAGCCTCGGAATACATCTTTCCAGCCTTAGAGTATGCGCCGCCTGTGATCACCATGAGAGGTGCTTTTTTTTGAGAAAGCAGGGCCAGTGAGGTGGTCACTCGATCCACACTGCCTTTGAAATTGACGCCTGTAGGTTCTGTCAAAGATGGCTCGGCGCCGCCACCGAGGCAGATAATCACATCGGCTGGTTGAAGCTCCGAGATCGTGACTGGCGGGAAGCGAGCCTCCAAGTCCGCCAGAAGCCAGGAATTGAATGGCGTGCAGGAGAAAAGAGTCAGCACCAGCCAAGCCAAGCCTGGCAGCCAGAGAACCCGCCACTGACGCAGCCAAGCCTGACGCGCCAGATGGACACTGAGCAGTAACCAAATAATCCCAAGTGGCTGGGCAAAGAGAAGCATCGTTTTCAGGTTAGACATCTGAGACGATGCGAGCGCGCTCGTGAGTAATTGCAACAGGATGTACTAAATGCTTTGCGAGAACTGCGGCATGAATTGCGCGGGAACCTCAAAGCGGTTGCCTCTCTTGGGAAACGGCGCTTCCTTTAGCCATCCATGAAACGCTCTTCACTCTATCAAATGGCGGTGCTAACGGCCGCAACGGCCTTGTTTACGATCACTGCCCTTTGTGCGCAGGCGACAAGCACCGGTGCACAGCAGTTTGATCCCCTGGCTTTCCCTGGCAATGTAGTGGATGACGTGGTGGTGCCAGTGCCGAGTGAAGTGTTCAGCGTTCTCGACAAACTGGGCGAGCCGAACTGGCGTCAAGAACTGCGCAAGCTCGATCTACCGAAGACGGCTGACCGGACTAAACTGGCGCTGATGTTTGGCATGGTGGTCGCAGAGGGCTTTGTAGCGGTGCAAGCTGAGGACAAGGAAGAGGTGAAGGACATCGGCCGCGAGGTGATCGATCTGGCAACGGCACTTGGGCTTGTCAAATCGGTGCGGCCCCATGCACAGGCCATTCTGGATGCCGCCGACAAGGAAGACTGGAAATCTATCCGCAAGGAGTTCGACCTGACGCAAAAGACGGTGCGTGACTCAATGGAGCAAATGAAGGATGTGGATCTCTCCCAGTGCGTCAGCATGGGTGGCTGGCTGCGCGGCACGGCCAGCGTGACCTCAGTCGTGACCAAAAATTTCTCCGCTGATCGAGCTGAGTTACTGAATCAACCGATGCTGGTGGAGCACTTCATCTCGACCATTAACAAGATGGGATCGAGCATGAAAGAGCATGTTGTCGTATCCGACATTACCAAAGGGCTAGCGACTATCCTTTCAAGGATGGAAGGGGCGGTGGATGGATTCAGCAAAGACTCCGTGCGCGACATTGGCAAGACTTGCGACAGCCTACTTAATGGCATCAAAGCAGCAAAATAAGCGGAACGTTGAGCATCACCCATTTCTGGATCTGCCATGTATCTCTCCACCCGATCAATCCTACAGAGCGCAGCGCTAGTAGCTGCTGCCTTTATCACTCTCAGCGCAGCACTCAGCCACGCCACGGTGGATGATGCGCATGGGTTTGCCATGGAGGCAGCGATGCCTTTCGTCGAACAAGGTTTTATCGTCCGTGAGGACTACTGGAATGGTGAAGTCAAGACTGGGCAAAAGCTCATGATCAAGCACCAGATGTTCAAGGGTAACGAGTATGCCTTTTGGCTCGGCACGGCGAATGAAGGCGTGACATTTGAGCTCAAGGTCTATGACGAGAACAAGAAGGAAATCACTATCGACGCTAAGTCGAGTGGCGCCTTTGCCAGCATCCGCGTGAACCCGCCAAAAACCGGAACTTATACGATCGTCTTTTCGCTCACTTCAAAGAAGGAAACCGGACTGTATTGGGCTCTGGCCTATGGGTATCGTTAAGGCTTGACGCTTGCCCCCTCCGCTGACTTCTCATGCAGATCGAGACGCTGACATACGAAACACCGCATTTTCTACAAATGCTCGTCGGACATGATCTGACGGGGCTGCGCGTAGTGGCTGAAGTATTCGGTGTACATTTGACCTCTAGAGATAGCTGGGTGCGGATCGAAGGAACCACTGCCGCCGTGCATGCCACGAAGGAAGTTTTCGTCCAACTTGAACGGGTGCGCCGTCAGGGTGGTGAGATCACGCCAGCGATGCTCGCACTGGTGGCTGAAAGTGTAAAAACCGAGCATGGAGATGCCCCAGCCGATGCCATCATGACGCTGAAGCTGACGACCTCCAACAAGCGGCCACCCGTGCTTGCCAAGACACGCAGCCAGATTGGTTACGTGCAGGCCATGCGTGATCATGAGGTCGTTTTTGGCACCGGCCCAGCAGGAACCGGCAAGACTTATTTAGCCATGGCGCAGGGCTTGCATTTACTGCGTGAGAAAGCCGTGCAGCGACTCGTGCTAACCCGGCCAGCCGTGGAAGCAGGTGAGGCGCTGGGCTTCCTGCCGGGAGATCTGAAAGAAAAGATATTTCCGTATCTTCGGCCGCTCTATGATGCTCTTTATGAAATGCTCGATCCCGATGAGGCTGAGCGTCTGATCGAAAAGGGCGCGGTAGAAATCGCCCCGCTCGCCTACATGCGTGGCCGCACTTTAAAAAATGCGTTCATCATTTTGGATGAAGCACAAAACACAACGACTGAGCAGATGCTCATGTTTCTCACTCGTCTCGGTGAAGGCGCACGCTGCGTAATCACGGGCGACCCATCTCAGGTGGATCTGCGCCGCCATGTGAAATCAGGGCTGCGAGAAGCGGTGGAGGTGCTGCAAAACGTGCCCGGCGTGCGCTTTGTGAACTTCCTGTCGAAGGATGTCGTTCGACTCGCCGTCGTTCAGCGCATCATCGAGGCCTATGATCGTCATCGCGCAGGGGCACCCATCAAGGCTGTTCCGGTGAACAGAGATTGATGTGAAACGTTTCTTGTCGGAACTTCAGCATGTGCTAGATTTCCCACCCTGAGTTTCCCCTCACAACACCGATGTTTGAATCCATTCGCCGGGCCAAATTACAAAGAGAAGGCCTTTCCTGCGGCAAGACACGCCGCAAACACCAAGAGGGTGATCTCGTGGACGAACTCCGCACTCACCCAGCCGCGACGGTCGCCGTCTATGTGCTGTTCTTTGCCGCCATAGGGCTGCTGATGCGACTGGCCGCGAGTGCAGTGCCGGGCACGGTGCAGCCACAGATCACGGCTTATCTTTGTGCCGCCGCCATCGGGGCCGCCTTGGTCGTGCATCTGCGAGTCGCACTGCGTGATGAAGTGGCGGACAACACCGAACTCGTGCTCGTGCTCGGCACGCTGCTCCTGCAATTGGCCGCCAGCGTAGCCATGATGGACTTCGCTTATGAGAACAGTTGGAGTGGCGCTCTACCAATACTCGCATTGCCGCACGCGCTTTGTCCGATGGTGCTCTCGGTCATTTTGGGGAGAAAGATCGGCCTCTTCGGGGCTATCTATTCGACACTGCTCGGAGCCATGGTTTTCGTGGCGGTAAATCCGGTAACTTACATTGCCTGCTCATCCTTGATCGGATTTCTGATGGTGCTTTTCACCAATCGTGTGCGCCGCCGAAATAAGCTCTTCATGGCAGGTCTTTATGTGGGCGCTATCGCCGCTGTTTTCTCCCTGCTGCTGCATGAATCTTCAGGAGCTATCGAGTCCGCCTCGCTGAGTCGCATCATCGGCGTGCCCTTTGCGGTGGGTGTCCTTACCGGACTCATCGTGGGTGGTGGGATGCCGGTAATCGAGAGTCTCTTTGGTGTGACCACCGAGGTTTCCTGGCTCGAGCAGGCAGATTTGAATCATCCCCTCATGAAGCGCCTCAGCATCGAGGCCCCCGGCACTTATCATCACAGCCTCGTGGTCGCGAACTTGTCTGAAGCTGCCGCTGAAGCCATCTCAGCCAATGCTGGCATGACGCGCGTTTGTGCTTACTTCCATGACATCGGTAAGCTCAACAAGCCTGAGTACTTCATCGAGAACATGGACCCGGCGCACAATCCGCATGAAGATCTCACGGCCCGCATGAGCGCGCTCATCCTCATCGCTCATGTCAAAGACGGTGTCGATATTGCGATCAAGCATAAGCTCAACTGCAGCATCATTGATGTCATTGAGCAACATCACGGCACCTCGTTGGCCTGGTTTTTTTACAAGCGTGCGCTGGATCAAAAAGCACAGATCCTCAGGCTGGTAGAAGAAGGCAAATCCAAGGAGGATGACGTGCCGCAGGTGAGTGAAGAAGTCTTCCGATACCCTGGTCCGAGACCTCAGTTCAAAGAGGCTGCCATCATCTCTTTAGCAGATGCTGTTGAGAGTGCTTCACGCGCTTTGGAGAAGCCTAACCCATCTCGCATTGAAGCGCTGGTCGATGAACTTGTACAAGGCCGCATGGTGGATGGTCAGCTTGACGAATGCGATCTCACCATCGCCGAACTGGCCAAGGTAAAAGCCAGCTTTGTGAAGACGCTGCTGAGCATGATGCACAGCCGAATCAAATATCAAAAAGCCACAGAGACAACAACGACGGCCATTCATTCAAACCGCGATGCCAGTGCCACACAGCACATCCATGATGGTCGCACCATCGCCATGACATCACCCTACGCGACTGGAGCTGAAGCCATGGGCGGCGAGAAAAAGAAACGCACCACGCGGAAACCACCTGCGTCTGCTGCGTGATCCCTGAACTGCATCTCTACAATCGCCAGCGGCAGCACAAGCTCAGGCTGCCTTGGCTCAAGAAGCTGATCAAAGCAGCGCTGCCTCTTTGCCAAGCCGAAGCCAAATCATCTGAGGCTCCTTTGCTAAATCTCCATGAGGTCGAATTCAGCATCATTGGCGATGACGAAATGGCTCGTGTTCACGGGGAGTTTCTCGACGACCCGACACCGACAGATGTCATCACCTTTCATCATGGCGAAATCCTCGTCAGTGCCGACACCGCTTTGCGCCAGGGTGCCGAGCACGGTCAGTCCCTGGATCACGAGCTCGCTCTCTACCTGATCCACGGCCTCATGCACCTCGGTGGTTGGGACGATCATGAGGCGGAAGAAGCCGCCGACATGGCACAGCGGCAGGAAGCCGTGCTCCGAAAAGTTTGTGCGCTTGTGGGTGAGAAATGACGAGCACTCACTTCGTCATTTCCACTTCTCTCTTGCACCGCACCCGGCTCGACGCCATCTCAGGCGAACCCGCCTTTAAACTCCCTTGGCCGCTCCAGAGACACCACGCACCCTTGTTGCCATACCTGCCCGTTGGGGATCGACCCGCTTCCCTGGCAAGTCGCTCCACCTCATCGCTGGCAAGCCCCTCGTCCAGCATGTCTGGGAGCGCTGCCAGCAGTGTCGCGAAATTGATGAAGTCATCATCGCGACCGACGACATCCGCATCGCTGAAGCCGCCGCCTCTTTCGGTGCCAAGGCCGTCCTAACCGCCATGGATCACCCCAGCGGCACAGATCGCATCGCTGAAGTGGCGCGCGCTTTCCCGGATCACCGCACCATCATCAATGTGCAGGGTGACGAGCCACTCATCTCCCCTGCCCTGATTGATGAACTCGCCCTCGTGCTTCGGCGTGAGCCGCAGGTCAAAATGATCACCGCCGCCGCGCCCATTCACGAAGACTCGCAAGTGGCGGACCCAAACATCGTCAAAGTCGTCTTCGATGTGAATGGCGACTCCCTCTACTTCTCCCGCTCTCCCCTGCCATTTGTTCGCAGCGCGGAAGCTGGCGTGCGTCATTATCGTCACCTCGGCATCTACGGCTTTCAACGCAGCTTCTTATTCCAATTCGTCTCCTGGCCACCGTCACGACTTGAGCAAACCGAGTGCTTAGAGCAGCTCCGCGCCCTCGAAAACGGCACACGTTTGCGAGTCATCATCACGGATGAACTCTCTCCTGGAGTGGACACACGCGAGCAAGCCGATGCGATCGAAGAGCATTTCAAAAAACATTCCACTTGAACCTCTGCCGAAGAACCGCGAACCGAGAGCATCCATGAAATACATTTTCGTTACTGGCGGCGTCGTCAGCTCACTCGGCAAAGGCCTCGCCGCATCCGCCCTCGGCACCTTACTTGAACTCCGTGGCCTTAAGGTCATTATGCAAAAGTTTGACCCGTATCTGAACATCGATCCGGGCACCATGAACCCCTACGAGCATGGTGAAGTCTATGTGCTGGATGACGGCGCAGAGACCGATCTCGACCTGGGGCACTACGAGCGCTTCACGCATACGAATCTCTCCAAGCTGAACAACCTCACCAGTGGTCAGGTTTATCAAAGCGTGCTCGATAAAGAGCGCGCCGGCAAGTATCAGGGCCGCACGGTGCAAGTCATCCCGCACGTGACCAATGAAATCAAAGCCCGCATGCATGAGGTCGCAGAGAAGATGGGCGGCGACGTCATCATCACCGAAATCGGCGGCACGGTGGGCGATATCGAGGGCCTACCTTTCCTGGAAGCCATCCGCCAATTCGCCCACGAATCAGGTCCTGGAAACGTCATTTTCATTCACGCCACGCTTGTGCCTTACATCAAAGCGGCTGAAGAATTAAAGACCAAGCCCACGCAGCAATCCATCGCTAAACTGCGTGAGATCGGCATCGCCCCGCATGTCATTCTTTGCCGCACTGAGCTGGCGCTGGACATCGACATCCGAGAAAAAATCTCCCTCTTCGGTAACGTGCCGATTGAAGACGTCATCGAAGTCCGTGACGTCAAACACACAATCTATGAGATGCCTTTGAAGCTGCATGAAGAGCGGCTAGACGACGTCGTCTGCAAGCAACTCAACCTCGACACCCCGCAGCCCGATCTCACTAAGTGGCGGCACTTCGTTCAGCGGGTCATCCACCCCACACACCACGTCCGTATCGGCGTCGTCGGCAAATACATCGAACTCAAAGATGCCTACAAGAGCATCTATGAATCACTCGTCCACGCAGGAGCCGCCAATGACACCAAGGTCGACATTGTCCGTGTCGATGCTGAAGCCATTGAGAAAGCTGGGCCAGACATCTATCTCAGTGGCCTACAGGGCATCCTCATTCCCGGTGGCTTCGGTGACCGCGGTACAGAAGGCAAAATTTCCGCAGCAGGCTATGCACGGAAATCAGGCATCCCGTTCTTTGGCATCTGCCTGGGCATGCAGATCGCCGTCATCGAATTTGCTCGCAACGTCTGCAATCTAAAGGATGCCACCAGCACCGAGTTCGACAAAGCCACGCCGCATCCCGTCATCAGCATGATGGAAGAGCAGAAGAAGATCAAACAGCTTGGCGGCACCATGCGCCTTGGTACCTGGGTCACCAATCTGATGCCAGACACCAAAGCCTACGCACTCTATCACAGCGCCGTCATCTCCGAGCGCCATCGTCATCGCTATGAAGTGAACGACGACTACAAAGACCAACTCGAAGCCGCTGGCATGATCATCAGCGGCACCTCACTTAAAGGTGGGCTGACAGAGATGATCGAACTGCCGAATCATCCCTTCTTTGTCGCCTGCCAGTTCCACCCTGAGTTCCTCAGCAAGCCCAACCATGCGCACCCACTCTTCCATGGCTTCGTGAAGGCTTCTCTTCACCACCATCACACTCCGGAGCCTCTCTGCTAATCGCAGATTGGGCAGGATTTAATCTGCCTTCTCGCTTCCAAGATCAAAGAAATGAGGCGGACTGATGTCCGCCTCATTTTTAATTAGTTGAAACCTTTTATCGTCGTCCTATGCCACGAGCGTTTGCTCACGATCAGGACCAATACCGACAAGAGCAATGCGGGCACCACTCAGTTCCTCCAAGCGCATCAGATAAGCTTTCGCCAGGGGTGGCAGGTCGGCGAACTTCTTCGTTTGGCTTAGATCCTGTTTCCATCCCTGATGGGATTCATAGATCGGCTCACAGGCTTCGATGTCAGCCACCGTGCTTGGCGGATAATGGATCACCGTGCCACGCAGATTGTAGGCGGTGCAAATCTTGATTTCATCGAGACCATCAAGACCATCGAGATTGGTAATCGCCAGTTCATCAGCGCCATTGATCATGACAGCATAACGCACCAGAACAGCGTCTAGCCAGCCACAGCGGCGGGCGCGTCCGGTGGTGGCACCAAACTCACGGCCCATGTTGTGGAGCATGTCACCGATATCTTCATTCTCTGTGACGAAGGGACCACTACCCACGCGGGTCGTATAGGCTTTACCCACCGCGACCACTTTATCAATCATGCGCGGCGGCACACCCGAGCCAGTGCAAGCACCGCCAGCGGTCGTGTTTGAACTTGTCACGAAAGGATAAGTGCCGTGATCGATGTCGAGATAGGTGCCTTGGGCGCCTTCAAAGAGCAGACTCTTGCCTGCTTTGATTGCCTCATGACAATACACGGCAGTGTTGGTGATGTGCGGAGCCAAGACCTTGGCCGCTTCCAGCACTTTCTGAACCGTCTCCTCCACGGGCACTTCTTCCACACCTGCGGCTAGCAGAGTTTCATTGTGCTGGATGATTCGCTCACGCAATTCGTGTTCGAGAATCTCTGGCTGTGTCAACAAGACCGTGCGCAAGCCACCACGCTCCACTTTGTCCGCATAGGCTGGACCGATACCACGACCGGTGGTGCCGATCTTCTTGTCACCACGCTTGGCCTCACGGGCACGGTCGAGAGCTTTGTGGTACGGCATCACCAAATGTGCCGTGTCACTGATCAAAAGATTCTCTGGAGTGATCTTCACACCCTGACCACGCAGCTTGGCGATCTCTTCGAGCAAGCCAAACGGGTCCATCACCACACCGTTACCGATCACGCACATTTTGCCTTCCCATAGGATACCACTGGGGATCAGGTGCAGGATGTATTTTTGGCCGTTGCTGATCACGGTGTGACCCGCGTTGTTCCCGCCAGCGGCACGCACGACCACGTCCGTGTTCTCCGTGAGATAATCAACAATCTTACCTTTTCCTTCATCGCCCCACTGGGCACCGACAACTATGGTATTGGACATTTCTGAGTTTTTTTCGCGCGGCTACGCACCGCTGGTTGAGTTGAGACAAATAGTAGAGTCTGTCAGGAGCCTCTGCTGACAGCAGATCCTACGCAGACATCTCCTGAATGGATTTAAGCAGAGAGATTCATGAAGGCAAAGATCGCATACCCGCAGGCCCCGAGGGCGATCATACCCAGTGCATAGAGAGGGCCATAACCATGGCTCTTGGGCTTCGTTTTCGCTCCAAAGCCGACACGTCGACTGCGATCAATCGCCGCCGCGCCATAGCCACTGCTTGAGAGGGTGTGACTCGTCGCACTGTGAGCAGTCGGAGCTTCCGCCTCGGCGTAGTCACCAAAGAAAACGCACTCCACATGACCGATACTGAACGTTCCACCATTAGCCATCTCCAGACTCTCCACCCGTTGGCCACTCACCGTAGTGCCATTGGTCGAGCCAAGGTCGGTGAATATCCACGCGGCACCGTCAAAGACAAATTCGCCATGATGGCTGGACACCGAATCATGCGCGATCACGATTGAATTGTCGTCGGCACGGCCAAGCGGAAGTCGCTCAGCAATGAGTTCGACTTCACCGGTTGCGCCTTCAGGAGTGGTATATTGGATTTTTGCCATAGCGTTGGAGGATTTAGCAGGGCACACGGGAGGTGGCAAGACGGAATCATTCAGGGAAAGCAGCACCACCAGAACCAGCTACCCCGATTCGGTTCCAAAACACACCTTTAGATCGGGAAACTACACGACCGAAGCTAGACAGAAAGAGCTTTTGCGAGTGAGTCGGGTGCGCGCGTTAATAGAGCGGGAAACTTCCAACCGCTGCTCTGAATTTGAATCTCGAACTCTCTCTTAAAATCCTTGGCGCTGATCTGTGGTTTGTTCTGGTGGCGAGTTTGCAGTTAGACATGGAAAGCGTGTCCTGGATTATCCTGCTGCTGATGTTTCCACCGCTCTTCATCATGCTGCTGTCACGGCGTCTGGTCGAGACGCCACTTCAAGCAAGACGCCACTCAAAACCATCGGCTTTAGCCTCTGCGGCCTTCTCGGTTGTAGATTGATGGAGCATCATCGCCGATACCTAGGAGCAGGCGTTTGCGCGCCAGGCTTTCAAATGGCAAAGAAAAAGCCGTATCTGCGGGCGAGGATATGGCTACGTTAAGTAGAGTTCAGTAACTCGATTTTTCAATCGTCGTCGTATTCTTTGCATCACTTAACTTTGTCATCGTTGTCGTCTTTGCACTTGTCATCTTTATTGGGCTTATTGCTGATGTCTGATTTCTCCTTCGTTAGGGGTAGAAAAGAAGAAAGCGGCTTCATCTTCGCGCTCCATTGACAAGACTGCCCCTAGCCCTAGCCTGCGCGCCTTTAGCCCCTACCAAAAAAATTCAGCATGAGCACTCCAGAACCCGGTAAGCCCATTTATAACGTCAAAAATCCCTTCATCGCCAAAGTGAAGCGGGCTTTTGATATTTCTGGTTCTGATGCTCCAAAACATACACGACATTACGAAATCGAACTGACAGGCAGCCAGCTCGTGTACACGCCGGGTGACTCACTCGCTGTGCAGCCTACGAATGACCCCGCGCTGGTTTACGAAACGCTGAAGGCGCTTGGTTTTTCCGGTGAGGAAATCGTCAAACATCCAAAAACCGGCATCGAAGTGCCCATTCGTCAGGCTTTAATCGAGGCCACACTCATCACCGAAATCGACAACAAACTCATCAAGGCAATCATCGAGAAGACAATGGGGAACACGACACTCGCTGGGCTGCTGGAGCCGGAGAAGAAGGACGAATTGAAGAGCTACCTCTGGGGTCGTTATGTGATCGATCTACTATTGGAAAACCCGAGCGCTAAGTTTGAGCCGCAGGAGTTCATGCTGACGCAAAAAAAGCTGAATATTCGCCTCTATTCAATCAGTAGCAGTCAAAAGGCGCACCCTGAGGAAGTGCATCTCACAGTGGCCACCGTACGCTACAGCAGCCATGGCCGGGCGCGCGGTGGTGTGGCTTCGACTTTCTTGGCGGAGCGCATCACGGTGGGTGAGACGTTGATCCCGGTCTTCGTCAATCACGGCAAAGGCTTCCGCCTACCGGAGCCTGATGACGAGACACCAGTCATCATGATTGGCCCCGGCACTGGCATCGCTCCCTTCCGCGCTTTTCTTGAGGAGCGAAAAGCCACCGCAGCTAAGGGAAAAGCTTGGCTTTTCTTTGGCGAAGTAAGCGCCAAGACTTGCTTCTTCTACAAAGACGAATTTGAAGCCTACCTGGCCGATGGCACTCTAGCCAAGCTCACCACGGCCTGGAGCCGTGACCAGGCGGAGAAGATCTATGTGCAGCATAAAATGCTGGAAAACAGCGCTGAGATCTATACTTGGCTTGAACAGGGGGCGATCGTTTATGTGTGTGGTGATGCCTCACGCATGGCGGTGGATGTGGACAAAGCTCTGCACAGTATTATCGAAAAGGAAGGCAGCAAAACTACCGAAGAAGCGAGTGCGTACATGGCCGCTTTCAAAGAGGCTAAACGCTACCGCCGCGACGTTTATTGATCTCTTGAGATTCAACTGGCCTACTTAGAAACTCGGCATTTTGACAGGGCATTTTGAAAGTCAGCCACAGCTTTATCAGAGACTTCTGAGCGATTACCGACGAGTTCCTTGAGTTTCTTCAAGGCCTAGAGCTTCTCCAGACCTGAATTTTTCAGCTTAGTCTTTGATGACGGCGGTGGTTTTTTTGACTAACAAATTGGCAGCGTTGACTGCCCAAGGTGTGGACTAACTCCAGAAATAAAGTCGGGAGGGCAGATGGCATCACCAGCGCTGGAGTTGGCTTGCTGACAGGAATAAAGTCGATGGAGTGAAAGATGACTTTGCCACGGGGGGCTTTGAGGCTGAAAACTCCCGTGTCTCTTGCCATGGTGGAGCTCACATCAGAGCGGAGCACTTCCTAGTCACCGAGTAGGTTGGTGATTCGTTCAGCGCGAATCTGCATTGGGGCACGCCCGAAAAAACTTTTCATGCGACCTGACTTTCTCATGCGAAAGTCAGGTCACATGCGAGAATGTTTTTGGGCGTGCCTTTAAAAAGATTAACCCTCATGACCGTCTCCCAGCCTTCGAACTCACGCACCGCATGGATGATCGTGGCGCTACTCTTCCCTGTGGCCCTACTGAACTACCTGGATCGGCAGATGATCGCTTCGATGAAGGTCTCGGTGATGACAGATGTCACCAGCATCGGCAGTGAAGCAAACTGGGGCTACATGCTCGGTCAGTTTAAATGGGTGTATGCTTTTTTTAGCCCGATTGGAGGCTATATCGCTGACCGATTCAGTCGAAAGCACACCATTGTTGGTAGCCTGCTCATCTGGTCGCTCATCACTTATCTGACGGGGCATGTGAGCGACTACCACGAGCTACTCTGGGCGCGCACAGCCATGGGCATCAGCGAGGCTTTCTACATACCCGCAGCGCTCGCTCTGATCGCAGATTTCCATACAGGCGACACACGCTCGCGCGCTGTCGGCGTGCATCAGACGGGCATCTACTGCGGTGTCATGATCGGTGGCTTTGCAGGTTATGTGAATGAGTGGCCTGACTTCGGCTGGCGCGGCGCTTTCGACTACACGGGGATCGTCGGCGTGTTATATGCGCTGCCGCTGTTATTTCTGCTCAAAGACGTGCCTCGATCAGTCACATCAGCACCCTTACTAAAACCATCCGTCGGCACTGCTGCGCGTGAGCTATTGACAAACCGCTCCTTCATCTTGCTCGTGCTCTACTTCACGCTGCCAGCGCTTGCTGCCTGGGTCGTGCGGGATTGGATGCCGGCCATTTTACAAAAGGAATTCAACATCAGTCAGGGCAAAGCTGGCGTCTCAGCAGCGCTTTACTGGCAGGCTGCGGCTCTCGTTTCCGCGATGCTTGGCGGCTGGTTGGCTGATCGGTGGATGCGCAAAACGCAGCGTGGACGCATTCACGTCAGCGCCATCGGCATGGTGCTCATCGTCCCTGCCCTTTTTGGCGTCGGCAATGCACCCGCCATGCATTCCTTTGGCCTCGCCATTGCTTCGCTCATTCTCTTCGGCATCGGCTGGGGATTCTTTGATGGCAACAACATGCCCATCCTTTCCCAGATCACTCGACCGCATCTCCGCGCCACGGGTTATGGCATCATGAATTTCGTCAGCATGAGCTGCGGTGGACTAGCCGACTGGGGCTTTGGCGTGCTCAATGACGTCAAGGTGCCGCTGAATGTCATCTTCAGCGTGTTCGCCAGCCTCTGCCTACTTTCAGCCCTGCTGGTGCTCATGATCCGCCCGCAGCTAAGCACCCGCGAGGACACATGATTTTGACAGGTCACACCCCAGCTTGACTCCCCCATGAGGCTGGCTTTGGATGAGACTCGTTTTTTATCTCATGGAACTGACCGCCATCGTCGAATCTCTGCTCTTTGCCACCCAGGAACCCCTGCCTTTGACGCAAATGGTCACGGCAGTCAAAGACACGGCTAGGGACATCAAAGATACGGCGGAAGAAGGTGCCTTAGCTCCCGAGTGGGTCACTGAGCTATTGACCATCGATGAACTCAATGTGCGTAGTGCCATCGACAGCCTTGTGGCGCACTATGAAGCGGATGGCCGAGCCTTCACTATCGTCGAGCGTCCCCATGGCTGGCGGCTCTGTGCCAAAGCTGAGTACTCTGAGTGGTGTCGCGCTCTGTTCCCTGGAAAAAAAATCCAGCGGCTCAGTCAGCCTGCTTTGGAGACCTTGGCCATCATCGCCTATCGCCAGCCGATCACGCGCGCTGGGATCGAGGCCGTACGCGGAGTCAGCGTGGACTCCATGGTCCAGCAGCTTGTGGATCGCAGCCTGATTAAAATCGAGGGTCGCGCCGATCTGCCTGGCAAGCCCATTCTCTACGGCACTACCGAGGCCTTCTTGGAGCACTTCGCCGTCCGCACGCTGGATGAATTGCCGAACGCCACCGAGCTGCGTCGAGTCAAACTGCCGACTCCTGATTCCGAACAGCCCGGCTCCGCCAACACTGAGACGCAGCTTTCGCTCGAACCTGTTTCTCTGCCGACACCTGAATCAGCCGAGTAATATCAGTCACACTCTGCCATGTCACTGGATCAAACACGCGCCCAGATCGACGCCATCGACCAGCAGCTTATCCGCCTGCTCAATGAGCGCGCCGATTGCGTGCAGCAGATCGGTGAAATCAAGAAGAAGGATGGACTTGACATTTATGTCCCCGGTCGTGAAGAGGCATTGCTGAGGAAGCTCTGTCAGCTCAATGCAGCGCAGAATGGCAAGCTCACCGAGAAGGCGATCCGCGCCATCTTTCGTGAAATCATGAGCGCCGCCCTAGCTCTGGAGAACAGCCTGAAGATCGCCTACCTCGGCCCTGCCGGATCATGGACGCATCAGGTAGCTGTGCATAAATTTGGCAATAGTGTGGAGTATGTGGCCGAGTGCAGCACAGAAGGCGTCTTTGCGCGTGTCGCATCACGCCAGATCGACTACGGCGTGTTACCAATCGAGCATTCAGCCGAGGGGGCCGTGCATCACACGCTCGATCACCTCGTTGACTCGCCCTTGCAGATTTATGCAGAGATTTTGTGGAAGCTGGAGACCGTCGTCATGGCGCAGGATTCGGATTCATTGCCCACCACGATCTATGGTCACCCACAGATGCTCGCGCCCTGCCGAGCCTGGATTAATCAGCGATTCCCTGGGACCAAACTCATCGAAAGCGCCTCATCAAGTCTCGCCGCGACACACGCGGAAACCGAGGTCGGCACAGCAGCCGTCGGCACGCCACTGAGCGCGGAATTACACGGGCTGCGCGTGCTGGCCACCTCACCACGCGAGTATGCTTCACGCGCGCGATTCATCATTCTCGGTCACCGCAGTGGCGCTCCGAGCGGGAATGACAACGCCATGCTAATGGTCCATGCGCGCGATCGAGTAGGTGCTCTTTTGGAGGTGCTCCAAGTCTTCGCCGCGAGGAACGTGAATGTGCGCCAGATTGAAAATCGCCCTGTTCCTGGTGATGTGACAGGCACGCAGGCACGCTTCTTTTTAGAGATCAGCGGTCATCATGAGGACGCTCTTTTGCAAGCCACCATTCAGGAGCTAACAGCCCTCGGAGCTAGCGTGAAACCTCTCGGCAGTTACCCCGCACCGAGCTGGATCGAGGAGCATTAATTACAGCTTCTTGAGCAATCCCTGGAGCAGGTCACCCAGACCCTCACCACGGATCAAGTTCTTGAGGATTCGATCCAACTTGGGCTTAACCTCAGGATCTGAAAGAGAGCCTTTCGATTCGATGTCAAAGGTCATACGACCACGCTTATCCGACAGGGCTTTGATGACTCCGCTTGTCAGCGACTCACCCAATTTGGCTTTTGCCACGCCGGCCTGAAGTCGCGCCTGAAGCGCCGCCCCACACGAGAGGCGGAAGTCCATTTCATGCTTGTCTTGTGAGCCATTGAACCAGGAACTTTTTTCGATCAGCACCTCATACTCAGAGAAAACAAAACGTGTATCACTTCGCAGACCGAAGAAGTTGTTTTTAAAGACCCCCTCGACAATGGCTGGCTCCAGAAGTGCACCACCAATCGACACCGGAGCTAGATCCACACCGTATTCCTGGAGCTTCTTCAACTCTTTCCCCGCAGCATCCCCGATCGTGATATGACCCGCAAGCACAGAACCCTGAGCCAAAGTCAGTTTAAGCGTCGTCGTCGGCATCCAATCACCCGTGGCCAGATCAATTGGCACCAAATCACCCTCACCACTGAGTTTCAAATTGGCCAGCTCAGCCGGCCGCTTCACGCCGCCAATGCGGGCCTCACCACGAACCTTGATATTAGCACCAAGCGTGGAGTGCATCCGGTTGTGGAGGGCGAGATCAGCATGCTGAATATCGATGTCAGATAGAGTGAAAAAAAAGTCACTCACTTGAATCAGGGTCTTCTTGTTGGTGATCGTCATCTGCCCGCGCTCTAAGGAGGCGCTATTCACAGCAAAGGTATAACCAGAACTACGTTCCGTCACCACAGGCTTTGAAGCCGCAGCGGGCGCATTGACGGGGATGGCAAGCGGCATTTCACTTTCAGCACTCAGCTTGCGAAAAAGAGCTTCCAGGCTGCTGCGACCCTGCTCATCTTGCATCTCAGTCACGACGGGTGAATCTATTTTCAATTGCTCGATAAAGATCCGCTTATTTAGCAAATCATCCAGCTTCACAGACAACACGATCTCAGGGATCACGATGGGGGCAATCCCATCCGCAAGAGGCGTGCGATCCGACAGAGGTTTCGCCACTTCAGCATCACGAGGGGCGATTTTTACGCCTGCAAAAACCAGTTTCGCCGGACGACTCAGCAGACTGAGATTGGCATCATCAATCTGGCAGCGGCAATTGTAGTTCTCCTCCAGCATTTTCACCCAGATCTCTGGCCCCATCTTGCGCATCACCCACCATGAAGCGCCAGCCAGGACACATCCTGCCAGTAATGCCAAAACCACTCCGACAATCACCACGATTCGGAAGAGACTGCGCGCACCACGCTTCACAGGACTACCCTCAATGACGTTCTGCATTTCATTCATGGCGGAGAGCCTTGGTCAAAATTTGTTGTTGCGGAAAAATTCAGACTAACCAAGAACGACCTGTCTACCCCAGGGCATCTGATTCAGTTGCCGCACACGCGCTTCAGCATTGAAAGCCAAGATCAGCATGGCGCTAAAGCCCAGATCACTGAGCAGTGAAGCCCGGAAGAAAGTCCACGTCGGTGCATAACCTGGCAGACCTATCGTTAGAGCCTGCGCCCAACCCGAGAGGCTCTTGGCATAGGCTGGCTCGACCATCCATGAGGCGGTATTGGTGACCAAGTAGAACAAAGCACTGCCTATGAACACTCCGAGCAGTGCTTGCAGAATTCCCAAACGAACTCTCAAGCGTGAAGCGACCAAGGCAAGCGCTGCATACATCACGTAGATTGCCAGGCTCTCCAAATTCAGCGCAGAGGCAACCCCGAGCACGGTGAGATTGATGCCAAGCATCGCCAAGGGCCATACAAACCAAGGCAGTGCGCGGGGCAGCACGAGTGTGCCGGTGAATGCTAGCGCCAACCAGGGTGAGAAATTTGGCAGTAAGCTCATCCCTGGCGACTCCAGCTTTAACCAGCGCAATACGAGAGCGCAGGTGATGAGGAGTAAAGGAACCCAAAGCATGGGTGTAGAGCGGCGTTCGGCAAGGGTCATAGTTGCGATAATACGAAGAGTTTTCTGACGTGCAACCCAGGGAAATTAGTCTCTCAACAAGCACTGTGTTAGACGTTTTGTCTCAGCGTTCTGCATTCTGATGAATCCACGCAGCCCTCTGGGGCGAAGAACTCTGACTAGCACACTTCCGCACACTCATGCCACCGCCACGCATTGCCATCATTGGGACCGGAATCTCCGGTCTAGGCTGTGCGCATTTCCTGCACCGGCGTTTTGACCTAACGCTCTATGAAGCTGCAGATTACATCGGTGGGCATACAAACACAGTCACTGTCACTGAGGACGGTTGCGATTTGCCGATCGACACGGGGTTCATGGTCTTCAATCATCAGACCTATCCCCTGCTCTGCCGTCTCTTCAAAGAATTGGGTGTGGAGACCAAGCGCACGGACATGTCCTTCAGCCTGCGCCATTTACCCACGGGCTATGAATACAATGGCAAGAACCTCGACACAATCTTTGGTCAGCGCAGCAACCTGCTCAGCCCACGCTTCTGGCGCTTCCTGCTGAAAATTAAACGCTTTAATCAAGAGACGGTCGACGCAATGAACGATTCGCGCTTTGAGAGCATGAGTCTCCGGCAGTATGTCGATGCACGCGGCTACGGTGAGGATTTTTTAAATCTCTACATCATTCCCATGGGCAGCGCCGTGTGGTCCACACCGCCAGAGTTGATGCTGGATTTCCCGGCTATCACCCTGATGCATTTTTGGTTCAACCACGGCTTCCTCGGCATGAGTACGCGACATCCATGGTGGACCGTGGTCGATGGTTCACGTCAATATGTGAGAAAACTTGTGCCGCCTTTTCGTGAGCGCATTCGTCTGAACACAGCCGTTCAGCGCATTGAGCGTCAAGATGGTAAAGCCATCATCCACACTCAAGATCAGGCACCTGAAACCTACGATAAAGTTATCTTGGCCACGCACGCTCCGACCTCATTGAAAATGCTAGCTGCACCCACGGAGCTTGAAACTAAGCTGCTTTCCTGCTTTAACTACCAGCCTAATATGGCCACGCTGCATACGGATGATCGTTTCATGCCAAAGACCCGCAAATGCTGGGCTTCATGGAACTACCATGTCGAGTATGATCAGAGCGGCGTCATCCAGCCAAGTACTCACTACTGGATGAATCTGCTCCAAGGCGTGTCGGAAAAAACGAACTACTTTGTCAGCATCAACGGCGCTGAGTCGATTGATCCTGCCAAGGTCATCAAACGCATTCCTTATGAGCACCCGCTCTTTGATGTGCAGGCCACGGCAGCTCAAAAGCGCCTGCCCGAATTGCATCAAATCTCGCGCGATCAAACAACCTACTTCTGCGGAGCTTGGCAGCGCTACGGCTTCCATGAGGATGGCTTCCTGTCAGCCGTCAATCTCTGCCGCGACCTGCTCGGAGAAGAACCCTGGTGATGAATATATCATCAGCCATCTACGAATGTTCAGTCATGCATCACCGCCTGACGCCTAAACAGCACCGCTTCGCCTATGATGTGTTTTACCTCTGGCTTGATCTGGACGAGTTGGACACGCTATCCAGCCAGCTGAGGCTCTTTAAGCGCAATCGTTGGGCTATGTTTTCTTTCTTTGATGCGGATCACATCATGAAGGATGGACAGGAGGTGAAAGCCAACGTGCTTCAGGTGATTCGCGAGTCTGGAGTGGATACCGCAAACATCGCCAAAGTGCGGTTGTTGACCTTCCCGCGCATCTTTGGGTACATCTTCAATCCCGTCTGCTTCTACTACTGCTTTGATGCTGATGAGCAGCCTGTCTGCGCTGTCGCAGAGGTCACAAATACGTTTCACGAACAGAAGCCGTACGTGCTCGCGAATCAGGAGGACGACCGCTTCAGGCTCATTACGCCAAAGCATTTTTATGTCTCCCCTTTTTGTGGCCTTGAACTGAATTTCGACTTCAAACTTAGACTGCCCACAGAGCATTTAGAAATCCATGTCGATGACCGCCAAGGCGAAGATCGCGTCATCCTTACCAGTCTTCAGGGAAAGCGCCGCCCGCTCACCGATTCAGGACTACTGGCCTGTGCATTCAAGTATCCGCTACTAACCCTGAAGGTGATTTTTCTCATTCACTGGCATGCTTTTCGCCTCTGGATGAAGGGCCTGCACGTTTATCGAAAAAGAGAAGACACCGACCTCCAACGCGGTGTCTATCGCCCGCACCGCTCCATAACTCCGCAAGAACCATGAACGCCACCACACTCAAACGTAACAATGGCCAAGCCGCCCCAGCCATGGCTCAAGGCCCTAGCTTCTATGAGCGACTCGTCATGGGCACGCTGCGCAAATTCCCTCTCGGTGGCCTGCGCATGACGCTGCCAGACGGGCGCGAGCACCGACTCGGAGATCCCAAAAGTCCAATCACAGCAGAGATCAGAGTCACCAATCAAGATTTCTTCCGTAAGTGCGCCTTGTATGGAAACGTTGGCTTTGGTGAGTCCTATGTTGAGAGTGACTGGGAGACCGATGATATCTCCCGCGTGATCTCATGGTTTATCCAAAACATCGTAGCGACACAAGGAACGGAGTCTTCATCCACCCGACTCGCTGGCACAAATTTACTCAAGGCTTACAACCGCATTCTGCACCTACTCAGGCCAAACAGTGTGAAGACAAGCCGACGCAATATTTCAGATCACTATGATCTTGGGAACGACTTTTATTCCCTCTGGCTGGACAAGACCATGACCTACTCATCGGCACGCTTTACCCGTGATGGTCAGCCACTCGAAGACGCACAGAACGCCAAGTATGAAGCGCTCTGCCAGAAGCTGCAGCTCAAAGCCACTGATCATGTGCTGGAGATCGGCTGCGGCTGGGCAGGATTCTGCACCTATGCTGCGCGTGAGTATAGCTGCCGAGTCACATGCCTCACGATCTCTGAAGAGCAGTTAAAATATGCGACGGATCGTGTGAAGCTTGAAGGTCTGGATCACCTCGTCGAAATCCGACTTCAGGATTATCGCCACGTCACCGGGCAGTTCGATAAGATCGCTTCTATCGAAATGCTGGAGGCCGTAGGTGAAGCTTATGTGGACACCTATTTTGCCAAGTGTCATGAGGTGCTCAAACCGAATGGACTACTTGCTTTTCAAGTCATAACGGTGCCTGACTGCAAATATCGAAACATGGTGAAGAGCGTGGATTGGATTCAAAAGCACATTTTCCCTGGATCACTCCTGCTCAGTCTGGGGCGCATCAATCAAGCCATGAACAAGACTGGCGACATGTTCCTACATGGCGTCGAAGACCTCGGTGCTAGCTATGTAAAAACTCTGCGCATGTGGCATGAGCGCCTGAACTCAAAGCTCGATGAAGTGAAGGAGCTTGGCTTTGATGAGCGGTTCATTCGCAAATGGAACTTCTATTTCCAATACTGCGAAGCTGCGTTTGCGACCCGCAACATCAGCGTCGTCCAAGCGGTCTATACCCGCCCGAATAATAGCACACTCGCGCGGTCATGATCCTCACGCTCCGCATCTTCTTCATCGTGGTCCTCGCATCCATGCTCTGCGTCACGACTTGGGCCAGCACGCATGTCGCGGTTTGGAAACTACCTTATGAGACTTGGACGCATCCGTGGTTCATCGCGACTTTGTTTGATGCCTACTGGGGCTTCCTGACTTTCTACTGCTGGCTGGTTTATAAAGAGGTGTCATGGGTGGCCCGCATCGCTTGGTTACCCAGCATCTTATTGCTCGGAAACATCGCCATGGCCATTTACGCGCTCATCCAGCTATTTAAAGCGCCACTGAATGCTCGGATCGAAGACGTGCTGATTCGGAGGAGTGCGAGGTGATTGGCCAAAAGGCTTCTCTGTGGCAGCTCTGGATCACTCATCCTATCCTGCAACAGCTCACCCAAGGAGTCTCACCACCAAAGATTGCCCAAGCCATCTCTTATGGGATCACTCTCGGCCTGTTTCCCATCCTTGGATCAAACACTATACTCACACTGGCTGTGGGTGTCACATTGCGGCTAAACCAGCCCATCTTGCAGGTCTTCAAAACACTTACTTACCCCTTTCAATGGGTTACAGTTTTCGGATTCTATCGCGCAGGCGAATGGCTTTTTAATGCGCCACATGTCAGCATTCACATTCCCACGATGATGAAGCGTTTTTTTGCTGAGCCAGGCCCATTCTTTAAAGACTACGGTATGACAGCACTCTACGGCATCGCTGTTTGGTTGATACTCGCGCCTGCCATCGGCTGGCTCATTTACGTCATCACCAAGATCATGATCGAAAAACTGGTCTCCCTGAAAAACACACACTAGCAGCCCATCGCTTCATGATCATAGCAGCCCTCATCCTACTCGCCCTTTTTCTGTTTACTTGGTGGCTCAGTGTCAGGCTCGACAACTATTCGTTTGTGGATGTCACATGGTCGCTCGCCTTTGCCCCCGTTGCCGTTTGGCTGGCCTTTTCAGGAGAAGGTTGGCTAACACGGCGCTACGCGATTGCCACTCTGGTTTCCACCTGGAGCCTGCGCCTTGGCATTCATTTGTGGCGGCGCGTGGCCAGTCATCATCCAAAGGAAGATGTGCGTTATGCGGTGCTTCGTGAGAAATGGAAGGTCAATCCGCCACGCGCTTTCCTTTGGTTCTTCCTGATGCAGGCTGCGCTGGTCTGGCTGCTCATGCTGCCGGTGTATTTGATCGCTCAGCAGTCAGCCACAGGCTTTCACACTCTTGAATGGCTAGGTCTGGCCACTTGGACAATAGCGCTCATCGGAGAAGGTGTCGCAGATGCGCAGCTAGCTCGTTTCAAGAAACTTGGTAAAGGCATCTGCCAAAAGGGGCTTTGGCACTACAGTCGGCATCCGAATTACTTTTTTCAGAGCCTGCTCTGGTGGGGACTTTTTCTCATGGCGCTGCCTACACCCTGGGGGTTGACAGCGATCATCGCTCCCGTGGTGATGCTGCATTTTCTGCTCAACGTCACCGGTATTCCGCTGACGGAAAAGCTCTCTGTCGAGAAACGGGGTGACGCCTACCGGGAGTATCAACGCAGCACGAGCGCCTTTGTGCCTTGGTTCCGCAAACGCTGAGTCAAACTACACCAACCCCTTTTGGCGTTTCGCATGGACAGCAGCGGAGTATTCACTGCTATTGAAATCCACATAAGCTTCCGAGAGGTCGGTGGTGTAGACGATGTGATTGGCGCTGCCCAAATTTAAATCGATGGTCACGGAGAAGCGCGGTTCTTTGACCACCTTTTCCAGATCAGCAACAGGTGTCTTAGCCGTGAGGCCACCTTTGCAGGCCTGGATACCGCTGAAATAGATATCAATCATCTCCTCTCGGATTCGAGCGCCGGAGTAACCAACCGCATGAATGATGCGGCCCCAGTTTGGATCACTGCCATTGAAGGAACACTTCACGAGTAGGCTCTTGGCCACAGCCTCAGCCGCCTTCTTGGCATCACTCTGAGTGCGGGCATTGCGGACACGTATCTCGACGAACTTGGTCACACGCTCGCCATCACTCACAATCATTTTAGCCAACTCCATCATCACTTTTTGCAGGGCACAGCGGAAGATTTCAGCTTCGGGTGAACCCTTCTTGATGGCTGGCGCATTCGCCTGGCCATTGGTCATGACGATCACAGTGTCATTCGTGCTTGTATCGCCATCAATGGTGATTCGATTAAACGACTGATCCACGGCAAAGCGCATGGCGCGCTTCAACTCGTCTTTGGAAACCTTTGCGTCCGTGGTGATGAAGGAAAGCATGGTCGCCATGTTTGGGCAGATCATGCCCGCACCTTTAGCGATGCCGCCGACGCGGAAGCTCTGCCCTTTTCCAATAGGAACCTCGATCGCATAGATCTTAGGCTTCGTATCACTCGTCATGATGGCGCGAGCGGCATCATCATTCCCAATCGGAGAAAGAATGTCTGCAAGCTCACGAACGCGTGGAGTGATGCGCTGGATGGGCATGTTCATGCCGATGATGCCGGTCGAACAAACGAGCACCTGCCTCATGCGCACTCCGAGTGATTCGGCGGTCGCCTTGCACATGGCCTTGGCATCATGGATGCCTTGAAGGCCAGTGCATGCGTTCGCATTTCCGCTGTTGGCAATGATTGCACGAGTGTCGCTATCCTTGATGTGCAATTGAGAAACACGTACACAGGCTGCACGCACTTTATTGGTCGTGAATGCAGCATCCGTGACGGTCGGCACATCCGACGTGATCATCATGAGATCCAACCGAGTGACGTCTGGATTCTTGATGCCGCAGGAGATCGCCGCAGCCTTAAAACCCCTGGCGGCCGTGACACCACCTTCGATAACCTTGAATGGCACCTTGATAGAATGGCAGGGATCAAATTCTTCGTTGTTCATCAGATATTCATGAGTCCAGCGGTAGGCGCAAAGCCGCAGACGAGGTTCATATTTTGAACGGCCTGACCGGACGCTCCTTTCCCAATATTGTCTTCTGCGCTCATGAGGATGAGCCGACCCGCACGCGAATCGTAGGACCAACCGATGTCCACAAAGTTTGTTCCAACGACGTTCTTCGTGTCGGGTGATTGATTCACACCCAGCAGTCTCACAAAGGGTTGCGCGTCATAGGCTGCGTGAAGCACCGCGCCGACCTGCTCAGCCGTGATGCCGGGATTTGGTGTGGCAAAGATCGTGGTGCAAATGCCGGAGTGCGTGGGCATGAGATGCGGCACGAAGGTCAGCTTCACAGCGCGACCGGCGGCGATTTCGAGTTCTTGGCCGACCTCGCTCAAATGGCGATGCACTGGCACGCTGTAACTGCGCACGCTGTTCTGTACTTCACAGAAAAGCAGCGGTACGCTTTCCTTGCGCCCCGCACCGCTAGCACCGCTCATGCTGGACACGGCGAGCGGATCTTCTGCAAGCAGACCAGCTTTAAATAAAGGGATCAGAGGCAAAAGAATACTCGTCGGATAGCAGCCTGGACAGGCGATCAGACGTGCCTTCTTGATGTCATCTGCGCGCACTTCTGGCAGAGCATAGACAGCTTCATCGAGCAGTTCTGGCGCGGGATGTTCCTGCATATAGAACTCCTTGTACAAAGCGGCGCTGCGCAGCCGGAAGTCGGCACTGAGGTCGATGACTTTCAATCCCGCTTCGAGCAGAGGCTTGGCGAATTCGACCGACACGCCATGAGGCAGAGCCAGGAATGCGATCTCAGCTCCTGTGGCTTTGAGTGCTGCCACATCAGGATTTGAAAAGGTCAAAGTATCTGCTACTCCGACGCCACGGAAGCGCGGAAACTCAACCGACAAGGGTTTGCCTGCAAGTGTGCGTGAGGTCACTGCAACCAGCTCAGCATGAGGATGCCGCAACAGGAGTCGCAGGAGTTCGATGCCTGAGTATCCACTAGCGCCGAGGACAGCAATTTTAACGGGAGAAGCCATTTGAGAGGGGGGTGATTATGAAGTCCCTAAGACGCCCTGCAACTTCGATTTGCCCCTGTTTTCACCAAAAGCCCCACTGCTGAGTCCGCAGCGCGTAGATGCCTAACAGTAAATTACCAACCGCGTGCATGATCACACAGGCTCCTAGGCTGCGCGTGCGCACGGCCAGTGCATAGACGAGTGAACCCCACAGAAAAGCTGCCAAGTAGTCCTGCGGAGTGTGAATTAGCATGACCATGGTGGTTACAATCCAGAAGCCTTTCCAGCTGTGTGCTCCAAACGATACGCTGTGCCAGTCAGCCTCGCCTGCATTGACATAGCGCATGAGAAAGCCGCGCCACATTAGCTCCTCCACTAGCGGCACGATGACGACCATACGCACGAAGCGCATGATGACTGCCGCCATTTCCCAAGCTGGAAATTTGGCGAGGATCGTGGGATCAAAGCCCTCCTCACGCTTAACGAGTCCGAGCCAGGACCACCACTCAGGATCTTCACCACCAGCGGCTAGTTTGGCATGAAGCCAGGCTGGAGTGATCCAGATCGCAATGCCAATCACAGCCAGCAAACATGCCAGCCCGATTCCACGCCAAGGCGCTAACTGATAATGCTGACGAAACCACAGCAGCAAGCCGCCACAGATCAATGTCTGCAAGGGATACACCCAGTGCTCGGGTGCCTGCTGATACCATGACAGCTCGGGATTCTCGATCCGAAACCAACCTGGCACAGCGACGAACAGCGTGAACAACATCAAAGGCAACACGTGCGCCGCCATCGCTGATTGGCGAAGTTGGATGAAGCGTGAAGACATCAATGGCGCTGGATCTTGAGGATGCGATTGTTGTAGCTGTCAGTGATGTAAAGCTCGCCCGACTCGGGATGCACCGTCACGCCGTGAGGCCGTGCGAGTTGGCAATTGAGAGGATCACCGCCGACGCCTGCACTGCCATGTTTACCCGTTCCAGCGATGCGCTCAATCTTACCGGTGGTAGGAATGTAGCGCCGCACGAGATGGCTCTCTGCATCGGCGATGATGACGCTATCATCTTTATCCACACACAGATGTTTAGGTCCATTCATCGTCGCCTCCAGCGCTAGACCGCCATCTCCCTCCCCACCTTTTTTACCGCTGGCATTCACCAGCGTGCGGATGTGCCCGGTCTTGTCCACCACACGCAGGGCATTGCCGCCACGCTCCAAAATGTACACGTTGCCCTGACGGTCCGGCGCCACCGCGCGAGGGTCCACTAGTGGTGCTTCTGTGGCGACCTCTCCATCCTTCGGAAGACCTTTTTTGCCATTGCCAGCAATAACTCGTGACTTGTTGGTGGTCAGGTCGAGTTCATGAACTTGGCGCAGATCGGCGATGTAGAGCTTTGTGCCGTCGAAGTTCAGCGTGATGCAGTAAGGTCCGCTTCCGCGCGCTTTTTCCGCAGAAACTTGCCAGCCTTCGCAAGTCTTCAATGTGCGCGCTTTGACATCGACTTCACGGATGCGGCCATTCCAGGTGTCTCCGATCAAAATATTGCCACTGGGCATAATGGCGAAGTTATGCGGTCCATTGAACTGCGCACGAATCGCTGGGCCACCATCACCACTAAAGCCAGGTTTGAGTTGGCCTGCGAAGTGCGTGATAACGCCGCCGCCGTCCACTTGCAGCAAGCGATTACCAGATGTCATTTCGATAATCCACATGTGCCCACCTGAGTCGAACTCGGTGCCGAACGGCTCACGCAGCAGAGCTTCAGTGGCTGGAATATCCACCGCGTCCTGCGTGCCCCCCGCCACGAGCAGGATTTGATCGGCATGGATCACGGAGAGAGAAGCGAAGCAGATAAACGTGAGTAAGGCAGGCAGTTTCATGAGAGTTCGATCTTGGGCAGTTCTAGCACTTCACGCCAGAGAAATTAGCTTCAGCCATGATGCACATTTGCTCCAGTAACGTCTTGGCCGCCTGCACGGCAGGGACGTTCTTGTAGGCCTTGTGTTGGATCAATTGATTCGATCGCCACAGACGACATTCATCCTAGAGATCACAGGCGTAGCGTTCCAGGCTGCTTCAGCGAGCGTGTAGCCTTCTGGCAGACGCTTGTTCAAGACATCGAAGTGGACGGTGTGACTGGGCGAACTCGCGATTATAGGCTACCACGGTTACACCCGCGAGATCGAGCGCTGGAGCAGGCTCCTGGGAAATGACGAATGCAGAATGACGAATGGCAGAAGCATCCGCCATAGGCTCTTTAGAATCTGGCATTCGTAATTCGTCACTCGTCATTCTACCACGTCAACTCCAGCCCATCATAAGCCAGCAACACACCTGGCGGCAGCTTTGGCTCATCACGCCCGTGCATGATCTCACATTGTAGATGAGTGAAAAAAGTGCGCCGTGGTTTGAGTAGCGCCTGCACGGTCAGAGATTCAGCAAAGTTCATGTGGGTCGGGTGCTCCGTGTAGCGCAGGGCATCGATGATCAGCGTGTCCACGCCCTGCAAGGCAGTCATCGTCTCCGGTAGCAGCACCTTCGCATCGGGAATGTAGGCGCATATTTTTCGGCCATGGCGAGTGAAGAGGTAGCCGATGCACTCCACTTTACCATGCAGCACGGGGAGCGGTGTCACCAACGTTTCACCCAAATGAAACGGGCCGTGGATAGGCTTCGGGAAAGGTTTCAAATAGCCGCGATAACGGTTCTCACCATTGAAGGCGTATTCAAACATGCGCTCCAGGACAGCTAGGCAAGAGGGCAGCGCATAGATGGGCATGTAATTGTCTGCTGGAATGGTGAAGCGCCGCAGCTCATCAAAGCCCGTTAGGTGATCCATGTGCGGATGCGTGAAGATAGCAGCATCGAGATGGCGGATTCCCACGCGCAGACATTGCGTGCGGAAGTCCGGCCCCGTGTCCACCACCCAGCTCATTTCTGGCGTGGTGATCCAGATGCTGGAGCGCAGGCGCTTGTCACGCGGGTCCGTGCTCCGGCACACCTCACAATCACAACCAATCATCGGAATGCCGACAGACGTGCCGGAGCCGAGAAAGGTGAGTTTGAAATCAGACATGCCCGCCTGCTCTAAGCGCAAAGAACGCAAAGATCACAAAGAGTTTTTGAAAGCACTAAAATCTTTGCACTCATCGCACTCTTTGCAGCTAAGGAGACGGATGACTGAATCCTACCTTCAACGTTTTGGCGGCATCGCCCGACTCTATGGCGCTGCCGCCCTACCCCGATTGCATGCGGCCCGCGTGGCCGTGATAGGCCTCGGCGGTGTCGGCTCCTGGGTGGTCGAGGCCTTAGCCCGAAGCGGCATCGGCTCGCTGACACTGATCGATATGGACGATGTATGCATTACCAACACCAACCGCCAACTCCCTGCCCTAGCCAATACGATCGGCAAGACAAAGACTGAGGTGCTCGCTGGCCGCGTCCGCGAGATCAATCCCGAATGCGCTGTCACCGCCGTGCCCGAGTTCTTCCTGGAAAGCAGTGCTGACCGACTGCTTGCGCCCGGCTTTGATGTGATCGTCGATGCCGTGGATAGCACGGGCATCAAAGCCCTCATCATCGCCAAGGCACGCGCATTAAGCATTCCCGTGATCGTTTCCGGCAGCGCTGGCGGCCGCCGTGATCCGACTAAAATAAAAGTCGCCGACCTCGGTCATGCGGGTGCGGATGAACTGATTAAGCAATTGCGCCGCCGCCTGCGCAAGGAGCACGCCTTTCCAAAGAGCCCCGATGGCCAATCCATGAACTGGGGCGTGCGCTGCGTCTATTCGACCGAGAAAGCCATGTATCCCCAGCCCGATGGCACCTGCTCTCTCGAACGAGACGCGAGCACCGAAAACGGTCTGCTACTCGACTGTGCCGAAGGTTTCGGTGCCGCTACCCACATCACGGGCACCTTTGGTTTCATACTGGCGGCAGAGGTGTTGCGACTAGTGACGAGCGAGTCCTGAGAATTTTGTCATCCTGAATCTCTCGATTGCCGTTAGCAGTCTGGGTGGTAGCTTCGCCGCCCTTGCGCCACCCGGCGCTTCCTTACCCGACCCTTTTTTCATGTCTTGGCTATCCTCTCTCGGCCCTATCGGCTCAGTCCTACGCGTCATCATCCTCATCATTGAGGTGCTCTTCGTTTTCAATCTCATGATCCTCGTCCACGAGTGGGGTCACTTCCTAGCTGCACGCTGGCGCGGACTCAAAGTAGAGGCCTTCTACATCTGGTTTGGTAAACCCCTCTGGAAAAAAACCATCAACGGCGTCGAATACGGCCTCGGCAGCATCCCTGCGGGTGGCTTTGTGAAACTGCCCCAGATGGCTCCCATGGACGCTATCGAAGGTGGCAGCTCCAGTGATGAGCCGCTGCCGCCGATCACGCCGATAGATAAAATCATCGTCGCCTTCGCAGGTCCTCTTTTCAGCTTCATGCTTGCCTGTACCTTTGCCTTGCTCGTGAGCGTTTTGGGCAAGCCGCAGACAGAATCTTTTGTCACCACCACCATCGGCTATGTCGCCAAAGACAGCCCGGCAGACAAAGCTGGCCTCAAGGTCGGGGACAACATCAAGCGCATCGACGGCGAGCCGATCCGCCGCTTCGAAGGCTTCGTGGACAGCGTGCGCTGGGGTATCGTTTCGAGTGAAGGTAAGAACATCGAGTTTGAAGTCGAGCGCGCTGGCCAGAAGCTTCCAGTGATCGCCGTCTCGTCAGAGTGGCCTGATTTGAAGGAAGAAAAACAAGCCTGGTGGGAGTCCATCTTCAAGCGCCCGTCTCTCCGTGAAGTCGGCATCACGGGCAAAGAAACGCCCATGGTCGGTAAGGTGCAGCCAGACAGCCCTGCGGCTGATGCGGGCCTACAGGCCAATGACGAACTCCTCAAGGTGGATGGCCAAACTCTCTTCACACGCATCCAACTCGGTGATTATCTGGAAAATAAAGCTGGCCAACTCATCACGCTCACCGTGCGTCGTGATGGAAAAGAAATCCCAATCAGCCTGACACCACGCATCCCGGACAAGCATCCCGCAGACTTCACCCGCCCCATGGCTGGCATCGTCTGGCATGCCACAGGCGAGCGCAAGCTGGCCTACCCAGGCGTCACAGAGCAAATCTCAGATGCAACACGCAGCATGGTCAGCATGATCAGCAAGCTCGTATGGTCCAATTCCGACATCAGCCCGGCTCACATGAGCGGTCCCGTTGGCATCGGTCGCGTTTATTACAATTTACTTCAAGACCCTGCGGCCCTGCTGCAAATCCTTTGGTTCAGCGTTATCCTCAACGTCAATCTCGCCATCATGAACATGCTGCCCTTCCCGGTGCTTGATGGGGGTCACATCACCATGGCCATCGCCGAGGCTATTCGTCGTCGCCCGATCCAATCCCGCGTCCTTGAATGGGTTCAGACCGCCTGCGCACTCACGCTTTTTGGCTTCCTCATCTTCGTCACACTAAAGGACACGGGAGACATCTTCATGGGCGGCAGCAAGAAAGGTAATCCAGTCGATGAACTCGGCTGGCTGCCCAAAGATAAGCGTGAAGCACTGAAGTAATGTCGTCGGGTTCCTGATTGCAGTTACGCCGCGTTAGAGTTTCATAGCGTCCCCATGCCCTCGACCGCCCTGCTTCGCTATTGCCCCGACCTCTACCACTATCAGCGCCGTGAAACCCGCGTGTGCATGGTTGGCAACATCGGCATCGGCGGCAGCAACCCGATCCGCGTGCAGTCCATGCTTACCAGCGACACACGCGACGCGGAAGCTTGCGTAAAGGAAGCCCTCGAACTCGCCGCTGTTGGCTGTGAAATCGTCCGCGTCACGGCCCAGACCCGCGTCATCGCAGAAAACCTCCAGCACATCCGCGATGGCATTCGCTTGGCTGGCTGTGATGTGCCGCTCGTTGCCGACATCCATTTCAAACCCGACGCCGCAATGGAAGCCGTGAAGTGGGTGGAGAAGGTGCGAGTCAATCCCGGCAACTACGCCGACAAGAAGAAGTTCGCGGTCAAAGAGTACACTGACGAGCAATACGCCGAAGAAGTCGCCTACATGGAGGAGCAGTTTGTGCCCTTGGTGCTGGATTGCCAACGCCTCGGCCGCGCCATGCGCATCGGCACCAATCACGGCTCGCTCAGCGACCGCATCATGAACCGCCACGGCGACACGCCACATGGCATGGTGGAGAGTGCACTGGAGTTTGCCCGCATCGCCCGCGCTCACGACTACCACAACTTTCTGTTCTCGATGAAGGCCAGCAATCCCAAGGTCATGATCGAGGCCTACCGATTGTTGGTAGCACATTTGAATGCTCTGGGCAGTGACTGGAACTACCCGATTCATCTCGGCGTCACTGAAGCGGGCGATGGTGAAGATGGCCGCATCAAGAGCGCCATCGGCATTGGCTCGCTGCTTGCGGATGGTATCGGCGACACCGTGCGCGTTTCATTGACGGAGGATGCCATCCACGAGATCCCGGTGGCTCGGGCGCTAGTCGCATCGATCCAAAGCCAAGTATTGAGTGATCAGTATTTAGTGATCAGTCAGACACCTCAGGTGAGCTATGATCCTTTTAGCTACAGCCGCCGTGCGCCCGAACGTCTCTCCATCAACGGTATCGACTTGGGCCGTGGTGCAACAGCCGCCGTCTTCACCTCACGCACCAAATGGGATGCACTGGCTCACAAGCTGGACAAGCTCGGCGACTACAAGCCCGAGATCGTTATCGAAGACAGCGCCGTCATCGCCCTTGACCCCCGTGATGATGCCGCCGTGCAGTCAGTCAATGCGTCCGCTGAGGCTAGGCTCGTCACCATCGCCGATGGCACCGCACTGCATCCCATTCACGCCTACCGTCTGCTAGCCGCCAGACTTGACCCGAAGCATCCCATCCTGCTCAAGGACACCTTCGATTCAAAAGGCAACGAAGACTTCCTCAACAACCTCCTCCGCGCCGCGACCAACATCGGCTCCCTGCTCTGCGATGGCATCGGCGATGCTGTGATCGTCCAGGGCGAATCCTCCCCCGGCCAGAGCCTGCGTGTCAGTTACAACATCCTGCAAGCCGCCGGTGTCCGCATCTTCAAGACCGACTACGTGGCCTGCCCGAGCTGTGGGCGCACGCTCTTCAATCTGCAAAACACCACGCAAAAAATCCGCGCCTCCACCGGCCATCTCAAAGGCGTGCGAATCGCCGTCATGGGCTGCATCGTCAATGGTCCCGGCGAAATGGCGGACGCCGACTTCGGCTACGTTGGCGGTGCCCCAGGCAAGATCAATCTCTACGTCAGCAAGACCGCCGTGAAGTTCAACATCCCGGAAGAAGAAGCTGTCGAGCGACTCGTCGATCTCATCAAAGAACACAACCGTTGGTTTGAGGCACCGGTTGCTGTATAGATTCCACTTCCAGTCGAATGGATTGAGATGACTTCAATTCAGAAATCCTCATTCATCGGCTCGCGCCTTGCTCTATGAAAAAGCGCAACATGCCGTTCATCGCACCCATTCCCCCATCACAGCCAGGAGCCTCTCTCACCGAGAATGGCGTGCATTTCACGGTCTTCTCCCGGCACGCCACAGCCGTAGATTTGTGCCTTTACGATCAAGCTAACCCAGCTCAGGAAACGGCACGAGTGCGCATGGTTCGAGGTGAGTCAGATTTTTGGCAAGCCTTTGTCGCCGGAGCAAAAGCAGGACAGCTCTATGGCTACCGTGCGCATGGGCCATGGATGCCCAGAAATGCGCTACGTTACAATCCCAACAAGCTGCTCCTGGACCCTTATGCGCGTGCCATCGTCGGTATGCCAGAAGGCCAAAGCAACATGCTAAGTTCAAATGGGCCGCACACTTTTCCAGGGGCTCATGACAACGGACCCGAAGCGCTCAAATCCGTCGTCATCGATGACCACTACGACTGGCAGGGCGACCAACCGCCCCGAGTCTCTTGGCAGGAAACGATCATCTATGAGCTGCACGTCAAAGGCTTCACTCAAAAGCACCCCGAAGTTCCGACTGAACTGCGCGGCACTTATGCAGGACTCGCTCACTCTAGTGTGATCGGTTACTTACGTGATCTCGGTGTCACGAGCATGCAACTAATGCCCGTTCACCAGCATCTCGATGATCAATTCCTTCTGGAGAAAGGACTAACAAACTACTGGGGCTACAACACTATTGGATTCTTTGCACCTCACGCCGAGTATGCTACCGCCAGCGATCCGCAGTGCATGATTCGGGAGTTCAAAGATATGGTGAAAGCCTTCCATGTCGCAGGTCTCGAAGTCATCCTCGATGTCGTATACAATCACACGGCTGAAGGTGATGAATTTGGCCCGACGGTCATGTTACGCGGACTCGATGACCGTCTGTATTATCGCCACACCTTCGACGAGTACGGGAGCAACTACATCAATGTCACAGGCTGCGGCAACGCGGTAGATACGGCCAGTCCGCCCGCGTTGCGCATGGTCATGGACAGCCTGCGCTACTGGGTCACCGAGATGCATGTGGACGGCTTCCGCTTTGATCTCGCCGTGACTGTCGCCCGTGATCACCTCGACAATTTTGACGCCAATAGCCAATTCCTCGCCGCCGTCGCGCAGGACCCGATTCTCTCACAGGTAAAGCTCATTGCCGAACCCTGGGACATCATGCGCATGGATAGCTATCAGGTCGGCGCTTTCCCAGAACCGTGGCGCGAACTCAATGGCAAATACCGCGACACCGTTCGCCGCTTCTGGGCCGGTGATGAAGGCAGTACTGCCGATTTTGCCAAGCGCTTCTGCGGCAGTCAGGACATCTATGGCAGCACCCAGCGGCCCGCTCTCAGCAGCGTGAATTTCCTCACTTCACACGATGGTTTCACGCTGCTGGATCTCGTCAGCTATGCCAGCAAACACAACGAGGCCAATGGAGAGGATAATCTCGATGGTGACAATCACAATCACAGCGTGAGTTGCGGCATCGAAGGCCAGACCACGGACGACCGAGTGCTGCGTCTGCGCGCCCGTAGAATCCGCAGTCTCATGGCCACATTGATGACCTCCATTGGCGTGCCCTTCATCAATGCAGGCGATGAGCGCGGGCGCAGCCAGAAGGGCAACAACAACGCTTACTGCCAGGACAATGATCTCAGCTGGATCGATTGGGCCACCTGTGACGAAGACATGCTCGACTTCACTCGCCGTGTCATCTCCCTGCGCCGAAACACGCCTGAGTTAAAACGCTCACAATACTTTGACGGTACCTTCAATCACGTTTCAGGGATGACCGATGTCGTCTGGCTTGAAGGTCAGGGCACACGGCTCTGCCATGATGAATGGCACGATCCATCGCGTAACATTTTCGGAGCCATGATCTCAGCCGATCCACCTCTCGTTTATCTCTTCAATCGCGGAGATCTCACACAGGCTTTCATTGTGCCTGGAGATGATAGAACTCTCTGGAGCACTGTTTACGACACGGCACAAAGTCCTGCTTTTCCTGCCGAAGTGACTCCAGGACTTAACGGGGGAAGCGCCCTTCTACTGAAAGCTCACAGCCTTGTTTGCCTGAAGCTTTCTGGCGGTCGATCGGGACTGACGCTCGCCTGCTAAATCAAGGGAGTCATTGCCAGCGGATGCGCCGCACTGTAATCTTAATGCATGAAATTCCTACTGCTCTGGTTCTGCCTTTTCTCGTCATCCCTTCCGCTGCCGGCGGAAACAGGCAGTTACTCCGGTAAAGTCGTAGTCATTCCGGTGGGCGAAGACGATCTCATCTCACGGGCGCGATTCGAGTTCATGTCACGCACGTTGGAGCGCTGCACGGTCGAGGGTGCAGAGGCGGTCATCTTTGATCTCGACACACCCGGTGGCCTGCTTTGGGACACGGTGGAACTCATGATGACCGACCTGCAAAAGCTCAAGCCCCGCAGCTTTGCCTATGTAAACCCGCGTGCGCTTTCCGCCGGAGCTATGATCGCCGTGGCCACTGATGGCATCTACATGGCACCCACCAGCAGCGCCGGTGCCGCGTCTCCCGTCTATGGCGGCGGCGAGATGGGCGATGCCGAGCGCGCCAAGATGAACTCCGCCACCATGGGCATGGCCCGCGCCGTCGCCAAACAAAAAGGCCATAACCCTGCCGTGATCGAAGCCATGATCGACATGGGCAAGGAACTCAAAGTGAACGGCAAGATCATCGACTCCAAAAAGGAAATCCTCACTCTCGATGCCGATGAAGCCGTACAACTCGTGGATGGCAAACCGCTGTTTGCCAAAGCCATCGTCAAGAACCTGGATGAGATCAAAAAAGCTGAATCGCTCAAAGGCGCGACCATCACCGCCGTGCCCACCTTGTTTGAAAAAATCGCCATCTGGGTCACCGCGTATGCTTCCATTTTGATCCTCATCGGCGTCGCAGGCGGTTATCTGGAAATGCAGGCTCCAGGCTTTGGATTGCCCGGAATCATCTCCGTAGCTGCCTTTTCACTGTTCTTCTTCGGGCACTATGTTGCAGGCAGTCTTGTTGGCCAAGAGACCGCCGTGGCAGCCGCCATCTTCATCATGGGTATCATCTTTATCATCCTGGAGATCATGGTCTTTCCCGGCACCATCTTACCCGGCCTCATCGGCTTAGTCTGCGTGATGATCGCGCTCGTTTACACCATGTCCGGCTGGGAGATGCCCGTGTCTCCCCTGCCCTCTGAAGGCACAGCCCCTGCTGGTTTTGATTTCAATCTCGCCACCTATGCACTCGGCTTGCGGAACTTTGCCATCGGTATCATAGGTGCCGCCATCATGATCCTCACCGCTGCGCGCTACCTTCCGCAGACGGCTCCCTTCCGCCACATGCTGCTCTCCGCAACCGCTGGCGGCACGCTGGAGTCCACTCCCGCCATGACCGCCTCACGTTCCGTTCAAGCCGGTGACCAAGGCCGCACCATCAGCGCTCTGCGCCCCTGTGGCACTGTGCAGTTCGGCGATCTACGCCTTGAGGCCATAATCGAAAGTGGCTACCTCCAAAGCGGCACCGACGTGCGCATTCGGGAGGTCCAAGGTGCACGCATCATTGTCGAGGCACTGTCCTAACATTGGCAACGCTTTTGCAGAGACCTCCGGCATTTGACGAGATTAAACTTCAACTAACGGCTCAATCCAAGGATTGTTCTACTGTTGCCGCATATCTCAAACTCAATGGTGAAGTGCCCAGCCGCATTCCGGTGATAGAGACGACGCCCGTGCAGCCCAAGACGATCACCGCCATCGTCCACGCCCGCAACCACGGTTCAGTGAACGACCTCACCTAGCCGTGCTGCCAGGGTATGTCGGGATGGATGCCTCGGTCGGCGGCCCTCCCTTGGATTCGACCAACGCCCCATACATTCTCAGCGCGACGCCCTACGTTTACCTGATTCCCTGCGGTAACGACATCATGCGGGCACCGCCGCTTGGTGATACCGACACGCTCCGCAGTTGGACGGTGCAGGATCAAGCTCTGCCATTGCCCTACAACCTCGGGGCCAGCGAATTCAACAGCAACCAGTTCTTCAGTGCCAACGGCACCCTTAAAAAAAGCCATGGATCATCCGCAAGCACCAGGCGTTCCGCGCTGTGGCGGATAAGGAGTTGTTTAATGCAGCGCCGCCGCTTGAATACAGCAGCAACCGCCTGATCGCCCGCAGTGCCTGGAATACCCGCTGGAAGATCGTGATCCCTGCCGTTAACCTGCTAACTGACGAGAAGGCCGCTCTCGACCGTATCATCCAGAGTGTGACAGACGTGCAACTCTACCTGCGGACTTACTCGCATTCAGGGAACTGATGAAAACTCTTCACTCACTGTGATAGCACGACGTTCCAAGCTTTACCCGATACCTTGGCTGAGGAGAACCCTCGCATTGTCGGTCGCCACGCCATGCTGGTGATAGACAAAACCTCCTAGCACAAGGTCAAGCGGCTCAAAGCAGTTCGTGCTCTGACCTTCATTCATCGGCCTACTCGTCACTCTCCTGCGTAGCGAGCAGAGATTTGGCTGGTCATTTCCATCGATTCACTAAAGAATGTACAGATGAAGCTCATCATGCCCGTCATTGAAAGGAAGTCGCTCAGCCGCCGCGAGATCATCCGTGCCTTCGGTGCCTCAGTCGCTCTTGCTGCATTTTCTGAATTACGCGCGGATACGGCGGGCAGGGATTCTCTGCCAATGCAGTTCTACAAAAGCCTCACCGAGGAGCAGCATGCCAAGATCGTTCTGTCTGTTGATCACCCGAAGCGCCAATATGTCAGCAATTGGTGGTACATCTGCCCTGACCAACGCCTCCACACTTTCTATACCAAGGACCAACAGGACCTAGTGAAGCAAATTTTTGAGTCGCTGCACTCGGAGGAATATCGCGAGAAAATGGACTGGCAGGTGCAAAAGGACCTCATGGGCCAGATCAAGAACACACCCTCAGTTGGCTTCTTTGGCACCCCGACAGATAAAGACTTCGAATTCATTTACACCGGGCATCACGTCACCCGCCGCTGCCACGCCATCACGGACAAAGGTCTTGGCTTCGGGGCCGCACCGATCTTTTACGGTAACTTCGCCAAGGCATTCCGCGAGACCAAGGATCACGAAGGAAATCCATTCTGGTATCAGGGACTCCTTTTCAACGAGTTCTATAGCGCTCTCGACGGCAAGCAGCAGGAAAAGACGCTCGTCGGCCGCGAACCACGCAAGGAAGACCCAGCCACCGTCATCCTCAAGAGCAAGACCGATCTCCCCGGCATCAGCGGCTCGGACCTTAGCAAGGACCAGCAGGCCAAACTCCTCGATACGATGCGCCGCATGCTCGCCTGCTTCCGTCCCGATGACGTCGCCGCCACCATGAAGACCATTGAGGACAAGAAGCTTGTCGATCGGCTTTTCGTTTCTTGTTACGGAGGCTCCTTCGACATCGGCAACGACAAGGTCTGGGACACCTGGCAAATCGAAGGGCCCGAGTTGGTTTGGTATTTCCGTGGCGTTCCACACATCCACGGCTACTTCCATCTGGCGGCCTAACCAGCTCAAATCGTCGGCTAAATGGTTGTTTAGACACATACTTCGCACTTCAACTGTGCGGACCTTTTTCAATTTCTGCTGAGAAGGTACCAACCAGCCTACTTTTCAAAACCGTTTAAGGTTTACCGAGGACTTGCTGAATCACCGCGTACGACTCGAAGCGCTCGGCATCAGGGAAATCATGTTCGCTGTCTGGATGGCGGATGCTGAGTTTTTTCTCAGCACCAAAGAGGGCGAAGACTGGCCGCGCGGCGGCAGCGATTCGATCCACGCTGTCATGCTTGAAGTTAGCGTCACGCAGCGGGGCGTTCACGAAGACACGACGCGGGGCGAGCGCGGCGATGAGTTCGTAATGATCGAAAGGCACATCCTGCGGGCGGCCCAGGTAGTCGCCCATTTTCAGGATATAGCGCTCCTGCACCCAGCCTTTGATGTTGCCGCCGTAGTAGTCGAGCACCGAGTCGAAGCCGCAGCTTGAAACAATGACTTTGATGCGTGTGTCATGCACCGCCGTGAAGATGCTGTTATGCCCGCCGAGCGAGTGGCCGATGGCAGCAAAGCCCACCTCTTTTTTTACAAAGGGAAGCATCTCCAGCAGATCCAGCCCGCGAATGTTGTCCCAGATGGCTTTCATCGTGCCGCTAGAGAAGCCAAGTGCTTTGAGATCAGGCTGATACTTCGCCAGCAGCGGGTAACTCGGAGACAGTGTGACGTAGCCGCGCTTGGCCAACTCGGCGGCGTATTGCCGATGCGGCTTGCCACCGAGACCGACGACGACATTGAAGCCGATGTTGTTCTCGGTGGGATGCAGGCAGAGCACGGCTGGAACGGGCTTGCCACTGAGCGCGGCTTTAGGAATGCAGAGATAAGCCGGCACGCGACCGCCGAGCGAGGACTGGTAGCTGATCAAGCGGCGCACGTAGCTGCCGCAGTCACCCTCCTCCTCGATCTTCAGATCCAGCGCACAACGCTGATCCGAGCCAGGCAGTGGTCCGGTCATGCTCAGGAATCCAGCAAGCGCTTCCTGGCGGCGCAGCTCCCATTCGGCAGGCGTGGCAGCTTTCTTTACCGCGCCCGATGCATCGTGATACTCCAGAAGATCCGAGCGGCTCAGCCCACGGATCGGCGGGACATCAGCATGGGCGGTCGCGGCATAAAAGAGAACGAGGAGAAGGAGTCGGCGCATGAGCTTCATACGGCGTGAATGAGATGGCTCGATCAGTCAGAGCACGTGTATGGCTCTTAGCCTACTCGCCGTTTTAGACTTCGACGCGCTGGGAGCCAGCAGAAGCAGTGGCATCAAGCAATCACGATGAATTCAAAGGTAGAAAAATTGGGGGAAGAAAAATCTTCGGCGGCTGAATTTTTCCACCCCAAATTTTTCTACCTACATCTCTTCCCCCAACACTTGACGGTATCAGCCCATTTCCTCGCGCTCCGATGTTTCTTGTCGGCCATACGAAGCCGTGGTTTAGAAGAGGCTCCCCTGCCGCATGATTCGCGACTATTTAAAACTCCACCTTGTCATCGTCGCGTGGGGTTTCACGGCGATCTTGGGGAAGCTGATCACACTACCCGCCGTGGAGGTGGTGGCGTGGCGTACGGCGCTGGCGGCACTGGGTTTTGCGTGGGTGGCAAAGCTAACTAAGCAGCCGCTGCACATACCGACGCGGGAAAAACGCTGGATGATCTTCATGGGTGGCATCCTCGGACTGCACTGGATTTTATTCTTCCTCTCGGCACGACTGGCCACCGCCTCCGTCTGCCTCGCGGCGATGCCGACGATGATGATCTGGTGCTCACTCATCGAGCCATGGGTCGATGGCACAAAGCGCTGGCGTCCACTGGAGTTGATCGTCGGTGCAGTCATCATGGCGGCAGTGTGGATGATCTTTGAGGTGGAGATGCGGTACTGGCAGGGACTTAGCGTGGGGCTGCTGGCAGCCTTCCTGGCGGCGATCTTTTCCGTGTTTAACAAACAGCTCGTGGCGCGCTGCCACTATGCCGTGATGGGCACTTACCAAATGACCGGCGCACTTATCGTCAGCGTGCTCGGCTGGCTGTGGCTCTCGCCAGGACAAGCGACGCTGCCAGACTGGGAGAATGTGCTGTGGCTGCTGATGCTGGCCTCCGTCTGCACCGTCTGGGCCTACGCAGGCTACATGGAGGTGCTGCAACGCATGTCTGTCTTCACCGTGAATGTGATTTACAATCTGGAGCCTGTGTATGGCATCGCCCTAGCAGCGCTGATCTTTGGCTCGCAGGAGTACATGAGCCGAGGCTTTTACATCGGCGCGTCGATCATCATCGGCAGCGTCCTGCTAGTCCCCTGGCTCTCTCGCTTGACCAAGCGCCGCTGAGGCGGGGCAAACTTTAGTCTCTCGACAGGGCTGCAAGAAAGCGTCAGTGGTTCGTGGTTGCACCAGCCATCCTCCGCGCCCTGAGCCACATCACTGAATGATAAATGACTAAGCCACGGCCCCATACCGCGCGACAGCGTCCTGGAGAGCGGCGGCTGTGACGGTGGCCGTAGGATTCGCTTCGCGGCGGCGTATTGGAGAGGCATGTCACTTCAGCCAACTCGCCGCGCTTTCATCACGGGGACCCTTTCAGGTCTCGCTGCTTCCACGTTTGCCCAGGAGGCGGAGCCGGTGCTGGACATCCATCAGCACACTCATTACCACGACCGGGAGGACGCACACATGATCGCTCACCAGCAGGCGATGGGGGTGACTAAGACGATCCTTTTGCCAGCAGGCACGCCGACTGATAGCGCCTCGACTCACAAGGGGAAATCGAATGGTCTGGCAGCTCGCTGTGGCGGCACGGAGACGTGCATGAAGATCGCGCAGACGAATCCAAACAGCTATCTTTGGGGCGTGAATGAGGTGACGGATCTGAACTCGGCACCGGCGGAGATCGAGAAGTGGCTAAAGCTCGGCGCGTGCATCATCGGCGAGCAGAAGTTCGACGTGGAATGTGACTCGGCGCACAGCCAGAAGCTCTATGAGCTAGCCGCGGCTTACAACGTGCCGATCCTGATGCACTTCCAGTTTCAAACTTACAACCGGGGCTATGATCGCCTGCACACGATGCTGGCGAAGTATCCCAAGACGAACTTCATCGGTCACGCGCAGGCCTTCTGGGGAAACATCGACAAACTGCACGATCAAAAGGTGAACTACCCGAAGGGCAAGGTCACACCGGGCGGGATCACAGATCGCTATCTGAGCGACTACCCAAACATGTATGCAGACATGTCGGCAGGTTCAGGACTGCTGGCGCTGACACGCGATGAGGAGCACACGACGGGCTTCTTTGGCCGGCATCAAGACAAGATTCTGTATGGCAGCGACTGCGCGGATCATCTCGGGCGCGGCCCAGGCTGTCAGGGCGCGCAAACCATCGCGATGATCCGTAAGCTTTCGCCCACCAAAGCGGTGGAGCGAAAGATCCTGTGGGAGAACAGCAAGCGGCTGTTCAGGCTTTGAGTTTTAGATCACAGGGCCTGCGACGTCGGCCCACTTGGCGTGCCATTCTTTGAAGACGATGGGGCTGATCTCGCTGGGCTTGATCTCGCTGCGACCGCCCCAGAAGACATTGGTGTATTCGAGCGGAATGCCGGCATCGACGAGGTGCTTATCAATGGCTGCCTTATGGGCGAGCACGGTTTCTTTGTCGGTGCCGTGAATGACGCCCATGATGTTGACATTGGCGAAGCGATCGCCGCCTTCACGCCAGTAAGCATGGGTCATGATCGGATGACGCCCGACTTCACCACCGGCGCGTTCTTCCATGCCTTTCGGCACCTTCCAATGAAACAAGGCATTGAAGCGAGTGACACGGACGCCCGTGGCGCTGGGTTTGACGTGCTCCAGGAAAGTGGAGAAGCGTCCGATGACGCCTTTCTTATCGAGTTGCTGGGCGACTTCGCAAAAGCGCTCCAATGGAACGCCAGCGTCCTTCGCGCGCCCAGCCCAGGGTTCAGGACAGATTTCATCGGCGGAAAGATCGCCTTTGAGGTGCAGCAGGACGTTCCATTCTTCTGCATCGAGATCGGCGATGTTGGTGGTCATCATGACCGCGGGCACGTCGGCCTTATCACCAGGCTCCATGCTCTTACGGCGAACGTGGCCGACGCCGAGAGCGAAAATACCGTGGGCCTGCATGGTGTAGTAGTCAGTGGCTCCTATAAGGCGCTTCAGCACGTCGCAATGATCGCTAATGACGCGGTCCTGGGGGACCTTTAGCGTGGTCCAAAGGCGGAAGTCACTGCCGCTGACTTCGCGGTCAGTGGAGCGCAGGACGACGTGGCCGCTGAAGGGATCTTGTTTGAACAGGAACTCAAAGGCCGCTTCGAGTTTTTCAGACGGCACCTTCCAGGCGATGAGCGCGCCTTCAGCGAGTTTGTTAGCCAGCAAAGTCTGGCGCACGCGGCGTATGACGCCTGCGGCCAGCATGGCGCGGATACGCTCGACGACGGTGTCGAAAGGCAGCCCACTCTGCTCGGCGATGTATTGAAAGGGATGCTGGTTGAAGCCTTTCACACAGTCCTCACTAACCGTCAGGATGCGGGCGTTGATTTCTTCGGTGTGTTCGGTCGGGATCGCGGCGGGGGCAGAGGTCATGTGCAGGTAGAGATCAAAAAGTATGGCGAAAGGAACACGCCACGGGAAGTTCGACTCTTAGCCGAGAGCCTGCGAATGACAAGAGGCGCGGAGTGAATGCTGAAATTCACGTTCACACAGCTCAATTCCACCAATGCAACCATTGATTCATCCAACCGAGAGCGGCGATGAGTGTGGCAAACACGACAATCAACTCGACGAGCAAGCTGAGTCGACGATTGCGCTGAACGCGCTGCTGTAGGAGCGGCATGCGCTTAGTGCTACGCTTGGTTTTGGCGAAGGTCGGCTCTAAGGCTGGCAGCGTGTCCATCCTAGCCAAACGATGACGACGCATGGTGGCAGGAGCGGCGGCGATGGTGCATTCGAGACGGTGAATCTCCTCTGTCAGTGCGCGCGAGGATTTCTGAAGTTGACGCATTTGCGCGGGCTTGGCTGGGCCGAGCGGCTTAGCAAGTTCAGACGCATAGCGGGGACGGCTGGGGCGGACTTTCTTGTTCATGGCAGCGGGAGACTAGGGTTTTAGAACATGAGTTTGGCTAAGAGCAGGACCAAGATGAGGGTGCCAATCAGAGCGGCATTGAAAGCAAAGCCACGGCGCATCCACGTCATGAGGTCGTCTTTGGAATGAGCAAAAAGCGCTTCACCCGCCTCAGCGACCTCTTCTTCGACAGTCGCTGAAGCTTGCTGCAGCTGCTGTATCGTCTCTGCCTGACGATGCACGATGAGACGGCGGACACCTTTTTCGTAGCTGGTTTCAGCTTCGCCAAGCGAAACCAAGGCGCGGTCGAGTTCGTGATCGAGCTGACTGCGTTGCCAGCGCTCTGGCAAGTAGGTCGTCAAATCGTCGAGTCGCTCCTGGAAATCCTGCTGGGTGATAGCGAGATCTTCGACTCGACGGCGTGCATCTTCGAGGTCGTCAGAGATGGAGCGCAATGCACGGTCCAGCTTGTCGGTGATTTCTTTTTTGCCGGAGACAAATCGCTCCTGTTTGTGACGAAGGTTTTCGAGGATGAGCTTCAGGCGCTCCACTTCTTCCTGCTGGGAACGCAGTGCGGCAAGACGCTGCTGGGCGTCCCTGACCTGCTGATCCATGTCTTCCATGGGTTCTTCGTCGGCATGTCCGATGCTGAATTCAGGGGCATCATCGAAATACAGGATGCTGTCTTCGGATGAATTATTTGGGGCGGCGGCGATTGTGGGAGCTCTACGGGCCATGGCTATCGTGATTATTTGTTTAAGCGATAGAAATATTACAGATCCTTTAAGTAATCCAGATTTTTCGTCTTCTTTTTGCCAGCCACCAAGGCACTTCACTCAATAAGAGAGTCAAAAAGCCCACAAAACCCAAGGTGGTGAGTTATCCCAAGAGGCTATACTGAGGCATTAGAAACTTTTTTCAAAGCTGCCTGCCAGGCCAACGCATCAGGAATGGCCTGTGCGGCTGAGAGCGGCGTCTTGCTGATGAAGTCCAAACCACGCTCATGAAATCCAATGACGAGCACTCAGAGCCAAGGGTGATCCGATGCGATTAAAAGTCCGCCATCGTGTGATGAAAAAACTCTCCGCGACTTTGCATCTTGAAGGTTTTGCAAGAGGCTCACCTATCTGTTAATTTTTTTCAATGGCCGAGATTTATCGAGAACCTACGCTTAGACTCGATTCTGCCGCCGATACGCACCCGGCGTCATGCCCGAGCGCTTGTGAAAAGCCTCAGCCATGTATTGAGGGTACTTGAAGCCCGCCCGTTCAGCGATGGCATCCAGCGTGAGGTCTGTTTGAGCAAGCAAGCGCTCAACATGACTGAAGCGGATGCGAATGATCTCCTCCCCCGGTGAGCGACCAATAAGTGCTTTCATCCTCCGCTCCAAGGCGCTGCGAGACAATGCAACCTTACGAGCCACGTCATCGACACCTATGTCTGCGCTAGCTTTCTCCCGAATGTATTGCAGCGCGCGGGCAATGCGGCCATCTTCCACGGCTACGATGTCGGATGATTGCCGCACGATGATGTCGCCGGGTGGAAACAATGTCACGGCGGGTGGCTGAGCTTTCTTTTGCATCCACTCATCCAGCATTTGCGCGGCGGCATAACCAACATTTTGACCACGAAGCTGCACGCTCGATAGCGGCGGCCAAGCTGTATCACAGAGTGTCTTGTCATTCTCAGTTCCGATCACGGCAATCTCTTCCGGCACGGAAATCCCGGCTCGGCGAGCGGCATCTAGCACCCAGAAGCCGAGTTGGTCGTTGCTGGCAAACACGGCGCAGGGTTTCTCCAAAGAGGTGAGCCATTCAGCCACGCGCCGCTGATGCTGATCCCAGCGCTGTGACTTGCTGCCTGCCTTCTCGGTTTCAAAAACGGAGCACTCAAAGCCGCGCTCCTTCAGTGCATCTCGATAACTCTGGCAGCGCTGCTGAAAGAACAACTCCGAGTTGTCCACATAACAGGCAAAGCGCCGAAAGCCACGATCCATGAAATGTGCAGCCACCCGCTGACCGACGATGCGATTGTCCATGCCGACAAAGGGAAAGGGATGTTTCAGCACGGTCGTGCGCATCTCGATAACTGGAAGCTTCGTGGCCTTCAATTGCCGGAGTAACAAGGGATCAACCGTGCGAGCCAGGATGCCATCGCCCGGCCATTTTTCCAGCCACTCGGGAAAGCTGGAACGCAAGTCACGTGACTCAAAATACAACGACCACGGCCCATGCTCCGCCACATATCTTCGGATGCCACGCACGATGTCGCGGCCATAGGAGCGAGAGGTATCCACGAGCACACCGACTTGAGGAATCGAATCCATAAGCGAAGAGCTACGCGAGAATGACCTGCGCCATGGCAATATCCTTCGTATGAGTGAGCGAGATGAGCAACGAGGTCACGCCCTGCTGATCCGCATGAACTTTCGCACCGCCATGGAGGAACAGCTTCGGCTTGCCTGAGGCTTCGCGCATGACCTCAATGTCTTTCCAATCCACGCCCTGTGCCCAAAGTCCGGTGCCGATGGCTTTTGCCGCAGCCTCCTTTGCCGCAAAGCGCGCCGCATAGTGCATGGCAGGATCAGCACAGGAGTCGCAGTAAGCGATCTCGCCAGCGGTGAAGGTGCGCTCTTTGAACCTCTCACCATGCTTCGTGAGCAGGTCGCGAATACGGCCCACTTCCACGAGATCAATGCCGAGGCCAAGAGGTGTCATTTACCTGGATAACCTTTTATCACTTCAAGCATCTCCAGAATCGCGGTGCGCAGACCAACGAACACGGAACGCGCCACAATACTGTGCCCGATATTCAGCTCCGCCAGATGCGGGACGATGAATAGCTCTGGCAGATTCTCCGTGGTGAGTCCGTGACCAGCATTGATCTGCAAACCGAGGCTGTGCCCGAGTTCCGCCGCCGCTTTCAGACGAAAAGCTTCCATCGCGCGCTTCTCACCGATTTCATTGGCAAAGGTGCCCGTGTGCAGTTCGATCATCCTCGCCCCGATCTCAGCGGAGGCGCGCACTTGATCGAGATCGGGATCGATGAACATGCTCACGCGAGTGCCGTTTTGCTCAAGCTTGCTGACGCTGGCACGCAGCGCTTCCCTTTGCCCAACGACATCCAGTCCACCCTCCGTCGTGACCTCCTCGCGATTCTCCGGCACCATGCAGACGAAGTGAGGCTTCACCTTCAGCGCTATACCGAGAATCTCCGGCGTGTTGCCCATCTCTAAGTTCATCATGGTTCCGATCTCACGACGCAGCAGATAGACGTCCTCATCCACGATGTGCCGCCGGTCCGCCCGCAAATGCACGGTGATAGAGTGCGCCCCCGCCGCCTCAGCCTCCAGAGCGGCCTGGAGAATGGAAGGCTCCACATTGTGGGCACCGAGCATGGTGCGATAGCGCGCCTGCCGAAGCGTGGCGACGTGATCAATATTGACGCCGAGATAGATGGACATGGTTGGGCTGAGACATCACAGATGACATGAGCATCGGCAACCTGCTTCTGATGGTAAAACGACACCGGGAAAACTTGCCGGATGAGGCTTCCACCTGTAGGCAGCACTCAATCTGTAACGCAGGAAAGAACGCCCGGTCTGACTTCGTGTTTCGTACTTGCCTTTTTGCCCCCTCGTTTACTCCCCATGTCCGACACCGCTGCTGCTGCCTCCCTCGTTTCAGGATTCAACAAACTCAAAGCTGCCCTGAGCAAACGGATCGTCGGTCAGGATGCCGTGATCGAGCAGGTCTTCATCGCCATCGCAGCCGGGGGGCATAGTTTGCTGGAAGGCGTTCCTGGCTTAGCGAAAACGCTGCTCGTCAAATCATTGGCGGATGCCATGCACCTCGGCTTCCGCCGCATCCAGTTCACGCCAGATTTGATGCCAGCCGACATCACCGGCACCGAGATCATTCAAGAAGATGCCGATACGGGACGCCGCAAGCTCGTCTTCCAGCACGGGCCGATCTTTTCACAAATCATCCTAGCCGACGAGATTAACCGCACGCCGCCGAAGACACAGGCCGCGCTGCTCGAAGCCATGCAAGAAAAGCACGTCACTGTCGGCCAGACAACCTATGAACTGCCGAAGCCTTTCTTCGTGCTCGCCACGCAGAACCCCATCGAGCAAGAAGGCACCTACCCGCTGCCTGAAGCGCAAAAAGACCGCTTCCTGTTTCTGATCAAAGTCGATTACCCAAACCGCGATGAAGAGCGCGAGATCGTCGCCCGCACCACTGGCGGCGCTCAGGAAGAAATTCAGCCCGTCATCACCGCTGAAGAATTGCAGGCTGCTCAGGCGCTCGCTCGCAAAGTGCCCGTTCCCGATCACGTCACCGACTTCGTGCTCGACCTCGTCCGCGCAACCCGCCCTAATGAGCCCGGTGCCCTGCCCTATGTGAAAGAGATGCTGAGCTGGGGAGCCGGTCCGCGCGCGAGTCAGATGCTCGTCCTCGCCGGTAAAGTCCGTGCGCTGCTTCACAACCGCACCCATGTCACCATTGATGACATCGAAGCCCTGGCCATGCCAGCCTTGAGACATCGTCTGGTGCCAACTTTCCACGCCGAAGCAGAAGGTGTGACCGTGGACATGATCGTCGCCGAAATCATCAAGAAAGTGAAGAAGGCGGAAGCTCGGGTTCTGTAACGCGGAGCATTGTCACAGGATTAACAAGATTTTCAGGATACACAGGATTCCTCAATCCATGTCTTTGCCTTCCAATCTTCTGAATCCTGTTAATCCTCCAATCCTGTTAATCCTGTAATCAAGAGCCACAATGGCCACCCTCTCTTCCATCCTCGAAGCCGAAGACATTACCAGTCTGCATAACCTGCAGCTCTTCGCGCGCACCGTGGTTGAAGGTTTTACTTCTGGGCATCACACCTCACCGCACAAAGGTTTCAGTGTCGAGTTCCGCCAGCACCGACCTTATGTACAGGGCGATGACATCCGCCGCCTCGACTGGAAAATCTTTGGCCGCGCCGACCGCTTTTACATCCGTGAGTACGACGAGGAAACCAATCTCCGCGCCACCATCGTGCTCGATGCCAGCGGCAGCATGGGCTACCGCGGCCAGAAGGGCGTGCTGAAGTTCGACTACGCGCGCAAGCTCGCCGCCGCCATGGCCTACCTGCTCATGTCGCAGCAAGATGCCGTGGGCCTGATCACGTTCGACAGCAAGGTGCGTGACTTCATCCCAAACCAGACCCGGATCACCCATCTGCATCACATTCTGGAAACGATGATCAAGACCGAGCCCGGCAAGGACACCGCGCTCGCCCCAGTGCTCGAATCCCTCGCCCAGCGCCTGAAGCGCCGTGGGATCGTCATCCTCATCAGCGACTTCTTTGATGACCCCGCAGCCATATTAAAAGCCATCGGTGTTCTGCGCAAAAAAGGTCACGAGATCATCGCCATGCAGCTCTGGGACCGCGATGAACTGGAGTTCCCTTTCGGTCAATGGTCACGCTTTGAGAACCTAGAGAAAGACGACGACTTTCTCCTCCTCGACCCCGCCACAATCCGCCAACGTTACCTCGAAGTTTTAAAGAACTTCCAAGAGCAGCTCAAAGACGGCCTCCGCAAACATCAGGTCGATTACCTTTCGCTCCCCACCGATGAACCTCACGTTGCGGCACTGAGAAGCTATCTGGCTTTGCGGATGCGTTAAAGACCAGTATTGCCACCTCACTGCCCTCCCCTTACACTCACCCCATGATCGCCGATGTTCTCGATAGTCCTGAAGCCCGCCAGACGGTATACCCGCTGAGCGTGTCGTTTTATCACGAGGCCGGAAAGCTCGGCCTCATCGGTGAAGAAGTGGAACTACTGGACGGAGTAATTTTCAAAAAGATGCCCAAGTCGCCACTCCACCAATACCTTGCCAGAAAGCTTCAGCGCCTTCTCGCTGCTCTCGTGCCCTCCGGCTATTTCGTGGACCGCGAAAGCCCCATCACCTGTGTTAGTTCAGAGCCAGAGCCTGATGTCGCCGTTTTCACTGGCAGCAGTGACGACTATCAAAGTGCGCACCCCACCACCGCCGAACTCGTCATCGAAATCTCCATCAGCACTCAGCAGCGTGACCGCAGCAAGGCTGCCGTCTACGCCGAGGCTGGCGTGAAGGAATACTGGATCATCGAGCCAGATCTCAATCTCGTGACCCTGCACACAAACCCGCAAGCCACAGGCTATGCCACCCGACAAATATTCACCGCTCAGGATCTCGTACCCAGCACCATTTTCCCAGCCTTCACCCTGCGCCTCGCTGACCTCACCGCCTGATGATCAGTTCTAATTCGAGTTTAGTCATTGAGGCTTCGTCATTCCTTCGTCATTCGGATTTCGTCATTCGTCATTCCTTCCCGTGACCTTCCTCAACGCCATCCTCCTCGCGGGCGCTGCGGCCTTTCTCATCCCGCTCCTGATTCACCTGCTGAACAAGCGCAAGGTGCAGACAGTGCGCTGGGGGGCCATGCATCTGCTTCAAGAGGTGATCCGGCAGCGGAAGCGCAAGTTGAACATCGAGCAGTGGCTGCTTCTGGCGGTGCGCATCGCGATCCCCATCGTGCTGGCACTGTGTCTGGCTCGACCGGTGCTTACAGCGCTGCGGTCGTTCGGGCTGGGCAAGACCTCGCTGGTAATGTTGCTGGATGATTCGTTTTCAATGCGCGCTCCATCCGCAGGTGGATCACCAGCAGAGCGTGCGCGAGTCGAAGTCGGACACATGCTCGAAGCTCAACCAAAGGGCTCCGATGCGCAGGTCGTTCTCGCAGGTGGCAATGCGCGGCGACTTCTGGATCAATCCACCAGCACGCTGGATGTCATCCCGAAGCAACTCGCCGAGACTGCCAATCAGGCCGGACCGGTGAAGATCAATGACGCGCTGCAAACCGCTGCTGCCTCGCTTTCCAAAGCCACCAGCGGTTCACGCGAACTCGCCATCGTCTCCGACTTTCAGGCGAGTGACTGGCAGAGCGTAGCAGATGGCGCGGCACTGCCTGCGCTGGAGTCGCTGCTCAAGCAGGAGCCGAAACCACAGGTCACGTTTTATCGGCTCGCGAGTGATCTCACAGAGAACCTCAGCATCGCCAGCGCGGATCTCTCCGCGCTGGTCGTTGCGCAGGAGCAGCCTATCGGACTGCGGGCGCGCATTCAAAATCATGGCAAGCGCCAGTGGCAGGATGTGGCCGTGCATCTGGAAGCAGATGGCGCACGTCTCCGCACCTCGCGTGTGAGTTTAGCACCAGAAGGTGAGGCTGTGATCGCCTTCACCCACGCTTTCGACAAAGTGGGTGATCGCTCGCTAGCGGTGCGTTTGGAGGGCGACAGCTTCCCGGATGACAACGCCTTTTACTCCGTGGTGCAGGTGCGTAACCAATTGAATGTTCTTCTCGTCGATGGCGATTCGAGCACCGAGCCGCTGGAAGGTGCCGCCGACTTCCTGGAGCTCGCTTTGACGCCCTATCAGTCCGCCAGAGCAACGCTGAAAGACCTGATCCGCACCACGAAGGTGGACGCGAAGAGGCTGCGTGAAACCGACTTCAAAGGCATGGAAGTCATCGTGCTGGCGGATGTGGATCGCCTGCAAGGCAACCGCTTCAACGAGTTGGACAAATTCGTCAAAGCTGGCGGCGGGCTCATCGTCTTCGCCGGACCGCACTGCGATCTGGATTGGTACAACCGCGACTTCTTCCGCAAAGGTGAAGGCATGTTACCTGTCGGAATCAAAGGCCTACAACGCGCGGCCAGCACCTCCCTGCCCGCGCGCATCCAGCAGCAGCGCCTCACGCATCCGTCCACGGTTTACTTCAACGACGCACGCGGAGGCAGACTTCAAGACGCAGAATTTCAAAGCTGGTTGGAATTTGATGTGGCGAAAGACACGAGTGCCAAGCCCATCCTGCAACTCGACCGTGGCACGCCTTTGTTCATCGAGAAAGCACGCGACCGTGGCCGCGTCATTTTCGCCGCTACCACCGCCGATGCCGAGTGGTCAAACCTGCCGCTGCAACCCTTCTTCGTGCCGCTCATGCAGCGCCTCGTCACCTATCTCGCGACACAGAGCGCCATCAGCGCCTGGGATCAGGTCGGTGCGCCGTTGCGCATCGTCTTTCCCAAAGAGCGCGTCGGAATCGAGTACACCCTGCGTGATCCCACCGGCCAGACGCAGACGATCAAAGCCAAAGCCGATGGCGACAAGTCGATACTCGAATCCAAGCCCATCGCCGCGCCCGGCATCTATAAGCTCACACAAGGCAACGAGACACGCCTGCTCGCTTACAACCTCGACCCCGCCGAATCCAACCTCAGCCCCTTGTCTGCCGACAAAGTCAAAGCCCTCGCCGACCGTCACAACGCCGCGTTTGTCGACTCCTTCGAAGGCTGGCAGAAACTCGACCGCACCCGCCGTCACGGCAGCGAACTATGGCAGCCGTTCTTGATCGCACTTCTCGCACTATTGTTCTTCGAGGTTCTACTTCAGCAGAGGATCGCGCGCGGCTAGCGCCCTCCCAGAAGTACTTAGTGCTCAATGTTTAGTTATTAGTTTTCAAACCTTCCATCATCTCAGCCTCCTACTTTCTACAGCTCCATCACTTCTGACTAAACACTAACCACTAAATACTAAACACTTTCTCCTCGAATGATCCCCACGACCGAAACCACCCTACGCTTCACCGGTGATTACCCCGTCATCACGGTGTGGTTGGTCGCGTTTGGGCTGGCGGCGGCGATGTGGTTTTTGTATCGGCGTGAGTTGAAATTTGTCGGCAGTCGCTGGGCCTGGGTGCCTGCTGCGTTGAGGTCGCTGGCGGTGTTTCTTTTGGTGCTGGCTTTGTCAGGACCGATGATGCGGCGGGAGACGACGCAGCGCCAGCTCGGACGCGTGGTGCTGGCAGTGGACACTTCGGCAAGCATGAAGCTGGAGGATAAAGGCAGCGATGCGCGGCTGCTTCGTGCGGAGAAGATGCTGCTGTCAGGTGCGACTCCTCTGCTCAAAAAGCTCACCGAAACTCAGGACGTGGAACTAGTGCTGCTGCGCGGTCAACTGACTCAGCATGTGTGGTGGAACCGGCAAAAAGGCAAGGACACGTCAGGCGACATGCCGACCACTTTTGAAGTGCAGGCAGATGCGCCGATCACGAATCTGGACAATGCCTTGCGTGACGCGCTCGGTCCCGTGACGCCGGGCACGGCGCTGGTGCTGCTCACAGATGGCCAGCACAATGGACCTGGATCGCCGGAAGAGTTTGCCACAACGATGAAGCAGGCAAACACGCCCATCTTCACTGTGGGCTTCGGCAGTGAAATTCCGCCACCGGATCTGAGCGTGCTGAATGTGATCACAGCGGAGTCCGTGTTCACGGAGGAGAACCTGCAAGGTCGTTTGCTAATTAGCGATTCCCTCCCCGCTGGCACACCTGCCCTGATCAAGATCACCAGCTCGGGCAAGACGATGTGGGAGCAAAATTTTACCGGTGATGGCAAGGGCGAGCGACGCTTTGATTTTCACTTCCCGGTTAAGGAACTGCCTCTAGCTCCAGCGGCTGAACGCGACAAGACTTTGCGTCTGCTCAATGTCCAAGTCGCAGTTCAAGGTGAGCGCTCCAATCTAGAAAAGACACGATCAAACAACAGCCGCGAGGTCGCGCTGCATTTGCTGTCGAAGAAACGAAAAGTGCTCATTCTTGATGGCCGCCCGCGCTGGGAGACGCGCTACATTCACAACCACTTCGACCGTGATGAGCGCTGGGAAGCGAAGCTCGTTTTCGATGACTACGCAGATAAGATCGACAGCGGTTCGATTCAAAAACTCTTCCCACTCACACGCGAGGAACTGCTAAGTTATGATCTCGTCCTAATCGGCGATGTATCCCCTTCCCGCTTCAAGGAGTTCCAGCTCGACTGGCTCGTGGAGTATGTCGAAAAACGCGGCGGCGGACTGATACTCATCGACGGTCTGCATGGTCATCTCAAAGAGTGGGCCAAGGGCAAAACGGCATCTCTGATTCCAGTATCGTGGCCAGCTAGCAGTAATGCGCTCGCAAAGAACATCGTGTGGCGTCTCACGCCGGATGGTGAACGGCAGCAGGCTTTGCGTTTGAGTGACAGTCCGAGTGCAAATGCCACGCTGTGGCCGACTTTACCCGAGATGCGCTGGGCGGCGCAGGTGACCGCACAGCCTGGAGCGGTGACTTTGGCGACATTGGGAACCAGCGGCACGCTGACGCCTACCGCAACGCTGCCAGCCGCTGTGTTTCGTCCGGTCGGTGCGGGTGCCGTACTTTATCTGGCCACGGATGATCTCTGGCGCTGGCGCTTTCAGGTCGGTGATCTTTATCATCAGCGCCTGTGGATGCAGCTCGCTGCCTGGGTCGCCGCGCCGCCCTTCCAGGCAGAGGACAAGAAGCTTTCCATTGGTTCCGACCGCATGCGCTACACACCGGGTGAGCAAAGCGAGATCCGAGTGCGCGTGCGCAATGCCGCTGGTGAACTCGTCAGCAATGCCGAGCCGCGCGCCTTTGTGCTGCTGGATGGCAAAGAGATCGCCACGCTGCAACTGGAGCCAGACCCCACGCACTTCGGCATCTACCGCACCCTCTCTCCGCCGCTGAAAGCCGGAGCCTATGAGATCGCCGTCGCCGATAGCCCCGCCGCCGCACGCAGCGACCTGCGTCTCTCCCTTCGCGTGGCCGATGCCGGCAACCCCGAGTGGGCTACACTGACGATGAACCGCCCGCTGCTTGAGGCGATGGCAAACACCTCTGGCGGTCGTTTCATGCGCGAAGAACAAGCTGCCACCGAGCTACCTGATCTACTGAAATCCATCGACCGCAAACAAGTCACCATTCAGGAAACAATCCTGTGGTCGAGCTGGTGGTGGTTCGGTGCCGTCATCGTGCTCATCAGTGTCGAGTGGCTACTGAGAAAGCGCTTTAAGCTAGTCTGAGCCAAGCCCTAGCCGCAATTCCACACCATGGCTGAATCATTTCGATCGTTCATGGCCCGCGCGTTGCACGATCCGCAGCGTGGCTACTATGCGCGACGAGTTCAGGATATTGGTGCACGCGGTGATTTTTCCAATTCGGCCACGCTTTCACCACTGCTCGGCCAAGCCATCGCTTCGTGGATCAAAGAGGAAGCTCGGGAGATGCCTGAGATTCGTCACATCATCGAGATCGGCGCAGGGAATGGGATCCTTATGGAGACGGTGAAGAAGTCACTGGGCTGGTGGCAAAGGCGACGCTTCGAGTGGCACATCGTTGATACCTCCGCGAGCTTACGCACGCAGCAAAAGCAGCGCCTAGGCAAATCGGTTCGCTGGCATGATGACGTGCGCCAGGGATTGGATGCCTGTGATGGCAAGGCCTTCATCTATCACAATGAACTGCTCGATGCCTTTCCCGTAACGCTGGTTCAATGGCACGCGGGTGCGTGGCACGAAGTCTTTGTCGAGTTCACGGAAGGTGCGGTTCGCGAGTCACTCCAACCCTTCACACCCGACGCTGATTTTTCTGCCATCCAACAAACACCGAAGCATCAGCAGCAGCGCTATGAACTACACATTTCCGTGCGCGATTGGTTACGCAGTTGGGCTCCATCTTCGCAGCAGGGAGCGATGCTCACCGTGGATTATGGCGACACATTCCCTACCCTCTATCACCGTCGTCCGCATGGAACCTTACGCGCTTATTTGCTGCATCAGCGGCTCGAAGGTCCGGCCATTTATCAAAACATAGGCAGGCAGGACATCACCGCTGACATCAATTTTACCGACTACCGTGCGTGGACTCAGTCACTGGGGTGGGTGGAGACATCGTATGGTGCACAGGCTGATTTCATCACTTCACGACTCGGCAAATCTCAAAGCCAGATCATGGATTCCAATGGCGCTGGTGGCGCGTTCAAGATCGTCACTCACCGCAAGCTGCGCAAATAGGCCACGAGATCGAGCAGGTCTTTCTCAGGCATTGTTTGATCCAGTCCCATCGGCATGAGACTGGTGGGCAGAGTCGTGTCACCAATGATCTGCGTGTGCGGCAACGTCTTCTCCTGCCCAGCAATGTCCACGACCAGCAATCCCTCAGCCGTGTGGCTCTTGATAACACCCATTGTCATCTGGCCATCACTGGTTTCGAGGATATGCGCCTCGTAGTCACGAGCCAGTGTGTTACTGGGAAAGAGCACGCTTTCCAGCAGATCACGCTCCGTGCGGATCGCGCCGATCTTACTGAGATCAGGACCGATGACGCGGCCCACTTCACCGATCTTGTGACAAGCCATGCAGGTGCCTTTACCAGCGACAAAAGCGGCCTGTCCCGCTTTCGCATCACCAGAAGCCACGGCCTTGTCTGCGAGCGGAGCCAACTGACGTTTCTTCGCCTCACTCGCCACATCAGCTTTCTCATACGCGGGATGAATGATCGTCTCGAAGAGGTCCGGCGGCAGGTCGCTGAAGACCGTGCGGTAATGACTTTCCTGCTGACTGGCGATGACCGGATTCTTTGCGATCTCAGTCGCGATGGCGCGGCCAACATCGACCTCCTTCGATTTTCGCACGAGTGGCAGCAGCGTCTTCAACTCCACCGGTCCCAGTGTGGCAAACAGCGGCGCGATCTCGATCAACTGCTCCTTCGCCAGCGGTGCTGCTGCGATCATGCCTGCCGCCTGAATCTTTGCAGCGGCAGATGAAGCAGGATCAGCAAGCACACCTTTGACCATGACAAAGATATCGCCCGTGAGCTTCACATTCTTCGCCGCATCGAGAGCCTTCAAACGAATCGCCAGCGGTCGCTTGGCGTCCGCAGCCATCGATTGGAGCGAGGTGTCAAAATGCGTGGATTTGAGTTTCTTGATGGCGTCCAGCAACAACGAGAGATTGTCTTTTCCATTCTGCAGCGTCGCCTCCATAGCACTGTCCCATGCGTCATTCGACACACCGCCAGTCTGTCCAGCCAGAATGCTCAAAGCCGTCATGCGCACCTGCGCAGAACTGTGCTGAAGCATCGTGGTCACGAGCTTCTGCGTCTCAGGTTTCGCGATGAGCGCCGTGCAGAAATCTTGGAGAGCCTGAAGCTGCTGAATTGAGATGTTTTTACCATCCAACCACTTCGCCACTTTAGGCGTGATCCACTCGTCTGCATCAGCATGAGCGATAACAATTTTCAGCGCAACACGCGCCAGATCTTTATCAGCCGAGTCGAGATATTTCGCTGCGACTCCCATGCTGAGGTTCAGACTGGAGGTGTCGTCAGGAACAAAGCTAACGAGCATTCGACGCAGAGTCATTGGGTCAGCCTCCTGCTTGAGTTCCTGAAGACTGACAGTGGCTGTCTGCTGAGCCAAATGAATCACGGCATGTTCCAACGATGGGTCGAGACTAGCGCGCATGAGCGCGTGCAACTGCTCGGCGATTTTCATGTGATCGCTTTCAGCAACAGCAGCGTCAGGCAACTGCTGAGCCAGAACCTCTAGAGCGCGCCGCTGTGTCTGTGGGTCTGTTGATTTGAGATTTAAAATCTGAGATTTTAGCTCAGTCGTCGGCAGCGCAGCGGTTGAACTGTGGGCTGTGACGGGTACGCTTCGTTTGATACGATACACCGCACCGAGAATATCTGATTTTACCATTAGGCTGCTCGGACAGCCGATGCGGAACCAGCCGCCGGTGTCGATGAGCAGCAGCGATCCATCTTTTTCTTCCATGACATCAGTGAGGTGAATGTCGGGATTGTGAAGTTTAAGGAACTCGTTCTCGGTGGCCTTATAGGTGGAGCCGTCAGGCGTGAGTTCCATGCGCACAAGGCGCTGGGTATTGAAGTGGGTGACCATTAATTTCTCAGTTCGAGCATCGCGCTTCGACGTTTTCCAAAAACAGCAGCCGCTCACGGCAACATGGCCAAAGTTATACATCACAGGCATGTGCTCCAGTGTGCGCGGTAGATGAGAGATGGCTTTGAGCTGATCGGCACGCTCATAGACTCCGCCGTAGAGCCAATGGATGAGGGTGTCTCCACGCGGCTGATTGTAGTAGAGATTCTGCACGCCGATGATGTCGCCCTCGCGTGTGAAATCGACTTCAACAGGATTGTCACCACAACCGAGCGAGTGCCAGGCGACGTCGCTGCCATCAGGCTTGCAACTCCAGATGCCACAGGCTAGCGACTCATCGACAAGCGTGCCATCCTTCTGCGCGACCTTGTGACCTTTGCGACCGTGGCACCAGTAGAGGCGGCCATTCGGGTGCAAAAAAGGACCGTGGATGTCTGCCGCATTGCCGGTGTAATCAAAGCCAGTCACGATCTCCTCGCGCTTATCTGCAACACCATCATCGTTCGTATCAGTAAGCTTCCAAATCGATGGCGGTGAGCCGACATAGAGTGAGCCATTTAGCCAGCACGCGCCCTGCGGGAAAGTCATCTTGTCGGCAAACACGGTGCTCTTGTCGAAGCTTCCATCCTCGTCCATGTCTTCGAGCATGAGCACGCGGTTCGGCGGATTGGCATCAAGCTGCGCCTTATTCCAGTTCACGCCCACGGCATCGCCGACAAACAGACGACCACGATCATCGAGACAGCCCATGATCGGATGCTTGACGAGTGGAGCAGCAGCAGCAACACTCAGCTTATAACCTTCTGGCAAATCATACTTCGGCAGGGCCAGCGATGATTTCCCTGTGATCGTTACCGGACGTTTCCATGAATTAGGAATGACCGCCAACTTATCAGGCGGCAGATCAGCAGCATGAGTAAACGAGCCGAGAGTGAGGGCGAATATTAGGTTCCTGTTCATACAAGGCACAGAGTACCCTCTGAACGGGAGGTTTATTGCACTTTGGGTGCAGGCACCGTTGCCGGAACTAATGTTGGAGCGGGCGTTGCTCCCGGCATTGAAGGCGCTGTCGCAGGAGCAGTGGGTGCTCCTGGTGTTGCAGATGCTCCCGGCACTACTGGCGGCATGGTCGCCCCTGGCAGCGCAGGTGCAACAACGACGGGAGGCACTTCAGGCTTCTTGAAGGGATCTTCCCAGCGGTGCAGCTCATGCCCGGCTCCGGGTGCGCCAATGTCCTTCAAATACGCGCTGCACTTCTGATGCCAGTGATCGAGATTGGGCGCGTTGTTTGGCTTCTCCGCTGTGCCAGGGAAGATGAGATAGGTGACTTTTAGATCGTTCTCTGGGCGGCGATACGGTGTGGCTTTGGGATTGATCGTTTTAGCCATGAAGAGAGACGCCTCACCCATCTTTAATGTTGGGCCATAGTCGCCACAAATAGCGGGATACATCTTGTCGCCATAAATAACGACGGCGTAATCCCCGATCTGCGGCGTGTGCTTGTTCAAGGCCGCATAACCACGAAACACGAGCGAGATCACAACGAAAGGATCTTTCTCAGCGATCAGACTGCTGCGCGCTTTCATCTCATTAATCTCGACGCCGAGTTGATTGGTGAGTGCCTTGAGTTCGCGGTTTTTTTCTGCGGATAATCCTTTGACGGCCAGTTGCTCTTTGGCCGCGTTCAAGCGCCCCGCCCACTTGGCAAGAAGTGGGTTAGGCGTCTTCGTTTTCTTTGCCCAGGCGTAGCTGGTGAAGGGCTGGTAGTAGTCCGACATGGAGATGTACTCATCCACCGTTGCCATGCGGTCACCATCGGAACCATCAGCCACCACATCCATCTCAGATTGAACGAGCAGGGCTTTGCGCTTCGAGGTGGGATGCGTGAGTTCCAGGATCGTCTCGCAATCAAAAAAATTGTGCCGATCCAATATCTTGTTCAGGCGCGTGATGTCACGCTGGATGGAGGCCGTCTTGTTCTCGTAGAGTTTGTGGTAAAAGCCGGAAACCTTCGCCGTGTTGAGCATTGCGCCCAGGTCTGGCAGCAGTGAAGGCAGCGCGGGATTGATGCGCGACAGCTCGGGGATGGTTTGATTTGCTTTCGGCACGCGCACGCTGAGCTGGAACTCGGCCTTGTAGGCATCGGGATTCAGGCGCTCAAGGCTCGCGTAGGTGCCCTGCTCCGTTTCCAATTTCGTCTTGATGGTGATGCCGTTGTAGAAGGTCGCAACGTCCGCTTCCTTGCGCGGGATGTAGCCCTCAGGCAGCGGCGGCGGTGGTGCGGGCACTTCTTTGATGACTTCCTTGATCACCTCTTTCGGTACTTCGACTCGTCTTTCAATCTCGCGCGTCACGAACTCTGTGCGACTGCGACCCGCACTGACAATCTCTTTAATCCCCTGCTTAATCTTACCAGCAAACGGTGTGAATGGGATCACCAGCAGTAGCGCAATGATCACCAGCACCAGCAGCCGGATCAGCGAACTGAAAAAGCCGCTTTTGTGCTGCGGTTCCCACTGTGAGGAACCACGGTTTTCTTTCAGTGGAGTAGTTTCAGGCGGAGGTGGCTTCATGCGTAACGTAGTCTGCCTTTATTAAAGCGCCGCCGCAACACCCAGCGCAGCAAAGCAAGCGGTATCATGCGAAAGAGCGGGCCCGCAATGGAGACCCCCAGACCAGGAAAAACACAGACCCTGCCAGCACGTAAACCAGCAAGTGCCTCAGCCACGACTTGTGCCGATGGAATGCGCAGCAAATCCTGGCCATTGCGATCCGTGTCAGACCCATCTTTACGTCGAGCAGTCTTGCTGAAGTTCGTCGGTGTCGGTCCTGGACACACACAGGTCACATGGATCTGCTGCGGCTCCAACTCCACCGCCAGGGCCTCGCTAAAACTGGTGACGAATGACTTCGACGCAGCATACACCGCGAGTTCGGGCATCGGGATCATACTCGCCAGTGAGCTGATGTTGATGACCCCACTCGGTGCATTCGCTTGGAGTTGTGGATGCAGCGCATGAGTCAGCAACACCAGCGCGCTCACATTCACATCAATCTGCGCCTGCAAGCGCTCCTGAGTCGCACTGGCCAGCATTCCGTAATCGCCCAGCCCGGCATTGTTGATCAGTAAATTCGGCTGGCAGGCAGACTGCCGCACCCAATCAGTCAGCATCGCACGCCCCGCTGCAGTGGAGAGATCTGCCGCCACGAGATGCACGTTTAAATTCAAGTGACGTGAAACCAGTTCTGCCTTCACCACTTCCAGCGCCTCCAATCGTCGAGCCACCAGGACCATTGTGCGCGCTTTAGCGGCGAGTTGCCTGGCAAATTCAGCACCAAGTCCTGAGGACGCTCCTGTGATGATGGCAGTGCAGTCTTGGGTATTAAAATTCATGCGTGAGCTTGCCTTTCGGGGTGAGGTCGGGACGATGCAGACAGGCTCATGACGATCAACCAGCTTTCCCAACAAACGCCCTTCACCACGAAAGACGGCAGCACCATCCGCAGCATCCTCGACAAGACGAATGCGCCCGCGCAAAACCAGTCACTTGCCGAGGCCACCGTGCCCATTGGCATACCCACCGAGCGGCACTACCACAAACTCAGTGAGGAGTTTTACTTCATCCTCGAAGGCCACGGCACCATGGAGATCGACGGCGAAACACGCGAAGTATCTCCTGGCGACGCCATCCTCATCCCACCAGGCACTTGGCACCAAATCACGGCTTCACAGACGCTACGCTTCCTCTGCTGCTGCGCGCCGCCGTATTCGCACGAGGATACTCACTTCACTTAATAACGCAGAAAACCGCGCCAACTTCGCTGCGCTTGATTGAGCTCAGAGCGGTGATCATGATCTCTGATATTTCGATGCCTGCGAAAGAATTGCTATTACAAGTCATCGAGCGCGCCAGTAGCCCCATCACGTCGTGATTCATTGGGCTTAGTCTGCGAATTCCATTAGGGCTGCATCAGTTCACCTATTCACTTTTACCCCATCCTCTCGCATCAACGCCGAATGCGAAAGATAACTTGCTTCAGCCCTGAGTGCTCCTCTACGGCGCGCTCGATGGGGTGGCCGAGAAGGCGCTCAATGACGTCGCTTTCGATCTCGGTGAGCACGGTGTATTTCTCCAGGAGGTCAGCAAGAGGTTGGTGGTAGTCTACGAGCCGGAGATTGCCCGCCCCGCCGGTTTCGACCATGCACATGTGGCCGTCTGCGCTACGCAGGCGAGCTAGTATGAGGGCTTTGTTTTCGAGAGTCGTTTCTTTATCCAGCTTCAGTGCCCAGAGCTCAGCCTTTCCCTGAAACCAGGTGTGCAACAGTTTCTCTGGCGCGGTGAGACCGAAAATGCGCTCGGCATGAGCCAGCATCTCCAGCATCATGGCCGCAGTGACGGTGGGGAAGAGCGGATCAAGCTTGCCGGTTAGGCGATACAGCTTCTCAGGGCGACCATGCGGTAAGGCTCGGCGAAAGGTGTCAAGGTAGCCTTTCTTCTCTAGCTCTGTGCAATGCTGCTTCACGCCCATGTAACTCATCTTCATCAGTGCCGCCAACTCACGCACAGTCATGCCGGGCGAATGCTTCAAATGGACGATGATGTCCACCACTGGGGTGTGAAAAAGGCTGCGGAGAATCTTCAGATCCATGACTGCTTATTTGAGCTCAAGGTTCATCCACTTTGGTAAATACACCAGCAAGGCGCTAACCAATGACTCGGCAAAGCACTGACGATTTGTTGAAGTGTCACGCAGACGAACGCGATTGGCTTCGATCTGCAGTCCGGCGATTTTCAAATCAGCAACCACGTGCCTAGCCACGGTGTAGCCACCGCGAAAGTACGGCTCCGTGGGCACTGGCATACGTGGACTAGGGGTGGCCAGGAAGCCTCGCTCCTCCAGCAGCGCACCGAGACTCTGCGGACCGAGGATCAGATCTGTGTAGGGCCTGTCGGGGTGAATTTGGTTGATGAACATCAAGCTACCCGTGGCGATGAATTCGGGGCCATTCAGCTTGTCGGTGGGTTTGGCATAACTGGAAGTGCTGTGCATGTAACCCAGCTCAACGCGCACATCTTTATGACTCTGCCCATGCAGGTCGATAAAGAATGCCCGACCATGCCGAGCCACGGCGGCTTTGAGTGCTAGGTCGATAAACGCGTGATATTCGGCCCATACTTTTTCGGCGGTCTTGTCCCCCTGCGTGGCTTCGACGATTTCGCGGTTCGGGTCCAGCTTGCTGCGGTGCAGATGACTTATGATGAGATGCACTTGCTTGCCCGTCTGCTTTCGGATCTCAGCGGTGATGCGGCGCGCTAGATCTTGAGTGTTGGCATCAGCGTCGCGCACGCCAGAGGTTCGATTGGCCACGGATTCTGGTTTTAATGCCCCGCCGTGAGGTGATGAGATAACCAGTGGCAACTCGCCGGGGACATACTCGGTGTAGTGATCGCTGCCAAAGACAGGCTCACCCACTTTCAGATCAGCCGAGAAAGAGTGGCCCGCGAAAGCGAGGCAGGAAACGAAGAGAAAGCGGATCATTCAATGAGTGAATTATGGCAGGTGCCAGGACCCTCGCAGGTAATCATAATCTGCCTGTGGTAAAAGCACATAATGCGGAGAAGCCTGCGGATCGATCCAGCGGATCATCTGCTCCAGGTTCTCCACCGCCATGGTGGTGCAGCCCGCGCTGGGTTTGGTAGGGCCACGCCGCACATGGAAAAAAATGGCACTGCCATAACCGGGTACCGCTGGCTTTTGATTATGCCGGATCTCCAGCATCCATTTATAGGCGGCATCTCCGAGCCGCATCTTTTGCTTCTCGAACCAAGGCGGCACATTGCGCGGATCAATGCGCACATGCTGATTGTAGTATGGGTTCTGCGGATCATCCACATACGCATCGAGCGCACCGACTCGTAGATAGGGCCAACGCGCACCAGAAGGTGCCTCAGCCGCATAACCAAAGAGAGTGCCAAGCTGAAAGACACCAGCAGGAGCGCGACAGTCTCTCTCCACTTTGGGCGGCGTGCCATTCTGCGGCGAATTGAAGACTCCCCTGCCCCAGGCCAAGCCACTGCGCCCAAGCATCACCGGGAAAGGCTTGGTAAAGACGGGCCGCCAGGGTCCGCGCACAGAGCTGCGCTGATAAGCCTGAAGCATGGCGGTATTTGAACTCCAGGTCGCTGCACGTGAGACGATCACTTGGCGCACATTGCTACCGATTTGGGCCTGCAATTTGACCGAAATGAAGAGCGGTAATCCGAGCGCGAATAATAGAAATCGGAGGGTCTTGGAGTGCATGGAGAAGGCCATGGTCGTTAGCTTGTCATCACATTGTAGCAACACGAAAAAGAATTTACCCGAAGGTGCTATTTTTTGGGATTGCCGCCCGAATTGCTGCCGAATATAGGCATTAAGGGCACGACCAAAAAACACTTTTCATGCGACCGAACTTTCGCAGGCGAAAATCATTTAGAAGTTAATCGAGTGTCTTAGAGGGCCAATTCGGGATGTTCGTAGGCGGTTTTTTATCTCTGCGGGTCTGTTCTGAGTGGCGGTAGAGTCAAAAAGCCAAATACGACGGGGATAGACAGATTGAACGGCTCAATCTCCAACTACAGTCGTCAGACCTTCCGTGTCGAATCGACTTCTGCTTGCATCCGCGCGCGCCTCATCCAAACGAAGCACACCACATGAGCGGATTCACCGGTACCCTAAATCCCCAGCAGCGAGAGGCAGCGACCCACATCCATGGGCCACTTTTGATCCTAGCTGGCGCAGGCACGGGAAAGACGCGCGTGGTCACAGCCCGAGTCGCCTTCATGATTAATGAAGGCATCAAGCCTGAGCACATTTTAGCCGTCACTTTCACCAACAAAGCCGCCGCAGAAATGCGTGAGCGTGTGAAGGATATGTGCCGGGGCAATCTGGGTAAAAAGGTTATTGTGGGCACCTTCCACGCCTTTTGTGCCAAGCTGCTGCGCGAGTTCGCAGAGCATGTTGGCTACAAGAAAAACTTTGTCATTTACTCCCAAAGTGAGCAGATCAGCCTGATGAAGCGCGTGCTCAAAAGCTTGCTCGTAAAGGAAGAGACACTCGATCCGCAAAAGGCTCTGGCGCGCATTAGTAAGGCCAAGAACAATGCTGAAGAGATCGGCGACCCAAAGCTGGATCTCTATGCTGCGGTGGCAGAAAAATACGCTGACGAGATGCGCGCGCTAAACGTCATGGACTTCGACGACCTGCTCTGCCTGGGCGTGAAGTTGCTGGAAGAAAACGGCATCGTGCGCGCCACGCTACAGCAGCGGCATCTCTATGTAACGGTGGATGAATTTCAGGACACGAACTCCCTGCAAATGCGCCTGTTGCGTGCTCTTGTGCCAGCGCCTTACAATGTTTGTGTCGTGGGGGATGACGACCAGTCGATCTATGGCTGGCGCGGCGCAGAGATCACGAACATCACCGAGTTTGAGAACTTCTTTCCCGATCCGACCGTGGTGAAGTTGGAGGAAAATTACCGCTCCACCACGGCCATCCTGCATACGGCCAATAGCCTCATCAAAAACAACGCAGGCCGCCGCCCCAAATCACTGTGGAGCCGGAACACGGGCAACGATCCCGTGCGCCTCGTCGCCGCGCAGGATGATCTGGAAGAGGCGGAGATGATCGCCAAAGAAATCGAGGCCGGTTACTTCAATAACAAAGAGCCTTGGGAGTCCTATGCCGTGCTCTTTCGCACCAATGATCAAAGCCGTATTTTAGAGCAGGCTTTCCGGCAGAGAAAGATCACCTACCGAGTCGTTGGCGCGCGCAGCTTCTTTGACCGGCGTGAAATTAAAGACGTACTCAGCTACCTGACGGTGCTGCACAATCCGCATGATGACATCTCTCTGCTGCGTATCCTGAACACACCCACGCGCGGCATCGGTGGAACCACCGCAGAGCTGGCGCTGGACCACAGCATGCATAAGCAGTTCAGTGTGTGGGTCGCTCTCTGTGATGAATCTTTCCTGCGCCAGATCCCTGAAAAATCACGCAACGCCGTCCGCGCATTTACGGAGATCATTTGCAAATACGCCGCCTCAGCGTCCACCCACGGCACTGATCTGGTCACCATGACCGAGGCACTGATCCTGGAAGTGCAGTATATGCAGTTCCTGCAAAAGCTCGCTAAAAAGCCGGAAGAGTTTCACGGTTGGGAAAGCGGACTCGCTGAGTTCCTCAACCAGCTCGGCAACTATCAGGAGCGTAACAAGAAGGACGGCCTGGCAGGCTTTCTCGATGAAGTCACGCTGAACGACGAGCGTGAAGACAAGGACGACATCGAGAAGAAAAAGGGTGTGTGCTTGATCACTCTGCACGCGAGTAAAGGCCTAGAGTTTCCCATCGTCTATCTGCCCGGTATCGAGCAGGGTATCCTCCCACACAAGCGCAGCTATGAAGAGGGCCGTGTCGATGAAGAGCGCCGTCTCCTCTATGTCGGTATCACGCGCGCTAGGCAAAAACTCACGCTCAGCTATGTCCGCTACCGCATGAAGTGGGGGCAAAAGCAGACCGAACTACCCAGTCCATTTCTCAAAGAACTCGACCGCACTTATGTCGATGAAATGGACTACACGATTCATATGAAGGAAACGCCCAGCCAGGAGGAGAACACCAACTTCTTCGCCGGACTCAAAGCGATGCTCGCAAAGGATAAATAGGCGGGCGATAAACCAGGCGATTGGCTGCGTTTTATCCGCCCTATCATGATACGACCCCTTACTGCTTCCCTTCTTCTCGGCCTTTCTTTCACCAGTCACCTGCACGCGGACTCCGTCTTCACGGGACGCTGGGCACTGACCATTCCTGGCGGTGGCGCAGGCTGGCTTGGCGTGGTGGAAAAGGATGGAGCTTTCAGTTCCAGCGTCCTTTGGGGAGGTGGCAGCGTCGTGCCTACAGCATCCACAAAGGTTGATGGTGACACGCTGATCGTGACACGCGAGCAGAAGAACAAAGAAGGCAAGGTGACAACTGAAACGTTGACTGGAAAAGTCGAGGGTGATGTCATCAAACTGACCACCGTGAAGCGCAATGCCGAAGGCAAAGAAGTCGGCAAATCAGCCGATCTCAGTGGTAACTGCATTCCCGCTATTCCAGCCGCACCTAATCTTTCCAAGGTGAAATATGGCGACCCAATCGCGCTCCTCAATGGCAAGGATCTGACCGGCTGGAAGCTCATGAATGACAAGGCCGACAACGGCTGGAGCCTGCAAGATGGCGCTCTCATCAACCGCGTGGTGAAGGAGAAGGACAAGCACTTCGGCAACCTCCGAACCGAGGCTGAGTTTGAAGATTTTAATTTGAAGACCGAAGTCCGCACCTCTGAAGGCAGCAACAGCGGCATCTACCTTCGCGGCATCTATGAAGTGCAGATCATGGAGAGCTTCGGCAAGCCGCTCGATTCCCATCACATGGGTGCGCTCTACAGCCGCATCACTCCAAGTGTGAATGCTGAAAAGCCGATCGGCGAATGGCAGACTCTGGACATCACGCTTGTGGACCGTCACCTCACCGTGATCCTCAATGGCAAGACCATTATCGACAACCAGCCCGTGCTCGGCTGCACCGGCGGTGCGATGAGCAGTAATGAATCCAAGCCCGGCCCCATCTACCTCCAGGGTGACCACACCAACGTGGACTACCGCAACATGGTCCTTCGCCCCGTAATGAAATAAACCGCTCAAAAGATAATATCGCCATCACACACAGTCACGCCTAGTTTCACTTGCTGGAGGCTGGGGCTGAAACGATGATTCGCGGCCACCATGACCGCAAGCCTTGCTTATTACCTGCACGACCTCAGTCCGTATCTACTGCGCTTCACGGACAGCATAGCACTGCATTGGTATGGGCTGGCTTATGTGCTAGGATTTTATCTGGCGTATCGGGTGATGTTGTTTCTCGCCAAGCGTGGGCTTTCAGAGATCAAGGCTACACAGGTGGCGGACTTCATCACGCTGGTGGCGCTGTTTGGTGTCGTGCTTGGCGGGCGCATTGGTTACATCCTGCTCTATGATTGGGACAGCTTCGTGGAACGTCCTTGGATGATCTTCATGATCCATCAAGGTGGCATGGCCAGTCATGGTGGCATCGCAGGCGTGGCGTTATTTTGCCTCTGGTATTCCTGGAGGCACAAGATCTCCTGGGCGGGCATCGGTGACACGCTGGTGTGCGGTGCGCCACTAGGCATTTTCTGCGGACGTATCGCCAATTTCATCAATGGCGAGTTGTTTGGCCGCGTGGCGAACGTGGCCTGGGCGGTGAAGTTTCCGACGGAGATTCTACACGAGGATTTTGTGCAGCAGGGCGGCACGCCGATCTCGTTACCGCCAGGATTGCAGCACAGTCCAGAAATCATCGCATTCTTTGAGAAGGATGGCGGCGGTAGAGCAGCGCTGGAGGCCATGCTGCATCCGCGTCATCCATCACAGCTCTATGAAGCATTGGGCGAGGGACTCTTTCTCTGCGTCATTCTACTGGCGATTCGGCTGCGCTGGCCGCGACTGCCCTATGGCATCATCAGCGGGCTCTTCTTTATCCTATATGCCATCGCCCGCATCAGCTTGGAGTTTTTGCGCCAGCCGGATTCTGGAGCAGTCGGGATCATGGGACTCACGCGCGGCCAGTTCTTCTCCGTGTTCATGGTGGTCATCGGCTTGGCCTTCATCATGAATGGCTGGGTGCGAGGTTCACCGAGTGATAAAACGAAAGTGTCACGGGCTTAAACATCTTGGTTGCAAAGAGTTCTGCCCGCACCAAGTTGATGACTCCTCAGCCGAGCGGCGACAACGCTGCTCTGCGAAAAGGTCGGGTCGTAGTTCAGCCTGGTAGAACGCTTGCATGGGGTGCAAGAGGTCGTGAGTTCGAATCTCGCCGGCCCGACCACTTTAAGTCCTTCAAAATGAAGGACTTCTGAAAATGAGGCTGTTGGCAATTTCTGCTATCTCTGCAAACTTTAGCACACGCTTTTTAGCACACATTTGGCCCTTTTAGCACACGCACTTTAGCACACGCTGGGACTTTTATGTTCCCAACCGCGTAGGCACCCCAAGGCACCCCCCAATTCGCCGGACTTCAGACCATTTTGACTATGGTTCCTGGGATATGAAAGGTTTGTTCAAACGTCGACAAGGCTGATGCAGCCGGTGCCTCGTCACGATCTCGACAAGTTGATCCTACATCCGGAGGTGAAGACGGACATCCTGGCTGGGCTGCGAGCGCTGGAGACCCGAGCTGACCTGGACCGCATCTGGAACCTCAGCAGCATCCAGCCGCAGCAGGGTCGCTGCATCCTCAACTTCTATGGCCCGCCCGGCACCGGCAAGACACGCGCCGCTTTGGGCATTGCCCTGCGCCTCAGCAAACCGCTCTACCAAGTGGACTACAGCGCCGTGATTTCCAAGTATCTGGGCGACACGGCCAAGCACATCAAAGCCGCCTTTGCTGCGGCCCGTGACCAGGGTGCGGTGCTGTTCTTTGATGAAGCCGATAGCTTGCTCTCCAAGCGCGTCTCAACCGGTGAGTCCTGCTCCACCAGCATCAACCAGAACCGCAACTGCCTGATGCAGGAGCTGGATCGGTTTGATGGCGTGGTGATCGTCACGACCAACCTATTTGAGAACTACGACCCAGCGCTGCTTCGCCGCATTCAGCGCCACATCAAATTTCGCAATCCAGACGCCTCCATGCGCCGGGAACTCTTCGCTCTTCATCTTCCCAATCCAGATCGGGTTGAGGCGGATTACGCGGTTCTCTCGGAGTTATCCAAGGGCCTCAGTGGTGGGGACATTCTGAATATTTGCGTGAACGCGATTCATGCGGGAAGCACGGATGCGAATCCGGAGCGGTGGATGGTGACGCAGGGGATGTTGGAGCGAGAGATTGCGAAGGCGAAGAAGGTTAAGGCTGAGCACTCGGGGGTGAAAGCTGGGCAGAAGCGGAGGAGGATTGGGTTTTGTGCATGAGATGGTAAAGTGGCGATCAAGTTTGAGGTGGGTATGACCAGCCGCTGGTAACGGGACAGATCATGATGGAGTTTTGGCGTTCTTGGGTAGTGATCGGAGTACACGCTCTTGACCCATTGTATTTCTCGGAATACAATTAGCCATTGTGGCTGTATTTCTACCAAATCCCATCACTCGCACTGCCTTCGCGGCCGCGCAGGAGCGCTTGGCCAGTTTTCCGATCTTGGCCATCACAGGGCCACGGCAGTCCGGCAAGACAACCTTATCCCGACTGCTCGCCCCCCATTTGCCTTATCTTTCCCTCGAAGACCCGGACACCCGCGCCTTTGCCAAGGAAGACCCTCGCGGATTCCTGCGCCAGGCGGCAGACGGTGCCATCTTGGACGAGGTTCAGCGCTGCCCGAGCCTGTTCTCCTATTTGCAGGGGGTGGTGGATGCCGACAAACGCCTTGGGCGTTTCATTCTTACCGGATCAAGTCAGTTCGATTTGATCGAATCCATCACTCAATCGCTGGCGGGACGAGCCTCGCTCATGACGCTCCTGCCCTTTTCGCTGATGGAATTGCAGGACGCAGGCCGAGCGCCTGCTTCGGTCAACGAGTTGCTCTTCCAAGGCCTGTTCCCACCCGTTTATGATCGTCCCGTCGATGCGACTATATGGATCCAAGACTACATCAGCACCTATCTGGAACGAGATGTGCGGCAAATCCTCAACATTCAGGACTTAAGCACCTTCCAGCGCTTTGTGCAGTTGTGCGCCGGGCGCATCGGCCAGCTACTGAATGTGTCATCTTTGGCCAACGACACCGGTATCACGCGAGTAACCGCCGATGCCTGGCTCTCGGTGTTGCAGGCCAGTCATCTGATGTTCCTCGTTCGGCCCTGGTTTAGCAATTCATCCAAGCGGCTGATCAAGACGCCCAAGCTGTACTTTGTCGATCCCGGCCTCGCGGGTTGGCTCATGGGCATTCGCCGGATTGATCACCTAGTCGCCCATCCTCAGCGCGGCGCACTCTTTGAAAACTGGGCAATGACCGAACTGCTCAAGGCTCAAACCAACAGCGGCATCAAACCAAGCCTTCACTATCTAAGGGACAAGGAAGGTCATGAGATTGACGCTTACCTCGAAACCGCTCCGCATACGTTTCAAGCCGTTGAGATCAAGGCTGGGGAAACGGTGGCAAGCGACTTCTTCAAGGGACTCGACTTCTGGCGCGGATCTCTCCAAGACGAGGCAATCACGCCTTGGGTGATCTACGGGGGTGAAACCCGCCAGGCGAGGGA